>CALCZR010000001.1 GCA_937903325.1 uncultured Candidatus Saccharibacteria bacterium
AGCGCCAGGCCACAGTCGATCTTCCCCGCCAGGTGCTCAGCCGGTCATATATGTAACGCGATGCGCGCACGCATATACACTTCCGCCGACCGCGTGTAACCCCTAACTACTTTATTTTCTGCTATCGTAAATACTGAGAACCTGCAGACGATATAATTATTTTCTGTTCGACTAAGGGAGCCAACAACTATGGACGGTTTTGTCTTTACCCCAGACTACTGCATCGAGGATGCACTAGCTGCCCACATACAGGCCGAAGAGCGGGCAATTATGTATGCCGCCAACACTCCCACCCAACAAGACTGGCTGGGTACGGAGGAAGGCCATATTCACAATGCAATCTTGTGCAATTTCGTGGCAATGGATCCCAACATCACCTCCGTGATTATGAACAGAATGTTCTCCGCCTGCGCCCGCAAAAGCGACCTCAAACCCGGCAGGCCTAAGGTCTTCAAGCCCGGGCGCTTAGACGGTAAGTACAGGCGTGCTCTCCGCAGCTACATTGTGTCAAAGCTTGTAGCGAAGGGCTTAGGGCTTCCTTTCGACAAGTCCCCACCCGAGTACGTAGCGCCAAGTGCTGAGACGGTATCGTCTACCCCGGTAGAGAAGTTTATTCAGCTTCAGCGATTCGAGCAGTGGACACATTACAAGCTGCCTCACTCCGCCTGGATAATTTTTACTCGTGAAGACCGTACGGAAATGGCTAAGCACGTGGACAGCCGAGGCTGGGAGGAGGAAGGTGCGCCATGTCTTAAGCTTGAAGCGTATATTCACCTCCGCGCCACGAGAGAGGGCGGCAAGCTCATTACTGAGGTCTTAGCACGGGCGGCTGCGGAGCGGCAGAAACAATTTGCCCCGCCGGTGAACCGTCAAGAGTCCCGAGTGCTGGGTTTGGAGCGTAAACAACAAGCTTCTCCGGAGGAGCGCTATGTCGGAACCGCAGTTTGAAAGTGATGCCCACTCAATGCACGGTCCTTTGACGCTTGCCAGATGGCATAGCTATGGTTTTGATGAAGAGCTGATAGCTAAGTACAGGCTTAGAGACATCTCTGCCGCTGAGGCCGCGGAGCTAGGTTTCCACAGTCCTAGCGATGGGATTTATATTGAGTATCCGCAAGACGAGAACTCCAGAATAAGGTACCACCGTACCGGGTTCCAAGCACAGACTGACTGTGGTAAGTACGGTCAGCGCCCCAAGACAGCACCTGCTTTGTATGTGCCTCCTCCGTTAGTCGGGTGCCGAGAGCTGAGTGAAGTGTCTGTCCCCGTTGTGTTGCTAGAAGGTGAGTTTAAGGCAATTGCCCTGGACGTCATAGCAAACGAGCTGTCCACCAAGATTATTCCGCTGGCCATTGGCGGTGTCAGTAGCTGGCAGAGCGCTAAGCTGGGGTGGGACTTGCTTCCGGAGCTGGCTCAGATCAAGTGGGGCGGCCGCACGGTGTACTTGGCGTTTGATATGGACAGCACTGACAACCCAAACGTGAGTCTTGCGTTGGGCAAGCTGTTTAACAAGCTGAGCTCTAAGGGTGCGATTTGTAAGGTGCTGACCTGGCCGCTGGAGGAAGGCAAGGGCCTGGACGACTACCTGACGAGCAAGGGTCTGCCCACCGAGGCGTGGGTAGAAGTTGTGAACCGTGCGCAAATGCCTGCCCACATTCTGACCGTGTTGGACATGAACAGGCGGTTTGTGTACGTGGAAGGCGAGCAAAAGGTCTTTGATACTTTGAATCAGCGGTGGGTCACCGTCAAGAGCTTCGGAGGTGAGTTCTTTACTGAGAAGTTCAAAGTGCAGACCGGTGTGAAGAACACGCCCCAGGGCGTAGCGCCGACTTACACGACCTATACTAACGGCAGCTACTGGTTGCAGTCGTCCCTCCGCCGAGCAGTGGCAGGGCTTCAGTTTGTGCCGGGTGGTACTCAGCTCGTAGAGGAAGACGCTCCGTTCTCGGACATAAAGCTGCGGTACTTGAATACCTGGAGAGGCTGGGGCATCGGGCTGAGTTCTAAGGTCGTAAAGCCTGCTCAAGGAGACGTGAGTCCGTTCTACAAGTTTATTCAAGCAACGTTTGGGCATGAGGATCCCCGACATGCGGACTACTTAGTGCGACGTTTGGCGTGGATGTTCCAACAGCCACTGGTTAAGCACCCAACGTGGATATACTTGATTGGTGCGCCAATGCAAGGCAAGTCTGCGTTGATAAAACTGATCAGCAGCTTGGTTGGGCAAGCGTACGTCTCCAACATCGACGAGAAGGCAATGCAAAGCAGCTTCTCCGAGTGGAGGGCTGAGAAGCTGCTGATTACGCTGGATGACAGCAGTGTACAGCAGAGGCATGCTGTCCAGCAGTTGCTGAAGCGCTTGACCACTGAGGAAGCCTCACAAGTAGAGAAGAAGTACCAGAGTCAGTATACAGCGCCAAACTACAGTACGTTCTTCTTTGCTGCAAATGGCACGGAGGCGTTGATAGAGCACGACGACCGAAGAGCTTTGGTCTTGGAGGCTATGTGTCCCTGGAATTTTGCGGCGGGAGAGTGGCGAGAGTTTGACGTGTGGCGGAACTCCGCGGAGGGCAAGGCAGCACTGCTGCACCATTTCCTGTACGAGGTAAAGCTAGACGCTGAGTTTTACGACGAGAAGCCGCCGCATACTCAGGCCCGGGCGCTGGTTATTGAAACTGGGTTTAGCTCCTGGGACTTTTTCTTGCATATGCTGGCAACGCTGAACGGGCCGCTGAAATGGCGGAGTCCCGCGGGCGACCTGATTCGAGAGTGGGAGCCGACGATCTTTACCATGGACATGCTGCGAGTGCTGTTTGAGCTGAAGTCTTCTCCTGGTATGACAGAGAAGTTGGCAATCAAGAACGGAGCCATGACAAGCAAGCTGTCCCGGTTCGGGTTTAGAAAGGCTGTCCCGGTGAACAGGACGGACGCTCGGGGCCGACTAATGGGAGGCGATAAGCAGGTAACACTATGGACCAACAAAACGTACTGGATGAATCAGGACAAAGACACGTATCTGGCAGAGTATTTTAAGGTGCTCCGCGAATATCCGGAGTTGGATAGCGTCATGGCAAGCAAGTATTAAACATGGACGACCCGCGGGTCGTTTTGTGTTGTAAAATATGTTTGTGTAAATAATTTTAAAGGAGAGTCACAATGAACATCCAAATTAAGTCTCGGGTCAATGACACTGTGCTTTTTGAGCACAACTGCGAAAATAACTCCGTGCGGCTGACGATGGAGTTAGCACTCAAGTCCGGGGCCAACCTGTTCGGGGCCAACCTGTCCGGAGCTGACCTGTCCGGGGCCAACCTGTCCGGAGCTGACCTGTCTTATGCCGACCTGTCCGGGGCCAGCCTGTCCGAGGCCAACCTGTCCGAGGCCAACCTGTCTCGTGCCAACCTGTTCGGGGCCGACCTGTCTCGTGCCAACCTGTTCGGGGCCAACCTGTCTCGTGCCAACCTGTCCGGGGCCAACCTGTCTCGGGCCGGCCTGTCTCGTGCCTGTCTTGTAAACGGCGAAAAGCTGGTAGGAGCACGGCCCATCTTCCAAATCGGACCCATTGGATCGCGGTGCGCCTACTTCACCGCCTACATCACCGACAAGGGGCTTCGCTTTGATGCTGGATGTCAGCGTCAAATTACGAGGGAGGTGTTCGAACAACGACTTGGCGACGAGCACAGGGATAGCGAACACGCCAAAGAGTACCGCGCAGCTTTGGCGCTTATTGATGCTCATGCGGAAATTTGGACGCCAGGCAATGGACAATAGTAACAAACGCAGCTCCGGAACTGCGAGGGGTAGCGCAAGAAGTGGCCGACCTTCTTGACAGCCTGCTGCGTATCGGCGCACTGAACCCAAACCTGGTCGGTGCTGAGAGTATCTGCAACGTGCCGCGATGGACCGGCGGCACCATTACCGAAGCCGTAGGAGAGTCACAATGAAAGCTAAGCTGTTAGAGGCCTTGAAGCAGATTCGAGAGCAGCCTGACCCGAGGATTGGTATTTGCTACCAGCTTGCGCGGAAGTGCCGCGATGAGAACGCTGACTATTGGCTCAGCAAGCTCCAAGGCTTGTTTCGCAGGTGGCCGCAGTTTTCAGGCAGTGCAGACTTTCCGGTTCCGCATCCCACGGAGCCTGCGTGCATTGCGTACAATTCTACGCAGAACATGTGGGACCGACGTACTAAGTACGGACAAGCACGTTGGGACTTGTTGGAGTTTTGTATTTCTGAACTTGAAAAGGAGCTGAGTAATGAGTAGCGCAAGCTATAAGCTAGGCTATAAGCTAAGTAGCCTTGAGCCGTATACTATTGGAGACCTTAAGCGTCTTCTTAGCGATTTTCCAGATGACTATATTGTTTACGTCCCTAGTCTAAACCGCGCGCCTGGAACTTTCATCAAAACTGACCACGTATCGATTGATTTTAAAGAGCGTGCTGTCTACCTAGACGGCGATGTGGCAGAGCAAAAGGAGCTAAGCGATGGGCAGCCGTGAAGACTTTGAAAGGCTGGTAAGCCCTCTGAGCTGCGCCCGAGCCGAGAGCGGAGCGTACTGTAGCCCGTACATACAGCTGCAGTGGCTGACTTGGCAGAGCTCCACTGAGCGCGCAGCACGGATCTGCGACCAGTTCAGGTCTACTGACCCAACTGCGGCGTCGGCAGCAAGACAGATCCGAGAGGGCAACATATGAGTGCCGAGCACTGGGCGCTGCCCAACCACGTGTTTGATGAGCTAGTAGCTGAGCTGCATCAGCTAGCTTTAGAGCGCAGCCAGAATCCAATGTTTGTAGCAGAGCTGAGTCTTAAGCTGCGGAAATACATTCGGCCAGTGAGCAGGGCTTCCATCGCTGACAAAGCAAAAGTCTTTGCCACAATGCCCGGGGACCAAGTGCTGAGTGAGGCAGAAATAATGCTAGCAGTCACTCCGCTGCTGAATCGGTGCTCTGTTGGTAGGTTCAAGTCGCTAGACGAGTGCCGTGCAGCAAGGCGTATGGCTGAAGACATTAAGGTAGCTTTGAGAAAGAGACTTAAGGAGAAAGCAGAATGAGCAACTTTGAAAATAGCGGGCCGGCGTTTCCGTGCGAAACGGTCGGCACTGACAAGCACGGGGAGTACAGGCTCCCGTATCAAGGCATGACTCTGCGCCAATACGCAGCCATCAAGCTGCGGGTGCCGAACAGCGGGACCGACTGGCTTGACGAGATGATCCGCACGTCGTTGCGTGATGAGTTCGCGGCGAAGGCGATGCTTTCACTGCCAGCAAGCAAGGCTTACGTAATGGCCGACGCTATGCTTGCTGCACGAGGAGAAAAGAAATGACTGAACGGATGGACTTCGCCGATGGAAAATACACGGTCATCAACGAAAACGGAAAGCTGACCGCTCTGCGCCATGGCGAGCTGTGGGGGCGTGATCTCACTGGTGACAACCTCATCTACTGGATGCTGATGGATGCACTGAAGCTGAAGGCCGAGCGCGACGCTCTGGCTGCGAAGCTGGCCGAGCTGGAGGGGCAGACTGACAACCTGCTTTCTGCCTGCCACCGACTCGCCTTAGAGCTGGAGTGCCTGCTGTTGGACACCAAAGACTCCGCTTCGGTGAGCCGCTGGTGGGATTCCGCTATGGCCGCGCTTGATGGGTGGCACAAAGCGAAGGATGCGGCGTCCGCCCGCCCCGTCCCCGCCGAGCCGGTGAATGTCGAATTCGGCATGCGCGGCATCGAAACGGCCACGCCGGCCGATAATCTTCAAGGATAAGCACAATGACAGACCAGCAAATCGAACAGGAAATCCAGGCCAAAGGTCTGACCGCACCGCGCATCACGCCGGCAGACATCGAGGCGAACATCGTCAGCGAGCACTACTTCACAGCCGAGCAGGGCGCATTTGCAGCGTTTAACCCGCCCAGCGGTGCCGACATCGTGCCACCCGCCCTGTCCCTGCTGACCTTCTGCGTCCTCGTTCTGCGCAATGGCTTCACCGTCACCGGCGAATCAGCCTGCGCCAGCCCCGAGAATTTCAACGCCGAGATCGGCCGCAAGATCGCACGGGAGAATGCTGTGGCGAAGGTGTGGCCGCTCATGGGCTACGAGCTGCGTAGCAAGCTGGCATGGAAAGATTCGACGCTTCGCTTCTGCGGGGCATTCGGGGACGGGCCTGATGCGCCGTACCCCGGCATGATCGCCGCCTTCGAAACGCACTATGGCCAGTCGTTCCGGGACAAAGAGTGGCGTACCGAAGCTGCCTGCTGGGCCGCCGCTTGGAGCAAGGCTACCGCCCGCGCCGAAGCTGCACTGGCCGAACCCCAGCCCGACGCCGATGGCTGGATTCGGTGGGGGAGCTTTGAGGTGAAGCTGAAAAGCGGAGCGTCGTTTGTCGGCAACGAGAGCGACATCATCGCCTACCGGGTAGCGAAGCCATGAAAGCACACATCTTCCGCGAACTCGTTAATGACCTACGGGACATCGCAACGCAATGGCACGGGTCTCAACAGCTACGGGAACGGATCTCGAGGCGGCTACATCAAGACGTGAGCATCGACGAAGATCCCGCGAACAACAACCCCTGGAAGCTCGCCGTAATCGACCAACTCGTCATTGCTCACATCCTCACCGCCGAGCACGAATCCAACCCGCTGAAGGCCGTCCAGGATCTGCTTGCCTACCACGCAGACATTGCCGTAGATCCGCGCGTCAGCGGGGCTGCTGCAAAGCTGGTTGAGCAGGCCAAGGCCGAGGAACGCGAGGCGTGCGCGAAGGTATGTGAAAGCGAGCGCGACGCATTGAACGAAAATCTTCAGGTGTGGCAAGAAAATCCAACGCTTACGCCTTGTGACGAGTTCGTCGCCGACTGGGATTCGGAAGCAAAAATTGGCGAGCAATACGCTGCTGCCATCCGCGCAAGGGGGCAGAAATGATCCGCGTCCATCTTGCAGACCGTGGCACGACCACGTTCTCCGGCGACTTTGCTGCCGCCTACGCAGCCGCCCAATCCCACATCCGGGATCACGCATCACCGAGCGCAGAGAAGGCCGACGACGACCGCCCCGAGGGCGTCAGCGAGAAGGATTGGCGTTTTACTGCACGCCGTCGAAGGCGCGGATTGTCGGTGTTCTGGCGACGGCCAGCCGTCCGATGCTGACGATTGAAATTGCCGACGCCGCGAATGTCGCGCGCAGCTCGGTGTGCCGGATTTTGCGGCTGATGGAGCACATGGGGGAGGCCCGGAATGTGGGGGTGAAGGCTAAGGCGAATTGGGTGAAGGCATGAGCGCGCAGAACGAAATCAGAGTCGAGCGCATCGGCCTGGCAACGCTGTACCTGGGCGATTGCATGGATGTGCTGCCAACGCTGCCCAAGGTCGATGCGGTGATCACTGACCCGCCTTATGGCAAGGTCAAGGGCGACTTCGACCACGAGTGGACAAACCGTAGCGGCATGCTTGCTGATGTAGAGCGGTGGATTGATGCCATCGTGCCAGTCATGAAGGCGAATGCCACGCTTTGGTGGTTCGCATGGCCGTCGCTTGCCGGTCGAATCGAGGATCGCATAGCACGGCGTTTGAACGTGCTGTCTCATGTTGTCTGGACCAAGCCGACGCCGACCGGGCAGAAGTGCTCAAAGGAGGCGCTCCGCGCCCCCATGCCTGTGACGGAGCGCATCTTGATGGCCGAGCACTACGGTGCCGACAACATGGCCCTCGGTGAATCAGGCTACGTCGCCAAGTGCGATGAGTTGCGAGGCTTTGTTTTTGAGCCGATCAGGGCATACCTGTCGGACGAGTGGACTCGTGCTGGCTTGAGCAGGCGTGATGCAGAGGAAGCCACCGGCACACAGATGGCATCGCACTGGTTCACGACCTCACAGTTCGCGCTCCCCACTGAGAAGCACTACAAGACCCTGCAGGCTCGCGCTAACCGCGACGGTGGCGAGTATCTGCGCAAGGACTACGAGTATCTGCGCAAGGACTACGAGGAGCTGCGCAAGGACTACGAGGAGCTGCGCCGCTATTTCGATTGCCGCAGCGGAGATCAGTACTCCGATGTTTGGAATTTTGCCGCGCCCAAGTTCAACCACGGGCACCCAACCGAAAAGCCGGTACTGCTGATGCTCTACATCGTGCGCCTTTCTGTGCGCAAGAGCGGGGTGGTTCTAGACCCTTTCATGGGCTCAGGAACAACCGGCGTTGCAGCCGTCCAAATGGGGCGCAAATTCATCGGCATCGAGCGCGAGCCGAAGTATTTTGAGATAGCGTGTCGGCGAATTGAAGAAGCGTACTTGCAAGGGGATATGTTTATTGAGCAACCAAAAAAAACAATCGTCGCCAAACCAATCGGCTTTGACTT
>CALCZR010000002.1 GCA_937903325.1 uncultured Candidatus Saccharibacteria bacterium
GTAACTAGGGCTAAGTCGTAACAAGGTAGCCGTACCGGAAGGTGCGGCTGGAACATCTCATTTTAGAGCGTCATAAGACGTAAAACAATTTAAAAATGAACTTACTTAAGTTTCGCTTTGGTTTTTACTGGTTGCTTATATAACAAAATAACCCCTAATAATTAGTAAGAGGGAAGAGATTATAATGCAGTCTCGTAGCTCAGCTGGTTAGAGCGCTACACTGATAATGTAGAGGTCGGCAGTTCGAGCCTGCCCGAGACTACTAAAAATTAGAGGGGAATTAGCTCAGCTGGCTAGAGCGCCTGCCTTGCACGCAGGAGGTCAAGGGTTCGACTCCCTTATTCTCCACAGTTTTGGAAGACTGATTTAAAAGTTACGAATGGAGCCAAAAACAACATTTGTTCATCAGTTGGAAAGAAAGACATTAAGATCATTGACATTAACGGTAAAGACATCACAAAGAGAAAACCGAGCGCATAAAGCGCTTGAGTAACCAATAGGAAAGAAATCGTTAAGGGCGTATGGCGGATGCCTAGGCTTTCAGAGGCGACGAAGGACGTGGTAAGCTGCGAAAAGCTGCGGGGATTGGCACACACGAATTGATCCGCAGATGTCCGAATGGGGCAACCCGGCATGTTGAAGACATGTCACCTCGTAAGAGGAGCAAACCCGGAGAACTGAAACATCTAAGTACCCGGAGGAAAAGAAATCGAAGAGATTCCGTAAGTAGTGGCGAGCGAAAGCGGATTAGCCCAAAAGCTTTTATATGTTTAATAGAATGTTCTGGAAAGAACAGCCATAGAGGGTGATAGCCCCGTATATGAAAGGCATACATAAGTGATAAATGAGTAGGGCGGGACACGTGAAATCCTGTCTGAATATGGGGGGACCATCCTCCAAGGCTAAATACTCCTGAAAGACCGATAGTGAACAAGTACTGTGAAGGAAAGGTGAAAAGCACTTCGAATAGAAGGGTGAAATAGAACCTGAAACCGTACGCCTACAAGCGGTCGGAGCACCTATATGGTGTGACGGCGTGCCTTTTGCATAATGAGCCTACGAGTTAATTTTACTAGCGAGGTTAAGGACTTCAGGTCCGGAGCCGGAGCGAAAGCGAGTCTGAATAGGGCGCATAGTTAGTAGGATTAGACGCGAAACCTTGTGATCTACCCATGGGCAGGTTGAAGCTCTGGTAACACAGAGTGGAGGACCGAACCGGTTGACGTTGAAAAGTCTTCGGATGACCTGTGGGTAGGGGTGAAAGG
>CALCZR010000003.1 GCA_937903325.1 uncultured Candidatus Saccharibacteria bacterium
CTGGCACCGCACAGACCAACCGAGTGTATGGAATAGCTCCTACCCCCGGGGTTATCGGATATGGGACAGTGCCTGGCAAACTCATATGGCGAGGCCGCAGCCTGGTCATTAGGTTATATAGCCCCCTGGAATAAGCTCTATGGAGCCTGAAACATCTATGCCAGCGTAAATGGCGAGGTCTCCTGCGAGGTATTGCGATATGCGAGGCGAGGTTCCTGGTCGTCGTCGTCGAGGTCGTGGACGTGGTGGTCGTCGTCGGCGAGGTCGTCGAGGTCGTCGTCGAGGTGGTCGTCGAGGTGGTCGAGGTGGTCGAGGTGGTCGTCGTCGTCGGAGCAGCGGTCGTGGTCGGAGCAGCCGTCGTCGTCGTCGTCGTCGTCGGAGCGAGGGCGGGGCCGATGGCAGCCGGTCGACGTCTAGGCCCTAGGGGACGTTCTGTGGGCCCGCTAGGCGTCGTCTGGCACTATTGCCGCAGCGGGCGATTCTGTGCCCGTACGTGACCTCTCCGGCTTGCTAACTGCCTGCTAACCCCAGTGTCTCCCCCATTCGAGGTATCGGGAGAAAGAATCCGAACTAGGGCTTGCGTTCCCTGGTGGAAGGGCGCAAGATGGTCCTTGTCAGCCGGTCACGAGGACCGGGCGGGTCACAGCCCCGCGGTAGCCCGGTCCTCTATGACCTAGGGTCTGTCCCCTAGCCCGCACCTAGTGCGGGAAGCCAGAGGACAGAAATTCCTAGGAAAGATGTTGACCGGGCGAGGCGGGAGGACTAAGGTCCACTACATACCCGAAACGCAAGCGTAAGTCCTCTAGAGGCAGCGAGGAGCGACGGAAGCTGAACTAGTCCAGATAGTCTAGTACGTTGCGCTGTAGCGATATGACAGCCTCAGACGCTAAGTCAGATAGTACACTCTATGGGTGAGACTAGGAAGTCGAGAACACTACGCTCAGTAAGGTAGCTAGTAACGGATGACCAACTACAATGGTAGTCAGTATACCGCTAAGTAAGGGTAGGGTCACCTAGCTCATATGGTAAGATGCCATAGCTCATAGAACGCTAAGCTGAACGGTGCTAGTCATAGCGAGACTACAATATCGCTCGAACCTGAGGATAATGGGGCAGGAGACACGTCTAGGGAGTAGCTACTGTAGAGTAGCCCTAGGGAGAGGATCTAGTAGGGCTAGGATTAGGGTACTTGCACAAGTTAGAACTATGCTGGTACCAGCCTGCCATATGGGCCGACCCCACTACTAGACTCAATCTACCTGAAAGGGAAACTATGGGTAAGAAAGTCGAAACGCAGAAAGTCGGGGTTCGTGGGGCTACGGTATACCGTGGTCCGAAACGCAGCAGGAAGAACCTTACGGTTCTGTACCGTCCTACGCTGGAACAATTGGCTAAGGATAGGAAGGCCGCTGCACTAGCTTCCCTTAGGGGGGCTAAGTGATAAAGGATCTCCTAGGCGGACTACTCATGGGGACTGCGTTCCTAGTGTTCGCTATCATCATTCCTGGTCTGATATCAGGAGCGTTCTAGAAATTCCTTGACCTAGGGGAAGTACCCTGTAAGCTCTGTCACAAGGAGCTAGGTCAACAATCGCAAATTGCGAGATAGCCCAAATCGGGCGGAATCGGGCATTTCGCCCAAACTAACAAGGAGAAATACAATGAGTGCAACGGTTATCGGCAGCGTCAACTTGAACGGCAAGATCGTTCTGGATATCACTCACAAGGTGACGGACAAGGGGGATGCGTTCAACTACTCCCGACAGGACAACGGCTTGAAGTTGCCGCCTGTCAAGTCCATCGAGAAGTTCGCTTCCGAGGGAATGTTCGGGGGTGAGCGTTTCGAGGTCAAGAAGGTCAAGGAGCGTTTCGATGGACAGTTGGTCGATACCAACGTGGAGTACGTCCAGGGAACTGCTGACATCGACGTTGATGGTCGGACGTGTCGGATCAATCTTGAGTACCGGCCCGATGATCTGGGTCGTTACGTCCCCCTCGTCAAGGGTCGTTTCCTGTCGGCTGACGGCAAGCGGGGTCGTGCTGCAGCAGCTCCTGTGGACGAGGACGATCTCTTCTAGATCGGCGAACTGCTAAGGGTGCAGTATAACTACCCTTGTACTTATCTCTGGTGAGGCTAGTCGGTCCTTTAGAATAGGACTTTGGACTAGTGGTAGTTCGATCCTGCCGATAGGTGCCAACCTTTAGAAATGAGGCTGAAATGTTGGACTTTCTTGTAATGCTGGCAGATTTGGCTTTGTGGGACCATAGCCGTCAATATCTTCCCGATTGGTCGCATTACAACACGTTGAATGCGATGGTCGGATTCGGGTATACCGTTCTCTCGTTTGATCCGAACATCTAATGGATCAGTCGCATATCATTGACGATCTTGAGAAAGAACGTACCGCAATGGTGCGTAAGGTGAACCGGGCTATTCCTTTGCTGGAAGATGCTTTGCACGCTTTGCGTAACGGTAGCCCGCATGTTACAGATGAATATCTGGAACGTGTAATCGCTGATTTGGTATCCAACTAAGAAACGAGGCTTTAGATGATTGAGCAATGGGAACTTTGGTTGAAGTTGGACGACGGTACTCGCCGAATGCGTAGGTGGACGGGATATGCATACGAATACGTGGACGTGAAGCCACTTCGCCCGAATGTGAGGCTTTGAAATGGCGAAAGTCTCAAACTCTGAGGCAAATGCGGTGTTGAACGCTTTGCTGAAACAGCATTCTGCTGCAATTGCGGCGGGGTATTCTGAGCCGAAACTTGTAATGGATTCGGATTCCGAATACGCAGATGTTTGTATCTCATGGGAGGAAGGTCCTTACGAATGGCCTTATACCTTTCCTCACGGTGGAATTGATCCCGAGTTTGGTTTCGCCGTGAAAGATGTTTCTGATATGATTCCGACCGGTATTTGGTGTGAAACCATTTACGGTTGGGGATTGATCGGGATTTACAGGGATTAAATCCCTTGGTTTACTAGGTCGGCAACAGGTAATTCCACTTAGATTGTAACAGATGTTGGAAATTGATTCGAGTGGAACCTAGTATTTCAAGCCATAACACGTTCAGGCAGTTAAACCTGTGGAATGTTATGGGGGATGCGAGTTTGGTATGGTATGGAACGCTTTAGATTGGGACTGGAACCTTTGTAATTGGGTCCTTGGCTAAAGATTCTCGCATTCTACTTTAATGACGAACTGTTACCGAATGGGCCAATGGCTAGCTAGGTAACTGCGTAAACGTAGACTAAGCCTACGTGGTTCAGAATTCTCTCATGCCGCTAGGTGAGAGAAAGCGCTAGGGTAGCATAGCCTATAACTCACCTTTGCTAAGTGAGTAGCGCTCAAACAATGACACGTTAGGACAGTTAATCCCTTGGAATGTCATTGGGGATATAGGTTTGGAAGGTCAGGAAAGTCTTAAATTGGGACTGGAGCTTAGGTCCTTGGTTAAGAATTCCTATATCCTAATATTCGCATAGCGACGGCCAGCGGGTCAGTGAAATAAAATGCGAGGGCACCATAGGGTACGGTGGGATAGCTCATTGAAATTAGCCCGTAGATTGATCATCTGCTTTGGGTATTGCGTACCCTCATTCGCTTTAGAAAGGTCAATAATGAACCAGGAAGTTCAAACCGACCCGGCATCTGCTTCGACGAAAGATATCAAAGCAGAAATTCGATATCTGCGCCGAATCGAGAAGAAGCACGGTTCGCATACGTTGCGACTTCTGGCAATCACTGCTTTGAATGCCGAACTACTGAAACGAGGAGAAGGTTATGCCTAAGCGCATTTCGGGGTTCTGGTCTATCTGGACTGATAACCAGATTGCCGGAGAATGGACCTTTGAATTTCAGGGGACCAAAGATGAGTGCATGACATATCTTGCACTTACAAACAACGGTACCGAGTCTTGGGGTTGGGACTTCGCAATTCTTCGACCGCTTTAGAAAGAGGAAATGATGTTCACTCTCACGGTAAAGATCAAGACTGGAAGTTCATGGCCCCATGACGTAGACAAGGTGGTTTATGGTCCCTTTGAAACTTCCAAGGAAGCTCACGCTTTCTACAGGGATAACCAGAATTCTGATGGTGTGAAGTTTGAAGATGACTTCCACGTTTCTCAGGTGGACTATCTCTGGAACGATCCCACCAGGACGGGTTATTCAAGTAACTACCGTGCCTAACAAGAACTAATAGAGATTCCACGACTCTATTGCCAGACTTTAAATAGTCTGGTTTGAAACTCTTTCCTTACGTGGAGAAAGAGTAAACACAGTGGGACACGCTAGAACCTCTTTAGAATTAAATGTTCTGTAACTGTTCTCATCGGAATACAGTAGCGTGCAAACAACAGACTTTAGAAAGGCTGACAATGGATGTTCAAGAGTACATTGTGAGCGAGTGTGAACGTCAACATACTCTGCTAATAGACGAAATGACTGCAGCGTTTAACTACGCTGGCACTATTACCGCCGATGCTCTCCCCGGTAATGACATTGGACTGTTTGTCCAGAATATCGCAAGGTATGTTGAGCCTGACGTGAATTGTTGGCGTACAGACTTTACAAACCTTCGGGTTTCTCATGTAGGTTTCATGAATGGTGGTAAAGCCGCTCATGCTTCTGAGGTTCCAGGTCAGTTTGAAAGACTGATGTTCTTCTGGGATCAAGTCTGCAAAGTTGGAGATGTTGGCTCAGACAATGAGCGTCGTCTCACTTTGGAAGTTGACATTTGGATCAAGTCACTTCTGCAAATCCATCCTTTTCAGGACGGAAACGGTCGAATCGCTAGCATCCTTCGTAATTGGATGCTTGGACAGATGAGTGATCCTGAGCCACTTCCGTTTTACTTTGGTGAGCCAAAGTTCAGTCAAATTGCTGACATCGACAAGAATCTCTAGACTTTGAAAGGCAAGTGACGTGAACTGGCTAGTGATAGATGATGAGCGAACGTTTGACGTTAGCCATGTTCCACCGATCAGTAATGAAGTTCCAACAGAACTCAACTATGCCAGAAACTCCAATGATGGACTACTTGCTATCGCTAAGCATTGTGTTGCTTACACTTTGCACTACGGCGAAGAACTGATGCTTTACTTGGATCATGACTTGGGTGGTAGCGATACCATTCTGCCAGTGATCAACTTTCTTGTAAGTGTTCAAGTTCCAGGCATTGCTTGGATCAAAATTCACTCACAAAATCCGGTAAGTGCTGATTACGTACAAGTTCTCAGGCACGCTGGGTATATCTGCGAGAAAGTAAGTCTCCCGAAACTTCAGGGGTAATCATGACTGTTCAGAACGTGCAACTAGGTGATGATCTGGTGTGGGATGGTATCAACGCTGGTTTAGTTACCGCAATTGATCGTAAAGATCAGCCAGGTTTCATCATGGTTCATACAAGTGTTGGTGGCTGGCTTAGAATTGGTCGGCATGAATCAGTAAAGGTAGTGGGATGAACAAGCAAGAAGAAGCTCTTAACGTGATGGCTGGCGCTATTGCAGGTGGACCACTAGTGACAACTGTTGAATGCCGGGCCGAAACTCCTAGCCGATCGAAAGAATGGTCGCTTTACAGTTCTCTTGAAACTGGCCAGACGATCTGGCAGCGATGGAATGGTTATGCATACGAGTATCAGACGAAAGGAGCAATCATGATTTAAGCCTAAAGGTTAGGCTAGGAATGAGAGCTTTAAATGAGCAGGACGATCCGTAACAACGATCCGATTGTTTACGGTGGTAAGTGCCACTGTCCAATGTGTGGTATCAACCAGGCTGATAAGTACAACCGAAACATTTACTTGCGATACGGTATCAAGCCCGGTGATTACCGCATTTCCTCCGATGAGAAGAAGCAGAACCACAAGAAGCTGCGTAACAAGATGAAGGCAGCTTTGAGGAACATCTGCAACGAGTACTGACTTAATGACCTTGTATGGTAGCTTTGATTGATAATATCAAAGTAGAAGTTCGATTCTTCTCCAGGGTTCAAACTAGAAAGGAGAAGATTATGCTCTGATTTCTAACCCTTTTGAAACTTGTATGACTTTGAAAGCAAATTCGTGTCAGATTGTCTGTGTCTGATATTTGTATAAGTTAACAGACGGCACCCATCTATCATGGCTAGTCTGACAAGAGGTTTAATCGCCTTCGATAGGACTAGAGTAGCTTGTAACTACTATGGGTGACAAACAATCGAAAGGAAACAAATGGAACTCGGTGAAGTTTGCGATCTTTGTGAATTGACTGCAACAGAAGAAGCACCCGGTGGAATAGCTAGTTACTGCCGAACAATGGCTATAGATCCATGCCTAGGTAAGTTGCCCGGTGTTCTGGCAGCATGTTGTGGACATGGCACAAAGACTGGTTATATCACTTGGGGAACAGCCGCTGAGGATGAATCAGCTGTAACCATCAGGTTCGCCAATGTTCGTATCGAACATAAAAAGATCGGTGTTATTGAAGGCGATCTAGGTTTTGACTTCGATACCGAAACAGCATACGGCGCAGACATTAAAGATCTTATAGACTTTGTAAGCTACAACTAAGAAAGGAATGCCGTGAAGAACCTATATCTCTATTACGTGCGAGAATTTATCCTTTACGGGATTCCGATTCCGTATGATCTTCTCTCTGATCAGAAGGCAGCATGATGCATACTCGTTCTAGTGAGCGATCAAACGAGCTTAAAGGGTTCGAGGCCGAAATGGGTCGCCTAGCTTTCACTAAACCGAAGTTCACTGGTGAGCCTGGTGCGAGAGAACACAACGAAATGATCCGTCGGGCACAAGCATACTTTGGAGACTGACATGCACGCTATCACGCTAGAACAGTACAAGCGAGTCAACGAGAATCTGCCAGCAGTTCATCGTGTAAAGAATATGCGTGAACGTGGAGTAGCCCGTGACAGTGGACATAATGACAGTCCTAGTTGGCAGAATGCTGAGAGAGCCAGAGAGTTATGAAGTTTCGTCGGCACCACTTCCTTATTCATCTACATAGGCTAGGTCTAGGTAATCATTTCGGGGCAGTACCTGAAACTCTTACTCTCTATCAAATCTATCGTATCTATATTGAACCGCAGTTTCTCAGGGAATTGCGCTATGACATCAGGAGAAATCATGGTCGACACTGAGCGAGAGATGGCTATTTGGAAGGCTGTCCGTGAAGCTGAGAAGAAGAGGCGAAACAAGTAGTAGTTAATCGGGAAAGAGCACAATACTAGGGAAGATGCTCAATAGCGTGAGTGTACGGCTCGAATGAAACTATCTTCGGACAGTTAGTAAGAGTGGGTTTAGGCGCTACACTTAATAATCGATCTAACAGAAAGAAACAAATGAACAAACGAATCAAGATGATTGTAGCAGGACTTGCTTTCCTTACAATCATGTCTGGATGTAGTACAGACGCTGATATTGTGTCGGAGAATCTGTCAAAGGATGCCGAGAACTTTAACATCGTCCGGCGAGTTGTATTCGTAAACGGTATCACCGACAGTTATCTTCTTTCGATTGAAGGTAGGTGTTCGATCGAAGATGCTAACAATCAACTGGAAGTTACCTGTAAGACAGGTAAGGATCAGTACAAGAAGCATTTTCTCGGTCTATCCGACAACGTTTCGTATTTCGTTGAGCAGCTTGACTCAGCTAGTGTGAGTTCGAGTCGCTATAAGGTTATTTTCCGTCCTTCGGAGATTATCCCAGACGTTGATGTGAAGTAACGAACCCATGTTAAACCTCTGGGCAAGGTAATACTGCCCTCATGCTGGATGTTTCCGAGAGTTTACAAACTCTGCGGAATTAGAAACTATAAGTAAGTGTACATAGCTTATAGGATCTATCAGGTCGCTCCTGACTTCCGGCTCAAACTAAGAAAGGAAAACTTATGGCTGCATCACGCCAAACGATTATGGACTGGTTCAATGGTTCATATATCGAGAATGCTACTCATATGATTGTTGTCTGTGACGAGTATGATTGGGACGACTACCCAGTCTATGTCTCAGCAGAACAGGATGTGCGTGAAGTAGAAGCAGAGTATCGTGCTAAGCCGATGCAACGAGTCATGGAAGTTTACAAGCTTTCTATGAGTCTTGATGAGCAGATGGCTCAACATCGAGCCTTTAACTATTAGGGAGATATAATGACTGACTACTATCCTGACAAGTTTCTCCTAGTAGAGATCGAGTATCAAGAAGAAACACTTATGAAAGTGTTTGGTACTTGGGCGGGTGGCTACACTACTGGTGATAGCTGGAAGTTGAATTCTGGTATCAGTGGTGTAACTGTTGACGATGACACGATTCATTTCAGCGGTTACAGTGGTTCCACATACCATTGCCACGCTGACATGTATGGTAGTGTCATGTCTGTCTACGGTGTAATTCTGAATATGGTTGAGAAGGCAACAGTGCCAGCTCGTATTCTTACTGAGGAAGAAATGCTGGCCTATGTGAAGGAAAAGACTGATGCGTAAAATTCTTGCAGTAGCTATCCTAGTTCTAGCTGGTTCTGGATGTGTAGCTCAGAATGGTTCAGGTTGTATCATGCTTGTACCACACACTGACCAAGACCCTGAGGGTATCATCTTTGAGCGATTCAGCGAGAAGCGTAGCATCGCTTATGGTAACCATGTTTGGGGTATCGAGAATGGTGAAGTTCTCGGTTTCTCTACAGCTGAGGATGCAGCTATTTGGAACAAGCCAGAGTGTGTAACTTATTCGGACGATCTCTAAGGAGAAACAATGAGTGCCTGTAACCATACCTGTCCAGTTCACTGTACAGCAGAGAAGACTGAGAGTCAGATTTATCAATCGAAAGTAAAGGTAGAGAAGTGACTGAGTTTAATACAATTACAATGCTAGAGTGGGTTGAGGCCCTAGAGTCTGGTCAGTACGGGCAAAGTAAATACGTGCTCACTAATCAGTATGGACAGCATTGTTGTCTAGGTGTCGCCTGTGTTGTTGGTAATGCTCCTTCGAAGAAAGATGGAGATGACTACCCGACTGTTTATCTTATGACAGGTCATCCTCTAGGTGAGGATAATTGGGCTGAAGAGATCGTCAGTGGAGTAACCGCTGAGGATATCAACGCAGCATTCTCCGCCACTTGGGAAGATCCTAATGGCGAGGGTCGTAAGCCCGTAGGTTACCTAACTCATCTGAACGATCAGCTTGAATATCCATTCAAGGAGATTGCACGGTACTTGCGAGATAACTGTAACCTGGAAGCAACGATCAGGTTCGTTAAGGGAGAAGAGTGATGCGTAAGATTGCAGTCGTGGTTTGTCTACTCGGTTTGACCGCTTGTGGACAGACTGATCCTCCAACCACTAACGATATCAAACAGAATATCGAGTACTTTAACATCACTTCCCCAAGTGGAGTGAATCTAGAGTGTGTTAAGTACGCAACAGAATCGTCCATGACTAATGATAGCAAGTCTTGGTTTTCATTCTCCTGTTGGAAGATCGAACTCTGATGAAGCAATTCATTCTGAATCGTGACGTAACAGTCGAAGAATGCCATTGGCTCAGTCAGGATTTTAAGAAAGGTGAAGTGGTGTACGAGTTCTACGGTCCAACCTATGGTTGTATCTCTTTCGTTGGCATTGCTTGTTCTGATGAGAATGGCATCGGTCCTTTCTTTGAGCTTCCAACAGATGCTCTTACAGTTCAGGACCCACCACGATGAACTATGAAGATGAAGCTATCCGAGAAGATGTCAAAGAAGGGGCAACTTGGCTTGACATTGTTATTCCTGATGGATGGGCGCATCTAATTGATGCTAGTATCCTTCGCATGGAATCTTTGAACGACTGTATCTTTGGCCAGTTATTTGGCAGTGATCTTTACGATGATATTCTCTACAGTCCTGGTCCTGAAGGAATTATGTGGACTCAAACTCATGGATTTAGTGTCTATGGCCGAGAATTTTGGCTAGAAGAAATCGAGAAGAGACTATAAGATCTTGGCGTTTCTGAGTGCAACGTGCGGCAAATAAAACCAGGCACAGCACTACAGATTACTATGCTAAGTTAGGTAGGACAGCGCCTTAGAGCGATGGTGGCCAAGGACTCTGGGTAAGTATAAGATAAAGGCCGGTCCAGCTGGGCCTCTTATCGCCACCAATTAACTGAAAGAAGATAGTTATGATGAGTGATTTTGCAGCAATGCCAGCTAACTGGGAATCTCCATCGGTTAGTCTAGGCCCAGTTCTATTCCTCGACAGGAATAAGCTCGTTCAAGTTACCGAGCACCTAATTGTGCATGAGTATTCAGGCATGGGTGCTATACCTTATCGCAGTCGTGATGATATCGGTCCCCTAGCACTAGCTACAATGTTTTCTACATGCTCATGAGTTATCATCATATCTTTATAGATGAAGAATGCCAAAAGACCCTTTGTGGGGCGAATGCTAGTGGTGATACTCATTCAGAAAACTGTGACCAGTATCACATTCCTTGTCTTACATGTAATATGATTGCAGATAAGCAGAATCTATGTGCAGAATGCGACCATCCTAAGAGTGAGCATCCTGTAGACTACGGTGGTTTCACTGCCTGTAATCGTGATTTTGATGCTGACTGGGATTATGAAGCTGAACGATACTTTAAGTGTGGCGGTTGTGACTGCCCCGAATTCATAGAACGGACGTAGTGATGACTGACACAGTAACTATTCCAGTTGTCACAGAAAAGATCGAGCTAGAAGATACACTGGATCACTATTACTGTTCACATGATCGAGATACCGGATTTTGTGGTACAGATCTTACAGGTTTTGACGAAGAGGATTTTGACACGGCTAATTGCGTTGTTTGTGGACATCTAGCAGAACTGTACCATCAAGGTATCTGTCCTAGAACCGGTAAAGAATGTGACTGCAACGAAGAGTGAATTCAGAACACTGAAAGATTCTACAGCCTACGATATCTGGCACTATGTCGAACTCGTAGGTATTGACAAGGTAGTGGCTATTGCTCACTACACCGATCATTCAATTAAAATTCATTGCTTCGGATTCGGAGCACGAAAGGACATAAGGATATGAATACAAGTACGATTACCGTAGGGCAATGGATCGACGCTCTACGTTCAGGGCAGTACGAGCAGGGTCAAAAATGGCTTACTACAATTATCGATGGACGAGAGAAGTATTGTTGCCTTGGGGTGGCTTGTGTAGTGGCAGAAGTTCCTTTCACTCTTCGAGGGAATGGTCGCTGGTACGGCGTCGGAGATGCCCTTAACACTGCTGGGCTTCAATATCTGGTCCCTGATTCTTTCTGGGATCCTGTCGGCCATCAAGCGGCCATTTGGAATTGGAATGACAATGAAGGTTTGACCTTTAATCAAATTGCCGACAAGCTAGAAGAGGCTTACGGTCGAGATACGGAAATGGTTTTCACCTGGGAGGATCAGTGAGAACCTTTATGACTATTCTTAGTATAGTGCTAGGAATTATTGCACCATTGCAGTTTCTAGTTACGATTTGGATTATTGCCTTTCTGGCTGCTAGTCGAGATATGGAACCAGTATTTTGGACGAGTTTTAGCACTATGATTATTCTTGGTACCGGTTCAGCTTTTGCTGGGTCGAATCGTGATGCGTTCTCTAACTAGAGCAGAAGAGCTAGCTGTACGACCAGAGATGAACCAGCGAGTAGAGCTCGTTCTTATGGCGAGACGCTTGCATCCAAGTACTACTATTGAATTCAGTTTCAGTACGCCTGACACTTCAGGTAACAATTACTGTCTAAATGATGATGCTGTCACTTGGCAATGGTCACTGAGCGGCGATACGCTGAGGCTGCTCGGCCTAGAGTTTACCTATCGTGGCGGTGATCTCGACTCTTGGGCATTCACCACTGTTCGACTCAGTTCTACTTTGAACCGTTTCAAGTGTCGGTACATGGAGTTCTACAAGAACCCTGAGAAGCTCGGAGCCACACTTTCTGTGCTACCTGAGTCAGAGACAAGTGAACGTAAGCTAGAGCTACGGATTCCCGATACTCTCTTTAACTATGGACTAAAAAAGGAAACAGAAAATGCGTAATACACTTCTATTCAAGCAGATTGCCGATGTTATCCAGACTTGGCCTGAGCGATGGGATCAGAGTAACTTTGCTCGCACTTGGGATGATGATCTTAACCCTATTCCACTCGAAGACTGCGTAATCAATTTCGAGTGGGACGGTCAAGCAGAAGTTACGTGTGGCACTACTCAATGTGTTGCAGGTTGGGCTGTAGCCATCTCTGATAAAGAGAGGTTCGTTAAAAATGTCAATAACGATACGACAGGGCTCAATTGGACCGAAGATGGTCGAGATGCTCTTGGTATTACCGGTGATGAAGCTGACTGGCTTTTCTGGAACACCTTTAGAGCAGATCTTAACACTATGTGTGCGATTCTTTGGCTCTTCGCCGCAGGTGCTAAGCTCGAAACCATCAAGAGTGTCTACAAGGAGCTTTCATGATTGATTATCTTGAACTTGGACCCGTTCCAGCAGAAGAGGCTTGCCAGCAGGTCGGAACATCAGATTATGATGATAGTCTTGCACTAGCTGAATGCCAGCGTTACAAGGCTATGCTAGAGGCTAAGTTTCCTCACTGTTTATTCGGCATTAAGCGATTCGATCATGACTTTGGTCCGTACCGTGAAGTTGTTGTATATATCTCTGAGGAAGCGCCCGAGAAGGCATTTGAAGTTGAAGCCCACTTGCCAGTCTATTGGACTGATGTTGAAATGAGGACTAATGCGTAATGTACTACGGTTGAAGCAGATTGCAGAGATTATTCAGGTTGATCCCAGTCGATGGAATCAGGATCATTTCACTGAAGACTCTGACACTATGACCTTTCACTACAAGTTTGATTGGGATGGTGAAGTCGAGGGTGTTTGTGGCACGAGTCAGTGTATCGCTGGTTGGGCAGTTGCTATTGATGATCAGGAATTGTTTAAGAATCTCAGCAATGATGACGTTGAAGATGGAGAAAAATGGGATTGGACCGAAGAGGCCACTCGTATTCTTGGCCTAGAGTGGGACGAAGGCCAGTTTCTTTTCTGGCAGACTGTAGGCGCTCTCGTTAACCCCGATCATGCCTCAGCTATTCTTTATATGTTTGCAGCAGGTTGTAGTCTTGAAACGATTGAAGCCGCTTTCGAAGAAATGATTTCGCAATGAAGACCCTAGAAGATGTTATCAAGGCAGCCCGCCAGGTCATCGTCGAGAACCCTAATAATGTAAATCCGATGGACGAGGATGGTCAGTGTCTCTATAATGGTCCTGATAACCGCCATTGTATTGCAGCCACAGTGTTCATTAAGCTTGGTTATGACATCAGTAGCGCTGATGAAGGGACAAATGCTAGCGATGTCGTTAAGCAGCTAGGTCTAGATATTAACAAGCCTAGTGCTGATTTTCTTGACAGGCTTCAGTGCGAAGCAGATGACTTTGCTACTAGCCCTGAGCAGGTACAAGGTTGGTCTGCTCTAAAGTTTACTGACGAAGGCAAGATCATTTACCCTAAGGACGAGACGTAGATGGACCCTGAGGCGACTCTCAGGAAAGCGCTTGACGGCGACCGCTGGGCTAGACTAGATTACAACCTGTGGATCGAACGTGGTGGCTTTGCAGCGAAAGCAAAGGTTTTTGTTCATGGTGACACAATGCCAAGACTCGTAGAAGTCAGGTATCTAGGTCCGAAACTAGTCCGATGTCTGACTGGTCTAGTGCACCCTAAAACTGAATACATCAGGTACGAGAATGTCATCGCAGGTTCAGTGCATATGTAGAGAGAATTACCGAGTTGTAGATGAAGGACAAGAAACTGTTCTTCTAGCCTGTAACTGCGGTAGATCACTAGTTCTTCTACGAGAACGACTTAGGTATAATATCTTAAGATCAGGAAGTAATCCTAGATAAGGAATGGGAGAATGCTCGAAGTACTTTGGAGTACATGTAAGTGCTCAGTGTGGCCGCTAGTAGCCAGTGAATCCTACGGCTCTTGTGGAAGATGCCACGAGCGACCCGTTCTATCAGAGATTAACTCTAAAGAAGGTGCGCTAGCAGAATTCGAGGCTCGTGAAGGTCACTTGCCTGAACCTATTATTGACCTAGGTCATGCTAAGAGATGGAGTGAAAATGAGTCAGAAATTTAAAGCTGGAGATCGTATTCGGTGCATTAATATTCCCTACGAAACGGACGACCTCACCGTAGATGCTATTTATACAGTTACTCAAGTTGGTAACTCTATGGATGCTAATGCACCATATATGATTATGAATAACGGTGATCAATTGTGGACTAGTGGATGGAAAGAGATGTTTGAACTAGTGGAGAAGGAAATGAGTTTCAAGGACAAGGTTTTCGAGTATGCAAGTAGCGATAGTCGATCGGTTGACAACAGTAACCTGATTACTAGTCTTGCACAGGCCGGTGTTTTCACTAGTGATGATGAGGAAGCTAAGGCTAGTCTCATCGAGTGGATCGATCAGAACCCTGAGGATTACTGTGACGCAGGTCTAGAGAAGGTGCGTAAGCATTTTGAGCTAGAGCCGCCTAAGCCGCCAGAGCCTAAGTTTAAGGTTGGAGATCTTGTCCAGAATTGGGGCGATCTTCCTCTAGGTACCCATCTTGAGTATTACACGGATAGTGACGATCCTTCTGAGATCGTGGTTATTCCTGATCCGAGCCGAACAGGTCAACTCGCTCATCTGACTGTTAAGAAGGGGGCATGTGGTTATGAGGTCGGGCATATCAGTCCGATCTTCGGTCTACACGTTGGTGGTCGAATCATTGTACTGCCAGGAGTAGATAATGTCTGATTTCAAAGTTGGCGATAGAATCAAGTGTACTATAGGAGAAATGTGCAGCGATCCAGTGCACTAGATGGCTTTGCAGAAGTTGTCATCGACAACGGAAAGAACTACAATAACCTTGGTACAATCTGGCGTACAGCGTTTAATCTTGGTGCAGCAGCAACAGGACAGATTGGTCAGAGGTACAAGCGTCAAAGCTCTGATACTCTAGATGCCTGGCGTATCTTGCCTCATCGAGTCTATCTTGACAGTGACGAATGGTATCAGACAATGCCTTACGGTGCTCAGGCTGTTGCTGTAGAGATCACTGAGGGTGCTACAAGTCTCTATGAGTTCGAGCATCCTAAGCAGGCAGTTTATGTTTTCGGGCCGGAAGATGGCTCGGTTCAGCCACGTATTCTAGAGAAGGTTCAGCATACCATTTACATTCCGACAGATCATTGTATGAATCAGGCTGTTACTGTAGGTGTTGTGCTAGGTCACCGAGCAAATCAAATAAAGGAACGTAATGGCTCAGTTTGAAGATGATTGGCGTGACACTGAAATTGACCAGCTACAAGCAGAAATTGAACGTCATCATCGAGACTTTGCTAAGATCAGTCAAATCTGTGACAACTGGCGCAATGCTGGTCTTAAAGGTGATGATGCCATGATCCTTATCCAGAACATTGTAGGCTAAATTCATGCCCCTGTAGCTCAGTGGTAAGAGCGGCCTGGCTTATATCCGGTGCGTCGAAGTTTCAATTACTTCCAGGGGTACCATTGAAAGGAAAGATGTGAAGTACTCTAACTATCGTAAAATTGGTGGACCTAACGGTCATCTGGCTAAGCGAGAAGAGTTTCGTGGGAATACTATGGGCGGTCGCATCTGTACTCAACAGGAACGACGGCTTTATGAAGTGTATTCATATAGGACAGTGATTGCATTCGTTGATGAGTTTGGTCGGGTCCATGTACCGCCAGACCATTACTCTGTTACTACTACTCGACACCAAAATATGTGTCTGGCTTGGATGAAATAAGTATGACTCGCAGACAACAAAAAGAAGTAGACAGACTTCTCCGTGATGTTTCAACCGTTTGTCCGCCTCATCTATTGGGAATCGATTCGATGAACAGACCGGTAGTATCAGGTGGTAGAAAAACTGTAGCTATTACTTCTAAAGGAAAGCAAGTTATGCCAACCTGGCCAATGAAGGAATACTACTAATGGATATCTACACTAGAGTACGAGTTACAGCAAGAACTCCCTCACCTGAAGACCAAATGAAACTTGATTCTGTTGCTGAGCAAATTAACAAGGCACTGAAAGGACAAGATGAAAAAGTTACTGACCAAGATCCTTTTTCTGACTAAGCTCGTAGCTTTCATAGTCTATACTACGCTAGCTTTCCTGGCGCTGCCTTGGTGGCTAGCAATTGTTCTGACCTTTATCCTGCTTGGATGTATGCGAACTGAGAGGAAGCAGAAGATTGACAAGTCGGAAGAGGTTTCTCTGCAAGGGTTAAGCCTCTAGATATGCGATAGCTGCTTTGAGGTAGTCAGTGTTATCTCGATAATTACCGAGCCCTTGGTTGCATTGAGCACAGAGCAGCCCTCGTACTTTGCCTGTGGTGTGACAGTGATCGACGGCTAACCATTTAATAACGCCCGTACGATCTTTCTCAGTTTCGGGGTTACGACAGATTTGGCAGAGGCCGTCAAGAGCTTTAAACATTTCGTCATACTCTTCAACGGTGAGATTATACTTACATTTAAGACTAGACTTACGAGCGATACTACGTCCGTCATACTTCAAGCGTCTTTCTTGGTGCCATTCAGCCGGTTGACGACTATAGTAATCCTTATAGTTATTAAGGATATTCGTATTGCAGTAAAACCCATACTTGTTGCCATGCTTTTTGCGTGTAAGTTTTGTAGGACCGCAGATACGGCATACCGCAGTTCTAGCGTCATAGTCTATCTCAGTAAGATAGTGCTCACGATTCTTGCCCTGTTTTGTAATTTCCATTTCAACTCCTTAGGTGTTTCTATGCATTTAACGACAGAAAATACAGAGCAAGATGTCAAGTAGACTTAAATTCAGATGCTTAAACTGTCTCTGTGACACTGGTAGAATCTACGAACATTACATGCTGCGAGATGAGATTTGGGCGTTGATCCACCCCTCTCCCGTAGGCATGTTCTGTATAGGTTGTGCTGAAGAAAGACTTGGACGTAGACTCGTCCGTTCAGACTTTAATGATTCGTTTGTGAACAATCCGAAATTACACCGTATGTCAGATAGATTGAGAGATCGTCTTAAAGCAGATTGGGAAGAAGTATGAATGAGAGAGTTCTCAGCCAGTATGAACACGTTGAATTGATCAAGCTTAGTGATCATGACCATAGCATCTTGACAAGTTTTGGTAGTCGAGTCATTCTTCTAGACGATCCCCGTAACGATTGGGCGCTAGAGAAGCTACGAGAGATTAGAAAGCGATCATTTCAATGACTAATTGGTACAGTTCAGATATCCATTTTGGACACGCTAACATTCTGAAGTACACTGACCGTGGAGAGACTTTCGATACGGTTGACGAGATGAACGCAGAATTTGTCGAGAATTTCTCGTGCATCGAATCTGGTGACAATCTTCTCATTGATGGTGATGCTGTCATGGGTGATCGTGCGTTTAATCTGCGATTCTTCGATTGGATCAGCGGCCGTAAGACTCTGATTAAGGGTAACCACGATAACAACCATCCTTTGAATGGCGAGAAGAAGGTCGAGAAGTTTGAGCCGATCTACGCTCAATTCTTTGATGAGATGCATCTGGAACTCGACGCAGAGATTGGTGGATTCCTCGTCAAGTTCACTCATTTCCCTATCATTGGCGATTCTCACGATGAGCCTCGACATGATAACTGGCGGGTGAAGGATGATGGCAAGACGGTGATTATCCACGGCCATACTCATGCCAAGGAAATCTTTAGTGACCATCCTCGGCAGATTCATATTGGGATTGACAGTGACTGGCGGGCGTATGAAGTGCCCAGGTATCACCCAATTCCTGAATCAGCCCTCATTCAAGCGATTGCAGATCTATCATAGCACGACACGTCAAGTTATGGTTGTACTCCGGGATCTGGCGATGCCAGTGGGGAAGATTGCTACTTTAAGGAAACTAATGCCCGACTATATTGAAGTTACCGAATCCGGCGACTATAAGAAACAGTATCCACCTCAACCTCGTAAGACAGGTTACTATGAGCGTGATGTTGAAGGTAACGAAACCACCAAGACCCAGCAGTGGGAAGACGATAAGGAAGAAGAGTCAGTGACTAATAATGAGATCGAGCTTGCTTCGGCGCAGCGAGAGAATCTACAGGGTCTTGCAAGGGTTCTAGTGCCCGCAACTAAGACTCCCAAGCGACACCTACAGTTCACCGATGAGGAAGACCCTTTCAATCTTCTCGATGTTGCTGATACCTACGAGCTTCAGGTTGCACGGCTTTTCAATGCCTGCGAGGCTTTCGTCAGTATCATTCTGAACCGTGATGGTAACAAGCCTCTGGTGAAGCAGTACAATGCTCGTCAGCCTATTGCGATTGATCAGAAGATCACTGAAGTCTATACTTTCGTGCTTGTTCGTACGATGGTTGGTGAGAACGTCCAGTTTGCTTTCCGCCGCAAGGGTGATAAGATCAATGCGACTGGCTTTAATCTTGTTCAGGGCCACGATGGTCATATCGTGCTGAAGAACAGTGGTGATACTGCTGTCGAGAACGACGAGAAGTACTATGATCTTATTCATCGTGCCAAGGGTCTACTCGGTGAGTTTATGACCGCTGCAGGTACTGATCCTGATGTACTTGCTACTATGACGCCGAAGGCTATTCCTGGCAAGGTCAGTGTTCCTAATCCGGTGAAGAACGCTGCAAGTAAGGGAGGTAAGCTCTCCAAGGCGTATTTTTTTCCTCGGGGAAAAGGCGAAATTCAGCGTGACCGACACGGTGATCCTATTGGACGTATCCAAGGTGAGCGCAAGTTCTCCAGGGGACGTGCTCTAGCTATTCCCGTACTTATCTTCAGTCTTTGGGGCACGACTGCTGTTGCTGACAACTTTGTCTTCAATTCTAGTGAGCGTTCCCGAGAGGTTTTCGACCAGGCCGGTCATTCTCTTCCCGATGTGAAGAGTTTCAGTGCTGATGGTGAAGAGCATAAGTTCCAACTTGCTTCTGTCAGTCGTGATATTGCAGCGTGGTCGCCGCGAGTTGAACTGAGTGATTCTACCCAGAATCTCAAGGGTGTTCGTGCTCTGACTTCTGCTGGTACTGCTATTGATCTTGGAGAGAATGCCTGTGAGACAAGCTTTGTTGATCTTGGTAAGGACACGAAGCTGAAGGCTGTTACCGATAGTGATCTTATTGCTAAGAACCTGAATGTCACGATGACCAAGGTTGGTTCTGATACGAAGCTTGAAGTTTGTACGACTGGCCCTATTGGTGATACCCATAATCATGTTTGGCTGGAGGCAGTCTGATGCCGACTTATGAAGCTGACTGTGAGACTATGAATTCTGCTTATCATTGTAACGGTAGTCTAGTTGTAAAGGCTGACTCTGAAGATGATGCACGAGTGCTTTTCAATGAGTACCTTGATTCTCAAGGATTTCCTCGCCTAGAGGATCAAGAATCTAGAGTGACGAAACTGGTCAAGGAAATTGTGTACGCCTATCCTGATTCGGGGTGTTGTTAATGACAGAAGAAAACATTCTATCACAGCAACGAGAGTTCCTAGAGAAGTTTATCGAAGATAACTCTCCACGTCCAGGGCCAAATTACTACAGCTTCAATCAGCATCGAGTTATCGCTGAATCAGGACCTATGGTATATTTGGTTAATCTAGCTAAGAAACGATTGGAAGAACTAGGTGCATAATTCTTTCGCACAGTGGCAACAGGAGGTCAGTCATGAACTATATGTTACTGAAGGCTTTCTTCTTGAAGAACTACCAGATTTTCACTGGTGGATCTTTTTTAACAACGGTATGTCGCCTGCGGAAGCGGTGCGCAGATATAATCGATGGGAGGAACCAGATGAAAACTCTACAGCAAGTTCATTGTCCACATTGCGAGAAGGAGCAGATGCGATCTTGTCGTGACATGGTTGTTTTCAGTGTAAAGATACATTGGTGGGTTGAAGTTCAATGTATCGGTTGCGGGGGCTGGATCAGTTCTAGTGTCTTGTACAAGTACGGTCTACAGCTTATCCGATACGGTGCCGAGTATCGTCAGGTTACAATGCCAGTTGAGAAGCTGAATTGTACCGGCCCTATTACTGAAGGTTATGTATCTGATTGGGAATGGGAAGCCGATGACGATATGAGATATGTCGCAGTACTAGAAAGTGAAAAGTATGATTAAAGTAGGAGCAAAGCTCTCGGATTTCGACCGAGGTAAAGTTCCGTCAGGTACTATTGTAACGTGGCAATCAGAGTTCGGAAACTCTGAGCGTCGTATTGCTATCGTTCGAGAGGACTACACCGAGGGGGAAGAGAAGATTTTTTCAGATAAAGAAAAAAATGGTGAAGTGCTCGGTTATCTACCAGCCTTTACTGTTGTGTATCTTCCACCAGAGTTGCCTAGAGTTGGGGAGAAAATTAAGCTAGGTCAACTACTTAATCTCCCGCCTGGTTCCCTAGCAGCCAATAATTATTGGCGATACTGGTCCCTGGAAGATGGCCATTGTATCGAACAAAGCATCATTGACGGGCGCACTTCTGGTTCGTACAACAGAACTAAATGGCATATGTCAGAATATGCAAATGAAACCCTTACACTAATTTACATCAATAACTAACAAAGGAAATAACAATGAATAATACACAGCTTACGTTTACTAAGTACATTACTGACCCTGCTCGAACCCGAGTTCCCCAGATGATGGAGGATCTTACTGGTCGAGGTTTCTTCCAGACTGCAACTGACAAGACTTCCGAGGAGATTCTTGTCAAGTACCTGGATGAGAACCCTCGTGCTTTCTGTCAGGAAGGTATTGAGCGTGCCCGCAAGGCTAATAACATCGTGCCTAAGCCTGTCTGGAAGGCTCGTACCGAGAAGGAAGAGGGTAGCAAGGTTACTGCTAAGGACTTTGCGAACATTCCTGTCGGCTCAGGTGTTGAGGCTAAGGGCAAAAATCACATGATCCTGAAGGACGGTAAGATTGCTTCGCAGGTTGATGGCAGTCACCCTGACTATGCTTCTACTGAGACTTTCGAGATTGTCTATTTGGCGGACTGATGGTAGCCGAAGCTAAGCCAAAGGTAGGGACTTATCATAACGGTGTAGGTCATCTGTGTCAGCACAAGGGGCTTGTCATTCGTGCTTTTGATGGCGTGCGATATCGTGCAATAGGTAAATCTTGGTCGTCGCTTGGCGAAGTCGGTGACACATTTCCTTTAAGTAAAGGGGAATATATTATTGAAAGTGTTCCGTGGAATGAAGAGCCTGAGTACACTTTCAATAAGGTTCAGCGTCAGATCCTGAAGTGGGTGCGTGAACTAGATTCTACAATAAATACTGGCACTATGATGGGACAGCTTACCCAGTATCGTGTCTTTCATAAGAGTCAAACAGATGCAGATATTCGAGAGGGTTTCCGTAACGCTTTCTATTCTATGTTTGTAACTTGGTCTGAGAAGGACAAGGCTAAGGCCCAGAAGATCATCAATGGAGGTAAGAAGCCTGCGAGGGAGGGGGGCCTGCATAAGATCGGTGATGTTCTGAATCGAGATCAGCTTAAGGAGCTTCCTGCTGGTTCTATCGTAGATTTAGTCTCTAGACCGGATAGTACTGACGTTCGTCGTCTTGTAAGAGAGGACGGTCGCCTACAAAGGACAACGGGCTCGTGGACTTTCAGTCAGTATAATGATTCATATAGATTTGTGGTGAAGTACATTCATCAGTGAGAATCTAGCCGAGGGGGATGGACTACCCAGCCGATGGTTCTAACATTGGCGTTCCGATTTCGATTATCGGTCTCGGCTCTACAAATTAACCTAGGAGAAAATATGCTAGTAACAGGTAAGCGATATAATTATGATGAAGTAGACTCTGCCCCTGCAGGATCTATTGGCCTAGTTTACTATAGCGGTGAGCGTAAGCCAGAGTTTGATTTCATCATTAAGGATGATGGTAATATTATCCCCAAGAATTATCCTCATGAATGTAATTATACAGTTAAAAGTTATTTTTTCAGGGAATACAATATTGAATTTGCTTATATCCCTGAGCAGCCTTTTGTGCCGACTCTTGGACCGATTGATGTTAAGAATATCAACAAGCTACCAGTAGGTGCAATTCTGAAGTGGACATACGGGTCCACTAAGATGCGCTGGGTCCGTGAAGAGAATTGCAAGTGGCTTAACCTTCAAGATCAAGATACCCTCTATGAAAATTGGAAGTGGGACCAGTCAGGCGAATATACAGTTATTGATCTGCCATGATTGCTCTAGTACTTGGATGGGTCATCATCTTTCTTGCCACGAGACATTATCTGGCAGAGATTTTGAGCCGTGCAGAACAGTGGCGTAACCTAGGATTTGTTGAGCGTGAAGCTCTAGCAGTAACGGCCGGGATCTTCTGGCCTGTGCTGCTTGTTTTTCTACTAGTCTATGGGGTACAGTATGCCCTAGAAATGAGAAAGTAATGGAAATCGGCGACGTTGTTAATATTGGCTCTGGTTATAATGGTGAACTAAAAATTGGAGACACTTTTGTAATTAGTGCTATTGAGAATCCTTCACTTGGTCATTGCGAAATGCGGCTTACTAATCGTAAGCCTGAACCCGTTGTTCTTAGTGAAGGCAGCCGTTTTACTGATCCGAATTACTTTCTGCGGATTCCAGAAGGAACAGTTATTGATCGTGATGGTATTCGGTGTTATCTTGGCGATTATAACGGTTATGATGCGCTGATCGCTGTCGTGTCGATCCAAGATACAAATAATGTCTGGTACGTATCTAACGAGCGTAAAGATAATGTGACCTATACTGTGAGGCTTCTACCGCCCGGTGTTGATGAGGTCAAGATTCCGTGAAGTACAAGAATTCTCGACACCAAGACATCTGCGTCTCAATTATCCTCGGATCTTTTCTGACAGCGCTCTCGTACGTCACTGCGGCATTATTCCATTGGATTGATCACGTTGACTGGCTAGAAGCCTTTGCAGTGTTCACCAGTTACTCTTGCACATATCTTTGTGTCAAGCAGCGACGAGTGAACTACATCATTGGCGCTCTAAGCACCCTAGCGTTCTCTCTGCTGTTCTATCGGGCCGATCTGCTAGCAAGTGCCCTACTGAACCTTTATCTGACCCCACAGCTTCTCTACGGCTGGATCAGATGGAACCGTGATGAGATCACTAGGCCAGTAACAAATGTCACCTGGAAGTCAGTGCCAGCCTATCTTGTAGTTACTGGTCTGTTCTGGTTCGGTGCATATAATCTTGTGAAGCTCTTTGATGGTCAGATGGCCGGATGGGATACAGCTATTCTTATCGGCAGTATTCTTGCACAGTTTCTTCTAGATAACAAGAAGCTTCAGACATGGATCGTATGGGCAGTGGTGAACGTCATTGCTATCATTCTCTACGCTAAGAATGGTCTACAGATTACTGCTTTTCAGTACGTCTTTTTTCTGCTATCAGCTACATGGGGTTACAGATCATGGAGTAGATCTACCAATGGCACACATCTTTCTGCTACGACATCAGGTTTCTGACTCAAAGAAAACACACTGTCCTCAAGGACATGAATATAATGAACAAAATACTTATATAGACAAAATCGGTCGCAGACATTGTAGACCATGTGCACTAATAAGATATCATAAAAACAAAGGAAATAAATAATGTCGCTTACATGGGTGTTGATGACGTGCTTGCCGCCAACTAAAGGCCATGCTGATATTGTAAAGTTTGCTGAATCACTCGGGAATACACATGTAAGAATTCTGCTGTGTACACAACCTGACGAACCAATGACCTCTGAGCGACGAAGGGCTGTAATGGATCTCACAGTGTCATCATACTACACACAGATACTTTACTATGATAGCCCTATCCAACAGGTTCCTAAAGATGATAAGGATACTGCTTTTTGGCAAACGTGGAGACGTATTCTGCAAAATAAAGGTTTCCGTGAAGGCGATACTATTGTAGCTTCTGATTCATACGGCAAGAAACTTGCTGAAGTGATGAACGCCCAGTTTATGCCGTATGACCCTGATCGTTCAATGCGACCAGGTTGTGCAACGGATGTAAGGAAAGATCCGCTCAAGAATTTCTCTTACATTCTACCATCATTTCAGGGCTTTCTTCGTAAGAAGATTACGATTTTCGGTGCAGAATCCTGCCTAGATGCAGACACTTTTATTAATTTTGAAAAGCGCACAAAGAAAGGTCGCCGTCAAAATTCTAAGGGTGGGTCCATCGAAACTCTTTGGTACAATTTTCATAACAAATTGCAACCAGGGTCGGGTAGATATCTCCGACCTCAAACACTTGAATCTGAGTACTTCGCACCCTGTATGAACGATGAGGGTCGCATCTTTATGAACCAGATTACCGATGTGGTCGACACTGGGTTGAAAAATTGTTTTACAGTGACTACATCGCTAGGATATGAAATTACGGGAACGGCAGATCATAAATTTCACTCGGCCGGACAGTATGTTTGTCTAAGTGATCTCGATGTTGGTGATGAAGTTTCCATCCACAATGGAACTCGCTACGAGTGTGATGGCAGAGCAGACAACAATAAGTATGATGGCAGACTAGAGATTACACTAGAACCTATTCATCCTAAGGCTGGCCTTAAAACTGTCACTGAAAATGGCATCGAGTACCGATACTCTCGAATTCGTAGGAATAGAGCCGTATACGAAGCTCATATGAATGGGCTAACCTTAGAAGAATATAGAGCAAAATTTAAAAATCATGATATTGCAGGAATGATTTTTCTGGATACAGAAGATCACATTCATCACCTAGATGAAAATCCCCTGAATGATGACATCAATAATCTAGAATTGATCTCTGCATCAGAACACGGTAGGCTCCATGCCCTAGAACGTCATAACAATTTACGGTTTACAGTGGTTACGGATAAAATTACAAAAATTCAAGCTGTAGGTGAGCGTCATACTTACGATATCAAAATGTTAACACCATATCATAACTATGTAGCTGACAAATTTGTTGTTCATAACTGCGGTAAAACCACTTTGGCAAATGCACTAGCTACCGCACTAGACGGCATTGCTATTCCAGAGTATGCTAGACCTTATCTCGAAATGGTTGGCTCGGATATCACTGTAGCCAAGATGAAAAGTATTCATCGAGGTCAGAAAGTTCTCCAGAAGCAAGCCACGGATCTAGCGCTGGACAAGCCTTTCATCTTTCAAGATACTGACCTGTTCAGTACTCTAGGTTACTGGCATCTCTGGAACGATGGCCCTGAAGATCTGAGCCTGATGTCTGACGCAAGGTCTAGTAAATCAGACCTCTACATCGTCTGTCCAAGTAATATTCCTTTCGAACAAGATCCGCTGCGTTATGGTGGCAAGGTTCGTGAAAGTACAGATGACTATTGGATCAATCTGTGTAAGAATTTCGACCTTAACTACAAGGTTTTGACAACGAAGTCCAAAAAGGGTAGACTAGAAGAAGCGACGAAACTCGCTGTTGATCTGTTTAATCCGAGTCAGCTAGCATATGAAAGAGTAAAATGAGCTATTACGATAATGTCTATCATAGTCCAGAGAAATTTGGATTGACTTTGATTGATCAACTAGATCTTGCCGGAGGATATGAATACGATACAGTCCTAGTCTTTGAAAAGGAAGGTAAACTTTATTGGGCTCATGACTCAGGATGTTCCTGCCCTATTCCTTTCGAAGGTTATAGATCTATAGAAGATTTAGATATTCTTGACTGGAAAGAGTTCGAGGCATTTGTAGATAATTGGTCAAACTGGGATAAAAGCTCTAGTGATGAAGCCGATAAGGCCGACTTGAAGCGAACCGTAATCAACAAGATGAAAGAACTAAACCTATGATTAGTGAGATTGAACTTATCCTCGATGAAATTGAGGCGCTTGGTCCTGATGACATTATCAGTGATAAGGCTGCAGGCTTTATTGTCTGGTACATGAACCAGCTGGGCGACCGGCCCAAGAATGACTATGAAACTCTGATGTACGATCACTGGGTGGATTACATGCTACACCACGGCAGCACTGTCTAATTTAACAAAAGAAAAGGAAAATAAAATGAAAGTTATTGGATTTATCATTGGAGTACTAGTAGCAGTTGCTCTTGGGGCAGCATTCTGGGGATGGCTTGTTATGCTTGTCGCCGGTATTCTCTATAATGAGGGTATCACGGGTGCTCCGCTAGGGTTTTTCCCGGCATCTTTTGCAATTGGTTTTCTGCTCAGCATTCTTCTGGGCGGCAGTGCGAAGGCGAGTGCTAACTGATGCCAGCAGCAACTATTAAGCCATCAGATCTTAAGCCAGGTCATCCTGCCGTTACTAAGTCTGGTCGTTGGACCGCTCAGGCTAGGCGTGTCCTTAACCGACCGATTCTCCGCAGTCGTTACCGGACGGGTGATGATGAGTTCAGAAAGAACCCTATTCGAAATACTCCGCTTCTGAATCAGATTGCAGATTATCTTGAAGTTTTCCCTGAAGCTTGGAACCAAACTGTATGGGGCGCTCCGAAGGAAAAGACTCCTTGTGGAACGGCTTTCTGTATTGCCGGTACCGCAGTTCATGAGACAAACTGGAAGCCAACGTATTCTGATACCGCATGGTTTGATGAGATCACAGATCGATGGATGCCTGGGGATAACTGGGAAGAAATTACCAGAGGTAATGACGCTGTTGTTCTCGTCAATGTAGCGGCAGCTATTGAACTTGGTCTGACCAAGGCTGAGTCAAACTATCTTTTTGATGCTGAGTGGCGTCCTAAGAAAGGCCAGTCTGTCTCAGAGGTTCTACGTCTTATCGGCCAAGGTGCTCAAATCGAAACTCTTGGTCTTGGGGATGGAGCCTACGCCGAAGATATCGAAATTGAATATGAAGATGGCCATAAGATTCGAGTATCAGGAGTGAAGCCATGACTAAAGGGAGTCACCGAGTTTCCTCGGTTTCTACAACTAGCTGTTAAGATTGCAGAAAGTAATGAGTATTATCCTAAGTGGAGGTTGGCTTCGATTGCTGTGAAAGGTGGGTCTGTTCTCAGTGTAGGGCAGTCACGTCTTAATAGTGATCCAAGTCAGTGCGACTTCAAGGTAGCAGGAGTTAAAGAGCTTATCAGTGTCCATGCCGAGAAGGATTGCCTATCAAGATGTGGCAATCCTTCTCGGGCGACCCTGTACCTGGCTAGAGTCGGTAGAAACGGGCTCCCAAGTATGGCAAAACCTTGCGTCAATTGTCAAAGAATGCTCAGAATAGCTGGCGTGCGACGGGTCATATATACCGTAGACGAACATACCTTCGCTACCTGGATACCTTGACAGTCGCTAGTTTTTCTGCTAAAATAAGAGGATGGCAGATTTACTAGAAAAAATTAATCAACGCTTAGATAAAACGAGCGACAATCCACCGTGTGTCAACCCTGGCCATCTTTTTCTTGGTACGCCTAAAGATAACATGATAGATAAAGTCAATAAAGGTAGACATCTTTGGGGCGAAAAAGTGGGAACCAGCACACTATCAGATAGTCAAGTTTTTGAAATTTATAAACTTAGAGAAGAAGGACTTAGGGTAAATATAATTGCCGCCCAATTTGATGTTACTCCTGCTCATATTTCTGATATAGTGGGTGGAAGGGCACGCAAAAGAAACTATACAGATTATCATAATAAGTCCAGGTGACATGAAAGAAGAAGGATGATTCCACTTAAGAAAGATGTTGAAGTAGTTATCAGCGACGAGTTTGATACGTCAGACTACTCAATGAATGCTACCGCTGAAGCATTCGCAGCAACCATTGATACTCTCTACACAGATAAAGTTCTGAGTCCTCTACGAGAGTACATGACGAATGCTGCTGATGCCCATGTGGAAGCAGACCATACAGAAGATTTCGAGGTTAAGCTTCCGACGGCACTAGAGCCGACCGTTACTATCCGTGACAAAGGTCCAGGTCTGAGCCACGAGCAGATTCTCAGTCATATGACCTGCTTGTTTAGTTCATCTAAAGGCCAGACTAACAAGCAGACAGGCTATCTTGGTCTAGGCTCTAAGTCAGTCTTTGCTTATACTGATGCAGCTACATTGAAGTCTCGTCACAAGGGCACTGAGCGTACATACTTTATCAGTCGTGCAGATTCTGGTACACCGAGAATTACTCTGACAAGTGAGAACCCCACTACTGAGCCTGATGGATTTGAGATCAGTTATGCTGTAAAACCCACAGATGTTAATGCTTTCAAGGAAGCAGCTTCATGGTTGAAGTTTGGTTTCAAGGGCTTTCCTGTGCAGCCTAAGTTCAATATGGCTATCGAGCCAACTTATGCTGCTAGCAGTCTGAAGTATTCAACCGATCAGGTTGAACTCTACCAGGGTTGCGAAAAGACTGGTGTATATGTTCGTCAAGGACCAGTCCTCTATCCTATCTCTGTTCGACCTGAATGGTTGGGCTACTACGGTACACTACTGGTGATTAATGTACCTATTGGTACCGTTGCTGTAGCTACATCCCGAGAAGCTCTTTCGATGGATGATAAAACCACAGCTAAGATCAATAAGATCATCGCAGATACTAAACAGCACATTATTGATTCAATGGAGAAAGAGGTTGCCCAGGCAGCTTCTTTTGCTGAAGCTTGCATGAAATATCATGGAAAATATACTTTCTTTCGTGGTATTCAGCCGAAATATCAAGGTAAAGACCTTACTAGCTACGCTTACGTCGATCTATCTGATGGTCTAACATATCACGATTCACCATCAAGTGGTTACCATGCTTACAGTAGAATGACATGTTATTGGAATCAGTTTGATAATTATCGTTTCTACTACTTTGAAAAAGATGAAGAGACGCCTATTCGTAGCAAGAAACGGTGGGATGAAGAACTGGAGCGCCTGCGAGTCAGTCACCCAGAGGCAATCTGTCGCATCCTACGTGGAGCTACTAAAGCTAACCTGGCTAAGATGCAGAAAGAGCCTGGCTTCAGTAAAGATCAGTTCATTAAGTTCAGTTCTATCCCCGATCCTGGTCCTACACCACGTAAGCCATCTCTACGACCGAAAGTTCCGTTGAACACCAGTAAGCAGCTAAAGCCGTACGTGATCGAGAAGCACGGGTTTAGTGCTGCTGCATGGTCCCAGGTGGACGTTCCTGCCGATGGCGAATATTACTGGTTGCCAGTGAGCAAAAAGTGTGGTAGTATTGAATGGAAGACAGGGCAACCCGGTGTCGGTCATGGTACCGATTGGTTCTGCAGTACGCTACAGTCGATGGTTTCGTATCTCAGTGCCGCTTATGTAAGTAAGCCGATGGCGGTGAAGCCGATTCTATTGATGACAGCTACAGTACAGAAGCAGATCAAGCCTGAAGAATCTAAGCGTCTCGACAAGGCGATAAGCGTAGCAATTAAAGCTAATCTCGATGAAATGAAAGGCTACTATTTGAATCAATTCCTTCAGTATGGAACTGGTGCCGGTCTTTCATATGATGCACGCTCGATTCTCTTAACGGAAAATCTTCTTGTCATAACCCCGTTGAAACGTCCCCAGGACCACATGGGTGGTTATGGCAACCACAGTCATCTAGCCCAAATGCTAACTATGGTAGATGCTCTAGATGATACAGTCAAGGCTAACGAAGCGTTTCTAGAGCAGCTTCGTAAAGACTACCCTCTTCTCTTCAGTGCACCTTCTGAAAGAGAGCTATTGAAGAATTACATTCTTCTCGTTAAAGAAGCTAACAAGCAAAAAACAAGAAAAGGAAACACCCGTGTCAAAATTTAGTTACGTAGATGGCGTAGATGCACTCGTAATTGTTTCGACTCATCCTGATTCGATGGGTCGGCAGTTCGTTGTAGATAAGTCAAGCGTCAATTATCCGAAGGTCAAGGAAGCTCTGAAGAAGTCTGATACGACTGTTCAGGAAATCGAAGACCTTATCACCCCTGCACGAGCAATTCAGAAGCAGATTGACAGTGAAGATTACCACGGTATCGAGATTATCGATGGTGTGCTTTACTACGAAGAGGAGCCTGTCATCGGCAGTCTTGCTACTCGTATTGTTCGGCTTCACTCCGAGGGTTTTGAGCTTGAACCTCTAGCGCTTTTTGCTGAGCGTCTCTGGCGTAACCCTGATCCTCGGGTTCGTGCAGAACTCGATCTCTTCCTAGAGGCTTGTGATCTTCCTATCACCCCTGATGGGTTCTTCCTGGCTTACAAGAAGGTCCGAGATAATTACAAAGATATTCATTCTGGTACCTTTGATAACTCTGTTGGTACCACGCCGAGTATGCCACGAGATAAGGTCGATAATGACCGTAACCGTACCTGCTCGACTGGACTTCACTTCTGTTCGAAGAGCTACCTTCCGCAGTTTGGTGGCAGTTCTGGCTATCGTGTGATGATCGTCAAGGTTAGTCCTGAGGATGTTGTTGCTATTCCTTCCGATTACAAGAATGCTAAGGGCCGTGCCTGTAAGTATGAGGTTGTCGGTGAGATCGGTCACGAAGCTGCCCAGTCTCGTCAGTGGCCTGCGGTCAGTTCAGAATATGGTGCTCCACAGCCTGCAAAGATTGTCGGCGTCAGCAAGGCAACGAAGGCGGCTCCTAAGCCCGAGAAGAAAAAGGGTCCGAACTCTGGTATTTACATTAATACTGTAGAGCTAGGCAAGCTTAGCCCCGTTTACTACGCTAATGGCGTGAAGAAGCACGGGACAGCCAAGGCTTGGGCCGACTCTCATGGTTGGAGTCCTAGTACGGTACGTAATTGGAAGACTCGTCTTCTTCGTGCTGGCGCTAAGTTCGACTGATTCGGTAGACAACTGCAAGCCTGGGTATGCTTTTAACTGCCCACACTCTAAAGGAGAGTAAATTATGAGCCCTTATTGCTGCTACAATTTCCCTGGTACAGAAAATCGTTGCCCAAATGACGCAACTGTAGAAATTATCACGGTCAGAGACGGCGGTCGGCCGGGTGGGCCAGATCCGTACTGTGATGATACACATAGTTGTGATGACCACGTAGGGCTTTTACTGGGTCATCAGCCTGAAGCTGTTAACCCAGAGCAAATCTATTGGGAAGTACATTCACTATGAGTAAGAAACAAATCAAAGAGGATCTTCAGGGCGCTAGAGATCTGATCGAGAAGCACGGTTGGCGACAAGGTGACCTCGGTACGATTACCGAAGGATTTTGTATCCTTGGCGCTCTCGACTACCATCTTGTAGTAGTTGAGCATGATGCGAGTGTTGCTCGTGGTGAACGAGTCCTGCAGTACTTAGAATCATTTACTGGAGGCGATGTTGTCAGTTGGAATGACCTTGAAGGTCGCACTAAGGAAGATGTTCTAGACCTCTTTGACCGGGCTATCGAATCACTATGAAAATTCAAGATGCCATCAAGGCTTTTAACGCTGCTCGTGATGATCTACAAGAGGCTATTATAGCCACGGTTAGATGAGTATGCTGATACCATGGATTATCCGTGGATCAAGGATCTAGAGGTTCGGCCTTTAATCAATGAACTCGGAGATTGGGTAGATATGCGTGACCCTAATCAACCCTATGAGCTAAATGGCGTTGAGAGCAAGATTCTTCTGATGTCAGATGAAGCCTTTATGTCTTGGATGTGTGAAGAACGCCTCCGTATCGAGAAAGAACAACTAGGAGACGCTGAGCGGCATATTCAGCGTCTGACTCGTGATCTAGAATTTGCAAGAGAACGATTTAAACAACTTAAAGGAGAAAAGAAATGAGTGGTGAATTTTATGTAGAGCCAGTCAGTGATGAGAAACTTGGTGTAACAACCGTGACAATCGCTGGCTATGTTGGATCTCATGTAGTAACTGGCACTGGCGCTAGCCGTTTGACCGCACCAGATAAGTTTGATGCAGACATTGGTGAGTCTCTAGCAACTGTGCGAGCGCTACGACAGGCTGCTGATAAGCTAGAGAAGAATACTCGACGGGAGATTGACCGGCGAGAAGCAAGGCGGGCTAAGCAGGCTGCAAGAGATGAAGAGCGTCGAGCTATTCGTGAAGCGCATAATGCCAAGGTTCGGCAGGAATTGATTGCTAAGGGTATCATTAAAGATCCTGCGGCGGGTTTTTGGGAGAAGTCTGTGGCTGACGCTCAGGGTCTAGTCTAAGATCTCGTAAGAGAAAAATAAACAAGGAGAAATAAATTGAGTAGTACACTAATTAATACAGATACACTAGGTAAACTATCTCGCACGAAGTTGCGTCGACTAATTAAAGAGAATGGCACCCAGGCTGCTCTGGCACGTTCTATTAATGTCAGTCCTTCAACCGTACGAAATTGGGGTCTACGACTTCGTAGGGTTAATTCATAGTTGCTAGACCTGAATATGTCGATAAACTATTCACTTTCTGCCGCATCAAACGTTTGGCGTGCATGTCTGGCACAGTGCAAGCGCACCTGATGGACGAGTTAATATCGTGGTCCATAGTAAAACAGGATTTGGGCACACTACACTAGATAATTGTGGGTATGACGAGCTAATCGCTATGAGTTACCATCTTATCAAATGTGCTTCAGCCCTCAAGCACTATCAACTTACCGGAGAGTACAATGACTTTGCCAACACCTGACTGTGAATACGGCTACACTGTAGAACAAGTTAAAGAGATTATGGGCGATGATGTCCAGAAGTTCTATCACTGGATGCGTGGACAAACCATGACTATCTGTGAAGGTAAAGCCTATAACCATGACACTAAAGAGTATGAAGAAGCTTGTGGTGGCGTAAGTCATGGCTATGTTACCTATGGTTATGACATCGAGCGTTTCCTCGCCGGATTACCAGTAATTGACTAGGAGAATCATGGTTGACACAGCAACAAAGATTTTTACATGTATAAGCTTGATCTTTCTATTTTTTCTGATTGTTGGTGGAATATCTTTAGCCATCCATATCGATAATAGTCAGTTTGCTCCATCAGATATGTCACATAATCCTCGTAACCCTTTCCGAAAATGGGATTATTTCCGTAACGACGAGAACCAACGAGTAGTGCGTAATCGCAAAACTGGCCAAGAAGCCATTGTCCCAGATTTCTACGGTGAAGATATTGCACCTTACGTGGGGAAAAAGGAAGTCGAATGAGCACCCAAGATAATATCGTTCAAGGAATAGAGAATCTTGACCAGGTTATCAATTGGCTGCATTCTCAACGAGAGGCTATTTTAATGGAGTCCGATGATTTTCTCGAATGTGTCATCAGCGACCTAGATCGTCTATCTAGTAATATTGATGCGCTCGGTGAAAGTCTAACAGACTACCTACAATAGAGCGAAACAAGGTTCGAAATTCAGGGGGGCGATTTTTGAAATGGCCGTTTTGAGAAACTAAAAAAGGAAAAATATGTCGTATCAAGCAATCGTAGCAACACTAGAAAACGTCCAGCCACACCCTAACGCAGATCGACTTCAGATCGCCACTGTTCTGAACGGCTCTCACAATATTGTTGTAGGTCTAGAGAACAAGACGGGTGACGTAGGCGTGTATTTTGCCACTGATGGCAAGCTGTCAGAAGAATACTGCATCCAGAATGAACTCTTTCCAATCTATGACCAGTCTGGTGCTAAGATTGGTGGCGGTATGTTCGACCCGAAGAACCGTCGAGTCCGAGCACAGAACCTCCGTTCAGTCAAGTCTGATGGCTACTTCGCATCGCTAGACAGCGTAGCATTTACAGGAGTAAATCTTGAGGATCTGTATGTCGGTTTCCAGTTCGATACTTTACATGATGTTCTGATCTGCGAGAAGTACTACACTCCGCAAACCCTACGTGCGATGAAGGGTGGTACAGCATCAACTAAGAAAGTTTGTGCGATGCTTCCAATGCATCAAGATACGAAGCAGTTTGCGTATGAAGCTGATGCTATCCCGGTTGGTTCTATCTGTACTACTACTCTGAAGATTCATGGTACTTCTCATCGTCTAGCTAATGCGCTAGTTGATGTGGAGCATCCTCAGAAGTGGCGTCACAAGATCCTCCGTAAGACTCCACGTATCACGCAAGAATGGAAGATTGTTCACGGTACACGTCGTGTGATCCTCGGTGAGCATGACGAGAGAATGTCTTTCTACGGTACAGACAAGTTCCGTTACGATGCTACAGCTTTCCTAGAGCCTAACCTGAAAAAGGGTGAGGTTATCTACGGTGAGATTGTTGGTTATGTGAATGATACTACGCTTGTCATGGGCGAAGTATCTACTAAGGATCTGAAGAAAGACCGAGAGTTCAAGAGTTTCTTCGGAGGTACTATCCCCGAGACAATGAAGTACACGTACAATTGTCTACCTGGACAGGCTGATTTCTATGTCTATCGTATTGCTATGGCAGACGAAGAAGGTAATCTTGTAGAGCTTTCTTGGCCTCAGGTTAAGAAGCGTTGCCGGGAACTTGGTGCGAAATTCTGCCCAGACTTTGGTCTACTTCCTTACACTGTTTCGAAGAAGGAAGGTATCCTTGAACTTGAAGAGATCGTAGAGAACTTCAACTATGGTGCTGATCCTATCGACCCGAGTCATATTCGTGAGGGTGTAGTTGTTCGTGTTGATCAGCCTGATGGTTCAGTACGTTTCTTGAAGAGCAAAAATTATTTCTTTAAAGTTTTAGAATCTATTATTAAAGCTAATGAAGAATACGTCGATGTTGAAGAGGTTGGCTGATGAAAACAATTAAGATCAAAGATTGGGTTGCGGCCCTACGTTCAGGAGATTACAGCCAGTGTGCGGGTGCCCTTTGTCGTGCTGATGACATTACTGCAACAGTATCGTATTGCTGTCTCGGTGTTGCCGCTAAGGCAGCGGACGCTCTAGATATTGGTCGTATCCATGTTGAAACAAAAGATGGTGTAACACGCACTATCAACCTAGACCTTGGCCTACCAGAAATTACCACTCCTGCCCGTACTCTTGAAGAGGCTGCGGTACGATGGGTCAATGATACTGGAGACGTCCGTGGCTCTCTTCAGAAAAGGCTTGTTCTTCTTAATGATGATGGCGCAAGCTTTAGTGACATTGCTGACGAGATCGAGAAGTATTGTGATCCCGAAGCCGAGATTCAGTTCCTAGAGAAATCAGATTTCTAATGCTATACATTCCAGTTGGTCCGCCAGCTTGCGGAAAATCCACGCTAGCTGATCAGATGGTGGCGTCAGGTATTCTGGATGCAGATGCGATTGTTAGTTCCGATAGACTAAGAGTTCTTCTTACCGGCGATGTTAATTGTCAGACAGCTAACGGCGAAGTGTTCAGTATCGCTCACAAGATTGCTGCAACAAGACTCAAGTACAATCAGGATGTTTACCTTGATGCTACTAATCTGGTAGCCAAAGATATCAAAAAGATTCTTGATCTTGCACCTAACCTTGATGATGTAGAGATTATCATCTCAGATACTTCTCATGAACTTTGTACTGAGCGTAACAATCGTCGCTCAAGAACTGTGCCACAGGAAGCTATGCAAAAGTTTTACAATCGTCAGAACAACTTTGATCTGATCAGCCTACTTGCAGAGTATCCTGTTGGTACGATTCTTCTATCAGCCAAGCTTGCAGAGGTCAAGGATACAGTATTTCCTCAGATCTTTCCCCCCGATGAGCCTGTAGAACCTCGTGAGACGCCCGTGAAGGCCCCTCGCATCCTCAATTCGTTCGTTCCGGCATGGTTACCGCTGGAACCACCGTTCGACGCTTAGAAAGGCTTACAGTGTGAATGTTTATACCGTTGTGCATATCTATGGCGATGACCATGATACCGAAGAACATCTAACAGATCATTGTGTCTATAATTCTCGGGAGAAGGCTGAGGCTGTGCGGGATCTTTTTGAGAAACCTTACCGAGATAGTCATGACCGTCGAGAACAAGAACGCTTGGCTCGCCTCAAGGTGCGACATGCAGAAGCTGCAGTAAACTGGTTGGTCAATGTCGGTCCCGATCCTGGTGAATATATTTCTCCAGACCCGACCCCCTACAAGTCTTCACCATACAACTATTATACAGTAGTAGAACTTGAGGTACTTTCATGAGTAAATTCTCAGATAAGATCAAAGCCAAGCAGCGACGAGAAATCAGCAGCTATACACCTGAGTATAAGCAGGCGATCTGGACTCTACTGATTGGTTGTGGTGGCGCTGGTCGTAATCAGAATGATGATGACTGGAAGGATAGTTACTGGTCAAGCTATGGGACGAAGGTAGAGATTTGGTCTTACTACGGTGGACATTTCAATGTTGACCCGAAGTTGACTGAGGGTATTCTTGAAGGTATCCGAGAGCATAGTGTTGACTGGGAGAAATGTAGTGACCCTGCTACCAGGGTCAACAGTGAATTCAATGGCACCTTCACAGATACACAGCTTTATCATGAAGGACTCTATGGAAAACTTGTCCTTGGTAACGGTGAAAGTTACTGGTGGGCTGCTCGTAGCGATGAAGAAGTTGATTCCCACGATTGGGATAAGATCTATGGTGGCTCCGGCCAATTTGCAAACATCCAGGGTCTACTGAATCTAGAACTTACTCTTGAAGAAGCTCTCGAAGAACTTGAAGAGCGACTTAAGGGTACATACTTTGAATACACATGTAAGATCCCTTATCTAGGACAGTGATGACTACTACAACATTTGATCAATCAGAACCTGAAGATGATATTGTAAAAGAACTTCGGACAGCAGCTGACACGGTATTCTATGAAATCCCTGGTGGTTACGGACATATTGAACATCTTCTTAAAGAAGCAGCTGATGAGATCGAAAGACTAAGACGAGTACTAGGAATGACGAGAAACTAATGGGATTTTTTAGCAAGACAGATGCACTAGATGAACAGCTATCATTTAAGAGTGCTGCACCTATCGAAGAGCTTCTAGATATTCCTGTCGATGTGGTTGTAGAAGATGAAGTAGTAGAGACTGAACCTGAGATCGAAGGTGAAGCTTTTACTATTGAAACTTTCTGGGATACGGTTTGGAACGCCCGACTCTATAGAGGTTCCGGTGAAGAGCAAAAGCAAATTGTTAACCTCCCCTCTTATATCGACGATGATGGAAACAACGGTGAAGTAGGTGGTCATAAGTATATGAATTGCTTCATGGCTAAGTCAAGGGAAGAGACTATTGACCATGTCAAGGCGTATCTCGTTAAGCGAGTAGCTAATGACCGAGCCGAAGCTGAAGCAAGAGCTAATGGCCAAAAAGAAACTCTAACAGTCTACCTTTAAGGAACAAGATGCAGACAACATTCACAGCTAGAGCAGAAGTAACACCGGATACTGAAGATGGACTGTATCGTATCGCCCTGATGAGAGTAATTGATGGTAGGAATTTTCCTCTCGTAAATCTTGCTGGTCAGACAGCGGCATCAGTCTACACAACTACGGGAATAAAAGTTGCGGTTCCGCCCGCACGACCTGAAGATCCAATCGCCGCAGCTAAGAGCATCCTCAGGGAAGCGCTTGACAATCTCCCCACTTCTGGTGTAGTATCGAGAGATACCGTAGTCGATGCGTTTCTAGATTCCCTAAGTGAACTAGGCTACGAGAAGGAAGAAATTAATGAGTGACGTAATCGGTGAAGCAGAAGCACAGCAGGTCGCACTAGGTGTAGCTTTTGCTATGAAGAACAACGACAAGGAAGGCAGAGAGATTGTCTATGCTGACCTGAACGAGGCAAGCCTTAAGCGTGCTCTGCGATGGCAGACACGATGGCTTCTACGTCATATGCAGGCACTAGCAGATACTCATGGGATCAATTACGACGAGGCATTCGCAGCCTTCCAGACAAATATCAATCAGCACATTCAGAAAAACGGAGGATAGAAAGTGACGTTCTTACTACTTGACAAAGAATATGAAATTTATCCTAAAGAACTTGTAGGTGGTAAGGCGTCCAATCTTCACCAGATGATCCACGATGGCTTGCCTGTGCCGCAAGCGTTTGTCATCAGTGTAGACGAATGTTTCAAACTCGATTTCACCAGTGAACTCCACGAACATAACTCAGAGTTTGGATTGAGACTGAGTAGTCACATTCGTTACCTATCAATGATGACAGGCAAGCAGTGGAACAGTGACTATAATCCCCTACTTGTCTCTGTAAGATCAGGTGCCCCCATCTCCATGCCAGGTATGATGGAGACAGTACTGAACATTGGTCTGACCAGAAATAATCTTGATGCTTTCGTAGAAGCTCGTGGTGCTGACAGAGCCTTCGGGTTAGACTGTTACCGTAGACTGATCCAGATGTATGGTGTGACAGTTCATGGTATCCCAGCCGAAGCGTTCAGTAGTGTATATAATTCTGCAAGGATTTTCTACGAGGAACTGGACGAGAAAGCAAACGAAAACCTTGTCCGTCTTTACGAAGGTATTTTCTTTCAGCACGTCGGTATCGTCTTCCCTGATGATCCTAACGAACAACTTCTACAAGCATGTAACGCAGTGTTCCGGTCTTGGCACAGCGAGAAAGCCAAGACTTATCGTGACCTAGAAGGTATTCCTCATGATATGGGTACCGCTGTCACTGTGCAAGAAATGGTCTTTGGTAACCTTGACCGTCAGTCAGCTACAGGCGTTGTGTTCACTCATGATCCTAATACTGGTAAGCTCGGATGGTATGGCGACTTTCTTGTCGGGGCTCAAGGCGAAGATGTTGTTGCCGGTACACATAAGGTTCTCCATATCCAAGAGATTCTACAGGACGAGAACTTGCGTAAGGCCGGTAAGGATCTACAGGTTACAATCGGTGGACTCTTCCACCGCTACAAGAGTATTCTTGATGTGGAGTTTACTATCGAATCAGGTAAGCTTTACATCTTGCAGTACCGTCAAGCTAAATGTTCACGTCAGGCAACCATTCGTTCTCTGATGGATATGGCACGACAAGGCGATATCAGTGTGCTAGATGGCACCAGTAAGATGATGGAACTGCTGCCGCCTATTGACCGTGGTACTCAAGACCCTGGTAACTTGACGCTACTCGGTAAAGGTCTAGGTGCCACTGAAGGTATTGTTGTAGGTCAGATTGCGATTGGTCGTGATACTGCACGGGAATACCAAGAGCAAGGTATCAGTTATATCTATGTAGCCCATGAGACTGCACCAGACGACGTTGAACAAATGAAGGGTGCCGTAGGTATCCTGACAGCCTCAGGTGGTCTGGTATCTCATGCTGCGCTTATTGCTAGAGGCTGGAACAAGACCTGTGTTCTAGGATTTGACCGGATCAAAGTACTCGAAGATCATTTCACATTCAATGGTGAGATGTATAAGAATGGGTCTTTGATGAAAATTAATGGCTCCACGGGAGAAATATTCGCATGAACTATGAATTGTCTCCTATGGAGAAAAAATATATGAAGCTTTTGGATGAACTCGAAGAGTTAAATCCAGGGGATGTAGTTGAAGCTAGTCGGATTAGTATTGAGATCAAGAATCTTGAAGACAAGATGTGGCTCGATCAGCAAGGTGAAAATACTGAGGGCATATCAGTTACTTGCCCTGACTGCTTCAAGACGGATGTTATCCATGTACCATGCGGTGACTATGTATACGATTGTATCTGTGGTGACAGCACAGAAGAATACTACTGTGGATGGTGCGGTCAGAACTTTGATCCTGGATCAGAGCCGCTGGAAGTACAAAGCCTAGACGACTGGATGAGCAAGTACCAGGATCAGGTACTAGGTGATCTAGGGTTTACACAAGATCCTCTGCCACAGAAGCCGATGAAAGATTGTAACTCCACGAGTAGACATCTTCATCAGCCTGTAACCCTACCTAATGGTGTGATTGTGCATTGCACTGCTCACCAGAATGCTAACAAGATCAACCAGAAACCAGACTTTGGCCTGTATGCCGATAGTGCTTGGGTCAGGACTTGTAAGTGGCGTAACGAAATCATCAACTGGCCTGACTTTAATCTCCCGGCAGACCTTGATGTAGCACTCAACCAGATTGAAGATGCCTACAAGCGTTGTGAAGCTGGTGAACATGTTGACATCGGTTGCCTAGGTGCTCATGGTCGCACAGGAACTATCCTCGCAATTATGGTGCTCTTGGCTACCAAGGGTGACCTCAGTGGACCGAAAGCATGTTCATGGGTATGGGAAAACTATTGCACTCATGCTATTGAGAACAAGAACCAAGAATGGTATGTTGCTTATGCCGCAGGTTATCTCTTCGGCCATGACATCCCCGATGAACCGGCGAAGCCAGTATCTAGTCAGGCAAGTATTTGTCTCCCCGTAGAGCATTTTGCTATGTATTCAGGTGGGCGCAGAGTCTGTGTGAATCCGAAGTGCAGTTGGTGGGAGAAAGATATCATCGAACTTTACAATGACCAGAAGATCGCTGGCGTTCCAGCCGAGACACTTGCAGCAGACAACCGATACCCGACACTACTAGAAAAGTATCAGGTGAATGATGGATCAAACGATCAAATTAGTTGAAGATGAACTTAGTAATATCACTCAAGTTTATCAACTTGTTGATGATGAGTGGGTGTGCATCGGCGATATAGCTAACGGGTTACCCGACTCGGCATTTGAATCAGCAATAGAAAACATGCAAAAGAAAGCATTTATGGACGATGACTACGAGATTGCAGATATCCTTGCGATGCTAGAAGAAGATGATGACCTAGAAATCAATGAGACAGATGAAGATTACATCCTAGACGAGATTAAGAATGCACCAGAGCTACCACCTAAGTTCAGTAAAAGTGGATTCGATCTGTCATTCCTGCTTGAAGATGAGTACCGTGAACGGTGGCAAGCAAAAGATGGTTGGACTAAAGTATGGCCTGACATCGATCTGAAAATTGATCCTTGTATGGCTGCCGCAGATAATTATCTTCTGTTCGGTATTGCTAACAACTCTTTTGTAGAGATCGTGCCACGATACTTTCCTTCCGATGAAGAGATTCGTCTAGCTGGTGAACTACTTGAAGCAACCGAGGTAGAGATCGAACAACGTGTTCGTGATGTCATGGTTCTCCGTGACGATGATCCTACTTTGAAACTTGAAGAACTGAATCGTGAAGCTGATACACAGTATCGTATCTTGATCGACCATCTCGATGAAAGCTTCCGTCAGTACAGTCACCTTGCTTGTGGTGGTGAGCTACGATACATGCTGAAGTCTGACCCTTTCTACAGTCAGGAACGACGCTGGGCTTGGACTCAATGGGCTTTTGTCTATGAGAAGTATGGCATCAAAGGTCTAGAAACAATGACCAAGATGTTTAACGAGAATGGTTATGGTGCCTTTGGTGGTAAGAAATGGGCAGCCGCATCAGAGATCCTTCTCGGTCGTGAAGCAGGAACTCTTGGTCCTGATGAACTAACGAACAAGCAGTTATTTATCGACCGTGTGTTCACTCTAGAACATAACACTGGTTCTTTCTTGAACAAGATGGCCTGGGCCAATAATCGTACAGGTCGTGACGGTGCTAGCGGTCATTGGGCTACTATGAAAAATACTGTTCTTCCCGCTCACTGCTCTAACCCTGTTGACATTCGGACGATGTATCGTTATGCGAGTGAGAACGTACAGAATCTTCTGATGAAGTATTTCAGTCTTGCTGAACAGTATGGTCTAGCTATCAACGGTATTTGGGAAGAAAAGAAACCTCAGAATGAACTTTTGAAAAGTACAACTGTAAAGAATAGTTCTGCTCAAATTCTTGACTGGTCAGATGTTCCTGACTTCATCGAAGATGAGATTGAAGAAGAAGAAGCGCCTACTATTTATGAAGGTCCTCTAGATGCTATGATTGCCACCCAGCAAAAATTGCTAGGCCAACAGGAAGCTTTTCCTTTCTACGTAACGACTGCAGAGGGTAACCACCCAGGCATTGTCGTAGCCAGTGATCCTTATGCCGCCCCAGTCTATGCTACTGCGGAGATGCCTAATGGTCCACAGCATGAGCTTACTAAGCCTTACCTAGAGGCAAATTGGACCGGAAAAATGTACACTGAAATAGGTGTACTCGAAACAGGTAATCCATGGTTATATTGCTACGCTCCTGGCACGCTCGAACATTTTGATTTTGCAATCTACGATGACTATCCACCTGTGAATTTGATTCATGCTGTAATTGAATGTCACCTTAAGACACTGGAGTCTAATGGATCTAAATAGACTAGAGAAACAAGGTATTCCCACTCTAGGTATCCTGACATGGTACTCGGTAGATAATGAAGCTTCTATTGGCTACACAGAGTTTCGTGATATCATTAAAGAGTATAATGCTCCGCTAACTATTATGAAGGCTCCGAAACCGGAGAATGTTTTCAGGCGAGCATGTGAAGCCATTGACTTTACTTTCGACACTGCAGATGATACTATCATTACTTTCTCTATGAAAGATGAAGGCTTCCATAAGACCAAGGTTACTCGGTCGCTCTACGCAGAGTATCAGCGTAAAGATGTGACAGTCAAGGTCAAGGTTGCAACTGCCGTACTAGATAAGAAAACCAAAGACATCGAATGGGAATATCATCCAGATACGACAGATATTGGAGGAGATGCTCTACCTGATGCAGCAGCACTAGCAGAGTATTACATCGCTTGTTACATGGAAGAACATGCAGATGCGCTCTACGCTCTACCTATTCGTGAAAGTATTCGTAAAGCAATCGATGGTTCCCTATGTGGTGTCAGTCTTAAAACTGCTGGCGGGGGTGTCTATTTTATCCCCCGAGTGAACTTCGAAGAGTTTGAAGCTATGGCTCTAGCCAGTTACGATATACCTATGGTAGTTGTAGAGTATATTCCTTGCCTGGATAACCGTGATAGTCGTAAGATGGTAGAAGATTATCTTTTCAACCATCTTCATAAAGAATTACTGACGATGGAGTCAGCTATAGATGATCTACAATTGCTACTCTTTTCTGAAGAGCAAGTTTCGGCTAAAAAAGTAACCGAGATTCAAGATATGATTGATGCCTACAAGTCAAGACTGGCAGCGTATACATGGATTTCTAGAAAGCATGACCTGTATACATCTATTGAAGGTGTACAGCGAGAGTTAGATAGACTAGTAGATGGAGATGAAGAAGATGAATGATGAAGAGGAATACCCAGATCTAGAAGCTCTACTCCAGGATGAAGAGGAGGTGTTAGAAAAGAAACTCCTAACCGCAATATATGGCGACGACGAGGAAGAGGATGATGAAAATGAAGATGACGTCTACATCCCAACCACAGATGACGAGATCGCAGCAGTAACAGCTTTGAAAGAAGCCATCAAGAATGCTAACGTTCAGAAAGTAGCAGCTAACCTGGACTCAGACCTAGCATCTTCTAATCCTATCGAAGGTTGGCTTGGTCTTATCAATACTCCAGTACAGCCACTGGAACTGACTGAGATCCCCGAGGGTTTCTCTCATCAGACCCTTGTCATTATTGAAGTGTCAGCAATGAGTCCTTCTACTTTCATGGAACGAATGAGACGCTTTGTTGGTGGTCTGAATACTCCTGATACGATGAAAGCTAATGTCGTGACTGTAACCGATGGTAAGATGTATGCTGGACTTACCTTCACTGGTGATAAGGCTGGCGGACGAGAAGTACCATTCAACAAAAATTTATGGAACGCTGTAATCAGAGTTTCAGAAAAGGATATTGTATGAGCGTGGTTCACGATGTGTCACTAGATGGGTTACACGTAACCTGTACTTGTGGTGAACTCGATACCTATATTACAGATGAAACATTTTACCTAGCTGTAGCACAGAGACATTCTCTGCATCTAGGTGTATGGCCATTCGAGCAACCTCTCGGTGAGAAGTACGACGGATGGCCTGAGAACGAAAAGGAGAACGATGACTGAAGATGAAGCTAAAAAGGGTAACCTTTTCGATGTCCTAGAGTGGGAAAACTATATCGGTCAGGAGAAGATCAAGGAACGTCTACAAATCAAGATCCAAGCGGCGATGGCTCGATTCGAGCAGATGGATCATGCTCTTATCCTCGGGCAATCTGGTACAGGTAAGACAACTATCGCCAGACTTATTGCGAAGGAACATAACGCTTCTTTCCTCGACATCATGATCACCCCGAGTTTTACACCTAAGACTCTGGCCAAGATGCTGATTCAATTCGAAGAGGAAGAGGATGGTGGCATTGTTCTTCTTGACGAGCTTCACAACTTCACCAAGAAAGATCAGCACTACCTTTACTCTATCCTTCTTGATAACTGTATCAGTTATGACTCTGGTAAGCGTCATTACTTTACTAAGCCTATCACGATCATCGCTGCAACTACGGACGAGAAGGATCTGACGCCTGCACTCAGAGGCCGTTTTGGTGCCCCGTATCGCCTCCGTGACTACACCGATAAAGAGATGGGGCAGATCGTAGAACGCATGGCTTACAAGGCCGGTCTAGACCCTACGATCGAAACCTGTGTAGCACTAGGTCGTGCAAGTGCTGGCTCCCCAAGACAGGCAGCAGACCTTATCAAGACTGCACGAGATCTAGGAAGCATGGACCCAGGTCCGATCCTAGAACTTTCAGAGATCACCAAGGACGGTCTGACCGTAGATCATATTGCTATCCTTGAAAGTCTCCGTAACCTTGGTAACATTGCCGGTCTAGAAAACATCAGTAACCACTCTGGTCGTGCCAGAGAAGATATTGTCACCCTAGAGAAGTTGCTCGTTAAGAAAGGGCTTATCGACATGGGTGGCAAAGGTCGTGAATTAACCATCAAGGGTATGAAAGCCCTGAACGAAGCAGTAGGTAAAAAATGAGATCATATGTTTCACAGCTAACCATTGAGCTAGATGACATCACAACTGTAGGTCGGCTCTGGCCTATCCGTCAGAGTGAAAGTAAATTCAAGCTCTGCACGAAAGACTACGATCCAGTTCATCAGATTTACCAAGATGATGAAGACAACACTTACCGTAAAGGTGAGCTGATCTACGGTCGGCCTGTTAAGGGTCAGTATAAACTTGATCCGGTTGGTGACATCGAAGAGATCAAAGATGCTCGTACTTCTACACTAGAGAAAAATCTTCTGGTTCTCAGTGCTCATGATGCAAATAGAGTTAATGAGTATCTCTACCCGGCTGATACACAAGGCTATGTCTTTCAACCAGTCAGACTGAACTCTTCAGGCCATGTCGTGCCAGATAAGCTCAACGAAATCAGACATAACATCATCAACGTGCTTCTACGTGATGCTAATGTTGTGCTGCTTGGTAAATGTAACATGCAGAATCATGAAGGTCTATTCCGTCTCGGTCTGTATCGTGGTATGATTACTGTACAGAAGCAGTTGTACCCAGAAGACTTGAATGACTTTGATTTCGAAACTCCGATCAGTAACCCTAAGCTAGCGGAGAAAGCCCAGGAGCTAGCGAAAGAACTTGTCCGAGACTTCGAACCTGAAGCCTATGAGAACGAGATCAAGCGACGTATCGAAATGATCGCTACAGGGAACTACCAGATTAAGCCTGCTGATCCTGTACTGGATCTAATCAAGGCGATGGAAGAATTCATGTCGTAACCCAAGGAGACTTGATGAAAAGTTTTAAAGAAATCCTATACAGTGCGTACCTCGGTCTATGTGACGAGCATGACGTAGTTCCTGGCTCACAAGAAGCCACGTATCTCTGGAAAGAGTACACCGCAGACATGAATACGCTCAATCTGATCGAGAAGATTGAGGCAACGGGGAGTTTAAGTGAATGAAGATGAATGGGAAGCAATTGAGCCGACAGATCTGGAACTCGAAGAGATCGAATCTCTCGATGATCTAGTGGATGACCCTATCCACTACGCTATATCCAGACTAGAACTAGAAGATTCGTATGAAGGTCAGACAATCGATCTTCATACACAGATCTCCTTTAAAGGAGTAAGACTTGCCTAATCCGCTTGAAGACTTACAAAAACTAGAGGAAGTTATTACTCTTCTTCTGATTGATCAGGGACTCGAAGTAGAAGAACACTCTCTGCACGTTAGACCTGATGGGGTCATCGCATTCAGAGCTAACATTCTACCTGTAGCTATGATCTCTGCAGAAGACTTCAATCAGGAAGAGTATGATAAGATCTTCCTCGATCTGATTGGAGACTTTTGATAGTAGAACAAATTCTAGAAGCTGATAGCGATGAGTGTATCGCTCGGGCAGCAGAATATATGGTGAAGTTTCACGAGCCAGGACGAGGTAATAGCTGCAGCGGATCATACAGTTATACTATATCTACCGATGCAGAGAACGCTCAAGTATGGTTACAGCTTGCTGAACTTAAGTTCAGGAAAGAACAACTAGTAAGATCTTACGGTATGACAGGGCCAACAGGTCCTAGTTATCCATATTATTAAGGACTGAGATGAAACTAACAGACGAACAATACGTTGCCCTACTAGCAATCCTAGTACCGGCTGAAGATTATCAAAGTGAAGATCCGACACCGCATTTCAAGGATCTACGTCTACTTATCGATCATGAGACAGAGTTACGAGGCTATGCTGACTATGGTGTAGCCTACTATGAACTAGTGATGGGACTGTAATGCTTAACATTGAAGTAGCCGTAGAGGCTGACGAAGAGATCCTAGAAGAAATGGCAATCGATCCTGAAGCAGGATACGAACTTCATTTCTACCGGCGAGACGCAACCTATCTCGGTACACCAGATGAATATAGGGATTCTACCGTAGGGTTCCAAGTACGAAAGAAAGAATCATGATGACTAATAGCAAATTTTGGCTTATGCTTAGCTCTATAGCTGCAGGTCTATGCTTTGAAAACATTCAAACCGCAGTGACCCAAGGGGGAAAAATTCTTTTGGCTTATTCTTCCACTTGGTAATATCTGGGGTGTCTGGTCAAGATACCAGGAGGTCATGAATATCAACGATCTTTCAGGACATTCAGACCAGGGCAGCGGTTCTTGGAGTCAAGATCAGTAGCGTCACGTAGTGACTGACTAGCATCATTGTATGCTTTAGTCTTCACAAGAACAACCTGGGGATTCGGTACACCAGTGCCAATGTAGAGGTTTAGAAGCTCATTCTGTGCTCGACGTTCTGCTGAGTCACGCTCATTGTAGCAGACGTTGTATTCCATGAAAGGCGTACGACGACTGAATGCTGTACTGAGATTGAAATTCATCAGCATAAGAATAGAGAACATAGCTATAACCGCAATACCAAAGCCGATTTTACCTCGGTCGGTCTTGCGGCGTACTTTAACCTTAGCTTCTTGCTTAATCTCTTCTAGCTCTTTATTCATTCTTACCCCTACGGACAAGTTGATCAGGGTCACCACCGAGACGACGTATTTCATCACGAAGAATGTTAATCTCATGACCTAGCTTCTTGATTTCTTCGTTCTGACTATTGATCTGCATACTTTGATTTGCAATCTGTTCTGCCTGTAATGTCATTTGATCTGCCTGGATCTTAATTAAGGCTTGAAGTTCAGCAATCTGTGTTCTAAGACCAGTAATTTCCACCTCAAGTCTACCTACGATTCGCTCAGCAGCATGGGCGATAAGATCTGTAGCTTCAGCGTCAGTCTTTTTGCGTCCCGCATAGGAGACGATCGCTTGTACTAGACCGCCACCTAGAAGTGCGGCGAGAACTGGACCCCAAAAACTCATTTCTCATTACCGTCCTTCTCGTCCTCGATACCCATGCGGAGTAGTACTGCCCGTTCTAACTGATCTCCTAAATCGTCTTGTGCCTTCATGCCATGTCTTGGTGGGTCACCCCAGACAAATTTCCAACTTAGGAAACCGATACCTTGCATAACAAGTACCCAGTTGGTTACCTGTGCCTCTGAAAATAACGGGTAGAGATAAGCTATGAAGTAAAATAAAGCCAAGACTCCTCTCGTAAATCTTGGCTTGAAAAGAATACCTGTATTACTAGCTTTAAAATTCCAATACATAGCATAGATTGTACCAATAATATTCAAGATGATGAAAGCAATTTGAATAACTGGTAAATGTGAATTCAAAAGACTAGTCATACCTTCTCCAATATCATGTCTACCCGTGTCGTTCTATAGAACTTAACGACAAAAAGGATTAAAAATGAGCTTAAACAAAGACGAACTTGTCGTCGGTGGGATTTACCAGGTCGATGCACGTAATTACTTCGCTGCAATCTGGGATGGTGAGAAGTTTCTCGGCCCTTCTAGGATCGATGGGAACTGGGAACTCGTGCCTGAATGGCACTACTCGGATGGTTATCCTAGGGGAACAGTAACTAGTGCCCGCAAGATCGGCCCACTAAACATTACTATCAATACTTATGGTGGTAATTTCATTGCGTTACTAGCAGCGCTTAGTGAAATTAGTTTCGAGGACTACTGATGATCCATATCATGTCATTTGGTTACAAGTATACTGACATCCCCGAAGGTTACATGGAGATTGATTGTCGTAAAATTCGTAACCCATTCACCCATCCAACCTTTAAAGGTAAGACTTGGCTAGATGCTGGTCTACAAGGCTATGTGATCGAAGATCCCAGGACCGCAGAACTTCTATGGAAGGCCAGAGATGCTATCGGATCTAACACAGAATTCTCCGTGGCTTTCGGGTGTGTCGGAGGATCTCACCGCTCTGTAATTTTAGCGGAACTCTTGAAGGACATATTGCGTGACAGAGAGGTAGAAGTGATACATAGAGATTTGGAGAAACCATGAAGGACTTAGTTAATACAAGAGAAGAAAATGACTACTGGTATTTCAGTGGTAGTTATGGTGAACTCATTGATTCATTTGAAATTGAAACTCTTATCGAAGTACATGATCACGATTACCAGGGTGACTCTCGTTATCTTTTTAAGAGTGGAGAAGAGTATGGTATCCTGATCTTTGGTTGGGGATCTTGTTCCGGCTGTGATTCACTTGAGGCATGTTCCACCTTTGAAGAAGTAGTGCGGCTACGTGATGTTCTCTGGGACTCCACCGAATGGCACACCTTCGATGATATGAAGACCTACGTCGAGACTAGAGATTGGGAAGGCCAATACTTCTACCATGACAAGGAATCAAAAGAGTTTATCAATGCTGTCAAGAGTTACTTTGGAGTTGAACTATGACTAAGCCTGTAATCCTGGTGGATCAAGATGGCGTGCTAGCTGACTTCGATGCAAGAGCGCAAGAAGTCTGTGCCCAGAATGGTTGGCACCTAGACTTTGGCCATCCTTCTGAACGGCAGAAACGGTTCCTTACCGATCACGTTATTGACAAGCACCATCGCAATCAGCTACGTAAACACATTGACTTCACCCCTTATTTTGCAGACCTTCCAGTGATTGAAGGTGCTCTACAAGGCATGAAAGAACTTGACAGGGTAGCTGAAGTATGGATCTGTAGTAAGCCTCTCGACAACAACACTTCATGTGCGAGTGACAAAGTTGCATGGGTGAAACGTCATCTACCCAAGTTTCATGGTAGACTTATCCTAGCCGGTGACAAGAGCCTAGTCCAGGGCGATGTTCTGCTCGATGATGCGCCTAAACCGAAGTGGTTTGAACGAGCTACTTGGCAGCCACTAGTCTATACTCAGCCTTTTAACTCTCATCCAGGTTCAGAACTGTATGATCTACCCCATTTCAAGTGGGGCGATCCAATCGAAAACATTCTCAATCAAGTAAAGGACAAAGAAAATGCCTGAAATTACAATCAACCTGACAGACCAGCAGCTAGCCGATATTGCCATGAGTAAATATGGTGTGCCCGGTGCGGTGAGTGACCTAGTGAAAGCCGAGGCCACTAAAACCATTGAGGCTACCCTGAAGGGTTCTCTAGTGACATCGCTTCTAGAGTCACTGAAAGACCTCGTACCTAAAGATAAAATTGAGGCTACACTTTATGTGTCGGTGCTTAAGGAAGCTCATACTCTTGTTCAAGACAAGCTAGCTGAAATCGGTCTAGATTATGAGATCTATGTGACTCTCGCTGATGGACGGTATCTTGACAGATATGATGATTACGGTAAGACTTGGGTCAGTTCATCGGATAATTGCTGATGGAACAACCTGAGCCTGGTTCATGGTGGGATCAGAAAGGTGATGATTCCGGTTGGGGTTACTATATTATCGGACCTCATCCTTTCCACCCAGACTGGGTTATTTATGTTGGTAGTAGTGCTCATCTAGCAGTCTATACCAACCCTCTAGATAGATTTTACGAATTACATACACCAAGGGAGCAATAATGGATATTTCAGATGCAGTAGAACTAATTAAATCACTTGATCCAGTAGATAAAGAAGCAGCAGAGAACGTTGAGAAGGAATTACGCATACTCACTGGTACCCTACAGAATAAGCTTAGAGAAATCGGCTTGAAGTTTGAGATCGAAGTCTCATTCGGTAATGAATGGCTCTACCTCGATCTAGAAGATGATAGAGAAGAAGATTGGTACGGTAACCGAAAAGGTGACTGGGTAAGCTCAGGAGATTTCCCATGCTAACAGAAGATATCATCAGTCTCATCGCAGAATTCACAGCAACAGATGAACCTAGTGCCGAGGTGGCCCTAGATGAACTGAAAAAGATCAAACAAGCAATTGACAACCGTATCGTTGACATTGCTCTTGAGTATGAAGTAAGTTATAAGTATCGACGCATGGGTAACCTGACGTTAGACCTGGGCGCTGCCGAAGAGCTTAAGGGATTAGTAGAGAATGAAGATGGAGATTGGGTTGATCCTGATCATCCCGAGTACGGCGTTATCTACGAAGCTTACGAAGTTGAAGAGATGGATAGATACAAGGGCCAGTGGATGTCATCTTCCGCTTATTGTTAAGGAGAATAATGAAACCACTCGCAATTGTAGGTTCAGAAGCAGCAAGTTATCATGGAGTTCATGGTACAGGTTCAGGTTCTTACTATGAGACAGATTACATTTGTTACCCTGATGACTTTAAGGAACTTGTCCGTAAACGTTCACAAGTACAGGGTTACAACTTGCAGTGGTTGAAGCCTACGGATGCAGGCATGGCTGCAGGATTTACTGTGCGGTCAGGTGGAGTCCCAGAACATGAAGTGATTCTAGATGCAGAATTTATCGGCAGAGATAATCCGTCTTCGCAGCTAGTCTACGACTATATCCTTCGCACTGGTGACAGGGAACAGGGCTGGCAGTCAGAGGTTGTCTACGCTAATGTAGATACTCTTTATATGCTGAAGATGAGCCACCGTTACAAGAAAAACTCTCCACACTTTCTGAAGACAATGAAAGATATTCAGATCTTCAGAGAAGAGGGGGCCTGTATCCCAGATTATGACCTTTACGAGGCTCGTATGGATGCAACATATGAATATGCTCATCCTAATCTTCGACGTACCAAGGAAGAGTTCTTCATCACGTCAGGTGAGTTGAAGTACGAATACGATCATGATTCCCTGCACCAGGCTGTAGCTCACCTCCCCCGACCTATGTACACTTACTACGCTGTAGATGGTGAGCAGGTCCTTAGTGACCGCAGTAAGTTTGAAGCTCTAGAAGAGCCATTAAAACGTTATGGTGTGCTGGAGGAAGCCTACGTACTCGCTCTTGAGCGATCAGTAATTCCTTTTGGAACCGACGCTGACACGGCGTTCTTCATGGCTTTGGAGAAGGTCTGTACGTCGATCACTTCGGGTTGGTTTAGAGAATATGGATGGGAAAATTACGATGAAATCGTAGCGATGTACTACGAAGATGACAGTTATATTCAGAAATTCCACGAAGCCGTCAAAAGCGGCGTAGCAAAGAAGGTAACATGAGCAAAACAATTGATACAGTAATCGATAATCTAGTAACAGATGTTAAGGATCTACTTGACTTTGGTGCAGACCTGGCTAAGGATGCTGCTGATCGTGTCATCGATCTCGTTAATCCCCCAGAGAAAACTGATGCAGGAGCCAAGACTGAGCCGACCCCGCAGGAAAAGATTGCTAATCTGATTGGTCAGCTTGATCCTGAGACGGTAGTGGCAGCGCTTAAACTTCTAGCCAAGACGAAAGGGAGCAAGAAATGATCACACTTATTGTTGGTATGATTGTTGGTGGCGGTATCGTCAACTACGTAAAGAAGAAGTAATGACAGAAAAAGGTCTACTAGAAACCATGCATGAAACGATTGAAGCACTAGCTGGAACAGTAGATAGTTTAACCAAAACAGTTGAATCACTTCAGACTCGGTTGCATGAACATATCACAATCAAGTCACCTTGGAATCTGAAGATCGAAGATCAGATTACAGAACTTCAGAATAGACTAGACCGAGCAGAGGACCCGAGTTACCCATGAAGAAACTAGGCGTCGTCGTAGGACGATTTCAGACAGAAATTCTGACCGCCACACACGTCGATTTAATCGATACTTCGCTCAGAGAAAATGATCATACGCTTATTGTGGTTGGAGTTGGACCGTTACCAACAACGGCTCGTAACCCACTCTCTTTCAACATGAGAGCAGCTATGATCGCTGATCATCTAACAGATACCGGGCATAGCACAGACACGCAAGTTAACATCATTGAACAGTTAGCGGATCATCCTGACGACAGGATCTGGTCAAATAGCCTAGACACTCTTATTTATGGCGCTGCAATGCAGCTAACCAATGAAGAAGTAGAAGTCACTCTGTACCACGGGCGGGATTCGTTCCGAGAAGTATATAGTGGGAACTACCCTAACTTTCATGAAATTGATGAGCATCCTCTAGACTCTGCGACCAGACGACGGGAAAATATTGGCAGGTACGATTGGCCCTATGTTCCTAAACGTTTTCGAGAAGGTGTTATCTGGGCTAACCAGAATCGTTTCCCTACGGTCTACTCTTGTGTAGATGCGGCTGTAGTATGGAACGAGTACTCAGATAAGATGAGACTGACTAACAAATACCTACTTCTTATCACGAAAGATATTGCAGAAGGTTACATGTTCCCTGGTGGATTCGCCGAGCTTAACTCAACAGATGAGGATGATGCCCGCCGTGAAGTCATGGAAGAAACCGGCATCGACATGTCTTTCGTTCACGCAGAATGGCTCGGATCATTTACACAGGATGATTGGCGTTACCGTTCAGAAGTAGATGAAATTCGTACTCGTCTATTCTTATTTGAACCATATGGCCCACTGAGTGAACGACCTAAAGCGGTAGGTGCTGACGATGCAGCTACGGCACAGTGGGTTAACATTAAAGATCTGAAAGTTGAAGACTTTAACAAGTGCCACCGGGCACTATTTGAAAGGCTATTAGAAGAACTATGAATCAAGAACTAATTGACCAGCTAAATCATAACATTATACTCAGTGTCGATTCATACAAGCTTTCACACTGGAAAATGCAACAGAAGGACCTTGAGAACATGGTCCTCTACTGGGAGATGCGTAAAGGTGCGAAGTATGAAGAGGCTGTTTTCTTTGGACTACAAGCTATCCTACTGAAGCATTTCACCGGGTGCCGTGTTGACGCTAACAAGATCCGTGAAGCCAAGCAATTCATTAACCCTCACATGGGACCCGGTGTCTTTAATGAGGAAGGTTGGACCTATATCTCAGAAAAGCTTGGTGGTCGTCTACCCGTACGTATTCAGGCTGTACCTGAAGGTTCTGTAAACCCGATCAACAGCGTTCTTTTTCACGTACAAGTTACGGATGAAAATTGTGCATGGCTAGCAGAGCCACTAGAAACAATCTTGTCTCACGTCTGGTACACTTCGACAGTAGCTACACTTTCTCGTGAAGTGAAGAAAGACTACTCGAAGTACATGAATGAGACGCTCGGTGGAGTTACTGGGATTGATTTCATGCTCCACGATTTCGGTGGGCGTGGCGTTACCTGCTTTGAACAGATGGGTATAGGTGGTATGGCCCACCTTGTAAACTTCCAAGGTACCGATACTGTGCCTGGTCTGAAGGCTGCGTACGATTACTACGATGCCGACCTGTCTACTCTCGGTTTTTCTGTGCCTGCTTCTGAGCACGCAGTCATGACTTCTCTTGGTGCTGACGGCGAGCTTGCAATCATTGAGCAGATCCTTGATGAGTTCCCTACAGGAATTGTCAGTGTTGTTGGTGATTCCTATGACATTGTGAACTTTGTTAAGAACATTGTTGGCACTCAGCTTCACGACCGCATCATGAGCCGTGATGGCAAATTTGTTGTGCGACCTGATTCACCTACAGAAGAGTGGCCGATGGCTGCTGACCAGATGGTTTGGATCTACCAGACTCTATGGTATGCGTTCGGTGGTACTGAGTCACCTACTGGCTTTAAGATCCTTGATGACCATGTTGGTGTCCTCTGGGGTGATGGTATCGACCGTGGTGGTGTGCATCATATCCTTATGGCGCTGAAGAACGCTGGCTTTGCTACGACGAACGTGTCTGGCATGGGCGGCGGTCTACTTCAGAAAGTAAACCGTGACACTCAGCGTTGTGTTATCAAGTGCTCCGCTCAGAAGCGGTCAGGTGTCTGGCACGATGTTCACAAGGAAACTTTCGGCAAAGTCTCTAAGGCTGGTCGGTTCCTTGAGCTTGACTTGCCTGTAGTCTTTGAGAACGGTGAACTTGTCCGCCGTTATACATTTGATGAGGTTCGAGAGAACGCTAAACTGCTATGAACTTCTATCTAGACACAGAATTTATGGCTGACGCTAACGCTTGTAGCGTCAAGCCACTGTCAATAGCTCTCGTGGCAGAGACTGGCGAGTCACTTTACTTGGTAATCTCTGACGCACCCAGAGAGGAGGGCAACGAATTCGTACAAGAATTCGTTGTGCCATTTCTAGATATCTCCCCAACTGGCGAGCGTCTGACTGACCAGGTAATTACAGATGGAATTTATACCTTTGGGTCGGTACTACGAAAAGATGCTGCTGACGTAATCAAATGGTGGGTCACCGCTCTTTCGGCTCAGCCTCAATTTTGGGCTTGGTATGCATCATATGATTGGGTATGTTTCTGTGATTTGCTCGGTGGCTTTTTGAATGTACCGGTCAATTGGCCGCAGTATATTCACGATCTTCGTCTCTTCAGCACAAGGATGCTAGAATATAAGGGAGATCTTACTGTCCCTGAGCATCATTGTCTAAGAGATGCTTATCAACTGCAACAAACGGCACTTTATATTAAAATAAAGAGGAAAAATGAAAGATATGTCTAAAATTTAAAGGATGACTATGAGTAAAGTATTTCAATTGCATTTAGATATCGATGCGACCCTGGCTGTTGAAGAGATTTGGCCTGACGGTGAGCTAGAGGAAAAGAAGCAAAGAGTTCTAGATCTAGCTGAAGAACTAGGCATCGAGATTGATTTCCTATGACAGAATTTCTACCGATCCTTTACAAGAAAACCTCCACCGGCGCTACGCAGGTATGGCAGCGTGAAATCGATGGTGATAGATACCGTTCAATCTCTGGTCAGATCGATGGAGTAAAGCACCCCTCTGGTTGGACAACGGCCACACCTAAGAATGAAGGCAAAGCGAACGCTACCACAGCTGAAGAACAGGCCCGTCTAGAGTGTGAGTCGGCTTACAAGATTAAGCTAGCCCAAGGTGGATACCACGAGTCGGTTGATGATATCGATACCACCAAGTTCTTTAAGCCTATGCTTGCGAAAGCTTATGACGAGCGACCAATCAAGGACGATGAGTGGGGCGAGATCTATAGCCAACCTAAGCTCGACGGTGTGCGTTGCATCGCTACCTCAGAGGGATTGTTCTCTCGTCAAGGTAAGCCAATTGATTCGTGCCCTCATATTATTGAGGCTCTTGAAGATTACTTTCATATTCGCCCCGACTCTATTCTTGATGGAGAACTTTATGCTGACCATCTCAGCGATAACTTCAACGAGATTATTTCACTGGTGCGTAAACAAAAGCCAACAGCAGATCATTTCGCTAAGACAGCAAAAGCCATCAAATACCATGTATACGATATCCCCTCCGAAGAATTTGGGTTTCGTGGCCGCTACATGCGTCTCATCGGTACCGAAGGTCTTTGGCCTGTAGATGGACCAGTTGTTCTAGTTGAAACAACCGGTGTCGAAAATAGCGATCATCTGGATGCTTTGAACGCTGAGTATATCGAAGATGGTTACGAAGGTCAGATGGTTCGACGTGACGGTCCCTATAAAAACGGACGTAGCTTTGACCTCCTGAAGCGCAAAGAGTTCCTCGACCAAGAGTTCACTGTAATCTCAGTAGACGAAGGCATTGGTAACCGTGCTGGTATGGCTGGGTTTATCACCTATGAGCTTGGTGATGGTCGCACTTTCAAGTCAGGTATCAAAGGTAACTGGCAGTATGCTACTCAGCTTCTTAAGGACGCTGATATTTATGTCGGTGGACAGGGCACAGTGCGGTACTTTCAGTTGACCCCTGAAGGCAAGCCACGCTTTCCTGTAACAGTAGCCTTGTATGAAGGTAAAAGGGACATCTAATGAAAAGTACTCATTTAAGTTTAGATATCACACACGTAATAGGTGATGGGCCGTCGTTAATTGGGAAAAGTGGTCCCTATACTCTCTTCGGAACAACAACTGGAGACGTTGTTGCCATACAAAACAAATTCACTAAGGACCTACTCTGGGACCTAGAGGTCAGAGTACCCGTCCCAATCACGGGCCTGAGATCCCCACTTGGCAAAGAGATCGAAGAATTCCATGTCTTTGGTGGTCGTCCTGGGCGATGCTATAGCTAGATAAGATCTAAGTAAATTGGGAGGGCTTCGGCCCTCCTTTTTTTGTCTCCTCAAAAATAAGAAAACTCACAGGTCCGCCCCAGCGCAGACGCTGTAACTACGCCCGTAGTTTCTGTCCGTCCGTACGCCCGCTGTCGGCCCGTCTCCCGGCCTCGGGGTCGCATCCGCTATCCGTACACCTGAAGAACCAGAAAGCCGCTTAAACGAGCTTAAAAGGGCATAGAAAAGCCCCGTGGTCTAGATGACCACGGGGCTACATTGCGTTATGGAGTGGGTAAGAGATGTTTCCAAGTCTTCCCAGACGTCACTTTCCATATAGTGGTATGAAAAATTCCATATTCTAGAGCTAGATCCCTAGTAGAGTATTTACCACTACTATATTTTTCTCGGATATCCATAACATCTTGTTCTGTAAGAACAGCGGAAAGAGATTTGACTCCTATAAGAGCAGTATTATCTCTATATTTATCTTCTTTATTCTGGGCCGAAGTTTTCCAACTTAAGTGTTTAGGATTAAAACATGCTCTATTATGACAAGGCCCATGGGCCGCCTCGTATTCTGGAGTGGGAGGATCTCCATGAATTAATTGACAAACCAATCTAGATACGCAAGTATCTTTACCATCCCATTTCATACGTCCATATCCACCCACGTCTGTACGATGAGACCATATCATACAGTTTTCAGTATCTTCCTTAAGATATTCTAGAAGTAACTCTGCCTGAGTTACCCCGAGATCGTCAGGACGGAGGTCCCCAGTGGTGCGCCATCGTTCATAATGCATAGAGCACCACCCTCTGGATTTGACAGGTGAGTCACACTTATCTACAGAACAATTTCCTTTATTCATCAATACCAACCTTTCTGCATTTTCCATTTCTTGGCAGCACAAGGTGTGCCATAGCGGTCGGAGACATAATCCAAGACCCAGTGGATTTGTGTAGCGGGGTTAGTCAGCCAATCAGCGCCATGGGTTGCCATCTTGGACCCAGGCAAAGCCTGTCCAATCCCGTAAGCGCTACCTCCAGCAGCATTCTTTACGTTATACCATGCGGATTCTCGCATTAGGACATAATCTAGACAGGCAAAATCTTCACTCGTATAACCCTCGGCCTTAGCCAGCTGCCATCCAAGATTACAATTTTCTACATTTTTATTTCCGTTACAAATCTCTGTCGTGCTACTGATGTGTCCAATAACAGCTTGCTGTTGATCTGGTCGTAGCGAATTCCAAATGTTTTGTTGCTCGGGACTGCAAGCAGTCAGGCCAATAAATGCTAGAATACTGATTAAGATAATACTTACTTTACGTTTCACAAGTTTCCTTTGTTCGTGGAATATGACAGAACCCCCGGCGAACCGAGGGTTCTAGGATCGGACTCGCACCGATTCCTTAGTAATATACTACGCCATGTGACGGCTATGTGTCAAGTAGATGAAGAAATATCCTTGATGATCGCCTCAGCGTAGCCATTCATCATGGCTACGTCGATACGGAACCGATCGCAGACACCCGCACGACCCTGAGCCAGAGACTCGCCCGTAGTAGCGTCAGCAAACCAGGAACCAGACTGTTTGATCAGACCTCGTTCAAGACTCTGATCTAGAATGAAAGCCTCGTTGCTAATACCGTATTCGTAGTGAATCTCAAACTCGCCAGTCTTGAAAGGCGGGGCAAACTTGTTCTTCAGGATCTTGAACTTGACTTCCTGGCCATAGATGTCATCGCCACGAGTCAAGTTACCTTTACGGTTGACTTCAATTCTCGTACTGGCATAATAGGCGAGAGCTTCGCCACCAGTAGGAATGTTAGGGTTCTGATTACCCATCGTCTGCATACGCTTACGATACTGATTGACGAACGCAATAATTACTTGCGAATCTACCTCGATCATCTTGTTGTTCAGTTTACGCAGACCCTGACTCATCAGTTTAGCCTGGACACCCATGATACTATCACCGAAATCACCGTTGATCTCAGCAAGCGGAGTCATAGCCGCAACCGAGTCAAGAACAATACAACTGACATCATCTGCTTCTAGACAGTTTTCAATCAGTTCTAGAGTCTTCTCAGAAGAACCAGGCTGAGCAATGAACAGACGGTCTGTATCGATCCCGGCACGCTCAAACTTGCCACGATCAACCGAGTTCTCTAGATCGATATAGACACACTCGCCTTCCTTCTGAGCTTGTGCTGTCAGATAAGTTGCGATAGCGCTCTTACCGCCACCAGCAGGACCGATAAACTCTGCAATAGTTCCTTTAGGAATACCACCACCAAGTTCGATATCAAGAGCCATAACTCCTGTCGGGATACGATCAACATCTTCTGGCATCTCATTCATAGTTTTCATGGTGCCAGCATGTTGCTTGTTGATTTCTTCTTGAATACTACTTAGACTTGTTTTTGTTTTTGCCTTGGCCTTCGCCATAATCTTCTTCCTGTTCTCTGTGATATTCGGCTGTCATCTGTTGACGTCGCTTCTTCGCTGCCTTACGTTGACCGGACCATTTGTTATCTCCCAAGGGTCATCCCTCCCCTCGGAACTCTACAAATAATGCTTTCAATTCATCCTTCAATTTCTGACTTCCGTTCACTAGATACTGGTTTTCCAGCTTGATCTTAGTAGACCTGCTTATATATATATCGGCTGGAATGGTCCCATGGTTCTGTAGCAGCACGCCTTTCAATTTGCTCATATATACTGGCTTCGTATGGAAACCTTTCGGTACAAAAATACCGAACTGATCCAGCGTTGCTGTAGCAATTTTGCTTTCGACAGGCTCAGCATATGTCAGTACATAGTTAGGTTGTTCACGGAAATCATCGTAGCCCTTACGGATCGTAACCCTGACCACGGCACCAGGCTGGAGCACGCTACCATAATCTTCGAAGGACTTAGGGAACGCCACGAGTTCTAGCGCACCAGTCTGATCTTCAATCAGGACATTAGCCATTGCTTTCTGTGCTTTAGTATATTTTACCACGACATCAGTGACAATAGCAAGCATCTTGACACTAGCTTTTTCCTCGGCTTCGCTAGCATCCATGATTGATCTACCAGTAGCATGTTCCGTATAATCTTCTAGCGGATGTCCTGAAGCATAGATGCCAAGAACTTCTTTCTCTTTCGAGAGGAGTTCATGCCAAGAGTATTCTGTCTCAGGAATATGGAAGTTAACGATTTCAGCTGTCTCGAAAAGACTACCCTGGTCAATTTTCTTCGCATCTTTACGAGTGACTTTAAGAACTTCGTCTACGACGCTTGCAATACCCTGTCGTGTCCCCCAGCCATCTAGTGCACCTGAATAGGCGAGAGATCGTAGCGCTGGGGCTTTAGGATTTACTCTGATAGCAAGATCGTAAAGGTCCTTGAAAGGTTCCTGCTCACGAATCTCGATCAGTTTCAGAGCAGAATCTTCGCCCATGTTTTTCAATGTACCCAGGCCGATTCTGATACCATCTTCCTCCACAGTATAATGTAGAGTAGACTTGTTGACATCAGGGGGATAGACCTTTAATCCCATACGACGAGCCTCACCAAGATAACGTGCAGTCTTGTCGAGATCATCCATGACATAAGAGCAAAGGACTGACATGTACTCTCGTGGATAGTGAGTTTTAAGGTATGCTGTCCAATACGTAATAAAAGCATAGCTGACTGAATGTGATAAATTGAAGCCGTAAAGCGAGAAGCCGTCAATAGTATCAAAGAGATCTTTACCAAACTCTTCTGAGTGTCCTTGACTGACACAACCAGCAATAAACTTACCAGCTTCAGCCTTCATCTCATCGGGCAGTTTCTTACCGATGATCTTACGAAGATTGTCAGCTTCTGTCAGGCTGTACCCAGCAAAGACCGTGGCGATCTCCATGATTTCTTCCTGGTAGATCATCAGGCCATAGGTGTCCTTGAGGATCTCAGCAGCATCAGGATGGAAAACCGTTACAGCTTCACGTCCATTCTTACGGTCAGCGTACATGTTATGCCAGTTAGAAGCCATAGGTCCTGGTCGGAAGAGAGCAAGTACCGCAGAGATATCCCTGATATTGTCAGGAGCAAGTCTCTTTAGAAGCTGACGCATACCGCCAGACTCAATCTGAAAACAGCCAAGGCTATTGCCAGTTCTGAGCATGGAATAAGTTTCAGGATCGTCCATGGGTAGATCATCAATACTGAACCCGTTGCCTATCAGCTTCTGAGTATCACTCAGGATATCAAGGTTTTTCAAACCAAGATAATCCATCTTGACTAGACCCATATCCTCGATCGTTTTCTTGCCCCACTGCGTAGCTCGTACACCATCAGAGTTTTTCCATGTAGGAACAAGCTCATCAAGTGGACGGTCACCAATTACCACAGCAGCAGCATGAATACCGAGAGACTTAATCTGACCTTCGATACCTAGTGCTGCATCAATGATCTTTTTTACATCAGGATCACGATCATATTCTTCACGCAACCCTTGGGCAGCTTTAAAACCATTCTCATACTTCGGGTTCAATTCCAGACAGGCACTTAGTGGTGTATCTACGCCTGAAGCCAGAGGAGGCATCAACTTAGTGATCTTATTACCTACTGCCGGTTCGTACCCAAGAACTCTCGCAGTATCTTTAACTGCTGTTCTTGCTTTCATGGTACCGAACGTAATGATCTGGGCTACATGGTCTGTACCATACTTCTGGATCGTATAGTTGATCATCTTCTCACGGTAACGCTGCTCAATATCAAGATCGACATCGGGCAGAGCAATACGAGAAGGGTTCAAGAAACGTTCGAAGATCAGACCATACTCTAGAGGGTCAACTTTAGTGATACCGAGAACATAACTGACAAGAGAGCCAGCAGCAGAACCACGACCAGGAGGAGTAAAGATGCCTTCGTTGCGGGCAAACTTCAGCAAGTCCCACAGGATAAGCATGTAGCTAGATACGCCCATTGACTGGAATACGCTCAGTTCGTATGCTGCACGCTCATAGACTTCATCGTTAGCATTCGGGTAGAACTTGTCGATTCCCTTCTTAGTTAGATGGGTAAGGTAGTCCATATCATCTGAAAAGCCCCAAGGAATAGGAAACTTGGGGAGATGTAGTGACTTGAAATCAATCTGGACATTGCAACGCTCTGCAATAACTAGAGTATTATCACAAGCCTCAGGAAGATCTTTGAATAGATCATACATTTGATCAGGAGACTTGAGGTAATATTCATCGTTATGGAAATGAAAACGCTTTTCATCAGATAGTTTAGAGCCTGTCTGGCAGCAGAGCATTATAGAATGGGCGTGACTCTCTTCTTGATGGGTATAATGCGTATCCTGCGTAGCATATACCTGAGCACCAATGCGCTTAGCAATTTCAATAAGCATCGGGTTAGTCTTCAACTGTTCAGGCAGAAAGTGATTCATGAGTTCGATGTAGAAGTTATCTTTACCTACGCAATCCTGCAATCGCTGAGCGACAGCTAGAGCGCCATCAAAGTCACCGTAGAGTAGAGGCTGGAGAACAGGACCACCAAGGCACCCAGAACCCACAATAAGACCTTTACTATGCCGTTCAAGCATAGCGTAGTCTGAACGTGGTTTATAGTACATACCATTCTCGAACGCATCTGAGCTGAGCTTCAGGAGATTCTGGTAGCCGTCATTGTCTGCTGCATAGATACTGAGATGGTAGTACCGCTTGTCTGAGCCGGTGATAGCTCCGTTCGCATCCTCTTGTTGCACAGCTTGTTTCAGTGTGCGGTCATCACAAAAATAGAACTCTTGTCCTAGAACAGGATGGATCTCGTGCTTCTTGCATTCTTTGTAGAAGTCAATGATACCAGACAGGTTCCCGTGATCGCTGATACCGCCACTGGTCATCCCCAGCGCTTTCATCTGCTGAACTAATCCTGGGATCTTAGAAGCACCATCTAGCGTACTGAAAGATGTATGCGTATGGATCGATGCAAAATCTTTACTCATTCAAACAATTCTAACTGTGGGTTATCGGACAATTTCATTTCAATTACTTTAGATTCATATTCATCGGTGACCCAGAAGACCTTGCGAAGTGGGTCTTTCTTCCGCAGATCCTTCAGGCACGATGCGGTGCCGCCCTTAGATTCTAGCACAAGATCGAGAGGATTGCGAGGGCTAATCACCATTGTAGCATCAGATTCATCAATCATCTGACGATTACGTACAAAGTTATCAGTCCACCATCTTTCTTTGTGCCAGCGTTCACGCCAGTCATCACAGGTAGGACGCTCTACAGCGTATCTATACTTGAGAAAGTATGTCTTATAACTCTGAGGATATATCTGAGTGTAGTACTGATTTGGATAGATTAAATTCAGACCATGACCAGCATCTCTGGTAGCCTCGGCAAAGATAGTGTCAGCACCTTCCGCTCCACCAGCTACGCCAAACTGATAATCATTCCACCAGAAGAAACTACGGACAGTTTGATATACTTCTTGTGGAAAACTTACTTCTCGATGACCAGTACACATTATGTCCATAGCTAATCCTTATTTAGGGCGATCGTCGGTGCCAAGTTTTCTGAGACGAAAGGTGAGTAGACACAATGCGTGCCAGGCAACACAGGCAAGATGGTAACAGTTAGATTCTTCATCGATATCTTCACCCATCCAAAATTGCATAGCGTGACGCTGAAGAGCATTGTAACTAGAGGTATAGTTATAGCCCTTCATGTAATTGAATCGGCCATCTTCCGTATCTGAAGTATACTTACGAGCACCAAATCCAGCGATACGACCAAGCTCCCATAGAGCCTTAGGATCAATATCCCCCAGTTCGCATTCTTTCTGACCTTTAGCTCCACCAGTCTCGGAGACTACACGGGTTTCTTCAGGAATAATAGTTTGAGCCATCGGTAAGTCGGTAAAATCGTAAGTTGCCATCAGCGGTTATCCCCCGATCCGCCAAGTACGTCTCTCTCACGACGATCTAGGAGCTTGTCTACGTTAGCCTGAGCTACGTCTGAGAGGGTCGTGCCAAGCTCTGCTGCTACTCGGCAGACGTACCATAGCGTATCCCCTAGCTCAGCAAGGATAGCTTCACGTTTCTCATCTGTGATAATGAAGTCATCGTCACGCAGAATCTTTTTTACCTTGCCCTGAAGTTCTCCAGCTTCACCTAGTCCAAGTGCTACATATACGAGGGCAATCCAAGAGCCAGTGCCAGCTTCAGGATAGATAGCTGTTTGATTGAGAATCTCTTGATAGATATCAAAACTACCATACACCTGACCGTGTGACACTTGTGATTCTCGAAGTTCCTTTTGAAACTGTTGAAGCTTTTTTACAGCCGGTGAAATATCAATATCAGTTTTAACTTCTACATCTTCAGTCATGTAATCTCTTTTCTAATTGTTCTATAGTTATGTTCTGGTTCTCTACTTCTTGTACCCAAGTTAGCCCAAGAAGTAAAGGTTGATAGTATTTTTTATTTCCGTGTACTGTCGTAAGATGACAAGGCTCATTACAGAGCGTGATCAGATTCCACGGCTCGTTCTGCCATTCTTTGTTACGCCAGTCACTACGATAGTTTATATGATGAACCGCAAGGCCATGCGTCCCACCACATAGACGGCAACGGTAGTTATCTCGTTCTAGAATAATCTCCGGTCGGTAATCCGTGGGTCCGGTAGACTCTGGTACTTTGCTTCGTTTCTTTTTGGGACCAGTAGGCTTTCTAGCCTTGGGGGTACCGGTCTTCCTCTTCGCTTGCGGTCTTTGATATAGGCACTCATCACTGCAATAACTAACCATTCCACGCCGAACCGCAGACTCTTTTTCAATATACTTTTTACAATTTTTGTTAGCACATCTAACCTTGCTCATCAAATAGTCCAAGCTGAACACCACTGAGATGTTTCGCTACGAGTTCAATAATATGATCTGCTAGATCAACAGGTTTTTCTGTGCCAATCTCTCGTTCAATAAGATCAGCAATTCTATCTCTAAGATTCACGTTCTAGTCGTCTTTCTACTAGTGCATCCCTGATGAGAAGACGGGCAATATCTTGGAACTGCTCATAGGCAGCGAGCTTCTCCTCGTTGTTCACCACGATGATAGCAGTGTTACCGAAGGCTAGTGCTGAACCTTGCTCTGTGCGGTCCATAAAATCTAACTGAATGCTCTCCTCACTGAAAGAAATTGTACTGATGAACCTATCATCGGAATCAATAACTTCGAGGATTCTATCTGAGTAGTCTTCACTCATTTCATTTCCAAACTTTCAGGATCAAAACCAAAAATATCTTTGGGTTCTAGGGTTGTTACGGTTACAGGATTACTGACGCCAGGCACATACGTGTCCAGGTTATCGTACATTTTCTTAGCCTTATCAGGGTCAAGTACCTGGATCTCTTCAACATGGAACTGGTTCTGACATTTCAGTTGACCAGATTTCTTAATGTCAAAGAACTTAGGTACGCCAGTACGAACCGTCACCAGAAGTGTGATCGGGTCGCCATCAGCTAGGCTGATAGCATCCTCTACTTCCATCGGGAACGCACCGGCGATCTTACCCTCGTAAATTTCGATAGCTCGACCGTGGACGTACTCTACGCCATCTTCGCTCAGTTGCTTGCTCATGGTTCTATTCTATCAGATCGAGAGGTCATTGTCCAGCCTTCTTTTCGTCGCTGTGACGCTCGTCACGCCACACGTATCGTATCTTACCTGCATCATAAATGCGAGTCAGGCCATTTAATTCGGCCAATTCAGTCTCTGTCATTGTAGCGTCATATATCAAAGATGTGTCATGTGCAAATTTTTCTTTTCTATAGTTAAATTTATGTACTCTTTTTTTACAAGCCTTATCTAAATAACTATAGTCTGGATCAAGAATTTTATTTAGACTAAATCCGTTAGTTTCATATAAACTACCATTAGAGATGGTCAGGTCCGCAAATGATTTAATATCTCCTTTGCGATAATTTTTGAAATGACTTAAAATTTTACTAAATCCACCTGGAACACGGACAGAGGTGGCAAATCTAACTAGATCCCATCTCACATCCGCCATTGTACCTTGATCTTTGAATGAAGCTAGGGCTACTAATTCGTTATTATACATGAGACCGATATGATGAGTTGCAGGAGAAAATCCTTGAATATGATTTTGTTCATAAAATAATTTAGCATCTATTGGTTTAACTTTCATATTTACATCTGTCTTACGAGCATAGATAGATTTAATATTACTTAGATTTAACTTAGTCAAGATAGATAATTTAACAATATCTTTTTTATAATTCCAATCATCTTCCCAAATTTGAATAAGTTGAACGCCTTGATTCTTACATGCCAAATATTTATCGTAATGATAATTTTTAGATTTAAATTTCTCAGAGTGCCAGTAGAGACCATTAAATTCAATTGCAATATTTTTTGATGGAATATAAATATCTAATTCTAGGGGTGCAATTAAGGTGCGATTGGAACGTTCAATCGGGATGTGAGATTCTATAAAATCAGCTAGATCAGATTCTAAAAGAGAATAACTATTAATTTTTTCTGTAATCATAGCTTCTTCTAATGACATACCTCGATATAATCTATGTCTAACTGTGTTTTCGTGACCTATAAATCTTGGATCTTTAATCCATTCAGACCATTTTTTACTCTCGCCAAAAGCATCATATAAAATATCTTCTATAATATCTGTAGTAATAGCTTTTTCTGATTCCCAATTTAATTTATAAATACGATCTTTAAGAATATATTTATCTTTGTAGGGACAACGTGCATCTAAGACCCAGTCACTGATCGATTTGAATTCCCCGAATGCTTGTAATCTATTTGGGGTTGTAGAAATTTGGGAGATAGCGTCTTCAAGTGTCCATCCTAAGCTAAGTCTAGATCTGAGAAGATCACAATTACCGTGCACACATCGACTATCTTTAGCCCAGTCATATAAGATTTTTGTCTCATTAAAAGCTTTATATTTTTTAATATTTTGACGAGGTTCTAAAATGGCTGATTCCGCGTCCCACCCCTGATTAATTCTAGATACAATTAATTTTCTATCTTTATGAATACATCTAGAATCTTGTGCCCATTCAACTGGAACTTTAGACTCACCAAATGCAGATATGGGATATTTAATAATATCCTTTGTAAGAGCTATCTCAAAATCCCAATTCCATTTTACTCGATCCCTAAGAGTGGTAGCTGATTTATGAACACAGCGTTCATCTTTCGTCCACTCCGTTATAGTCTTCGATTCGCCGAATGCATCGTACTTACGAGAGCCTACAACAGGTTCGTTCATCGCTCGTTCAGGGTCCCAAGCTTTATGTAATCTTCTTTGCAAGGTTTTGAATGGGACAAGGCAGCGATTGTCCTCCGACCATTCTTTGATAGTTTTCGATTCACCATACGCAATAAATAACTTGGGCACCATGATTACTCCTATCGTTAATTACCGATTATAACGACAGATTTAGATAGACATATCTAGCGATAATCGCCGTTTTGTAGCCTCAAGCCACGTATCGCCAGCTACAGCGTACGAGCGTTCCTTGATCGCCAAATCATACAACGGGTCGTCATATGGTACCATCGCTAGTGTCAGCGGGGCGAAGTGATACCGTGCGATAGCACCGGACCCCCCATTCTTAGATTTGATGATCTGAGTATAGACGTCACCAGGCTTAACATCAGAATTATCAGGATCTTTCTGAAGCTTCTGTTCTGGTCGCCACAGAGCCATCATGATATTAGCTGTATGTTCTACCTCGGCAGCATCAGCAGCCATATCGAAAGACATAGATTCACCAATCTCACCTGTGCGGTTAGCCTGGACTGGTGTCTCGATCACTGTATCGAATTCTTTAGCGATACGCTTCAAACCCATGATAGCCTCACTAGTACGTTCCTTAGCGTTACCTGTGAACGAACGGGCATAGTAACCAAGGTAATCTACGATGATCTTGTTAGCTGGTGACCCAGCTTCGTAGGCGTGCTGTTCAATGCAGTCAATCAGTTCACCTTCACTGATACGGTTCTTATCTACAATCAGCAGATTGTTCTTCCAGTATTCCATGACATCAAACACAGATGAACCAGGAAAATAGAAGTTGTGAATGCGATACAGTCGCTCGAAAACTTCATTGCGAGTCTGCTCAAGAGAAATGAAAAGACACTTGAAATTGTCATCGGCTAGACGATTACGAACCATCTTATTGATCGCATCGATACTATTATGAGTTAAAATATATTCTCGTCCAATTAAGTATAGACAATCAGCAGCTTCTACTGTAATACATCTAATTTCTTTTTCTCCAACATACTCAATATTAGTAATAGCTCGACGTGGTAAATGTTTATTTGTATAAGTTTTTTCAACATTTTTGCGATGCGTGCTAAATGGACTAATCTCTTCTGGAATCATACAAGTTACACAAATATCTTTGTATGGTTTCCCATTTTGACCGACACGTTCGAGAGTGCTCATGGTCGCAGTCCCGCCAAAGGACTGGATAAGTTGCCTCACGCTCAAAGCCAATGGAATTGACGTGGTATAGTAATGAACCTGCATACCCGGTCGGCTAGAATTACCACCGTCACCATCAAAAAGCCCTTGGAGTAGATCAATTCGCTGCGCCAGAGATGCCTCAAGATACTCAGTCGGGATGAATTTATCCGACGAGCCAACATCAATTCCCAGGGAACGCGTCAAATGACGTACACCGGCTACGCCATAGTTATCGCAAACCTCTGGTTTCGTCACACGATCTCGAAGATCAGAGCCTTCCTCAGCTACACGTTCAGCTACTTCAGGATCAGGTGTACGAAATTCCGTGCCGCATCCGCCCAGATACCCATTGGACAGTAATGTACCCATCGTGTATGGAGGAATCGGAAGATTCTTTTTCTCATAATCAACAGGAGCTGACATTTGAATATTATATTTGTAGAACATGCGTCCATTAGATTTGAATTTATAGAGTCCATCATTAATTAATTCAGATGTAGTTCTATTTCTAAAATCAAATCTATTTCGATTCCAAGTGTCTTTATGGACAGACCAAATATGATCTCCGTCACATTCCACAGAGGTCCCATCACTAAATGAAACTCGGTAAGTAGAAAGCATACCACGTTCGTGGAGAGCTTTAACTTTAGTTGGTTGACCGTTACTACCAAATACTTCATCCCCAATTTTAAGATCACCCCACAGGCGAAGACCTTTGGGCGTTTGGATTTCAGTGTTGTAGGGGTGTCCTTTACCTGCGTCAGTTCTAGCCAGAGTCACAACAACCTGACCGGGAAGCTGGCCGTAGCTCATTACCTTGTCTAGGGCATTGATATTGAATCGTAGACCTACAAGATCAGCATTGCCTTCAATCTGGGTCCACTTATCATAAGCCTGAGCTACAGTGACGAGAAGGCCACCCTTGGCCTGACTGAACAGCCACTCAAAATCTTCACGGCGCTTACCGTACTTCACATACCAATCATTAACGTCGATGCCCTTGGCGGGTAGCTTAACAATACGAGACTTAGAGCCAAGTTTACTAGCCGTTTTCTCAGCGCCAGAGATGCCAGCCTTATCCTGATCGAAGACAATATAGACACGCTTAGCTTCATTGATCTCTTCTGTCCACTCGTCTTTCCAATTATGGACACCAGGCACACCGATAGTATTGAAACCCATCTGCTGAAGCGTAAGGGTATCCATTTCACCTTCGCAGATATAGACGGTATCTTCTCCGATAATACTGTCAGAGTTATACAGGATCGTAGGGACACCTTTCATGCCCTGTGTTTTCTTGCCACGTAACTGCATAGCACGGCCATACTGTAGACATGGAAAGATAATCTCGTCCTTGAAATAATCTGAGCCGTCCTTGCGGATCAGACCAGTCTCTTTGATCTCTTCAGGAGTATAACCCCGCTGAAGAAGATGAGCACCGAGATTACCATCAGCATAGCCAAGGCGAGCCTGAACAATTGTTGCCTCTTCTAGACCACGATCTTCAAGATAGAGATACTGATCAATATTGTCGAAGAGACGCTCACTGTAGTATTGTGCTGCAACTTCGATGATAGGATTTGCGGACTCAAGCGGAGTAAAATCAACGGTTGAGTCACCATAGAATTTTCTTAGTTTGTTTATTGAACCTCGTACACCACATACGAAACAGAAGAGTAGGCCCCAACGGTCTTCGTCATCTGTCTGAACGTAGAGCCGACCTGGTTTACCTTCTTGTTCTTCATGAAATGGGCACAGACATCTTACATTTCCGTCACCTGCTGGGCGGGGATTTAGATTCTTCTCGGTCAAATATTCGAGAATGTCGAGCAACTTATCTCCTTGCTAAAGCGATGGAACCAGGACCGAAGCCCTGGTTCCATCTGGTTATTCTGTTGTGACTTCGGTTTAGAACGCTTCTTCCCACTCGTCCTTAGCAGCCACAGAGGCTACAGAAGTGGTAGCAAAGCTAGGATGCTTTACAGTAGGGGCAATTACATCTTCAATCGAGTTGCGATTCTCATTACCCTTATCTGACCAGTACTGCTTCACACGGATTCGACAAGGAAGACCGACGTAATTATCGTAATCTTCCTCATTAAACTTGAATGACTCGGGAAGTTCATTCTCTCCTAGAAGCTCCTGTAGGTAGAGACGTAGCTTACACTTACTGTAGTCGCTAATCTCAGCATCTACATCCTGCCAGAGCCAGCGATTAGTAAACTTATCGCCAACAATCTTGAATGCAAAACCGATCTGAGCTTCTACTCCACGCTCAACCTGCTTATCTAGCCACGGTGTCTTTTCAAGGTTAATCGGCTTGTACTGAATACGTGCTACTACAGCGTCGTATGTACCTTCCGGGATTGCTTCAAAAGACTTGTCTTGCTGCTTACTTGCAGACTTTGTTACACCAATTGATGCCATGTTGTTTTTACTTACCTTTCTGTTTTTCCTATTGTTAGGCTTTGTTGAGTAGCTTAGCTTTGATATCGCTGATGCTACTCATACCAGGAGCGGGTTCCGCCTCTTCGGCAGGTTCGTCTGGTTTGATATCGTCTACGGGAGTTTCTGGAATAGCTCCGGTAAAATCAGTCAGTTGCCCATCTGTTAGATCGAGCAACGGTTCGGGGTCAACAACCACAGAGTCGGACTCAGGGGCGACGAGAGTTTCTCGGTACGCTACAATTGTAGCAAAGTCGTCTTCGAAAGTCAAGTCGATGAATCGTGGGAGAGTCCCGGTGTCATCGTGAATCCAGCTTGCGATTTGGGTTGGCGCTGTGATCAGGGTCTTCGTCACTTTCGTAGGATACTCCAGCACCACCACTTCTTCTTCTGTAGATGATTTAACGACAACTTCTTCAGGTTCAGCAACCTCTTCAAAAGAGTCTAGAAGTAGGGCATAATCTACATACTTGTGGACCTGAGTTACGAAAGCACCCTGGATATTAGGCTTGATTGCTGTAGATTCATGGACTTGTGCCAGATGCGTCAAAGAAATGATATTTAGATCAAGACCATTCAGCCCTGTATAGATACGGTTCAGTCGGTTGCTGATCCATGTCCAGTCTTCACTGACCGTTTCCATGCGCTTTTCCTTCGCCATTCTAGCAACAAGCATGATGCGCTGCAACTCATCGAGACTATCAATGATAAGCGTTTTCACAGGAAAACCGAATTTTTCCTCACGCTCCTCAGGTGTGCCTTCGAGGGCCACCTTCAGTGCTCGCAGATCATCTTCGGACGTAATTGTTACGTACTTCGCCCCAGACAGGGCTAGGGGCACCGTAGGAGCAGCAAGTAGTGCCACGAGTACATCCGGTGCCGAAAGGTAAAATCGTGTCATAGCAGCGTTCTCAGCCCCTGCCAGAAGCATTCTAATGTGCGGGCTAATATCTTTAGCCCCGGCGATGTTAACAGTGATACTCATTTAATTCCTTTTCTAATCGTTGAATTGTTTTATTAAGATTAATAATTTCTTGTTTTTGAAGTTTAATTTGTTTAATGTATGCTTGTCTCTCAAACATTTCTGCAGTGTTTTCTCTTCTTGTTGCAGCTTCCAAATGTAAAGGGTTAATACATGATTTGACTGCACATTTATGGTGAATTGTTTCATATTTAGCAGTCTCAAAATCATCTATGTATAAAAAATATGACAATCTATGAGCAACCCATCTTTCACCTTTAAAAGTTATAAGACCATATCCTGCAGTTTTTCTAATATTACCATTCCAAATAATACAACCAGTACTAGAATTTAAAGTAGAGCGTTGATCTAACAGGTACATTGCATGTTCTTCAAAGGATAAGTTTTTATCCGGTTCTCTATAGATTGTTGTAAGTATTTTACCGGCATTTCGTTGACGGGCATGTGATCCGCATAAACCTTTAGAACTAGCCCATCGGTCACAATCATGGAAATAACATTCTTTTTTAAGACGAGATCTAATTGGAGTTAGTTCTTTACCTTTCCTTTTTTGTTTATCATGACTCTGACAAATCCCATGATAGTTACCGTTTCGATCACAGCCTGGGAAAGAGCAGATCCTCATAATATTTCATCAGGTGGGGCCAGATATACCGGGCAGAGATCCTTGTAATCACAGAACGTGCAAGCCTCTCCCGTGATAGATGGTATATATGTGTCAGTCTGGATGGCCCTTTCAATCATTTCAGCCATACGATAGAGACGAGCATAATCAAAATCAGTACGAGGGCCGACGTCTACAAATGCTGTCTTTTTAAGGTCAACCCATCTAGCTACATGTTTTACCTTGAGAAACTTTTCATAAAGTTCTTCACCATTTGGTAAGCCAGCATATTTGTCGGGCCAATCAGGATCATCAGATTCCATTCCTACCCAAAATTCACGCTGTTGAGCTGCCCACAGATAGGAAGTCATTTGGATATCTACATGGAGATTGTCAAGATTTGGACGAGCACCAGTCTTAAGATCATCAAGGTATAGAACATTTCCTATGGGATTAGTATGCATATGGTCGACAATGCCACTAAGCACATGATCCCCAAAAGGAACCATGAATCGGTACTCTGTGCCTAGAGTGATTTGAGACTCCCATTCTACTGCCTCAGCATATTCTCTGATCATTTTCGGACCGAGGTCTTTTAGCCCCGTATAAGTCTGGCGTCTGTTCCATCGCTCAATTTCGACGCTATCAAAGTAATTTCTGAAAATTTCAACAGCTTCATCTATAGTACAGCCGTTATGAAAATTTTCTAAAGCAAGATGAACAGAGGTTCCAAAATGAGCAGCCGAACTGACAACATAACGATCGATATGATCGACGTAATTAAATTTTGCCTGTAAGGCACAGAGATCAAACTTCTTAAACTTAGATGCCGAAAATTTCAAGTGCTCTCCTTCACTAAGGAAGAGAGTAGATATGATATCTCAACCGGGGATACATTA
>CALCZR010000004.1 GCA_937903325.1 uncultured Candidatus Saccharibacteria bacterium
ACCTTAGGACCGTTATAGTTACGGCCGCCGTTTACTGGGACTTCAATCAAGAGCTCTCACCCCCTCATTTAATCTTCCAGCACCGGGCAGGCGTCACACCCTATACGTCCACTTGCGTGTTTGCAGAGTGCTGTGTTTTTATTAAACAGTTGCAGCCACCTATTATTTGCAACCCTCTCTCGCTCCAGATGTATATCCTTTACAATATAAGGGCGTACCTTCTCCCGAAGTTACGGTACCAATTTGCCGAGTTCCTTCTCCAGAGTTCTCTCAAGCGCCTTAGAATATTCATCTCGTCCACCTGTGTCGGTTTTCGGTACGGTCGTGTTTAACTGAAGCTTAGAGGCTTTTCCTGGAAGTATAGTATCAGTCACTTCTGTGTTTTAAAAACACATCGTCATCACACCTCAGCTTTATCGCTCTCCGGATTTACCTAAAGAACAGCCCACATGCTTAAACTAGCTATTCCAACAGCTAGATGACCTAACTTGCTCCGTCCCCCCATCGCATTAAACATCGGTACGGGAATATTAACCCGTTTCCCATCAGATACGCATCTCTGCCTCTCCTTAGGGACCGACTCACCCTACGCCGATTAACGTTGCATAGGAACCCTCGGACTTTCGGCGAATGGGCTTTTCACCCATTTTATCGCTACTCATGTCAGCATTCGCACTTCTGATATCTCCAGCATGCTTCTCAACACACCTTCTCTGACCTACAGAACGCTCCTCTACCGCATATCCATTACAGATACACCCGTAGCTTCGGTTATTAGTTTAGCCCCGTTACATCTTCCGCGCAAAACGACTCGACTAGTGAGCTATTACGCTTTCTTTAAATGATGGCTGCTTCTAAGCCAACATCCTAGCTGTCTAAGCCTTCCCACATCGTTTCCCACTTAACTAGTACTTTGGGACCTTAGCTGGCGGTCTGGGTTGTTTCCCTCTTCACGACGGACGTTAGCACCCGCCGTGTGTCTCCCGGATAGTACTTACTGGTATTCGGAGTTTGCATCGAGTTGGTAAGTCGGGATGACCCCCTAGTCGAAACAGTGCTCTACCCCCAGTAGTATTCGTCCGAGGCGCTACCTAAATAGCTTTCGGGGAGAACCAGATATCTCCGAGTTTGATTGGCCTTTCACCCCTAGCCACAGGTCATCCCCTAATTTTGCAACATTAGTGGGTTCGGTCCTCCAGTACCTGTTACGGCACCTTCAACCTGCCCATGGCTAGATCACTCGGTTTCGGGTCTACACCCTGCAACTAGTCGCCCAGTTAAGACTCGGTTTCCCTACGGCTCCCCTATTCGGTTAACCTTGCTACAGAATGTAAGTCGCTGACCCATTATACAAAAGGTACGCAGTCACACCACGAAGGTGCTCCCACTGCTTGTACGTACACGGTTTCAGGTTCTATTTCACTCCCCTCACAGGGGTTCTTTTCGCCTTTCCCTCACGGTACTGGTTCACTATCGGTCAGTCAGGAGTATTTAGCCTTGGAGGATGGTCCCCCCATGTTCAGACAGGATACCACGTGTCCCGCCCTACTCTTTGTTACCCATAACAATCGCCGTTTCGTGTACGGGGCTATCACCCTGTATCGCTAGCCTTTCCATGCTATTCCACTACGACAACTGTTAATTATGGTAACTGGGCTACTCCAATTTCGCTCGCCGCTACTTTCAGAATCTCGGTTGATTTCTTTTCCTCCGGGTACTTAGATGTTTCAGTTCTCCGGGTTCGCTTCAGTAACCTATGTATTCAGTTAAAGATACCTAATAAATTAGGTGGGTTGCCCCATTCGGATATCTCCGGATCAACGCTTGTTTGTCAGCTCCCCGAAGCTTTTCGCAGACTACTACGTCCTTCATCGCCTCTTACCGCCAAGGCATCCACCGTATGCGCTTAATCACTTGACTATATAACCTGAAATAGTCTGCACTAAATCAGCTTATATATTCCATTTGCGAATACTAAGTTCAATTGAAATTTACAAAGTAAATTTGCCTTGTACCATTTAAATTTTTACAGAACATATTTTGGCTAAAAAACCAAACCTTAAATAACTTTTTAAATTATCTAAAATTTATTCTCTAACTTTAATTAACTAATGAACACACATTTATGTTTACAGTTTCTAGGTGGTGGAGCCAGTCGGGATCGAACCGACGACCTCCTGCGTGCAAGGCAGGCGCTCTCCCAGCTGAGCTATGACCCCCGCGCTATAACTTGGTGGGTCTGGATGGACTTGAACCATCGACCTCACCCTTATCAGGGGTGCGCTCTAACCAAAACTGAGCTACAGACCCATAAACTATTTTCCAAACAACTTGTAAGAACACTCTCGACCAAAAGATATCAAAGGCCTTCTCTGTAAGGAGGTGATCCAGCCACAGGTTCCCCTACGGCTACCTTGTTACGACTTCACCCCAGTCATGAATCACACCGTGGTGATCGACCCCCCGAAGGTTAGTCTAACCACTTCTGGTGCAACCCACTCCCATGGTGTGACGGGCGGTGTGTACAAGGCCCGAGAACGTATTCACCGCGGCGTTCTGATCCACGATTACTAGCGATTCCAGCTTCATGGAGTCGAGTTGCAGACTCCAATCCGAACTGAGACCGGTTTTGGGGATTTCCTTGATCTCGCGATCTTGCCCTTTGTACCGGCCATTGTATCACGTGTGTAGCCCCGGACGTAAGGGCCATGATGACTTGACGTCATCCCCACCTTCCTCACACCTTACGGTGGCAGTCTCTTTAGAGTCCCCAGCTAGATCGGAAGAGCGTCGTGTAGGGAAAGAGTGTCTTCGCCTGTGTAGATC
>CALCZR010000005.1 GCA_937903325.1 uncultured Candidatus Saccharibacteria bacterium
CATCTGAAGATATAACTTCAATAAGGGAAGCGGTAGATAACCGCAAAAACAGTTTCAAAAAAGAAGCTTAAATAGCACCTAGAACGCGTAAAACCAAATAGCCAACAACAATGCCGGCAGCGATAATCCCAACATTTCTCATTTAGTTTGGTATTTCTGTAAAGCGTTTTTAGCGGCACTCAAAAGAGAAAGCACAACAATACTTCCAGCTTTAACCCAAGTGGACACATCGCCAAGCTGAGTGCCTTCCAAAGTCAAAAATGTAAGCGCACCATATAGCGCAACGATGATTGGGTTAGCAATAACTGGGTGAGCTTCTATCCATTTCCAAATTTTATTGATAACTTTATTCATAATTTCCTTTACTTCGCGTTCCAAGATTGCTGACCGAATAAACCGTCAGCAGGAATACCTCGAGCTTTTTGATAATTGATTACAGCAGCCTTAGTTTTTTCTCCATAAATACCGTCATCAACAACACTAACCTCGCGTTGAATCATTTTTATAAACCCTTGATCTCGAGTATTGCCAGTACCCGAATGATTCTTACTATCACCGCGATTTATTACGCCAAAGTAATGGCCGGAAGGTAAAGGGAAACCACCCCAGCTAGGCAAACTTGGTGTGGACGCCTGATTTGCGGGCGCTGGAGCAGAGCCTAATGTCTTGATGAAGTTACGGAGTTCGTCACCAGGACAAGCTGTAGATTTGAATTTCGAATGAGGTTGATTGTCTGAACCGATACCGTGACCGTTCGCCATACCTCTAATAACCGCAGCAGCTTCTTTCGCAGCGTCAGTCAGAGGCTCTCCTGGTCCACTCAAATAAACGACTGACACATAATCTCTATTAGCTTGCGTAGTGCCGTTAGCGCCGCCCTGAACGTCCCAGCCGCGCAAAATAAATATGTTACCCAAACAATCGAATCCGATACAATAAGCAATATCTACGTAGCCCTCTGCCTTGTTAGCAAGGTGAGATTTTTGTATTGAACGCAAAGTCTTTTTTGAATCTTCGAGTGTAGCTTCTGGAGTTCCTCCGCCTTCCCAATGCCATGCGAGACCTAATGGTGGAGCAGGAAATTTTGTTTGTGATTTAGGTACGACTAAACCGATTTCATTTCTTGGAATTACTTGTACCATTTTGTCTCCTTATTTTCTTTCGGCTTGCCACCATCGTGAAGTCTGCCCGCGCATAACATTATCTATACCACGTTCAATATAATGAGTAGTTTGAGGGTTCAAATTGTTCTCATAGTTACGTCGTATTGCGTAAGGGACACTAGAAACAATTTGAGTACGTTTACCCTTACCTTTACGAGTTAAAGATTTAACGAGACTACCAGGCGTACCAGGATAACCATAGAGATATTGTGAAGGTTTAGCAAACGGCGCAAGTTTTCTCATCTCGACATTCACAAGATCAGCAAGATTTTCTATAGCTGTATCAGTAGACTGATTATAACCATCAAGAAATTCGTTACTCAGATTTATCGTCGTCGGCATCTTCAACAACCTCTACCACAGGATGAGTCACATGCGTACGTTTCTTGACCGTACCATGCCATACTTTACCATCGTCAGAATACGAACCATCTTCACCAATAAGCACAGGAATACCTATACCTAAAGACGCAGATTTTCTAGTTCTATCGTCCGAACCTTTAACAAGTTCTATAGTCACATTATGTCCCTCATCTAAAGCAGCTTGTTTTAAAACTTTAGTACCTTCACAGGTAGCACACGATACAAGTAAAGTAACTAACATTATTTAGCCTCTAAAGCTGCGGCTTCTTTGCCTATTTCCTCTAGAAGCTTATTGTTACTCATGATTTGTTTCATACCAGCATCCATGATCTCACCGAACTTATCGCCTGCAGCATCTATAGCTTCATTTAATATTTCGGTAGCAACTTCAGCGCCAAAAGTTTTAGTGAGTGGCTTCAAAAGTTTCTCTAACTCAGCATCTACCTTATCGTCTTCAATATTAAGTATTTGTAGTACGGTAACTTTTAACCTCGTTACCATAAATCGTTTACGTGCAGATTTTAAAGCTTCTGCAGGTGTCATTTTGGCTGTCATCATTTTCCCTTTCGTATTTACATTTCTACTATATCACGCCCAGCGTACTAAAGCGCCTATTTGTTGAGCAATCGCCAAAGCGTCAGCTTCCTCTTTAACATGCATCTCTCCAACTATCGGCGCGTCCCTACCAGTAGATTTACCTTCATTCATAGCAGCGACATTATCTAAACCAAGACGACGTACAGCACTAGCTTTCAAAACAAACTCACCATTAGAAACCATAGCAGGTATAGAATCCGAAGTACCAGAACCCGCACCCCGAATGCTACCGCCGCCCGCATAATTAACATACCCCCCCGAAGCTAACTCTGGCACTTCAGGAATTTTCATGTCTACGCCAGGAATCCAACCAATAACTTTATTCGCAGCTTTGACAAGCTTATTGATCTGTTTAATAACCCAATTTAAACCAGATTTGAAACCCTCTTTTATACCATCTACAGCACCATCAAAAATATTTTTGATACCATCACCAATACCAGAAAGCGCTTTAAGTAACTTGTCGGGAAGACCTTTAAACCAATCTACAATACTATTCCATACCTCTTTAATTTTATCGCCAGCACGCGAAAATAGATCTTTGATACCAGGTATAAGATCACCCAAAGCAGTAAGGATAGCCATAATAATCTCAGGTATAGCTTTAACTAGCTCTTTACCTAAAGTAAGCATTGCTTCTATAACCATCTGAAGATTGTCAGGCTTAGTAAGAAACGATACGAGACTTTTAATAAGATCCGGTAACGCTTTCACTAGAGCGACAATAATGTCAGGTAACGCTTTTACAATCTCAGTAAACAGAGTGATAGCACCCTGTAAGATAGAATCTAACGCTGTAGGATCTTTAATAAATTCTACAAACGCCTCTACAAGCCCAATGATAGCTTTAGCTAAAGATTCGATAACTTTCTTGATAACATCCGGATCAAGCAAAGCCTCAGCAAGCGCTGTAAAAAGATCTAAGAAACCTTCTAAAATTTCTGGTAACGCATCGACAATACTCAAAAATACGTCTACAAGACCATCGACAAGATCCGGTATAACCTTTACCAAAACTTTAATAAGATCCGGCATAGCATCTACAAGACCCTCAATAACACTAACAACTCCCGTAATGAAAGCAGGTAAAAGATCAGCAAGTATCGGCGGTATCTTAGGTATAAGAGTGCTAACTAAAGTAACAATACCTTTAAGTACGTCAGGCAGAATAGTAGAAATATTTGCTACAAAATTACCAGCGGACTCTACAAGCCCAGTCATGGCCTCACTAATAGCATTATCGTCACCCGAAGCAAACGCGCCAAGCGTGTTAGTCCAAGCAGCTTTAGTAGAAGCAAGCGAACCCGAAATAGTAGAAGCAGCTTCATTAGCAGTAGTACCCGCTATTTTCATTTCTACTTGTGTAGCGTGAACAGCCTCAATGATCTTATCCATCGAAACAGTAGAGACACTAGCGGCATCTACCATCGTGTCACCAAGCACGCCAGAGTCATTGATCAGGCGAGCCATTTCGGAAGCTGAACCACCATAGCCAAGCTTCAAATTATCAAGCATTCCGAATTGTGACTTAGCGAAACCCTGATAGGTACGTTGGATAGAATCCATATCCGTACCATAAGTATTAGCATTATCGGACATGTCACTAATAGCGACATTTGCGAGCTGTGCAGCTTTAGCAGTATCGCCGCCCACTCCAGAAATCAAAGATGCAGAAAACCCTGTGACGCTTTCCATATATTGATTAGCGCTAAGGCCAGCTGTCTTATACGCATCATTAGCGTACTCCATGACAGTCGCACCATCTTTAGCAAAAAGCTTAGCTACACCACCACTAAGCTGCTCATAATCCGCATAGGCCGCTACAGCGTCTTTAGCAAGCTTACCTACTGCAGCGGCAGACGCAGCACCCACAGCAACTATAGCCGCAGCGCCAACTTTAAAACCCTTAGAGATCTTATCGCCAGAGGTACTACCAGAATCTCCGGTTTTCTTTAAAGAATCGTCAGCCTGATCCGAACTTTTTTTAACCTCATCAATAGATTCTTTAGCTGACGAGGTAGCTTTTTTTAGCTTACCATCCTCACCGATAAACTCGATAATAACTTCATTTTTACCTGCCATCTAAACACCTTTAGCGATCTCATTTTTATTTAAAGGGGCAGTAATATTATTTAAAGATTCTTTACGAGCTGCCACAGTTTTCTTACTTGTAGCTTCCGCTGCAGCACCATAGATAGCAGCATATAAACCAAGGTTATCTATCTCCCGCACAAAAGATACAGCTTCAGTAAGAGCAACAAAATCATCATCTTCCAGATAGTCTGTACCCGTAGTGATACGCATATATTCTTTGAAAGCATCCCATCCAAGCGCATCAATAATACGCGCATGTGACAAGTCCGATTCAAAGATACTTTCTTTAGTTACCTCAGCCGCTTTAGCTGTCTCATAAAATTGGCGTATCTGCTCGTCAGTTTGACCAGGGAAGAATCTACGGACTTCGTCATTAATCAGATCATCCATTTAAGAATCCTCGTTTCTAGATAATGAGACTAGCCAGCCCAACTAGTCTCATTACCATCCCAGTATTAACTTCCTACTGTATCGAAATCAATAAGATCAGTAGACGCATCATAAACACCGTCATACACTTGGTAAGGGATCATATCACTAGCAAGATCTCCAGCTAGTCCATATTCTGAACCTAAAGACCATGACGGGTAAACCATAACCTCTGCAGTGAAACTATCGTCGCGAGCAAGCGCAAGCTCAAACGCCAACGATATTTCTGCGTGACGTAAGATAACGTTACCTTTAGAATCGCAAACTTTCTCGTAAGCCAAAGTAACATCCGATAAAACACATTTGCCTAGTGTTGGCTGCCATGTGCCAGTAGTCGCATCATACCCTTGCGGCCATATAGCTGCTAGATCATCAATACTTCTAGGGATCAAAGATAACGTAGCAGCACTAGTATTAGTACCATTCGGTGAAACTCTATCGCCTGCCATAGATGACTCTGTTACCTCATTAGCTTCTAAAGCTATAGTGAAACCATCAGCCCCTACCTTGTCCGGATTCATAACAACAAACTCGCCAGTACCGCCAGTGGCAGTATCTTTGATAGTTACTTTCCGCATACCTGTGAAATCATTAGTACTCATTAGTACCCTTTCTATTTATAAATAACTTTAACTACAATACTTTTGACTATAGCCCCGTTCGTCAAAGTAACCCCACGCTGTTTAGACGCTGTGAGTTCTAGACGTACATCTGAATATTTTTCTTCTATACCGTTAACACTTAGTTCGCTTAACGCTTGCCAGTCACTATCGGAATCTTTAACAGTTTTTTGTATTGCTTGCAGGATACGATCTGTTTCGTATTTTTCAGCAATAGTATTACCGTCAGCATCCTCTGCCCCTTCACCTATAGCGACATAAAACGTTAGATATTGCGTATCATCCGAAGTACGCGTCATAGGTGCTGGTTCAGTAGTAACAAAAACGCCATAACGCATCATCTGCCCTGTGTCATAATCAATAGGTAAATCTTCATAGAAACAATTCGTATCTACTTCCAACCCATCTACCTTAGATGCCACATATTGCAAAACTGCGAGCCCTATCATAACCGTGAACAACCTAACTCTATATGAGCAACTCCGCCCTTACGTTGATTAGGAGCTATAGCGTGAGCTTCAATACGAAGTTTACGTCCATCATATTCGATAGTACCGCCAACACATTTAGGATCTTCCAAAACGCTACCAGCCTCGCCATATACTAGGATGTCCCAATTTTGAGAGATAGTATTTGACTGCCAAGCCGACGTATAAGACTCATCCACAATGATAGTGACAGGTGTAGAAGACCTAGCAACTACACCTAAAGCATCTTTACGATTCTGTACTGTATAAACAGCATCAATTTTCGCACCAAAACGCCCGCTAAACACATTCATGACAGCTACATCCATAATAATGATGACGATGACCATAAATACGTCCAGCAAGATTGGTTTGAAACGTAACCCCGCTATCACATACGTTAAAAATAGCTAAAAGATCGCCCGATTTTTCGTGTAACATCCGCCAAGAATTAGCATAATCAGCCAAAGTATACGAATAGTTACGCATACTTTCCGATTTGATACCTTCATCCTGTTTAACTAACACCGATATAGCCAAAGCGTCAGCTAGTAGCTGATTCCAAAGCAAAATATTAGCGTCATCTTCAGCGGGTGCTTCAGTCATACAAAGCGAACTTAAAAGCCTAGCTTCCATAGTGTTACGGACAGTCTCAAAATCGCCCGTATCTAGGCAAGCTAAAGCCTGTGATCCTGACAGTAGAGCGAATTGAGACTTATCTAACATGATTAGCTACTAAACGGTGTGTAAACTGCAGCTTGCTTATATCCAGCAAGTGAACCAGCAATATATTGCTCAGCAAGTAACACATCTTTGTTAGTTTCTGTATCAAAGAATGGGTACATTTCTGGCTTATTCTCACCGTAAAGTTGATAAGCAGCGTCAGCTACGGCAATAATTTTATTGCTTGCAGCCAATTCTGGTACTTCAACTATTTGCTTAACTCGTAACATTTGTTCAAGATTTCCACCATTAAACATGTAGTTACCGCTCAAGTCTTTAGTAAGTAAAAGCTTAGTAATCCATGAAGCACCACCTGCAGCGTAAGGTACAAATAAAGTAATTCCTGTAGATGTAAGCCCTGCACTAGTAACATTACCGCCAGCTGTGATAGCAATAGATCCAATAGTTTTAACTACAGCACTGTAAGCATCTTCGTTAGAAGTACCAGCAATAGCAGTAGCAACTTTAGGACCGAAACCAGAACCAGCCGCAGAGTCAGGTACAATACCGAACAAGCCGCGAGTACCGCCGCCGCCAGTACCGCCTACAGAACCTTCTTGAGATCCACCCAAAAGAGCAGCTACAAGAATTTGGTTTTGGATACGAGCAGCAAGTTCTTGCGCACGAAACTTCACTAGGTTACCAGATTCATCATCAAAAAGATCTTGCTTATCAATAATGAGTTTCTTATACAGACCTACAGCTTTAAGATCACGACGTACAAGATCTACAGTTTGCTCAGCTTTAGCTTCACCTTTAGCGTGACCTAACGCGGTATCAGTAGATGACGCAGCATAAACAGATCCAGCTCTAGAGTTCATAAATTTGAAAGCAGAATATGAGCCTTCGTTATCCATCCAAGCTTTAAAGAAAGTCGAAACAATCTTATCTGGAAGAATAGCACTACCAGTAATACCAGCATTTTGTACTCTATCTTTATACGCTTTCATACCTGCAGCAACACCACCGCGTCCAGAACCATCACGGAATGCTTGATTAAGCACACGGTCAAATTCTGCAACTGCAGCATCTTGAGCAGCTTCATTAGTTACTCGTACAATAGGTTGCTTTGCAGCTTGATTAGCTACAAGCGTTTTAGGTGTTGTACTAATTTTGTTTTTAGTCACTTCTTTTTCTACTTTCTCTTCTTCGATTTCTTCTACTTCTTCTTCGGGAGTAGTTTCTTCTTCAGTTTCTACATCGTTCTCAACTTCATTTTCAGCGACCGTTTCGTCTTGAATTTCCGCCATGATTTCAGCTTTAACTTCATCAATAATAGATTGGCGCTCTTCAGGCGTAATCTCGTTTTCTTTTTTTGTCATTATTTCCCCTTCGGCTTCCGCATTAAACGCGTTAGCAATTAGAACTTTGTTCATTACTTGTGTAGCAGGATCATTACCCGAAGTCACCGGACTCAAAGTATCTATCCAAAAATCACCATACTTACCACTATCATCAATACTATCTACCCAACCCTCTGTAGAGAACTGTAAGAAACCATCATCTGCTAGAGGTTTAAGATCATTAGCTTTACGATTAGTAGACCAAACTACAAGCGCTTTAAGAATGCCATTCTCTACAAATAACCATGCCGCACCTACTTGATCTTCGGCTTTACCAGTATGATCTACAACTAGAGCTACTTGATAATCACCGTTAGGTTGGCGGTCTTTATTGTTAATAACTGGAAGGTCTTTAACATAGACCATATCGCCGTTACGTAGGCGCACTTGAGCGAGCATAGGATCTTGGCGTTCTTTATTAGCCATCACTAAACCGGATGCTGCTACCACAATATTAGAGCGTTTCTGTTGATCCGCATCTAACTCTTGAATTTTATTTAATGTTTTAACCATAACTTTCGTTTCTGGCTCTTAACAGTTACACCATGTGTGTCACACCTGTCGTCTACTCTTCACTATACACGATGTTTATCTGATTGTCACGCTTACAACTAGAACATTTAACAATAGTGTTAGTTGTACCGTGTATCTCTGATAGAAAACGTGAGCAGTGTTTACATTCTGCTCGTACTTGTTTCTCTTTAATTCGAAGTCTTGCTTTCATTAACTTATCCTAACAATCGTTCCAGATATACCATTCAAAGCAAAGCCTCTAGGGGTAACAGTCTCATTAACTATACTCGCCGAAACATTATGAGCGACGACAAAACGCTGTGCAGTATTACCCGTAATAGTCCATACTGACTCTCTAGGTACGATCTTTACTGGAAATAAAATAAAATCATCCAACGCGCTAGATACCATAGGTTTATCAGAACATACTATAGTTAAAGAAAATACCGCTTCATCCCCTGGCGAACCTGAAGCTTGTAAAGTTATAGCAAAAGATTGTGCTATCTCGAAAACTTTAACTTGAGTTAGGCTAGCTGGCCTCGATGCTTTGAGCCCTCTTAGTCTTCGTTGTATATCAGCGATTTGTGTAGGAGTATCCATTTTAAGATACCTGAGTTAAAGTAAATAATGTCGGGGGATTCTCAGAAATTAGAAGGCAATCCCAGCGGACAGTACCAAAAGCCGCGTCATATTCTATATACCATTCGTAAAGACTCCGACGGTGCGCATACCCTACATAGATCACAGCTGAAGGTAAAAGCCTCACACCCGAAACATATAGTTCAGGATATTCTGTATATTCAAAATCTACTGTTATTATCATCGAAGTTGTAGGGGTTATAGTGAAACTTTGAGACGTGAGAGTAGCACCCGTAAATTCTGCAGGTGTACCTTTAAAGCCAGCTTTGATAGCTGCAAGTTCCCGTTTTATATCGGCGATTTCTTGAGGTACGCTAGACAAGATGAAAACTCCCCAAGCTAACAACAACAAAACTGATAGGGGCAGTACCACCAATATATAATTCTAGATTGCCCAGGTTAAAAGAAATATTTAATAGACCGCCTGGAGTTATAGCATAAGCGTTTGTTAGCCGAATAATACCATCCTCAAATACGATCTTTATAGTTTGCGGATTGCTCACTGTGGAAGACGTAACAGTATAGATTTGCATCTGACTAGGGTTAGGCGGCTGATTACCTGTGAGCGCTAGAAGTTCGCGTTCTATATCTGCTAATTCTTTAGCTAGATCAGCCATCTGCCATCATACCTAAAGCAAGATCACAATGACCTGTTTTATCTATAGTCATATCGACACTATTGATACGTAAAGTCAAAGGGGTTTCTAAGGGCAATAGTCCATCTACCCATCCGGTAGTGTTCACTGTAATCACATCGCCAAGCCACAGATCGCCACCCTGGTCATGGTCATATACTTTGAAATTATCACCATCAAGTTTAAGGTTAGGTGTAGAAAACGGTTTATCTGTATCTTTAACGTAACTTGTAGCTTTAGCATCCAACGTAGTTTGATCCGATATGTCAGATTCGCTAGACGCATACTGCCAATAACCCGTATTCGCTATCGTATCAGTATTGCGAGCTTCACTAAATATAGCCGCACCCTCTTCACCCGAAGTAGAACTATAACCATTACCAGCTCCGGTAAGAAACATATCCGAGATATAACGATCCCACTGAGGGAAATCTATACCTTTAAGACCATATTTAGTACCATCGTCAGGGTAAACAAAAGTATTATCAGCACTAATATCAAAACCATATTTCTCGTATAAGCTTATAACACCGTCAGGGTCAGCATACACATCAAAAGTACCCGTACCTTCAGTATTATCTGCACGTTCAAGCAAAAAATCTTTAAGAGTTTTAGGGGCATCCAAAGTACCGCTAACTACAGGCAGCACGTTTAAGCTAGGGCTAGCAGATATAGGCCATATAGCGCCCGCAATATAACTACGCTCTACCATAAGCTCTATAGCTCTTTGAGCCACATAATCAAAATTAGCATTATAACTATAAGGCGGGATCATATAGCCGCCCGCCGTGAAACCTAGCCAGCCTACAAAAGTAAAAGCTACTGTAGCGTCAGCGCTAGAACCAAAACTAAACTGTGGAGTAGCAGCCAGAAAACCGCCCATAGTTTTACTAGTACCGTCACGATCTATCATTTTGATAGAAGATTTCAAAGGTGTGAACATGCGTGTAATATCAAACTGTAGATCGTCACAAAACTGTTTTAGCTTACGTAAAGAAACACTAAAATTTATAGACCCTACACCATTGCGTTCTATCTTGCTAGTGAATCCTGAACTGATAGGAAACAAATCACCTATCGGTACACTATCGTAAGAATAGTCGAGCTGCCACACTAGAAAGCACCCAAAATAGTTAGATCGACATAGCCAGGCGAACCACCCGCAGCAACCAGAGCAAACGTGTTAGTACCATTGGATGCTGTAAGACTACCCGAATAAGGGAAAGCAGGCGCAGCACCATTGACTAGCACGTTACCAAAAGTATCTACAGTCAAAACGTCACTAGGCGATAACGTACCATCATAAGCAAAAAACGATCCGTTAGTAAGGTTATATATTATCGGATCTACAAGCTGCCCATTAGACACGATAGACACTGGCACTGTAGTAATAGAAACCACATCTACAGAAACAGGATCACCTGAACCGCCAGCATTAAGCCACAATTTACCGTTAGTAGTAGACCACATAGCACCGTTAGTAGCATCCCACTTACGGCCATTAAGAGTAAGAGATTGCCCGCCAGCATAAAGTCTTACAGTAGTACCACTATCACCAATAGGATAAAGGTTAGGATCACCAAAAATAAACGATACTTCCGCTTGAGCCAACGATTCGCCCACCTCAGTTTTAGCCCTAAACGGTACAGAAATAGTACCATGTCGCATCTGATAAGACGACTGTACCCGATCGTCCGTATATACCTCGACCGTATAATAGAGCGGGGTAAGATCATCATCTTTAGGTACAAAAAAACCTGAAGCTTCACGCATCAACTCGAAAAGCCCTTTAGTGGTAGTACGATCTTCACGTATCTGAAAAGGTGCGGTGAACGGGCGGCGTTGTGTACGTGCCGAAGTTTGATAGCCGCCATCTCTACCCGAATACTCATAGCCTGTAACATCGAGATTAGTACCGCCAGGAATATTGACACTACTATCTAGCCTGTACGCCCCGCAAGGGTAAGCGCCAAGCTCAAAGGTCTCGTTGTCGCTCTCTCGAATAAAGACAAGTCTCATTTTTATCCATAGATTTCTGCATAGGATGCCGCCGCAAAACTTCCCGTGCCACCGGCTTTGATAACATCCAGCCGTGTGATCTGCTGGCTGCCTGTGTACTTACCTCTAGCATCAAAGAAATTGCTCGTTGTCGATGCGTCTGCACCAAACATATCTTGTGAAAATATCTGCAATGGCTTGAAGTCGTTTGTTGGATTATGAATTTCCAATCTCGACTGTTGTGAATACCCTTCTGCTGCGCCAAACAAGGGAAGGCTCGTGCCGTTTACACCGGTGCTGTACGCACCACCACCGCTTGATTGGTTAATTGCATATACAGCGCTTGAATCGTTGTTGAATCGCACAGCACCGAACATTGTGCCACCGACGCCCTTGAGATGTATCTTGGCGGTCAACGACTCTCGGAGAGGAATCCCCGTTACGCTTATCAGTGTTCCGGTTGCGGTCAAAGCAACGCGCTTTAATAGACGAGGCACGTTCAGCCATTGCGTACCATCGCACCATTGTTCCATTGCGTTATCAACTTGGAAACATTTGAGTCCAGCAATCAAAGGTAAGTAATTTCTTTCAGTGATGTTCGCAACAACCACAGGTGAGCTTGTATTGCTCGACATGTTTCGTGAGAACATTCCGGTTGTTACTGCTGATTGACCTTGCGCGATTGTGACATACCCGATAACAGCAACAAATTTTAGTGAACCTGTAGGAATAGTAGACCGAATAGTTGCCATCGAGGGCGGCACTTGTGTACCAGTAGTAGCGGGCGTACCAGCAACTACAGCATAGTCAGTCACATCTAACCCATTATTAACCACCGATGTAGTAAACGGATCTTTATATAAAACTAGCGCATCTGTACGAGATTGACCTGGAGTACCAGGCGCACCACCAATAATAAACGGGATAGTAGTACCACTAGTCCCAACAAAAAGCTCAGATTCACCTGCAGGGTTTTTACCTACAGCGACATCTTGAACACTAGATGAACCACCGATCTGTATAGTAAACGATGCGGCGCTAGTAGCACCAAAACCAGATAAAGCCCCTTGCGAATAAGCAGATAGCTCACCCGCATCTACTACATCGGTAACACCTACGTTACCTTTAGGTGATCTAATTCTTACTTGAGTATTTGCCATTCTTTGCCCCTTATTTTGATTTCAAACTAAATTTAAACACACACTGACAATTAGCGTGAGCGTCAGGTATTGTACCGTCACCATACGCCGGATCTAACCTAAGGCTAACATCGCCCGCATCTATCAGACCGCCAGGAATAAAACTATCTTTAATACCCGCCTCAGTACCATCCATCTTTTTACAAAACCTACAAGGCTTATCTGACGTTGTAGTCCAAGTTTTAATAATATACGATAACGGCTGGTTTTTTCGTAACCATTTATCTATATTTTCCGAACCATCAAGCTCACCATTCTGATACGCATTCTTGGTTTCTTGCTGAGAGATAAGACTAGAACGAGATTCTATCTTGTCACTATAGAAACTAGAAAACACGTCTTTAGTATCTTGGTCGCTCCATGCGTCTAGTTTCTCGGTAACGAAATCTTTATAGTTAGTGACTACTTTAGTGGCGCGTTTCTCTAGACGAGATACTGACTGTTTCGATAGCCCACCAAAATCAGCCAACACTAGATCTAGGCTAGCTTCATTTACTATTTGTGCACCTGTCACTTCCGCACCTGTACGCATAACACTAGTAAGCTCATCAATAAATTGTTGATCTAGCTCGCTGATACCTGTAGCATTCGTAGATTTCTTATCGAAGATTTGTTGAGCTATCTTTTTGAGCAGATTTAGAATTTTTTTTTGAGCCGTTTGTTCTGTTTCACTCACACGCTTAGGGGTAAAAGCTCTATTTTCTTGATGGTCAGGGCAAGTACAACCCTCTAACATTAATGGTTTAAGACCCATATTCAAAGATGGTTGCTGAGGGGCAAGATCAGGCGTAGCTGCAGGTTTAACAGCTATCATCTTCCAGTCATCATTAAGCCCTAACACTACCGCTGCTTGTTCAGGTGTAGCCCCAGATTGTACAAGACCTACAAAAGCACGTACTTGCTCAGTGTTCACTTCGGCTTTAAGTTTTTGCTCTTCGACAATATCAAGCTCTACATCATCCCACACAAAAGTAAAAGGAAGCTCAGGCAGATTACATATTCTAGCTAGCTCATTTTCAAATGATGAGAAGAGGCGCACAAGAATAGCTTGTACTCTACCCATAAATTTATTGTCAGCTAGGTTCTGATTTTGAAAAGTAGTAGTTGTAGCGTCACCATAAATGATAGGACTAACACCATAATTAGAAGTAATAGTTGTCTGCGTGAAATCTACTATCTCCGAGATAGCAAGATTACTGTTAGTAGTACCTACTACAGTAACTTCAATGTGGGGCTGTGCTGTCCCAGCAAGCATCGCATTACCACTATCTATAACAGACTGGTATACAACGCCTTGTGCTTTAGACGCACCCCTATTAGCTTTCTCAAAAGCTTGCTGCATAGATTTATATTCATCATGAGTACGAGCATGAATAGTAACTATCAAAGAGGGTGTAGCACCATTATCAAACATCGCCCGCTGATACTGATTAAGCCTATCGCGTATCGCTGCCTCTTGAGCTGAAGCTGAACCAGGGGACACTCCAGTAACACCATCATCTGGCAATAGAGAATACTTAAGCGTAATAATACTATCTCGATAGAATTTTTGTAGACCGCCGCCCGCACTACCAAAATCTATCTGCCATTCCTCCTCATTCTGCGCAGTAAATCCTTTACAGTCGTCAGGAATAATAGTAAACCCGCCAATAGTATCAAGCGTAAAACCACCTTCGGGCGCGCCAGGTATCTGAGGGTTATTACCATTAGGATGCCACAAAAGTAAAGACATCTCTGACTTAGATAAGAAACCCGCTACGAGCGTATCTATAAACTGCATGAAACCCATACGATCGTTAGGCCTTATCATAGTATTCCAAAACTGATACTGTGCGCTAACGTCACTATCAGGATTAGTAAGATTCCCTAAATGGATATTACGTTTAGAAATCTCGTCACAAATAGCAGAGATAGGCGCAAAACCATTATCGTACGCAGATCGGGCAAGCATACCAGGGGTAGTATATTGGGTAGATAAACTTGTTTGAGCCACGTTAGCAAGATCATTACTACTAGCAAATACTTTAGTTTTATTGCTGAACGGATTAAGTCTCATTTATACTCTCTCAAAATATCTGCCATCGCAGTCTCTAATATATCACGCCTGTGAGTCCAATACCATACATACCTTAGCGCGTCAATAAGATGATCTTTACCTGTAGGTATCTTAGATGTAAAAGTACCGTCTTTAGATTCAGTATAACGATAATCTAAATATTCCTCTTCTAGGTTATTTCCGTATGCAACAAATTTTTCTTGAGCCATCTTTTCGAGCTGACCGTTAACTCCAACATGTACACCGTTAATGTTTTCTTGTTTCACACATGCAACTACTTGTAAACCTGCTTGTTGCATTTGAGTGATAATTTCGGGGCGTGCATTATCCGCTACTATAAGACTATTAGGTGGTGTGGTCATAATTGTCTTAGCTATGATCTGGTCGGGTGTGAGTTCAGTTTGTAACCATTCTTCATGAGCATACAAGCCACCATCTATACGCCATAGGGATATGAGGGCGCACGGGTCAGGTCGGAAACCGAAGTCTAAGCCGTATCCTAGAAGTTCTTTAGCTTGTGGTGGTGTGTCGACGAACTCCCAGCCTTTGAAAATGTTTCCTTCTAGTTCGCCTACTTGTCCGAGGCCGTATACTTTCCACCAATTACTATCACGGTCATGAGATTCGATGTCTGCTTTGATCTTGGGTGGTATCTCTTCATTGTCTAGATAGGTGAGTATTTCGAAGCTTGCATCTTCACGAGGGATTATCTTGTCATGAGCCCAAAATTTAGATGTAGGGTTATAATCTAAGAAAATGAAATCAGATGTACGCATAGCAAGCTGGTCGAAAACATCCCACTTGATACGGTTAGCTTCGTTAACAAAAAGTATATGCCTTGCAGCTCCACGGGCTTTCAACTCTTCGTCCAGTCCTACGAACTCTATCTTGCTGCCTGTAGCTTTACATGTGAAAGTGTGGTTGGTTTTGTTTTCGTCGAAATATATCCAATGATTAGTCTCGCTTAAGATACGTTGGAAATCTCTCATAGCGCCAAGGCGTAAAGCAGGAAACGTATTAGTGGTAACAGTAATGATTATGTTACGGCGTTGTTCAGCTAAAGCTATAAGGTAGATGAGAATATCGAAGGTTTTACCTGCACGCATCCCGCCTTGTACTACACGATAACGGCCGTCCATAGCTTTGATTTTGTCATAGCCGCTAGTCAGTCTCACTTTGCGTATCGCTTTCCCTTACAGGTGCTAAAGGTTGCGGTATGACTACAGTGGTATCTACTGTCTGTTTAGGCTGTCCGTATACTTGGTCAGTCATTTCGCGTATAGTCTTCCAATCGCCCTCAAGAATAAAGCCAGCAAGTTTCTGTTCGAATACAGGTAAGCTAATATCTGCTTGTATCGCTGTAAGCTCTTCTATGGTCATCTCAGCCATACGTTCAAGTTTGTATCTTACGGTATCGGTTTTTTTCCAAGCGCCGTTATTGCGGTTCTGAGGGTTGTCTCTGAAGCCGCCTTTGCCTTCGGGGTTACGGTTCATGTCTTGCTTTGTAGCCATGTTTTGATTATATCATTGTTTATAGATTTTTGATTGTCTTACTGGTTTTGTTGGGTCTACTATTGATGGTATGTCTCGGTGTTGTACTAGTGATGGGTTGGAGTATCGGCATGTGCGGCCGTTTGTTATTAGCCATCTTCGTATTTTCATGTCGTCGCCTGTGCATTCTGGTTGGAAGTCACAATATTGGATCATGTCTTCTATTTCGGCTGTTGGTATTGCTAGGCATACGGCGTGGTTTAGCATGGTGTCGAAGTAGTCGGGTTTTATTTCTTTGTGTGCTTGTGGGTTGTCTCCGTAGTAGAACGATATTACGTGCCCTTTATGTTGTTCTATGAACTGTTCAGCTTTCTCTTGGAAATTATGGCAGAGTAGAGCGTCGTCCTGTATAACTATCGTATAATCTGAATCTTTGTCTGCCATATCCCAGGCTTGTTTTGCTATCGCCCATGCTCCTTGATTCTGGTAATCTATGCAAAGTTTTATATCGTCAAATTGGTTGGCTAATCTTTCGTAATGTTCTTTACGTGATTTATGTGCCATGATTATATAATCTATATTCATTTTGTACCTACTAGCTGGTTTAGGTGCTTTTCGCATAGGTTCATTTTGATAGGTTGTTCTTTGCAGTTATCGCAAAAACATTTCTTGATAGGGTAATTATAATGCTTAAAGCAAAGACTCATTTTCCATGCTTTGTTATTGCATGATTTACAAGTCTTATTTTCTTCCATTAGAATAAATCGGTTTCTTTTTGATTATCTTTAACAATTTATGTTTATTAAACACCATTGGGGCATGAGTTTCGTAACTATAGAGTTCCTTATTGTCGTTTTGACCCTTCAAATGATAATAAGTGTCTTCTAAATTCGATTGCAGATTGTCTATTGCAGCAATCGGAATCGTGACTTCTTGTTTTTTACTATCCATCTAAACCACCCTCAACAGCCAACGACTCCACTGCTAAGGCTGTGGGAATAGATTGAGTTGCAATGATGGCGTTATTTATAATTCGTGTTCTGGATGCTTCGGTCAGAATTGAAGCAGAATAAGGAAATGGTATGTCTATGTGGCATGATACTCCTGTTTTAGTATCTTCGATTGAACACGCAAAGCCTGTGGATGTCTCTACCCAAGAGCCTTCGTATTGGCCGTCCTTAATTTCATAGACTCTGTCGTTGCTCATATCGTCCGCTTTGACTATAATTGATGGCGGTTTTTGCGTTGTATTTTTTGGCGGTTGTTTGAGTCATTCATTTTAATTGATAGATTTTTTAATGCTTTGAAAGCAGGTGTGTCACAAAGTTCATTTGCGCCTAGAGCATCAATCATCTTTGCGAAAGCATAAGAAGTAGTTTTTTTGAACATCTCTAAATTCTTTTTGTTCAAAGGCATGTCTTCTAGCCAATCGGGATTATTGGAAGCCCAATCGATGTATAGTTGCTCGTCTGTTTTTGGCTCTCTTTTAATCATTTTTATATTTCCTTTTCTTTATTTGTTTGCTTGTTCTCTCCTGATCCTTCATTTTCTTTAAAGTATCTGTAAAATCACTGATCTTTTTAACCGCACGTTCAGCACTTTCCTTAACTTCTTGTTCAAAAGTTTTCGGTACTGGTTTTTTCTTAAATGGGTTTCTCATTATCGTATTTCCTTTCATTTTTACCACGTCCCGTTAGTCAGAGCGATTCCACAGGCCAGTCCTGCACCTGCTTCCAAGATAATCATTGCAGGGTGGGTGCGTTCTTTCTCAACAACGTCATCCATCCAGGGAATCAAATCCCAAGCAACTGTCTCTTCCGTCTCTCGAATCTCGCTTGCGCCCACAGGAACAGTGCTTCCGTGATCGTGTGTTTCAGCCGACCTCGGACTCCAAAGAGACTCAGTATCTCCGCTGCTTTCGGTTCGAGATGTTTCGCTCGATGACATGCCCAGCAGAGCCACTGATGGTTCTCTGGATTGTCGATGTGTTCTGGTGCTTGTGAGCGTAGAACTATGTGGTCTTTCTCCGACGCTGGTGGACATCGGACGTTGGGGCATATCCACTGGGCTGCGCATTTCATACACCCAATACATCTTTTTTGATTTCAGGAACACCAGCTGTTGATGGGTTGTCTCCCATGCTGTTCATCCATCCTCCGTAGTATCCATTGGAGCTGTTGCGGAAAGCCATGACTGATGTGACTTCTCCGAACTTAGGGTCGAGTGTTACGAACTCATAGCCATACACTTGGATGCAATCATCCCAGCCTTTGTCATCTTTCGAGTCATCGTATTCCAGCTTGTCTGGCAACTCGGAAACTTCTCCAGCTTTGACAATAGGGTTGCCAGCTAGGAGTTTCTTCACGCCGATGAAGTCGTGGAAGTATGAGTGTGAGCAACAGTCTCCTTCGACTGTCCAGCCGAATGTTCCTTTGTCTGTTTCAAAGATTAGGGTGTCCTCGTCCATGAATATCTTTTGGACTGTGCTGCCTATTGTTCTAGTGACTAGGTCTTGATCGTACATTTCATACCTCCATTAGTTGGACTGTCATTTCGCCTTCGCCTTCTTTTGTGATGTACTCATCAACATCGAAGCCATATTCGCGCAATGGTGTTTTCTTAGGAGAGATTGTGAAGCAAAGTACTCCGATTATGAATGTGAACATCTTAACGTACTTTTTTCCAATTATTGGTTTTCGTAGTATCCATGTTTGTTGTTCATTGGTCATACAGTACCCTCCTCAACCGCAGATTTGATATAGTTTTCTATCTGCCGATTAAGTGCCGTCTCTGTGAACGCAATAGCTTTTAGTCCTGATTCACCGTTGTGGTTGGTGTCTTTCCTGATTTGGATGAGTATCTCTCCGAACTGTCTAAACAAGATTCGTAGGTGTTCTTTATCGTTTGGTATTTCTGATATTTCTTCGTTCATTTCGTTTCTCTCCTGTTCATAATCTTTTGCTATACGAAAACCCAAGTCTTTCTTGTGCTTTCAACATTGCTTCACCCAAACATGATGAATGATACAAAGCTCCACGTGTCATTAATGTTGTTGCTGGTTTCCCTACAATTTCCTCTAGGCAATAAGCACAAGTATTAGATTGTTCTTTTGAAACAATCAAATCCCATTTTGTACCTACTAGCGAATCTTCCATTAGAACAAAACCTCCTGAGCTAAGCGATTTTTAGCAATTAAACAATATTCTTCCGATATTTCAGAGCCTATATATTTACGCCCTAAATCTTTAGCAGCTCTCAAAGTCGTACCTGAACCCATAAAAGGGTCACAGATAGTTTCACCAGGCTTAGAATAATTATTGATTATCCATTTGAAAAGGGGGAGTGGCTTTTGAGTCGGGTGGAAGCGGTACTCTTTGTTTGACATATCTTCTTGTAGCATTCCAGCCCATCGGTGTTTTTTGAGTCTTGTAGCTGTCTTGAATGATGTCCAAGCTAATTCGCAATCGGCAAAATCAGAACTCCCATTGTCTTTATCCCATACAATCCAACAGGGCGAATTTGTTAAATGTTCAACGAAATAGTTACCACCAAAGATTATCTGATTTTTACTTATACGGATGATTTCTTTGAAAATTTCGGCTGACGGTATTTCATCATCCCAGTTATGATTGCCGTAGTCTTTAGCAATCGCAAGTTTACCCCTCGATTTATTGCGGCCTTTACTTTCACCTATTCCATAAGGAGGGTCAGTTAAAACTAAATCTACGCTATTGTCAGACATTCTTTTCATAGTTTCTAAGCAGTTCTCGTTATAGATTGGTTCTTGTTTACTTTCCATCTATATACTCCAATAATGGTTCGGGCTTACCGTATAGTAGATGAGCCCTGGTACGCCTATAAGAGCAAAGCTAAGTAAGATCCATAGGGTGAGGCTGTGTTTTTGTTGTTGTCTTTGATAGTTCATTTGTTTAACCTTCCGTTAATTAGTTGTTCTATGTATTCGCACCAATCTTTAGTGGTACGGTGTTGGCTGAGCATCCTACCTATGGTGAGTGTTTCGCTTGTTGTTAGTTTGTTTTGTTGTTTCTCAGGGTAGAGATCTTTTGTTTCTAGGCCAGATTGTTTATTTATTTCGGTTCGTAGATTGTGTTCTATTTTTTGTAGGGCTTTGCGTTCTGCCCTGGTTTTTTGTAGATCGTCTAGAAGTTTCTTAGAGTATTGCATTAGAAAATCTCGTCACTATATTCGCTGAGATCTGGTTCTATATGGTTATCCATTAGTTTATCTATTGCCTGGCTAGCTTCACTTTTAGATAATGTCTCTATTTTTTTGCTACCAAAATTTGATTTGTACCATGCTTTATAGTCGTCAAAAGCAGTGATAGAAGATTTCTTCAGTTCATCTAGTTTGAAATTAAATAACTTAACTTGTTTATCTGAAATAGTTGTAGAGTTACTATAGCTTTTAGGGGCATACTGTTCAGTCGGCTGGTATTTAGCGTCATCTGCATCATCATTGTTACCAATAGCGAATAGTTTCTGTAAAGCATACTTATCGGCGTAAGAGCCTGTAGCACCTGAGAGTTGAGATTCGTTATTGGTAGGTACACCATTCTTATTTAGAGTAGGGGTCATAAGTTCTGCTTGAGCTGTAGCTGACGCTTTACCTATCCCGTCACTTACTAACGCTATAGATTCAATAAAGAATCTTCCAGCAACTTCTAACACTTTGCTATCTATAGTGAGTACAAGCCCGTGCTTTAATAATGCAGGTTTAGCAACTTCTAGGATCTGTTCAGCACTACGAGACGCGTAGGGTACGCCGCTATTTTTCTTTTTAGGTGCGGTGATTTCAGATTGCACTTCGGCAAATTTTTGTGTGAATGATAGATCTTCCATTATTTAGATTCCTTTTTAGTTATTTGTGATATGGCTTGAGGTGTGACTTTTAACACGTCCGCTATACGTTGGAATGTATATCTTTCGTCACGCGCATTAAGAATTTTCTGTTTAAGATTCGCACGTTTTAGTTTCGCTTTAGCGTCAGCGTCTTGCCATGCGTTATAGGCTTTAGTGATTTCGGTTAATGGTGTCATAGTTTCCTTTATTTGAGTTTCCATACTTTAGAGTTTTTTTGAACATCTCTAAATTCTTTTTGTTCAAAGGCATGTCTTCTAGCCAATCGGGATTATTGGAAGCCCAATCGATGTATAGTTGCTCGTCTGTTTTTAGCTCTCTTTTAATCATTTTGTGCTCATTTCATTGATTTCAAATATTTCGATTCGAAGCTCCTGCATGCGAGTGCAAACTGCATCTAATTCTTCTTCTGTAATATTTGCGTATGGCATTATTCTTCTCCTTTAGAGTTCCACTCATCTTCAATTTCATCTTCGTGGTCATTTTTCCATTCCTGCACATAGTCTGAATAGTGATAGCTTTGCTTCATCCATATAACAAAATGTTCAGGAATTTCTGAAAGCCATGTGATCAATGTTTCTTCATCTGGTTCATATTCATCGAGAAAATCTGAATAGCCGTAGTCGTTGTAATCTGGGTCTCTTGAATCTAACCCGTTATCTTTTATCATTTTTGTTCCTTTCATTTATGTGACTTATAAGATTGTGTAAGTGTCGACATTTTATTAAAAAGGCATAAGGCTGTCGGACTGCCTCGTCGTAATCCATCACAAAGCTGTGAGTTTTGTCCTTGGCATAACCATAAACTATTATTTGTTCGTCGAGTGTTGTTATGTTTTTTTCAAAAGTTAAGTGAAGCCCATTTTCCATTTTTACATGAGTATCTGTTTCAATAGAACTTGCAATCATTATGGTTTCGTAATTCTCATCAACTTCATATACTGTTATATCTTCGTGTATTTCATCCTTCATTTGTGTCTCCTTGTTCTTCTAGTTACTCCTCACCTAACTCTATGTATCAAATCTTTTAGCAATTTCATATATGGATTAATAGGTTTTCTTTCATGTCTAATAGGTGAGTAATTGCCGTATGACATCAGACGGTCTGATGATGGCATTAATGGCTTAGGATTTATTGGAGGTTCAACATTTACAGATAACCAATTTTCATTAAATTTATCTATCGAACTATAAGGACATTTCTGCATACCACCTGGAAGTGAAATCCAATGATGTGGTTTGCCTTTATAGTTAGCTGTCCATTGTCTGAGCGGGTAAACATTTCCGTTTATATAACCTAAACTATCTTTGCCTATAAATCTATAAAAATCGTTCATTTTGTTTCTTTCTCTTGGTTTAATAACAAGCCCACAATCTTTAGAGCTGTTGCCTTAACACTCAGGTCTACATCTTTACCTGTGACTGTTCTATCGTTTCCTGTCGTATATCCAGCATCGTAAGCATATTGACATAAAAACGTCAAGGATTCCTCTACTTGTCTTGTAAGCCCAGCAACATCAAAAGGCTGAAAAAGAGCATCAAAATTACCTTTAGTGATAGGTTGAAATTCTTCACCATCAACAACTAAAAGTCTCCACTCCACAAACTCATTTGCATCTTCATTTCTTACTTTATAACCAACTGGTTTTCGTAAAACATATGTTTGTTGTTCATTGTTCATAACTCCACCTCCGCTAGAAATGTTTTATCACTAGGATTTAAACCCATCACCATAACATCCGCAGCTTTACCTTGAAAAATATCAGCCCACCATTCGGGAAGCTTTCAAATATAGATAATACTTTTGCTTTGTCTTTACCCATGCGAGGCGCTGCAGCTTTAGAGGCTTCATGTGAAGTAAACGGATCTGTAGTTTTGGATTGTTTATTTATATTGTCGGGGTCAAATAGTGTAGGTTCATCTATCATTAGTATCCTTTAAAAAATAGTGACCAAATAAAAAATGATGCGGTGAGAGTGGTTGCTAGTGTGAGACTGCATTTGTCCCATAGAGTCCAGTGTTTCATTAGTTTGCCTGCAATTTTGTTATATGCTTATCAATAGCATCATTTTGGCTGCCAATAAATTCGTTTACGAGATTTTCAGAAACACCAACAGCTCTAGCTATATCTATAAGAAATAGATTCTGGTTCATAGTTTGTTCTTTGATCATTGTTAGTTCGTCGTATGTTAATTGTTCGTACATTATCTGTCTCCTTGTGCTTGTTTCCATATTGATAATTCATCTACATCATCTTCACTGTCTAGATAGTCGTCATAGAATTTTTTTAGGTGATCTTCGCTATTAAGAAAGTATTCTGAGTTAATATCATCTTGGTATTTGAGTACAAACTCTTGCTCGTACCAATCTTCAAAATCAAGCATGAGTGTTAGCTCCGTTCATTGTGTATAGTGCTGAGTTGTTATAGTCGTTGGCTGCTTGTTGTATTTCCCATAGTTGGTCGTATAGGAATGCTTGTTCTTTTTCGAGTTCGTTTAGGCGGTTGTTTATTTGTTCTATGGTCATCATGGTTATCCCCTTTGTTATATCTACAGTTTAAACCTATCCTTTAAAGATTACAAGCTTTTATTTATATTGGCGTTTGACCTGGACTTATATGTAAATAGTTGACTTGTGTGGATAATATCACTAGGTTTTCTTATAGCTAAAAGCTAACTTATGAATACTTATTCTATTAGACGATTCTTGAATCGCAACGCTCTCACCATCGAGATAGTTGTAATCGCTCTATCTATTATTCTGATCTTATGGCTAGTGCCAGAGCGTGCAGATGGTAACACTAAAAAAACAATAGTGACCACTACAACAACGCTAGCAACTACCACTACTACACTCCCGCCGTCTACCACCATAGCGACTACTACAACTACAATAAGACCAGTTGCAACTACAACGCCTGTGGCTAGTAGCGAGAATCTATGCTCATTAGTAGATAATTATGACTGGCCTACAGACGTAGCTTATAGAGTTTGCATGCAAGAATCTGGCGGTAATGCCAATGCTGCTAATTGGACTGACCCGCACCCTGAGTTAGGTTGTAATGGATCTTTTGGGCTTATGCAGATGAACTGTGGTTATGGTCAACTCTTTGATCCTAAGACCAATATGGATGCAGCTCACACTATGTGGAATAAATATGGTTGGAAACCTTGGGCGGGTACATGCCGTAAGGTCGGATGTTAAAGCTTGATAAAAGCCATCTGATAGTCGTTACGTTCGCGTAATACTTGTACATCTATGTCTTTTAGAAATTCATCTACGGCCTGTTTAACTCCGAAGTCTTTATTATCATAATCATCTAAGATCATAAGACCGCCTTTTTTTAGAAGGGGATATGAGAGCTTCAGATCTTCCAGTACAGCCTCGTAAGTATGGTCAGCGTCGATATATATCAGATCGAATTTGCTGCGCTTAGAAAACGTTTTAAGTATGTCTTGGCTTTTGCCTTTGAGTTTCGTCACACGATTACCGTATTCTTCTACGTTACGATCGAAACGCTGTTCGTACTCGCCAGTTACGTCATCAAAACCAGGGCTAAAAGTATCTACACAAGTCACCTTTAACTTAGGGAATAAATCCAATAACCAGATTGCGCTAGCCCCTTCGAAACTACCAATCTCTAAAGCACGCTTATAGTCACCTGTAAGCCAACGCGCCCACATGCCAGTAGCATTATCGTGCCATAACTGTGTAAATTCTTTATCATCTCTCATAACATACCTTCTACTTATGAAGCCAAAACTCTTTGCCTTCGTTTGTAGCTTCCATACTTCGAAACCTATTATTTACTAGACCTACACCGTACACTATTTTCTCTTTGAAATGTTCGTATGCTGTCACGTTAAAAACTAACATATCTATTAGGTTCATGTTATCCACATTATACCCCCAGATGTAAAACATTTTTGTTAGAAATGCTATGAGGTTTTCGCGTGAACCGCCAAGTAGTCCACAGTTTAGAAGTGTTTTGTTGGCGTTAGTGTTTAGCCAATGCTGATAGTAACTGTTTTTGGTGTTTTGTAACATCCAGTTACACCCTAGATGGTTCATAGTTTCGCAGCCTACATATATTTTGTCTCGTTGCATTTCAGGAAATGGGTTATGGTTCATTGTTACGTCACCGCTATCTACTATCCAGGCGTTATCTATCTCTTCATGTTCAATTAAGTAATGTAGTGCTTTAAGGAAACGGTTTTTATATGGGTCTTCAGAGCAGCCAGTATAAATATATCTAGTATTACCATCGGAAGCGTCAGCGATATTGTTTAGTATGACTAGTTTTTGTTCGTGTCGCATTACTGAATCTTTAAGATCGTCAGCATAATTCAAAGCTACGTCTCTCGTATATTGCGGGTCAGCTATTGGGCTATGTCTAGCGCCCCAATTTATTTGAAAGTCGGGTTTACCAGTGAACACTCCGCATATTACTACGTTGTTTTGTTTATCCACAGGCTGTGGAATAGTGTTTTCTCGGTATTCTATATATTCGCTAGAGTCACCTTTAGCATGTAAGATCCGCTGGTTGTTCTGATCTATCACTGTACGCATCTCGTCACTGATAGTGGTAACAAAATCTGGTTCGTTATTCTGGTTTTCATCTATAGAATAAAACAGATCCTCTGAACCTATAACATCTTGATTTTTCCAGGTGCTTAAACCTGCGTTATGTATTCGCCAAGACCAATCGACATGCTCTACCATGCCTTTGCCGTAAGCAGGATCGAAACCGCCTACTCTAGGTAGGACTTTTTTAGCGTCAATATATAACATTTGTCCGCGTGGATGGCTGAAGCTAAATAGTTTGTCATCTTCATATAGGCGTTTCCCTATTGAGTAGTAGTGTGCGTTACCGTACATTCCAGGACGTATATCTGACCAGCAATAACTTAGATGAGCTTCGGGGCTTTCTACGTATGGCAGCCACCAATCCTCTGTTATAGGCCATATATCATCGTCTGCCAATATGATATGTTCAAAGTCTTGAGCCAGCTCCAGACACATGTTTTTAGCCTTGGGGATACCGGCACTTTTTTCAAAACGATATGTGGCTTCAGGACACGGTACATCTGAGGCATCGTCAACAACAAAGATTCGAGAATCTGGTGGTAGATGCTTTATCCATCCGTCATAGCACCTCTTGAAATACTCATATCGATTATGTGTCGTTATGCAAATTGCAATAAATTTCTTAGACATCGACATGCTTCCAGCCGTTATCTTGGGTCAGGTCGATCATATAACTATGTCTCTAGTCTGTTTGGCAAGTTTTTTTGTTTTAGCTAAAGCGTCACCTGCTGAACTTGTACTTGTATGGCTTGTAATATCTTCGTCCCATACGGCTTCTGCTACTTCACTAGCGGTAGGTGCTGTGCCTCCACCTGCATTAGCTAGGTCATCTCCCTTAGTGCCTGGAGCATAGGTATCAGTATTAGACCAAACGGTAGTAGCTATTGTACTTGCATTGTCTGAACCATCAATCTGTCTACGTCCCATAGTG
>CALCZR010000006.1 GCA_937903325.1 uncultured Candidatus Saccharibacteria bacterium
AAGAATAGAGAAGAAAAAGGGAAGCGTCTCTATCGACGAATGTCGGGAGTGGCTTCCAATTGTTTCGTATTCTTTTGGTTTGTACTTTCCATTGATCTTTCTCCATTCTATCAAGTCTGGATTGTGTATCAACTGCCGGTACTGCTTTCATTTGAGTATGTTCATTATCTCAAAAATAGCATCTTGGCGTCTACCGACTCTCCCACCGCTTCTAACGGAAGTACCATAGGCACGACGTGACTTAACTTCTGTGTTCGGAATGGATACAGGTGTACCCCACGCGTTATAAACACCAAGATGTTATCTTTGAGAACCACAAAGTATAGAACGATTAGTTAAATCACAAAATCACTGAGAAATGTTTTTGTTTCTTACGAAACATGATATCAGTTTTTACTGCTTTCGGTTGACGAGTCAACAAAAAGAATAAAAAGCTTGCATAAATATCATTCGTGCTATTAGTATTGCTCGGCTGAGAACATCACTGTTCGTACACCTGCAACCTATCAACCTTGTAGTCTCCAAGGGCACTTATGATCCTTACAGACCTGAGAAATCTTATCTTTGAGTTGGCTTCCTACTTAGATGCTTTCAGTAGTTATCCATTCCGAACTTAGCTACTCGGCGGTGCCATTGGTTGACAGCCGATCCACCAGGGGTTCGTCCATTCCGGTCCTCTCGTACTAGGAACAGATCTCATCAAATTTCTAAGCGCTCACAGCAGATAGGGGCCAAACTGTCTCACGACGTTTTGAACCCAGCTCGCGTACCTCTTTAAATGGCGAACAGCCATACCCTTGGGAGCTTCTCCACCCCCAGGATGCGACGAGCCGACATCGAGGTGCCAAACTCCGTCGTCGATGTGAACTCTTGGACGGAATCAGCCTGTTATCCCTAGAGTAACTTTTATCCGTTGAGCGACACCACTCCCACATGTTGGTGCCGGATCACTTTCACCTACTTTCGTATCTGATCGACTTGTTGGTCTCTCAGTTAAGCATGCTTATGCGAATACACGACCATCCCGATTTCCATCCGGGACTAGCATACCTTTGTGCGCCTCCGTTATCTTTTAGGAGGCAACCGCCCCAGTTAAACTCCCCGCCAAGCACTGTCCCCCAATATGGGGTTAGATGTACACAGAGTGAAGGGTGGTATCTCAAGGATGACTCGGGAAACCCCAGAGGGTCTCTTTCATAGTCTCCCACCTATCCTGCGCATCAAACTGAATACATCAGTGCCAAGTTAGAGTAAAGCTTCATAGGGTCTTTCCGTCTTGCTGCGAGTAATCGGCATTTTTACCGATATTGCAATTTCACCGGGACTATGCTTGAGACAGTGCCCAGACCGTTATGCCATTCGTGCGGGTCGGAAC
>CALCZR010000007.1 GCA_937903325.1 uncultured Candidatus Saccharibacteria bacterium
TTATTAGCTTTACAACTACAAGTTTACGGGATGTTCCGTTTTAGTTTAGTGAACCGTTTTTCCGTACGACTTGTACAGATTCTTTACTTCAATAACATTTTCTTTTGGCACGCATATCTCCTTCGTTTACGACTATTTTATCACTTTGTTGTCTGGAGACTCGCCAGATTTCTTGTTGGTAACTTTATTTTTGGCTTTGTTGTAATGTGCTTTGGCTCGATCGAGCAGACTTTGTGCCCATACGAACTCCGAGGCCAGAATTGCCAGTCCAGCAATAATAACCACAATACCTGGCCCAGGTAGTACTAATAGAGCTATGCCAATACCAACCAGCGTCAAACCTACTACCATAATGACTACACGCTTAGCGTGCTTAAGTACTTGATTCACTCATCTATTCTAAAGTAGATCTCATCTGTGGGACAGCTCATAGCCCCAAACAATTGAAGAAACCTCTACTTCTGGGCTAAGTGTGCGCGTTTTGCGAGCTCAAGCTGGTCTTCGATAAGGATACGGTTAATGCGTGTTAAGTCGGCCAGAACTCCCAGTGCTACGCAAAGAAGCGCTGCGATTAATAGAACGCTGCCAAGAACAAGGGATTGCAAATGACTACCATGAGAACCATCTATGAAAAACCACAGGTATCGCACGAAAGGCACCGTACCTAGTGTGGCCAGTAGGCCGCCGAGACTTAAGAAGAGCACGTATGGGCGATACATTACATAGGCTCTAAAGATAGCTGCTGCTGACTTTAAAACGTGCTCAGGAGTGGAGTTAAACAAACGAGATTCACGAGTCTTAGGGTTGGTCACGACTGGTACGCTAGCAATTGCTAATCGCTTATTACCCGCTTGAATAATGGTCTCCATGCAGTAGCTGAACCGTGTGATTGTATTGAGCTTTATAATTGCGTCACGAGAGTAGGCTCTAAAGCCACTGGCCGCATCTGGCACATCCGTACCAGCGGCCTTATTCACTACACGACTACCAAAACGCTGCAATAACTTCTTAGGTGCTGAGAAATGGGCGATCTTGTCGATCTGACGGTCGGCCACGACAATATCTGCTTCTTTACGTAAGATAGGCTGCACGAGCTCAGCAATACTCTCCTGAGGGTATTGGTTGTCTCCATCGGTATTCACGACAATATCTGCACCAAGCTCTAGGGCCTTCATCACTCCATCATGGAAAGAAAGACCGAGCCCTTTATTACGAGTGTGGTGCACGAAGTGTGTAACTCCGAGCTTCTGAGCTATTTCCACTGTCCTATCACTAGAACCATCATCAATAACCAGGATCTCTATCTGGTCGATACCATCGATCTTCTTAGGAATAGACTTCAATACTAATGGTAGGGTTTCTTCTTCGTTAAGACAGGGGATCTGTACAATCAGTTTCATGTCTACTACAGTACCACACCCTCAGCTTAATGTTCGCTTAAGAACTCCTCATCATTGTTTGTCCAGCTCCGGAACGGCTGCTTATAGCCGCTGGCTGCAGTGAATACTTCTGTCTTAGGTTGTAGTTCTTGCTCAGTTTGACTCTGTTGGTACAAATCTATCTGTCCGTCACGGTCGTCATCACCCAAGGTAAAATAGATATCCCCCGTCGTCGGCACTTCTGTCTCCCAATGCCCAACCTGCTCAGTAAAGTTCTTGGCTCCACTCAGCACGGTGATTATTCGTTTAGCGTCAGGCTCTGGAGCACTAATCTTGTACATGTCCAACGAACCGTCGCCGTCGTAATCGGCAATCTTGTAAGCAGCCTTGGCCGTCTGCTGCGTTGGTTCTATAGTTCCCCATGACCCAAGTAAACTTGTATAGCCTTTAGCTCCGTCCATTACGCGAACCTCTGTTTGGTTACTGGTGCTATGGGCATATTTAACCTGGTACAGATCCAGAATGCCGTCAGCATTGTAGTCCGCTAGGTTGTAAGCCATCTCATTGGCGCCATGACTCATTTCACTCGTTGCCCAGGTTTGCTTCCAGGTTGTGTTGCCATCTTCTAGGTTTGAAATACTTAACTCTACTCGCCCGGTTGCTGTACCTGAGAATCGAATCTCATACACCATAACATTTCCACTCTGCGGATCACGTACTACCTCGTAGTTAGATTCAGGAGTGCTTGCAAGTGGTCCGTTCTCGGTCAATGCGGTTGGTAGTGGCACGAGCGTATCCCGAAGGGCTGCAACTGGCTGCCCTTGCTCCTTGACTCCCTCTTGAGTAGTTGGAGCGCTTGCTGGAACACCAGGCTTGGTACTTGGCTCTGCGGGCTTAACAGGTGCTACATGAATATATTTAGGTGCACGTACTCGGGACTCACGACTAAATTCACCAGTGCCAACTCTGTTGTACTGGTCCACGTTAACCGAGCCGTCTGCATTGACTTCGGATACGTATGCTACATGGCCATAGTAGCCCTCCCAGACAGCTACATCTCCTATGCGTGGCGAAGCGTCGACTTCGTACCCCGCCGTCTGTGCCGACTGGTCCCAGTCACGTGCGTCACCCCAACCTGGAATATCAATTCCAAACTCATGGTTCACTCGCCATGCAACATACGAAGTACAGTTGCGTACGTCATAGCGCCATGGATCGCTTTCATAGTGCAGTTGCCCGTCTTTATAACCATTATGGTACTCGCATGCATCTGCCTGCACCATTGCTGGCTGACAATCTGTATATCCCCAATCGTAGGTGTACCTGTTCAATAACAGCGCGTCAGCCCATGGATACTCGCCAGTCTCAGCCGCAAGCACCGGAGTGCGGTGACTAAAAGATGAGATACCTATTCCCAACACCACTAAACAACTTAGGCCGCCACAAATAGTGGCCTTGAATTTCTTCATAGCTCCCCCAGATTTATATAGTGCCATCAATATAGCGGCATGATTTTAGAAGTCAAATCTTTAATATATATTTAAGATTCTGCAACCTTTGCGCTATGTAAACCCTGTAAGGTATCTCACTGTTATTTATGAGCTAGTTCCGTATACTTGCCATTGTTAACCAAGGAGTGGACAGATGCCTTTATTTAACAATGAAGCCGAACAAGATGCGTTTTTACAGGAAGAAGATTTGCGAGCCGCTCAGCGATTTAACGGCGAAAGTAAGTTCTTTGGAGCCTGGGCTCTATTAAAAAGCTCACGTTTCGCGGAAAATAGAGAAGCTCGAGCACTGGCCCGTGAACAACGTGCAATTGAGCGTAAACGTAGAGAGATAGAGAAAAAAGAACAAAGCGCTGGGCGACACAAACGTAGCCTGGGAAGGATTCGTCAGCTCGGCCAACTCTCACGACGCATGGTTACCTGGTCACGATAGCAAAACAGTCAAAATTTCTACCATTTAAAAAGCCCCAGAATATCGTGGGGCTTTTTTGGAATGTCTGAAACTCAGTCTTGTAATCGAAGTGGTGTGGGGCGCTTGGTCATTTTATCAATCAGCTTTTCGTAGAAAGATTCGGCGTATTCTACGTCGATCCGTCCACCTTGTGGGATTGATATATGTTTTCGTGCCATGTACTGCTCCTTTTATTGTTAACAGTACCTATATAGTAGTTATGCTTGCTGAAGATTGTCTGTGAACTATCTAACATATGGTTATAGTGCTAAGATCAAAGACATGTTTACTGTAGACCAAGCTGAATTCGAACGCCTAGTCTCCAAGGCCATAGACAATATTCCTGAGAAATACTTCAAGGAGCTTAAGAACGTTGCCTTTGTGTCAGAAAACGTACCCACACCAGAACAACGTCACAAACTCCAACTCCGGGGAAACCAATCCCTATTTGGCCTGTATGAAGGCATTCCTATCACTAAACGCACTAGTAGCTACAACCTCGTACTCCCTGACAAGATAACCATCTTCAAGAACCCAACTGAATGGTTTAGTAACACACATGAGGAGCTTGAGAAGAATATCCAAAAGACCGTGTGGCACGAAGTAGCCCATTACTTCGGCTTAGATCACGACCAGATTCATGAACTAGAGGATAAAAATTCACCAGATCATTAAGTCAACTAAGCGGCAAGCTTAAAGAATTGCTGGTCAGTTTGTAGTGAAGCAGCGTTAGCGCGTACTTCATGAGGGGAAGTCATATATATTCGCCGCATGGCATTTCGAGCTATAGTTTTTTGAGCATGAGCCACACCAAGTAAGGATAATGAAGCAAGGTCGGTTGCACCCTCAGGTATGATCCCCCGCTGAGCAAGATAACCACTGCCATATAGTAATGTCGCGGAGGCAACTGCGCCGCCGAGGTGTGATCTACGTTTCATGCGCTCCATGGCGAATCTTTTACCTATAGTACTAAGTGCAAAACTCCAATCTAACTCACGTGAATGAATCACATGCTCAAGTTCATGTAATAGCGCCCTGTTCATACGCTCAAGAGGCGATAAAGATTGCCACTCCTTAGATGAAAGTAGCCACTCTTCTGGTGTGAAATACTTTCGCTGCTGCGTTTGCTGGACGATCTCAGGGACAAACAAGGTAATTTGGTTATTAGATGCCTCACCAAGAACACGGCCACGCATTTGAAAAGAGTACTGACGTCTTGTGCTTCGATCAATAGCAGTTGTTGGTATGTCTCGACCAGGTACACTCCGAGCTGCAATATAGCTAGAGATTGCAACCTCATCAGTAATAAAATCACCAAGATACTTCTGCACATTAACATCGGCAGTGACAACAGCGAGTCGCTGCTGCTCACTTCCACCACTAAATTCAGCTGTTTCATGTTGAAGCATCAACATATTCTACAATGTTATGTGCTTATTTTCAATTCTGTGGGTTATTAATCGTAACGGTTGCCCTTCACCCTAAAGTGCTTGAAGATGAGACCATCAAACAGGAGATGACTAAAATAGCCAGCTACCGCAGCACCATATACCAGCAGTGCTGTCGGCAGTATCTGAGATTTGTTGGCATATGGCACGAGGACAATAGGCAACGGCACGAGCAGCATGGCTATCTTGCTATGTGTCCAACCTCGATGCTTGCCTAAGATTGGTGTCATGCCCAATAGCCCCAGGTATGCTGCAGCTTCAAGCCGCCCATTCACGATCAGCAGCACGTCTGTGATAAAGGCCAAAGCGAAGAAGATATCCTGCCCTTTGCTGTTAGTATCTACATCCGGCCATAACCCAAACAGGACAGCAATTACGTACAGACCTATTAGAAACTGCCAGTTGCTTAGTATTCCATTAGTATGCGCCAGAACGTCCCCAGGAGCTGCTTTGAGGGCTGCAATATACGCCGTGTTGAGCAATACACCGCCAACTACATGCCCTTTATAGTTGGCCATCTATTTCTTCCCAAAATGCATCCGCCCAGTTTATATATGCTCGGTCATTGGGGTGGAAGTAGTCTGCTGCGTAGTTCTGTAAGCTATCTCGTTCCTGCGTAATAGACTGCAAGTTCACTAATTTTACGCGAGGGTTTTTGGCTACAACCCGTTCAATTATCTTAGTAGCTTCAAGTGCTATCGGTCGGCGATTGGGCCGACTACCAAAGTACGGCATGTTGGTCACATAGGTATCTTTCGGTAGCTTTGTAACCAGCTCGGTGAATTCATGCTCAAACTTCTGGCTATCGAAGCTGGCGATATCATTGGCGCCAATCTCAATGGTTACGACGTCAGGCTTCAATGACGCAACGGCTGGCAATTGGTCTTTAAGTACATCTTCAACCTTACCGCCAGACTTGCTGACATTTACTACCTGCACTGTCTTGCCCGTCTTATCTGCCAACCGATTTGCCAGCAACCCGACGTATCCCTTCTGAGGTTGGCTTGCACCTATACCTTGGGCAGCACTGTCACCTAACGCAACATACAGCAGTTCGCCATCCTCTTTGGCACGAGTAGTCCAGTAGTTCTGGTAGCTCGTTAAGCTACGGTACATTCGTAGTAACGCAAGCCCCTCAGCAAGCACAAGAAATGCGACCAGACATGCAAAAGCTACCACCATTTGTTTTCCCCTCATAACCGATTCATTACAGCTGCTACGAGCACAATTACTCCAAGCAACCTACGAAAATAATTACTACCTTCAAAGATCTCTAGCCATGCCCAGGTAAACAATGCACCGAATCCCAATAAACTCGCAAGGGACTGAAGTTTGCCACTTGTTAAGTGAGTGAGTAGAAGCATCACAAACCAGATTGATATAGGCAGGTTCGGTGCTTGGAATAACGAAAGACGCCCGTCTGTGTCACGAATACATCGATCGACAAATGAGCGTCTTACGTCTTTAGGCATAATGGTCCTTAGAAAGAACCAAGTTGCTGACTAGCGTCTGGACTTGAAGCTGCTGGATCAGCGGGAGCTGGTGCGGCATCTTCAACTGGAGATGAGACTCCACTTAGGTCAACTGCCGGTGCATCAACAACGGGAGCTGGTGCATCTACGGGCGCAGGCAGTTCAACAGAAGGAGTTTCTTCTGGCATTGGAGCTGGTGCTGGGTCAGTTGGCGCAACCGTACTGCCAACAGCTACAGGGTCTGCAGGAGTTACGTCACCACTTAGGTCAACTGCCGGTGCATCAACAACGGGAGCTGGTGGGTCAACGGGCGCAGGCGCTACTGTTGGATCTACTGGAGCAGCAGGATTAACAGCTGGGGTTGGGTTAATAGTTGGGTCGTTAGTTGTTGGGTCCATAGGGATTCCCTCCTCCACAATGTAAACGAAACTTAATATTCAAGATTAGTATACCACGACTAGTATGAAGCGAGACTCACCAACAAGTTAACTAAGTTGCACCCCTTCCACAGTTGTCGATACAATATGAAACTCTGTGAAGAATGAGTCATGACGTATCGGTAATACATCATTGGAAGGATTTACGCCTAAGTCTGGCTGGGGTAACTCTATGTCTCCCGCTACTCCAAGGGCTGTGAATCGAGCAAATTCAGTGTGTAGTAGGCCTACATACCGTGCCGTGTACTCACTGTGGTCAAATGCTTTTGGGTCGACAGCGTACGCTTTGGGGTCGGTTCGCCGGAAAATGCGCTGAACGACAGAATATAGTTCCGGCGTTTGTTTACCCTGTGAGATATCGATCAGGTTATCCCTCATAGCCTTGGCGGTCCTCTTTAGGGAGAAGCCGAGGAATGCGGCCAGCTCAGCGTCATACCGTAACCCTACAACAGCTAGTCCGTCACCACCTGCAAGATGTGCAGCCCATGCATGGAGATCTAGACGATCTTGATCAATGCTTGTTTTAACGTCAAACTCTTCAACCTCACTACGGCCAGTGCGCCTGCCATCAATATCTACATACTCAACATCTGGTCGAAGTCGGGCTTCATATTTTCCGTCCGCAGAAGTTACTAATAGGCGCTCACGTGACATAAAAACTACTGTACCACAATTGAGCTATTTTACTATAGTAGTGTGCCCACGTAAGTCATCTCATCAATGTACTCTTTATGCACCCGTTCTAGTTCATCTGCCGCTAGGGCTTCGACAAACTGGACATGTCTAGCAGACTGACTGACAAGATCTCTATTAAGTTCAATAACCACCGGGTCTACTTGCAGAGCTCGGTTGTTCATACCAAGCAAACTTAGCGTGTCTAGACTGCGTACTCGAGACAGAGCTACATACCCCATGCCAGGTACAAAGGATTTGCTGAGGTCAATAACTGCAGCGTCCAGTGTCATGCCTTGGCTCTTGTGTACCGTAATCGCCCAGGCCAACCGGATTGGCAATTGGTTAATCTCCGCCACAACGTCTTCACCTTCTTCTACGCGCCAACTACCCATAGCTGCCGTTATCCTTTTACCATTCAGCGTTTCAATCACCGGCATTCCGTCGCCGTCAAACTTCCGTACCACTCCCAGCGTGCCGTTCACATAACCTTTGGCATAATTATTCTGGACGAACATAACTAGCGCGCCCTTTTTGAGCTGCAGCTCTTCGGGTGCTAGACAGTTATTTGCCAAGGTCTTAGCAAGCGCTCGGTCGCCACGGTGAGTCATGGTAAATGTCTCTGCCTCACTTGGTAACGCCTCAAGTTCAGCTTGGTTAATAGCATCTACGTCGGCGTTGTGCGTAAACAACTTTGTAGGTGTTAGCTTTTTACCCAGTTCTGCGCGCGTTCGTGCCTGCAAACGCTCCAGGGACTGCTCACTTACTTCACCGGCTCGCATTTCATTAAGCAGCTGACTTAGTGTGTCATCTTCGTGTCGGTATTGTTCAGTTAGGTAGCAAATATGTATGTTCATGCGCTCCCAAACATCAGCAGAGGTTATGTACTCTGCTCGTCCACCACGAGTTACGGGAGGAAGTTGAAATAGATCACCACACAAGACTACCTGTATACCGCCAAAGGGTTCGTCTTTGCCATGCACTTTGCGCAGCACTGCGTCTACCATATCCAGCCGGAAGTGGTGGAGCATAGACACTTCGTCGATAATAAGCACTTGCGCTTCAGCAATAGCCATACGGTGTTCCTTGCGCTTAAACAGATGCTGTAAGTCTGCTTCAGTCAGGTAGTCCTTAATGCCGATATGCGCCCAAGAATGGATAGTCTTACCGTTCATGTGTGTGGCAGCAATACCTGTAGAGGCCGTGACAGCTACAGTCACATGGTGCTTCTTGAGATAGGCAATATATTGATTCAGTACATATGTTTTACCGCTCCCAGCTGCACCGGTCAGGAAGACGTTTTTGCCCATCTTTAAGATATCGAGTGCTTGCTTTTGAGTCATGGTCTACCTATTGTAGCGCAGCAAGCACAATCCGCGGGGTGCTATAATTACATCAACCATGAGCGCCATAACTCCACTCCTTGCAGATACTTCCATCGTTATCTTTATCTACATGACCACCTGGTACATATTTTCCTTAATCCGCAAACGCATGGATATCGTAGACATTGCCTGGGGCCTTGGCTTTGTCGTCGCCACAGCCACTGCATTCTTCCGCATACGAGTGCATGGAGAGCTAGCCTGGCTTGCGCTGTCACTAGTAACTATCTGGGGGCTACGCTTAGCAATACACATCAGCACACGTAACCGAGGCAAGGCCGAAGACTTCCGCTACGCCCAGTGGCGCAAAGATTGGGGCAAGTATTTCCTACTTCGTAGCTACCTCCAGGTATTCCTGTTCCAAGGACTACTGCTCATACTAGTAGCTATGCCTGCACTGCTAACTGCAGGGCTACTGCACACCATGGAAGTTTCAGCCTGGACTCTGGCAGGTGTTCTTACATGGGCATTTGGATTTTACTTTGAGGCCGTTGGAGATTGGCAGCTACGAAAGTTTATTAGCAACCCGCAGAACAATGGTAAGATCATGGACCAAGGACTCTGGCAGTACACTCGCCACCCTAACTACTTCGGTGAAGTAACTCAGTGGTGGGGTATTTGGCTTATTCTGTGTTCTACTTCTGTAGCTGGCAATTATAAGCTACTAGGTCTGCTTGGGCCTGTTGCGATCACCCTACTAATCTTATTTGTTTCAGGAGTACCGCTCCTCGAAAAGAAGTATGCAGACAATAAAGACTTCCAAAAGTACGCTAAGCGCACCAACAAGTTCTTTCCTTGGTCACCAAAGAAGTAGTATTGCTTATATTGTCATAATGTGTCATTATATATGTCATGAATCGCAGTGTTTCACCAGAAGAATCGCCTACACTCACCAATGTCGGCCGTAAAGCGGTAGGGAGTGCAATTGTCCTAATCGGTGGTGGGGTGGAGGCTATTGTGGGAGTAGTTACGGCTGTTAAGGCTGATGGCAATTTAGGCTTGTACACATTAGCTGCACTAGAAGGGGCTCTCGCTGTAGCCTTAGCCCGCGAAACTCGTTTTCGTTGGCATGATACTCTCGAGGCTATTGCCCAGCACGAATTAGTTGAGAGTGCCGCAGCCGCACAAGCCCTTGCTCAAGTACCACACTTAACTGTAGAGGTAGACCATACTCCTTGGATGCCACCTCAACCCCAGGAACCGGTACTAGCAGCTGCTGTTTGCAAACAGTAGTCATTCTGCTTTTGTTGTGCTATAATAGACCTAAGTAAACCGCTCAAAATGGCGGTTCTTTTATTAAGGAAGCTAATGCAAGTTCTAGACCCTAAGAAAATTCGTAACGTTGCTATTATTGCGCACGTCGACCACGGCAAGACCACTCTCGTAGATGGCCTGTTAAAGCAATCTAATACATTTCGCGACAACCAGGCTGAAATGAGCCAAGACCTCATCATGGACAGTGGCGACCAAGAACAAGAACGTGGTATTACCATTACGGCTAAGATTACTGCCGTTACCCACGACGACTACCGCATTAACATTATCGACACTCCAGGGCACGCTGACTTTGGTGGAGAAGTAGAACGCACCCTCAACATGGCTGACGGCTGCATCCTCATCGTAGACGCCCAAGAAGGCCCAATGCCACAAACCAAGTTTGTACTTACCAAGGCGCTCGCTCTTAACTTGAAGCCTATCGTGGTTATTAACAAGATCGACAAACCAGGAAGCCGAATTTCTGAGGTAGAAGACGAACTAGCTGACCTATTCCTCGAACTAGCTGTACATGAAGACCAACTCCACTATCCTATCTACTACGCCATTGGCCGTGAAGGTAAAGCCTGGAAAGAAGTTCCTACTGACCCAAGCGCAGACGCAGATCTCACCGTTATTTTTGACGGTATCATCAACGACGTACCATCTCCTGACGTACAACCCGAAGAACCATTCCAAATGCTTGTTACAGCTCTCAGCTGGGACAGCTTCCAGGGTAAGTATGCCGTAGGACGGATCAGCCGAGGTAATATTGTAGCGGGAACTCCAGTTGCCGTATGTAAGAAAGACGGTTCAATCGCTAAAGGTAAGGTAGATAAGATCTACAACCACCAAGGACTTGCGAAAATTGAAACTAAATCAGCAATTGCTGGTGACATTGTCAGCATTACTGGACTTGGTGACGTCCAAATCGGTGAAACCGTAGCCGACGCTGACAAGCCAGAAGCCCTACCAATCCTCGAAGTAGAAGCACCAACCCTGAAGATCTACCTTGGCCCTAATACTTCACCATTTAAAGGACGAGAGGCTGATTTCAGTACAAGTCGCCAGATTAGCGACCGCCTGAAGAAAGAACTTGAAACAAACGTGGGACTAGAAGTAGAACCAGATGGCATAGGTTTCTTAGTAGCAGGTCGCGGCGAACTGCACCTGAGTGTACTTATCGAGAGCATGCGGCGAGAAGGCTTTGAATTCGAAGTAGGCCGCCCACAAGTTGTGACTCACGAAGAAGACGGCAAGACCATGGAACCGTTAGAGGAAGTAATTATAGAAGTTGGCGGTGACCATGTCGGCACCGTACAAGCAGAACTTGGCCAACGCCGCGCAAACCTCAAAGACCAGTTCACTACCAGTAAAGGTGTAACCAAACTTATCTACGAAATGCCTACCCGTACCCTACTTGGTCTACGTAACACCCTTATGACCGCAACCAAGGGTACAGCGATCATGAACAGCCTAATCATTGGCTACCAAGAACTTGGTGCAGCACTGAACCAACAGCGAAATGGTGTTCTCATCGCCTTCCAGACTGGCAACACGACCGCCTATGCCCTACAGACTGCAGAAGAACGCGGTACTTGTTTTGTTGGTCCCGGCACCGAAGTATATGCCGGTCAAATCATTGGCCTCAACACTAGAGGAGATGACATGGAGATTAACGTAGCTAAAGAAAAGCACCTCACTAACATGCGTAGCTCAAGTAGCGACGGTGTCGTGCAGCTAACTCCGCCAACTATCTTCAGCCTAGAGCAGTGTCTGGATTTCCTCGAAAACGACGAACTGCTTGAAGTTACTCCAAAGAGCCTCCGACTCCGCAAGCGTGAGCTTGACCCTGGTATGCGCAAGCGCCAGAAAAGCAACAGCTAGTCTGCTGTGAAATTATTTACTGCTTAGTCACTCTGCTTTCCTTATAGTTTTACCTGCACTATTGAGAGAGGTGCACAATACATAAGGAGAGAGCTATGGGAAAACTTCTCGATCAGGCCCAGCTTAAGCTGGAAGAAATGGAACACAAAGCCTACGAGAGCAAAGGTCGTCTTCGTCAGAAGATCAAAGACATGGCTGACGACCATGAGACCACGGACACATACTAGATATACGTTTACGCCTGGCGCCACAAAGAATTGAGAGCCTAATGCGTGACAACAGACAATAACAAACCCTCAGCCCACGAGGGTTTGTTTTGTTATACTGGTAACATAAAGGGAGTATTAAGTGAATCTATTTGCACACCACACCGCCGAGCATAGTCTATCCAGTAGTAGTGAATACACCACACTGATTGTTGTTACGGTACTCGTTATCGTTGCAGTCGCTGTAATAATCCGGGGGAGAAGTAAATAATGAGTCTAAGTCTATCTGGAGACAACCTAAAGGTAACTGCCCGAGCAACCGCTACAATGAAGGGTCCTGACCTTGAATCTGGTACTGCGACATTCACCGAATACGATGTAGACGGTGCTAAATATGTACATATTAAACTTGAGGTCAGTGGCAAGCTCGCCGCGGGTAACCATGCTGTACATATCCACGAGAAGGCTGCGTGTGACTGCGAAGGCTTTAAGTGCGCAGGTGGTCACTTTGATCCAGGCCCTAACGGTAACACCGACCCCGACGCCAACCACGGCTACCATGCCGGTGACCTGCCAACCATTACGGTAGACGAAAATGGCAACGGTACTCTTGAGGCAATCACTACTCGAGTGACACTATCTGACGGCCCAGTATCGTTACTCGGCAAAGAATCTGCCCCGGAAGGCACCTCCCTCATGATTCATGGCAACCACGACCCCTACACTCCAGGTGAAACAGGTTCCGGACACAGCGGGGGCCCGCGACTAGCCTGTGGAACAATACAGTCAGCTTAGTCACACAACTAGCTAGTCATTGCCATAATCTACAAAGACACAATACGCAGCGTCGCTCTATCACCTATTGCTCGTGCCATGTCATCGAGTCGCACATAAGCCTGTCGTACCCGGTCTCCAAGATATGCAGTACCTAGCGTTGGCGACTCACTGCCTTCTATAAGATAATGATCAATATGTAGTGTATTCATGGGAGGAATAGGCGGAGATGTGGGGATTAAAGTTCCTTCAGATACGCGTTTAATTCCACTCTCATCAGAAGTGGGTTTAGCCAGTGGAGTATATTTACGAACAGCATCTACGCCGTTAGTAATAAACCTAAGATACCTACCAAATGGCAACTCAGTTACTAGACGGTTAATGTCAGTATTAACTTCTTCACTTATCTCCACGCCCGCGAGCCATGCGCGAGGCATGGCGGATTGTTTTTGTATACCGCGCTGTTCTCCAAGATATTCTGCAAGATTGCGAGACGCGACGTGCAGATCTCTACTTTGTCGCAGTTGTTCAATCCGACTAGCCATTACTTAATTTGCTATTCTCCTGGCGCCACTTCTCAATTTCAGCGTGATTCCCACTGAGTAGTACTTCTGGCACCTTCATATCTCGGAAGACTTCTGGGCGGGTATACTGAGGAAACTCCAAGGTTCTGCCATCACTAAAGCTCTCGATAACTGCACTCTGTTCACCGCCCAACACCCCAGGAATAAGTCGTACAATACTGTCTGTAATCACCATAGCTGCCAACTCGCCGCCGGTAAGAACATAGTTACCAATCGAGATCTGGTGGTCGACCAGACTCGTTATACGTTCATCATAGCCCTCGTAGCGGCCACAGATAATAATCAAACCTTTGCCGTCGTCAGCAAACCGTTGGGCTTCTGCTTGCACCCACCGTGTGCCGCGAGCAGTCATGAGCAATACTAATGCGTCTGGATCATTCTGTTTCGCTGCTTCTACGGCCGCAAAGAGTGGTTCGGGTTTGAGCAGCATGCCGTCGCCACCACCGTACGGAGTATCATCTACCGTCTTGCGAGGGCCTAGACCAAAGTTACGGAGGTTAATGTAACTAACTTCCAGATGTTTCTTATCCTGTGCCTTCCAGAGCATACTGGTATCCATAACACCGGGGAACATTTCAGGAAATAGTGTAATAACTTGTATCTTCATTTAGGTATATTTTACCACATTTTAGATATTCTCGCACATACAAAAAGAACCCTTTTCAGGGTTCCGTTTGTCACATAAAGCTCCCAATAACCTTTTGGTCATTGGCTCGCAAGAGCTTCTCTTTTCTTTTGCAAGTTTCTGTCTTTGTAAAGACTGAGGACAGTATACCTCTAAGTAGGCGGTCAGACAAGACTTAGATGTCGAGGTCGTCGAGGTCTTCTAGATCCTTACGGTGCCGTTTAGCCATATCACTTGGCTGGTCGTCTTCGACTTCTGTCTCCTCAACTGGTGCTGCTGGAGTCTGTACTTCTTCTGGCTCTTCACTGTCATCGTCGTCGGTGACGGGTGTTGCAGCCTGAGACGAAGAACTATCAATGCTAGTATCGTTGTCGTTGCTTGGGCCACTTGCTGCTGGCGCTTCACTACGCTGTGGTCGCTCGTAACCCTCAGGACCGTTATCTACAATCTTTAGGTTGTAGCGAGCTTCGTTCTTAGTACCCAGTGCACGAAGCAGCGTACGGAGGCTCTGTGCCGTAGCACCGCGCTTACCAATAATCCGACCAAGGTCTTCTGGATCTACGGTAAGTTCTAGCAGAACACCCTTTTCGTCTACGCGACGGTCAATGACTACTGCGTCGGGATTACTTACCAAGGACTTAACGACAAATTCTACGAACTGTTCATCAATATTGCTCATGTTCAGACACTCCTGTTATTACTGATACCTCTAGTATACCAAATAAAAGAGTCTCCACGAGGGAGACTCTTATGTAAACAAAAGTGTATTGTTATTCTTTAGCTTCTTCGGTGTCTGCAGCTGGCTCTTCAACAGGCGCTTCCGTAGTTTCTTCAGCTACTGGTGCTTCTGCCTCAGCAGTTGTTTCCTCTGCAGGAGTTTCAACTGGTTCTTCAGGTGCTTCGGCAGCTACTTCTTCTTTGACTTCTTCCTTAGGCTGGTTCTTGCGAAGCTTTTCAGCGTTTCGGATAGTCTTGTTGGTTTCACCAGAAAGGCTTACCCATTCAGGAAGCTTTACGCCTTCCTTCTTGAGCAGACGTGCAACACGGTCAGATGGCTGTGCGCCATTGGTTAGGTAAAAAGTAGCTTTTTCTGTATCAACAGTTGCGGCTTTAGTGTGTGGGTCGTAGTGACCAAGTTGGGCAACTACCTTACCGCTGGTTGGGGTCTGACGGGTGTCCTGTACCACAACGCGAAACATTGCGTGTCCTTTGCGGCCGGTTCGTTGCATTCGAATAGCTAACATATGTGTTGTTTTGTCCTTCTTCGTTCTTATCTTAGATTAATAAAAAGACTTCACCCTATTCTACAGATAACGACCTCAGTTGTCAACAGGCGCGGCTAAGACGCGTATTTTGCAAGCGCTTCAGTAGCTGCCGCCTGCTGTCCCGCCTGCTTGCTCGGACCTTCACCCTGACCTTTGAGCTTGCCGTTCACATATACGCCCACGGTAAAGACCTTGTCATGGTCAGGACCGTCTTCACTGAGTACTTTGTAGACCGGCGTGGAACCTTCCTTGCTCTGGGCTGCTTCTTGGAAGTGTGACTTAGGGTCCATCCAAGAACCAGTATCTAAGATCTCCTGGAAGGTAGAGATAAGGCTGGAGTGAATAAAGGCAGCTGCTGCGTCATACCCCTGGTCTAGGTATAAGGCACCAACAACCGCTTCAAAGCAGTTAGCTAGGATCTGAGCACGTGCACGATCCGTGCCATGCTTCTCGCCGCGGCTCAGCCGTAGTAACGGTTCAAAGTTGTTACGCGCCGCTGCAGCACTAATACTTTCGGTGCGCACCAGGCTACTTCTCCAGTTGGTGAGTACGCCTTCTGGATCCTTGAAGTTGGCATATAGGTAACTGGTAACAACCAGTTCGAGGACTGCATCGCCCAGGAACTCTAGACGTTCGTTATGTTCACGAGCCGTTTTACGATGTTCATTCACATATGAGCGGTGAGTGAAGGCTGTGGCTAGCAATTCTATGTCATTAAAAGTAACGCCTAGAACGTCCTTAGCAAATGCAATATATGCGGTATAGTCCATTATTTCTGTCCTTGCATACCCAACTTGCCATCGCGGATGCGTTTGAGGGCAAGCAGGATAAGCTTTTCAATATCTTCGTATTCAATTTTGTCCAGAGCTACCTTGGCCGGGAACCACTTAATACCGTTCATCCAGTCTTCTGGTGTCAGGTCGTCGGTGTCGCCTTGAGCCTGTACCAAGAAAATCTCGGTGGTCATGAGCACTAGGCTGTTAGTACGGCGATAGCGGAAGTTAATCTTACCAAGCCAGTTGAGGACCTTCATCTCCTTGAGGCCGGTCTCTTCGCCGATTTCCCGCTTAGCTGTTTCTTTAGCTGATTCACCTTCTTCGATGTGTCCCTTAGGGATAGTCCAGCGATCCTTAGCATCCTGAATGAGGAGAATTTCTACTTCATTATTCTTATCACGACGGAATACCACACCACCGGCGGTTGGCTCACGTACTACCTCAGAGATAGCTGGACGTCGTTTTACAAACTTCTTAAATCCTTGGAAAGGTTGGGGTCGTTTCATTATGCACTCGCTTTCTGCTGCATAGAGTCAAATTTGAGACTGGCGGGAAGTTTTAGGGACTTGTCCTCCATACTTCTGAGTACGGTCCCCAGCACACCGTTAATAAACCGAGAGCTGTTCTCGCCACCGAACGCTTTAGATAGTTCTACTGCTTCGTTAATGACCACCTTAGGTGGCACATCGCCGCCTTTGAGCAGTTCATATAAGCTCATACGAAGCACAAGACGGTCCATGCGGGCAATTTGGTCAATGGGCCACTCAGGTGCTACCGGTTGCAGTACGCCATCTAAGTCGATCGCCTTGTCGACAACTCCTTTGGCAAGGGTTGCTATAAAGGCTTGGTCATCTACGGTCTTACTGTAGCGTTCAATATTACGCGACAGAATCTCGTCCAAATCGGCAGCCTCATCGCCGCAATCACGACGAAAGTCAAACTCATACAGAGTCTGCAAGGCAAGAATGCGACCGAGATGACGATTAGATGCCATATGTCTCTTTCTGGTAACTCTATTGTTAAATATGCGCGAATAGTACTATTCGCTAGCAGTCAGGCACACCCCTAGTATACCGTACTAACGCTTACTTGCTTGTGCTTTTTGCACTCTCGCGGCGAGTAGTAAATGCCTTAACAGGCGACTTACCATTAACAGCGCGAGCTAGCTTAAGCACGAGGTGACTTCGACGTGTACCGGTTCGACGGGGGGTTGTTCGCTTCTTTGGCTTACCCATAGAAAACAGAGCTCCTGATTACTTACTTGATAAAGTTACTGATCATTATAGCTGAAATGCCCCGTAAGATCAATGAGTAACCTACCCCCCATTGACGTATTACCATTTTTAGTTTAAAATAACAGTATGAAACTAGAAGGCCTCACTAAGGCACGACAGGACAATCGGCTCGCAGACAGACGCGAAACTGTTGCGCCAACCCTCAGCCTCTGGCAACGCTTTGGTGCGCGCCTCATGAATGGCACTGGCGTAGCTCTTGATTCTGTAAACCCTAACAAAAACTACTTGTCAGAAGTTAGCAAACTCAGACAAGATGCATACGAGACCAACGCAAGAGCTAGCAGACTCCGGAAACGTGCAGCAGCCATAGGGACCTCCGCAATAACAGGGGTAGCACTCTTCGCTCTGTCTTGGACCGTAGATACTTATGATAACACCAATGCCTGCTTTGACAGTGAGACAACCACTATCGACCTCAATTTCGGTGATAACCTTGCGACACTAGCCGAAGAGATACCACACGAGAATACCCCAATCGATGCCGTCGTAGACAACATGATGGCTATGAACACCGACCTTATCGGCAAAGATAGCAACGGTGACCCAGACCCAAAGCATGCTCATCCCGGACAATACACAGTATATAAAGACTGTAGTAGCAACCGGGATATAATCCCAACCTCTCTAACATTTCTCAATGACCTGCTTGCTGCAGGAGCTACACGACAAGATTTAGGATCTTCCCAGGGATAAAGATTTCCTTGCGGATATCCTTGCCTGAGACAAATGACTGGACATTCTCGTTAGCTTGAGCAGCTTCGAGGGCTTGTTCTTTGGTAGCGCCAGCCGGCAATTGCAACTGAGCGCGCACCTTGCCATTTACTTGGACGACAATAGTCACCGTATCTTGTACCAGCAGTTCGTCATCCCAGGTAGGCCATTCAGCAATATGGATAGAGCCTTCGTTACCGAGTTGGCTCCATAGCTCGTCGGTAATATGCGGAGCAAACGGTGCCAAGAGCAGCAACAGTCGCTCCAGGGCATCTTTCCAAGACGCACTGCCAAAGCCGTGCTTTGCTTTAATCCGGTACAGTTCATTAACGTATTCCATTAATGCAGCGATGGCCGTGTTAAAGCCCATGTCGCTCAGGTCTTCAGTGACTTTCTTAGTTACGGCATGTGCAGCTCGCTGTAAGTCCTTATCCTCAGCCTCGAGGCCGGCCTTGTCACCAGCCTCTAGGTATTCTTGGGTGATCGTCCAACTACGTTGCAAGAAACGGAAAGATCCGCCCATGCCTTCAACTGACCAGTTAGCTTTCTGGTCCCACGGGCCAATAAACAGCTCCATTATGCGGATCGAATCTGCACCATAGCCTTGGTCAATCAGCTCATCAGGCGCAATGACATTGCCCCAACTCTTACTCATCTTGCGGCCGTCAGGTGCCTGGATCATACCCTGATTACGGAGGCTCTTAAATGGTTCGTTAAAGTCGATAAGACCAGCATCATTCATGACCTTAGTCCACATACGGGCATACAGCAGATGCATCACGGCATGTTCAGCCCCACCGATGTAGTCGTCTACTGGTAGCCAGAACTTGGCCTTTTCTTTACTAAACGGTTCTTTGTCATTGTGCGGATCGGCGAATCGCAGGAAGTACCAACTACTACAAGCAAAGCCATCCATGGTGTCAGTCTCACGTTTTGCGGGTCCTCCACACTTAGGACAGGTTGTGTTTACCCACTCAGGAACACTAGCCAGTACACTGGTACCTTCACCGTTCGGCTGGTAGCTTTTTACCTCAGGTAATTCTACGGGTAATTGGTCTTCTGGTACTGGCACAGCTCCATCTTTTTCACAGTGAATAATAGGGATGGGAGCACCCCAGTAGCGCTGACGACTAATGAGCCAGTCACGAATAGAATAGCTTACTACACGTTTTCCCATACCGTTCGCTTCCATGAGATCCATCATTTTCTCTGTAGCATCATGGATATCTAAACCATCTAGCTCTCCAGAGTTAATCATCTTACCAGACTTCTCCTGGACTTGCTCTTCACTGACGATTGGAGACGTGTCACCATCTGGGCCAACTACTACACGCTCGATTGGGATATCGAATTGCTTAGCAAACTGGTAGTCACGCATGTCGTGACCCGGAACACCGACAACGGCGCCAGTACCAAAGCCAGCCAGAACAAAGTCCGAAACCCACACTGGTAGTTTTTTACCGTTAAGAGTGTTTTCAATGTATAGACCAGTAAAGGCTCCGGTCTTTAGCTTGCCTTCTTCTTGACGTTCAACATCACTCTTAGCTAATGCCTTCTGCACATAATGCTGTACAGCCTGCCAATGAGAAGGTCCTTCACTCGGGACAATCTCTTGGTTCATGACTTTTTGTATAAACGGATGTTCAGGTGCAAGAACTACAAATGTTGCACCATAGTTGGTATCTGGACGGGTAGTAAACACCGTAATTTCTTCATCTGTCTTAGCGTTAACTACCTTATAGGTGATATTAATACCACTCTTTTTACCTATCCAGTTCCGCTGCATAGCCTTAATGCCTTCGGACCAATCGAGATCATCTAAATCTGCAACTAAGCGATCGGCATAGTCAGTAATCTTAAAGAACCACTGCTTCAAAGGCTTCTTAACTACTTCATTACCACAACGCCAACACTTACCAGCTTCAACCTGCTCATTAGCTAGCACGGTCTTATCTGTTTCACACCACCACTGCAAACTATCTTTCTGGTACGCCAGCCCACGGTCAAACAGTAGCTTAAAGAACCACTGAGTCCACTTGTAGTAACTTGGATCACTGCTGTTGATCTCGCGTGACCAGTCATAGCTGAATCCCATTTGAGATAGCTGCTGCTTAAACTTTCCGGTATTTTCAGCAATGGCCTGCTTAGGGCTAATATTGTTCTTAATAGCATAATTTTCTGCCGGCAGACCAAAGGCATCCCAACCCATGGGGTGCATAACGTTGTACCCACTCATTCGGTAGAAGCGAGCCATGGCATCACCAATAGTGTAGTTACGTACATGGCCAACATGCATAGCAGCACCGCTTGGATACGGGAAATACTCCAGAACGTAGCGTTTAGGTTTTTTAGGGTCTTCAGAGGCCTCATAAATCTTCTGGTCTTCCCAGATTTTTTGCCACTTGCTCTCAATATCTTTTGGGTTGTATCGCTTCATTACTTACAGTATACCCCTGTTATACTAATGAACAAAGCATCAGCTTAATCAGGCTTTAGATAGCCAAGCTTGGTCATAGTCTCCGTGACGTCATCAAGTGTGTAATGCCTACCATCTGGGTGTATCAATCCTGAGCGTTCTACGTTGCGTAAGAGCATTCTAGAATCTAGCTTACCGCTCGTACGGAAGTTACCGATGTATCGCTCTAACGGAGGTCTTTCATCGACTTTAGGAATAGTTTGACCGTGCACTTCTGCGCTACGGTCGCCAGCAATTCTAAGACGTACAGCGCGCAACCAGTCTTCATCATCAGCAGGTGTCGGCTCCGGCACCCTGGTCGTAAGCCCGCGAAGAGGAACATCTGTAGGTCGTGACGGCTCGGTTTTCACAGGTTTTGGCACAGTAGTCTTTGGAATATGCTGTCGAGTTGGTGGCGGTACGGTTGGAGGCTCTGGCTGTATCGCAGCAACAGGTGGCTCTTCGGGAAGTACAGTAGGCTTAATTACAATATTCCGAGGAGTCGTCGCCTGTTCATCACAGGTAATACGCAAATCGGTATATAGCTTATAACCGCCTCTGTCTATCCCTCCGAAAACTATCGCCGCTTCGTCTCGTCCGAAGGTCTTTAGTATCTGCGCTACATGCTTTCTGTCCTCTGGTGAAGGGTCAGTCACCACCGATCCCGTAATTATATCAACACTCAGTAGACTTGTACGCCCCTCAACATGGTGCGTAATAAGCATCTCCAGAATACGGCGCTCAAGCTCCCGAGTACTGGAGGCGGTCGAACCGAAGTTACGCTCCATTTTCTGTCCGCGGAGTTCGGTAGATAATTTCCATCCGCTAACAACTACAGCTCTGCTCGACTTTCCGCTTTGATCCATTCGCAAGTGATGCTCAGATAGTACATCAGCCTCTGGTAGATTTATGTTTTCTGGATTCAACTTGACTGGAGTCGTAACAACTTCATGAGACTCGTCTACGCGCATTGCTAGTGCTGCAATCCTAAAATGAGTATCTACAGTGCCGTTAAGTGGAAAGGTTATTTCTGTAGCCGTTGGACCTCCAGGAGTAGTATCTAGAATGGGCGAAAAGGTCATATTTGGTGGTACTCCATACCTCGCTCGACCTTGACGAACTATCGTCCTGCCTGCCGATCGAGGCAATAGTGTCGTTATTGCGTTGGAAACCGTAGATCTTACACTTACGTTATTCGTGCCAAGTATATCCATAATATCCGAATACGTAAGACCCTCGCCAGCGCCAAGTAACGTTTCAAGGAAGACTAAGTTAACCGCAGCTAGACGAGTGGATGGAGAACCGTTATCTCTGAAACCAATATTCCCGACTTTATTTCCCTGATTACCAGGCATACCGGTATAAACTTGCAAACCCATTTTTGCAACCTGGGCAGTATCTACCTCTTGGCCTCTATCAACGGATGCACGCACAGCTAAAGTGCGTGCATCCAACACTGCCTGTTCAGGCAGAATTAGTTGTTTATGTATTACTTCCAGAATACGATCATTTGCAACCACCTCTTCAAATGATGGGTTCGCAGCAGTTGAATCAATCATAACTGTAAGTCTAGTAAGTTACGCTTTGTGAGGCAAGCGTAAGCCGTAAGGATTGCATTCATTCGCCCTAGAAATATATAGACTAGAGATGTCGTCGTCGCTTACGTATTTTCTCAACAACCAAGTTAGGTAAATACCGTGCTACATTAAGCACCAAGTCTTGTGCATGGAGATATTCCACGTCTTCGCCCCTGAAACCGCGCTTAAAAACTGACACCCCGTAGAAACGGTGAGCAGTTTGTTCAGGCTGCACGACGCCCCAGAAATTGTACCTGCTGCAGCCTCGTCGCTTAGCCTCTAGTATAGCTTTCCACTGGATAAGATAGGCTCCTGGTTCGCTACGACCTAGTTCGGTGCTAGCCCCGTAGTGGTAGGCTGCTTCCTGGCCATAGAAGATAACGAAGGCTTGAGCTATGAGCTTGCCGTCGGCGGTATGGGCACTATATAAAATCGCCTTATCTGCTGCAGCGAACACTCTGAATTGCTCCGTAAGGAACTCCTTACCATATGGCACAAACCCGTGCCGCTGGGCTGTCTGGAGCTGTAGCTCATAGAATTCATCAATGGCCGTTGGGTCTTGGCTGGTCGTGACCACAATACCGCGCTTCTTAGCCTGCTTTAGTTCATAGCGAGTATTCTTCCTAAAGTCTGCTGCCAGGACCGCTTCTTCCTTGGTGATATCCAGCTGAGAGGTCAGCTCAGCATGTAGGTGCATGGCCGCTTCCTTGAAGCCAAGACCAGTGAATAGCTTCTGACTCTCGTCTGACTTTAGTAGCTGTGGCCGTACCCTGACAAAGGCACATTTCTCTAGTTTCCCAATTCTTTTCATTTCAGCAACAGCCGCCTGGGCTACTACATTATTTCCCCAAGGAATAATAGGGCCAGCTGGTACCGTAAGGTACCGCGCCCGACGAGCGGGTTCCACCACCGACAGCATAACTCCAACTAGTGTTGTACCGTCAAAGAAACCACTATAGTGCACCGTCCGGCCAATAGACTGCTGGAATTCACCCCATAACCAGGACTGCAGGAAGTTTGCTTCCGGGTGCGAAGCAAGAAAGTCTTCCCAGATTTGTTTATCGGTTACTACTTGGGTACTGATTTCAGCCATGCATTCACTTTCTCTGCTATAACGGCAGCTTTTGCTTCTGTTACGTGTTGGTGGGTAGGTAGATTAACAATATGTTCAGCAACATATTCCGACTCTGGACACTGACCGTTGTAGTCGGTTAAATGCTGGTACTGCTTGGGCCCAATGGCTGCGTCGTACCATGTATCAGACAGATAGATGCGTTCCTTACCTAAGAATTTCAACAGCGAATCTCGGTCACTCACCAAGATTGGGTAGCGCAGGTGCACCGCGCCTGATTCTGCTGCAAACTGAACATCTTTGGGTAATTGCTGACTGTATATACTCGCGATGGCTTTGCGGAGTACACTAGATCGCACTAAATCTTGCTGAGATAATAGAGCTTCGCGGGAACTCCAGTTAGAAAGCTTGTGTACCGTACCGGCAGAACCTGCCATAGGGCGAGGGATGAGCTGCAAGTGCTTCATGGCCTTTAGTAGGGCACGGCCCACACCGATACCAAAAGTGCCCCTAATCACCCAAGTAGATAACGGGTACCAGCGAGCAGCGGCTCGCTTTTTGAAGCTCAATGTCTTTGGGGTAACGGCCGGAATAGATTGCTTTGAAACCAAAGCACCACCACTTACCGCATCAATCATTTTATCCTGACTAAAAGACAGTGCGGCCCATTGACCAACCGTACCAGCTTCTTGACCGTCGGCGTACTGTAAGCCAGCTGAATGCGCCAGATCTTCAACCAACACCACATTATGCGCGGCACACACTTTGGCAATAGCCGCTACGTCAGAGGGGATACCGAAGGTGTTCTGGATCATGGCAACTCTAATTGTTGGTTCGGCCTTTATGGCTTTGCCAAGTGCTGCAGCAGTGTAATTAAGATCTGTACGGGTGATATCAACATAGTGCGGCAGCAACCCGGCCGCTACAATCGCTTCATACACGGCGTAGCAGGTAAATCCGTTTATAGCTACCCGCGAACCTGCCGGAAGATCCAGTTGCCTCAGCCCAAGCGTAATAGCCTCACGGCACTTGTAGGTTACCTGTACGTCAGTTGCTTCGTAGTGATCAACAAGATACTGTTGGAGCTTCTGGCCATTTTGGCTGCTTGCCGGGGCAAACAAGCGGCGAAGCGTCCCACCCGTATAGTTAGATCCTAGAGAGTTAAATATGCTCACAACACTGCCTCTACAATTAGCTGCGCTACTTCTTCTGGGTGCGTGAACATAGGAGCATGTCGCCCTTCGGCAACAACATGGAGTGTTGAGCCAACGATATGATCACGCATATAGTGCGCATCACTAAGGGGGGTCTGTTGGTCGTGTTCTCCCCATATGAGCGTCGTAGGCAAAGTTATTTTACTGTAGTCAATCATCTTGTTGGCCGCCAACATATTCTGCATAGTTTTCTTCATATTCTCTGGTGCCTGGTAATAGTCATTTGCTCCGATCAGGCGGTAGAAAACTTTCTTCACAATCGGGATCTTTGACAGCGGTTTACCAACCATTGATACAGCACGTAGTATCCCTAGCTTGGTTTTACTTCGAGCCTCATCATGTACCACACCAGCAGCGTCAAGCAGGATGAGCGAGCCAAGTCTATCTGGATGCTTAGTCAGGTAGTTTAGGACAATACGTCCTCCGTTCGAGTGACCCAGTACAACAGGTGCTTTGACTCCTTTGATTTGGTCATTAAACCAATCCATATAGCCAGTAATGTCCCAGACCTTGTCACTGGGAGTTGTCAGGCCTGGCACCTTCAGTAAGACCAGCTCAATCCCCTTATCTGCTAGCAAAGGAATAATCGGCTGCCACTTGTCCAGACTATACGTCCACCCATGGACAACATATACCTTTTTCATAACCCGAAGTCCTGACGTCGCTTTCGTTGTAATGGTTCTTGCCGGACCAGCAGCTTTGCGTCTGCGGGATTCTCAAGTAGTGCTTCAATAAGTGCTTCAAAGAAACCAGCACCCTTAAACAGAATGGCCTCTCCCCCGGAAAGTTCTTTGAGGAGGTAGTCACGAATGTCTCGGGGATGCTCGAAGACCTGCAAATGACCTATCTTACTGTTGTTAATGAGTGGCACCGTGTGGTTAGCCAAACGCTTACCAAACAGCAGCACGCGATCTGCTGTAATGGCATTCAAAGTTTTAGCGATATCTTGGTGCTCCCGTGCTTCGTCTTTGCCTTGTTCAAGGATATCCCCCAGCACCAACCATTTATGCTTGGCCGGGTACACGTCAAACATATTGATAATGCCTGTCATGCTATCAATATTGGAGTTATTGTATGTGCTGTCAATAAGAACAGTATCCTTCTTACCTTCAAACATACTACTGCGGCCTGGTGGCATGACAAACTTTGCATATGATTCGTCTAGTTCTAGGTTAAGCTCACGCATCAGAGCTTCAACCATGTACAGCTGCGTAAACAGAACTTGTGGTACGAGCCCCGGGAAACTAATAATACCTTCTTTGGTTATGAAGGTCGTACTATTTCGGCTTAATGAATAGGCAGTAACATCAGTCTGCGAAACACCAATGGCCTGAGCTTTGGTTCGCTTGACCTGCTCTACCACCAGCTTGTTATCGGCATCGTACAGGACCAACTCCGTCGTGCGGGCAGCTATATTGCCGTACTCATGCGCAATGGCCGCTTCGGGGGACGTAAAAGTACCAGATGCCACGGCATGATCAAAGCCTATGGTATGAGTATGCAGACTGCTAACCCACATCGTTATTGCTGGCTTTAGAAACTCAGCAATAAACTGCGCCTCGTGAATACGATCTGCATCAACTTCAGCTACGTAAAACTGTTCACTGTGCTTAAACGATACAGCCCTCAGTGGCGCCTTAACAATCAACTTCAGCCAGTCGGTTCGCGATTTTGTAACCCCATGGAGCCCGAGGATGTCAAAAGATATACCGTAGGCACTGTTGGCATGGTGTGAGTAGTGCGCCTTATCCCCAAGCTGTGCCTCTACGAGGTGCAGTAGCGTAGTCTTCCCTGCCGAGCCAGTAATCACAATGACTTTAGGATGCCAACGCATCAGGCTCAATCGGGCCCAGAATCGGAAATAACGTGCAACTATAAAGTAAAGTCGTCGCTTAAGAGCGTTTAGCATATACATATTCTAACGCATCTGTGACAAGTTAGGTATGACCGTGACATAAAAACAATAGCTATGAGACAATGTAGTAATGGCTAGCAAAAATTCATCAGACACACGACCAACCATCTCAAGCCCAGCAGAATTCATTGGACTTGATGATCCTCGATTAATTTCCTTTGGCTCCGGCCAACCGGACTTACCACCGCCACCCGAAATTCTTGAGACACTCGATGCCCAAAAACTCTTTAAGTACGGACCTATCAATGGCAACGCCGACTTGCGTATGGCTCTCGCTAATGACTATCCTGGGGCCGGCCCTAATGACTTTGTAGTCACGAATGGCGCTTCCGAAGCGCTTGATTTAGTGTTTAGAGCCCTGTACCAGAAGTACGGTTCAATCAAAGTTCTCATCTGTCAGCCATACTACTATTCGTATCCTCCTCTCGTTTCTTTAGCGGGGCACACTCCCGTATTCACCCAGTTGAACCAAGGCCAAATTGATCTTGACGACTTTAGGGCTAAAGTAACAGACGTTAAGGCTGTTATCATTAACTCCCCCTCTAACCCTACAGGCCGTGTTGAAGAACTAGCTACTCTGCATGAGATCGAAAAGATTACATCTGAACTCGGCGTCTACGTCATCTCAGATGAAGTATATAAAGATCTGATCTACGACCGCGAGAACTACCCCATCAAGGGCGAAAACGTTATTACCATCAACTCCTTCTCCAAAACCTACTCTATGTGTGGGCTACGGGTAGGCTATTTATATGCTACTGACCCAGAACTCATCCAAGCTGTTGTCGACATTAAGGTCCATACTTCCATGAACACCAATGTCATCGGGCAAGCCATGGCTCTTAAAGCCACCAAAGTACCCCGGCAATACATCGAACAGCAAACTGCCATATGGCAACAACGCCGAGACACTATTTACGACGGGTTAAAGGCGATTGGTTTTGAGCTCTGGAAACCAGAAGGCGCCTTTTATGTACTCCCTAAGGTCCAGAACGCATCCCAAGTCGTATCTGAACTATTCTACGACCACAGTGTTATTGTCTACGACGGAGCATGGTTCGGTGCACCGGATCGTATTCGACTCTCATATGCCTTGAATGTCGACAAAATCGAGGAAGGTCTTGCCCGTATTGCCAAATATATGAGCCAGCACCCCGAACGGCTGAAGTAAGCCGCAAACCCGTACCAAAATAAAAAGCCGTCCGATTCTGGACGACTACTTGATAGGACTTCTAATGTAAATAGTTAAGAAATATTGGTGGAGCACTGCAGGTATGACCTACGCCTGCAAGCAGGTGGACGTCAAACGTCCGTGCCCCACGTACGCTTGATCATACCAAATTCAATTCCCTGGCGCTACTGTATTTCTTGAATTCTTTGCTGTAATGACTCTAGCGGCATAGTCATGTTCGGTAGGTCTATTGGAGCGCTCAGACCGTATGCCGAGTAGGTTTCTTTTTGGTTAGATTGGCTATATTCAGCAACCAGCAGTTGACGAGATAGTTTGTCGACAGTTAGCTTGACTTCAATCGGTGCGTTATCTTTGTAATCTTCAGGGTTAAGGTCTTTAAAGTCACTCAGTCCGGTGGTCTTGGTAAGCGTCTTCATAACTTCAACATAGGCAGACGTGTTTATCTTTACCGTGAAGACTAATGCTGATTTACCATTCAAACGTTTTGGTTCAACTTTGCTGTAATCAATGTCATATACCTTCTTTTGTTCAAACAGACTAACTATACTTGGCAGATCCGCGGGCTTTAGGTTAGCGAATGGAACAAGTCCCAGAATAGACTGTTGGTAGGCCTGGGCAGCAGCTGTTTCACCCCATCTACCAATAACCGGTGAGTAATCAAGTTTTTTGCCTTGTGCGTTCTTCTGTGCGGTATCTATTTTGATGTAGCGGCTGTAATCACGAGACGGCGTACCAATAGTCTCGCTAATAACATGGGTATCCCCGTCTGCACCTTTTTGGTCAATATTCACTACGGTACGACTGGCTGACTGAGGTACGAAACTCAGTTGCTCAGCTTTCTCTACCGGACCACCTTGGTCCTCCGTAATTGTAGTACGGGTAACGCTTTGGGTGGTCAGGTTAGTCTTAAGCATCCCTTGAAATACACGATATGGGCTGTTGTAAACGTGCTTCCACCAGGCTACACCCGAGACGACGAAGATGATGGCTGCCACAATACTTAGTGATGCGGCTTTGTTACTAACAATGAAAGGAACAGTACTAACGGTTGGTTCTTGGTTTTTAGGCATACTTACATTGTACCGTAGTCACCGCCTAAAGTGTTAAATCTTGGCCACTACCCAAACCACCTTGAAATAGCGGTGTTAACTCACTAATAAGGCTCGTTATCGGCTTAGCTCCTGCTGGCTTGTCGACAGTAACCTTAGCGTAGTCAAAAGACACTTCCCCTTTACCACTAACTTTCTCTTTGTTGTCTTTCTCAGTTGTTTGGCTCGCCAGCTTCACGATGCGCTTAGTCTTCTTGTCTACCCACAAAGTAAGCGGCACGGGATCAGTAGCATCGATTTGGTCCTTGATTTCCTGGTCGACTTTACCATTGTCCTTAAAGGCTTCTTTGTCGCACTCTTGTAGCTTCTTAATGATAGGCATATCACCTACACCGTTAGCGAATGCATTACCCTTCTTGGGGTCAAGCGTTAGCTCAAACTTAGTAGTTGCGCTCCCATTAACATCTTCTTTGGCATTGCTTTTAATGGTTACGAAGGCGTTCTTCTTATACAGCTTGTCCAGCACGTCGTAGTCACCTTTTTCGAGCTTTAGATTTGAGTCCAGCAAACAATTAGCATTGGCTTCTTTGATCAGGGTACTGTCTATCTCGAACCACTTGTCAGCAATCTTGCCGTTAAGCGTTTCGGCAAAGGTCGCAACTTCGGGTGAATATGAGCCGATAATGTCAGTCACGTTACTCAGATCGCTGACCTTCACGAATGCACTACTGCCAACGTATCGGGCTTCTGCAGACACAGAAATGCCTGTAACCGTAACTTTGGCCTCGAGGCCTGCTGCTTTGTCAGTTCGGTTGGAACGAGATGTTCCTTCTACCTTATACGCAGGTGAGTCGCCCGACTTACCTTCTAGGGCAAACTTAGCAGTAACGCTTTCCTGGTCCAAGCTGTTCTTAAGGGCAGATTTTAGCACGTTCTCTGGCTTGTTAGGCAGTACGACGCCGTAGTAGGCGCTTGCACCACCGCCACCGAGCACGACGAGTGCAGCGGCAACACCAACAAGGACCTTGAGACCCTTCTTATTTTTGGGCTGAGCGGAGCTAAATGCTTGGTTATTTGGGGGAGGTGTAATTTCTGGACTAAAAGTCGGCTGAGGAGTGGGCGTTGGCTCTGGCACTGGGGCCGGGGGAGTTGGACTTGGAACCGGGGACTCCGGAGCTTCTGGAGCCTCTCCAGGTGTTACCGGTGGGTTTGATTGTGGATCCATATCTACTCCTTGACTTACGAAGGTTTCCCTCATGCTTACTCACCTGAGATTATATACCACCTCCGTGCTACCAGCCAGCGTATACTAGGAGCATGGAGTTACCCCTTGCAGAACAACTGAGACCCGCTACCCTCGACGAGGTCATTGGCCAGCACCACATTGTTGGTGAAGGAAAGCTGCTACATGAGATTATCGTCAATAAAAAACCAGTTAGCCTCATTCTGTGGGGACCGCCAGGCAGTGGCAAGACAACCCTGGCCCGGATCATTGCCCGTGAAACAGGAGCCGACTGGATAGAACTCAGTGCTGTCACGGCTGGTGTTGCAGATGTCCGCAAGGTAATTGAACGAGCCGAACAAAATAACCGCCTGCAAATACCCACACTATTATTCGTTGATGAAATCCACCGCTTCAATAAAGCTCAACAAGATGCGTTTCTACCACATGTCGAAAAAGGGACTATCACCCTTATTGGGGCCACCACCGAAAACCCAAGCTTTGAGATTATTACCCCATTATTAAGCCGTAGTCGAGTAGTCGTATTAGAGCCTCTTACCAAAGACGATATGAAACAGCTCATTACCCGCGCCGCTAAGCATCTAGGGTTAAAGGCGAAGAAACTACCCGCTGACGCTATAGACATGCTCGCTGAGTTATCTGGTGGTGACGGCCGGGTAGCACTCGGCAATCTAGAAGTTGCCCAACAACTGGCAGGCATTAAGCCGATTACCAAAGAGGTCGTCCAAACTGCTGCCCAAAAGCGAGTGCCAGGCTACGACAAGAACGGAGAGAACCACTACAATCTGATCAGTGCATTCATTAAATCTATGCGCGGATCTGACGCTAACGCAGCCTTGTACTATATGGCCCGTATTCTACAAGCCGGGGAAGACCCCAAGTTTGTAGCCAGGCGAATGGTGATCTTTGCTAGTGAAGATATTGGCTTAGCAGCGCCCGCCGCCCTCAACATTGCTGTCAGTACCTTTCAGGCAGTTACCCAGATCGGTATGCCTGAAGCACAGTACAACCTGTTCCATTGTGCCAGTGTGCTGGCCAAGGCCCCCAAATCTCGTGAGGTAGCCAATGCCATGAGCGCCGCATTAGCAACGGCAAAAGAGCACCCGGACTTGCCGGTACCGGTACATCTGCGAAACGCACCGACCAAGCTCATGAAGGACCTAGGTTACGGTAAGGGCTATAAGTGGGAAGCCGATTTCAAGCATACCAACGGCTTCATGCCACCCGAAATAGCAAACCAAAACTTCTTTCAATAGTGTCCAGAATACACACAGAACACTACATACAGCGTAGTTGCTATTGACTTATTGGCAAATAGTTGTATCATACAATAGTTTAGTAATGTCAGCAATGAAGCGTGATTTGTATATGGTTGCTTGAATCACGTGGAGCTAGTAGCGAACCCACGGCATATGTGATTCTTTGTAATCTCGTATTTCCCTGGCAAGTGACCAGGGATTTTTTATGTCAGAACGAACCACAAACGCAGATCGTATGAGCACGCTACGTCGAACAGGCGCAGCAATAGCAACAATAGGGGCCATTGCTTTTGGGTTAACACCTGAAGCGGCAGCGGCAGCACCGAAGCCACCACTCAAGGGGCTTAGTTGTAATACTACGGCAAAAACTGCAATACTTGCTCGAAATAAGACTGATAGACCCATTAACGTATGGAAGCTGACATCAAAGAATGTTCCTCTATATGCGAACGATGGAAAAACACTACTCAAGTGGGGAGCAAAAGGTGCTATTGCAGCATCAAAGGCCAATCCTATGGTCGCAAGTATGAATAAAGACATACCTGACATCACACGTATACGTCCAGACAAGCAGGTATCACTACCAGCATTCTGTACTGAAATAGTCGTGCAGCGAGCTCCACAAAAGCTACAGCAAGCTAGTCTTGAGATGCCGATGGATCAGGCACCTATATATGTGCCGGCCCCAACTCACGAACTGTATTCACAGCCACGCCGACAGGATCTAATCGCCGCATTGGCAGCATCTGCCCTCACGCCGATAACCGTCTAGTACAGAGGCGAGGCGACATTGACAAATAGTCGTATTGGTACTAAAATATAACAGTAAAATGTCAGCATAGATCTATAACTTGTATATGGTCGCTTAAGTTATAGGGAGCTAGTAGCGAACCCACGGCAATACTCTTATACGTATTACTCGGTAAGTGACCCAGGATAATTTATGGCAATGAAACTAAAACCAGTTCACGTACTTGTAGGGCTTGGACTATACCTAGTAGGTGGAAGCTATGTTGAAGCAAAAGAAGGTATTGACTTGCCATTCATCGGAAATGAAAGTGGCCCAAGTAAAAAATCAGACGACACAGGTACTAGCCGAGTCGCTGGAGCCCTGGCCATTGACCGCTGCAGCGAAAAAGAAATCACCTATACTGGCGGGGAAGATGTACAAAATGCGACTGATCTTGCTCATAAGATCAAGGTCATCGGCCCCGACGGTCAGGAGATTGACTTAGGAAGCAATCTTGGAGCCGAGTGGCTCATGATACAACAAGTCACGGTCGATAACGGTCTCGACCCTTCACGCACCATCCAAGCCGGCGTTGACTACACTGCACGCAAACAGTGTACAATGAGAGATGCCTAGAATTCCAAAACAAGCGTTAATCTGCTAGAATCTACAGGTTGCCGTTTGGGGCCATAGCTCAGTTGATTAGAGCGCTTCGCTGGCAGCGAAGAGGTCCGGGGTTTGAGTCCCCGTGGCTCCACCAAACAAAGTAGTCCTGGAAACTCCCAGGACTTTTTTGTTTAGTACAGTTAGCGAACTAGTAATCTTTATTGGATTACTGGACACCCAGTACTTTGGCACTACAGCCAAATATCCAGAAGGTACAGGTTACTTGGGTCGTTACTGTTGTCTTTGGAGATTCAGTTGTACCGTTGGTAGCCGTAACGTCATAGGTATATATATTACCTACCGTAACACCAGCATCTACGTAGTTTGAAACTGTACGAGCCACCGCAGCACGACCTACAGGAGTAACCTTGTAGCCAGTTGCACCAGATACCGCATTCCATTTAACCCCAATACCTATTGGGAACAATCCATCTGTGCCGACTTGGACACCTGTTGGCTTGGTTAGTGCCGGTGTTGGCGCAGGAGTTGGAGGAGGTGTCGTAGCAGGAGCGCTCACGACGACTGACTGACTACCAGACGTACCGATCGCTGGCTGCGTAGCATTGTCCATAGCGCGCGCAGAATACTGAAAAGTACCCGCACCGTACCCATTGGCATCGTAGCGACAAGTGCCACTATTAGAACAGGTGTGTACAACTGCGCCATTCTGGAGTATCTCAAGCTTAGTAATACTACCGTCACTGTCTGTTGCATTAGCTGTAACTTGGAATGCCGCAGGAGTCGTAAAGCTATTACCGCTTACAGAGACCGTTACTGTAGGAGCTACATTAGCAGGTGGCGCAGGAGGTGTCACCGGATCCGGGGTCGCTACAGCCAGGTCACTACCTGAACCATTACGCCAGCTAATAGCACCACGACTCACAACCTGACCAGCCGTCTTTCCAGTTGCGGTAGCTACATCCGCAGGAAGTGGTTCACTTGAATCTACGGCAGCAGACCCTGAGACAAGTTGGAAATTACCATTTGGCGCATCCTTGAAGAGTGTCCCGATAGACTTGCCATCCAGGAGAATACCTTTGGATTCCCTGCCCATGCGGGTTCGGGCAGCAGCATCCAGGGTTGTATAGTTCATATTAGTAGCATCTCCGTCTGGACCGTACCAACCAATAACGTACTTAGGTTGCGTCGTTGCGCTTCGTAGGTAGAGGTTGCTATCCATAGCTGTCAGTACTGGAGCGACACCGTTGCGTTTCATCCAAAGCCGTATAAGTGAATCATTGCTGGTAGTTCGCGGACCGCCAGCGACAATGTTATTCTTTATTTCAATTGCGCCAGAATCAGTACGAGTAAGACCCGGATCATCGTAGGCAAAGATTGCATTGGCCACGTTATTATAGCTTGTATTGTTGTATATCTTAATCCGCTTACCGCTGGCCTTAAGTCCTGCCGCACCATTGCCGTAGGTAACGTTAGAGGCAATGATGCCATCAAAGCTGATCTCGTAGTATATGCCATTGACCAGGTTATCTCGTGACATATTGCCGATGATAGCATTATTCTGGCAGCTTAAGTCGCACCAGAAGCCTGAACCGTAGTTACCCTGGAATAAGTTGTTCTTGACTGTTGAATTAGTCATAACAGCCATCTTAGAACCGGCAAAGGATCCGTAATCCCCCTCCCACTCAGCTTTTTCGGTATTGTTGTTATAGAAGATATTGTTCTCGACGGTCATGGAGTCGACTTGGTTGCCTGACAAACCAGAAGTACCATTGTTTGCAAAGATACTATTCCGTACCACCAGCCCTGTTGATTTATCTGCTGCTGAGCCAGTTACAAACAATCCATTGGCGGCAGACTGCGTAAAGACCATGTTATCGAATTCAATGCCTTTAGCGCCATTGCTCACTTCAATCTGCCCTGGCTGAGAGGTAAAGACAATCTTAGAAGCAAACTTACGGACACCAATACCGCGGAGCTTGCTACCTGCAGTGCCCGCTTTGTAATACTGTATAGCCTGCTGTCTTGTTGAACCTTCTACCTGCTTACCACTTGGGTTGTCCCCGATAAAGACCTGCGAAGTATTTCGGTTAATATAGAATGTCCCAGCTTTAACTTCGTTACGCGTGAGCACTTGCTTAAGTTGTATGCCGTCTACAAAGAACATGTCAGGCAAGAAAGATGCAGGATTTGCCGCATTGACTAGCCATTTAGAGCCCTGTGGGTCAGTGGTGTAACAGCTATAATTAACGACATTATCTGGATTACTTGGATCTTCTGGCGTCGTCTTCTTAGGACACATTGCGTTAGCTGCGACCCAGTTATCCTTGCGCCAGCTGGTTCCATCTTGAATCCATTCATTTTGTGGAATGACATCTGAGCCATCCAGCCAGACCTTTTCATTAGGATATGCCTGTATCATCAGGGATTTGGTCATGCTCCCAAGAGCTTCACGGTAAATTCCCTCACGCATCACAATGGTATTACCAGAAACCGCCTTAGAGACAGCGAATTTAAGTGTCTTATACGGCGCATTCTGCGTACCGCAAGAAGTAGTAGTACAGTCATTGCCGCCAGGAGACACAAAGAGAGCATTAGACGGATAAGCATACTGCGTCTTAATAATGTCCACCGACACAGTATTAGGATCTGCCGCACTAGAAAAGGCTACAACAGCGCCGCCCACTAATGCAAACAGCAGAGCTCCAACGAGGACTTTGCTCCGCATAGTCAGATTAGTGAATTGTTTCAAAATTGGGTTGGGCGTGCTTTTAGACTTACTTCCGGTCGGGCGCTTTGCAGTTCTTTTTGTTTGTGCCATATATCTTTTTTGTTTTAGATTGTATTACCAAAAGTATACCATAAGCGTAAAGAGTACGAATAACAAAAACACCTCCGTAAAAGAGGTGTTCTCACTGTCGTGCGCGCCCACCCGCGGCGGGTGCTTTTTGTTTTGGTCAATGTTTGTTTTGCAAACGCCGCTAGAGCGCACGATTATTCTAATCATAACCGCATTGGCGGCAATGTCAAGTACGCTACTTTTTCTTGACTGTTTTCTTACTCGGGCCAGAGGACATCTCTTTTGTCACGGGCAGAATACCAAACACGAGTACCAGTGCCCAGGTAACTGCAAAGCCACACATAACACTCGGTATGCCGCTCATCGTCTCGGGCTTGACCATGTTAACTACTGTTGTAGGTATGAGGAAGAAGCAGTACCCTGCAATGACATACCACAGTGCCTTGGCCTGGGCTTTCTTGACAGTTCTGGCATATAGCGCCGCAAAAGCCATGGCCATGAATAACCAGCCGTAGTAGTAGATAAAGTACAGACCACCAAGGTGCATATCTGCATTCAGCTGGAAGATGGCATAGTTACCAGCACAGACATGCGAGTTAAAGGCCACACTACTGAACGCAAATATGTAAATAAACACCGCACCCATGAGATAGCTCAACCACGCTAATACGCGCTCCTTCTTACCAGCCAGGACGTAGACTAGATACATACCAAGCGGCGGCAGCATCGTAATGGACACAAAGCCGATGCGAGACCACGTCAATGCGTCTATATTAAACCGTCCACAAACGTTATATTCAGCCAACTGGAACAAGGCCAGGAAGAATAATATTGCCAGCACCAGCCTGTTAGCCGTACTCTTTGCACCCCACTTACCAAGTACCCAGAGGAATAGTCCGATTTCGATAATAAAGGTCGCCAACATTACAGGCGGCGAAAAACAGTACAGTCGCAATTTGGATTGTCTCATCGTTACTGCCAACTGTAACGGTTATGGTTACTTTAGACAAGTAGTTTATTTGCTACAAACCTACGCTGGAGCATACACCATGCTCGTAGGTAGACTATTTGTATGTGGAAGCGTAATAGTTGCTACCGTGCCTGCCCCATGAGTGCTTGCCGCTAATTCGAGCGATCCACCAAGTTTTTCTATAAGTATTTTAGCGTTATAGAGTCCTAGTCCGAGTCCTTGGTTATTGTAGGTTATAGTGTCGGTTCCTCTTGTGAACGGCTGTGAAAGCTGCGAGACTATCGCCTGGTCAATACCAGGACCTCCGTCACGTATGGTGAAGATATCATGTTTGCCGTGTCTTCGTGCTTGCAGATCAACCTTTGCGTTTTCTGGACTAAACTTAATAGCATTATCCAGGAACGCCGTGAGCAAGAAGCGCGCCTCACTGCCTTCCAGCTGCATAGTTACTTCCGGTTCTACAGTAGATTGGATAGTCACATTCTTCTGCTTGGCGGCAGGATCCAGTGACGTAACTACTGAGGTGATGATCTCAGTAGCCAATATCGACTGGGGCGATGCTGACAAAGTAGCAAAACGCGCACCGGAAATAAGCGACTGGGTCAGTTTTCCAAAGTCCTTAAGGCCATTAAAGAATAGTCGTCCTTCGGGGAGCTGTTGGACAGTAGCGCTCTCCTGAATGAGTAGATGCTGGTAGCTTTCAAGCTGTCGGGCGATATCGTGGATAAGTGCTTGTTTTTGACTCAGTAGTGTTTTTTCACTCGCCAGCTCTTGCTCAATTCCAGCCCGCAGTGCTTCACTGCGAGAACGCATAATGCCAGCTACAATGATTGAAATACCTGCCAGCACAAAGAATGCCACGGCATTAGCTAGTCGAAGTTCTGCAAGCTTGTAGCCACCAGACAAGGTAAGACCGATATCAATAATGGCTATCATTAGACCCGTTATGGCTAACGGCATCCAAATACGCTTGGTCTTAGCGAGTTCTACGATGCTTACAGAGCCCACCTGCTTCGTATCAGCCTGCAGCACCGATTCATTCTGCCCGACGATGCCTTGGACATAGTTGCTTAGTCCTTGTAATTGTTTTCGTATACCATCTAACGTGTAGGTCGTTATCGATGTCAGGGTTCCTTTTTGCTTGGCAGCGGTAAGTATTTCTAATGCACCCTGCATAGTAGCCAATGGCGTATTCAGGTAGTGCGACGAAATCGCTACAAAGTTTGAAATACTTTGGCGCGTCTTTCTGTTTCGCTCCAGCAACTCCTTGAGTTTATCTTGTTGCTTCTTATCTCGATAAGCCAGCCACAGGTAGATCATGGCAATTAGAAGCAAAAGTGAGGTAAAGACAAATGGCAGTAGCGCAATGGTTCGTGTAAGCAAAGTGCGCGTACGAACGGAAGCCAATGCCCCTCCGAACGAGCTAACCGATTCCTTTGCCACTACTTGGCCAACGCCAAGCCTTACAGAACAAAGTTGGTTTTGCTCCGCTAGGCCGTTACTTGTTTTTAGTCGCACCGCTGCGCTATATGTTCCCCACTTGTCGTAGGTGTGTTCCACTACCTTATCAGACGACTCCTGAGTAGTCCCATCCCCAAAATCATACACGTACGTTGTGCCCGTAGTATCACCGGTCGTTTCTACCGTATAGGCTACCGCCAGTGGGACAGCGTATGGATCACTACCAACGGTACGCACCGTTAGCGCCTCACACACACCTTTAACTATGGGGCTCGGTGTAGTCGGTCTTGGTCGTATAGGCGCTCCAGGTGGATTAGGATTTGTTGGTGTCTGCGGATTCGGAACATCAGGAACGTCTGGTGTTGCAGTGTAAGTAAACGCATAGTTTGAGACATTATTAACGGTAAGCCCGTATACATCCTCACCATTATCTAGAGCATACTCGACTGTATTCCTGTCAATATCGTTATACCAATACAGCAAGGAGCGTAGTTTTACTTCATTACCATTTTGGACGGTCGACTTGAGTTTTGTCTGTATATTCAACGTTGTCGTATCCCCAGGAGTAAGGAGCGGTGTTGGTGTCCAGATACAGAACACTACTTGCAGCCCAGAGTAGTGCTGCACAAAAGCAGGTATACCTATATCTTCAGCCATCACAACCGTACAGTTCACCGGAAATGCCCCGGCCGCAGACACAAACTCCATTGTAGCGGGGAGTAATGTAAGCACTGCAGCGTCATAATTATCATAACCGTTGTTTGGCCCATGGTTTCGCACGGTAAGCGTGTAGTTCAACGTGTCACCAACTTTAATGGTTCCTGAGTTAGCCAATGTAGTCGCAAGACTCATGTCAGTAGGCAAGTAGCCCTGACAGTTCTTGCCGTCATCGTTAATAGTCCAACTAAATGTATCGATCATACTTTGACGCTGAACCTCAGCAGTACAGTACCGACTGTAGCCAGCATCAAAAATGACGTCATCCTGCAAGGAGCGGGCGCTCCAACCAATGAGCGTATCATCGTAGTTTGCTGTCGACATGCCCGAGTCAAGTGTCTGGTAATTTTGCTCGTTCATAGTATGACCAACAATCTGTGAAAGCTCATCAAAAACCATGGTCTTAAAATTCTGATCCCAATCAGCAACTGGGCCATAGTAAAATTCCATGTAATCTACAAAGCTACCGAACATTGACTGCATAGTGGTCACCTGATCAATATTCCAATTACTCAATGGCTGATTAAACTGAGGTGCACTATTAAACATCATTGCCATATTTGTGACGTTACCTACATTCCAAGAATTAATCGGTTGGCTGAATACAGTTGCAAATGTAAACATTGAAGACATATCCGTAACACTACCGGTGTTCCAACTACCCAACGGCTGGTTAAACGTAGTGGCCATGTTGAACATCTCGGACATATTGGTAACATTACCTACATTCCAACCCCCAATGTCTTGGTTAAAGTTCGCAGCGCTACCAAACATTCTTCGCATAGCAGTCACGCTACCCGTCTGCCACTGCCCAATTGGCTGGTTAAAATGGCTGTTACTAAAGAATAGTTCTGACATGTCCGTGACATTACCAGTGTTCCAGCCGCTAATATCCTGATTGAATATCGATCCGTCACTGAACATACCAAACATATTGGTCACATTACCAGTGTTCCAACTGCTAATATTTGCGTTAAAACTCGAAGCCTCTTTGAACATTTCACCCATATTTGTAACGTTGCCAGTACTCCAACCGTTAAGGGACTGGTTGAAGGCGGTGGCTCCGTAGAACATCATTGCCATATTTGTGACGTTACTAGTGTCCCATGACCCTATATTTGCGTTGAACGTGGTTGCCTCGTAGAACATAGCGCTCATATTAGTTACAGCCTGTAGATTTGGACTGTCCGTCGCTGTGACTTGCACATTTGAAGCTCCCCAGAACATACCTTCCATACTATGCCATTCAATATCACCCCATTGCTGAACTTCCAGTATCTTCTCTGCATCGTGTCCATTTCCTGAGTTGAGCGCCATGTGTGGAAATGCCCCAGAAACCGCAACTTCATATTCACCTGCAGACGGGTAGCTACAAACGACTGAATACGTTTGATGCGTGAACTCTGGCGTGCCATCGTTGTCGCAATCTACGTCAAAGTCGTAGGTATCACTGTCATTACCATATGTCACCTCGAACTCATTGTTGCCACTGTCGCCTGGATTATCAGTTTTAACCTTCATAATGAACGGTCGTTGCACGGCGCAGTCTTTGCCGCTATCGTTAATAGTCCATCCAAACGAGTCAATGATATCTTGCCTTTGCACTTCAGCTGCGCAGTATTTACTCGTTCCTGCGTCAAAGGTAACGGTACTTTGGAGTGACTGTCCACTCCAGCCAATGAGGGTGGCATCGTAGTTAGGTACAGAAAGACCTGACTTAAACGTTAGGTAGTTCGACTCGGTCAACGAAGGCATGTCGGAAGTAAATACCTGATAAAAAGCATCCTTTTGTACTTGTGACCAGCTAGAGTATGGTATACCTAGGTTAATCTCATTAAATGCGATCCCCACCTCTACGTAACTGCTAAACATGTAGTTCATACTAGTCACATTAGCGACATTCCAGCTATCCAAGGGCTGATTGAAGGAGGTAGCACTCGAGAACATGAGTAGCATACTTGTGACATTATCAGTATTCCAAGTGCTCAGTGGCTGATTGAAGGAAGTAGCCTCGGCAAACATTGAACTCATAGTTGTAACGTTGCTAACATTCCAACTATCGAGTGGCTGATTGAAGGATAGAGCCGCTGCAAACATGGCGTTCATATCCGCTATGTTATCTGTCTCCCAGCCGTTCAGCGGTTGATTGAAAGCAGAAGCCCCGGCAAACATGTAACTTGCATCTTCAACACTTATTACACTCCAATTGTCCAGCGATTGATTGAAAGCCCTTGCGCCTCTAAACATATCTGAGGTGTCGGTAACGCTGCCCACAGCCCACCCACCTACTGGCTGATTAAAAATACTTGCCCCGGAAAACATTGAACTCATAGTTGTAACGTTGCTAACATTCCAACTATCGAGAGGCTGGTTGAACGCGGCAGCGTCCAGAAACATTCGGTGCATATCCGTCACATTATTCACTTGCCATGCGTTGAGTGGCTGATTAAACGAACTAGCATTCAAGAACGCATCACTCATATTCGTAATGCTACTGACATCCCAGTCACTTATATCAGAATTTAAGGAGCTGGCATCGGCAAACATTGCTGCCATACTTGTCGTTTCAGATAGATCAGGAGTATCAGTGGCATTAATAGTAAGATTGGACGCACCTATAAACGCTGCTGCCATAGACTGCCATTTGTTCGATCCCCACTGTTCAACGGTCATAAGTTTATCGTTATCGTAGTCATCGGCAAAGTAGAGTCGTGGAAATAATCCAGAAATCTGTACTGAGTACGTACCAGCATTACTGTAGGTATGCGATGCATCACCTGTTCGATGTGTTTCGACCGTGCCGTCTCCCCAATCAATCGTGTAGTCATATGTATCACCGAGCGAGCCAGTCGTCGGAATGGTGATCTCGTCCGAATTCACATCTGTTTTCCAAGTAGTGATAAAATCATCTGGATCTGTCGGCACACACCCTGGGGCTTCACCTGAATCATTAATAGTCCAACTACGTGAGGTTATAATGCTTTGCCTCTGCGCTTCGGCATTACAATATTGACTGGTGCCGGCATCAAAGGTGACATTATTACGAAGCGGACGATTACTCCAACCTGTAAGTGTAGCGTCGTAATTCGTAACAGAGAGTCCGGAACCAAAACCAAACATGCCCACCATATTCGTGACATTATCTACATGCCAACTACCCAGTGATCTATTGAAGGCAGTGGCGCCATCGAACATACCACTCATATTCGTTACGTTAGCTACATTCCAACTATTGAGTGGTTGGTTGAACGGTGTGTAGGAGAACATATTGACCATAGTAGTCACATTACTAACATTCCAGCTATTGATAGGCTGGTTGAACGGTGTGTAGAAGAACATACTCTGCATATGAGTAACACTGCTTACATTCCATGTATTAAGGGGTTGGTTGAAAAGTGAACCCGTGAACATGCCAGCCATGTTCACGACACTGCTTACATTCCATGTATTAAGGGGTTGGTTGAAAGATAGTGCGTTAAAGAACATGCCGCCCATATCGCCCGCATTGCTGACATCCCAATCTTCAATGGGTTGGTTGAAGGATGAGGCACCTACGAATAAATTATGCATATCTATCACATTGCTTACATCCCATGTATTGAGCGGCTGGTTGAAGGATGTAGCGCCTGTAAACAATCCGTTCATACTTGTGATGCCACTCACATCCCAGTCTTCAATGGGTTGGTTGAAGGACGAGGCATAGTAAAACATGTAGTTCATGTCAGTGACATTGGAAAGATCTGGTTTATCGGTCGCTTGAATAGTTAGGTTTGAGGCTCCCAAAAATGCGCTCCTCATCGACCGCCACGAATTCGTCCCCCACTGCTCAACAGTCAAAAGCTTTTCCGCCCCACCGTAATTTTGCATGTACAGATGAGGGAAGGTGCCCGATATCGAAACAGTATATGTGCCTGGAATAGCATAGGTGTGACTTGCATTCCCTGTCTGTCCAATGCTCGTATTTCCATCCCCCCAATCTACGTCGTAGTTATAGCCGCCAAACAGCGTAGGGATAGTTATAGTTCGATCGTTTATGTCCCCCGTGTTGTCGGTTTTCCAGGTAGTGATAAAAGGTTGCTGGGTGGTACAGTTCTTGCCTGCATCGTTAATCGTCCAACCATAGGTTGAGATAATATTTGCTCTTTGTGACTCAGCACTACAGTACGTAATGCCAGTGGCATCCATGGTCACGCCACTTTGCAGCGTCTGCGTATCCCAGCCCTTCAAGGTAATATCATAGTTGACCGTCGACATGCCGGTATTGGAAAGGACGCCATTGGCGTCTGCAACATTACGAATATTCCATCGATTTAAGGGCTGATTGAATGAAGTGGCATTAAGAAACGTAGACCCTATGTAAAGCCAGCCGCTTGTGTCCCAATTATTTAAGGGCTGATTGAATGAAGTGGCACCCCTGAATAGTAACGAACCACTAGTAAGATGGCTCACGTCCCAATTATTTAAGGGCTGATTGAATGAAGTGGCACCATCAAAAATGGCGCCCATATTGGTCGCACTACTAGTGTCCCAATTATTTAAGGGCTGATTGAATGAAGTGGCACCTCGAAACACTCCAGCCATACCCACTACATGACTCACATCCCAGTGATTAATACTGGTATTAAAGTTAGTAGCGTTCATAAACAACTCATGGAAATCTAGCGTATTACTTAAGTTTGGTGCATCAAGATTGACAAGCGTAAAGTTGGTAGCATCCTTAAACCCACCATTAAGAGATTCCCACGGATTGTTGCCCCACTGTTCAACACTAAGTAATTTCTGTCCATCTGGCCCTGCGGTGAACTTAGGAAACAGGCCAGTAATAGTAACCGTGTACGTTCCAGGCGATGCGTAGGTATGCGTTGGGCTATTTGTTATCCCTGACTGGATGTTGCCATCCCCCCAGTTAATGGTGTGGTTGTAGGTGTAGCCAGGCTGTGCGTAGATTACAAGCTGATTCGAAGCTGTGAGGCCCGGGTTATCAGTTTTCCATTTAGTAACGAACTGATTTGGAGTATAGGTGCCATTATATGAAACGCTGTTATCAGTTGATGTCGAAGCCTGGTTGGTGCCGTTATCAAAGTTCTCTGCAGAGACTGACTCAGCGGCAATAGAGGGGACTATCGTGCCCGAACCCGCTACCTGCACCCTAACCTCATACGTCGTCTTGTTGAAAGGTGCCGATTCGGTAATTGACTGTATTTGAGGACTTACGGCAGTTCCACTGAAAGTAATATCATTCGAAGTAAAGCTTGTCTTACTTATTGGCACAGAGAATACCACCGTGTATACGGAAGTATATGATGGGTTAGGATCTGCCGTCCCGGCCTTCTGGTTAATCGTAACGGATAGCGAACCGGGTGCTGCCAATGTACCTTTACTCATGCTCACTGATATACCGGTATACGTCACGAAAGCTAATCCGAGTGCTAAACAACTTACCGCAAATTGCCGCCACTTCATGACCATTAGGGGGATAGTAACAACGCGCACATGATTCCGAAAACTGTAGTCCACCGTCTTATCTTCGGTTGTAAGCGGCCGCTTATGTGCCTGGTAGTCAATATGGAGATACAGCACCACAGCCAGGACGAGTACTGCTATAAAAGCAATGGCCGTCACAAAAGTACTGTGGTCAAGCAGTAATCTATTTAAACGAGTTGTTGCTGAGCCTAAGGCATCAATGGAGTTAAAAAGAACGGCCAGAGAAGCTGCGAATACAGTCGTAGTGGCAACACGAATAGCACCTCGTCGACTTTGCAACGTGGCCTTCAGCACCCTCGGCAAAAACTTCCTCTTTTTATCCATAAGTGTTATATATAATTGTAGTGATATGACAGTTTAATAGCAACAGATTTAAGGTGTAATTCCCAGGAGAGTCATGCAAGATTCAAATACAAATGTGACGACAAATTTAAAGCCTGCAAATAAAACGCGATTTATTCTCATTGGGACAATTTTTATCATTGTCTTAGCCCTAGTGGGCGCCTTCTTTCTTGGCAGACAGTCAAAAAAGTCAGATAACACTACCAAAGATACAACCAAGAAGTCTACCGCTTTAGTGGCCGACCAACTTGAAGAGAATAGAAACTATTGGAGTATTGTCGGTACTGTCGAAGCGGTAACAGATAAGACTATCACCGTTAAGAATAATAAAGACAAGATTGAAACCGCTACATTCACCGATTCAGTTGTAATCACCAAGAAAGGTGCGGGCGGTTCTAACCGAGAAGCAATTCAAGTTGGCGCCAAGGTCATTGTTATCGGCAAAGACGCAGACGACAAGATAACCGCCAGCCAAGTAATTATTCAGTAAACGAGTACAACCTCACTATAGACCGAGAAGCTGTCTAAGTTCTGCCTCGGTAATTTGGGTTGTGCCCAGCTTGTCAGCCTTAGCAAGTTTACTCGCACCCACGTTTGCCCCTACTACGAGGTAATTGGTGTCTTTCCCAACACTACTTTGAAAAGTACCGCCTAGGCTTCGAATCTTCTCTGCAGCTTGGTCTCTGCCCATAGTTTCGAGTGTTCCGGTTACTACAAAGCTCTTGCCTTCCAGCGGACCGCCGGTTTTGGTGACTTCTTCTGGTCGTACTCCATTGTCCTTAAACTTAGCTAGAAGCTTTTGGTTCTGGGGCTCTTCAAACCATGCCACGATAGCTTCGGCCACGACCTCGCCGACGCCTTCTACGGCAGATAGCTCGTCAATGGTAGCTCGTTCTATGTTCTCGAGCGAATGGAAGTTAGTAGCCAGATCAATTGCTGTCTGTGTACCCACATGACGGATACCGAGTCCAAATACAAAGCGTGCAAGTGGTGGCGATTTTTTAGCCTGAATAGCGCTCACGAGCTTATTGGCACTTATCGCTGCAAAGCGGTCGAGCTTTAGCACTTGCTCGACGCTCAGGCTATATATGTCCGCTTGGTCGGCTATAAGACCAGCATCCCTCAGGGCAACGACGTTCTTCTCCCCCAGTCCTTCAATATCCAGCGCCCCCTTACTAGCAAAGTGCTCTATATGCTTCCAGGAACGTGCTGGACAGGCATTGTTAGGACAGCGCCAGACTGCCTCATCTGCCTTCAGCTTGGTAAGCTTGGTGTTACATTCAGGACAATGTGTCGGCATAACAAATGGTTTCTCACTGCCCGTTCGGAGTGTCACCAGTGGCTCGACAACTTCAGGGATAATATCACCAGCTTTGTGGATAATAACGGTGTCACCAATTCGAATATCTTTCCGGCGTATTTCACTTTCGTTGTGCAGCGTTGCCATCTGCACCGTACTACCGGCCACCACGACGGGCTCGAGCATTGCTACTGGCGTTGCTGCTCCCGTGCGTCCAATGGACACAAAGATGTCTTTTACCTTAGTGGTCGACTGTTCTGCAGGGTACTTGTAGGCCACTGCTGCCCGAGGAGCCTTACCAACCACACCGAGACGTTCGTACACACCACGGTCGTTTACCTTAATAACCAACCCATCCGTATTAAAGGGTAAGTCCTGTCGCTTGGTCTCCCAGCTATCTGCAAATTTTTTGACGTCCTTGATACTATTCGTAACCTTCGCTACCTTGTTAGCCTGAAAGCCCAGGGAGCGCAGCATCTCATATGCAAAGCTATGGGTTGGCACTTCACTGTCAGTGTCACGTTTTAGATCATACGCATGAAACTTGAGTGGTCGCTCTTGTACGAGTTTCGGGTCAAGTTGGCGAACTGTACCAGCGGCTGTGTTACGCGGGTTAGCAAACAACGGTTGCCCAGCCTTCTCACGCGTCGCATTGAGTTTCTCAAAATCCTTCTTGTACATGACGATCTCGCCACGCACTTCTGTTCGACCTTTCAGAAATAGGTCATTACCTTTGGCTGCTCGGAGTCGTAACGGAACAGATTCAATGGTACGGACATTAGTCGTAACGTCTTCACCTACAAAGCCATCTCCGCGAGTAATGGCTTGCACTAGCTCCCCATCCTGGTAGACCAGTGCACAAGCAAACCCATCCATCTTTATGTCCATGAAGTAGCCATACTTAGCTGGATCATCCACAAGCTTACGTATTCTGGTCTCCCAGGCTAGAAGTTCTGTCTCGTCAAAGACGTCATTGAGACTCAACATCCGACTACTGTGCGTCGCTCGTTTAAACTTAGCGAGTGGCGTGCCAGCCACACGTTGAGTCGGAGAATCAGGAGTAATAAGTACTGGATACTGCTCTTCCAGCTGGCTCAGCTCGTGCTTGAGGCTGTCCGCTGCAGCCTCGCTCATAGTTGACTCGTCTAGTACATGATAGTGGTAGCGATAGTCATTAATGAGCTCTCGGAGTTTTAGTACCCGTGTCGCCGCCTGCTGCATACTCAGCTTACTCATTGAGTAGTTCCCGGTAGAGCAAGTACATATAGGTTACCGTCAGCAAGGTACCAAAGGTAGTAAGTAGGAAGAATATCCACTCCGCAATACCTGGTAGCCACAGGATAAACGGTATCATGACCAGTGCCGACAAAACAGGAAGCGCTATAACAAGCGCCACTATCCGAGCAACGATATGCCACCGCCGGTGCAGTACTAAATTGCGTGCGCTCTTAAGTGCCCGCCGTGGCGTCATGTCAGGTAACGTACTGATAAACAGAGCAAACAGAGATGAGCTGATCATATACATAGACAACGTTACAAGCAATGCAAAGAGTAGCACTGTTACTGACTTCTCAAGTGCTGTCACCACAATGCCACCGCCGATAAGGGCCGAGTACAACCAGCTACCAATGGCCATAGGAATAAGCTGTAAGCCAATAAAGAACAGAACACAGATAAAGACTGCTAGCGGGTATAGTCCTTTGTAGAAAGTTTCACGGACTCGGACGTAGTGACCAGACGTGATCTGTCTGAGCGCCCATATTGTTGCCAGACTCATAACAATAAGTAGTAACGCCTGGTAAGCAGATCCAGCAGGCGTGCTGCTCGAACCTGTCGTTCCCAACAGTACTCCAAATAGGGATGCCGCAATTGTTAGCCCAGCCCAGTCACCCGTAACCAGTTCTTTGAGGCTATCTTTGGCCTCAGACACATTTAAAGCACTACTAAAGCCACGCACCAACACAAGACTGAGAAGTGCATAGACCAAGGTAAGCCCCAAGAATAGTGTCCAGTTTGCTCGAACAATACGTAGCGCAGCCAAGAACAACTCTACCGCACCTTTTATCTTAGGTAGTTTTGGCCGAATTCTCCGATGCAATCTAAAAGACTTATATTGTTCTAGCTTGCGACGGCGTGGCCTAGAGTCTGTAGCTACAGCCGTCTGCGCCACATTCTTAGTAACTTGCTTTTTAGTCGTTGTCTTTATTGTCCTAGTCTTAGAAGTTTTGGATTTAGGTTTCGTACTTCGTGATTTTTTAGCCTGAGCCATTATGCAGCATTCCCCATCTGTCGCAACCGCTTGATCCGATCTTCGATAGGAGGATGCGTACTAAACAGATTCGCAAGGGCCTTGCCCTTAAGAGGGCTGGCAAAAAACAAATGGGCCGTACTACTGTTCTGTCGGCGCATAGTGCCCCCACTTTGGCCAATCTTCTCCAATGCAGAGGCCAAGCCTTCAGGGTAGCGTGTCGTCAGGGCGCCAGTAGCATCTGCGAGGTATTCACGACGACGAGAGATGGCCATCTGGATCATAGCTGCTACAATTGGCGACAAGATAATAGCCACAAAACCAATGGCCATAAAGATAGGGTTGCCACCAGGGCCATCGTCATCGTTATTACCACCACCAAAGAACCACATGCGCAGTACGATGTCGCTAATAATCCCAATAATAGAAGCTAGGCCGAACGCGACTAGGCTAACCCGAATATCGTAATTCTTGACGTGTCCCATCTCGTGAGCCATGACACCCTCTAGTTCGGTATCAGTCATGGCATCAATAAGGCCTCTAGTAGCGCACACGACGGAATGGTTAGGGTCTCGCCCCGTTGCAAAAGCATTCATGGCCTTGTCCTCGACAACATAGACCTTGGGCATTGGCAAGCCATCAGTTATAGAAAGATTTTCTACGACACGGTACAGCCGAGGTTCGTCTTTCTTAGTGACTTCATGTGCTCCATTAAGAGCCAGCGCCATCTTGGCACCGGCAAAATACGAGAAGATAACATAGGCCAGCCCCGCAATAATGGCAAAAGGCGCAAAGCTACGGCCGCCAGCATACCAGCCAGCTAGATACGCAATAGCTCCGGCAAAGCCAGCAAAGGCGATCATAATAACCGCGCTTTTACGCTTATTAGCAGCTATTTCGTTATACATCTGACGGTGCGTTCAGCTTAAAACTTTACCTGAGTTGGATTCTTGACAGCTGCAGCTTCGGCTTCGTCTAGTTCAAAGAACTCTCGCTTCTTAAATCCAAGCATACCGGCAAAGATATTGGTTGGGAAGGTCTGTACCTTGATGTTTAGATCACGTGCAGAGCCATTATAGAAGCGGCGTGAAGCCTGGACTTTGTCTTCAGTGTCAGTTAGCTCAGCCTGTAGCTGCGCAAAGTTCTCGTTAGACTTAAGTTGTGGATAGGCCTCAGCAACAGCAAAGAGGCTCTTCATAGCACCAGTAAACATGTTATCGGCTTCAGCAGTTTCCTGAACGCCGTTAGCATTCATAATGGCTGAACGAGCCTTAGTTACGTTCTCAAAAACTTCTTTTTCTTGTTTTGCATAACCCTTAACGGTTTCCACAAGGTTTGGAATGAGGTCGGCACGGCGCTTAAGCTGTACAGTAATGTCGCTCCAAGCTTCATCTACACGCACATTGGCTCGGACCAGACTGTTGTACATAGCAACACCGGCGATAACGACGATGGCAATAACAGCGATAACAATAATAATCGGCATCTTCTACTCCTATAATTACTCTTTTAGTATAGCACTTTGGCAAGTACTCAAATAGTAGTTATTTACCTATTAGATTTAGTGTGCCAAGACCTACCGACAACCAACCCAGTCCCCGGGCACTGGCTGTCAACACTTGACTCACTTTCGTGTCTTGCTCAAAGGCGAGTGAGCTCAGTGCGGTCATGAACGCCACATCTTTAAGATTCATGGCAGACCGGCCCATCATTGTGCCGTCTCGTTCTGGGCGTAGTTTAGTGATCGTCCGCAACGCGTATCCAGCAATCGGTAACGCAACAGGTAAAACACCCTCCCGAACCATCCCCCTTATAGTATTCAACTCCTTGAAACGATCAACATATTTATCCAGTCCCGGACTATTAGCAATTTCTAGCCACCGTGCCAATCTTCCGTCAATCAAGTCGGTCGTTAAACTGACACCAGTAATAATTGCCCCTAGTGGGCTATCTAAATGCTCGACAGCAACAATATTAGCTATACCACCACCTAGAGTAACTTGATCTGGCAAGTCCATGCCCCATACATCAACTGCAGCTAGTCGCTCTTTGAAATCGGTCATAATCTTAGTATATAAAAATAGCCGCTCATAGCAGCTATATTTTGATGGTGCGCGGGGCGGGACTTGAACCCGCAAGCCTTGTGGGCACGACATTTTAAGTGTCGCGTGTATACCGATTCCACCACCCGCGCTTGTTATTTACGGAATCATTATAACAGATCAAATACAGTTATTTCCGGGAAGCTTCCTGTAGTCGACGCAATGCTAAAATATATGCCGCCATTCGCATGTCTACGTTCTGCTCATTTTGTATCTTCACTACCGCCTCAACAGCCTTGGCCATTTGCACTTTAAGCTTCTTGAAAACATCTTCCTTGGTCCAGTGTTCGTCGTGTTTGTTTTGGTACCATTCGTAGTAACTTACTGCTACGCCGCCCGAGTTAGCAAGTACATCCGGGATGACGACAATGTCTCCTTGTGCCAGTATTTCATCTGCGTCTGTGGTCACCGGGCCGTTGGCTAGCTCTAGCACAACGGAGGCTGTAATATGTCCAGCATTCTGGAGCGTAATAGCACCTTCCAGTGCAGCCGGCGCCAGTACGTCTACGTCCTGCGTAAATACTTCGTCTGCTGGTAATATTTTGCACTCTAATCCGAGCGCCTCTGCCGCCTTGGCCAGGCTGCCATGTTCACCCTTAGCTTTCTCTAGGCCCAAGATATCTGTAAAGCCATCTTTGGAAACAATCGTATTTCTGGAGTCGGCTAGCGCAATAACCCGTATGCCGTTTTCTACCGCAAAGTGCGCAGCGTATATCCCAACATTACCAAAGCCCTGAATGGCCATAGTCTGGCTTTTAGGATCGATACCATTGAGCTTGAAGTACTCGAGTAGTGCATATATACCACCAAGTCCCGTGGCTTCAGTACGCCCTTCTGAGCCGCCATTGTCCATAGCTTTGCCGGTAACTACGGCCTTATCTCCATATTCGTCAGCGATCCAAGCCATGACCTCGCCGTTGGTGTTGACGTCCGGTGCCGGCACATCTACGTCTGGACCAATATGCTCCGCTATCTCCCGCGTAAAGGCTCTGGTCAGCTGTTCCAGTTCGGCCTTGGTGAGTTCGTGTGGGTCAACCGCCAAACCACCTTTGCCCCCTCCGAACGGCACATCAATAACGGCGTTCTTAATGGTCATCCACATACTCAGTGCCTTAGCTTCGTCTTCTGACACCTGCGGATGGAAACGAAGACCTCCTTTATATGGGCCCCGCCAGTTGTTGTGCTGCATACGGTAGCCTTGAATCGTATGTTTTGAGCCATCTTCTTTTTTGAGAGGCACTTCTACATGAATAGTATTCTGATGCTTTAGTAACTTATCTACCAATGACTGGTCAACACCCCCTGCTTTGGCCGCCTTAACAAGATTAGTCTGTGCTTCTTCCCATGGATTCATATGCCCTCCTAGCTGAGTGTAGTATATGCCTACGCACAATATAAAAACAGCTCCCGAAATGAGAGCTGTCATATACAAATATGGAGGCACCTACCGGATTTGAACCGGTGTACGCGGTTTTGCAGACCGCTGCCTAACCACTCGGCCAAGGCGCCTTACAGCTATGTATTCTAGCAAGAAAGGCATCACTTGTCTCTAAGAAGTAGGAACGGCTCGTATTATCGAGAGTTGCGAGGTAACAGTGATCCGTTTCGCAGCGCAACATCTGCTACATGCCCAATAAATACAAATGGCAGAAATGCGGCACGAGTAGCAATGTTACCGGCAAGCTCTGCGGTAGTGGCAGCACGTTGCATAACAGGACCAAGCTCGAGTTGTGGCAAATTAGCACGGGGGTCACTAAACGTAAATTCTGAAACAGATGCAACAGGTGCAAGCACTGCAGGACTTGGGATATGTGAAGCTATAGAGTCAACGGGGATATGGGGGATTTCTGTGATTGCCATGTTTCTCTCCTTTCATAAAAATCACCTGAAATATCAGGCAACTTTTTTAACACAAAGTCTATATTTTACCATTTATGCTAATGTTTTGCAATAGCCTTTTAGACTGCTATTCTGTGGTACCATTAACATAAGTAGTTATGAAAATAATTGGCATTATCTTACTCGCCCTAGCAGCCCTGCTATTTCTGTTCTGGAAGATAGTATTCCTCCGCAACCCTAAGCGCAACACACCCAAGGGCGAGGACAACGTTATCGCTCCTGCCGACGGTAAGGTTATTGAAGTACTCGAGTTCACTGAATCAGAGGTAAAGCTTTTTAAGGGCAACAGTCGACTACTCGGGCTTATTAAGACCACAACTAAGGATGTTGCTAAAGAGGGCTACATTATCTCTGTCTTTATGTCTCCATTAGACGTACACCAAAATCGATCCCCTATAGCTGGAATAGTAAAAAGCGTGAAGCACAGCGATGGCAAGTTCCTCGCTGTTAATACTTTCGAAGCAGGTCTGGTGAATGAAAAGTCAGAGACCGTCATCAAGGGCACGATTACTGTGAAGATGGTTCAGATCGCCGGTTTCCTTGCTCGCCGCGTAGTCACTAATGTCCACCCCGGAGATAAAGTAGAAGCAGGTCAACATGTCGGTCTGATCAATCTTGGATCCCAAGTTACCGTTGTATTACCAAAAAATGTTACCGTACAAGTACATAAAGGCGACCGTACGGTCGCAGGAGAAACAATCCTTGCAAAAATCAATTAGACGAATCATGAAACTACCAGACTACATAACGTGTCTGAACCTTATTTCTGGCCTACTCTCTATTTACGCCGCTATCCACCACCATTACTGGGAATCGGCAGTACTTCTACTTGCTGGGGTATTCTTTGACGCCATAGACGGCTTCGTAGCTCGGCGGATGCATATTGAATCCAAGTTCGGTGCCGAACTAGACTCTCTCGCAGATCTCGTTACCTTCGGGGTTGCCCCCATGGTTCTGGTTACAGCCTACTACAATACTCCATGGCTTTCGCTGCTGGCTATTCTTATCCCCGTTTGTGGTGCATTACGCCTCGCCCGACACAACATTAATCGTCATCTTACTAAAGGTTACCTTATAGGCCTACCTATTACCTGTAGTGGTGTCGTCATGCCCCTACTAATCGTCTTTAAGTTAAACAAAACTATTGCT
>CALCZR010000008.1 GCA_937903325.1 uncultured Candidatus Saccharibacteria bacterium
TCATTAGAAGAGCAACAAAAATAACAGAAATAGCAATTGGAAACTGCTTAAGAAAATTTACAGAAGGAGCGTGATAAGTCTGCAAACCTGTCAAAACTCTATTCTGGTCTAGACTAGCGTCTAAGCAGCATAATAAGCAGAACTCATAATGCGAATGAGAAGCTGAAGACGATAGACTAGAGCAAGATTGAGACGATACAGAGACTAACCCGGAAGTAGGCACGATCGTACAGGTAATGGCCTACCCAAATGAAGGCTCCGACTGGGAGCACGCGATTTATTTCCCGGGCAGTCAAGCTCCATGTATTATAAGCCATGTGTTATTCAAGCTATATTTCGAGTGGCTAGAATGAAACTGGCGAGGATAGTCAAGTGGGACGCCAGCCCGTGGGGGTTGCGTAATGGTGGCGCGATTAACCCGCCCATCGGTACGGTCGTGCAGTACGAATACGACGGGAAGCGGGTAGAGGTATACCTCCCCGGGTGCGTAGTAGGTAGTAGTATGAGTATGGAAGCGTTCAACGTCTACTTCGAGGATTTAACCGATGCTAACTCCTGAAGACCTGATCAAGATCACCCGTGGTAAAGCCCCGTGGCCGTATACCCCGTTGGAACTGGTGCGTAGCCGGGTCACGCACGCATACCCGTGGATGACGGCACTCATTGCCCGGCTGGAAGTCATCGAGGACTTGACTATTCCGCTCGCCGCGACGGACGGGCGTCGCATGTGGGTGAACACCCCGGTGTTAGAGAAAAAAGGTGATCTCGGGTTTGCCTTTTTCCACGAAATCCTGCATTGCGTGTTCGGGCACTGCCTGCCCGGCGTACTCGGTGGGCGGAACCGTCACCTCGCTAATATCGCGATGGATTTCGTAGTGAATCTCATTGCGAAGGACGAGGGCTTCGCTGTACCCCCCGGGGAATACTTCATCGACGAGCAGTTCCGTAATATGTCGTGGTACGAGGTGTACGAGATCATCAGCCGTGATCCTGCGTACTCCCGTATGGAAGTTGACTTCGACGTTATTGAGGGGGACGCAGCAACCGAAGCTGCACACCCGGCATGGCAGCAAGCGGCGATCCAGGCCGCGGAGGCGAAGCGTGCGGCAGGGCAACGGCCTGGCGGGATGGAAGAGCGCGTCCGTAGCGACCTCGCTCCGGAGGCGGATTACCGGGACATGCTCTCGCGTTACTTGTCCGCGGTAGTTCCGTCGGACACGTCATGGCGGCGCCCGAATAAGCGTTACGTCGCGCAGGATATGTACCTCCCCGGCCGCGGTAAGTCTGACGCCATTGCACACGTAGTGATTGCGATCGACACTAGCGGGAGCGTTAGCAGTAACTTACTGGCCCGGTTCGTCAGTCAGGTTCCGCATGTGCTCAGCGCGTACTCGGTCGAGCGGCTGACCGTGTTGTTCTTCGACTACGGTATTCAGCGAGTCGATGACAATGTCAACGCCAGTGATATTCATCGCCTCGAAAGTGTCCCTGGCCGCGGCGGTACTAACTTTGGACCGGTGTTTGAGTGGGCGAACGGCGAAGAACCGCCCTCTGTGGTTATTGTTCTCACCGACTGGGGGGCGCCTCTCCCGAGCAGCGCGCGGAGCGCCGAATACCCGATCGTATGGATGGTGCCGAAGGGGGCGAAGAATGAAGACTACTCGCCTGTTTACGGGTCTGTTATTGAGGTGGGTCCGGAATGAGGTTAGCTAGGCTAGTTTACCGAAATAATAATCCGTGGCGGTACGGAGATGGTACGAAGATCAACCCGCCCATCGGTACGATCGTGCAGTATGAGTGTGACACTAATGACTGGTACTCTGTATACTTCCCCGGGGTACATGGGTGCGCTTCTATGCCGGGTTCTATGTTTAGTACGTATTTCAAGGACTTAGACAATGAAACTAGCTAGGGTGATTCGTACCGGGGGTATATGGGCGCTGATTAACCCGCCGAGTGATATAGATAAACCGCCGATAGGTACGATCGTGCAGTATAAGTGGCTTTTTAATGGGGGATACGACGTGTACTTTCCCGGAGTACGTGGTTTTGCTTGGGTGGGCGACGCTACGTTCCACGAGTATTTCGAGCCGCTATGAAACTCCTATACTTCTTCATCCGCGCCCATCCTGACGCGGTTGCGTTAACGCAGCGGGCGAAGGCCATAGATGGGTTTTTCCGGAACGGTACGCCCCTCGGCCAGTGGGACTGCGAGCGCCCGTATCTTCTCGCTCCGCTGTACGACCGGATGAACGACACGTCTACTCCGATCCCTTACGTTAAGGGCTACAAGGACGACGACCTGATCGGCATGGTAGCGTCGCTCACGTACCCGGAAGAGGTGCTGGACCGGATAGTGCAGATTATGCGGCGCGACGAATGGTTTAACCTACAGCGACCGTACATCAGGCAGCATATGCTGTTCGATTCGTACTACCCTAAGTTCATGGTGACGTACTACCACACGTTGCGTTACACAGTGATTCCGTCTACACTAGGCGGCGCGGTACATAAGCAGTGGATACCTAACCCTACTACGTTGTTTCGGCTGTTGCGAGAGAGGGTATGATTTCGTTAATCGTAGCGATGAGTAAGAACGGAGTGATCGGTAACGGCGGTCGTATTCCGTGGTATGAACCGGAGGACTTGCGGTATTTCAAACGGCTTACCGTCGGTAAGCCAGTTATCATGGGGCGCAAGACGTGGGAGTCACTGCCCGGACGGCTGCCTAACCGGGATAACATCGTCATCACCAGTAACCCAAACTTAATTACTCCGGGCGCGTGGGCGTTCTCGTCTCTTACTTCCGCGCTGGATGCTTTCTCGGACGCGCCGGAGGTTATGATTATCGGAGGGGCGAACATATATGCGCAATCTGTTTGCCTCTGTGATAGGATGTATGTAACTATCGTCGAGTATGAGGCAGAAGGCGACGTAGAGTTTCCGATGGTTGACTGGTCTGCGTGGCGAATAACTGACGAAGCGCGTTCCGGGAACTTGTCGTGGAGGGTATATGAAAAATAAATACTGCGATAAGGCGTTAAAACAGTCGCACGTATCTACCTACCCCTTGCGATGGACGGTGTGTTACACATGCAACGCCATGGTAGTCTTGAAACGACCGCTGTTCGGCTTGTCGAAGAACACGGTACTGAACGTAAAGATGATACGAAGTAGGCACCGTGTAGGAGCGAAAACGTCGTGGGGGTCGTATACAATAGTAGAAAATCATGGCGACACCTACGCTTTTAGGCGCCGTCAATTACGTCGGCGGATATGGGTAATCACTAAGGGGGGATGGAAACGTGAAGGACCGTAAGTATGATCAAATGATTTCCGCCGGGTATTTCTGCTGCTATTACAGCAGCAACGGCGACATTCGCTGGTGGCGTAGGGCTATAAGTGCGTACAGAGATAGGACGGCGCGGAAGGCATGCTCCGCCATGATTAAATTGATTGCGTATATGCGGAAGTCAGTGCGTACGTCGGGGGAAACCCAGTTAAACGAAATCCGGGCTACGTTAGAAGCGGCGCTATCTATTTTGGAGGAGTAACATGATCTTCCTCGACTGGGAAACTTATTACAACAGTAAGACTAAGTATTCCCTCCGTTCAAAAGGGGTGACGCTTGAATCTTACATCCGCGATCCTCAATTTGCGTTTGTGTCTGTATCGGTCGCAGTGGATGATCGGCCCCCGCGGTGTTTCTTTGCGGACACCCCTGAGTGGCCGGGTATCATCGCGTTCCTCCGCTCCGCCGCCCCGTCTCATCCGTTTGCGTCCCATAACGGCATGTTCGATTTCGCCATCCTCGCTTGGCGTTTAGGCGTTTATCCTAAGCTGATGGTTGATACGCTAGGAATGGCACGGGCGGCGGGGCATAAAAAAGCGAGCTTGAAAACGCTCGCGGAGTATTACGGCCTACCTCCTAAAGGCGACGCGCTAGACAAATTCATGAACGGTACGCATGTGGAGGACATGAATTCAGCCATGCGGGCTGAGTTCGCAGAATATAATAATCAGGATACGTGGCTGTGCCGAGAAATATACAACCGCCTGAAGCCGCGCATACCGCTGAAAGAGTTCTTGGTGCAGCACTTGACGCTTGAGATGTTTACCAAGCCTGTGATGGAGGTAGACGCGGGCTTATGCCAAGATATTTACGATACGGCGGAGCACGAACGAACCACGACTCTTTCAGACCTCGGCACGACATTAGCGGACTTGCGCAGTGCCCCGAAGTTCGCTGCGTTGCTCACTGCGCTCGGTGTATCCCCCCCTATGAAACCGTCTCCGTCAGACCCGGAGAAGCTGACATATGCGTTCGCGAAGACAGATCAGGAACTACTCGCCCTTCGAGACCATGATGACCCAAGAGTCGTCGCTCTCGTAGACGCTAAGCTCGGTAATCAATCCTCGCTACGACAGTCGCGGGCGCAGCGGTTCATCGGTATCGCGCAGCGCAGCGTGGCGTTTACGGGGCGCCCACTGCTGCCTATCCCGCTTGCCTACTGCGGGGCGGAAAACACGTTCCGATTCTCCGGCACCGACGACGTAAATATGCAGAACCTCCCTCGCGGTAAGGGGTTGCGTTCGGCCGTCATCCCCCCGCCAGATCATGATCTGGTCGTCGTGGACTTTTCTTCTATCGAAGCCCGTGTTCTCGCTTGGCTCGCGGGGGAAGAGGGCGTACTCGCGGTATTTCGCGCAGGTGAATGCGTGTACGCATACACGGCCTCGAATATCTACGGGACGAAGATCGTTAAGGGGATGCCGGAGCGCAATGTCGGCAAGGTAATTGTGCTCGGCCTTGGGTATAACATGGGGTCGCCGAAGTTTGCGAGCGAAGTTTTTAAGGGGTTAATGGGCTTACCGTCAATCCGGTTCACCCCCGTGGACGCCGACCGACTAGGCGTAGATGTAGGGGCGTTTTCTGCCGATGCGTATAAGCAACGCCGGCAACGAGATCATATCGTTCGCAGTGGGTTTTTCTACCCGATAGACGCAGAAGCTATACAAACTCATTGCGCGGTCGCGGACCACTTAGTTACGGCTTGGCGGGCGTCGAGCCCGAACATCGTTAGGTACTGGTCTACCTGCGACTTGATGCTCAAGTACATGCTTAACGGCGTAGAAGCTGACTTCGGGCCGCTGCGTACGGAGAAAGACGCTATCCGCCTTCCGAACGGGCTGCGGCTCGCGTACACGAAACTGCGACAGGAAGGACGCTCATATGCTTACTGGAACGGAAAGTCATGGCTAGGCATTTACGGGGGTAAACTGGCGGAGAATGTTACTCAGGCGCTTAGTAGAATTATCATGACGGACGCTATGCTGCTCGTGGACCGGGAGCTTCGTGGCGTGTCTCGGATCGCACTGACGGTCCACGACGAACTCATCCAAGTCGCCCATAAGGATCAAGCGCAGGCAGTGTTCGACAGGACATTAGCAATAATGTCCACTGGAAGAGACTGGTACCGTGATATACCATTAGGGGCCGAAGGCAAAATCGCCGCTAACTACGCAGAGGCAAAATGATGGCCCACTCGTACACCTCCTGGAAGCAGTACACCACCTGCCCTCGGCAGTTTTTCCATCAGCGCGTGGAGCGGTCATGCCGATCCGAGATGGGGCCGGAGGCCCTGCGGGGCGTCGAGGAGCACGCGCAGATCGAACGCACCCTACGGGGGCAGGCCCCGCTCCCGGCCCCGCTGGACGCCGCCGTAGGCGGTTACGTGCGGGTCGTCCAGCAGGCGGTGGACTCCGGCCGGTGGGTGCCCCTGATCGAACATGACTTGGCGATCGGTCAGAGCCACGTCGTGCTGCCGCCGAAGCTCGCGTGGGCCGTAGGGAAAGCCGACCTGATCTTGCTTGACAACTTGGCAACCCCTGTCTACGCTAAGCTCTATGATTGGAAGTCAGGGAAAGTACGGCATTCCCCTGAGCAAGCCTACTTCTACGCATGGTTGCTATCTCATACATTCCCGACGTTGCAGTCTGTACAATACCGTTTTATTTGGTACAATCATGGGGTAGTTACCCCACGGGAAGAAGACGGCGACTCAGGAGAAGTACGATTCACCGAGGAAAGCCGCGCGCCGAACCATCCGTGGGACGTGAAACTTAGGGAGATTGACAACGCATCGCTACAACACTCAGCGGAAGCGTTCCCGATGAAGCGATCCGGCCTATGTAACGGCTGGTGCCCGGCCAAACAATGCCCGAACTGGAGACCGAAGAGATGATGCTCGCCCGCCTGCGTACGTCACAGTGGTTCTTCCGCGAGTCCCCGTCACACGATGAAGCGTTTATCCGCGCGGGGACGGTTGTACAGGTAGTAGGAGCAGAACCTTGGGACGACCCCGACATGGCGATCCTGATCGCCCCCGGGAGCGCGGGGCGCAGGTGGGTAGATTTGGACGAACTTAGCAAGGAAGTGGAGTGGCTAGAATGAGATTAGCTACGCTTAAAAAGGATTTATATTTCGGTAGGGGCGGCGTATTGCCGAAGGGTACTGTCGTACAGGTAGTGAAGGACGATATAGTTCCTACACAGTTATACGGCTACCGCCTGTTGGCCCCCGGAGGGTTGGGCTCCTTCGTATACAAGTGGGAACTAGATAACGTGGTTGAGTTCCTTGATAATGACGATGAAACTGGCTAGGCTTAAACGGGACATCACCTTATGGAACCGAGCGGACGAAGAGATCGTGGTAAATAAGGGGACTACTGTGCAGGTGGAACAGTTCTTCCTCGGGTCATATATGGGGTACACGATTCACGCGCCAGGCGGTATGATAGAGTCAATATCCGGGGGATTCGTTAATGAGTGCTTGGAGTTCTTAGCTGATGAGACTAGCAAGGCTTAGACGAGACCTATCTATGATAACTCCGGGGCTAACGATCACGCAGGTAAAAGCTGGTACGGTCGTGCAAGTGGCGGAGCCTAGACGGGGGTCGGTGCTTATTTACGCACCGGGTCGGCTAATAGAGTCCGTGTTCGAGGAACAGGTTAACGAGTATTTGGAATTCCTAGGCGATGAAACTAGCAACGCTTAGGAAGGACACGCACTTCGTGGATCGCTACGGCGAATGGGTTGCCGTACGTGCGGGGGCAGTAATTCAGGTGGAGGAGCAGCGGAACGGGGAGTATATGTTGCACGCTCCCGGCGGGTTGATTATGCTGTTAGGCGATTATGGAATGCGCACTGTAGTTGAGGTGGTAGAATGACTGAGAACATCATAGACGGTCAGGCAGCTAATGAGCTACAATACCTCATTACCGAGTGGATGCGTACTCATGTTCCGAAAACCGCGCCGTTGTTTGACAGACATCGCGGCGGACCTGGAGTTAGCGTCGATAGGGGCTACTGCGTAACAGGCGATCACGTCGCATATATCGCCATGCAGGCGGTGTGTAGAGTTATAGAGGACTCGGATTTTTTAATACACTTCACCGAGAACTAAGCATACGTGAGTCGGCCATGTGCATTGCCGCGATCCGGGCAGCGGTGCCGACAAGCCCATCCGAAAGGAGCGTCCCGCGGGATTAGAGCGCAGGCATCCCCCGCAGTCAGAGCTGTTAGGCCATTCTTCCCGATGGTGATCTGACACTGCGAACTGAGGTACAAGTGCGCGGACTGTGTGCGCCTCGTCCTCAGCAAGCCTAAGTACCGTATACACAGAAACGACGGCCCTTAGACGTTACCGGGCGGAGGGAACCGCCCGAACCTTTCGAGGTGAGGCATGAGATTGGCGAGACTTAATACCGATTTGGAAATGTGGAATGAAGAGCGCAGGGAGTACGTTTCCGTGCCAATCGGAACTATGGTACACGTAACAAAACCTAACGAAAAGTGGATGGAAGTCCGCGCTCCGGGCGGGTTAATGCTTAGCTTTCCGACTGACTATTATACAGGTGTCCACTTGGATTTTTTAGATGGAGGGCCGCTAGATGCGACTGGCGACGCTTAGCACTGAGTTAGAAATGTGGGACTGCGATCTACGTCACTACGCTACTGTACCCGCCGGGACTACTGTGCAAGTAATAGAACATAGTCTTAAGATGTGGGTACAACTCTGTGCCCCCGGCGGGCTAGTGCTAACACTCCCTACGATTCACTCTGTACGCGGCAGCTCGGACTACTTAGATGAGAACTAAATACGTCGCCGATGACGGCACTGAGTTCGCCGACCGTGACGCATGCGAACGGTATGAAGACCAAGTGGATTTTATTCGTATAATGGTCGATACAATTAAACCGAAGGTGGCGGAATATGTCGGAGGGGGGGAGGTAGACTGGACAAGATTCATAATCATCGAAACGTTTAACTACATGGTGGATCATAGAGAAGCCATCCGTGGGTTCCTTAATGACTGATCGAGAGGTAATCATGCAAGACGTAGTAATGGTTGACATCGAAACGCTCGGCATCGGACCAACTTCCGTAGTACTCAGTATCGGAGTGTTTAGCCCGCAGTTTACTTTCCACGAGTACGTCGATATCGACAGCCAGTTGACGTACGGCGCACAAGTTAACGCCGATACGATCCTCTGGTGGATGAAGCAGCGAGAGGAAGCACGACTCAAGCAGACCGCTGCCGTCCGATTGCGCATGCACGTAGTTCTGTGCAATCTGTATATAGCGTTCCAGCAGGCGTCGCTCCCTGACGGGTACACAGTGTGGAGCAACGGAGCATCCTTCGATCTCCCCATCCTTCGCTGGCATGCCGATCGGGTCGGACACAAACTCCCGTGGGAATACTGGCAGGAACGGTGCTATCGCACGGAGCGAGCCAGGGTTCCGCGGGATCGACGAGACGAGATCGACGCCGAAGTGACCCGGATTCTCGGTAAGACAGTGGCGCATGACGCGCTTGAAGACGCCCGCCGGCAGCATCTGTGGCTACAGCTAGCCGGGGTAGCGCGATAGTGCGCTCCGAAGCGGATGTCAAGGAGCGAGTCAAGGGGGTGTTGAAGTCGCTTGGGCCGTCGTGCTGGTGGTACATGCCGGTGCAGACGGGCTACGGAGTACGGGGGGTTCCGGATTTCATTCTCTGTCTGCACGGCTGGTTTATCGGCATCGAAACGAAAGACCCCGGTGGAAAGAATGAACTAACCCCCTTGCAACGTCGGCAACAGGCCGCTATAGTAGAAGCACAAGGTCAGTACCTTGTTGTCCGGTCTGAATCTGACATCCACGAATTGTCCAAATTTCTGAGGAGCTTACGAGATGAACTCTCCCGAACCGATTGACCTGGGTCTCACTGCCGAACCGAAGGTCGTGAAGCCGCGTCCGAAGCGCGTCGGTTTCGACTATACCGTCGATACCGCAACCAATACCTTCGCCCTGACAGCGACCGAACGGCGCCGCGACGCCGAGGGGAAGTGGATCGAAGCCGATAAGGAAGTATTCTCGCTGGCGCAGTTTTCCAAGCCGGTGTGGGTCCGACTGGCGCTGCTCGGCCTGAAGTCCGCCATCGTCAGCAAGGCCGAAGACACCGTGGTCTCGGACATGCGCGCTGTCGTGGCGAGGCTGGCTGAGGAAGGCGAGGCGTTCTTCACGAACGCCAGCCCGATCGCTGCCGGTGTGCCGCGTACGCCGACCATGAACCTGTCGATCCTCATCACGGCGTACTTGGCTGTGTACGCGGCGACGACCGGCAAGACCGCGCCGGATGTGGCGGAAGACCTGAAGCCGATCGCGGACCCGAGCGGCGACAAGGCCAAGACCACGGCGCTGCGCATCGCGCATCTGCTGGCGGACCCGGCGGTCAAGCAGGTCGCAGAGCGCATCCTGGCTATGAAGGGCGGCGCCCCGGCTGCTGAGTAACACCCGGGAGGGCGCGGTAACACGCGCCCTCTTTTCTATGCGCTTAGCTACACTACGAACACCAGTAGGACTGATTGCCGCAGGAACCACCGTGCAGGTATTGTGCGAATGGTTCGTACGGGGTATCTACGTATGTAGTGTCCCCGGGAGCAATCAGTATATAAACATACATGAAGGGGACTTGGAGTTTTTAGATGATACTGGCGAAACTAAAACATAGCATCCGCGTTTGCGTAGACGGGGGGAAGCGTACAGTTATTAAAGGAACTGTAATACAGGTGAAACGATACGCTACATTTATGTCTGCGCTCCCGTGCGTCATCCCCGGGTATCCACAAGACTGCTATATACGTCCTATTTATTTGGAGTTGTTAGATGAGACTGGCAAGGCTTAGACATGATATTGACCTATTTGCGGGGTACGAAACACAC
>CALCZR010000009.1 GCA_937903325.1 uncultured Candidatus Saccharibacteria bacterium
CCAGGACTCACTACCAATATTTTTTTGCCTTCTACCATTGCTTCTACTCCTTTGCCTGTAATGGCGTTGAAGTTTTCGGTAGCAGGTACTGTGATAGATAGATCTTTTACTTTTTGCAGGATGCCTGTTGCAATAGGATGTTCTGATTTTTGTTCCAATGCAGAAGCCAAACGGATTATTTCATTTTCAGTAAACTCTTTTTGTAACGAAACAATTTTTGATACTTCAAACTTGCCAACAGTCAACGTTCCTGTTTTATCAAAAAGTACCCAATCTAGTTTTCGAGCTGATTCGAGGGCTAATCTTTTGCGAACCAGTAAGCCGTTTTTGGCCGATAACGCAGTCGATATTGAAACAACTAAGGGTATAGCCAAGCCTAGTGCATGAGGACAAGCAATAATCAGAACCGTAACTGACCGTTCTAAGGCAAAACCCGCGTCTTTTGCAATTAGCCAATAAATAAACGTGGTTATGGCGGTAATTATTGCAATGAAAGTTAGATAAAATGCTGCCTTGTCTGCAAGAACCTGAACATTAGACTTTGAGGTTTGTGCTTCGGCAACAAGACGCATGATCCCAGCTAAAGCTGTGTCGTCCCCGATTTTTGTAACCCGTACAGTGATTGAACCGTCTTGGTTGACAGTTCCCGCAACAACGCCATCATTTGAGGCTTTAGCTACAGGCTTTGATTCTCCGGTTATAGCAGCTTCATCTATCGACGTCGTTCCATTAGTAATAACTCCGTCAATTGGTATTCTTGTCCCTGGCCTGACTAATACAAGATCTCCCACGCTCAGTTCGCTTACTAATACTTCCATGGGCTTGCCTTTGACTAACTTTTCGGCTTTGTCGGGAAGCAACTTAGATATAGCGTCAAGGGCGTTTTCAGCTTTAGCAACTGATGCCATTTCTAGCCAATGCCCTAGTAACATGATAGTTACTAGGGTTGCTAGCTCCCAGAAGAAGCCATCGCCCTCTATGAAGAACTGTGTTGCAATGCTATAGGCATACGCAGTAATGATTGCCAGGCTGATAAGAGTCATCATGCCTGGCAATTTTGCTTTTAACTCGCCCCACGCACTACGAATGAACACCAAACCACCATAAAAGAAGATGATGGTACTAAACACGAATGGCACATATTGTGAGCCAGGAAATGCTGGCGGCGTGAAGTTCAGCCAATGCTGTATCATCTCGCTATATGCGAGTACAGGTATGGTTAAAATTAAGGACAACCAAAACTTATCCTTAAACATTGTCACAGAATGTCCTGCGTGCTTGTCGTGCTCTTGGTGCTCACTGTTATCGTGATGGTGTTCGTGGTGTGAGTGATCCATAGCTTAATCTCCGCACGTGCTTTCGTGTAAAGGCACAAGGTTATCAAAACGTGCCTGTATCTGTTCTTTAGTGGGCTCCTTTTCTTGTACAAATATAGCTACATTGCCAACCAGGTTATTTATGCGGGTCAATTCTTCCTCTGTTTTTTCGGACGGATGCTCATCTACCACACCGCCGTGAGCAGAGGCTTTTGGAAATAGCCAGTCTAGCACGTTGGCAGACGACACCTCTTCGTTGTGTCCTACGTTACTTTTCTTGCCAAAGAACGTTTCAAGATCCTGTTTCAGAAAATCATTCCAAACTTTTTGCTGATAGTCATTTTTATCGCCAACATATACATAGAAATTAGCTTTATCGGGTACGGTTGGCAGCACCTTGCCATATATCTTTACAGAGCTAGGTATAATACCAGCGTCGTACCGTCGCCCGAGCAATTCGTCCTCACCGCCAATGTAGTTCCATCCAAAGTACTTCAGAAACTCGCCGCCAGTCATACCGTTCCAATGAACGTGCGTCAGTTGGTCCATCTTATCGTGGAAGTCTATCGGTATACTGCCAACTTCTGCACTACACGTAGTAGAATTACCGCTTACTACTTGAAATTCATCCTTTGAAAAGTCAACCGCTTTACCGTTAACCAGTATTTGTGTGCGGTAATGGTAATGCTGGTAAGTAGGCTTTCTGAGATGTTCAGGAGTAGATGCGTATACATAACCATACCATCCACCGACAAGCAGTGTAATCGCTGCCAGAGTAGCTGCCGCATAAGCAGCTACTCTTTTACTAAGCTTCAGGGTACTCTTACTAGCTTGAGTTTTGTTTGATACTTCTGTCTCGCTCATTTTTAGTGCCCACCGTGCATCATCTGGTTCATTTCGCTGCTAGAGTAGCCCCAGTCTTGCTGCCATTGCTTCATCTCAACTATCTCCTTATCTTGAGCTGCAATGATGGCTTGGCTCAGCTGCTTTATCTCGTCGTGTTTCGCTCGTCCCGCCGACAGCTTAGCCATATCAACTGCTCCCTCGTGATGAGCTATCATCATCTCGATAAAGGCCTTGTCATAGGCGTCGCCCGATAAGCCCTCTAGTTGCTTATTCATATCCATCATAGACATTGAATTGTGATCTGTAGTCGTTGGCTGCTGTTCGGTAGCAGCGGGCGTATTTGTGTTTTTGTTGTCATCATTTTGGCTGCCAACCACATAGCCGCCGAATCCAGCTGCTGCGATAAGTGCAACCATTACTACTGCGATTATACTCTTATTTTTCATAGTTATCTCCAATCCTTAGTTATCTGATTATGGTTTAGCCCAATAACTTATTCCATTCGGTTTTTTACCAACGCTAATACGAGCAACTTCTTTTCCAGCGTTATTATCAACCACTGAAACGTCGTTACTCTCCATATTTGTAACGTATGTGAACCTATCATCTGGCGACACAACTACACCGTGAGGAGCACTGCCGACTGGAATAGTTTGAGTTGTCTTTGCTTGTTCCAAGTCCACTTTGTATAAGTTGTTTCCAGCTGGTTGACCGAAGTCATTACCCTGGTCGGCGACGTACGCATAGCGGGAGTCAGGCGATGGATACAGCTGCAGGGGTCCTTTTGATTCATTTGGTAGGGGTGCATAGCGTACCTTGCCACTCGAAGTATCTACGATAGCGACACTCTTGCTGGTGAAGACTGACGCTAGAGCATACTTGCCATTTGCGGTCACGCCAGTCTGAACAGGAGTTCCGTTAAGCGGAATATACTCGAATGTAAAGGTCGAGAGGCTCAGCTTGCCGATACTTTTATCTCCCATCAACGCAACATAAGCGTATTTGCCGTCAGGAGATACACGCAGACCGTGCGGCCCTGCATTAGCCTTTGCACTTGCGGTTGCAACAACCGTAAACGTCTTAGTGTCGATTTTGTACACTTCAGCCTTGTTTTGTGAAGTAGCCAATGCGAATCTACTGTCGGGCGTAAGCACCACGTGTGCCAAGTGGAGGTCACTACCTATATCAATCCGCTTGGTTATCTTATCGGTTAAGGGGTCGATGACAACGACTTGATCAGAACTGGTAGATACGTCATTGTGTCCTTCACCGGCATACGCAGTCGGGAACAGCTTGTTCAATACACGTGTCTTCAAGCTCGCAGTATGATTTGCCATAGCATTTGCAGTAACCCATACAGATTTGCCATCTGGTGCAACCTGGACGTTGTGTGCCATATACATTGCTCCATCTGCATTTTCTTTATTGGCTAGTTCTATCTTTGCAATGACAGATTGTGACTTGGGGCTAATTACGTCTATTCTCCCAGCGTCTTCGGCTGCGACATATACTTTATCATTAGCGATTTCCGCTCCCGTAACAGGGAAAAGTAGATATGCAGCGACCACTACAAGCAGTACAGATACTCCGCCAATTAGCCATAGATATTTTCTTTTCATTTGTACTCCAAAATTACCTTAAAGTGTGTTTGCGTGAGGACAAACACACTCTCAAGCTCTGAAGACACCGTACAGAATATAAATCGGTATCTTTGGTGGTGGTTTAACAGAGTCTGCATATCTCTCTTGGCTTACTATGCTGTCGTTAAAATGCCAGCCTTCCGTAAGCACATAGAAAGGTACGACTGGTTCGTCATTTTCTTCGCCATTATTAGAATCTAGGGATTCTTCTTTACTAAACACAGCCGTTCGACATAGTGTGGCACATGAAGCTGAATCACTTGAGCTGTGCTTCATACCGCTATTCATCTCATGGGACATTGCTGGCACTGCAGAAGTGTGAACCGAAAAAGATACTAA
>CALCZR010000010.1 GCA_937903325.1 uncultured Candidatus Saccharibacteria bacterium
CGGAGGGAACCAGCTACTAGATGGTTCGATTAGTCTTTCGCCCCTATACCCAAATCAGACGAACGATTTGCACGTCAGTATCGCTACGAGCTTCCACCAGAGTTTCCCCTGGCTTCACCCTGTTCAGGCATAGATCACCATCTTTCGGGTCCCAACATATATGCTCTTACTCAAATCTTCCGCAAGCGAACGATCGGTCGATAGTGCCTCCCACCCGAGGGCGAGATTCCTACCTAGCTTTATCAGCTTTACTTTCATTACGCATCAGGCTTTGTCAGCCTAATACTCGCATATATGTTAGACTCCTTGGTCCGTGTTTCAAGACGGGTGGAAGAAAACCATTTCGCCCACAACGCGAAACCAGCAACTGATGTTCCAAAGTAGTATTCACCCTTCGTACAAGCAGAACTTTGTTCTCCTACGCACTGAGGCAAACAGACCCTGGACATCGTCCCTTTCGGGGCGGTTTATCACTCCTCATGCAAGACCATCGTAGAACGCAAAGGTTAAACCTGCCCGAAAGCAAGCACCAACCTAAGCATTTTCTCCGTAGATCTTACATGCTGTGGACTCTTCTCGATGCCAAGTAACTCCCCCCGAAGGAAGAGCAAGTGACACAAAGAAATTACTGGTTTCCTTCCCTTACCTGGTAACCATTTCAAGTACTTTTTAACTCTCTTTTCAAAGTTCTTTTCATCTTTCCCTCACGGTACTTGTTCGCTATCGGTTTCTCGCCTGTATTTAGCTTTAGATGAACTTTACCACCCATTTAGCGCTGCACTCCCAAGCAACGCGACTCTTCGAAAACTCCTCGTATGTGCGTAGCTCTGACTCAAAGACGGGATTCTCACCCTCTATGATGTCCTGTTTCAAGGGACTTATAACCAGGCTTACACTGAGAGAGCTTCTCTAGCCTACAACTCCCCAGGCTGTTAGACCTGGGGATTTTAAGGTTGAGCTTTTCCCGCTTCACTCGCCGTTACTAGGGGAATCCTTGTTAGTTTCTTTTCCTCCGCTTATTAATATGCTTAAG
>CALCZR010000011.1 GCA_937903325.1 uncultured Candidatus Saccharibacteria bacterium
GGGCCCCCGTCAATTCCTTTGAGTTTCACCGTTGCCGGCGTACTCCCCAGGTGGAATACTTAATGCTTTCGCTTGGCCGCTTACTGTATATCGCAAACAGCGAGTATTCATCGTTTACTGTGTGGACTACCAGGGTATCTAATCCTGTTTGATACCCACACTTTCGAGCATCAGCGTCAGTTACAATCCAGTAAGCTGCCTTCGCAATCGGAGTTCTTCGTGATATCTAAGCATTTCACCGCTACACCACGAATTCCGCCTGCCTCAACTGCACTCAAGATATCCAGTATCAACTGCAATTTTACGGTTGAGCCGCAAACTTTCACAACTGACTTAAACATCCATCTACGCTCCCTTTAAACCCAATAAATCCGGATAACGCTCGGATCCTCCGTATTACCGCGGCTGCTGGCACGGAGTTAGCCGATCCTTATTCATAAGGTACATGCAAACGGGTATCCATACCCGACTTTATTCCTTTATAAAAGAAGTTTACAACCCATAGGGCAGTCATCCTTCACGCTACTTGGCTGGTTCAGGCTCTCGCCCATTGACCAATATTCCTCACTGCTGCCTCCCGTAGGAGTTTGGACCGTGTCTCAGTTCCAATGTGGGGGACCTTCCTCTCAGAACCCCTATCCATCGAAGACTAGGTGGGCCGTTACCCCGCCTACTATCTAATGGAACGCATCCCCATCGTCTACCGGAATACCTTTAATCATGTGAACATGCGGACTCATGATGCCATCTTGTATTAATCTTCCTTTCAGAAGGCTGTCCAAGAGTAGACGGCAGGTTGGATACGTGTTACTCACCCGTGCGCCGGTCGCCATCGGCCTTAGCAAGCTAAGACCATGCTGCCCCTCGACTTGCATGTGTTAAGCCTGTAGCTAGCGTTCATCCTGAGCCAGGATCAAACTCTTCATTGTAATAATATCTTTTTCCAACTATTCAGTTGATAATCTGCTCAAGGATTCCAAATCTATCAATATCAATATTGACGGTTCTTGTTTTTCCGTACACCATATATATATATTATATACGGTGCACCGGCTTGTACTACTTGTTTGTTTATCTTAAATCTTTCAAAGAACTCTCATTTATGTTTTGCCATCGTTTCCGAAAGCGGATGCAAAGGTAAGAGATTTTATCGTAATCACCAAATGTTTTCGAAAGTTTTTTTTGAAAAAGTTTTTTTTCGAAACTTCCATAAAAGGCGGGACGTCCATCCTCCCCACGTCTTATCCGTTCTCGCTCCCTTAGCCCCGCTAAGGTAAGATACTGGGTGCAGACACTGTCAAGGAAAACTCTCCTACGTTTGTTTCACCAAGTCAGTCACACACTGTCTGAAGTGCCGCATCTCTCTCGATTGCGGATGCAAAGGTAGACATTTTTTTGAAACCTACAATAGCAAGAGTATCTTTTTTCTGAAAAAGTGGGTTTATTAAGAATTATCGTGTACATTTGCAAGCATTACATAAAATAGAAAATAGAATGAAAAATACACCAATTGAACGACATCTGATTGATGAAACCATAAATGAGTTTCAAATTGTCGATTTTTCTAAAGCAACCATTCGTGAAGTGAAAGCTATTGCTTCAAAAGCAGAAGCAGCATCGGGAGTCGAATTTATCAAAATGGAAATGGGTGTGCCCGGATTACCGGCGTCGGCCGTTGGAGTGCAGGCGGAAATTGAAGCTTTGCAAAACGGAATTGCCAGTTTGTACCCCGATATTAACGGACTACCTGCCCTCAAAGAGGAAGCGGCGCGCTTTCGCAAGGCGGCGCTGCGGACCTTCAACGATCTGTACTC
>CALCZR010000012.1 GCA_937903325.1 uncultured Candidatus Saccharibacteria bacterium
GGTGAAGTCGTAACAAGGTAGCCGTAGGGGAACCTGCGGCTGGATCACCTCCTTTTAAAGGAAGCGGCTCTTATGAGCCTCATCCGGTCAAATTTTGTTTGGTACCTTTCTTATTTTTTGAATCCATATTTTTTATGTTCTTTAACATTGACATAACAGGATCAGATAGAAGACGAGAACCCATGTAAGTCACGAGCGTAATGCTCTCGTGATTTGTTTTTATTAGTTTTTTTCAAAAACTAGTTCATACAAGAAAAATAAAGCTATTAAGGGTGTATGGGGAATATCTTGGCAGTAAGAGGCGAAGAAGGACGTGTATTAGCCAGCGAAATGCATCGGGGAGTCGGCAAATAGACTTTGATCCGGTGATGTCCGAATGGGGAAACCTTCACACTTGAAAGAGTGTGAATTATGTAGTGAGTAAAGTAGCTACATGAAAGCAAACGCAGGGAATTGAAACATCTTAGTACCTGCAGGAAGAGTAATCAATTGAGATTCCGGCAGTAGCGGCGAGCGAAATCGGAAGAGCCCAAACCAAGGAGCATGCTCCTCGGGGTTGTAGGACTTTCATAAGGAAAAACATTTATAGGAGAACGGTCTGGGAAGTCCGGTCAAAGAAGGTGAAAACCCTGTATTCGAAATAATTATCCTCTAGAGAGTATCCTGAGTAGGACGAGGCACGTGAAACCTTGTCTGAAGCTGGGGGGACCACCCTCCAAGGCAAAATACTACTTACTGACCGATAGTGAACAAGTACCGTGAGGGAAAGATGAAAAGAACCCCGATAAGGGGAGTGAAATAGATCTTGAAACCATACACTTACAAACAGTCAGAGAGCTATTGTAAAGCTTGATGACGTACCTTTTGCATTATGATTCAGCGAGTTATGATATGTTGCGAGGTTAAGCCGTTGCAGGTGTAGCCGTAGGGAAACCGAGTCTGAATAGGGCGATTAGTAGCATGTCATAGACCCGAAACGGGATGAGCTAGCCATGAACAGGTTGAAGCGGGGGTAATACCTCGTGGAGGACCGAACTCGTGACGGTTGAAAACGTCTGGGATGATTTGTGGTTAGGGGTGAAAGGCCAATCAAATTCCGTGATAGCTGGTTCTCTCCGAAATGCATTTAGGTGCAGCGTCGGTTGATTGCATCGCGGGGGTAGAGCTACTGGATGCTTGCGGGCCCGTATCGGGTACCAACAGCAACCAAACTCCGAATACCGGTGACGCGTATCCCGGCAGTGAGTCGGCGGGGGATAAGCTTCGTCGTCGAAAGGGAAACAGCCCAGACCGTCGTCTAAGGTCCCGAAGCGTGTGCTAAGTGGGAAAGGATGTGGAGTCGCATAGACAGCCAGGAGGTTGGCTCAGAAGCAGCCACCCTTGAAAGAGTGCGTAACAGCTCACTGGTCGAGTGGTCGGGCACGGAAAATAATCGGGCATAAAGCATATTACCGAAGCTATGGGTTTGTCGTAAGACAAGCGGTAGGGGAGCATTGTAGTTGCACAGAAGGTGTGTCGTAAGGCATGCTGGAGCGGCTACAAAAGCAAATGTAGGCATAAGTAACGATAAAGCAGGCGAGAAACCTGCTCACCGAAAGACCAAGGCTTCCTCAGCCATGCTAATCAGCTGAGGGTTAGTCGGGACCTAACGCGAACCCGAAAGGGGTAGTGGATGGACAATGGGTTAATATTCCCATACTTGCTCACAATAAAAGGGGACGGTTGGATGTAGCTGCTGGAGACTGACGGAATAGTCAAGGCCTAGCCTTCGGGCGAAGCTGCTGTAGTGTAATCTGATCCAAGAAAAGCCGAAGTGAAGCAACCCGTACCAAAACCGACACAGGTGGTCGAGGAGAGAATCCTAAGGTGCTCGAGTGAGTCGTGGCTAAGGAACTAGGCAAAATAGTCTCGTAACTTCGGAAGAAGAGACGCCAGCAGTAATGCTGGCCGCAGTGAAGAGGCCCAGGCGACTGTTTATCAAAAACACAGGACTCTGCTAAATCGAAAGATGCTGTATAGGGTCTGACACCTGCCCGGTGCTGGAAGGTTAAGGAAGGTGCTTAGAAGTAATTCGAAGGCATTGACTGAAGCCCCAGTAAACGGCGGCCGTAACTATAACGGTCCTAAGGTAGCGAAATTCCTTGTCGGGTAAGTTCCGACCTGCACGAATGGTGTAACGATCTGGGCACTGTCTCAGCCACGAGCTCGGTGAAATTGTAGTATCGGTGAAGATGCCGATTACCCGCAATGGGACGAAAAGACCCTGTGAACCTTTACTATAACTTCGTATTGACTTTGAGTAAGTAATGTGTAGGATAGGTGGGAGGCTTTGAAGCAGGCACGCTAGTGTTTGTGGAGCCAACGTTGAAATACCACCCTTTGTTTACTTGGAGCCTAACTTCGAAAGAAGGACATTGCGTGGTGGGTAGTTTGACTGGGGTGGTCGCCTCCAAAAGAGTAACGGAGGCTTTCAAAGGTACCCTCAGCACGCTTGGTAACCGTGCGTAGAGTGTAATGGCATAAGGGTGCTTGACTGTGAGACCTACAAGTCGATCAGGTGCGAAAGCAGGACATAGTGATCCGGTGGTTCCGTATGGAAGGGCCATCGCTCATAGGATAAAAGGTACTCCGGGGATAACAGGCTAGTCTCCCCCAAGAGCTCACATCGACGGGGAGGTTCGGCACCTCGATGTCGGCTCGTCACATCCTGGGGCTGGAGAAGGTCCCAAGGGTTGGGCTGTTCGCCCATTAAAGTGGCACGCGAGCTGGGTTCAGAACGTCGTGAGACAGTTCGGTCTCTATCTATTGCGGGCGTTAGAAGTTTGAGCGGAGTTGACTCTAGTACGAGAGGACCGTGTTGAACAAACCTCTGGTGTATCAGTTGTACCGCCAGGTGCACCGCTGAGTAGCTATGTTTGGAAGAGATAAGCACTGAAAGCATATAAGTGCGAAACTCGCCGCGAGATGAGACTTCTTTTAAGGGTCGTTGGAGATGACGACGTTGATAGGCTACAGGTGTAAAGGCAGTAATGTCATAGCCGAGTAGTACTAATTACCCGTAGATTTATAGCCTAGTATGGCACTCGAAAGGAGAAAGGTTTACTCTTTGTGAAAGTTTTTATCGATAAAATAGAAGTTAGAAAAAAGAAATTAGAAGTTAGAGAAAGTCTAACATCTAAATACTAAAATCTAACCTCTTATATAAAGCCTTTAGGGTGGTTTTAGCAGAGGGGCTCACCTGTTCCCATTCCGAACACAGAAGTTAAGCCCTCTAGCGCCGATGGTACTGCTAACGCGGGAGAGTAGGCCGCCGCCAGTTTTTATTTTATTTTTAAAAACCTTTATCTTTACGATAAAGGTTTTTT
>CALCZR010000013.1 GCA_937903325.1 uncultured Candidatus Saccharibacteria bacterium
ATCTTTATAATCAACACCCTTAACTTGTAATAATTCTTTATACAAACTATTCTTTTCATAATAATACGCAACCGTAACATTATTCTTTTTTATCTCATTTCCCACAACAATAAAATCAGGATGTTTTTCGATTGCTTCGTACAAGTGTGTTCTTGATTCAAATTCCGCTACAATGAATGGAGCAAAAGGGACAACTCTGTTTTATGATAAGGAAACTCAAGAAGTACATGCCGTTACAAATGGAAAACATCTTGCTTTCAAGGATCAGAAATTTTCATGTCCAAAATAATTAGTGTAGAATCTTATGTAGATTTAAATAAAGTGCTTGTACTTTATCCTTTTGGAAAGTTACTTCACTTTAAGACAGGAAAATGGTTGGGTAGGATTGTACAATCGTGTACAATTTCATTGGAAAGACAGGCTCTAATGACGATTAGGGATAAGCAGTAAGATTCCCGTTGTAAGATACGGATATCGGCGAAGTTCTGCAAACAGACTACTTGGTCGCCTTAGTAGTCTCCTTATTTTGAAAGGAATAAACGGTGTGTGGCGCAGCTTGGTAGCGCAACTGCTTTGGGAGCAGAGGGTCATACGTTCAAATCGTATCATGCCGACCATATTATATGAGAAATATAAAAGTTAAGGAAGATTTGAATTATTGGTAGATTCAAGCGGATTGCTAATCCGTGGCCGCTAATTCGGCCTCAAGGTTCGATTCCTTGATCTTCCGCCAAAGCACAGGAGAAGTTAGCCGAGTTGGCCTAGCGGCAGTCGCCTTGAAAGCGAAAGGCTCTGGATAAGGGTGTGTGAGTTCAAGTCTCACCTTCTCCGCCAAGAAATAGTAGTAAGTTTTTCTTGGTACAAATTCTTCTATAAAGCTTAATACATCAGTGTTTTAAGCAGGATTAGTTTAGTTGGTAAAACTACAGCCTTCCAAGCTGAAGTCTCGGGATCGTACCCCGAATCCTGCTCCAGTTTTAGCCGTTTTAGCTCAGTGGTAGAGCACCGCCCTTACAAGGCGTGGGTCATCTGTTCGATCCAGATATGGGCTACCAGTTTTAAAAGGATTATATACAATTGATACTTTGCTTGTACTGTGAAAAGCCAATTAATAAAAACAAAAAATATTGTAATAACCTGTGTCAAAACAGGTTCCAGTCTGGTATACTTGTAAAAAGATGGTTAAATAAAGAAACCGAAGGGTGGACAGGAAAAACACGTCAATTAAGAAAGCATATTAGAGCGTATCTCTATTCTTTGTATGGCGAAAGTTGTCAACAGTGTGGGTGGAATAAGAAACATCCGATTGATGGAGCAATACTAACAGAAATTGACCATATCGATGGAGATGCGGAAAATTGTAATTTAGATAACTTACGTATTCTTTGTCCAAATTGTCACTCAATGACAGCTACACATCGGGCAAGAAATAAAAATTCAAAAAGAATACGTAAATAATTAAGCCGTTATAGCTCAGTTGGTAGAGCGCTGCCTTTGTAACGCAGATGTCCGGGATTCGATTTCTCGTAACGGCACCAAACACAATAAGGAGATTCTATGGAATATGCTACGATTATCTGCGGAAGAAAAAGTAAAACAGTAGAAGATTTTATAGACCCTGTTTTGTATCGAAATCTTCTAGAAAATAGAAAGCTAGAGGTAGCTTATACAAATCTTGGATGGGAGGTTATAGGGGTTTCTGCACTTCTTGATGAATACGAGTTAAACACAGACGAGGCAGCCTCTAAGATTGACGGAGCCTTACAATTATTCAAGGCACGTACAGGATTAGATGGACGTATTTATCCGTGCTTGACAACTGTGGTATAATAGAAGATTAGAAAACTTACAATTTCTTTGTCCAAATTGTCATAGCCAAAAAACAAGAAATACCGCCCGTGTGACGGAATAGGCATACGTGTCTGACTTAGAATCAGAATTTTAGGGGTTCGACTCCCTTCTCGGGCACCAGTTTATTGTAGAATGTGAAAAGTACCCTTGAGTGGGTATACGCTTCAGAGCGTGAAAGCGGGTAGCTGAAAATGTAGCAGACCCGAGTGATTTCTGATACACTTATAGTTTATTGTAAGTTAGCTCAGTCGGTAGAGCAGCGGCTTGATAAGCCGTTGGTCATTGGTTCAAATCCAGTACTTACAACCAAGTTTAGTTTAATTCCGAGATAGCTCAGTCGGTAGAGCGGTGCCCTGAAAAGGCATGCGTCGAAGGTTCAAGCCCTTCTCTTGGAGCCAGTTTAGTTGTGCAAAATGTACCATAGTGATATGCGTATGCTAAAATATTGATACCTGCTGCAGACTGTCGATTGTGCTGTGGAGTAACAGTGTATTACTAAAAGTTAAATCGACTGCATAGTACGCAACTAATTTATTACGGGCTTTGGGACTGCTTGGAGTGGTCACTGCACTTGCAATGCAGATAGCAGGAGGGTTCGATGCCCTCATAGTCCACAATTATTTTAATAGGAGAAATAGCCATGTGTTATACAAGTTATACCCTTGGCTTCGGTAAACCAAATACTACCGAAGTCTAAAAGGGTCGGTAGTTTAAAGGCGGAACAGTTGGCTTTTAACCAACACGGAAAGGGTTCGATTCCCTTCCGGCCCACCAAGCGACTAGAACGCTTAATAATCTAAAAGATTTTATACGTCCTTAACTCAGCGGAATCAGAGTATTTCCCTACGAAGGAAAGAGTCGGGAGTTCGAATCTCTCAGGGCGTGCCAGTTTAATTGCGGGATGGAGAAGTTGGTATCTCGTCTGCCTCATAAGCAGAAGATTGCGGTTCGAGCCCGACTCCCACAACCAAGTCAAAATAGGAGAGTCTGTGAGAAAGTTGATATTCGCCTTGATTTTCTGCTACAATGTAGCCTTTGGATATATAGGGAGTTTTACCCCTATGCCGCTAAGAAATAGCGCAGAAGTGACTTTTATTGACTCTCAATTACCGGGTGTTTCATGCCTCCTAGAAGGGAGTACTATAGTGGATCACCTGTTAGCCCCTGTAGTTGTTCAGGCCGCAGCTTGTGCGTTTTATGAAAAACGTATAGTAATTGCTCCCCTTACAATTGGAGCAGGGCAAATACTAGGATTACAAATAGGAGGAACACCAGATGCAGTACTCGGACATGAAACTAGGCACATTTTTGACGGCAATTTTCATCCTGCCTTTGTGCCTTTCATTGACAGCATGCACCGCACCAGTGACGAGACAAATCGAATGGTATGCAGTGCAGAACATGAACGAAACTTGCGACACGAGGAAAAACGTGTACAGGAACAATTCAGGATGCATTCAAAAGGAGAAACCCGTTGTATCATCTTCACAAATTCCTGTGAAGTAAGTTATAGAGAATTCGGGGAACTTATTCGAAAGTGTCTCGAAGAGTAAATAACGGTGATGCATACTATTTATTATTTAATTGCGGGATGGGAAATTCTTCGTGAGTGAGTGAGTGTCATGCCGAAGTAAAATTGTAGAAACTCCGATTTTTGCACGTAATGCAGACAGACTTAAAGCGATGTTTTCTGTGAAAGACATAACGGAGAGCGTAACCGTTTATTATTTTAGCTTCCAGCCGTAAGGCTTGGAGGCTTTTGCGTTTTCAAATTGGAGAAGTAATGTTTAAGAAAACAACCCCGGATGGAAAAGTTGATCCAAATATCAACATTGCAGGTCGTAAACCAAAAGTTGATGGTGATGGAAATAAGGTATTAACTAACAGAGAGATTAAGTCTAAAGAATTGCTTAGTATCCTCCGTAAAGTAAAGCCACACCTATCACAAA
>CALCZR010000014.1 GCA_937903325.1 uncultured Candidatus Saccharibacteria bacterium
CCTGCACCTTTTCTTCCAGTAACATAACCTTCTCGGTGTAGGCCAGCAGCGCCGTTCGCAGCTTGGCGGGGTCGGCAAGGGCCGTAGTCAGGTCGATCACCGCTTCCCTCACTCGGAAATAGCTGTTGACCAGCTTGCGCTGAACCTCCCATGCCAGATCGTCGGTGAAGCTCTTGACCAGCATCAGGTAGCCCGATTCGGTGAGCAGGATCAGGCCATTCGGGGCCGTGAAGCCCATCTGTCGGGCTTCGTCCGTATTTCGGACGAAGAAGTCCTCTGTCTCGATGAAGCGCTTCTGATGCAATAGCAGCCTGGCAATTAATCAGCAGAAACACAAGGATAGCTAGATGCTTCATCATTAAACCCTTTCATACATTCCTCACAAATCGTTTCTAAGCTGTTTTAGCCCTATCAAGCTACCCTTGCCTACCTAGGTCACAGATCGTCGCTTCTAGGGCTGTTTCTGTGGCAAGTAAAGCCACTTAGCTACTAAACTCTGTCGCATTCTCTCTATCTTCCACCTTCCTGTTCTGTTTGTAGCATGTATTACTCCTTTACTCGTGAATACTACCACATGTGGAAAAGGCTGAAAGATTACGGCAATTTTTCCTCTGAATCTTATCCAGATCAGCAATCCGTATAGTAGGCACATACTATTCCTATCTTAACTATGCAGCGTCTTCGCTGTTTCTTTGTGCTGCTGAAACACTTTCCAAGCGGCAGGGAGGTTATCCAAAGACTTCTTCAGGCAGTCATTCATAGCACACCTCAAAACGGACAATCTAGTTCTTCGTCAAAACTCTCTTGTATAACTTTCTCCACAATAGGAGCAGGAATTTTGTTATCTACTTTAGTTGGCTCCCAAGGCGTTTTTACACAAGAGTAAATCTTCTCGAAGTTCAGTGTGTAGTCGTTTGGCTTCCTGCGCTTACCTTGAAGACCTCCTTGCACCCAAGTAATGAATCCTTTGTCACGTAACCCATTAGTAGCCTCTGTAACAGTGCGTTCATGCATACAAGACTCTTTGCTTAAAGTAAGTTTAGAAGGATTGCATTGCAGTGTGTTTGAGTTAAGGTGGTGGCTTAGTTGTACGAGTGTGATATATTCTTTCATGTCCAAGCCACTGTTGTCAATATTTACGTTTTCAAGTATGTACTTCGTCAGCTCGAACTGACTTATAGTTTTCGTCATCTACCTTCCCCTTTAGGAACTCTAATTGTTGTTTGATACATGCTGCAGCAAAGGCACCAATACTTACTTCACCTCTAAGGTGGTTGAATGTGTCTGAAGTCTTTGCATCCAAATTAACAACAACCTTCATTGCATGGCCTCCAGTTGTGCTTCAAGTTTCTTTTTCTTGGCAAGCCTACGTGCTTCAAGAATCTTAGCAACCATCTCTTCATTCCCTTTTCGTCTGTAGTGACCAAGTTGTTGTGTAATTCGTGATACTGGGCTGACAATGACAAACTCAGCCAATTCTTCTACTGTACAAAGCTTATAATCCATAAATCTCTCTTTCATCTATCAAGACTATATTACAGCACATGAACACCAGTTTGTCAATACCTTTATACGCATTTAGTGAAGATAAATATTGATAAGGTCTTCATACGGAGAAATGCTCCATCGTCTTAGTAGGAGATTTGCTCCATCGTCTTAGTAGGAGAACGGCTCCTACAAACATATATATGAACAGAGATAGAACAAAATAAACAAATAAGGCATTCGCCTCCGGCTCACAAGTTCAACAGCGTGTCGTGCTTTGCTTCCCAGTATTTGCACTATATATCTGTATAAAGCAAGTCAACCACTTCTCTTCTCTTTGTTCTTGTAATCAGTCTATTTTAACAAAGTAGTCAACCAAGGGTGAACGTTCTTGACTTTTGTTCTTGACTTGTAGTGTAGGTTATTGTGCAAGACTTTACCCGTAGGGTAGGTTTCTGCACAGATAGCACTTCTGCTGTACCATC
>CALCZR010000015.1 GCA_937903325.1 uncultured Candidatus Saccharibacteria bacterium
GGTCAATCCGTACCCTGGATCGGGCTTGGGACAAAAAAGTTCTCGCGCCTCCGCCGCTCCAACTCTTTCGCCACCAGATCGATCAGTTCGCGTCCAAACATGGTGAACCCGGGGTGTTTCGCAAACTACTCGTCATTATCTAGCGAATGGCTGTCTCCGATTCGCCAAACTCGCAAGTGGCCATGGGGCAGGTCCGACTCGCGTTACCTTTGACTGATGGTTCCTGGCTCACTTTTGGCGTGGTGGCTCACGCGCATGTGGCATTCTACGTTACTAGAGTCCCTCTACACATGGTGGGTGAGGGATTTGGGCGTTGGGCCATTGGTTGGCCTTGTCTCGTTGAGTCGTGGTCGTGCCGAGTCACGACAAGTCCCATATGGGACGCACTCACCCAGACTAGCTTCCAGGCATCTACCTAGCTTGCGCCAAGTGTCCGCCAAGTCTCACAAAGTGTCCCTCTGCTTGTTGGTTGAGGGATATAGCCAAGTCTCGCCAAGTCTCGCCAAGACTGCGGCCATATGGGATGCAGGTTGGGACCCGAGTCAGTCTCGACTCAGAGGTCTTGAGGCGCCTTCACGGCACCTGTTCCTCTTGCGCCAAGTCATGACTCAACTCGCCACGACTCTGCTTCACAGCAATGTCTTCCTCCACCACATAAGAGTAGACGACACCTGCTCCCCATAACGAGCCAAGTCTCGCCAAGTATGTGCGGCCATATGGGAAGCAAGTCTCGACTTGGCTGTGCAGAGGTCTTGAGGTGCCTATACACCTGTTCCTCATCTCGCCAAGTCTCAACCACGCCCCATCGCAGCCAAGTCTCGCCAGGTACGGCCATATGGGATGCAGGTCTCAACTCAACTCGCCAAGTCTCAAACTCGACTTAGACTGCAGAGAGGCGCCACATGAGTAGCCACCTATTCCTCCTTCATCAAAGCCAAGTCTCGACTCCAACTCGTCAAGTATGCGGCCATATGGGACGCAAGTCACATATAGACGCCCCTACCCCCTTCCTATGTCTCCCAGACTTGGTGAAATTTTGAAAAAACCACCAAGTCTCCCACAGAGGTCTTGAGGCGCGCCATATGGGCGTCAACCTGTCCCTCCCAGACTCTGCAGAGGCTTCTCGAGACGCGCCTTTCCCACAGCACGCCTCCACCTCTTGCACCACGCAGAGTCTGCCAACCAACCCGCACAGGCAAGTCGTCGTGAGCACACATAGTGCGCTGTCCGCCTACACCTATATATGTAATGAGTCCCATCAACAGATGGGAAAAACAGAGAATTTGACGTCATGCACATTTCACCACTGGTCTCCCACGTGACTACTCCGTGCACTCTCTCAAGCTTAACTTCAGGGTTCGAGAAGAGACCTGGTGGACCCTTGAGGATATGAACGTCAAAGTATCCCTCGTAAACTATGAGGGAAATGGGAGGCAGAATGCAGCGGCGCCTTTCGACGCCACCACACCAACCTCCAACAACAACCAGAGTCCCAACCCAGTTGGGAGTATAAAAACAGTTCCGATAGCCGGTTAAAGCCGCACCTCAATGACTCGATATAAAAATATCTCGACCACTTACAGTGAGCCAACCACATTGAGTCGTCTCCTCATAATCGCGGAGTTGCTCGCTTCCAAAATGTAATACGTACCCCCGTCGCCCCGGCGTGAGCCGAGCGAGCGGGAAACACCATATAGCACACGAATATTTTTGCGTCTGGACAAAGAGTGCAACGTTGACTTCCATTTTCTCGTGCGATTCAAACTTTAGAGGCCTTCAGTTTTTATCGCAGAGCGCGTAGCATCTGCCCACTCGCTGTTCAGCGAAAGCACGAACCAAATGCGCCCACGGACAGTTCCTCTCGTACTACCTCCGTGTCGAGTCAAGAAATCCACTCGAAAGTAGGGTAAAACTAACCTGTCTCTGTTCCCTACGAGTCAGTTTGACATACACATCAACACCACACAAAGTTAAACATACCACGACGGTCTAAACCCAGCTCACGTTCCTCTTTTACAGGTGAACAATCTGACACTTTCCGCCTTCTGCAACGGAATGATGAGAAGAGCCGACATCGAAGGATCAAAAAGCTACGTCGCTTTGGACGCTTGGCAGCCACAAGCCAGTTATCCCTGTGGTAACTTTTCTGACACCTCTAGGCCCAGGTTCTGGGCAATCATAAAGGATCGATAGGACAAAGTTTCCTTGTTTGTTCTCACACTGAAAGACTAAATCAAGCGGGCTTTTGCCCTTTAGCTCTACGTGAGATTTCCCTTCTCACTGAGCCCGCCTTGGTTCACCTGCGCTATTTTTTCGCAGATGTACCGCCCCAGTCAAACTCCCCACCTGCTTTTGTTGGACGCTTGGATCGTCCGAGGTGCAAGCACCTTAGATTTGATTCGAATAACAGCCCCGGTTAAAGGACTATCTCCATGTGACGCCCGAAGTAAAAAGACGTTCGAGGTAGGAGTGTTTCAAGTTCGCCGCAAAGCTCCTCCTTACGCTACACCCCCAAAGTCTTTTCACAGAAGCAGACTAGAGTCAAGCTCAACAGGGTCTTCTTTCCCCGCTTTCTTTTCCAAGCCCGTTCCCTTGGCTGTGGTTTCGCTAGATGGTGGGTAGAGACAGTGAGAATCTCATTAATCCATTCGTGCGCGTCACTAATTAGATGACGAGGCATTTGGCTACCTTAAGAGAGTCATAGTTACTCCCGCCGTTTACCCGCGCTTGTTTGAATTCCTTCACCTTTACATTCAGAGCACTGGGCAGAAATCACATTGTGTCTACATGCTTACGCACCGTCACAATGCTTTGTTTTAATTAAACAGTCGGATTCTCCGTGTTCGTACCAGTTCTGAATCGAATGTTTGTCGTGAGAGGCAAACGTTGGAAGGACAAATCGTTGCCAAGCAGTCCAGTCGTTCCCAGGAACTTGCGTCCCCAAGTCTGACCGGTCCACGAGGCGTCAAGATGCCCCCCTCTCACCCATTCTTCAGAGCCAATTCTTTTCCCAAAGTTACGAATCTATTTTGCCGAATTCCTTTACCCACATTCTTCTATGCACTAGAGGCTTTTCACCTTGGAAACCTGAGGCGGTTTTGAGTACGCCGGCGCGTCGGAAGAACCTTTTTACAGGTGTGACCCTGGGATTTTCAAGGAGCGTGATGAGATGACCGAACATGCTCAAAATGAACATGCTTTGCCGACTGCTCGACCCATTCTCTCCGCAAAGGAATTCCTGGGATGCAAGCAAAAGTCGTTAAAAAGAAAAGAGGACTCTTCTCGGTTCCCATCCAGCTGTGTCCCAGTCTCGTTGCGTTGCCGCACGTCTTCCGCCAAATTGACGCCGTTCAGGAATATTAACCTGATTCCCTTTCGCACGGACGCGACGAGCCACACAAGTGCGGCAAGTCGACATTCGAGAGCATTAGCCTACGGCTTAGGAGCGACTCACCCGTGTCCAATCGCTGTTCACACGGAACCTTTTTCCACTTCAGTCTTCAAGGATTACACTTGAATAGTTGCTACTTCCACCAAGATCTGCACTAGACACTGCTCCACGCGATCTCACAATCTCGCGCTTCAAAGCGTAGTGTCCACGCCTCCCTACTTTACACATGGTAGTGAAATACATGTGTAAACGTCGTATAAGTCCCCCGCTTCAGCGTCATCCTTTTTCCGGGCAGGTGAATTCGGTAGGTTAGTTGTTACACACTACTTAGCCGATGCCGACTTCCATGGCCACGGCCCTACTGTCTAAATTCACCCACGCCGTTTATGGGGTCTGATGAGCGGAGAGTTTGACACTTTAACGACGTGATCGGTTCATCCCGCATCAGTCCTTCTGCTTACCAGAATAACTCCGCTTAGGGCTCAGTATTCGCAGTGCGAGTTTAATTAAACAACTACGCACGTCGCACCCATTCAAAGTTTGAGAACAGACCAAGGGCATTGCGCCCCCGAATTCTTTAATCATTCGCTTTACCAGATGCAACTACTTTTTGTCAGCCCCAGCTATCCTAAGGGAAATTTCGGGAGGAACCAGCTACTAGATGGTTCGATTAGTCTTTCGCCCCTATACCCAAGTTTGACGATCGATTTGCACGTCAGAACCGCTTCGAGCCTCCATCAGGGTTTCCCCTGACTTCACCCTACTCGGGCATAGTTCACCATCTTTCGGGTCGCAGCGTACATGTTCATACTCAAACCCGTCGCCGAAGCTCCGGATTGGTCGATGGTGCATCCTTTTCAGGGGAATCCCACCTCATTCAGTTTCCTTGCGCCCTGGGGTGTTTCAAGTCCCAAAGACTCACATGTACGTTGCACTCCTTGGTCCGTGTTTCAAGACGGGGTGATTTTGAGCATTTCGTCCGTGTCTTTACGGAGCGGCACGGCAAGCCGGCAGATGCTCCGTTCAGAATAAATTCCTCGATCCAACCACAGACAAGACATCGAGAGAGCTATAACATCGATTGCTCGACTACCTTCTCCCTCGCACTTTTGCCCGAGTCAAATCCACACGAACTGGGAATGAGACCTGCATCACCCGGCAGAAAATACCGGGCAACAGACCTCCCCCACACTGCTCAAAAACGGTTACCCTCCAAACAATTTCAAGTTCTTTTGACTCCCTCTTCAGGGTTCTTTTCATCTTTCCCTCACGGTACTTGTTCGCTATCGGTCTCTCGTCCGTATTTAGCTTTAGATGGAACTTACCACCCACTTAGAGCTGCAATCCCAAACAACTCGACTCTAAGGACATTCGTGCGTACGACACGGCAACAGGAGAAGTACGAGGCTATCACTCACTCTGGCGGCCCTTTCCAGGAACACTTCCTCTCCTCGCTATGGCTGCACAAACACCTGCAGACTACAATTCTCTTTTTTAGGGAGATTTCAAGTTTGAGCTTTTCCCTGTTCACTCGCAGTTACTTGGGGAATCATTGTTATTTTCTTTTCCTCGGCTTAATAAGATGCTTCAGTCCAGCCGGTAGCCTTCCTTGATTTGAGGTGTGATTGTTGTGTGGGGTTCATCATTTGTGACTTTCACGCCACTTTAGTTGTTGAGGGCCACCCTCACGCCAAGAATAACGGGACATTTGCGATTCAAAGTTCTCCGAAAAGACCATTAAATCACATCCCGACATTGTCTCCGCAGAGGGCTGTCAATGTCGCCATCGACCAGCCAAAACAACCATCGTGAACTGATGTGAAGCAGCAAGTGATGAAGCACTTTACATATTCTTTGAGGCACTGGCGCCATGAGCGAGACGGCACACGTGAATGCTTCCAACAAGTCAAGACGTCAACACTCCTTTTACCCTCGTCCCAGAGTCGAGGACCCGAAAGTCCAAGTCTCATTCTGAGGCAAGAATGCCAAGTCCAGCCTTCTCTTCCACAATACACATAGCAACATCTCGGCGCGAGAATAAACCTCACAAGCCGTTGTTCCTATATAGCGTCGACACGAATGCCAACACCAGAAACACCGAGTAGAGTCAACACACACTCAAACAAAGATACTTCTCTTTAGAAGAAGTGCAATGTGCGTTCAACAGTTTGATGATTCACGAGTACAGCAAATCGCATTAGATAACGAAATTCGCTTCGGTCTTCATCGATACGAGAACCAAGATATCCGTTGTTTGGAGTTGTCATTGGTATATTGTGTATATCTACATAATCCATATATCAAATATATTAAAGACTGCGCACGTGGGAAGTAGCACAGCTCCGCAAAGGGTTGTTAGGCTCAATGCGTTGACGAGCATGCCCCCACCGCAGCGAACAGTAAATGGTTCACAGACGAAAGTAAATTGGATACAGTGGTAATGATCCTTCCGCAGGTTCACCTACGGAAACCTTGTTACGACTTCACCTTCCTCTAGACGATAAGGTTTGAGGAGCTTCGTCGCATCAGTCAAGCCCGAGAGCCCAACAGACACAACTCCAAACATCTTGCCGGATCGTCCAATCGGTAGGTGCGACGGGCGGTGTGTACAAAGGGCAGGGACGCATTCTGCGCAGTCTGATGAACTGCACATACTAGAAATTCCTCGTTGAAGATTAATAATTGCAAGAATCTAGCCCCATCACGACGAGCATTGAAAAGATTACCCACACCCTTCCGGGCAAGGAGAAAGCAACTCGTTGAACTCGTCATTGTAGCGCGCGTGTAGCCCAGAACATCGAGGGGCATCACAGACCTGTTATTGCTCTCCGCTTCCTTTCGCTTAAAGCGAATTGTCGAGAAAAGAGGCCGGAAGTAACGTGAATTACGACGCAAGCCAGTTTACTCTGAGAGTCTCGTTCGTTATCGGAATTAACCAGACAAATCACTCCACCAACTAAGAACGGC
>CALCZR010000016.1 GCA_937903325.1 uncultured Candidatus Saccharibacteria bacterium
ATCTACTCTTTTCTCTTTTTCCTTGGAAGTTTGTTCAGGTAAAGGATCATAATTTTCTATTTCTGGTGCGTCATCTTCTAGTTCTTCACCATCCCCGGCAATAGCTGCCCGGCGTGCAAGAATTTTTTTCATAGGATCATCATCATTTTTTGACATAATCGCGAACCTTCTATTTTAGCTATATTGTGTTTACTACATATTCAACTTTAAGGAGAATAATATTAACAATAAAGGGTATAATTTTATTTTTTGTTAATATAATCTTTCCTAGTTGTAAATAAACTACGTAAATTTGTAGTAGTAATTTATGACGTTTTGTATCTGCTAAACTTAGAAATTTTCCGGTTCATTAAATAAAAATCTCGATTTTTTAAAATATCGGTTGACAGCTATTTTAATTAGTTATATAAAAATCCTCACGCAAGCTTAAGCAAGTTTGTAGCTGTTTAAAAAGTTAATAAAGAATAAAAACTAATTACTACACCGCGATAAATAAATTAATATCGTGAGTGGATACTGTTTGTGCAGATTTAACTCTGCATACATCGTTTGTAATCTCAAGTTTTAACAAAGTAAATAATATAAGAGCATTTGGTGGATGCCTTGGCGCTAGAAGGCGATGAAGGACGTAATACACTGCGATAAGCTCCGGGGAGCTGTGAATAGGCTTTGATCCGGAGATTTCCGAATGGGAAAACCCACCTGATTTATCAGGTATCATATGGTGAATACATAGCCATATGAGGCAAACTCAGTGAACTGAAATATCTCATTAGCTGAAGGAAAGGACATCAACAGAGACTCCGTTAGTAGTGACGAGCGAACGCGGACCAGGCCAGTTCTTGGCATTTACAAATCAAAATAATCTGGAAAGTTTAACCATAGTGGGTGATAGTCCCGTATGAACAAATGTAAATGTTAAGACTCGAGTAGGGCGGGACACGTGAAATCCTGTCTGAACATGGGTGGACCAGTTCATCCAAGCCTAAGTACTCTTCTACGACCGATAGTGAACTAGTACCGTGAGGGAAAGGTGAAAAGAACCCCGATAAGGGGAGTGAAATAGATACTGAAATCGAATGCCTACAAGCAGTTAGAGCTCCATTAGGGAGTGATAGCGTACCTTTTGTATAATGGGTCGGCGAGTTAATTTTGTTGTGCAAGCTTAAGCCGTAAGGTGTAGGCGTAGCGAAAGCGAGTCCTAACAGGGCGACCATAGTACAGCGAATTAGACCCGAAACTAGATGAGCTAGTCATGGCCAGGTTGAAGGTGAGGTAACACTTACTGGAGGACCGAACTCATTAACGTTGCAAAGTTACGGGATGAGCTGTGATTAGGGGTGAAAGACTAAACAAATCTAGATATAGCTGGTTCTCTGCGAAATCTATTTAGGTAGGGCGTCAGATGATTACCGTTGGGGGTAGAGCACTGTCAAGGCTAGGGGGTCCAAAAGACTTACCAAACCTTAACAAACTCCAAATACCAACGAGTACAGTCTGGCAGGCAGACAGCGGGTGCTAAGGTCCGTTGTCGAGAGGGAAACAGCCCAGACCACCGTCTAAGGTCCCTAAATTATCACTAAGTGGGAAAGGAAGTGAAGAGACCAAAACAACCAGGAGGTTGGCTTAGAAGCAGCCATCCTTTAAAGAAAGCG
>CALCZR010000017.1 GCA_937903325.1 uncultured Candidatus Saccharibacteria bacterium
CGTGCTTAATGGGGAGGATCGGATGTGTCTCGGCTCTCGTATTTAGCGGAGGAGACCACTTGTGTCTCGGCTCTCGTATTTAGCGGAGGAGACCACTTGTGTCTCGGCTCTCGGCTCTCGGCTCTCGGCTCTCGGAAGTATGCGGAGAGAATATTTAAATCGAATGCTATTCGTTAGACATATTCGTTTTAGTTATTCGTTTGGTGTGCTCTGTGCTGAGCTCTTGGCACTTGGCACTTGGCACTTGGCACTTAGGGCTCGGAATGGTCCGTTTTAGCCTAGAAATGTGCGAAATTGTGCAAAATACACGCGAATGTCATTCTTTTGCGCGTTCGCGTAAGTCGTTGATTTTTAAGGCATGCCATTGTATTATGACAGCAACGACTATTTGAGAAAAAAAAGTCTTTTAAAATCAGTATATTATGGAGTAAAAATCGCTGTCAGTCGTCAGAAATCGAAAAAACTTTTTTCTTAAAACGCGAGTTGTTCGTCCGTGCATATCCTTTCAAACTATAATTAGTTCAAGAGTATAATATATATATTGCCTAGTTGACTAATGACTATTTAAGAAATAATAGATTTTATAAAACATACGCTTACGCTCTCCCACAGATTCATCCCCGACGAAGTGCCGACAGCCGAGAGCCTGGTTCATAGCTTTGACTAATTTTTATGCCGATTAACTAAGAAAATGACAACGTACTGCTAAGTACAACGGCGTACTGAGAGCAGTCAAAATAATTATTTTGTGCTAAGTGCCGAGTGCCGAGTTCTACCTTATATTTTCTGCCGCTATTGGCTGCCTTCTAACGACTGGCCGCGAAAGTTTGTTCGTTTCGATACGTACAAACAGCTATCGACACGCATCCTCGTGCGACGTGCGACGTCGATAGAACCACAAAATGCGTTATAGCGGCTTCGTTTTCGGTCGTTTTCGGACGTCCGGCGGCGTACTAAGCGCCAAGCACTCAGGGCCAGGCTCAAGCACAGGTGTTCCTCCGGCAGTTTTCAAACCATTTGAACCTTGGATTTTTCTGTCTATATCAAACCAAGTTGAGCTCAAAACGCTATATGCCAAAATTGGGCCTTCTAAGCACTGGGCGCTCTGAACATTGATGATAATCATTCTCAGTTGACAGGAAATAAAAAAGCCGAGAACTAAGTTCTCGGCTTTTTGAAGGTTAGACCTTACTCAATTGAGCTGCCACCCAGTTCTGATCCTGTCCGAACTGACAACCAATTTGGTTGAGCAGCTGCTCAACAGTCATTTTGTCAGACTTGGCGATCTTGTTGTACTTGTTACGATACCAGGCAATACAAGCGTACGTCGTTTGTTCGTTGCCATACATCTCATGAATTTCAGCCAGCGTTTCTTTGTTTGTCTTGCCGGCATCAAACAACATCTTGACATTGCCCCAGACGTTCTCATTCTTGGTGGACTTAGCTTTCTTGACTTCGGTCTTAGCACTAAGTGCTGAGACTTGGTCAAGCATGCTCGGCAGACTGGTTTCAACCACTTCCGGGGTTTCAACCACTTCCGGGGTTTCAACCACTTCCGGGGTTTCAACCACTTCCGGAGTAGCTTCGGTCTCGACTTCCGGAGTAGCTTCGGTCTCGACTTCAACCGGGGCCAGCTCGGTGGTAACTTCCATCTCGCCAACCACTTCGGAAACAATGGTCTCAACTTTAACCGGAGCAACAGACGACTTCTTAGCACGTGCCATGATAAATACCTCACTAGTTAGATTGTGAAAGATCAACTACTGGTCAACCACCTGTCGACCAGTGAACTGTCTGACTTGCTGCTGTCGTTCAGTTCATGTGTTCATTATAGTCTTTTCATCAAAGAAGTAAAGCATACTTAACTCAATTTTGATTAGAAAAGACAATGATGCGCAGTATGAAACAAAGTTGCTCAGTACGAAGAACGTCCCAGAACGAGTTTAATGGGTCCGTGTCGAGTTTTGAGGGCAGGCCTTTATGTTCATACTCGGACGAAATTTAAACTCAACACAGCCAATCCTGGTCATTTCACAATGTGGAGTGTCATACCACAGTGTGAAATGACAAAAGGATATTCTTTTTGAATATTTTGAACAGTCGTTCTGAATATTTAGTTGGTATATCAGAGTACTAAGATCTTGGAATATAGTTGGATGGTAACATAGAGCCAGGCTCTGGGTGGGTAGGTCTTGTCTATAGGGGCATATGGCTATGTGGCCAGGTAGTGACATAGGGCCGGGCTCTAAGTGGGTAGGTTCTACCTATATAAGCACCTGGCTATATGGCTGGCAAGCGATATAGGGCCAGGCTCTGGGTGGGTAGGCTCCACCTATGTGGGCACCTGGCTATATAGCCACTCAGCACCTTGGGCCCGGGAGGACCCCTTTCGAGAGGGGAGAAGGAGGCCGCTAGCCGTCACTCCGCAAATATAGAATTTTTAAGGGCTGAGAAAGTGCTTGCGCAACTAAGTGCTGAGAGCAGGGTACAGAGAGCCAAGAGCAAGGTACAGAGTGCCAAGAAAGTACTTGTGCAACAGAGAGCCAAGAGCAGGGCACGGAGGCCTAACGGACGCAGAAATTATAGAGGTAGCGCTCGCCGCTAAGAAAGTATTTATACACAGACGCATGTAGTCAGGCAGCGCAACAGCGGGTGAAAAATAGAGTATTGAAATCAGCTACTTACAGACTATATATAGTCATCAGTCAGCTAGTCAACAATATACAGTATATAGGCTTAAACATAGGCATATTAAAACAAAATAACAGCGCTTTAATTTTCCCAGCAGAATATATTTTTCGTCGGCGTGCCTAGTACAACGTCATATGACGTATGACTACAAGCCCGAAACAAGGTTACTTAGTACGTAGTCCGCGGTATGAGAGACTATATAATGCGAATATAGTGAACTTAGAGCGCCGTGCTAGGCGCTGAGAGGCCAGAAATGGAATACGATCCCGAAGACCCCGACGTCAAGTTCAAAGATACAAAGCTCCCTAATTTTGAGGACACTAACCGCACCTACCTCCAGTACATGGAGGCGGTAGGCGGTAAGCTTGTGGACCCGCTGTCTCCGGACGGCGTGCGGCTGCAGGCCAAGTACTTGATGGAGCTGGATGACAACCAGCATCCACTAGACATCCTCCGCCGGATCAGTGTCAACCCTTTTGCTGCGCCAAAAGACCGCATCTCCGCCAGTAAGGCTATTCTTGAGTACACCATGGCCAAGGTGCCGAGTAAACTGGAGGTCTCAGGCCCGGCGGGCTCCGCCATTAAGATCGACCAGAGTCAGCTCTCCGCGCTGAGCTGCTCCGAACTTGACACGCTGCTTGAGCTGCTGGACAAAGCGCAGCAAGCTAAGGATTAAGCGCCGGTGAGTGCAGTAACCCCTGCTATCCTCATTGACGCCATTAAGCGCGAAAAGGCTTACCGCGAGGCGGAGGCGTCTCTGATTGGGTTCACTAAACATGCCTTTGGTATTATTGAGCCTGGCGTGGAGTTCAGGGACAACTGGCATCTGCATGCCATTGCCGAGCACCTAGAGGCTGTCAGTACCGGCGAGATTCAGAACCTGTTGGTAAATATTCCCCCAGGCTGTATGAAGTCCATCCTGGTCTCAGTTATGTGGCCGGCATGGGAGTGGCTAGAAAATCCAACACTACGGTACATGGGCGCGTCGTATGGTGCGGACTTGGCCATCCGCGATGCCATGAAGACCCGCGACATTATCACCTCCGACTGGTACCAGGAACGTTGGGGTTCTGAGGTGGCGGTTAAGTCGGGCTCAGACCAAAAGACAAAGTACGAGTTGACTAGCGGTGGGTGGCGAATGGCCACCTCCGTTGGCGGTCGGGCCACCGGCGAACACCCAGACCGTAAGCTCATCGATGATCCGCACAGCGCTATGCAGGCAGATTCAGATGCCGAGCGCAAGGCGGCTTTGAGCTGGTTTGACCGTACGCTGTCCACTCGGGGCGAATCTCGCGGCGCTCGGACCGTTGTAGTCATGCAGCGGCTCCATGAGGACGATTTGACAGGCCACATTTTGGCAGACGTTGGCAGTTTTGAACACCTGTGCATACCCATGGAGTTCGAAGCGCCGAGAGCTAAGACCAGCATCGGCTGGGTAGACCCGCGTACTACCAAGGGCAGTCTGCTATGGCCTGAAATGTTCAACCAAAAGAGCGTAGACAAG
>CALCZR010000018.1 GCA_937903325.1 uncultured Candidatus Saccharibacteria bacterium
ACGAATTGTCATACTAAATGATCAAATTATAAACTTATTAATTTTTAGTAAAATTTATCAAGAACCTATACATTATTCCGATAACATGGTAATTTAATATTATGAGGAATTTATTATGAATATATATATATATATACTATTAGGTCTTGTAGCGTGTAGTCCAAATGGTTCAAATATCAATAATGATTTAGATATTAAAAAAATTAGCAATTGAGATTTTAGAATACAAACAAAATATTCAGTATAATTTTAATATAAAAGATAAAGAAATTTCTGATTACTATGTTTTTCCGGCATTTTTTGAGAAAAATAGTAAATTAACTGCTAATAGTTTAAATTTTATGCTAAAAAACATTGCAAAAAAAATTCTACGAAAAGATATTTCTGCCCATTTTTTCAGGCATGCTATAGCTACAGAAATGCTTCTTTCAGACAATAATATAAGTATTAGTGATGTTCAAGACTTTTTACGCCACTCAGATATTAAAACGACAAAAATATATGATGATGCTATTGAACTAAAAAAACAAAATACTGTTGAAAAAATTCCAGAACTTTAAAAATAATTAAAAATGAATAGTTAAAAATTTTAAGAGCTGAGTTTGTAGCTCTTTTTTCTTTCAAAAAACAAAAAAAACTGGCCTTAGCCAATCTACCTGAATCATTAATATTAAATACTAGTATTCTGCAGAAAAACTAAATCTTCCAAAAAATAAAAATGGCTCCCCGAACAGGACTCGAACCTGTGACAACACGGTTAACAGCCGTGTGCTCTACCAACTGAGCTATCAGGGAACACTACATTTAGTTAATAGTTAAGAATTAATAGTTAACAGTAAAAACCCATTAAACAATAATCTTAATTAAAAACTGAGTAATAAATATTAGATTTTAATAAACAGATGGACTGGCTTACGCCAATCCAAGTGTTTTTGTTTGCTTGGCAAATACCTATCCTCCCAGGAGACTACTCTCCAAGTACTTTCGGCGTATAGGGACTTAACTTCTGGGTTCGGAATGGGACCAGGTGTACCCCCCTAGCTATTTTCACCAAGCTAAAGTATTGTCTTTAGACAATCAAAACTATATAGTAGTTATTAGCAATTTAATTAGGATAAGCATTCGTCTAATTAGTACTGGTCAGCTAAAGAACTTACGTCCCTTACACCCCCAGCCTATCAACCTCCTAGTCTCGAAGGTGACTTATTAACTTAAAGTTACAGAGTATTTATCTTGAAGTTGGTTTCTCACTTAGATGCTTTCAGCGATTATCCATTCCAAACGTGACTACCCAGCTATGCCACTGGCGTGACAACTGATACATCAGAGGTTTGTCCACCCCGGTCCTCTCGTACTAAGGGCAGATCTCCGCAATACTCTAGCGCCTGCAGCGGATAGGGACCGAACTGTCTCACGACGTTCTGAACCCAGCTCACGTACCTTTTTAATGGGCGAACAGCCCAACCCTTGGGACCTTCTCCAGCCCCAGGATAAGATGAGCCGACATCGAGGTGCCAAACCCTACCGTCGATATGGACTCTCGGGTAGGATCAGCCTGTTATCCCCAGGGTAGCTTTTATCCGTTGAGCGACGACCCTTCCATTCGGAATCGCCGGATCACTAAGTCCTGCTTTCGCACCTGCTCGACCTGTCAGTCTCGCAGTCAAGCTCCCTTATGCCTTTGCACTCTGCGGTTGATTTCCATCCAACCTGAGGGAACCTTTGAGCGCCTCCGTTACTCTTTCGGAGGCGACCGCCCCAGTCAAACTGCCCACCTAGCACTGTCTCCGGTGTTACACACACCAGATTAGAATCCCAATACTGCGTGGTTGGTATTCCACCAACGACTCATGTAAACCTAGCGGCCTACAATCAAAGTCTCCCAACTATCCTATACACACAGCATCAAGACCCAATACCAAGCTACAGTAAAGCTCCATGGGGTCTTTCCGTCCTGCTGCAGGTAATGGGTATCTTCACCCATAATACAACTTCACCAGGCCTCCCGCCAAGACAGCACTCAAATCGTTACACCATTCGTGCAGGTCGGAACTTACCCGACAAGGAATTTCGCTACCTTAGGACCGTTATAGTTACGGCCGCCGTTCACCGGGGCTTCAATTCGGAGCTCTCACTCCTCCTCTTAACCTTCCGGCACTGGGCAGGTGTCAGCCCATATACATCGCCTTTCAGCTTAGCATAGACCTGTGTTTTTGTTAAACAGTCGCTTGAGTCTTTTCACTGCGGCCTCCGACAGCTCAGGTTGCGTGAACCATCACCATCAAAGGCACCCCTTCTCCCGAAGTTACGGGGCCATTTTGCAGAGTTCCTTAGCGAGAGTTAGCCTGTCCGCCTTACGTTTCTCACGCTGTCCACCTGTGTCGGTTTACAGTACGGGCAGTTATGTCTTAACGTTAGAAGCTTTTCTTGGCAGCGTGGGATCAATACCTTCTGCACTTACGTGCTCCGCATCACACCTCAGATATAGCCAAACGGATTTTCCTATCTGGCCACCCTACATGCTTGCACTGGGACAACCGTCGCCCAGCGTATCTACCCTTCTGCGTCCCTCCATCACAATACATAACTGGTGTAGGAATATTAACCTACTTTCCATTCGCCTACGCTTATAAGCCTCAACTTAGGTCCCGACTTCCCCAGGGATGACAAGCATTGCCCTGGAAACCTTGGACTTCCGGCGAGAGGGATTCTCACCCTCTTTTTCGCTACTCATTCCTGCATTCTCACTTGTGATACCTCCAGTGCTCCTTTCGGTACACCTTCACCGGCCTACACAACGCTCTCCTACCAATATACCATACGGTACATTCCACAGCTTCGGTTTATATCTTAGCCCCGTTACATTGTCGGCGCAGAGACTCTCGACCAGTGAGCTATTACGCACTCTTTAAATGTATGGCTGCTTCTAAGCCAACATCCTGGTTGTCTGTGAATCTCCACCTCCTTTCCCACTTAGATATAATTTGGGACCTTAGCTGGTGGTCTGGGCTGTTTCCCTCTCGACCAAGGATCTTATTACCCATGGTCTCACTCCTGTTTTCTGGATCTACGGTATTCGGAGGTTGATTAGTTTTGGTAAGCGGTACGCCCCCTAGACTATTCAGTGCTCTACCCCCGCAGATAAACAAACAAGGCTGCACCTAAATGCATTTCGGAGAGAACGAGCTATCTCCGGGTTCGATTGGCGTTTCACCCCTATACCTACCTCATCTCCCAACTTTTCAACGGCGGTGAGTTCGGCCCTCCACTAGGTCTTACCCCAGCTTCAGCCTGGACAGGTATAGATCACCCGGTTTCGCGTCTACGACCAACGACTTAACGCCCTATTCAGACTCGGTTTCCCTACGGCTCCGGTTTACTTAACCTTGCCATTGATCGTAACTCGCAGGATCATTCTCCAAAAGGCACGCCATCACCCATATAAAGGGCTCTGACCGCTTGTAAGTGTACGGTTTCAGATTCTATTTCACTCCCCTCCCGGGGTTCTTTTCACCTTTCCCTCACGGTACTATGCGCTATCGGTCAGCAAGAGTATTTAGCCTTACGTGATATGGTCCACGCTGATTCACACCAAATTCCTCGTGTTCGGTGCTACTTGGGATTAACAATAACGCGTCATGAAGCACCGCATACAGGATTCTCACCTTCTACGATTGGCCTTCCCATGCCATTCTGCTACCTTACATGACTAACGTCGGATACCTTGTAGTTCTCCTGACTGTTATCCCTCTACCCCATTACAGCAACGGCTACATCCTTGACACTGCAATGGTTTGGGCTCTTCCCCGTTCGCTCGCCGCTACTTAGGGAATCGTTTTTACTTTCTCTTCCTCGGATTACTTAGATGTTTCAGTTCATCCGGTTCCCGCCTCAGCACTTGCTCTTCAAGCAAGTAGGTTTTCCCATTCGGAAATCTAAGACTATAACGTTCGTTTGCAACTTGTCTTAGCTTATCGCAGCTTACCACGTCCTTCTTCGGCTCTTGCTACCTAGGCATCCTCCGTACACCCTTATTCTCTTAACCTAATTGTTAAGTAAACATGTACTAACTCTCTAATTTCTTAGAAGTTGTTTGTAGTATTTCTACTACGTTTCTCTTTATTCATATTTGTGCTTGCGCACTCTTTATGTCTGCTAAAGTTTTTTCTACTATATAGTTTTCAATGTCCAAAATTAATTAGTGCAGGGCACTAAAATACAATAGAGAAGATTTCGCAATTAAACTCCTTAGAAAGGAGGTGATCCATCCACACCTTCCGGTACGGATACCTTGTTACGACTTCACCCCAATCGCTAATCACACCTTAGGAACATCCCTCCTTACGGTTAGGCCTGCTACTTCAGGTGCAACCAACTCTCGTGGTGTGACGGGCGGTGTGTACAAGACCCGAGAACGTATTCACCGCAACGTTGCTGATTTGCGATTACTAGCGATTCCAACTTCATGTAGTCGAGTTGCAGACTACAATCCGAACTGGGAGATATTTTATAAGATTTGCTCCACGTCACCGTATTGCCGCTCTTTGTATATCCCATTGTAGCACGTGTGTAGCCCTGGACGTAAGGGCCATGATGACTTGACGTCGTCCTCACCTTCCTCCTACTTGCGTAGGCAGTCTGTTTAGAGTTCTCAGCCGAACTGTTAGCAACTAAACACGAGGGTTGCGCTCGTTGCGGGACTTAACCCAACATCTCACGACACGAGCTGACGAC
>CALCZR010000019.1 GCA_937903325.1 uncultured Candidatus Saccharibacteria bacterium
AACCAATGGTATCTTTTGACATGTGTTGAATATATTATATCACTTTATTCAATCTGAACACCTACCGATACGCTACTACATTGGTAGCTTAAGGAGATTACAATACTGCCAAAACTACTCCTGAACGGCTTTAATCCAGCCACCGCACATCTTGCCCAGCTCCATCAGCCTGGTGATGCCATGCTCAGTTTGTTTATTGGGCAAGAAACCGATGGCATTGGCGGTAGACAGCAGTTTCCGGAGCACTTCTAGCTCAACGTTCAGATCGAACAGTATGACAGCTTTTTTACGCAGTGTTTTAGCATTTCTAGCGCGCAGGATCATGCGCAGACTATCCAGTGCGCTGTTGCTTATTTGTTGAGCCATCACCAGGCGTTGGTTCTTGGGGAACTTGTTGAGTGTTGGGAACAACCACACCAAGAACTCCTGCATCTTGATGTAGATCAGCAGTTCACCATCCGACTGTCGCAGTGACGGTTTGGAACACCCAGGATCGGGCTTAGGAGACGAAGGTTGTGGTTGTCGTTGGGGTGATGAAGCGGGGTGATCCATATTTTAGTTTTAGCCCTGGCGTCCGGCACGGCCGGAGCCAAGGAAAAAGATTAAAGGCCTTAAGTGGTAAGGTGCCAAGGGGTAAGGGATAAGCGACAGGTATTACAGGGCGGCCCGGAACCCAACGCCAGAAATGGAAGACGACGGTGCGAACCCGAGAAAGAGCGTGAAAGCTCCCGAGACCGGCCCATCGGCCCAATTGCCACCACGGACGAAGCCAACGACGTCTGGAGAGCCGGCGGAGAAGTCCGAGCCGAGGAAGCCGAGCCCTTGAGCCGCGCCCCAGCTCGCTGCAGTTGGGTTTTGGATAGCCGGATTAATATAGCTAAGAGTGTTGTAGCTGCCAACTACCGGCAGGCCAAAGCCGGTGTTGAGGTTATATTCGAAGGCTCCACCGCTGCCTGCCCCATCGTTAGGGATATCCCCTTTGGTGGCAGTGCCACTAGTCCAGTGCACAACATTACCAACCAAATCCCAGAGGACTGAGCCGTTACTCAGGGTTAGGGTGCGTTTTTGAGTGCCAGCGGTACTACCGCAGACCGTATTAACACCTGCCGTGACTGTACCGTAGCAAGCTTCGGCATCGTTGGTACTAGACTCCAGTGGGAAGTTAGGGCTACTGTCATTATGACCAGAGGCGAGGACCTTGCCAGTTGTGCCAGGTGCATTACCACAGTTACTACCGTCAGCATCACACCAGTTGGCTGGTTGCAAAAGGATATTATGAGCAATAGTCATCCATTCGTTTTCGGTGAGTAAGTGGGCACCAGTGCCAGCGGTTTGGCTAGCGGTAATGGCATCAGTTTGAGATATGTTCGTCCAAGGCTGGTCGGTAGCGGTAGAGACAGCCGTGCCACCAGTGTAGGTATTGCTAAGGAAGCTACCATCGCCATTGATGTCGTTACTACTAGCTACCGTACCGCCACTGTTTTTAGCCGTGTACTTCATGACACAGAAGTCAGTAGTACTGTAGGCTGGGTTACCAGGCACGACCACAAAGCCGGTGGGACACGTTAGGGGTGGAGCAGGAGTCGGAGTGGGAGTAGTGGCTCCAGCGCCAGCAGTTTGACCTGCGGGGGTACAGTCGGGGGTAGCTGCCAGGCTTTTGGTAGGAACGAGGATGAAACTACCAGCCATCATGAAAACGATGAGTAGGCTAAAGAAACCCTTGTTTAAACGTCGGCCGGAGTGGAGGAAGTAAAATGTTAGGGCAGACAGCGCCAGCAGACCAAAGGCAATGGCGATATACGGAGCAATGTTAGCTCCAGTGTCGGCGAGAGTTTGGCAGGCTTGTTGCATAGTGTTGGTTATTCCTTAGTCTTCATTCTGTATTTAGGTTAGTTTGTTAATTGATGCCACACGGATGGCAGTTGTAGGTTCAGGTTGTATTTTATCATGTTCATGCTTATATGGTATATAGTACCCCCCCCGGGGGGGATTGGCAAGTGGAAATGGGATAAAGTTCAGCTACATACTGGAGCCCAAAGCCATACAAGCTAATTGCAGGGAAATTGCCCAATCTTCATAGTTATGCGTTAAACTACCTATGCTTATGAAATATCGGAATAACAATTACCGAAATAGAGGTTTCCGCCAGCGCCGTCGTTGGTTGACCTGGCTGATACCATCTGTCTTACTTACTGCGGGAGTCTATTTGCTGTTTATCGTTTATTCCCCACGACTAGCTACTACCCCACTGGCTCCTTTGATCAGTGGTAGCTCCCCACAAAACGTTGACGCTGGAGCCACCACACCGGATAACGCAGATTATATTATCATCCCTAAGATAAACCTGAAGGTAGCTTTTGTCACCGGCACCAACGAGGCGGCCCTACTGAAAGGAGCTTGGCACCGGTTTCCAGAGCGGGGTGATCCAATCAAGGGTGGTAATTTCATTCTCTCCGCCCACCGGTTCCTACTGGGCTGGACGCCCCAGCAAACCCGGGCTAAATCACCATTCTATAGTATCGATAAGCTGAACGTCGGTGACCCCATCAAGATTATCTACCAAGGTAAAACATACAGTTACCACATTACAAGAACCTATAGCGTTAAGCCAAACCAAGTCTCCATCGAAGACCCCTCCACTACCGCCAAGCTTACCCTCTATAGCTGCACCCTCAAAGGCTCAGCTGATGGTCGAATTGTGATTGAGGCGCAGTTGTAAAAAGTCGGCCAACTATTTGCCTCGATTAATTAAAGAGGTTTAGCTGATTTCACGCATTGAACTGATACTGCAACTAGATGTTCTGACATCATATACTTAGGCATTTATATCGGGT
>CALCZR010000020.1 GCA_937903325.1 uncultured Candidatus Saccharibacteria bacterium
AGTACAGCACGCGCTCGATGTCGCGCAGCGTCATGTCGAGCACCAGGCCCAGACGCGACGGCAGCGACTTCAGGAACCAGATGTGCGCGCAGGGCGCGGCCAGGTCGATGTGGCCCATGCGCTCGCGGCGCACCTTGGTCTGCGTGACTTCAACGCCGCACTTTTCGCAGATCACGCCGCGGTGCTTCAGGCGCTTGTACTTGCCGCACAGGCATTCGTAGTCCTTGATGGGCCCGAAGATCTTGGCGCAGAACAGGCCGTCGCGCTCGGGCTTGAAGGTACGGTAGTTGATAGTTTCGGCCTTCAGGACTTCGCCGTGGCTCCATCCGAGGATCTGTTCTGGGCTAGCGAGTCCAAGCTTGATAGCAGTGAAGTCGATGGCTGGCTGGGGAGTATCGTTGTGCTGCATGTTATACCTCTTTCTCTGCTTCAATTGTTTCCGATGCAAGGGACTCGAATTCATCGACTGCATCGTTTTGTGCCATATCTACAATGACCGTCTCAGCGGCATCTCCTACCAGGAGTTCGTCGTTACCGAGGTCTGAGGCTTCCCCTTCAATTGCTTTTTCGAGAACTACTTCGGCGTCTACTTCGGCGCCTGAAGACTCGAGCTCGACTGCCAGTCCAAGTGACTGGAGCTCTTTTACGAGAACGTTAAAGCTCTCTGGTATTCGTGGCGGGAGAATCTTTTCATTCTTGATGATAGATTCGTAAGCCTTTGATCGTCCGATCGTGTCGTCCGACTTGATCGTAAGGACTTCCTGCAAGGTATGTGAAGCGCCGTATGCTTCGAGTGCCCATACTTCCATCTCTCCGAATCGCTGTCCACCCATCATAGCCTTACCACCGAGTGGCTGCTGAGTAACCATAGCGTATGGTCCAGTTGAACGAGCGTGGATCTTGTCGTCTACCATGTGGTGGAGCTTGAGCATGTACTTGTAACCAATCGTAGTCTTCTGGTCGAATGGCTGTCCGGTGAATCCGTGGTAGAGCTGAGCCTTACCGTCTTCAGACAATCCAGCCTTTTTGAGCTCTTCCTTGATCTCTTCGATCTTCACACCGTCGAGTACCGGGCTAGCTACCTTGTAACCGAGCGCATGAGCGGCCCATCCGAGGTGAGTCTCAAGAATCTGACCGATGTTCATACGAGCACCAATACCGAGTGGGTTTAGTACGAT
>CALCZR010000021.1 GCA_937903325.1 uncultured Candidatus Saccharibacteria bacterium
TAGTGGTGTCGTCATGCCCCTACTAATCGTCTTTAAGTTAAACAAAACTATTGCTGCTGTAGTTATTGTATTACTGGCCGTTTTCTACATCAGCACTCGACGAGTTAACAAGCTACTACACTAAACGTCTTGAGGCGCTAGCAGATAAACACTGTCTATTATTGATGCTTTGGTGCGCTTATGCGACTTACACCATAGGTTATACCAAGTCCTAGTACGCACATTGCAGATATAGCTGTGATAACCATTCCCCAACCCTTGTTTCCTGGATTCAGGAACGGATATGGGTACCAGCCAGTAATCGCTCCCCGGACAAGACTTTGTGTCGCATATAGAACCGGAAACAGCAGCCAGACTAACGAACGACTTAATGCAATCTTCCGCTTCGGTCTGTCGAGCAGTAGATCCAGTAGCGCCGCAGCAGGCACAATATAGTGAAGCACTAGATTATCCCATGGTACGGCTGTAAACTCGGTGTTCTCTAGCTCAGCTAGTAATAATGAGAACCCTAGTCCTACGATAAGGATATATACCGTAGCCGCGCGACGAAATTCGCTGTACTTTTCGCGCCCCCACCTGCAAGCATCCAGACATCGAGAAAGAATGCTACACAGATTAAGATATTGCTCTCGATAGTGAAGTAGCTAAAGAAATTAACCGGATTAAATCTGCCTCGGTTAATGAGCACCACAATTTCAGTGACAATGGCGCTCAGGCCTAACTGCCCAATAGCTAGCTTGTAGCCAATGAGAAACTTCTTGTTAGTAAGCATAACAATATAGTACCGCAGTCCGCATTATTATTCCCCAACGTCACCAGTCTTAACATCCCCAGCACGTTCGTAGTTGGCTAGTATCACACCACTGGGTGATATAACTGACGTCTTCTGTAACTTCCAGGTAGAAGGTTTTATGCCGTCCTTGAACAGTTTTTTGCCTTGTCCCAACGTCACCGGAAAGATTTTTAGCCACAGCTCATCTACGAGGTCTTCTTTTAGAAGTGACTGGACCAGGAGACTACTTCCCCAGATCTTAATATCCCCACCGTCAGTTTCCTTGAGCTTCTTGACGTCTTCGATACTTGAAAGGAATGTAGTGTTATTCCAGTCCGTCTTCTTCTTTGTCGTACCAACAACATACTTGGTTACTTCATTAATACCAGGCCATATATCAGCATGCTTGGGCCAGTAATTTTCCCACAGATCAAAGGTCGTACGACCGAGCAGAAGATCTGCAGGCTCCATTTGGTCTTGGAGTACATTGTTCATAACGTCATCACTAAATGGAGCCGTCCAGCCACCATATTCAAAATCTTCCGAGGTATCTTCTTTTCTACCACCTGGGGCTTGAATGACACCGTCTAATGTAATGAACTCAAGGACTATTATTTTTCTCATATCACCTCCAGTTAACCTTTTGTTCTCGATATTCCTTAGCACGGTATGCAAGCAGCTTTTTGATAAGCTTCACAGGGATAGGTTTATCGTATGCAAGTTGCACTGACCCCTTTCCAGTAATGTACTCTTTCAATTCGGTTTCAAACGCTGCCCTAGTGCTTGGTGTCGCAACAAAATTCATGTGGTCTTTGTGGCCAGAAAAAACAATGAGGATCATACCATCTTTTTCTACGGCTGCTGGAGCACCCCACTTCAGCATCTCATCGGTATCGGGCAAACTCTCTCGGACTATCTTACGTAGCTCGATCAACTTGGCCTTCTGCGCTTCCGGAAACCCTTCTATATATTCCTCAACGGTCGTTGCTTTCATGGTTGGTGCGTTCTCCTACTTTTCAGTCTTGTCAAGCTACCACTTTTCCGGACACTCTGTCTAAACCCAGCGTAGCTGGGGTGAGGCTGGCAGCATAAGCTGCCGGACTCATATTTAGAGCTGTGTGGATGCGGTCATGGTTGTAGTAATGTACCGTCAGAGCAATGGCCTCGTACAACTGAGCAACATCCTTGTATTGAGTTAGCTTCCCAAGCTCAGGCTTGAAACTACCAAAGAAACGTTCCATGAATCCGTTCTGCCAGGGGCTAGCTCTGGTGCTGCAACTGAGCGTAATCTCGTGTTTGTCGCAGGTCAGTTGGTGTTTGTAGCTCAAGTACTCACTACCTTGGTCACTGTGCAAGATTGTTGGTGCTGAGTGTTTGGCTAGGGCGTCGGTAAGTGCAGCGTGCGTCAGCTCACTGGTGTGCCGCAAGCCGAGGCGCCAGCCAACAACTTGCCTGGTCTTGAGGTCCAGCACTACCGCCAGGTAGTGCCAGCTGCGCTGGAACCACAAGTAAGTAAAGTCTTGCGCCCAACCGCCAGAGTCGACCATGCCAGCGTAACTTTGGCCGTCTTGTGGACGGGCCTGGTTACGGTAGTGGGCAAACCGTTTTAGGGCGTTTGGTGCTGCTAGTATCTCTGCTGGCGCTGAGCTACCGTAACGTTTCTTCTTGCTCGGGCGAGCAATATGCACACCAGCCAAGCGCCGGATCCGTCTAGCTTTGTGGTGACTCCAGCCCAGGTGTAAGCTGAGACGTCTGACGCCGTACAGTTGGTGCTGCTCGTGGGCTGCTAGCAGCTCAGCAACTGCCCGGCTGTCTCGCTCAGAGCGGACTACCGGAGGACTGTAGTAGCTACTCCGCGCGATGCCCAGAGTAGCCGTAAAGTGCCGCCGCCATCCTGGCTCGACTTCTTCCAGGACGGCTAATCTTTTGGGCGTTTCGTTTCGGCTGTAAGCCTACCCAAAATACGGTAGGCAATCTCCAGCTCTTTCTTGAGCCGATTGTTTTCTAGGATGAGGTTGCGGTTGCCGTCTACGACGCCAGCCTGCAACCAACCGTAAATGCTTTTACTGCTAACTTGGTATTCGGCACTGACAGAGCTAACGCTCTGTCCCTCGTCTCGGATCTTACTGACTATCTCTGCTTTGAATTTCGGCTCGTAGCGGATGCCTTTGGGCATGTTGTTGCTCCTTGTTTAAACTGACAAATACGTCCTTTCTAGAATAGACGATGTGTCCAGTTTAATGGGAGCCTGACAACTTAGCTCAAATCTGCTGAAGATACTGAAAGTGTCACCATAATGTCGTTTAAAGGCACTGAAGATCTCTAAAGCCTGTAAACACTTGTTGATGTACTCCAAGTTCATCCGTTTGTTCTTATACATGTTACGGAGCGCCATATCGCTCAGTTTGTGCTCCTCGTTTCGGAGTAACTTGATCCCTTTGGTATCCAAACAATAGATTGCAGGTATATGCGCCAACCTGAAGCTTCCGTTGTACCTTTTCTCTACAAATCCTTGCCCAACCAAGACATACAGATTCTCATAGACACTCGACTTATTTCTTCCTAATACTTCTGCCAATAACGGCACACTAACAAATCTAAACTTATATATTAGTTTTAATAATCTTAACTGTTTTTCTGTTAACGTCTTTCTATATTTAGGTTCTTTTTTTAACACACTCTAATCTTCTATCTCCCACTACCATTCTTACTATTAGTAGCTCTATATGTATATATAATAGAGAGGAAAATTTATAGCAAGCATAACAGATTAGAAGATGCGAAATAATAGGGCTTCCGATAGTGGGGCTAGTTATCCACAGGAATATACGAAATATCTTCACTTTACTCTTGCAATACACACTATACGGATAGTACAATATATCCATATAATGTTAGTCGAGGGTACGACATGGCACTACTAGAACAGATGGTTCAACAAGCAGGGATACGGGGTAATAGTCCACTGGCTGCAATAGACGAAGCTATGCAGCGTGTCCTTGCTCCACCTCAGCAAGAGACTAAACTACTAAAAGCTCGCCATACTATGGGTGCTGCTCTGGTTGATGTGCCTGATGAGGATTTAGAAGTATATCTCACTGAATTCCAGCACTTGGTCGATGGTTGGTTTGATTGCTTCGAGCAGGACATGTTTAACGGAGCCACACTTAAACAAGTGCTTGGTCAAAGCTAGCATGGCAGACATCGATTCTACCAGTAAGCCTCCTGGATCTGGCAAAGCAGTAATATATCTACGTGTTTCAACAGAAGAACAAGTTGAAAACTATTCGCTAGATACGCAGGCAGATATTTGTCGCAAGGAAGCTGAAAGACGAGGATTTGGGATACTGGAGATCTTCCGTGAAGAAGGACGCTCGGCAAAGACCATACGTGACCGTCCCACTCTCATAGAGCTATTAGAGTTTTGCCGAAAACACCGAAAAGAAGTTGATGCCGTAATAGTCTACAGGCTTGATCGAATTTCAAGACAAACAGCTGACTACTTAGCGATACGCAAGAAGCTAACCGAATGCGATATTACCCTCATATCGGCCTCAGAACCAACGGGCGATACCCCAACCGAACGCTTTATAGAGACCATGCTGGCAGGATTTGCTCAAATGGATAACGATGTTCGGGGTGAGCGCGCGAGGAACGGCATGAAAGCACGTTTTATGAGTGGCCTATATAACGGGCCACCGCCATTAGGCTACGTCCGTCAAGATGGATATGCGGCTAAAGATGCAGAGTCGTTTGGCATCGTACAAGAAGCGTGGGAACTTATGGCTACAGGCACAAAGAGTCTTCGAGATATGGCTAACTTCTTAAACGAAAAAGGTGTCAGGAATCGCCGTAAGGGTTACAAAGAAACACTCATACGCAAACAAACGATGAGCAGTATTTTTCGTAATAAGTTTTATGCTGGCAAGGTCGTGTCCAGGAAGTACGGACAAGAAGTCCAAGGCCAACACCCACCCATGATCACGGAGGAGGTATTCTACCGCGTACAAGCTGTACTAGATGGCAAGAACCACAATACGCCCATACGACTTGCTAGACGCACTCGAAATAACCCCGACTTCCCTCTCAGGCGTGTTGTCCGTTGTGGCAGATGTGGCCAATCTTTTACGGGTGCTTGGAGCAAAGGTAAACGGTTGTTATACGGCTATTACTTTTGCATTAAACGTTGTGGAGTAAAATCAAATGTACCGTTAGCCGAAATTGAGCCAGAAACCAAAGACTTACTTGAGAGTATTACGTTAAAGCCTGAGACAACTCAGCTCATTAACGCTTTTATACGGAGAACCTACGTCTTACGAGTAGGCTCTTTGCGACTAAAGCGGGATCAGGCCGACACTGAACTTAAGAAAGTCTACGAGACACGACAAGCGCTCATAGAGAAGAATCTGGATGGAACGTATTCAGATGAAATATTCAAAGAGCAGAATAAGATTCTAGAAGAAAAGATAGGTGCTATTCAAACAGCAAAGGATGTAGCGACTATTGAAAAATATAATCTTGAGGCAATCACACAGTTTATTCAGGATAAGTTTACAAACCTCAATAACACCTATGAAGAGGCTGATTTAGAGCGTAAACGGGTTTTACTGTGTTCGATATTCCCTAAAGGATTGGCTTGGAGCTATCCGGGTTATTCCAACACCCAAATAAGTCCGTTCTACCAGTGTTTTCTCGATATTCAAAATGGAAAGGTCAAAATTGGTGCGGGTCAGGGGACTCTAACCCCTGGCCTCGTCCTTGGCAAGGACGCGCTCTAAACAACTGAGCTAGACCCGCATAACAGAGTGAGATTATACAGTAAAAACAATTCCAGCTCAAGACTCAGCTGTAATTGGTCCGACATTCTGCAAGTAATGTACTGCACACAGCGAGGTATAGGTAACGTCTCCTGCCCCATCTATGGCCACCTGCTCGCCTTCTGCGACAAACTTTCCACCCTGTTGCCGAGCATTGAACTGGGCCCTTCGCTTGCAGCCATCTCCGTGGCCACACATAGTAATAGACTCACGAATAGTGTGAGCTAGTTCAAGCAGTCTCTTGCTCCCAGGAAATACATGGGTCATGAAATCAGTACGCAAGCCATATGCCATTACAGGAATACCGTTAGCAACCACCAGAGCGAATAGCTGGTCTACCTGCTCGGGCTCCAAGAACTGAGCCTCGTCTATAAGGACTGCGCTGAGCTGTTTCAGTTTTTTAGACCGCTTGAGTACTTCGGCTTGTACATCTAACTCTGGGGTAATAAGGAAGTCCACTTCACGAGCTAGTCCTATTCGTGAAACAACCTGTCGGTCACCCTTGCTGTCCTTGGCCGGCTTGGCAACCAGTACCTTACCGCCGTGTTCTCCAAAGTTATACGCCACTACTAGTAATGCAGTTGATTTCTGTGAGCCCATTGGCCCATGAGTAAAGTATAGCTTAGACATCTAATCCTCCAGTCACTAGTAGCATAGCAATATGTAGATTATTCACCTACTACAGGCTGTGCGCCAAAGTCTGCTATTGCATGAAGCAGTAGAAGGCCCTGCCTAGAGCTATCTCTCATAATAATAGGCGGGTCGCCATCCCTGAGGGGGTCGTCAGGTGTTCTCCGCCGTGATACCACCAGATCACGTTCTGCAGCTCTCTGCAGCATATCCGACATAGGCTCAGGAAGGGGCGGAACAGCAACACCTTCATTGTCTGCTTTCGCAAACATTTGTATACCTTCTGCGATTCTTGCATGACGCATGTTCGCATCATGGATTGCAGCAATTCCACTAAGTAATAGTGATAGTCGAATGTATGGCACCCTACCTTCCGGCGCAGAGCTAAAGATTTCTTTATCTGTAGGAAACTCATTTAAACCCATAGAATATTATGACCCCGCTTTCTTGAACTGAATGTACAACAAAGTATGTTTATTGACAACAATACTAGTAACTATCGTCGTATTGAAAGCCTTTTCAATATGCATTCCGCCACAATAAAAAAGCCCCAGCAAGCTGGGACGTTTGTTCTGGTGGCTCCTCCCAGACTCGAACTGGGGACACGCGGCTCTTCAGGCCGCTGCTCTACCAACTGAGCTAAAGAGCCAGGGTTATGCCGGTTGCCCGACATAACTGCTGTTTGGTACCCGCTTAGGATACAGTATCAGGGGTAAATTTTCAATTACAAACCGAGTGATATACTGCTAGTAAATGCACAAACTCCAATTACGTCCTCGTACGATCACTATCATTGCGGCCGTCTGTGCATTCTTTCTGTTTATTGGCTTCCGGTTCTTTACCTACAGACCTCAATCTGAAGTAAGATTAGATGCATCATGGCTTTCTAACAGCCCTGCCAATTCCGACGACTGTATAGGTGACGAGCCGGGCTCCATGATGTTCATAGAATGCTCCTGTCCAGACGTTAACAGCCCGCCAATCGGCTTCCCATTTAGGGCTAATAAGTATGATCGCTGCAGGGCGGATTCTCGAGTAGAGCCACAGATAGTAGCGCTAAACTATCTTCTACAAATAGGCTTCGCAGGTCTCTTCTTTATCTTCCTAAAGAAACTTCTCCGCCGGCTAAGCTAATACTATCTATTCTCTTTAGCCATGAAGTTCTTGATGTCACTAATGGAGTCCATGAGCTGAGCCGGGAAGATAATAGTACTGTTCTTCTCTACAGCAATCTCACTAAGTACTTGTAGGTTACGAAGCTGCAAAGCAATAGGGTTCTTAGCAATCTCTGCTGCTGCTTCACCAAGCTTAGCCGCACTGAGTGCCTCACCTTCTGCAGCAATGATCTTAGCTCGCTTTTCACGCTCTGCCTCAGCTTGCTTAGCCATGGCTCGTTGCATGCTGTCAGGAAGACGTATGTCCTTAAGCTCTACGGTGCTAATGTAGACACCCCACTTTTCAGTGGCGGTATCCAGGATCTTCTTAATCTTGTCGTTAATACTATTCGTCTCACTGAGTACTTCGTCCAGGTGACTCTGACCGACAATATTACGAATAGTAGTCTGGGCGATCTGGTAGGTGGCAGAAACAACATTACTAATTTCTACCAGTGACTTAGTAGCGTCGTTTACTTGGTAGTAAGCTACGGCAGCAACATCAATGGATACGTTATCTTTGGTGATAATCTGCTGGCTATCTACGGGAAGTGTAATGATACGCATATCTACCTTACGCATAACATCTACAAACGGAATGATCACTCGGAGTCCTGGCATCTTTGGCCGTGGGCTTACTCGTCCTAATCGGAACACTACGCCCTGCTCGTACTGATTAACCAGCCGAAGCCCCATGATAATAGCAATTACAACGACGATTAATAGAAAAACGGTAAAACCTTCCATGTGAACTCCTTGTTATGTCTTAATATTACACCTGGCTAACGGTAATACTCAACTTTATTCTTGTGGTGGCCTCAGTTCGACAGTAACCTCGGGTAGCGGGAATACGAACGACATATCTTCCGGAGGGACTTCGCGAAATGCAGCTACTGCTTCTTGCAGGCTACCGATCTCTGGCGCATATACATTGGCAACAGGTGGCTGAGCATGCACCCAGAATATACTTACCTGCTCTTCTACCAGACGAATTCCTAGCTTTCGAACCCCTGGATCTACATAGGCAAGATTATCTATTCTGGATACTGGTTTAGTGACAATGTCGGACTGTGTAAGTGACAGGGGTTCATCTACTTCAATAGTTATTTCTTTCCCGCTCAGATACTGCCTAACATCTTGCCGATGATGTAGCATTCGGGGCACTATTGCCGTATGCCATCCAATAAACAGCCTGTCATGGTATGAGCCAGCAATACCAACCACGCCGTTACTAAAACGCCATGGTCTGTACAAGTGTCCCTGGTCCACTATGTCTTGGTCTGAAAGAAGAGTAGGTCTGACTTCCGCCATATCGATCTGCATTATGGTCCGGTCGCGAACGTATTGCAAAGAAAAAGCCCCATCTGCAGTAGATGAGGCATATTCTTTGGTGGGCGATGAGGGACTCGAACCCCCGACCCCCTCGGTGTAAACGAGGTGCTCTAGCCAGCTGAGCTAATCGCCCAAGAATTTGTTAACAGAGGTGATTATAGCAAACTCCAGAATATACGTCCACTGTTTTCTGTAGGGTTCAGTCAACTAACATGGAACAAGCGTAAATCGTAGGTAGTCCGCAGGACTA
>CALCZR010000023.1 GCA_937903325.1 uncultured Candidatus Saccharibacteria bacterium
GGGTTGGAGTGAAAAGCTAATCGATCTCGGAGATAGCTGGTTCTCCGCGAAATATATTTAGGTATAGCCGTATACGACAAAGTAAGGGGGGTAGAGCACTATTTGGGCTAGTTGAGGTGAATAACCTTTGCAAACCCTGATAAACTCCGAATACCCTTATCATGATATACGAGGCAGACTGCGACGGATAAGCGCCGTAGTCGAGAGGGAAACAGCCCAGATTCCTAACTAAGGTCCCTAATTTTTAACTAAGTGGTAAAGGAAGTGGAATTACTCAGACAGCCAGGAGGTTGGCTTAGAAGCAGCCATTCCTTTAAAGAGTGCGTAACAGCTCACTGGTCGAGTGATTCTGCGCCGAAAATTCAACGGGGCTCAAGTTAAAAACCGAAGTTGGAAATGTAATAAATATAATTATTGCGTGGTAGCGGAGCGTTCCCCATGCCGATGAAGGTGTCTCGTGAGAGATGCTGGAGGTACGGGAAGTGAAAATGTTGGTATGAGTAACGTAAATGGAGTGAAAACCTCCATCGCCGGATGACTAAGGTTTCCTGTCCCATGGCAGTCATGGCAGGGTGAGTCGGTCCTAAGGCGTAGCCGAAAGGTGGAGCCGATGGATATCAGGTTAATATTCCTGAACTTTTTATTCGCGTGTGCAGACTGTGACGGATTGTGTTATCGGAGCCACTAATGATTTATGGTCTGGTATTCGAGTCTTCGGGCGAGAATATTGGCTTCTTTTCGGCTGACTTCGGTCAGTTTGAGGGGAATGTCCTACGATAATAGGATTCCAAGAAAAGCTATCTGCATTGAATAAAAAACCGTACCGTAATCGAACACTCGTAGTCAGGTGTAAGTACACTAAGGCGTATGGGATAACTATGCTTAAGGAACTCTGCAAAAAAACGTCCGTAACTTCGGGAGAAGGGCTCCCATTAGTATAATTCATACTAGTGGGTTCAACGAACGAGCTCAGGCGACTGTTTACCAAAAACACAGCTCTCTGCTAAGGCGTAAGCCGATGTATAGGGGGTGATGCCTGCCCAGTGCCAGAAGATCACGAGGAGAGGTGCAAGCCTTGAATCCAAGTCCTGGTGAACGGCGGCCGTAACTATAACGGTCCTAAGGTAGCGAAATTCCT
>CALCZR010000024.1 GCA_937903325.1 uncultured Candidatus Saccharibacteria bacterium
GTCTGTGCAATAGTTATTTCACTACATAGAATAGAATATAATAACAATATAACAAAATATAATATCCTCATCTTTTTATTTGTTTGTATGCTCCTCATCAACATTTCTTGGATCTTCCTTGGCTGGTTTATATGTTCCATTCTCAGTTTGTTTTTTAAATATAGAACGAGCTTTATTCTCGTAATGAATTACTTCTTCTTGCTCATTATTTTTTGGATATAAGACATGGCCTAGACCATGAAAAAATCGAGCCGCTTTTGAATCTTTCGCTACAATATCAGTTTTTCTAAAGCTACCGGTTGTTACTGGTTCACCATGTGAATCGGTTTTTGCAGCGTCAGGGTTTGTTGTTGTACCACCATGGATGGATTCATATTCGGTTTCCCATTTCTCACCAGTTTTAGTTTCTTTTACATCAACGGGATCAATAATGATTTTATTCTCAGTTCGTGTTGGGTTATCCGTATTCGTAGCCGTAGCTTCACCTGCATGATTATCGGTTTGAGCAGTTCGCTCAAAAACAATATTTGTTACAGTCTTATGCAAGCTGTAACAGAAAATTTTTAAAGCAATTAAGAGCACATGGTGAATGCCTAGGGTCTGAGAGGCGAAGAAGGACGTGGTAAGCTGCGATAAGCCAAGGGGAGCTGCACACAAGCATTATATCCTTGGATTTCCGAATGGGACAACCTAATATACTGAAGGTATATTACTCGAAAGAGAGCCAACCCCGAGAACTGAAACATCTAAGTACCGGGAGGAAAAGAAAACAATAGTGATTCCCTGAGTAGTGGCGAGCGAAATGGGAATAGCCCAAACCAGTTCGGCGTGCCGAACTGGGGTTATAGGACTACATTTAGAAAGGTTTATCAAATTGAATCATCTGGAAAGTTGAGCCATAGCAGGTGATAGCCCTGTAAATGCAAATTAAACTGGACGCGTAGTATCCTGAGTAAGGCGGAACCGGAGGAATTCTGCCCGAATTTGCCAGCACCATCTGGTAAGGCTAAATACTCCTCAGACACCGATAGTGAACCAGTACCGTAAGGGAAAGGTGAAAAGCACCCTAAACAAGGGAGTGAAATAGTACCTGAAACCGTACGCCTACAAGCGGTCGGAGCCAGCAATGGTGACGGCGTGCCTTTTGCATAATGAGCCTACGAGTTACTCCTCACTGGCGAGGTTAAGTTCTTAAGTAACGGAGCCGCAGCGAAAGCGAGTCCAAATAGGGCGATTAGTCAGTGGGGGTAGACGCGAAACTTTGTGATCTATCCATGGGCAGGTTGAAGGTGTGGTAACACACACTGGAGGACCGAACCCGTTGACGTTGAAAAGTCTTGGGATGACCTGTGGATAGGGGTGAAAGGCCAATCAAACTGAGAGATAGCTCGTTCTCCCCGAAATGTTTTTAGGAACAGCGTCGCATATAGAAGTTTATTAGAGGTAGAGCTACTGATTGGGCTAGGGGGCTTCACCGCCTACCAAACCCTGACAAACTCCGAATGCTAGTAAATATCTCCGGGAGTGAGGCTGCGGGCGATAAGGTCCGTGGCCGAGAGGGAAATAACCCAGATTAGCAACTAAGGTCCCTAATACATAGTTAAGTTAGTCAAACGAGGTGGGACTTCTATAACAGCCAGGATGTTTGCTTGGAAGCAGCCATCCATTTAAAGAGTGCGTAACAGCTCACTGGTCGAGAGGTCCTGCACGGAAAATGATCGGGTATCAAACTATGAACCGAAGTTCTAAAATTATAGCAATATAATTGGTAGGGGAGCATTGAAATCTGCTGCGAAGGTGTCTGGTGATGGATGCTGGAGCGATTTCAAAAGAAAATGTAGGTATAAGTAACGATAAAGTCGATGAGAAATCGACTCGCCGAAAGTCTAAGGGTTCCTGATCAACGTTAATCGGATCAGGGTTAGTCTGGTCCTTAGGAAAACCCGAAAGGGGTATCTGATGGAAAGAAGGTTAATATTCCTTCACCTACTATACATTAAAAGTGACGGAGAATGCTAGTTACATAGGCAGACGGATGCTGAGTGAATCCTTCGGGTGAAACGTAGTAATGAAAGTTCTTCCAAGAAAAGCGAGTATAGCAGCCAGTACCGCAAACCGACACAGGTAGACGGGATGAATATTCTAAGGCGCTCGGGTGAGCCGTGGAGAAGGAACTAGGCAAATTGACGCTGTAACTTCGGGATAAAGCGTACCGTCTTCGGACGGTCTCAGTAAAATGGTTCAACCAACTGTTTAGCAAAAACACAGGGCCCTGCAAAATCGAAAGATGACGTATAGAGCCTGATACCTGCCCGGTGCTGGAAGGTTAAGGAAGGATGTTCGGCGCAAGCCAAAGCTTCTGACTGAAGCCCCGGTAAACGGCGGCCGTAACTATAACGGTCCTAAGGTAGCGAAATTC
>CALCZR010000025.1 GCA_937903325.1 uncultured Candidatus Saccharibacteria bacterium
GGTTGTTTCCCTTTCGACACCTGACGTTAGCACCAGATGTCTGTCTCCCGTGTATCACTTTCTCGTATTCGGAGTTTGCCATGGTTTGGTAAGTTGCAATAACCCCCTAGCCATAACAGTGCTCTACCCCAAGAAGTGTCAACCACGAGGCACTACCTAAATAGTTTTCGAGGAGAACCAGCTATCTCCGGATTTGTTTAGCCTTTCACCCCTAGTCACAACTCATCCGCTGTTTTTGCAACAACAGTCGGTTCGGACCTCCAGTAGGTGTTACCCCACCTTCATCCTGGCCATGACTAGATCATCCGGTTTCGGGTCTACGCCCAGCTACTAAACGCCCTTATCAGACTCGGTTTCCCTACGCCTACCCTATTCGGTTAAGCTCGCAACTGAACGTAAGTCGCTGACCCATTATACAAAAGGTACGCCGTCACTCTTTCGAGCTCCGACTGTTTGTACGCACACGGTTTCAGGATCTATTTCACTCCCCTCCCGGGGTTCTTTTCACCTTTCCTTCACAGTACTTGTTCACTATCGATCTTGTGTACTCTTTAGCCTTGGAGAGTGGTCTCCCCAGCTTCACACCAGATTTCTCGTGTCTGATGCTACTCAAGAAACTATTGCAAATAGATATAAAGAATTTCGGTTACGGGGCTTTCACCCTCTTTGGCGGACCTTCCCAAGTCCTTCTCCTATTCTAAATATCGCTTTGTCCGTCTTTGCAGAAGACAGTAAATAGCTCTTACAACCCCCATGTTCAAGGTCTGCACCCATAAGTTTACATAGGTTTGGGCTGATCCCGTTTCGCTCGTCACTACTTAGGGAATCTCAATTGATTTCTTTTCCTTGCTTACTAAGATATTTCAATTCAGCAAGTGTCCTTCCATTACGGATTAAAGAGGTTCGCTCTTTAGGGTTCCCCCATTCGGAAATCCCCGGTTATAACGCCTGTTGACGGCTTACCGAGGCATATCGCAGTCTCCCACGTCCTTCATCGGATACACAAGTCGAGGCATCCACTCTGTGCCGTAACCATATTTATACCAGAATATAGAGAGAGAAGAAGAGAATGAGTTTGACGTCATTTCCTCTTTGAGTGCTCTCTCTATTAGATTAGCTTTTTATTCTCTTTGTGTTTGTTGTTGATACTCGTTTAGCGAAAGAATTCAAACTGATAACTATTCTTAGGAATATATAAGAGTATTGCTACTCATTTTTATTCTAAGAGTTTTGGTGAAATTGAATGGAAAATATTGCTATTTTCTTACT
>CALCZR010000027.1 GCA_937903325.1 uncultured Candidatus Saccharibacteria bacterium
ATTGGGGATTGGGCCCAATCCCCAATCCCCAATCCCCAATCCCCAATCCCCAAGGGCTTTCATGCTTCATGCAAAGTGTTAGAAAATTTTAAATTGCAAAACCATCAGCAATGAGAGTTCGCGAGCGGTCACCCACCTCACTACTAACTCATCCTTAAGCCGCTTAACTTCGGAGTTCGAAAGGGATCCGGTGTGGTTGGCTTAGAATGGCCGATGACACAAGTTATTACGTGATAAGCTATATAAACTCAACTTCAATGAGTATATTATTATTATATACATCACTAATAAGAGAGTCATTCGTGAAGCACTCGATTTGATTCGACAAATCACCACACAAGAAATAAGTAAGACTTAAAAATAAACTGATAGAAAGTAGCTAGACTATTATAGTTCAATAACACACCCTTTAAAAGCATCTTTCATCAAATAAGTTTAGTGTCAAAAATAATGATGGAACAGAACATATGAGCATGGCTTGCTTCAATTTTGTGCAAAAGTATAGTTAATGGTGATTAATTGATAAAGTAAAAAATCATAAATGAGCTTGCAGTCGAATTTTTAGTCTAGAGCACAGCATAGCTGAGGAAAACAGAGGAGAAAACAAGTTTCCTGCTCTGATTGGCGCAGCTAAACAAATGTCCTATCAAAACAACTGCATAGTTAGCAATATTAATAGAATAGTTAAGAAAGGCTGATCCTCAGACACAACAAGCATAGAACAAAGATTTTTGATGAAAAGGCTTAGTAAATAAAGATGCATAATATGTTAAAGGTAGTTAAGTATAAGTTAGTAATTTTAAACCTTGATAAAAAGTAAATTTTATATATAAAAATTATCTAAAAAATTGCTAAGTCCTCAAAATTTACCCCAGCAGAATAACTAAGGAAGGGGGTTGATGAAACAAATCGTGAACATGGGAAGAATCTCAGTCGGTCGTAGGTTAATCCTACTCCCGATGCTTACAATACCCATGTCTATTTTAAGTCGTCTGCAAATGATTTGTGGCAATAATAATCGAAATTATGAATCGGAGTCCTTCACTAGATTTGCTCTAGATCCGTGTTCCGAAGATGAATTTGGTAAACCTATTTGTTTTCGTTTATTATTGGCTGTTGCATTGCTTTCCAGCATGGATTCTGACTTAGAGGCGTTCAGTCATAATCCAACAGATGGTAGCTTCACGGCATTAGCTGGTCAGCTAACCGTATTTACCAATTATCTGGACCAACGGTTCCTCTCGTACTAAATTAGTCTACTGTCGCAATACTATTCATCAGTAGGGTAAAACTAACCTGTCTCGCGACGGTCTAAACCCAGCTCACGTTCCCTATTGATGGGTGAACAATCCAACACATGGTGAATTTTGCTTCACAATGATAGGAAGAGCCGACATCGAAGGATCAAAAAGCAACGTCGCTATGTTCGCTTGGCTGCCACAAGCCAGTTATCCCTGTGGTAACTTTTCTGACACCTCTAATCTCATGATTCGAGAAGTTAAAGGATCGATAGGCCATGCTTTCACAGTTTGTATTCTTACTGAAAATCAAAATAAAGTAAGCTTTTCCCCTTTTGGTCAACAAGAGATTTCTGTTCTCTTTGAGCTTACCCTTGGACACCTGGGTTGCCATTTACCAGATGTGCCGCCCCAGCCAAACTCCCCACCTGACTATGTCTTCCGCCTAGATCGGCATTCGCCTTGGTTCCAAAAACTCTTACGAGTTCTCTACTTAACGGAATTAGTAAATCAACGCCTCAGGTAGTGGTATTTCACTGGCGAAGTCTCCCACTTATTCTACACCCTAAGGGCTAATTCACAAAGTCGGACTAGAGTCAAGCTCAACAGGGTCTTCTTTCCCCGCTGATTA
>CALCZR010000028.1 GCA_937903325.1 uncultured Candidatus Saccharibacteria bacterium
TGCTCCGACTGCTCCGACTGCTCCGACTGCTCCGACTGCTCCGACTGCTCCGACTTCGTCTCGTAGCAAGGAGCAGTTACGCCCGTTGCCCGGCCTGGATAAAGTCTTAGCGGTTGAGCGGGTAGGTGCGCAGCAGACTAAAACAGGAAAAGCGTACTTGAGTTTCTTCCGATGGGGGGAACGCGGAGATAGCCTACTCACGGAAGCTAAGTATTCTAAGCTGCTTAACGCGGTCAAGCAGGGGGACGTCAAAACAATACTCGAAGAACTTGAGGCCACATACCCGCATTCTAGTATAAACAGGGCTATCGTCGCACGGCTACGGCAGTTAAACGACGTGCGCGGCTCGGTCAGCTTGAGCGTGCAAATTAAGCCCCCACCGAAGTCTACGTGGGCTGGCGCGTATGATCCTGTGTCGCACACTATCCTCCTGCACCCGTCGAAGGGGCTTAGCCGCGGAACTCTTCTACACGAACTCGTCCATGCGTACACGGCGATTCAGATTGAAAATATAAAGCTGGGGAAGAGCCCGAAGACGGAAGCATATGTTCAGCTAAACCGTGTGTACAATGATGTGAAGAAGTATCTCGCAGAGCGCGGCGTTACAGCGTACGCGATGGAGAATTTACATGAGTTCGTTGCGGAAGCAATGTCAGACGCAGGGTTCCAGACGATACTACATGAGTTTGAGGCGGTAGGGAAGAAGTCTGCGTGGACTAAGTTCGTAGACGTAGTTGCGAAGCTATTAGGTCTCCGCAATACTGACGGGCTCGCCCGAGTTATGTCTCTCGTAGATGAGGTTGCGTTCTCGCAGATAGAAGGCGGTAAGTCGCTATCGTACCTCGCCAAAGACTTTACTGGGTTGCAGATGTACGCTCAGTCTACGATCGAACCTACCGAGGAAGAAAACGCGGCTCGCATACGCTCCGTTACGAAGGTTCCTACTACGGCTACGCGGTTCTCATCGGCACTTACCCGCTTAGCAAACTTGGCGCTTACCATCGCACCAATGGATAAGTTTGTCAGGCATACGTCTCGTTATTTTTCTGGCATGCCGATCAACCCGATGACGGTTATTAACCGACTGCGACAGGAACGCACTAACTTTGAAGACACCCTGGCTACTGAGGCGACCCGTAATGTCCACTTGTGGGATAAGCTCTTCTCTGCTGACCAGAAAAACCAGATTAACCTTGTGGCTGACCGTATGGCGAGTACGCTTCTTGATCCTCGTCTGCCGCTATCGGCTCAGGAGTTTACACAGGATGAATGGACTAGGCGCGGACTAGATCAGAAGTTCGGGTCGTACGCAGAATCATACGCGCAGACGAAGGGAGCGTATGAGGCCCTCAATAAGCCGCAGAAGGACGCTATAGGCACGATGTTTGAGGCGGTTAAGTCTCTGACTAACCGGTATCTCGACGCGCTTACTACGCGGTATATGGAGAGCTTGGACCCGGAGAAATTCTCCCATGAGGAGCGGGTTAAAGCGGCTACGGAATTCCGGGATAATTTCAAACTACTACCCGGGGCGTACATGCCTAATATGCGTATCGGTAAATACCTCCTTTCGGTAGGCAATATCGTTACGCAGCCGGATGGTAGTCGTAAGTTCGTACGGCAATATATCGAAGGCTTGGAGTCACATGCGGCGGCTGTGCAACGGGTGAAAGACCTGGAAGCCGCCGGGAAGCACGCTTTCTTCGAGGAGAAACAGGCGTTCCATGAGCGAGTGGAAGGCGTGGGTGCGGGAGTAGTCAATCGGATGGAGGGGGCATTGCGGGCAAGTTTCGCGCGTAGGTCAGGGGTAGACCCTAACAGCGAAGAAGCGGCTGCGTTTGAGCAGGCCGTAAATTATACGGTTAGCGTACTCCGCGAAGCCGCTATCGACGCGCTACCCGAGTCTTCGTTCTTCAAAAACCAGCAGCGCAGAGAGTTCATCGCTGGCCAATCGCAGGATCGTATCCGTGACTATCTTCTGTTTACGATGAAGATGTCGCATCGGATCGGTGATGCGGAATTTGGACTGAAGCAGTACAACGAACTCGCGAAAATGCGGGCCCATATACGTCAGGCTAAGCAGGGCGTGTCGTCTTCGTCGCGCGTTATTCCGGAGATGTCTACGGTATATAACGCTATGGCAGAGCGGGTTCGTGGAAGTATGAAGTCCGGGACAAACGGGCTTACGGATATGCTGTCTCGTATCTCGTTCGCCATGTATCTGTCTAGTCCGTCCCAGTTCTTCGTCCAAGCTACGCAGCCGTATACGTACTGGGCGGCAAAAATGATCGGATCGGGGCACGACGCCGCGGATGTCTACGGCAAACTGAATAAGTGGATGTTTAAGAATCTTACGAATAAGCGGCTGCGTCAGCAGAGTTTAGAAGATGAGTTATACACCCCGGAGATAGAGACTGCGCTGGATACCTTCCGCACAGTTACCCTCGACGACGTATTGGAGGGGCGGATTAATAAGCCAGTCGGCGACTACGTACTGTCTAAGGAACAGATCAACGCGGCTATGTCCGCTATGTCGCCCGAAACGCAGCAGAAGATCGCGTTACGTCTCGCGCTCGACCGCGGTCTTATTGACATCTCTCTCGTCCACGAAGGGCGCCGGCGCGCGTCTGAGGCTACGGTAGATACGGAGGCAGGCACGGCCATCCCGCTAATTACTCGCGCATGGCACGGGTTTGAGAAAGTGTTGGCCCTTCCTATGCAGAAGTCCGAGACTTGGGTACGCATGTCTACCATGCTATCCGGGTTTGAGCTGGCTCGCGAGAAGGGCATGTCATTCCTGGACGCCGTACTGTGGTCCGAGAACATGACCCGCGAGACCCAGTTCGATTACACGTCTCCTAACCGGGCGCCCGTGCTTAACAATCCTACTGCACGGCTCCTGTCAAACATGCAGACGTTCCGCATCAATACGATCGCGTCGTCGTTGATGGACATGCACGATGCGTTCTCTAAGGCGTCTACGCCGGAGGAGAAGAAGGCGGCTCGTACTGCGCTTATGTGGATGTACGCTTCTACTGCGTCTCTCGGAGGCGTGGCAGCGGTTCCGTTTGCTGGCTTGGCGCTGTGGATTACGAGTCTACTGATTTCATCGGTAGACGATGACCCGCAAGATGTGGACTTGAAAGAGGAGCTAGATAAGGCTCTACTATCGGGTCCATTCGGGACTGTGTTCGCTCGCGGTATCCCGGCGGCGCTCGGGGCTGACATATCGAAGCGCGTAACCCTGAGCGATTTAGTGACTATTCCGTTCGCTGACATGCCGGATTACATTGAGGGCCGTGCTGCGTCGGATAGACTTGCCGCCGCTATTCTCGGTCCGACGTTCGACGCATCGGTTCGTATGGGCTTGGAAGCACGTAAAGCTATGCGGGATGGGGACTGGGTTAAGTTCCTTACCGTATTCATGCCTAAGATGTTAGCTGATGGCGTTAAGGCCACGGATATAGCTACTAATGGTGTGCGCACCGCTGATGGCACGATGCTGATTCAAGACCCTAGCCCGTGGGATGTTATATCCGCGGCACTCGGTATCCGTTCGACGGACGTATCACTTCAGCGCGATCTGAATGCGTATCAGGTGGTCGGCGACCGCGAGTTGGCCTATACGAAGGGCCGGATCATGGACAAGTATGTGCGCGCGGTGCAGGAAAACGGCGACATTACGGACGCGCTCGCAGACATGGTGCAGTGGAACGAACTGCATCCAGACGCGGCGATCGAAGGGACGGCGATCCGCGCGGCGATCCGCGCTGCGTTCCGGCAGCAGACGGCGCCCGCGCAGACCGTCGATGAGCGGCTGGCGACCCTGGCGGAGCGCAGATAAAAAAGAACCCGCCGGAGGGGGGCCACGGCGGGTTAACAGGGGGAGGAGAGATGGAGCAGGGAGAAGTCTAGCCCGTAGTCGCGGAGGTGTCAAGCGGGGGTTATATCCAGTCCCATTCTCCGGTCGGTTCCGTGGGATGTTCAAACAGCCTACCGCCTTGCGCGTCAAGCTCTAACAACTCCATGATCTGCTTCGCTATCCCTTCGTTGTAAATATACATCACGTCTTTCGCGAACGGGTTATGCCCGGAGTACGGGCAGACGTGATAGTACACCTGCCCCCCAACGGTGCTCGTGCGAACTACGTATCTGCGCCCACGATGGATGATCTCCCGCGGATCACTCATCGTCGTCCGTTTCCTCCGCCCACTTTAGCCAGTCGGCTGCCTCTTTAGTTGCGAGGTTCATCGCGCGCAGATATCCTTCTGCCTCGATTGTTCCCGCTGTAAGCCCTTCGGCTTTCATCTCGTCGTATAGCCCTTGCGCATTTTCTCGGTGCTGCTCGATATCGGCTACGAGGTTACGTAG
>CALCZR010000029.1 GCA_937903325.1 uncultured Candidatus Saccharibacteria bacterium
GTAGTCCTGCGGACTACCTACGATTTACGCTTGTTCCATGTTAGTTGACTGAACCTTAGATTTGAAGCGCTTGTTACTTCTAATCATAAGGGGTAAACTTGATGGGTAATACTCAGGTACCCATGGTACGAACCAAAACAAAAACTAGACGAATACAACGAATAAAGGTGCTGCTTGCACTGGCTATTCTTTTGGCTGCCGGTGTGCAACTATTACCAGGCAAGAGCTCCGTGCAGCGTACCCCGCAGTCGGCACCAAAAGTTGTGACCAGTCAGCAATTAGTGCAGTCTCCACCAGCTAGCACTCAGTCAGACGATCCGACTCCGAGTACCGATTCTGTCGTCCCGGCAGATGCCGAAAGACCTAAGGACACTCATGCCAGTACTATCCTGCAGTCTGGGCAGTACGAGCAATACCGCTACACGGCACTGCTAGCTCCTAACGACAGCCAGTATTCGGGTAGTTGGTATCACCAGAAGTTGCAGACCAACAGAGCGTGGGACGTAACCACTGGCAGCAGTAGTACGGTCATTGCAGTGATCGACACCGGATTTGCCTTGAATCACCAGGATCTGACTAATAAATGGTACACCAATGCCGGTGAACAGGGGCAAACTGCTGCGGGCGGACAGTGCTGGACAGGATCAGCAGCAGACAAAGCCACGAACAACTGTGACGACGACCAGAATGGCTATGTAGATGATTGGCGGGGCTGGGACTTTGATTCGAGTGATAACAATCCGCAAACCGGTGTGACCGATCCAAATGGCGCTGGTGTGCAGCATGGCTCAGTGGTTAGTGGCATTATTGCTGCTAGTTCCAACAATAGTGTGGGTAACGCTGGTATCGATTGGCAAGCCAAGGTCATGCCTTTGCAGGTGTTAGGCGACGACGGGGCGGGGTATACCTTTGATATCGTGGCTGCCATTGAATATGCGGCCGACAACGGTGCCAACATTATTAATATGAGTTTAGGCGGCTCAGACTATGACTCAGCTATGCTGGCAGCCGTAAAATATGCAACTACTCGAGGCGTACTTGTTATAGCTGCAAGCGGCAACTGTGGGAATAGTAGTGTGGATGAGTGCGCTTCATACACTAACACCCCTGGCCGTATGTCGTATCCAGCGAGGTATGACAATGTCCTCAGTGTGGGTGCGACCAATAGCAGTGATACGCGAGCAAGCTTTAGCAGCTATGGGCCAGAGCTAGACGTAGTTGCTCCCGGTAGTTCGGTCGGCCCACTCGTTGGTTGGAGTAGTTCACTGCCAACCAATGGCTATATTAACTCGGGTAGTGGTACGTCGTTTGCGTCACCAATGGTAGCCGGTTTAGCAGGCTTGGTACGAGCCCGACTTGGCAGTCCTACAGTCGCCCAGCTACGTGCGGCAATACTTGATTCTGTAGACAAGGTTACCGATATGTCAGGCCAGAATAGGACTGATATGTATGGTTTCGGAAGAATCAATGCCCACAAGGCCACCCTGCTGGCTAAGGCGATCGCAGTACCTCCTAATGCTATTGGTACATCGTCAATACAAAGCAGACAAGCACCGAAGGGTGGTCTGGTCAGGTCGGTAACAGGGTCGGTGCAGTCAGATGAGTGGATTGTGCTTGTCTGTCGAGTTGACCCAGGTGACGTTTGTACTGGCATGGCTAATAAAGATGCCACGACCGCTGTGTTTACACCAACTGGTTTACAGAAGGGTGATCAGCTCTATTATCTATTCGCACAAGGATCAGCACTACCGAGCGGCACTTCTAGTCTGGCGGTGAGTAACAGAAACTATGCGACCAAGGTAGTCGACGTTACACGTTAGTAGCAGAAAACACAGTACGGTCTTCCATATAAAAATTCGTTTGTGGTAATAATTAGTTAACATCCTGTCGGGATTACTACCAACTTAGTACAGTAGACTGAGCTAGCCTTACATGTGCTCGGGATATATTTGTCTTTGCGGCGAGATTATTGATTTACTCATTTGTCATAATATGTAACACCTACATAGCAGGTTATATGAAAACAAAAAATACCATATTTCAGGTATTTGACGATGGTGGGGGTGGTTGGGATTGAACCAACGACCAACAGGTTATGAGCCCGCTGCTCTAACCACTGAGCTACACCCCCATATTTTGAGCAACAGGTGGATTATAACAGATATAGGGTTACTGCCCAACTAGTTATATAATGTATGTGCTTATGCAAGAAAAACTAAAAGAATACCTCAAACATCCTGCTGCCCAGAACCTGAACGATACCCGGGTGCTCGGGCTTATTGCCTTTGGGGTGATTGCACTGCTTGTAACGTGGAGCGGGGTTAAATCAATCCAGACCAACTACGAGTTGCAGAAGCAAATCTCTGAACTTACTCAACAGAACGATGTTAAGAAGCTGGGTAATACCAACTTGCAACTCAAGAACGAATATCTAAAGACTGACCAATACCTCGAACTGTCCGCACGCCAGAAGTTTGGCAAGGCCGCACCAGGCGAAACGGTATACATTGTCCCTAAGGAAGTTGCGATGGCGAATTCCGTAGAGGTAGAGAAGAAAGTGGATGTGAAGACCGAGAAAGAAGCGGCCAAGCCGGGTTACCAGAAAAACCTCGAGGCGTGGACTGACTTCTTCTTCGGCAAGAAGAATGACTAATCCTGGATACGGATTACGATCTTGCCTTTAACAGCGCCTGATTCACGGTCTTCAAAGGCTTCCTTGATTTGCTCAAGCGGATAGACCTTCTCAATCTGCGGTGTAACTACACCATCCTCGACGAGCTTGGCTAGCTTTTCCAGCTTCTCGGTTGTAGTTTTTGTTTGCTGCGAGATGGCAGTAACGCCAAGTTCCTTGGCCTTTGCTTCATCTGCCGTGGCGATCATGGACACGGCTGTACCACCAGACTTCAGAGTGGTTAGTGACTTGTCGAAATCTTGGCCACCGGCTAGTTCAAAGACAGCATCATAGTCTTTGAGCTTGTCGGCAAAGTCTTCTGTTTTGTAGTCAATGACTTCATCGGCGCCAAGGCTCTTTACGAATGCAATACCCTCACCAGTTGCGGTAGTGGCAACGTAGGCACCAATGTTCTTGGCGATCTGGATAGCAATAGAGCCAATACCACCAGCTCCACCATGGATGAATAGCTTCTGACCAGACTGCAGGTTAAGGTGCTCTGTCAGAGCCTGGAGGGCACTGACACCAACAAGGGGCAGGGCAGCTGCGTGGTCAAAGTCAACGTTGCTTGGTGCTCTAGCGAGCTCACCTGCGGTGGTCACCGCGAAATCAGCGAAGGCCCCACTATTACCAGCGACAACGTTTGCTTGGCCATACACTTTGTCGCCTACAGCAACATTATCTACGCCATCTCCAACTTCAGCTACAATTCCGGCAATATCCCCACCGAGCGTTACCGGTAAGGTAAGGGGGATCATATCTTTTAGATAGCCCTCACGTACCATGGTGTCAAACGGGTTAACGCTGGCTGAGTGAACTTCCACTAAAACTTTACGGTCACTTACGGTTGGCGTGTCTATGTCGTTGATTACGAATTGATCCGCGTGTCCGTAATCCTTAATTTGTGCTGCTTTCATATTTCTTCCTCCACTTTATACATAAGTCTCTCACTTAGCTACACTATTACTATACATAGTATAGTAATGCAGAGCAATAGCTATGTGAGTTCTTGGTTACAGATTATTCTTTCTAAACCACTCAAGCTCAAGTGGGCTACGTCCAGAATTAACAACTTGCCAGTTGTCCTCTTCAACGAGGATCGCTTGGTCGTCAGTGATTATTACGAGCTCGTTATCTTTACCGTATTTGGCGGTAATACGATCGATCGGTTGTGTTCGCTCCTTCATGTCGTAGTGCGGAATAGGGACGATATCTACAAAGCCCAGTGCTTTGGTAGAGGTTAAACCTTCTACCTTCTCTGGTTCGTCAATAGATGAAATACTACCAATATCTGGTCCAGCTACTAGTGCTCCTGCACTTGCTCCAGCATACAGACCACCATTGTTCACATAATCGGTGAGTAGTTTGTCAAAGCCAGAAACGCGGAGCTGATTTAATAAGTAAAAGGTATTACCGCCGGCCACATACACAAGGTTTGTAGAGGAAAGCGCATCTTCCATATCTTTTGTCGAAGCATTCGCAATGTCTAGTTCAGTGATCTTAAAACCCATCTTGTGTAGGACATCTCGGTCTTTGTCGATCCACCATACGTCTTTATCTAAGTTGCCAGCAGTTGGTATAAACAACATGTTGGTTTGCTTTGGATCTTGGTCGATGAACTTGAGCAGGTAGGTAAGTCCACTAGAGAGGAGTAATAGTCTTTTCATACGATCATGATACCAAGCATGGGCGCGGAGCCCTAGTAGCCAGCAAAGTAGTCAGTCTTAACATTGGTGCGCTTCACGCCCATGCTGCGTAGTAGTTTCTTGTTGGCTTGCACCATGGCATCTGGTCCAGATATATAGAACAGGCGGCTGTCGTAATCGAGAACCTGTTTGGACAAGAGCTCTTTGGTTAGATATCCAACTTCACCCTTCCAGCTCGCAGGGGGAGTCTGGTCTTTGGGCATCCCTAGAACATATACAACCTTTAATCCATATTCCTTGGCTTCGTTCAAGATGTCTTTGTAGACGATCTGTTTTGGATCACTGACACAGTAGAACAGTGTAATGCTCCGGCTTTGCTTGCTGTCTATTAAGTACTTCAGCATGCTTCGGAATGGGGTAATGCCAATACCACCAGCAATGAATACCAGCTTGGTTTTGGAGTCGTCAGGCAGTATGAAGTCTCCAGCTACGTTATTAGCCGAAACGATGGCACCTTCGTGTTTATCGGCCAGGGCTCGCTTAAAGGCGCTCCCAGGGTCGGCCTGTTTAATGCCAAACAGTATATGGTCTTCTGTGGGCGAGGAGGCGATCGTGAAGGTACGGCGGTTGCCACGGAAATCGGTTTTTTTGAGGGGTAGGGTAAGCTCCAGGTATTGTCCGGCTTTGTAACTGAGCGGCGTGACCGGCTTGAAGGCATATTCATGAATGGTGTTACCAATCTCGGTTGTACTTTCGAGCTTCAGCGGCTGGCGTTTACGACCGGCTACAAAGAATACCACGAGGTTGCCCAGCACCAAGGCAAGTTCCGGTGACATGTAGCGGTCGCCAATGTGCAGTCCGGAACTAAATAGCAGCCCCACAAGTACTCCGTAGGCCACCTGCTGGTAACGACGCGGTGGGGTAGTAACTGGTTCGGTCAGCATGGTGCCACCTAAGAAGATGATCGGGAAGGACAAAATACTATCACGCAGTAGCGTAAAAGTAGAGGTGTCTCCGCCAGACCGTAATATTGCTAGTAGTGTTGCGGAGGCTCCGAAGGCTATAACCATTGGGAAGCGATGGATCTTGCGAACCAGCAGTAGGGCTAGGATAGCTACAAATATAAACATGGTATCTCGGCCAATCCACCAACGAGAGTACATAAGTCCAGATAGTCCGACCACCACGGCACCCAGGGCTGCTGGGTTAAAAAGGTGCCTTTCGTGTCGGGTGACGACATATTTAGAGGCTATGGCTATGACAGCGGCGAGTCCTAGTGCTATGCCTTCCTGAATAGTGCGGGGTGGCTGGAAGATAAAGTACAGCAGCAGAGCAGTAATGTTGGTCGATTCACCATTAGCCGCGACCCTGTAGAACTTAGCGAAAAGATAGTTGGCTCCGAACGCTACGCCCAGCAGAATGCTAATACTAACGAGTGGCCGGATTGGCCCGTAGGGCAATATGCCAGTAAGGCCGAAGATCCAGGAGATGGCAAACAGAATACGTAGCCCCCATAGTAGTAGCTTGTACATGGTAATACGGTTGAGTACGTTGTCGATGGGCTTAAGTACGTTGTTCATGGAATAACTCTCCAGGGAACTCTTTAGACACGTTAATGCTATTGTCTGCTCTTAGTATTACATACTCAAAGTCAAAGTTCTTGATTGCCTCTGGCTCTACGAAGAACAAGGCGGTAGCAAGCCCATCTGCTTCCACTGCCGTATCTGCTACCACCCAAATGGCTATTACCTCTTCAGTTGGGGCTAGTGAACGGGGGTCGATAATATGGTGCATACCTCCCCACGCGCGGCGATTACTAGCAGACCCACACACAGATTGGTTGCTAACCACCACTGTTCCAATGGCTTTTTTTGGGTTTTTTGGGTCTTCTAGTGCAATCTCTATTCCAACAGGGGTTGATTTAGCGGTTGGAGCAGGGGAGTGGTGTAATATATCCCCTCCGGCGTCTATAAGAAAGTCCTGTATATCTTCTTCCAGTAGCAAGTTTCCGAGAATATCTACCAAATATCCTTTGCCAGCAGCCCCAAAGTCCAACACGCATGAATACTTAACATGTAAAGTATTGTGGTTCAGCTGGAGGGCGTCTTCTAATTTTGGTATGGCTTTGAGGCCTCCCGGCTTCAGGCTGTAGTGCGCATCGTACCCTGCCCTTTCCATAGCGTCCCCGATTAACGGTGTCACCGCACCGTTCGTTTGTGTATACAGTTTTTGGTACAGACTATATAACGATGTAAAGTCGCGGGGGACTGGGTAGCTTCCGGGTTTGCGAATCCTGGTAACCCATGAGTCTGCACGGAAGCGGGAATAGGTTTTGTCAAAGTCGGAGATGCGGTCGGCGATGAGCTTACTTACTGCCCGAGCTCGTGATGGCTCTACCGCAAGGTCAATAGACCACTTGGTGCCAATAGCCTCAAATGCTAGATTAACCTTTTGCTTGATTTCGGATTTGGTCGAGTGCTTCATTAAAACCCCGTGATGTTAATGAAGATCCCGAAACCTTAGATAGTCTAAGGGTAGCGAGGTCTTTGCCGACAACAAGTTGCTTGTAGCCACTCACGAAGTCATCTTGGTATTCCATGGATTCACGGGTCGCAGCCAATGGGGTGACTGAAGTATCTGTCACCTTGCCGCCACTAATCGTAATAGTCACGTCGATCTCTTCGTTGCCGCCAGGAGATGTGTAGTCGCCGGTCGCTTTGTATGTTCCGTCTTTGTAGCTGGTAGTGGCACTATCTGTTGTCGTGCTGTTTGTTGTGTCGTTCGATGAGTTGTCGCTGGCTGTTGAGCTAGACGAGGAAGGGGCACTGGTAGTTGAATCATTGGACTTTGGTTTGAGGGCGATTGTGCCGACAACGGCAGCTGCAATAATAACAATGGCTATGATACCAATGAGGGCGGTGTTCTTCTTTGAATCTTGTTCCATGCAACCAGTATAGCAAGTGGAAGCTTACTGTTAGCTGAATTTCTTACAGCTAAATCTATATGGTAGATGCGTGTGCTACTGCTTGCTGTACACAGTCATTGAACTTCTCTTCAGGAACGTTCATGCCAAATACCACCCACTCCCCTACTGTTGCTTGCCGGTCTGCAAAGCGTGAGTACCATTCGACATTGTCGGTGCTGCTTGCTTTGGTTCGCCAGAACAAACCATGGGGATGCTCGCTAGCAGCTTTATCCAGAAGCTCACGCCCAACACCGGCACCTTGCGCTGCTGGTGAAACGGCGATTTTATCTAAATATGCCGGATCTTCCTCTTGTTTACCAGGAAATACAATGGCCACACCATTGTACTGCTGAGCGGTTACATAGCCTGTCGCGTTATGTGGTAGGGAATCGAAATAATCTGCCCGCAGAGTTCGGCTATGTCCAAATGCACCTTCTATAATGCCCCGTAGCTGCTCAGTGTTAACACCTTCAAAAGAATCGATTCGGTTGATGGCGTCACCTTGGCGGATAAGAGTACCTTCTCCTTGGTGAGTAAAGAGCTCGCGTAGCAGTGAGGTTGGTCGTGTTAGTACTACCGACGATTCTACAGGTAGTTCGTTGACGGCACGCATAGCACTTTCAATCTTTGGCAGCATACCGCCCCAAATAACACCGTCACGGATAAATCCGTCCACAAGATTACTCTGTCCGTTTGTGATTGTAACAACCGGTACAACACGGTCATTAGCATCAATAAGGCCACCGCCTTTTGTGATGCCTGCATACTTATGCGCACCAAGTTCAACTGCAATGGCTGACCCAGCATTGTCGGCATTAATATTCAGACGTTGTTTACTGCCGGGGGCTACACCGAGGCAGCTTATAACTGGTACGTGACCGAGATCTAATGCTCCCGTTATTCGATGAGTATCCATGCCGATTACCTCGCCTACCAGCCCAAGTTCACCACCATCCTTAAGCTCTGCTTCAAGGGTATCTTCGTCAAAACTGACCGCTTTGACTCCACGACGTGTTAGAGTTCGGGTTAATCGCCCCCGAATATTGTTTAGTTCAGTTATGGCTGTACCAAGAATGTCGGTATCGGTTATACGGTAACCATCTACTTTTTCATACTTTTTGCCTTGTTCATTGAGGGCATTATCGATCTGAACCCCACCGCCATGTACCAGGACCATAGGCACATCAAGTGCGTTGAGTACGCTGAGTGTCCCACATGTCTGTTCTATAGTGCGACCAGTTAAGACACCGCCACCGAGCTTTACTACAAGAGGAGCTTCTACTTCACGCAAGGAATCATAGTAATACCCAAACTCCGGTCCAAAGGCTTGGCCAAGAATTTCTTCAGGGGTTGGTGCTCCAGTCGGGCGAGTGGGGTTACTCATGAATTCCTTTTACCGCAAAAACAGTAGTAAATATGGTGTTATTTTATAGTAATATTGAAGGATAAGCAAGTTTAGTTTACAAGTATATTTTGTTTGATTACTTGCCCAGCCAACCAGAATAGGTGGTTCGTGCAGTCTGGAACATTTGGGCACGTGTTCCTTGATCTTCGAGGTTGTAGTTATTAAAGACCCACGGGGAATGAGCAATAACCGACAGGGCTTGGTTAATAGGCTCTTGCATATGCATGAGGTAATCTGTCACCGGAGGATATTGCTCGGCGCGTTCGACGAGTACTGCTAGACTGTTCCCGATAACATTCTCGGTAAGCCAGAGTAGTCCATCGCCGCAGTCTGGTGCATCTCCTTGGACAACATGCTCCATGGCACGAAGCCCGGTTCGCAGGTACCCGATTCGTTCGACAGTATTAAATATGTGCCCAAGTGGAGTACTTGCATCGAAAGCAACTTCTCTAGCTGCATGTAAACTAGTCCGTAGATCAACGTCACCCATTTGCTTTAGGCTGCTAATTATTTCATCTAGAGCCTGCTCCTCTTCTACTTTGCCACCGGCGGTTACTTGATCAAAGGTTAAGTCGCCTGTTATTGCTTCGCCCCAGTCGTGAATAATGGCAGCTAAGCATAAGGTGACTACCTGATGTGGGGTAAGACGCTCTCCATGTTCATTGAGCCGGCTTACCATATCTCGGGTGAGTCCAAGGGTAAGTGGCATGTGCACTAAGTTATTTACATCGCTGCCGAGTAAGGCTATCCAGCGTTCGTTAGACACATCTACCGGTTTGTATCTATCAAAGCGGACATTCTCGTTCAGTATCTGCCCGTACTCTGTGGCTGCAAACGAATGATGCAGTTCAATAAGCTGCGGCATTACTTCAGGGCTGCGTGGATCGGTAAGCATATGCCTGCAGCATATCAAAAGCTGTGCTCTAATACGACCATAAGCAAGATTGCAATGATAAGGTCAAATATCTAACAGCTAAGTTAACTACAACTAGCTATGCTTAATACTGCCAAGTAATAACGAGGGAGGAACTAGTATGGCAACAGCAAAACGAGGCTTTGCAGCAATGAGTAAAGAGAAGCAACGAGAAATTGCCCGCAAGGGTGGCCAAGCAAGCCGCCGTGGCCCAAGTAAATCAATTCAGTAGTAAGCTCTACTTCTGGTGCTAAGTGCTCACGATTGTGGGCACTTTTCATAAGCATTAGTAGCATGTAATCGTAAAATATTGTTTCATGTATGGATGACTGAAGCACAAGCAGGCGGCCTAGTTGTCGTAGACAGAGATATCTTCCCTAAAGCCATGGGGCATGAGCATGAGACGGGTCATACGGTCAGCTCGATCACCGGTGAAATGACTGAGAATAGGCAAATTGCTAATACCTTTCAAATATACATTCCTGACACAGTAGATGGATACAACGGTGGCGGACATGCTGGACAGAATCCCGTAAGCTTTTTACTAAACGGCTCCAAGGTATATAAAGGTGGTACTAATTTGGTTGAAGTTACGACACCAGAGTGTTCCTCACCACTAGATCTTGTTCGGTACAGGCGGGCGGCAGAGCTTTTGTGGCACGACATCATGAGGGGTTACGCCGAGGAGCTTTCACTTCGACGACCCGGTATGGAAGTTCAGGTCCGATCCCAGTACCGAGTGATAGATGGTGATCGATCTAGAAAAGCAAGCCACCTGAGTATAGGGTTGGACAATCTGGATACATATCCGGTGGCTACCGAATATGTATTAGACCACATGGCAGCAAGATCCTTTGTTACGGGAGCAGGATATGCTGCTGCTCGTGGCATGCGCTATGCGCAAAAAGTTGGCGGCTTACGATATGAGTTGGGTTACGCAATGCATGGAACCATGTACCGCTGGGCGCCAGATGATGGCACTACTCGATTCGAAGATAGATGTGGAGACCTAAACATCTCTGACTGGGCAGTTTGGCAGCATGCTGGCTCGCTGGCCTTAGCGCTAATCGTCGCCAGGGTGCCAGGCTTACGCGAACAACTCCCTGTTATGCCCCGTGCGGGTGACCATACGGAGCTGGCAAAGCATCTGAATCCACTGCAGCTAACCGAAGATGGACAAGTACGACCTAATGCCTACGGGTTTGCCGCCGTCGACTTTGAGCAGAGTTTGGCAGAAATAGTAATGGACAAGCTACTGTATTACGTCGATGAAGTCCCTGCAATGTATTACGACGTTGCAAGTGCACTCTACAAGTACTGCGAAGATTATCGGGCTGTAGTGAAGGGTGAGAAGGATTCTGCCATTCTGGCAGATCGTGCGGACTGGGCTATGAAGCTCCAAGGTATACTGAGAAACAGGCATCGTGATGAAGCTTTTGGCATCCAGCGTAGTCTTGGGGACTTTGAAATGCAGGCGACTGACCTGCGGTATGACTTCAAGCGTGTCAAGGCACGAGATGGTGAAATCATCGAAGAAAGACAAGGATTTGGATTTAGATCGAGAGACAAGGGCGCACTAGTCCAGCTTGTGCGACCAATTGACATAGAACGAGCGTACCGGCACCCACCTAGCGATACCAGGGCTGCTATACGAGGTGACTTACTTAGAAAGTATGACGTTACGGTCTGCGACTGGAAGCGAATGCGAGTGGGTGATTCGGAACGCCCCGGCAAGTGTATTGTTGAGATGCCTGACGTAACGACAACCGAACTGTCACCAGAGATCCGGGAACAACTCAGTACTTTCAAGCAGAAGATTTAAGTCTTTCGATTCTATCGCCAGACAGCCAAGATAACTGAGTTAACAGCCATAACGAGCAGAAAGTAACTGCTGTTAAGCCACAGGAAACCCCAACTACGGCGGGAGTATAGGGTTACACCTACTGTTGTAGCTGTGACGAGACCCAGCCAGATAAGTAAGCCGGCTACCAGTCCGTCTTTTACGGTCGTGGAACCCAGAGAATTAAGGAGCACAGCAAGGGTGATTGCCTGCACGAGGCCGGAGGCCATTACGGCTCCCAGTGCCCTGGTAGCTTCATCTTGGGGGATCTTCATGATGTCGATACCAGTGTACTTCTTCCACTGTTTAGCAAAGCCGGCTGGTGAGTACCAGAAGCCACCGACACCGCAGTTAATAATCCAGGCGACGATAACTGCCCAGTAGTTAAGACCGTTTAGCTCAATCATAGATGCTCCTATGATTATGGTTATTAGGTAGTATTGTTAGGCTTTGGTGGACGGCTGTCAATGAGTTTCGAGGTGGCTATTTGTGCCGAGCCATAGGTCGCAGGTGTCGGGTTTTTAGACGTAGATTGGATACGTATAAGCCAGGGTTAACCTGAGGGTGCTTAGAAAGGTAGACCATATGCTTGTCTACAAAAGATATTAAGTTGTCGGTATAAACCTCAGTATTCGAATTGTAGCTGGGGGATGTATTGTAGGAAGCGTCACTTGCCATGCGCTCTAGCTGAGCGCGGACTTCGATGCCCTCCTCGGAGTGTATAAAGTCGGCTTCTCGTTTGTTGGCGGGGATCATGGTTGTTTTACCTGCTTAGGCTTTTTTACTTCTTTGCGTCCTTTATCTTTTGACACGGTGATCTCCTTGATCTTAAGCCGGTAGCCTCGTTAGCTAAGCCAACATGTGCGTGGAGCTTCGGTTCCCGAAGCCCCACGTAGCTGCTCTAGCGTTCGGCCAGCAACAATCTTTACGATGGCCCCCTGCGAGCTTTTAGTGTTGAGGTGGTCTTACCTATATTCTACGCGCATTCTTGACGAAAACCTAATCTCATACTATGACATATAAAAAGACTACCCAGTGTTTGTCTGGGTAGTCAGATGATTCCGCGTAGACTGCTGTCTACTTGGTGTTTATGAGTGTGTTACAAATGTCAGTGCGTAGCCAACTTGTCCCGCTCGCCCAGCACGACCAATTCGGTGAATGTAGTCGTCGTAGGTCTGGGGAACGGAGAAGTTAATGACGTGGGAAATGTCAGAGACATCAATACCACGAGCTGCAACATCTGTCGCTACTAAAATATTAACGGCTGTCTTCTTGAAACTGTTAAGCGCTCGCTGTCGCTGACCTTGGCTCTTGCCACCGTGAATAGACTCGGCAGAGAAGCCACGTCGGATGAGTTCTTCGTTAAGGCGTTCTACGCTGCGTTGAGTTTCGTCGAAGATGATAACCTTGGAAACGTCATCCTTGATCAGAATATTGTGCAGAGCATCGATTTTCTCGTTGCTGCTGCGGTATCGCACAACGTCCTGGTGAACATTGTCGCTACCCTTACCAGACTGGATAGAGATAGTTACTGGCTCGTTAGTGAAGCGGTGGATAAGGTTATTGACCTTAGCGTCCATCGTTGCTGAAAAGAATAGTGACTGTCGTTCACTGTTAACATTCTGGAGGATATCGGTAACATCGTTCACAAAACCCATATCGAGCATACGGTCTACCTCGTCGAGAACGACCATATTGAAGTTAGCAAGCTGCAGAGTTCCGCGTTCGAGGTGGTCCTTAATACGTCCCGGCGTACCAATAACAACGCGAGGTCGGTTGCGGAGGTCACGAAGCTGACCACCCATGCTAACACCACCGATAAGAACGGTACCAGATAGTCCTGATGCTCGGCCGAGGCTTTTGCATTCAGCTTCAATCTGCTGGGCTAGTTCGCGAGTTGGAGCAATGATAAGTGCAGCAGATGTACGGTCGCCCATGAGTTTGTTGAGCATAGGGAGAGCAAAGGCTGCTGTTTTGCCGGTACCGGTGTTAGCAATACCAATAATATCCTTGCCTGCTAGAGCAGCTGGAATAGCTTGGTCCTGAATAGGAGAAGGCTGGGTGTAGCCCTTGCTAGCTAGGTTGGCCTTCAGGGTGTCGTTAATATCGAAGTCATTAAAGGTATGAGTTGGCGTGTAGACTGCCTCTTCACGGGGCCGAGCGGCTGCCACAAAACGACTCGGGTCAATATATTGACCACGTCGGTTGCCGCCACCACGGCTTTGGTTGTTGTTTCTGCGCTGTCCGGTTTTTGTACGGGCATGACGACTTGCTATGGAAGAGCTTTTGCTCATCCGGTATGCATAAGACATAAAAATAGATCCTTATTTGTTGGTTAATACTCAGATTGCCGATGAAGCCTGAGTTATTTACTACAAAACCGGATCCACTAACAATTCACTCAATATTAGCATATTAATTATTTTTTGGCAAGCATGAGCAAGGCCTTGGTTCACTAAACTAAAACGGAACATCCCGTAAACTTGTAGTTGTAAAGCTAAT
>CALCZR010000030.1 GCA_937903325.1 uncultured Candidatus Saccharibacteria bacterium
ACGGAGAATTAGGGTTCGATTCCGGAGAGGGAGCCTGAGAAACGGCTACCACATCTACGGAAGGCAGCAGGCGCGAAAATTGCCCAATCCTGATTCAGGGAGGCAGTGACAAGAAATAACAACTTTCAACTTTGTTGAAAAGTGTAATGAGGATAATTTACAAACCTTACCGAAAGCAATTGGAGGGCAAGTCTGGTGCCAGCAGCCGCGGTAATTCCAGCTCCAAAAGCGTATATTAAAGTTGTTGCAGTTAAAAAGCTCGTAGTTGAAGTTCTGGCTGTATTGGGCCTCTGCACTCGATGCGGAGGAACCAGCAGTCATCCGCTTGCAAATACATGTCCTTCCTTAACCGGTAGGCTGTATAAGTAAGCACTTTACCTTGAGAAAAACAGAGTGTTCCAGGCAGGTTTGTCCGGAATGCGTTAGCATGGAATAATAGAATATGACTGAAGTCGATTTATTGGTTAAAGGCTTTAGTAATGATTAATAGGAACAATCGGGGGCATTGGTACTTGTCAGTCAGAGGTGAAATTCTAGGATTTGACAAAGACTAACTGATGCGAAAGCGTTTGCCAAGAATGTTTTCATTAATCAAGAACGAAAGTTAGGGGATCAAAGACGATCAGATACCGTCCTAGTCTTAACTATAAACTATACCGACTCGGATTCAGATGAATTTTAAAGTTCATTTGGGACCGTAGGAGAAATCAAAGTCTTTGGGTTCTGGGGGGAGTATGGTCGCAAGGCTGAAACTTAAAGGAATTGACGGTTTTGCACCACCATGGAGTGGAGCCTGCGGCTTAATTTGACTCAACACTGGGAAACTCATCAGGGCAAGAAGATTTTAGGATTGACAGATTGAGAGTTCTTTCTTGATTGGTCTAGTGGTGGTGCATGGCCGTTCTTAGTTGGTGGAGTGATTTGTCTGGTTAATTCCGTTAACGAACGAGACCTTAACCTGCTAACTAGTACTTTGATTTTCAATCGGAGTTACTTCTTAGAGGGACTATGTGAGTAATCACATGGAAGTTTGAGGCAATAACAGGTCTGTGATGCCCTTAGATGTCCTGAGCTGCACGCGCGCTACAATGACACATTCAACGAGCATTTCCTGACCCGAAAGGGCTTGGGTAATCTTTTTAGTGTGTGTCGTGATAGGGATAGATCTTTGTAATTATGGATCTTGAACGAGGAATTCCTAGTAAGCGCACGTCATCAGCGTGTGCTGATTACGTCCCTGCAAAATGTACACACCGCCCGTCGCTATTACCGATTGGGTGTATAGGTGAACCTTCTCGATAGCCGCAAGGCTAGAAATTAAGTAAACCTTTGCACCTAGAGGAAATAAAAGTCGTAACAAGGTTTCCGTAGAATTATAATATTTGATCTTTCTACAGGTTTGCCGCCACGAAAGCCTTTGCAGCCAGTAATGGTTCAACTCAACGACAATAAATAAATAGAGTTGATTAAATGCAAGTTGGGTTTTTTATCAAATAAAAAAACCAGCGATCTCTTCAAACTGCGGGAAAATCCTGAGAGCTGTTAGCTACCGCGGCAACTGGTGACAGTTGTGCAGCAGTTAGGGTAACGCCCTAATGGATGGTAATAAGGTTAACAGATTGGACAATCCGCAACCAAGCTTCTTTATTTCAATAAAGAAGAAGGCTCACAGACTGTAAGGAGAGAGGTCTTACTAAAATAAGGCTTAAGAGACAGTCGGTCCCTGAGAGAAATCTCAGTTCGATGTGGAGGAATCTACGGGAGGAAATGCCTGTGGAGGAGAGCCCTTCGATAGTTATGGATATGGCAAATGTTCCGTAGGTGAACCTGCGGAAGGATCATTTATAATTCATAAATGTTTTTCTAGAATTAAAGTTCAAAAAGAAGGCAACTTCTTTTTTGTTTACCTATTCATAGGTCTTTAATGTTAATTAAATAACCTAAATATCTTAAATTTTCAACGATGGATATCTAGGCTCCTATAACGATGAAGAACGCAGCGAAATGCGATACGCAATGCGAATTGCAGAACCGTGAGTCATCAGATCTTTGAACGCAAGTGGCGATGGTTTCGGCCATCATGTTTGTTTCAGTGTGTTCGGTTAATTGCATCGTAGAATTTAATGTGACTGAAGCGATTCTTTCACTAAATACGAACTAGTGTCAGACGAAGGACATTAAGCGAACTAGTCACTAACTTGGTGATAAGCGTTTAAGTGTTCCCGTTTGTAAACCGCTAGTTAAAAACAATTTATCCAATCATAACACCTGAAACAAGCAAGATTACCCGCTGAACTTAAGCATATCAGTAAGCGGAGGAAAAGAAAATAACAATGATTACCTCAGTAGCGGCGAGTGAAGAGGTAAAAGCCCAAGATGTTAATCTGTGTTAAAGACATAGAATTGTAATCTATGGAGTCAATCAGAAAGCGGAAGCCTGCCATAAGTCCCTTGGAATAGGGTGCCAGAGAGGGTGAAAGCCCCGTCTTCGGGTAGGACGAAGCAATATGAAAGATTTCTAAGAGTCGGGTAGTTTGGGAATGCTGCCCTAAGTGGGAGATAAACTTCTCCTAAGGCTAAATATTTATAGGAGACCGATAGCATACAAGTACTGCGAAGGAAAGATGAAAAGAACTTTGAAAAGAGGGTTAAAAGACTTGAAATCGTTGAAAAGGAAGCAGTAAAAGAGAAATTATTTACTAGTGAATAAGGTTTTAGGCTAAGCTCTGTGGTGTGACGTACTTCATAGGGCGTCTGCCATTCTGCGAAAACTAACTCACTTTTTACTGGTAATAGACAAAATGAGGTTGAGCTGTAAAAATAAGGTTAAGAGTGTATTCTCCGACTCGAATTTACAGTTCAGCCTGAGGGATCTTAGGATGATTTTGTCAAAATGGCTTTTACTGACCCGTCTTGAAACACGGACCAAGGAGTCTACCTATTATGCGAGTGTTGGGGTGGAAAAACCCAAACGCACACCGAAAGGGATTTAAGATGTGAGGCGCGAGCTGCAACATCAACCAATCTTGATTCTTTGAAGAAAGACTTGAGTAAGAGCATAATCGGTAGGACCCGAAAGATGGTGAACTACGGTTGAGTAGGGTGAAGCCAGGGGAAACTCTGGTGGAGGCTCGAAGCGTTACTGACGTGCAAATCGTTCGTCAAACTTGACTGTAGGGGCGAAAGACTAATCGAACCATCTAGTAGCTGGTTCCCTCTGAAATTTCTCTCAGGATAGCAGGAACAGATATAGCAGTTTTATCAGGTAAAGCTAATGATTAGTGGAATCGGGGGTCTCCGATCCTTGACCAATTCTCAAACTTTAAATTGGTAAGAACCAGAAGTTTTCTTAATTGAACTTTTGGGCAGAATGCATTGTTCTTAGTGGGCCATTTTTGGTAAGCAGAACTGGCGATGAGGGATGAACCTAACGTTGAGATAAGGTGCCCAAATTCACGCTCATCAGACACCATAAAAGGCGTTGGTTAGTTTAAACAGCCGGACTGTGGCCATGGAAGTCGGCACCAGCTAAGGAGTGTGTAACAACTCACCAGCCGAATTAACCAGCCCTGAAAATTGATGGCGCTAAGCGTGATACCGATACTCAACCATCATGGCAAATAGAAGCTATGATGAGTAAGAGGGCGTGAAGACTGTGTAGAAGGCTTGGATGTGAATCTGGTTGGAACAGTCTTTAGTGCAGATCTTGGTGGTAGTAGCAAATATTCAAATGAGAACTTTGAAGACCGAAGTGGAGAAGGGTTCCATGAGAACAGCATTTGGTCATGGGTTACTCGATCCTAAGACATAGGGAAATTCCTTGTAATACATTTGTACTTACGTACATGTAGTCAAAAGGGAATGAGGTTCATATTCCTCAAGCTGGATGTGGGAGCTATGTGGTAACACAAACAAGCTCGGAGACATCGGTATGTGCAACTGGAAGAGTTCTCTTTTCTTCTTAACAGTCTATCTCCCTGAAAGGATTATCCAGAGCTAGGGATATACGGCTGGCAGAGCAGTTCTCCATTGAATTGTCAGTGAAGCTCATAACGATCCTTGAAAATCCGAGTAAGATTATCTCATCACACCAGGTCGTACCCATAACCGCATCAGGTCTCCAAGGTTAGCAGCCTCTGGTCGATAGAATAACGTGGATAAGGGAATTCGGCATATTAGATCCGTAACTTCGGGAAAAGGATTGGCTCTGAGGGTTGAGTGTGGTGCCAAGAAGATGGAACTAGGATCTGTTCTGGTGTTAGCCGCAAGGCTGAAACCGGCACGGAGAGAAGGAAAATCTTTGCGGCTAGCACAATTAACAACCGACTCAGAACTGAAGCGGACAAGGGGAATCCGACTGTTTAATAAAAACATAGCTTTGTGATGGCCTCAAAAGGTGTTGACACAAAGTGATTTCTGCCCAGTGCTTTGAATGTGAATATGAAGTAATTTATAGAAGCTCAGGTAAACGGCGGGAGTAACTATGACTCTCTTAAGGTAGCCAAATGCCTCGTCATCTAATTAGTGACGCGCATGAATGGATTAATGAGATTCCCACTGTCCCTATCTACTGTCTAGCGAACCCACAGCCAAGGGAACGGGCTTGGAATAATCAGCGGGGAAAGAAGACCCTGTTGAGCTTGACTCTAGTCCGACTTTGTGAAATGACTTTCGAGATATAGCCTAAGTGGGAGCTAACGCGCCGCTGTAAAACCACTGCTCGCTTAGCCATTTTACTTACTCCATGAAGAAGTGACCGTTCATTCGGTTCTTAGATTTAAGCCTTGACTCGTATCAGGGCAAGCTTTGTGGAGGACACAGTCAGGTGGGGAGTTTGACTGGGGCGGTACATCTGTTAAAACGTAACGCAGGTGTCCTACGGTGAGCTCAAAGAGAACAGAAATCTCTTGTAGACCAAAAGGGGAAAAGCTCACTTGATTTTGATTTTCAGTACTAATACAAACCGCGAAAGCGTGGCCTATCGATCCTTTAACTTTACAAGTTTTAAGCTAGAGGTGTCAGAAAAGTTACCACAGGGATAACTGGCTTGTGGCAGCCAAGCGCCCATAGCGACGTTGCTTTTTGATCCTTCGATGTCGGCTCTTCCTATCATTGTGATGTACAAGTCACAACGTGTTGGATTGTTCACCCGTTAATAGGGAACGTGAGCTGGGTTATTTTACTGTTTATATCATGATGGATATGGGTTTTGCTGAGAATTTTGTTTTACTTTGTGAAAAGATGAACAAAATCTAATAGCACTGGGATCCATAAGCCTTTTACACCTTAGCATCGAAAAAAGCTAAATTTAAATCAAACAAGTAATTTTTGAAGCAGTGGCTATTATCCCATTCTTAAAATAATATTGTAACAGGTGGAGTGAAAGATCTGAGAAGATCTCTGACAAAACATCATCCTTATTGTGAAGGTAAAAAAGATGTAAAGCTAAATGCTCATTGGATATCATGCTATTTGTCAGGAATTCTACCGCAATAGAAATAAGGATGGAAGAAATTTTAATGTAGCCATACATGTATAAATCCTATTTGCATTGATCCAAAACACTTGACTTGGTAGTCAAAATCAGACAATCAATCTAGAGGAAGTAGATCAAACAAAATGAGGATTTGTATGCTGAAGTGTCAACATTGCTAGCATAATATTTGTAAGTGCGCAAGAATTCACACTCCGGCTTGCTAAAAATAACATTGATTTCTATAAGGTGTCATTTATGATATACTTTTAGCCCAACAGTCATATTTCACATTTTTGAGTAGGTCACGTCTACTAATTGAGTTTCTCCAAAAATGTGGTGGAAAATATGGCTCAACCATGTGCGATGGAGTGTGTCAAACTGCGGGAAAACCCTTAGAGCTTCCAGTACCAACCAATTTCTGAAAAGATATTGAGGGCCCATCCACGGGATATAGGTAAAAATCTGGATAGATTGGGCAATCCGCAACCAAGCTCCTAAAGCATTAAGCTATGGAGAAGGCTCAACGACTGTAAGGCACGCCGGGAAACCGGAATATACAGTCTAGTCCTCTGCGAAAGCAGACCAAGAAAGGTAGAAGTAAGTTTCGCACAATAATGCTTACTTTGAGATATCTTGGGGGCAGTGACAATTTGAGGAAATGCAAATTTTAGCCTGGTATATCGTTAGACCGTCGTGAGACAGGTTAGTTTTACCCTACTGATGAATCGATGTTGCGACAGTAATCTTACTTAGTACGAGAGGAACCGTTAGATCAGATAATTGGTTAATACGGTTAGCTGAAAAGCTAATGCCGTGAAGCTACCATCTGTTGGATTATGACTGAAAGCCTCTAAGTCAGAAACCATGCTGAAAAGCAACGTTCAATCAATAATAAAAGAAAAACAGTAAGGGAAACCTTAAGTTCAGAGGGGTGGCGTTGAAGTCCGAAAGGACGTAGGCAAAGCTCTAATCAATTTCAATTATTATTGTAACAGATCTTCTGTAGACGACTTAACATGGAAGGGGTATTGTACGCGTTAGAGTAGGTTACCCTACGATATGCTGAGATTCATCCCCAAATCCTTAGATCTGTAATTCACCCTCTCCGACTTTTACTTCCGGGTTGCAATTTTGAGATATCGAAAAAGCGCTAAGTTACTATTACTTCCGGGTTGCAACTTATAAAAGCTGGAGCAAAGGAGGTGGAGTGAAGGAGAACTCCAAGGAAAGTGATGTATATTGATACTATTATGTGTATTCTTGAAGGATTGGCAATGATTGTTTGTTATAGATGATGATGCTCCAGGTTTATTTTTTTATCATTGTTTTTGTCTAAGTTACTTTACTTCCGGGTTGCAATTTTTCATATCTGAAGGAAGGGGAAGCGAAGGTGCAGAAGCGCTGCTGATGGTGTATAAGTAATTATTATAGGTTATTCATCTATTATCATCATCTTCACTGCATGATTGTTACACTTCTTCTTGCAGCTCACTCAGGAGGC
>CALCZR010000031.1 GCA_937903325.1 uncultured Candidatus Saccharibacteria bacterium
CACTATGGGACGTAGACAGATTGATGGTTCAGACAATGCAAGTACAATAGCTACTGCCGTTTGGTCTAATACTGATACCTACACATCAGGTACTAAGGGAGATGACCTGGCTGACGCGCTTAGCAATACGGACGCAACCCAAGCCAAGGTCGATCAATTGTAGTAATATAAGGATAAGGAGTAATAATAATGGACAAAATGGAATTTACTCGGGGAGACCCGGCCAATCACGCATTCTTCTTGCCGGCGTCATCGTACACGCCAGGAGGAATACTGTACTTCGCAGCCAAGCCTGTGATCGACGACGATAACACCGATGCAAATGCGATGATTCAGGGTAACTGGAGCGACAGTGCGGTCACAGATGTTGTTCGTAATGGTATTGCCTATAAGCGGTGGGCTTGCTATTTCCCAGCCTCAGCTACTAACTCAATCTTGAGTGGTGGAGCCCCTTCCGAATGACAAAATCGCTTGACAATTATAGTTATTCTAAAACTAATCGAGATCGACTTAAACATGAATGCAAAGAATGTCGAAAAATCGAATCTGCTAAGTGGCGATCTACAAATCTAGAAAAAGCCAGGGAAGCATCTCGAAATTGGAATAGGAATAATAAAGATAAAAAAAATGCTCTAACTAGAGCAAGAAAAGCGCTATTATATGAAGCGGTTGGAAATTCATCGATAGATCAAATAGAGGCTCGAATGGCTTATTATGGTTTTTTATGTGCATATTGTAGAGGTCCATTTGAGCAAGTCGATCATGTAATTCCTGTTAGTAGAGGCGGCAGTAACTGGGCATCTAATTTAGTACCATCTTGCGCTGCATGTAATCAACAAAAAAATAATAGAAGAGTTTGGAACTTTCTAGATAAGCAGGTTACAATATGAGTGAACAAGGGTTATTGGAGCGTAGAGTTAAGCGTTGCATTGCAACGATTCTGTCTGCAAAGGAAAAAGAAATTGATCGTTATATCACCGAGGAACAGGCCAATGCTTTTCGTAAGGTGATTCTTGACGAGATCAATGAATTTTATAGTTTAGTGATTGATGTGATGAATGACAATATCAATCAAGAATTTCTTGACATGTTAGATATGCTTGAAGATATCCATGAAGTTCTAGTGAAGAAAGAGTGACTATGGCGGGACCTGTTTATCCTGTAAGCAATTTTTTTGATGTACGTCTTATCATGAGTGAAGTCGCAGCTACGACGAACACTCAGCTTTCCGCTGCGATGGGACGTTGGGCTAAGACGATGGATAAACAGGTTACTACTGCTCGTGAGAAGGATCTGAAGCGTATTCACAAAGAGACAGCCTTGCTCGCCCAAGAAGCTGTGCTTAGTGCATATCAGGCTTCAGGTATCGGCACTGAGTTTCCCTCGTATCGTCAGCGAGACACAGGTAAACTACGTCGATACTCGGGTGGGGCTATGGAACGAGCCATGAGAAACAAAAGTTTCATTGTGGGTGACTCTAGAAGTATTCGATTCGTCGATCAGGATCTTATGGATCGTGAAGCTAAACAATGGTATCGCCTTAACTTCGGTGCCGCCCCGAGAGGGTCGAAAAATCCTTCCGTAGGTTCTATGCGATTCTTTGGCAAGGCTAGTTCTCAGCGAGCAGAACTGGTAGGGTTTCCTCCTTCTAAGGGATTTCGTCTCCCGCAAGGAGCTACACCGGCATTCGCCAGCTCGACATTTTCGGCTACTAGTCGTGGCGAATTTACTGTGTCGAGGGGGAAGAGTCGGGGAGCTATCTATATTCGTACCCGAGGACAGAAATTCACTGGGAAGGTCCCACCTAAATTTCTACGTGGTGTACCGACTCGTGGTATTGAGGGTAAGCGTTTCCTTGATGCTGGAGCTAGATCCATTAATGAAAACTATCCACGCCTACTAACTGCGATGATTCGACGCTGGGAAGATACAGCTCGCAAATCTATGAAGTAAACATCATCGTAATTATGACGATGTATACTGTAGGAGCAACCATCTAACTAGGGTGTATATTATATGAATCAGTTCTTCATCTACGGTCTAGCCGATCCAGATACGAAAATTATCCGGTATGTCGGCCAAACCAATAACCTGAAGAAGCGGTTAGATTCACACATGACAGAGATGCGTTCAGCAATCCGCAAGGGTGGCCGAGTGAATCGCAAGAATGCGTGGCTGATGTCTCTGAATAGTAGAGGTGTCAAACCAGATATGATTCCCTTGATGGAAGCTGACACAAGAGAAAAAATTAATGACGAAGAAATCAGAATTATCGCAGAGTTACTAGATTGTGGATTTGATTTAACTAATGGTGATCGAGGCGGAAATAGAACCACTGAGATAACAGAAGCTCATAAAAAGAATCTCTCAAAAGTTGCCATGGGTCGCAAGGCCAGTGACGAGACTAAACTTAAAATGAGTCAAACTGCAAAAAGAATTGCTAGAGAAAATCCAGAACTTACTCAAGCTAGGATTGAAAATCTTAGGATCTCCAATCAAACTTTAATTCATCCTAAAGGTGATGAGTGTACATTTGCAAAGCTTACAGAACAAGATGTTATTAAAATTCGTAAAGAATTAAAACTAGGAAAAAGTTTACAAGAGGTAGCTAAACAATATCCTGAAAACACTAAGACTGCCGTACATGCGGCTGGAACTGGAAAATCATGGGTACACGTAGCTGAAGAACCTTTTGTACCACGGAAAAAGGTAAAATTAACACCCAAAGATATCATCGAAATTAGAGAGATGTTATCAAAGGGAATTTATCAACAAATTATAGCTGATAAATTTAATGTAAATAATTCTCTAATATCAATGATTAAAACTGGTAAAAGATATCCACTTTCCGTGGAAGAAAAGGAGTAACTAATGGCAGGAATTAACGGTTCCCAGGTGTTAACGCAAGCAGGTAAAAGTGTTTTAGATAGAGTTCAATCTGCTGGTCCTGGTGATTTAAGTGTCTCTCGCACAAAGATAAAAGAGCTTGGTAATGAGCTTTCAATCGGTTCTGTTGCTGATAAAGCTGAAGTAACTTATAATGTTGAGTCATTTGACACATCTGTAGAGTTTGAAGCTCGTCTTGTCGGTAAAAATCCGAATACATTCCCCTCAACCCCCGGTTCTAATGAAATTGACTTTAAAAATGCTGTTCCTATGGACATGCTCAGTCTTTTCAAAACAACTAAGACATCAAGCACTATCGCTTCTGGTGTTATCTCACCCTATCTCTCGCTAAGTGCGGTTACTTACCGCTTTGGCGTAGGTGATTCTGCTACTCAGACTTTCACCATGAATGGCGACACAGAACTTCTTGTTCCTGGTCAGCCTTACTACGAAGAGTTTACTAACATAGGCGTGGGTCCTTATACTATCGCACATGCGGCTGATCTTTATGCTGATGGCGTAGATAGTATTCGTGTCCTCAGTGTTCAGCTTTGCAGCTCAACTTCAGGACTCTACGAACGAGTGTTCTACGATTCTACCGGTGATGCTGGCTACACTAACACAACTACAACTTTCACCCTACCAGAAGATACATCAGCTACATATGACACCGTTAAGGTAACTTATTCTTCACAGGACAAAACACCTTACACTCAGACGGGCAACAACCCCAATGGTGAAAAGGTTCACCAGACGGTTTCTGTTGTACCTGCTGCTGTTCGTTCAGAGCACCTAGACGTTTACATCGGTACTTATGCTGCGACCCCTACATGGAGCCGCATGAACTCAGTTCAGAACGTTGAAGCTAACTGGTCCGTAACTCTAGAAAATGGTGAGGAACTTGGTAACAAGCACTACACTTACTCAGAGTATGATGTTCCTGACGTATCAGGTTCTATCGGTATCAAGGCTATCAGCACTGCAGACCTAGCTAACAAGCTTTCTCAGATTACTGGTGTTCCTTCTAACCAGGTTATTGGCCCGAACAGCTCGGTCCCGATTCCTCTAGAAATGCATATTCGTCACCCCGATACTGGTCTTCGTTTGAAGACTATCTACATCCCAGATGCTCGTTTCGATCTTCCAGGATTCAATGGTCAGGTTGACACTCGTCTAGAGAACACTCTTAACTGGACATCTGATTCAGGTCAGATGCTAGTATACAACGGAAGCCGTCGCTGACTAGACTAGCATAATTTAGGATTAACTCGTTGGGGAGGGCAACCTCCCCAACATGAGGTCGTAGCATTAGGAGCTACGCCCAGGTTCAATGGAAACAGGAGATATTATGGATATCAAGATTGAAGACATTCTTGCCAAGACACGAGCACAGGTCAAGAGAATCTACGAGGTAGGGAAAGAAGTACCACTCGGCGAAGATCTAACTCTTTGGATTCAGAAGCTCACCCCGGCAGAAGAGAAAGAAGCACTAGAGCATTCGTATAAGCCTCGTGCTGGCATTCTAAGCTTATTGAAGGCTGACCCTGATGAACCTGGGCTTCTAGAATTCAAGGATACCCTAGAGCGCTGGGGACTTGATACGAAGGAAGCTCAAGTTAACTTCCTGATTACCCCTGATGTGCAGAAAGCACAGGCGAGTCAAGAATCGAAGATCGCTAGTCAGAAAGAATGGTCTGAGAACGACTATCTGATTACTTTGCAGTCAGCATGGAACGATGGTCTAGATGAGAAGCTCGCTTTAAATCCTGATGACGAAGAGGCTTCTCGTGTATTCAAAGAATTGAAGCGTTACACCGAACAGGTCACTAAAGCTGTCGAGGTTGATCGTATTGATCTTTTCGAGCGCATGGATATCAAGTCTGAAACTGAGATCGAAGACAAGGTTGTGAAGATGCTGATTGAGCACGCTGCTGGTCAGGCACAGCTTAACGAGTTTCACGCTTGGGCTATCTATTTTGCCACTAGACTTGTAGAAGATCATGATGTTCACTTCTTCGGTACTCGTGAAGATATTGACGGCTATGGTGCTAGTCTTTATCCTCGTCTACTTGAAGAGTATATGCTTCTATCATTGGACAGTATTGAGGGAAAAGAATAGCGGGCGACCCACTGTTCCTGCGTACGGTCGCCGCCGCTAAGAGTACAGGATCAGGACATCTGCTCTGGCCGAAAGGTCTTAGTATTGAAGATGTGCCAGCTGAATTCACTAACGTCCTGAATCATGCCTTGACAATTATCTCTTGGCAAGAGAATCTTCCATCAGATGAAATGCCTCCATATTGGATGTGGCATCTTGATTGGGAGATTGAAGATTGGTTTAATACAGTTAAAAGAAAAAGAGATGCTAAATATGGAAATACCTCTACAGAAGAGGTAGAACCAGAGTGGGAAGAAAACAGCCTTTTTGATGATTGGGAAAAAGAACTAAGAGGCGGATAACTGTCGATATCTGTATTAGGTAGTAAGAAGGGTGGTGAGGTAAATGGCTGATATTATGATTACGGTTGATGGCAATCTAACGCCGATTCAACAGAAGATTAAATCTTTTGAAACCTACCTCGCTCAAGTCCAAGCTCGGGCTACCGCCGCTGGATCAGCTAATGTTGCTATCCCCAAACTAGACAAAGGGATCCTTTCCAAGTTAGCAAACCCCACCTTACCTCCAGGGCTTGATGCCTCATCTAAACAAGGTCGAGCTTATGCAATTAAGCAGCAGTCAGAACTTGTTGCTTTAAAACTAAAAGAATTAGATATTTCTCGTCGTCAAGCGGGACTACCGGGGCTGACTTTTGAGAAAGGCTCAGTAGGGCAACAAGAACGACTGAAATTACTACAGGCTAGCCGAGATAGTCTTAAAGGGATAGGAGTAGACTCATCTCTTGATAGTCTACGCACCTCTTCTATGCGGGCGTATACAGCACAGTCCGCAGAAATCGAACGATTAGTTCGAGAGCAGGGCCTCTCACTCAGTAAGGCATTCGCCCAGGTGAGCACTCCTATCGCTGCCGGTTACAATGTGGGCCCCACCACTCAAACGACCTTTGGAAAGGCTACCAAAGTCAACGAAGGCCAGGCTGCATTAGTCGCTAAACTAGAGGCTCAGTCACAGGCTGCTATCGTCGCCGCTAACGAGGCGGAAATCCTTGCGGCACAAGAGCGTATCAATAAAGCAAGGGCCGATGCTGCCGCCGCTGCTGCGGCTGGTCGTGCTCGCACCGGACTAGCCGGACAGTATTCGTCTCAGGTGGAAGCCCAGTTAGCCCTAGATTCTGAACTGGCTGCCTTCGAAGCCCGTCGTCAGACTGCTCTTAAGCAGATTCTAGCCTCTCAGAGAGAACAAGAAATCATCGCTGCTGAGGCGGCTATTACTGGTCGTCGTCGTATTTCTTCGGGTCAAGGTGCTGGTCCTTTCTCTGGTTATGCCGATGATGCAAAGAGACTTCAGGCTCTTGATCGTGTTGCCCCTGATCGTACACTAACTAGTACTCGTGGAGCATCTAGGGAATTAGACAACGATGAACTTCGCTCTGCTTATGGTGCGGCTGCTGCCTCACTACGTAAATATGCTCAAATCGTTCTAGAAGACGGTGCTCGTTTTGGCGTAGGCACAGACGAATTCATCGGAGCAATGGCCCTCGTCGCTGCTCAGGCAGAAACTACCATGCTTCAATTCCGTGGGCAGGTTGCACAAACTCTAGCCACGAGTCCAGGTCTTCTAGGTCAGGCTGCTGCTGGTAAAGCCGCTAGTTCTTCCGGCGCCGCCGTTCTTAGCACAGCAACGGTAGCTGCTCGTATTGAAGATCCTATTCTAGCTGCACAGTATCAAGCTGCAAAAGCACAGGGCATCATTCTTACGACCCAAGAAAATGCCGCAATCCAAGCTGCGATTGCTGGAGATACAGCTTCAGTAGAGGCAACCCTCCTTCTTAACAACGCCAAACGTCGTCAAACTGTAGCGGTTCTTGAAGCGACCCTCGCAGACGAAAAGTCTACAGCACTAATCCAGAAGGAAGGTCTACTCAGAGCACAGCAACGAGCACTCAGTAACCCAACTTCTCAACAGAATGGTCCTCGTGGTTTCTTCGCCCGTATCCGTGGTGCCGAGACTAACGCTAGCGATCTCCTTGGTCAGGGCGCTATTAGCACGTTAAAGTACGCCATCCCTTCAGCCGTTTTATTTGGTGCCTTCGCTGGCATTACAGATGCTGTTAAAGACTCAGAAGAGCTAGCAGTTGTTTTCACTAAGTTAGAATCACAGCTTAATGCTATGGGTGAGGGCGATAACATCAGCGCTATTACTGACGATATCATCCAGCTTTCTAAAGAATCTGGTATTGCTGCCTCAGACCTTGGTAACGTTGCGATCCAACTCCAGGGTGCTTTTGGTAACTTGAAGTTTAACGCTAATGATCCAACTAAAAGTCTGGGCGGCTTAAAGGGTTCTGATGATATCATTCGTTATGGACAGGAAGCGGTTAAGGCTCAGCTTGATGCGGCCGCTAAGCTCAGCGTTGTAACAGGTATTGCCCAGGATGAACTAGTAGACGGTCTTACTGCTGCATCATTTGCCTTCGGTGCGAGCGCTGATCGTATCGGTGACGTCGCAGTACGCCTTGAGGCTAACACTGGCGTTCTTGCTAAGGAGACTATTTCTTTCCTCGGAGATATTGGTCCTTCTGCCCGTGAAGCTGGCTTCTCTCTAGAAGAGGTAGCTGCTCTTGCTGCGGTTGTCCAGCAGAAGTCTGGCCAGTCCGGCTCAGCGATTGCCGAGCAGCTTACTCGTGTGTTCGCTGCTCTGGGTGGTAATGCTCAGAAGTTCTTTGATCTTGCTCGCTCTAATAAGGATGCATTCGGTTCTCAGTATGATGAGTTTATCAAATCTGTCCAAGGTGGAGACAGTAAAAAGACTTTCAATATCCTGGCTAATAACTTCTCGAAACTCAGCAAGTCTAGCCGTGATTATGTGGTTGAACTTCTTGGTGGTCAGCGTCAAGCTAACACGCTACTTGCCGCTTTCGGTGACTCTGAAGGTCTAAGTAAGGCGCAAGAAGCAGCCAAGAACGGTGCCGAAGGTCTTGATGAGCGTTACGCTAAATTGCAGGAACGTATCTCCCAGATCTTTAAGCGATTAAAGGCAGGGTTCAATGAACTAGTCAAGGCTATTATTGATTCTGGTGTTGGTGATGCGGTAGCTGGTATTGCTGGTGGTTTCGAGAAGGTGTTCAATATTCTTGGCGCTATTCTTTCACCCATCGGACAATTAAACCAACTACTTGGCGGTACGATCAGTAAGGTTGTTGGCCTGGGACTACAGTTCTTGGCTATTAAGCTTGCTATCGAGCAGATCGCTAAGTTGAACATCGCCACAAATATCGCAGGTGCCCTGGGTGGTTCTCGTGCAGCGTTTGCTTCAGGTGGTATTGGTGCAGTAGCTAGTGGTCTATTCAGTGGCACTCGTGCAGCTTATCGTAACTCTTTGCAGCAACAAGTGGGCAGTCAATTTGCCCTAAATCAAGTTCTTTCTGGTAATCGGGCGAGAGTTCCGCTGCCCGAAGGTGTGGCTGGACCAGTTATTGGAGCTACATCTAAGGAACTTGGAGCAATGGCGGGGGCTAGTCGTTTAAAGGCTGCCGGTGCTGGACTCAAGACGGCTCTAGGTGGATCAGTTGGTGTCGGTCTTCTCGGTGTGACTGGCGCTTTTGCTGCTTATGACTTCATTTCTTCTGCGATTGATGAAGATAAGGCAAAGATTGTAGCCCTTAAAGCTAATCTAGCCAACTCTAAGAAAACTGCTGACCAGTTAATCAGTGAAGCTCGTGAAATGCGCGTTACCCGCTCAGGTTGGTATAATTTCTGGCACTTCCTATTCGATCAGCCATCTCCAGATGATGTTAAAGAAGTCGCTGGTATTGTTAAAAAATATAAAAAAGGTATTAATGCAGCCGTACAAGCTAATGCTATTGACCCTAAAGCTATCAATAAACTAATTTTAGGTAATGATCAAAATACTAAGAGTAATCTTTTTGAAAGATCTGGTCGTACAGCCGTAGATCTTGCTAAGGGGGTTTCATCTACCGTAACTAGTTCAGGTGGGGAACAGATTGATGTCGGAGTATCTGAACAAGATACTAATGATCTTGAAAGATTAAGAGACATCTACAAGCGTCTAGGACTTGCTAATGAACTTGTTAACGCTCAGGTCGGCAAAATCCTTCTTAGCACCGAAGATAAGGTTGCCGGTCTTAAGCAATTAATTGATAATGATAAGACTTCACCCGAGGTCGCCGATCAGGCTGCTCGTATTTTAGCAGCTATTACCAAAACTGGTATCCTCGATCCTAATACAGCTCAGATCTTTGCAGATATCAGTGATCCTACGAAGAAGCTACTCAACTCTAGTAATGAAACTCTCCTTACTAATATTGAGTCTATTAAAGCTGCATTCGATTCAGGCGGTCTGTCACTTAGTGATTACGTTAATGCTCTACGTGAAGAGATTAAATTCCTTGAAGGTAAGAGAGACGCCCCAGGCGGCGAACTGACCGCAGAAGAAGTAAAGGCACTTCAGAAGGCACAGAAAGATATCACTGATGCTTTCACGAAGGATATTCTCAATCGTCAAGAGCGTGATATTGAAGTTGCTAAACTACTTGGTGCTGAAGAATCAGATATCGATCTTAAAACAGTTCAAAATAACCTTGATAACCTTGGGAATGTCAATTTCAAAGATCCAGAGGAACGCCGTAAGGCTGCACTAGCAGTCTTAGCTAGCACACGATCTTACTATGAAAATATTTTAGAAAACACCAATGATCTTGCGCTAGCTCAAAAGTTACTTGCAGATGGGTTTGAAATCCCGGCAGCAGTACGAGAAGCATTATTCAAATCCGATATTGAATCTGGTTCTATATATCAAACTATCGCTAAGTTTGTTCAAAATCTTAGAATAAGTGGTAGGGATGACCCTCAAATGGCCGCCCTATTGACTCGCTATGGCATCGATAAGGATAAGGGTCCTGGCCGTCAGCTACAAGATTTTCTAGATGAGTATTTCTCAACCGAAGGTGTCTCTGCTGAAACGATTAGTAATTATCAAAAACAGTATAATGGACTTCAGAATGAGTTAGCTACGAATAAAGGTCTTACTGACCCACAGAAGGCAAATATTCAAGGCCAGATCGATTTCCTTGCAGGGCTTCTTGGCTTTGTGGGTAAATTACCTACGAAAGATATTAGCCAAGATAAGGCCACGGGTAGTGCTGATTCACTAGAACGCCGAGCTACTAGTGGAAATGACCCTACCAGTACTCTTTTCGGCGAAGATCCTGTAGCCCTTAAGGCTGCATTTGACAAAGCAGAAAAGAAGAAAGCTGCCGACAGAGAAGCTAAAATTGAAGATGGTATTTTTAACTATCGTAAGGCAGTAGCGAACGGTAACGCAATCGAAATCGCAGCTATCAATAAGCAACAGGCACAAGCACAGTTAGCACGGGCTAAGGCAGATGACACTCTTGAAGGTCAGGCTGCCCAGTGGGAGGCTATGGCTGCGATAGTACAAGCAGACCAAGAGATGGTCAATGCTATTAAAGCTGTTAACGATGCCAAGTTTGGTTTAGCTCAGGCTGTCGCAGAAGATGCGGGCGATAGTATCGGTGCTGCTAATATTGAAGTGCAGAAGGCTCAAGCAGATCTAGCTCTAGCTAAGAGCACTGGTGATGCTGCTGGTGTTGCTTCTGCTCAGGCTGCTATCATTCAGGCCCGTAAGGGCGTTCGTGATGCGATCGCCGCCCAGAGAGATGCACAGGCCGAGTATTCGAAGGCCGTTCTTTCTCAGGATGATCCTATCAAGCAAGCACAGTCCGATCTTAACCTAGCCAAGATCCAAGAGCAAGAAGCTCGTGGAGCCACAGAAAAAGCTAACGCTGCACTGAAGGTTCTTGAGGCTGAGCGTGCGTTGCGTGACGCTATGTCAGAATCACGCCAAGCGATCTTCAATCTCCGTGAGGCACAACTGAAGAGTCTAGATGATGACGTTGGAGCTGCTAACGTCGCTGCTCAGGCTGCTCGTGCACAACTCGCTGATGCGGTTGCTCGTGGTGCGGGTTCAGCAGAGATTGCTAACCTCCAGGCTGGTGTAATTAACGCTGATAAGCAGGCTCGTGACACTCTACTTCAGACTAAGCTAGATGACTACAAGTACCTTCTTGATACAGGTAAGATCACTAAGAGCCAGTACATCAAATATCTTGAGCAGGTACAGCAAACTCTCGCACCTGGCTCTAAGGCATTTAAGGATCTTGAACTTACTCTTCGCCAGTTGAAGAACGATATTGGTCAAGACTTGCAGGCTAACTTGCCTACAAGCTTTGACCTACCAACACTCTATGAGGTGCGTAGACTGAACCAGACGGGTACACAGGGCGGGGCACCTGCTGGTCAAAGTATTGGGTATCAAGATAACCGTCAAGTAGATGTACAGATTACTATTGGACAGAATATGTCTGCTGAACAAATCACGACGGTCCTGGCTGATGCTCTTGGCACGGGTCGTAATGGTTCTGGTGCGAGGAGATACTAATGGCTGGTAGAATACCATGGATGTTTGCTGAACCGACAGCATCAGAGGATTCCCCTAAAACTGAACTATATTTCCTCCCTGTGAACCCTACGGAAGATAGTGGTTCTCATGGTATTGATAAGGCAACTAAATATGAAGCTGCTGCTTCTATTTATGTAGATACATCAAATACGCTGAGAATTAATGATACGGTTATTCAGGATGCACCTTCTCAACAGGAAACATTTGCTTACACTGGGACGGTATACATGAAAGAGCAGTATGATCTGTTCCTTCATTGGTTTAATAAACCTGATCCCTGGATTCTCAGAGATGATCTGGGAAGGACATTTTTTGTTATTGTCGATAAATATAGTACGGAGAGGGTTCGTTCAAGGAAATTTCCCTGGAAACATACGTATAGCTTTTCAGGTATTGTCCTAGAGGGATTTTAAGGAGATAGATTATGGCATGGCCACCGGCAGATTATCCGTTTGTTGACCACGAGGATGTTGTTAGAGCTGCTATCGTTAATGATATTGTAGCTAAAATTGTCGAGCATCTAGACGATTCTACTAACGTTCATGGCATTACTGACACAGCTGATCTACAGAAGATTTCCACGTTGAAAGAATCTGTGGAAGACTATGTTGCTGCTATGTTTAATGGTACCCAGACTGGCGTCTCAGTCTCCTACAATGATACGACTGGTAAACTTACTTTGAACGTTACCGCTTCTGGGGCTACGGGTCCACAGGGTAATCGTGGCTATACTGGCCCTTCCGGTCCCCAAGGTATGTCTGGTGCCGCTGGCGCTACTGGTTCTACTGGCCCCCAAGGAAATGCTGGGGCAACGGGTGCTATTGGTTCTACGGGTCCTTGGGGATTCACTGGCCCCTCTGGCCCCTCTGGCTCACCTGGTGGCGCTACTGGTGCTACGGGCGCTTCCGGCCCCGTAGGTGCCTCAGGAAGCCCCGGTGGCGCTACTGGCCCTTCCGGCCCAACAGGTCCCCAGGGTTCTACCGGTGCTACTGGACCACAGGGATTTACTGGAGTTGCCGGGGCTACTGGTTCTCTTGGTGTAACTGGTCCTCCCGGTCCTGGTGGTCGCCCTCAATTGATGCTATATCTTTTTGAGGAAAATATTGATCTTGAAGCCTTCACCGCTGATGCTGGCCAGTGGGTCACCAGTGTTATTTTCTTTGGCCTGAATCACCAGACCGATACTAGCGAAAATGGTGCGTATCTTATTGTCGATGGTGTAGCAGTTAAACAAACAGATATTCCAAGCGGTTCTATATTCTATGTTGGCCTTGTCCTTACAGCTTGGCCTACTGTCACTCCAGAAGACTATACTTACCTCTACGATTATTATCTCTATGAACTAAATAGTAGTGACGAACCTAGAATGACTAAAGCTCCTTATGGGGCTATGCCTGCTGTTAAAGTTATAGATACTCTCTATCATTATGATGTAAATATTGCTGACTTAGATGGAGATCCGGTAGGTAAATATATAGCCCTTGATGCTCAAAGTCCATCGGACCAAAACTGGCTCTATTACTCTAATGGTAGAGAATATTTACCTAGCTTTATAGATAATGGTTCAGTTTGTTTTATTGCTAACGAATCGGGACTCACTTCTGGTGATCCTCATACAGAGATAAATAAGTTCTTTATTTATGACGGGGGCGAAGGTTTCGGTAACGGTGGCAACTTCGGACTCCTACCTATGGGTACCGGTGATGGTGCTACAGGCCCTGCGGGGGCAACCGGGGTTCAAGGTGCTACTGGACCTTCAGGTGCAACAGGCTCAACAGGTCCTCAGGGTTCTACGGGCGCTGGTACCACGGGCGCAACTGGACCTATAGGTGCTACAGGTGTCCAAGGTGCTACAGGTTCAGGAGCAACCGGAGCGACTGGTTCTATAGGCGCAACCGGCCCAGTGGGTGCTTCTGGCGACCCTGGTGGTGCAACCGGTCCTATGGGCGCTACAGGCCCTGTAGGTGCAACTGGTTCTGGTGGTGGTTCTGGCGGGGTATATCAGGCATGGCTTAGAATCCGAAGCGAGGTACCAGTTATCGATGACCTTTGGGAAATGGCCCCTCCTGGTTTAAAAATTTGGTTGCCGGACCTAACTGTAAATCCAGGCATGTATATTTCTGATGGATCAGACACTATTATCCCTGACCCTGAATGGGTCACGCCTCTTGCTTCCCCAACACTAGTATCTTTTGCTCGTTCTTACCCGACTTGGGCCTCTCTAAGTGACGACTCTGATCCCAATAGTGGCGCTACTATTATTCTTCCAGAAGGATACGAAAATGGTGATTCTATTTCACTGGATACTTTAGCCATTCGTATTGAAGGTTCTTGGGTTGGTATTGACACTATTACTGATCTACCTGGTATGTCAGGCCCTGGTGATGTACAAGAAGTTGTCAGAGATCTTGCCGCTAATGAAAGATTCAATAGTGACATCTTTGTTGTAGATGCTATGATTACATCTGATGCACCTCTTTCTGATGCTATGTACTCAGGATGGGCTACTGAAACCCCAGGATTTGTTCCTAGGGTCCTTCTTGTTGGGCAAGGTGATAGTTCTGAAAATGGATTATACCTACGTAGTAGTACTGAACTGTTACCGGTTGAAAATTGGCCCATCACGAGTACCCAAGCTGATAAACCTATTATTGTTCATGTAAAAAATATCTATCCTACTCCTGAAGATGCTGTAGCTGAAACAAATGGTGAACCTGGTCGTACCATAGTGATCCCTCCTGGCACAGCGTGGACTTATTTTGTGGAGAATCCAGACATTTATGATATTAAATCACCAGTTTATAACCCAACGAATCCCACAGATTGGGACGTTTTGCCGTCCCTTCTCTCAGAGGCGCTTGATGAGTTAGCAGCTAGATTGAGAGCGTTAGAGTAATGGGTGTTTTTGGTGATTTTGATTTCGGTGATGATGTCTTCGGTGGGGATAGTCCAGAAAACCCCGATGCACCTCTTACTCAAAGAGTTGCATGGGTTTTCTACGATGGCGTAGATACTTATGTCCTCCCTGTCAATCCTGACTCTGCCTCTATGCCTACGCCGAATCGTACGCTCACCTTTCAAGCTACTTGTACAGGGAAACAGGTTATTTACGAAGGTCGTCCCCAGACGGAGAAAATCTCCTTTTCTGGCGTTACTATAGAAGAGGATCAATATCAGGCGTTTAAAAACTGGGTCAATAAAAGGAAACAGATCCAGATTACGGATGATCTAGGACAAAAGTATTGGGTGTATCTTAAGAGTTTTAAGCCACAACGGAGACGTAACGATACCTATCCATGGCTTATGGATTACTCAGCAGAAGGAGTTGTTCTTGATCGTGGATCAGTTTAAAGGGAGTAAGGATGAGGTTTTACCCAAGCATTTTAGAGAAGGTCAGATCGGGTCAGTTTTTTGGCTCTAGTAAACCTATCGGTCGTGTCTCAGTTGAACCTCTGTGGAACCTGAACCAGACACCTCCTAGCTACGGCGGTTCTAATCGTGGACCTTATCGTTGGTTTCAAGACACTGCTGATTCTGGTGTTGAATGGGAAGTTCCTAACATCAAAAATATTTCTTGGGATCGTTCCGAGAGTCAAGATATTGCTACTTGTACTATTACCTTATATAATATGTGGCATGAAGGTAATTTGGAACAACAAGAACTTGTTGGCCAACTGGGTAAACCTGGTTATTTCTGGCCCAAGCGTGGCCTTGAAGTAAACCGTTGGGGCCAAATTGGCGGTACGGGTTCTTTCCGTAAGGATGGTTTTTGGGACCCAAACTTTTCCTGGCAGAATGTTCTTATCCAGTATGGCATGATTAGAACTTATGAGGGTTATGGTGGACATCCTACCGCTGATAACTTCAAGTCAATTCAAGATAACCTTGATGATGAAAATGTATTGATCACTGGCACATGGTTAATCGACACGGTTACGGCTGGCTCAAATGGTGAGATGGTTCTTAATTGTAAAGATATGGGGAAACTTCTTCTTGAGCAGATTTGTTTTCCTCCAACTATCCCTGGTGGTCTATACCCCCTTGACTATTATCCGGCTGGGAAATCAGCCTTCGATTCGGTCTTCGGGCCTAAGCCAAAGACCGGTGTATCTCCTGGTTCTCAGGGCGAAGTACGTTCAACTTATGTATATAGTTCTCTTGATGATGACAATGGTGGCATAGTTAATACTGAACAAAATGGCCACTTTGGTAGCCATGCTAATGATGGTAACTGGAACACTTATGCTCTATCTGAGGCCCATGCGCTCCCTGGTGATGCTACAGTATTCTGGGATTTTGATATCCTTGATCCGATCAGTAAGCTTAGTATTAAAGCTTGGGCTGGTGGTTACGAATGTTACGTCTCGATTATGCGTGATAATGTATGGCTCGCAGGAGAAACTGTTCCTGGTCTGACAGAACCTTATATCACCAAGATCAATATTCCTATGGCTATTCCTGATAATCAGGAACCTGTAGTAAACATTGAGCTACCAGATTCCTTTAAAAATCTTGGCGACAAGGGGTATGCTCAAAGAGTTAAGATTTCTCTACGCAATCTTTATTATTCTGGCATCGCAGACGGTTCCGGTAATCAGTATAGAGCCGGTATCCGTGATCTTATTTTTTATCGTGATGGGGCTAAAGCAGATCCTTACGATCCTAACTTTGCTTCAATACCGTGGACTTTTTCGATGTGTTCTCATCCAACAAGAGGATATTGGGTCATAGACACAGATGGTAACGTGTATGGTTTTGGCGATGCTGCTGACTATGATTCTACAGCTTTCGGCCCAGTGCCCCTTGTAGCTCGCTCTGGTCATTCAGATAACCAAGCTATTGCTATGTGTTCACATCCTGACGGCAAAGGTTACTGGGTGCTAGACCGTATGGGTCATGTGTTCCATTATGGTTCAGCGGATTTTTTCGGTGAATATGAGGTTGCTTGGCCAGGGTCAGATGTCTGGGGTGAGGACGGTCTTGCGGCTTGGGATATTGCTCCCACTTATACTGGCAATGGCTATTGGGTTTGCTATGGTGACGGTTCTGTACGAGGCTTTGGCGACGCCACGCCAGATTATTTTACTGTTCCTGTTACAGATGTTGCCACTTTTATGAATACTTTTGTTGATGATAAATGGTTGATCCAACACCAGCTTAATGGTATCTGTGGCCATCCTACTAAAATGGGCGGTTGGGTTACCAGTGGCTCCGGTGAAGTATGGGCTTTCGGTGAAGGTATACCTCAATATGGTCAACTAGACCAACGTGTGTACAACAGGGGTATGGCAGATGAATTCCGTCTAGCTAAAACAGAATATACTCGTTCTATTGAATCCACAGCCTCAGGTAACGGTTACTGGATTGCGTTCGGTTCAGGTCATATCGCCGCCTTCGGGGATGCAGTTGGTCAAGGGCCTACCTTTGTATATCCAGATAACAACCCAGACATTAATATCCCTATTGATGAAACTAATATTCAAGATTGGTCATTTTTCCGTGCCCTTGTTTGGGACATCGCCCGAGATCCCGATGGTACAGGTTTCTGGATTCTAGTAGCCGATGGGCATGTTGGTTCTTATTCCGCTGAATTCTGGGGAGAGCCGGGGTACAACGGTCTTACTGGATTCCGTTGGCATGAGGGCAACTTTGATGGTGATTTTTCTACGATTATATCTGAACTACTAGCATGGTCAGGATTCACTTTATATAATCCTTCTGCTACAGAAGTAGATATTTTTGGTGCGATAGAATCGACAGGGATCAAGACTGACACGATTATTGCAGCAGATAAATTTGACAAAAGATCTATTTTAGATATTATCAAAGAGTTATGTGAAGTTGTAGCTTATCGTTTTCTTATTCAAGAAGATGGTTCTGTTAAAATTAGTTCACCTAATATTTGGAGATCAGGTAATTTTGACATTGATGGTATCAGAATCTATGTAGATGGTGATACTTATGATAGAGTCGAGTCTACTGATCCCGATGCTGTAGAATTTATTCCTATTATCGATGAAGAAATCGATATGTTTGATTATTCTACAACATTAAGTTCAGAAGCAATGCGTTCAGAGATCATCATTGGCAATGATTTACCAGATCCAAAGAACCCTAGTTCTACAGCTTTCGTTCGACATACCCCTCGCTCTGGCTCAGAGCAAGTTGCCCCAGGTGTTAAGATGCTCAGAGATATCCCTAGAGTTGGTATGTGGATTAGTCAACTGTGGCAGAACACAGAAGAAATGCAATTGATGGCTGAACTTATTAGTTTGAACGCCTGGTTTGCTGAAAGAACTTCAACCGCAACCTGTGTTGCTAATCCATGTTTATCACTAGGTGACCAGGTTAAATTTGCTGAGCGTAACACATCAGAGTATAACATCCATTATATCAGTGGTATCAATTCAAATAACGACCTTGATTCTGGCGTATGGACATACAATCTTACCTCTCACTGGCTAGGTGACGCTGACAACTGGGTTATTACAGCTAATCAAAATGACGCCCCTGTAGATGGTTATCATTACATTCAAATCTCTGAGCGAGTAGACCGTTGGCAACAAGCTACAGCTAGAGGTCTTGAACGTGGTGGACAAGCTAATGGGTCTATTACAGATCTATTTAGTTTTGATGGACAATTTGTTCTTTCTACCCAAGCTCTCTCTGAGGAGAACTGGGAATTCTATGGTGAGCTTACATTGAATACTAGAGCTACTCCGCAAGTCAGACTTGATACACTTACTTCACCTTTGGGTAGCACTGTATTAATGAAAATTTATCAAGGATCTTCCTTAATTATTACAAAAGAATTGACTCCAGATAATCTATATCATGCATTACCTGAGATGGGCGCAGACAACACTCCTACAACATTTTTATATGTAATCGAAGGCGTGCCATTGGTGACAGGCAATGGTGTTCTAGGGCTATCTATCAGAGTTAATCAAGAAAGTTTCTTGAGAGTTTCAGACACTTTACTTATTACAAATTAGGAGAGATGATGAATTTAAATCAATTTAGACAAGCTTATAATAATGAGCGTACTAGAGTTCATGATCTTAATTCTGTGGCTGCGTCCTATGCTGAAGTACCTGGCAGAGTAATGATCAACGCTGCCGGTGAAGCATATGTGGATGTTAACTTTGGTGTGAAATTCACCAGTTTACCCTACTTTAAATCTGGATTTGAAATGCAAGAAGGCTCAGGTATTATTTCTGGCCAGATGCCAACAGGTGAGGCTTACGTTGCTGAATGGAAAACAACAGAGCGCCTGCCATTCAGCGTATTCTATTCTGGTGCTAGAATCCACATTGTGACAACAGGACTTTTCTACCAAAAGATGCTATTGAACTATAGTTTTACTGGTACAGCACTATCGAATCCGAGTATCTAATGAAAATCTATCCTTCTGATAATCTACAAGCTGTGAATTCTGTACAGCGTAAACGTACACCTGTGATTATTCCACCATTTAATCTTAAAGGTATTAATAAGCCTTCAGTTTCAGACAAGTGGTATCCTAATGTGAATTGCCAAGTAGTTGCTGGTATTGTTACAGCTTCTACCACAGGTTCTTCTACTGCTGGATTTGCTATCTTAAAGAATAATATTTTTGAACAAGATGTAGTTGTTGCCTCTGTTAACCTTGCAGCTTCAGATACGAAGGAAGTTTTTACTCTAGCTAATGCTCTTGGTGGCTTAACTTTTAGTAAGTATGATTGGATTACGGTAGCTTCATTCGCTGCGTCAGGTCACTCGGGGATTGTTATTCAAATTTTTGCGGAGCAGATTAACTAATGGCTAATGAAGATTATGATATAGAAACAATGTATGTTCCCTCCTTTGGCTCTAATTCTAGAAAACGTTTTGTCGAGTGCGGAGACTTACTAATATCTTTTCCAACATCTGCTGGTGGTAGTGCTTTCTCTGATAGTCAAAAGATAATTATTTTCGACACCAGAGATGATTCATTCTCTGTCAAATACTTCCCATCGGTTATCAGTGGACAGTTTGGCGAGCCAGTTGTGAAAAATTATAATGGTGGGTTCGGTGTCTTTGTTGCACCTGTTACAGGTTCTAATATTGTTTATCTGGGTATTGCTTTCTATGTAACTCCAGGTGGGTCAGGTCCTCTTGATTTTACCTATGATGTTTTTGAGCCTGATCTGATTGACATCAGCGGCGTGTCTACACCTTTCGCAGGCGCTTATGGATATTTCTCTAAAGGTATCGAAGTTGGGGATTATCTCTATTGGCTTCCTCATGGTCCTCGACAGATTCTTAAGCTAAGCACGGGCGGTCTCCACACCTCCGCTATAACCATTCCAGGTTCTGGAGCCACTCTTTATGGCGGTGGCGGGGCAGCTATTGACAAGGATAGTGGTAGACATATCTGGGCCTTTGCTCAAAGGTCGGGCTTCGCAACTACAGGCCCAAGTGTGATCAAGAGACTGGAAATTGACACGGGTCTGGCTACGGCTACTGAAACCAATTTTACTATTCCTCATAGCGCTGCTAACTGGAATCAGCCTGTCGCCGGTCCTGATACGGATTATATTTTTTTCCCAGCAGAGATGAGAGATTTTGGTGATACTGAGTACGCCAGTTACATTCTCAGATTAAATGGTGAGACTGGTAGTTACGATACAATATACTTTGATCAGTCCAACGCAGGACTAGGCCCATGGGGTTCTCCTGCTACCAATCTCCTAAATGATTTAATGGTATTTATGCCTACTCGTGGCCAGTACGGAAATGCTATTGTCCTTGATCCTCATGTTTCAGATCTATCTACTAGTTATTTTCAAGTATCGACTGCTACTGGGACGGCTAATGAATACCAAAATAGATTTCTTGCTGATGCGCCTGGGGTCGCTTATGCTGGATCACCGGTATCAGGTTTGGGAATCGAAGGCATATATGCTATGAACTCTCTTGTTTCTTACCTTTTTGATTCAGATAAAATCAATAGAATGGTTCTAAATGGTTACGATTCTGTCTCAGACGCTATAGATATGCAAGCAATTGATGAGGCTATTCTAGATTATACAAGCTGGACTCAGCCAGTGGCACCCCCATTTGTCGTAGTACGCAAGGGTGTCCCATCTATTTATATGATTGGGACAGGAGTTTATGGTATCCGTGTCGCCAAGATTACTAGGAAGGAAGATGGTGGTTGGCAGGTTGGTTTCATTTCGATGGGTTGACGACTGTCAGTGGCTTGTGTTATAATAGAAGTATGAGAGAACGCCTGAAGAAACGATTGCCCGAAGCAACAGAAGAACATCTCGATGGGTATATGCGTGTGATCGATCAGTATGGTCTTGACTTGACGATCAAGAACCTTGATGCTCAGGGCCTTGTGCTCTGGGATACGAAAGGCCGATCAGTACGTGTCACGTTTGGAGAATGGCGTAACAAGACCGTTCATGTCCCGCCCCCAGAATCAGACATTGCAATTGTAATTACTGGAGGAATTATTGGTGGTTGGATTGAAAGTGAAAAGTTAGAATTCCTCGAAGACCGTTGTATTGTGGACCTGAATATTCTCAATCCGATGCCGGAAGATTTCTGTTTTGATCAATACTGTTCGCATCTCGTTGATCACGGCGGATTCTACTCAGGTTCCTTGTGGGAATGTGCTTCTTGTGGAAAGGAATTAGTGTTTACTGATGCTAAATGATCTTGATTTTCCCTCACTGATGAAAGTTCTACGAGAGCGCCAGGGTGTATCAGCTAGACAGCTTAGTCTTGATGCTGGCCTGAGCGCCTCTTATATCAGCAAGATTGAAAGCGGCACTGTCCTACCTACGATCAGTTCATTTGCTCACATTGTTGACAGACTTAATGTATCCCCGGTTGAGATTGCATACTTACTCTCGACTTTAATCAAAGGAGAGTAGATATTAAACTGAGTGCAAGCCAATTAAAAAAATGGGGCAGCTGCTCGCTACAGGCTTCCTTTATATATGTAGACCAGATTGACCAACCAGAATTGATCGGTGGACCAGCGCATTTTGGCACAAGTGTTCATCTCGCTATTGAACATCTTCATAATGGGAGCACAGTAGAAGAAGCTGTGCAAATTTTTAGAGATTACTTTGATAGTATTGATTGTGATTATTATCCACCTCGGACATCTTACACAAAGTATAAAGATGATGGACCAAGGATGATTCGAGAGTATGCTGCTGCTATTGAATGGGAAAGCACCTTGACACTAGGTACCGAGTATCGTTTCATGGTTCCGTTCGGTGATCATATTCTTAGTGGTATTGTAGATCATCTTCATACAGACCATAACTATGAGAATCTTTATATTGATGATCTGAAAACCGGTGCTAAACCTAATATGGATACGCTCCATCTTGATCTTCAGTTTACTACATATCTCTGGGCGGTACAGCAGCGGGAGTTCTGGGTAGGGATGGAGTCCGATGACCCTAAGTGGCCAGATAAATATGCCGGTCTACCTAATGGTGAAGAGCTTTTCGAGAAGTTCCAGAAATCTAACCACGTAGCCCGTTGGGTAGATCTTCGCAAGACAGCCTTCACTAACGTTGGCCCTCGTACAGAATTTGATTATGCTAGACTGTATCGTATGGCAGAAATGATCGAGCGAGCTATCGAGACTAAGACTTTTGTGCCGTCGATCTCAGCCGATGCCTGTAAGTGGTGTTCGTTTCATGACCTATGTCCAGTATATATCGAATCATCAGTCGCTTTAGAATCTTATTGATAACAAGAAAAAACAGAAAAGGAAACTATGACAATCACTGTAAATATCGCTGGCTCTACTGAGATCAGCAAGAATGTACGTCTACTCGTAGATCGGAAGAGCACACGTCTGAACTCCAGTCACATCACGTTATCTCGTAT
>CALCZR010000032.1 GCA_937903325.1 uncultured Candidatus Saccharibacteria bacterium
GTGAAGAATGGTTCGCTGCGCTACGAGTGGGGCTAGGGTTTCATCACCCTATCTATCCACATCCAAAAAACAATCAATGTACTCTGGAGTACAGGTTGGATGACCGTGAGCCGGCAGGTAGAGTAATCTACTGGCTACACATGGGCTAAGCACAGTTTTCTGTGCCTCTGGTTGATGTAGCTTAGTATTGTAGGTAAAGGGCGCGAGCCACGACCTAAATCAATAACAATACGAGCCTGTTACAACTGAAGTGGTGATAAAGGACAACCATGTAGGGAAACCCTAAAGGACGTTCTGTGAGCTGGCAAGCTTACTAATCCACCTCCTAATGTAGAGCAATCTATATGACGGAGCCACACATTCAAGGCTGCTGAGGCGTTCCGAAAGGACGCAGGGATATGAGATGGTCGAAAGGCTGTTGGATTATCTGGTACCAGCAAAAAACCGCGCAGAGTCGCGGAATAATGTTGGATCGCTGGACATAGTTTAAGAATGTACAGGGGAGTATTTGACTCTCTATGTGGGAAGATGCAGATGTGTCCGTGCCGCTAAGGCGAAACTTGAGACGATTACCAAGCTGATATGGGGGTGACTTTCCAGGAACCTTATAACCCACATATCGGTGCTTTAACAAGCACAAGGTGAACTAATCGCAAGACGGCAAACATAGCATTCAAAGTAGTTGTAGCTATGCGGGGAAACTCTAAAGACCTGAGTAACGCGAAGTGGTAGGATTGCTGTAGAGTAATTCGTTAATCGCGTGAAACTTGGCATCGTAAGATGTCATACTGGTCCAAGAGTGGGAGACTCGATGAGTAGGTTCTGATACAGCAGATTATTTTTTCTTGGGTGGTACCAAGGATTAGGTCGGAAACAGATAGCAATATGGTGGCACCAAGCCATGTTGTGAACGAAAGTCGGGGGTGGAACTGTTATTGTCTGTAAGTTTATTTGCCAATTTGGTTTATAAATTTATAGCAAGAAGCAGTACGAGAATCGCGGGCAACCGTGATTTGGAGAATGGTTTTTGAGTCATTAAGTTGGCAGTTGTTTAGTCGCAACTGTTTCACTTTCAAAAAATCTCCATCAATTTTAGTTTGATGGCTCAGGATATAATCGAATCCAATTTCCATTTTATTATGGCAAATAATGATATGCTTTGGCAGCATGTCACTAGGATAGTTGTATCTATTGAGTTGTTAAACTACTCTTATTGTGTACTCACCGTGTGGAATGCTTCATGTACCCGCGGTGGGTACATGGCATTCCTTTTTCAGGAAAGTTCAAACGGTAGTTTTTACACAAAACAAATAAGCTCAACTTTATCATGTGCTGGAACTTGATTTATGTCAAGCTTTGCTTGGTTTAAGTTTTGTCAGCAGGCAAGATAAAGTACATCTGTAAAGGTGTGATGAGTATATCTAGTACGTACAATCTAAGGCTTTTATTGTTACTTCTGCAAGTAATGATAATCGTACAGTTGTAAAAACATAAAAATGCTTCTTCGCGGCATTTTGTCTCGTATAATAGATGAGTGATCATTGATGTATATAGAGGAAAGTAGTGCATTATGCAAATAATGCCTATTGTAGCGCACGTCACCCGCAGTATTTACACTGCACACACTGACGTGTGTCTACGGAATTTAGCTGAGATTTAGAATCTCACATCAAGAAGAAAGCTAATTCTATTGGCTTTCTTAACTTGTGAATCTATGATTCACGTTTGGGCCGGGTTGAAAAACATCCGG
>CALCZR010000033.1 GCA_937903325.1 uncultured Candidatus Saccharibacteria bacterium
GATGTTGACGCCGTGCTTACGCTCGGCCTTCTTGATGACTCCCTGGAGCCCACGCGGCAGACCCTTGGAGAGTTTGCGCTTGAGTTTGATCTTCGTACCTACTGCGTCCATGATTCTCCCTTGTTGGTGTGTGGTGTGTAGCGCCTAAACCCACGCATAAGATCAACCGAAAGAGCAAACCACCCTAGCTAGGTTTCGCTCAATGGGGCGACACGATATGCGCCGAACTCTCATCGCTACTGGACAGGGCCCTCTCGCCTGTCTTTCCCGCTAGCCCCGTCGGGGAGGCTAGTTACCCATTCATTCGATTACCGCTGGGGGCATCGAATGCGTGAACCGGCGCCTTCTTCCTGCGCATCAGCACATCGAATCCGCTGTTCGCCGCGTAGACCGAGCAGAGCTCCCAGTCGCTTCGCTCCATGAGGTGGATATGTGCCTCGACGGGGTACTCCTGGATACCATGATGAGTCGGGCTTTTGACGTACCGGGTGTGACGAGTTGACCCGAATGCGGTGATGTGATCGAGCGAGTACTCCCACTCGAACACTCGTGACCGCTCACCGCGCCGGTAGAGGGCCTTCAAAGCCGTCATGACGAGAATCGCCACAAGCAGCCAGAATACGTCGATCTTCATTGATGTCTCTCCTTGATAGATGATGTGTGTAGCCTCACTCGTTGCTACGCGGTGTAGGATTTGGAGACCCCGCAAGGTACCTACCTCGTACTGCTCTGTCGAAACCCCTTTTTGTACCAACACATAGCTGACGGCTCGACAGTGGTGTGGTCTTTAGCCACGACGCATCTTGATCACCCCCTTCATGATTACTCCTCTTACATGGAGTTCTTCAGTCACTGCACCCGGCGCCACGTGTGGTAGTGGTCACCTCGGTGATGTCGTTGGTCGTGACTCGAACGGAGCTGATTGAACAGTACTCCATTCCGAGAACGTACCCGATGGTTGTTGCACCGCACATCAGGATCACGAAGATGATGGACGCGACGATTTAGACGGTCTTTCTCGACCATCGCTTGTCTTCATCCATAGTCCGCCCCCCTGATCTGCTCGAGGATCGCTTCGTCGGTGATTTGAGCCGACATGTAGACGCCGTTCTCGTCCTCACTGATGCTTGTGATCGTTCCGATCGGCCGTCTGAGGTACTCGTCTTCTGCTCGCCACTGGTAATACAGTTCGTTGCAGAGAACGGCCGCCTTCTTGCACTTTGCTGGGTGACACTTGGTGTGTCTCCCGAAGAAATGAAGCCAGTGTTTCTTCACTTCTCCTCCTTGTGTCGCACGCCAAGCGCCACCAACGCGACGATCAGCGCCAACACGAACAGAACGAGAGTCAGCTCTCCACACTCGTCTGCGCGCTTGTTCTCGGCTTCGTCATCGGACTCCGCCTCAGCGGCCCGTTCCCGATGCCAGTTTGCCGTGCCTGGATATGCCGTCATCAGTCCTCCTCGTATGGCTTCGATGGAGGCCAGTCGACATGCAGGTTGAGGCATCGGTGCTTACCGAATGCTACTCCTCGCACGATACGAATGACCCCGGTGTAACGCATGTGCTCTCCACACACACGACAGTTCTGCACTACATCCCCCTTATGAGGCTCGGTACTTCGATGAATATGGAGGCGGGTCTTCCTTGTGCTCGCCACAACTCGATTGGGAGCGACACGGTGTAATCCAGATACCGGAATTCTACGTGAAAGGATCCCGTGTAACTGAATTTCGCTTCTACTCGGTAAGGCGCCCCCTGGTATTGCACAGGAACGGGACCCTCAACCTCAGCTCTGAATATTGCGTTCAGAGCAGCGTTGGCACCGCCGTCCATTAGAGCGTGAAGTTCTTCTGGATCGCGAGGCTTACCCATTGTGCCACTCATCCGGACAGACGATCATGGACCACGCGTTGTCCGCCTTCTCTCCTTGACGAGGGATGACGTACCGCTTGGTGGGCTTGTCTTCGCTTTTGCAGCGAGGGCACTTCTCCCGGATCACAGCAGGTGCTCCAACCAGAAGTCGAACAACGCCTGGACGAACTCCGGAATGCGATCGTCGTTGTTGAACGGATCCACGTTGGATCCGCGGAAACGCTCCCCCACCGTTGGGGAGACGTCCCAAATGGCGTTGAAGAGTGCTTCTCCATCTCGCTGCCCGCGGCCAATTCGAACAGCCGCTTTGGGGGTCACTTTCTCTACGAAGAGAAGCCACTCTTCATCACTGGATTCCACCGCGGTAAGAGTCTTCGCTACGAAGAACTCGATACCACGACCTGTTGCTTCTGACATTGATGCTCCTTGAGCGGTTGTTGGAATAAGAAGGGTGCCCACCAGGGCACTCTCTTGTCTTGCATCTCACTCCTTTCCTTCGGTTGTCGTGTCCCAGAATCTTCTGAGAATGTTGGTATGGAGTTCGGGAGACGTCACCGAGCCGTCCTCACCGAGCTCGAGAAATCGGTCGTAGCGGAATACGCGGACAAGAACTCCACAACCGAGTTCGTCATACAACTCTTTGCCATTGCGTACGCCGTGGTCGATTGCCGTGTGATCGCTTGCCGCGACAAACACGCTAACCTTTGGCAATTCCTTCGGGTCTTCGAACGTGATCTTCATTTGGTACATCAAGATATGACCTCCGGTCAGGTTGTTACATCAGGGGAAAGAGACGAGGTGCCTCAGATATAGGCCGCCTAGCCGCTTCTACCCACGTAGGAGATTCGACCTCCCCGTTCAGGTAGAAGGGCTTGAACGATCCTTCATCCAAATTGCCTCGTAAGCACTCTTGTGTGAAGTGTGCGTTTGCTAGATCGACCGAATCGAATGGCCCGAATATGAACGTGTCACCTTCGAGCCTTGACGAGACAGCTTGGTATGCGACTTGGTTTGCCACTACCCTCCTGAGTCAGAACTTTGCCGCCAGGACGATTGCTGAGACCAGGATTCCTCCGAACACCACGGCGATCAGAGCGACGACCATCACAGCGAAGTAGATGTAGATGAAGCCCAGCAAAAGCTTGACCAACACGTGGACCCACCAGGAATCATGCCACGTCTCGGGCTCTTCTTGGGTCTCGACGATTCTCCTCGGATATGCGAGGCACTTGTCTGGGTTTCCCATTACTTCTTCCCCCGTTACTTCTTCCCCCGACCTTCGAAGAACCGGTAGTACACATCCAGCCCGATCATGTAGATCACGACCAGAAGGATGGCGATACCGATCACCAGTCCTGTCATTGCTGCAGCCCAGAGGGCCACGTTTCCTGCCAAACCTTCTTGCATTGTTGCTCCCTTAATTGGTGAGTGGATATACCGGGGTAGAGAGTGTGGGGTCCAGTTCCGTTTCCCTGACAAGGCTTGAAGCCAGCATCAGTTCCCGCGTTACCTGGATTACCCACACCCTCTACTGTCACTTGCTGTGAGTGTCTTGCTCACTGTCGAATCACTGGATAGACTCGTCCAGATCATCGATGCTGCCTTTACAGGCAAAGCGCAAGCCGATTTTTTGTTGTCCAGTGTGCTCAGGCGGCCCCGAGTACATGTTTCGGTGTGTCCTTCACCGGCGTCGCTACACGCACACCTCAGATATGCCATTGGTCCCTGACAGCCTATGGACGGCAGCTGTCATTGGGGGACGTACAGGGATCTGAGATATGCGTGCAACCGCTCTGAGCTTAGACGCCTAGTTTAGACTCGCTCAGACGAGTGGGTACTACTGAGCCGAACCGCCGAAACCCGGGTTCGCGTTCTGCTCGAAGACGTTGGAGAAGACCGGCGTGGACTCGTTGGGCTGTTCACCCTCGGTGTCCGGCTCGTCGGCCGTCTCTTCGTCGCTGCTGGTTGCCGCGGAGAGGTCGTTGCTCTCCGTACCCGGGCGGGGCCTGGTGTCCAGCGTCGAATGCCCGAAGGCACGCGAGGCGCTGAGGTCACCCGAGTTGAACGGCTGCTCGTTGTACCCGTAGGTGGTGTCGGCCGTCACGATGAGCCCCGATGCGTTGTGCACCCGACCCTCGAAGACGCGCTGCAGCGTGGCCTGATCGGCCTTGTCGATGGGAACCGCAGTCCCCTCCTCGCAGTTGCGGCAACTGCAGCCGACGGGATCGACGCGAGTGATGGTCTGGTCCATCTTGGCACTTCCTTCCTTGTTGTTGGGATCAGTCGAACGTGTCCGGGATCTCGACGACCTTTGGTGCGGTCTTCTTGATCTTCGGTACGAACTGCTTCTTGAAGACCCGTGGGCTGAACACCCTCAGGTTGTCGTCGCTGGTCTTGGTGACGAAGTAACCGACGAACGCCTTGGTGACCGTGGGCACCTTCTGCTTGTCGATCAGGATCGTCTTGGATCCGCTGACGATCTCCGTACCCGTGCCGATGAGTTCGGCAATCTCGTCGAAGTTTGCTTCCGTGATCTCCACGGCCTCGACATCGAATGGGGTACGGGTGAATGTGTTGAAGTTGAGCATTGCTCTCCTTGTTAGACGGTGCGGATCGCTTCGTCGCGTCCGAACAGCTTGATGGACTTGACCTCGTCCTTGATGACCGCGGCATCCTGATGACGCTTTGCCTGGAGTTCGTCGCGACGTCGTCTCTCGATTTCGTCGTTGAGATACCAGGCAGCCTTCTCGAGGTCTTGCACGGTTGGGGTCTGGTCCTTGAGCCCGGCCCTCCACACGTACTTCACCACGTTGCCGAGGTTGAAGCTCATGTGACGAGTCACGTCGATGCACTCGATACCGCTCGGGTGATTGGTGTAGTGCGACGGATGGTTGACTGGGTCATGATCGAGGTTGCTTACTCGATCGTCCTTGAACGGGAACACCTTGAGTTCGTGGGTCGAGGAGTTCGTTTGGACGAGATACATGTACCCGGTGGGGACGGTCGTTCGGACCGAAGTCTCACTGAGAACACCATCACCCTCTGCGCCAGATACCTCAACCCGATGGATAGACCAATCAACGGGATCCTTCCCTTCCATCCGTCGGTACTGATCGACGTAGTCGCGGACGACCTTCTTGATGATTTCGTCAGGATCGACGAAAATGGACGCTTCATCTGTGTCTGTCATCACCCTCCTAGCGGGATCATCACGTTGAAGATCTTCCGGTACTCGTCGACGTACGCCTCGTTGCGATCTCCGTTGCATGTCACCTCGAAATATCGACCGTTGGGTTGCTCGAAGGACACCAGAGCCTTGCAATGTTGCAGCGTCTTTGAAAACCACACGATGACGAGAGGATCGTCCAGCCCATCGTCGTGAAGCTTCTGAAGATATGCCCGAACGACCTCGAGCACCTTGCGTTCAAGGACGAGGTCACCGACGTTGCCTAGAGCGGGATGCTCCGGGCGAAACCCCTCTTCGAGTTGAAGATCGATCCCATCGGTGTTTGACACCCCGTTTGCTTGAGCAGAATCGATCGCACAATCATGACACATGCGAGGCCCACCACAGCGAGAAACGCGGTCCGGACGAGGCTCTTCGAAAGGAGTACCTGTAATCTGATGTCCGTGCCTTGTGTAAGCCATCAGCCCTCCTTGATTCGCTCGAAGGTGCGAATGCCCGACACTTCGTTGACCGCGTCGTAGACGAGATCGAAGAAGTTGTCAGCACTCATGTCCGGAACTTCGAACTGAACGAGCCAGCTCTCCGGAGTACCTCCCCAGGCGAGGATATGGATGTCCTCATCCTTGATGTCGGGTGAGCCGTCCTCTTCTCCCAGCACCTTCTTCAGGATTCCGTAGAAGGCGTCGGGAAATGCGAAGACCGTTCCGTCGTCGAGCTTCTTGGCCGACTGGTGAACAGGCCACGGAGAGAGGACCTTCTCGCTGTTCAGGACGTACGTGGTCCCCTCGTCAGACGAGAACGCCTCCGCAACGAGCCTGCTCTGCCACAAACCGTCCGTCACCAACATCCATTCGGTGGTGTCGTCGGTCAGCACTGCGTCTTCTGTACTCATTGATGATCTCCTTGATCGTTTCGAATATGGGTGAAGACGTTAGTCTTCGAGTGACGGTGTGGCGTACTTCGCTTCGAGGGCATCCTCTTCGACCGTGATGTACATGGTCTTGAGATACGCCTTGACTCCCTTGGCGCCGCTGGGCATCTCCCACTGGTAGGGATTGAGGGTCACGTCGCACATGATGATGTCCTCGTAGTCGAGCATCTCCACGAGCTCTTCCGTGATGCGCATCCGTCCGGACGTCGTGAGACGGGTGATGACCGGGGGACGGAACTTGTAGCCCACGGACACCGGCAGGAAGAACCAGGACTCGTCGCCCTCTTCCTTGGGATCCTTCTCTTTGACGTTCCATTTGTCACGTCGGAGATCCTCGATCAGCTTCGGGTCGTCGAGCACGATGCCGAAGTTGCGATCACCCTCCGCGTTGAACACCGTCTGTCGACCGGCGAAGTTGCGGTAGATCAGCTGTGCGTTCTCGATGGTGAGAGGCGGGATCTTGACCTCGGGCTGCTTGGTGGCACTCATTGATTCTCTCCTTGTTCTGCGGCGATCTGGTTGATCTTCTCGCGGTTGGCGACGAGACCGGGGTACCCCATCGTGGCGATTGCCACCAGGATATTGTTCATGGTCTGGTCATCGGTGTGGTAGATGGCTCCCTCACGGGTGTCCTCCGTGTCATCGACACGGTCCTGACGGGTGAGGACGGGTGTGTTGGCGAGGCCGGTCAGTGTTGCGTCGACCTCTGCGCGTTCGGATCGAGCCATCTCTTCGATCTTCTCACGAGGGATGACGACTCGGAACCTCACTTGTTCGGCTTTCCGGGCGCGTCGACCTTCTTCTGAACCCGCTCTCGAGGGTGGATGAGGCCCTGGAACTTCTCGTAGAGCGACGCCAGCACGAGATCTTCGGCGAGCTGGAAGGCCACATGCTGCAACGCCGGATCGGTGAACAGCGCTTCGAGAGCGAGTTCGTCCGCGTTGGCCCGATCACGAGGATCGTCGTAGCCCTGGGTCGAGCCCATGATGTCCTGGCCGTTCGCGACGACGTAGGTACGAAGGTTCTTCAGCTTCTTGCTTCCACGTCGAACGAGACGTGGGGGACGCTTTGCTGCCATGATCATTGCTCCTTGGTGATGATGTCGCTTTCGGCGACAATTGATTCGTTGCTGTGTGTGAATTCTGATCGGATCAGATCGAGGACATCGACAACAGACCCGAATTCACGAGGCTTGTCATCTTCGTCCAACAGAACTTCTCCTACTGGGTTTGTGAGAACGTAGTACTCACGCTTGTACTCACGCTTGATGAGCTTGACGGAATATCCGCCCGGCACCGCTGGCTCGTTCACCGACGAATGGCTTACCGCATCGTTTTGCTGATGCGCCCATTCGATGGCGTGGCCGACACTTTCGTAACAGTAGACGTTTCCGTCACCGGTACGAATGAACAGTCCGTTGAGCAGCATCTGCACGTCGTATGGACCGTGATCCAACACTACGTAACCTTCGCCGATGTCAACTTCTTGCATGATCCCACTCCTCGAAGAATATTGGATCCGCAGCCATTTGCAGGTCACGGATCTGGGCGTTGTGTTCCTTGGCCCCGGGAATATGCGTCGGCATCAACGGCGAATGCGTTGTCAGCGGACGGTCATCCCGGGGGCCCTTGCGAACACTTGTCTTGCGTTCCGTAGTCATCCTTCAACCATCACTTCCGCAATGGCCGTCTTTTGTTCGACAGTCATCTGCCCAAGAGCGCTGAGCATGATCTGAGACTTCAGCTCAGGATCAAGAGTCTTGAACTCTCGGAATCCGCGAGCCATAACTTCAGCCATGGCGTCAACAAACTGGTTCTGCTCTTCTTCGTTGAACAGCAAGAACTCGTTTTGGAACTCGAGTTCGTTTTCGCCTAGAAGTAGAGCAAGTAGTTTGGTTGTATCAGTGATCATTGAATCTCCCTTAATTGGTGAGTTGGACGAAAACGAGAGGAAACCCTAACATCGCGTATCCTCTGTATAGGTTACGGTGGACATAGGGTCTCCTCTCATTACAGGACGTGATTATCTCGCGACCAGGTCTTCGTACGATCCGAACTTCTCGATCGTCTTGATTGCATCCAGTCGCAGGCCCTCGAAATATGCCTGGTTGATGAACGTCTCGGAGAGCGTCATCGATTCCAGATCTGCAATGGAGTCCCGTTCCATCCACAGATATCCCTTGGTACCAGTCACGGCGTAGCGCCTGAGCTCGCCATCAACAGTGTTGACGCGATACAGAACACCGCCGTTGAACACGGGCAAGAAGCTACCCGTTCGTCCGATGTGGACCATCGCTGAGGTGTCAACCGCAGGAGTGTCCTTGAAATCCAGGTACATCACGCCTTGCATGACGGTCTTCGCTTCGAACAGGTCAGCTACCTCGACCTCTTCTCCACTGAACAGCGTCTTGTAGACGTATGGGTGCTGGAACTGAGCTCCAACCGCAGTCCACTTGTCGCCCTCACGAGCGATATAGACCGCGTCGTTCACGAGACAGAACTTCTCGTAAGTGTTCTCGTGCTCGAATTCGTACCCGTACTTCACACCGAACTCAGTGACGAACTGGATGATCTCCGGAGTCGCATTCGGGATCTTGATCGAGTCCGTCTTGATATGAACCACCTGGAAGCCACGCTCCTGTACAGCATGCTTCAGGTCGATCATGAACAGCGCCCCACGCTTGGCGACGATGTTGTCCACGTTCCGAATATCCCTGAATGGGTTGTCGAACTTGGCTGAGGTCAGCCCGTAGACGATGTTGATGACGATCTTCAGAGCGTACGAAAGCGCATCCGAGTCGGCCTGGTCACCCTCCAAGAAGGGCACAAGCTTTCCGTTCAGCATCTTCCGAGCAGCCTCGAAGTCCTTGCGCTTGATCGCGATGCGTGCTGCCTTGAGATCGGCGAAGTTCTGGGTGTACGGCCCGAAGGCGTTCAGAACCTCGATGGTCGTCGGGTGCATCGATGCAACGTCGAGGACGGCTACATTCTCGTAGATCCCCGGCTCCGCATAGACGTAGCCCCCTTCTCCCGTGATCTCGTCACGATATGTGCTCTTCCCGTAGTCGTACTTGTACCCGGGGAACTCCTCGCTCAGATCCGTGTAGACGAAGCTGCGCTGAGGATTCTTCTCCTCCCCGAATATGATCCGAGCAGTGTGCGCCTGGGTGGTGTGGTTCACCGTAAGGCCCGACAACTCTGCCAGGATCTGACGTGCCACGAAGTCCTGCTTCCGAGAGTTGAACACGTACTCGGTTGCATGAACGTCATTGGCACAGTAATCGACGACTGTGAGCCACAAGGACTCGTCCACGGGTTCGTCCCAGGGAATATCGAGCTCCACGTGGTGGATGCCGAGATCGATCTGGAACCGCTTCAACCCCTTCTTGACCGAACTGAAGTCGTAGATATCGGCGTATGAGACGTTGTACGCCTCACCGAAGTAACAACTCCTGTCGTTGCTGACGATCTTGCTGCTCAGGATATACAGGTCCTTGAGCGAGTACCCGAGGAATCGGGCGTACAAGATGTGGTTGTCATAGCGACGGTTGTTGAAACCGACCAACTTCATCGACAGGAGTTCTTCGATCTCCTGAGGCGACGGGTTGATCATCTTCACGACTTCGTCCGAGCCCTCGTACTTCCAACACACGACGAAGAGGTTCGGATATACCTCGACATCGAAGAAGACGATGGGCTTCTCTGTCTCTTCTGCGGGAGGAAGGCCAGTCCCCTGACCCTCGTACTTCAGCCCGAGAGCCGTCTTGATGCACGCTGGCGCCTGATTCGACGACCTGGCTGCGAATTGCAGCAACACAGGACGCAGATCCGTGACGTCGTAGACCATTCCGGACTTGTACGCGTCATCCAAGATCTTCTCGATGAAGTCCATGGACGGCTTCGTACCCGGATGAATCTCCTTGCGGATGTTTCGATCGATCAAGGCTCGAAGGCCTCGTTCGGTTTGGATGGTCTGATGATCAAGCATTTTGGCTTCCCTCTTCGCAAGGCCACTGCTGATAGTGGCAATAGGCAAGTTGTTGCATGCCGTAAGTTTCCTCCGCAGGGAAGATCCCCCCAGCAACGTCTTGATCTCGATTCCTGGTGATTGCTCTGCGGCAAGATCCCTGACATCGCCCGAGTAGATATAGTGCAAGTGGACTGCGGATCCACTCTTACTAACCTCTGCGTACGTTGGAGGGTACTGCGACGCCGCCTCAAGGTTGAGGAGGATGTCTTTCTTGCCGTGATCATCAGTCAGATCGAAGTCGAGGACGATGTGGTTCTCCGGGACCTTCACAAAATGCAACAACGTGGTGTCGAGATCGGACAGGTGTGTGCCCACTCGTTCCCACTTCTTACTCGGAATACCGTCGTCGTTGGCGTACTGGGCAAGCTCTCCTGCCAGTAGATCATCGAGAAGAGAGACGTTCTCCTCTAGAGCGATCGAATATGCCATCGTCTGCTCCGGTTCTCCTGTAATGGTGGATTTGAATCCGCTGTAGTAGCTACGAACGGTTACGCCATCTACTGCCGCTCGGTCTTGGAACCTTTCGAAGTAGTTCCTCAACTCCTCACGGAATTTGTACTGCGGAAGCACCTTCTCAATACCCGTATCAACGCACCACTCCTTGTACAAGCTGTACGCCTGCTTCAGAGTGACGCCGTCCTGAGTCCGGAATATGTCGTAGTACGCCTCGATGTAGTTGTAGAAGACGTCTGTCTGCAGCATCATCTCAAGCGGCTTGTAACCAGCGTAGTAGTTACGACCCATCTCACGATATGTCTTCAGACAGTGGTGTGCAATGGCACCCAGCTCGAACTCAACTTGGTTGATCAGAACGTGGTACCGGTTTGTCTCGATCTTGTGCCCACTTGGGTGCACGTCGATCAGCCTTCGGATGATGCCCGACTTCGCGTCAGAGATCTTCACCGGCTGGTTCGTGCCCATGAACAAGAAAGCATTCACCCGAGCGGTGTAACTCGGCTTGTACTTCTCGTTCATCGTCATGTCCTCATGGGATATGATCGAGTTCAGTTTGGTGTTGTCGTCGATCCGAGATAGATCACCGTCGTGCTGGATAGCAACAAGTGGATTTGCTCGAAAGACTTCGGTTGCGAAGGCGTTGTTGTTACTACCAAGTGCTTTTGCATCGAAGGTCGCAACATACCCTTCGAAGAGCGCCTGGATGACGTTGAGGACCGTGGACTTACCGCTTCCGGCAGGTCCGTACAACACGAGGAACTTCTGGATCTTTTTGGCGTCACCGGAGATGACTGCTCCAATAGCCCACTCAATCTTTGCACGCTCTTCGTCAGAATATAGCGTACTACTGAGCTCGTTCCAAGCATCGATCGGACCTTCTTCCAGAGGGTAAGGAAGCCTTCTGGACGCATAGTCCTCCTTCGTCACTTCGCTGTTGGCGAACACCAGCGTCTCATCCAGAGGATGGCTGTTGTCCGAAATATGGGTCATGAAGTTGCGGAAGCCACTCCAGATCTTGCTGTCGAATGACCGCATAAGCAGTACCCGGCAGGGAGCGTTGAGACTATCTGCATAGGCCTTAAGTTCCGCATCGACTAGACGTGGGACGTCGTATTCATCCGTCGTCCATAAGCCACGCTGTTCATCCCAGATGGCGTAGAACGACCGACCACGGACCATAAGGTCCTTTGATCTACCGACGGAGAAATCCGGGTAGACGACAAGCGATCCATCTCTTGTCTCTTTGGTCTTGATGTTGTAGAAGTCCACTCGTCTCCTTCCTTAGATCAGTCCGCCCTCAAGTAGATAAGCAGAAAGTTGGTACCAGATTTCCACCTGGCGTTGGTCTTGGTGTGGGTGTTGCAGTGGAAATAACCCTCCGTTGCCGTTCGCTTCGTACTCCCGCTCGACAAAGCGGTCAACGATTGGCTCAACGTCCGAATATGCATCCGGGTTCATAGCGTCGTTGAATTCCGAGAGTCCCAGATTCTTCATGAACCGCCAGAACCAAATATGACGAGGCGTGTCCGACTCGAATTCGGCTAGGTCGGCCAGAGCGATGAGCATCTCGAGTACCGAGCACGGCTCGGACATCCATTGGTCACTCACCACGGACTTGGTGTCCTTGACGAATATCCTACGGACCTCCAAGCCGTACTCGGCTCGATTGTCATCTCCTACAACCTTCCACGTGAACTCCATTGCATGGAGAATACGCAACAGCTCGTAGTAACTCTGATCTGAACTCGGCATGTACTCAAGGACGACTTTGGAGTGCAACCACGTCAAATATCGGCCCTCGAGTTCGGGAGTCATGTCAGTCGTCGCGGAACTTGCGTGGCGTACGACTCTCATCGGGCTCCGGAATGATCCCCAGAACCTCCTGCTCGTATGACCCTTCGTTGCGTAGGACTTCCATGTCCATCTCGAGAGCGGGGTTGCGGACGTAGCAGACGTTCTTGTCTGTGCTGCCATGCCCGAACTTGAGTTCACCCACCAGCTTCTCGTGCTGGTACACCGGAGTGTCGACTATGTCCGTCAGGATGTTGTCACCCACGTAGTAGTGGTACGTCTTCTTCTCGTACCCCTGCTCGTCTGCGAAGTACTCGTCCTGATGGATGATGAAGGGCTTGTCGGGCTTGCGCTGTGCCAGCTCAGCCTCGTAGTCCCACTCATCCGTCGAGACGTTCTCGAAGACGTTGTGCACCGTGGCAGTGACCGAAGTCTCCACCTCCACCTCTTCCTCGACAACGACCTCACCCGGACGGTTCTCGAAGATCTGATGCATCTCGGCCTCGTGCGTAGGAGAGATGCCGGAATATGGCTCCACGATCTCCGCTACCGCGGCAAGGGCCACCTCCTTCTCTGCGTCACGAATCCGACCGGCATCGAAGATGTCCGCCGACGTCAGATCGTTGGACGTGTCCACGAACGTGTTGTGAACGGTGGTCTCTGCCGGGATGACGATCGGCTTCAACTTCTTGCCGAGGAAATATCCCGTGACCAGACCCGTACCGAACCCGACGATGACGGCGCCGACCAGTTGAACGTTCTTGTTGGTTGTGACCTCTTGAACGTCCATCACCACCCCTTGTGGGCGATATGGGTCGGCTGGTACGTGTCGATCTGGTCGTACATGACGCCGTCGACGTTGAAGTCGAGCACCAGTCGAGGATCCCCCGTGATGAGTGCCTGCGCCTTGGCTGCCTCGAGTCCGAAGGAAATGAATCCGTCACCGGGGCTGTCCATGTCCGCCGGATTCGACACCCATCCGACGACCTGGCCGTAGGACATGACCGGAAGCCCGAGAGCTTCGTACACGTCGTTCAGGAACACGTGTCCCTTGAGGTGCAGCATCTGGTTGGCGAAGTTCTCCTGCCCCTGAAGGAACATGAGGTTCAGCGAGAGCTCCTTCTTGAAGTCCCTACAGCCCTCATCGAAGATGCGCCCATACATCGACAACCCGTCGACGTCCACCTGGCAAGCGATGGTGTTCTCCTTGCCCTCCTTGATGGTGGTCATCCGGACACCGCGGTAGAGCTGCTGCTCCTTCTCCTCACCGAGCTCCTCACGAACTCGGACGCGGTAGGCCTCGAAGGCCTCCGTTGCCACGGCGTAGGCAGCCGTGATCGCAGCGTTGCGCTTCATGAGCGTGCTGTGGCTCTTCGTGAGCATGACGACGCCAGCACTGGTGCAGATGATGGCGGGGCCGTACAGCTTGACGAGGCTGAGACCGCCGGTCGCGTAGACCCGGGCCACATCCTTGTTCTTGTCGACCTTCTCGGTCGCGTTGACGTCGTCGAGGTCCTTCTTGATCTGGTCAAGAGCCGGTTCGACCTTGAGCGTCGCACGACAGGCGAGAGCCGTTCCACCGAGGACACCCACCAAACCCCCCACGAAGAGGATGCTGGGTGAGTTCTTCTGGAGGATCAGTTGTCGCCTACCAACGGCACGCGTCAGACTGGCGGGTAGAAGCTTCATTGATGTTTCTCCTTGTTACGAGTTGAGTAGTTCGGCCGGAGGAAGATCGAGTAGATATCCCTCTCGTACCGGGTGGATGTCTGCGGATCCGAGTGCAGTCCATCCGTAGTTGATGTCCGTGAACTGAGACGGCCACCCGAGCAGGTCCTTGAGGTCCTGAACTGATGCCGACTCGTACTGATCGATGACCGTCTTGAGCATGTCAAGGACAGCTTCAGCGTCTGCTTTCGAGGAAATGATGATCTCGTCGATTTGCATGTTGTTGCGACGCCGTGGGCTCTGCCGTTCAGACAACGCTTGGTTGCGGCTTGCGAACGGACCCTGATATGCCCCCGCTCGTGAGACGGGTGTGCTGTACGTGGCACGGCTCGGACCGCTACCGTACGTACGCCTCGACGGCGGGATCTTGTCTCCGTAGATCGCACGCTCGATGAACTTGGTGGTTGTGTCGACCACAAGATTCCGGAGCGCAGGAAAGAGAACGTCGTCCGTGATATACCGCACCGCAGAGCGGGCCTCATCACCGAAGAAGAGGTTCTTGGCCTTGTAGGCCAGCCCCTTCGGTCGGACCTCCACTTCGCCAGTGGTGATCTTCTCGAGAGGCTTCTTGTCCTTCTTGGTCTTCTTGTCCGGCTCTTTTGCCGGGCCGAGACCTTGTGCGTTGCTCGGAAGCTCGTCCACTTACGCCCCCTGAGTCGGAGGCGTGTAGAGCGGCGGAGGCGGCGGACCGGGCTGTGCCTGAGGAGGCAACGTGTACCCGGGTTGGGGCACGGGCGGGATGCTCTGAGTCACCTGAGCGACACCAGCCCCCCACTGCGTCGTGGGCACTTCTCCCGCTTGGACCTTGGCTGCGTGAGCCATGAGATCGTCGGTGGTCATGCCCTGCTCGGCAAGGATGCCCGTGACGGTTGCCTCGAGATCCTGCGGGATGACGCCATTGAGGAACTCGGCCAGCTTCGTGCCGTTGAACGCCAGCTCCATGAAGAGCTTCTCGTAGGCGATCGACTGCTCGAACAGCTTCGAGGCCTCGGGCGTTTTGACGAAGGAGTCGCTTTCTGCGCTCCGAACGCCATACGCACCCAGCACGAACTTCTTGACGAAGTTCAGGATCTCCTGGACGTTGCCGCCGCCCATGACACGCTCGAGTTCCTGCTTGAGGCCGTGCTCGTACTCAGCCTCCATGTCGAACAGGTCGGTCTTCGAGTAGTGGAAGAAGTAGTCCTTCGTCACCTCCACTCCGTCGAAGTTCTTGAATGTGATTGACTTCTTGATCATTGATGGTCCTTGTGTTTGATCGAATATGGCGAAACCTAAAGCCCCTGTTTAGGGGCCGTAGGCTTGAGGGATCACGCCTCGGTGGCGGTGACCTCGATGGGTGCGTTGGGATCTCGGTCGACGACGAACTTGGTGTAGCCCTTCTGCACGAGAGCGGTGGCGATGATTCCTGCGATGGACGCAAGAACCTGGCCAGCGATCAGGTGCTTCATGGGGGGTGCCGTGTTGGTCGGGACGGTGGTCTCTTCGGACTCATTCATGGTGTGTCTCCTTGATTGGTGGTTTCCTCATTACAGGACGTGAATATCCTGCGAGGCTATACCGGTTTGACGTAGTTGTAGTTGAAGGCGATGCACGGTTTGCCGTCTTCCGACAGACAAGTCGTGAACTGCAATTCCATCATCTTCATGGAATCCCACCCGAGGTCGTTACCCGCAGATGTGGATCCGAGACCGATCATGTCGTACCACGTATTGAGTGTGACGTGATAGCAGTCGTTGATCTCGTGGTTGAGATCGTTCACGGCCTTGCGAAGGGTCTCCATGTCGCTGTTGAAATATCGACCCGTGTACAACTCGCAGCACATCGACTTACCGTCGGGGATGACGATCAGCTGGCTTCCTGCGGTTGCGGTGACCCGATCCTGAGCGACCTCGTCTCGGATCTTCTCATCCTTGCGAGGACCGAGTTGCTCAACGACCTTGGCCTTGTACTCCTCGAATGCACGTTCCGTGATGGAATATGCCGACACTGCCGCAGCAGCTTGATTCGCACCCTTCTTGTGCGAGCCGATGATTGCAGCGACGGTCAACGCACCCGCTATTCCTGCCGGAATATAGAGCGTGCCGACCATCTTGAATCGTTCGGAGAAGGAGTAGGGCAGCTGCTCTCGCTCTTCCTCGATCTCCTTACGCATGATCATCTCCGCAGCCGTCCAGGACGCTTTGCCTGTCAGATATGCGGTACCGATCGTGCCCAGAACGCCGCCTGACGTCAGGATCTGCGTTTCACGGCCATGCACAAGGTTGCGCATTCTTGCGATGATGTCGTTCATCGACGATTCCTCCGACGGCTCTCACGGACGTAGATGCGGATCAGCCAGAGGCCGCCCGTGACGCAGAACATGACTGCATCGAACAGGAAGCCAGTGATCCCGTACTTCTGAGGGTTCTTGCTCATCGGGACTTCTTGGTCTCGACGACGCCCTGGGCGTGCCCGGCGAGGTACATCGCACTCAGCACACCGGCCTTGAAGCTCGTCTTTGCGACAAACTTAAGCACCTTGACGGTCTTTCGATTCATGGTTCTCTCCTTGGTTTGCTATTGATTGGTGTGGGCAGAAAAAAAGTGAGAAGTCGGATAGCTGACTAGCAGCGGCCTAATGGCTCAATCGTTCTTCTCATTACAGGACATGTTTTTCCTGCGAGGGGCAAAAGCATACTCCTTGGTGGGGAATATGCCTTCTTGAGTTGTTACTTCCGGTGGTTGACTCTGTAGTCGACTTGCTTTGCGTAGGCTCGACGACCCTGTGCAGCGCTCATGCTATCGATCAGCTTTGCCACGCCAGCGGCGGACATGCCAATCACAGCAATCACGGTCAGAGGGTCTTCTTCGAACTTTCGCTTGAGCGTGTCAAGGTTCAGCTTCATTGGGTTCCTTTCGTAGGTTCTCTCACTATAAGCCGTGAAGCTTCTGCGAGGGGCAAAATGAGAAGCTAGGGTTCACAGTCCAGCGATAACTGCGATTTAGCGATTCAGCTCTCGCACCAGACGGGCAGGTCTTTCACCTCGCACAGGTCGTGTCTCGTCTTCTTCTCGTTACAGGACGTGAATATCCTGCGAGGGCAAACCTAAACTACACGGTTGTGTAGCGTAGGCTTTCGGTTACCCGAAGTAGAACTGGCGTGAGGTCTTCTTCAACTCTCCGGCTTGCACCATTGCCCACATCTCATCGTGGTCGATGACGCGGTTCTCCTTTCCGGGCTCAACAACCAGGTAGAGGCTTTTAAGGCCTCCCCAGGTGGTGTGCTGCGGTTGGGGGTAAACGCCGTCGTTCCACGCCATGACGATGTCTGCGTTGGTGGGTCGAATGCTAATGACGAACTTCATGTTTGTCCTTTCGTAGGGTTCTCTCACTACAGGACGAGAATATACCGCGAGGCGAAACCTAAAGTCCGTGTTGGACTCTAGGCTTGTGAGTTGTCACAGCTTGGGGGATTTTGCTTCTTCGATCTTGATCTGGCGGAACGTGTCGATCACGATGAAGGCCGTCGCCGCAACCGCGACATACCGGAACATCTGGTCGTAGTTCCTCTTGCTCGGGGCAACAGTGGCTTCGGCCGTGATGGTCTCAGTGGGTTCGGGGGCGGACTTGGTCTTCTTCGGGAAGGTCAGGTTCAGTCGGATCTCACGGGGGTTCAACATTGGTCTCTCCTTGTAGTGGGTTCTCTCATTACACTCCGTGTAAATCCTGCGACCTTCTACCAAAATATCCCCCCGGGAATTTTCGCCGGGCAAAAACGAGAGTACGTGTCGAAGCAGCGAAAAGCATTAGGCCATGTAGATGGTGGTCTACACAGCCCAATGCTCTTCACTCACTTCTGGTTCGTGTCAGTCTCAAGACTTCTTCAGGAAGCTCAAGCCTTTCGGGTTCATGACGTGGTTCTGTTCGTAGGCAACGATGGCCAGGACTCCGATGATGTTCGCGGCCGCGGTGACGATCGTGTCACGGCTCACTCGCTTGGGACGTGTATTCGTCCTCAGTTCGGTGAGTCGTTCCAGTTCGGTCAGCACAGCTTTGTACTCATCGGTGCCCGTGGGCGTCTCTGCCAGATCGTCCAGAAGCTTCATCACGAGCGCGTCAGTGGCTTTTTGCTCGGGTGTCTTCAGTCTTTCGATCATTCAGGGATCCTTTCGGTGGGTTCTCATTACAGGACGTGATTATCCTGCGTCTTCGCTGAGATCCTTCACCTTGAGGACGAGCTTGTCCATGCTCGGAATCGCCCGAATATCGACCGACGGTTCGAACGAGTAGTACTTCTTGCCCAGCTCGTTCTGCGTGACGACGAGTTCACCATCGTTGCTCTCGTCGCTTCGGTCGTACGAACGCTTGGACAGCTTCAGCAGCGTGCCCAGCAGTGTCGCGACGATGGCCAGAGAACCGACCACCTTCGGAACGCCAGGCCACTCCCAGAGCTCCCCCAGGCTGAAGTACGCGGCAGACGTCGCCGGGATGACGATCTGCACGAGCGCCTTGATGACGTCGTACGCCTTGCTGCTCAGAAGAGCCAGCTTCTGCTGCACGGTCTCGTACTCATCGAGTTCCATGACGCTTGCGTCGAGTTCGGGCGGTTTCGGTGTGTTTGACATGCTCTCTCCTTCTGCGCTGTGACGCAGCTCTTGTTCGATTGGTAACTCAAGTACAGATTGCATGATCCTATCGAGAACCCCGTTACCACCGAGCTCACGATATGGGATGTAGATGTACTTTTGAAGGCTCTGCAACTCGTCTCGGGTGATGTACCCCTGCTCGATATAGCGGAACCCAAGCTGTTCGCCTTGGATACAGGCAAGACCCATGATGAGTCGTGTCGTTGCGCTCTCTTTTGTGTTTCGAGAGGCGAGGTAAGCCCAGAACCCTGAGCTCGCTGCGAAGGTGAATATCCCTGTTACGAGAATTGCCACTAGATCGCTATGCAACTGAGATTCCCTTCTATTCGATGGGCGCCAGGGTTGGGTACCCGATTACACCCGACTTGTCAAAGGTCCAGACGAACTCCGCAACGCGTCGCTTGGCTTTGACCCCAAAGTCCGCGGTAATGCCGACAATATCGCCGATGGAGTAGTCTTTCCCAAACCGATGGGCAACGTTTGCTGCTACTTGAGCCTGTGTAAGCTCCACAAGCTTGTATTCAGCAAACGCTTGCTGTGCCCTTGCCTTGAACTGCTGTGCATACGCGGCGGGATCAGTGTCGTCCTCGATGTCTGCAGCGTCCACGTAAAGCCAGCGGCGGTCAAGACCGGTTGCTGGAATCGCGTCCGTGAAGAACGAGTATCCGTTGTACTTACCGCAGATGAACGCCGCGTTCTTGAGCTTCCTTTTGGAGATGAAATATGACGCCTCGTCAAGGTCATCAAGCTGGGTCGAGAAGTTCACCTTGTCGGAGACGTCCTTACCCTGAAATATGACGATGTCGATTGTCTCGCGGTTTCCGAACGGTCGCCGCGACTTCATCCCACAGGTGCTGATTGCCAGTAGTTCCTGAACGCGCTCGTACAACTGACCGCGCTCGATTACTCGTGACAACTGCTCAGCCTCAGCTCCAGGAACCTCAACCACACAGTTCAAATATGGGACCGCATCCCCCGGGTAGAAGCTCGTCGTAGGACCGCTGATGTGGCGATCGATCAACGTGGCTGCTTGATTCCAGGAGTTCCCCGCAGCCAGCGTATATGAGTTGACCTGATCGGTCGTCTCAGTCAGCCGGTGGCGTTGTCCGGTCACATCTGGAGCCGCGACGCGTCCTTCGAGGATCGTATCGAAGCTGCTTCCAGTGATTGCGAGCGTGGGTGCTTTGCCCTTTTTCTTGACAATCTCGTAGTCCAAAACCTCCATCAGCTCGAGAGTCTCGAAGTGGGAGATATAGGTACCAAGAGGCAGTTGCTTCATCATGCCGATGTCGTTGGTCGTCATCTTGAATTCGCCGTGCTGGAAATACCTTTCGGTCCATACCAGTTCGTCGTACCCATTGATGATTCGACCCTTCGACCCGGTCTTGTCGAGTGCAAATACGTCCATCAAACCCCCCAGAACTTCGGACTGTAAGCAAGCGATGTGATGCTGTACAGCCCAGTCGGAGCTGAGATCTGGTAGTAGTTCACTCCAGGAAATAGCACAGGCCACAGAGAGTCAGTAGCGACCCTGTCTCCCAGTGAGATGTTCTCGTATGTGCCGAGTCCCGGGTTGAAGCGGGTGACGTACACTTCGAGACTGCCTGGCTGAGTGTTGAGATATAGAACGTCACCGACGAGGAAGTTGTAGATGATGTTGAAGTACCAATCACCATCAATCGCGTCAGTGAAGCCCCACGAACTCAACGGGTGTGTGATATCGACGACCATCTGGAAGCCTGTTGGAGCCGTACCCGTCGTATCGTCGATCGTGAGAAGCCCTTCGCCGCTGACACTCGGAGATGTCGCAGCCACTTCAGAACCCGTGAACAGAGGATATGGACACGTCACAGTCAGCTGAATCTCGGGTTGAGCCGTAAAGCTTGATGACTCAACCTTTGAAATGAAACCCTCAGCAGTCGCCTTGACGACGGCGTCTTCCATCAGATCGAAGTTGATCTGCGGCTTTCTTCCTGCCGAAATGGCCCGATACACCCGATCTCTCAGGTTTTGGAACGATTCGCCACTGCCAACATCAGGGTTGAGCCCGATGCGCATGACGATGGACCTGGGCTCCAGGCTCATTGTGTAGAACCTGGAACCCGAGTTGAGTCCATTGCCGTACGTCACCGGAGATATGTCATCGGCATCGAGGCCGGTGGCAGCTCTGAGTCGGTACTTTTGAGGAGTGCCAGTGCCGAACAGGTTCAGAGTGAGAATCTCACCCAGTTTATCCGACCGAAGTCGGAGTCTGTTTACGCTCACGGCACCCCCAATTCTTCCTTGGCCATCGCGATGAGACCCTTGGTCCCTCGGTATACGTCGCCCGTAGACAACGCTTCGGGAGAGTAGTTGTTCTGTTCAAACTTGATCTCCCTTGGCCCGTCGTAGGTATCTGTCTTGTCAGAAGCGGTTTCGGCCTGAGCCGTGGTCGCTGCAGACAGTGCAGACGCCTGTGAATATGACACGGTCGGGGCAAGATCACCGATCTTGAGCATCGACCCGAGAGCCTTTGCATCCCGTTCCACACTCGACAAGTCGAGCACCGGAGTGATGGTCGGACGGAATTCCGCCATACCGTCCATAGACCGAGCGACTTTGTCGAACGACTTCCTCATCGCTGAGGTCACAGTCGAGCCGAAATATGTCGCGCTTTCCACAGCATCGCTTGTTCCGCTGTTCATACCGATGACAAAACCATCCACGATATGACCCGTCATCCCGATCATCAGACGAGACGGCGAGTTGATACCGAAGAAGTCCTTGATACCGTTGTATGCAGCCTTGAACGGTGCAAGTGCGGCATCCTTAAGAGCGCCAGCAGCGTCCTTAAGCGTACCCTTGAACGCGTCCATGATTGCGTTGGCAACCCTCTTACCTGCGGCTTCCAGCTTGGGGTAGTTCTCTTCCACGCTGTCTGCGATGCCGTTCAAGAGGTCGATGATGAAGTCCCAACCCGCTTGGATCAACCGAAGCGAGTTCGACCCCAAGGCCTCGACGAAATCGATGGCAACGTCGGTCGCCGTAGTGACGATCCGATTTGATTCCTTACCGATTCCCTCGATGATCTTGATGATGAAGTCACCACCCGCGGTGATAACTCGGCCAAGGTTGTCTCCAACCGTATCGATGAAACTGGTCACAACGTCCGTAGCCGCAGTAACCACCTCAGCGATGTTGTCAGATATACCCTTCAAGAGCGTCGTGAGAAGCTCTGTGCCCGCTTCGATGATGAGCGGAAGCTGAGTGTCCAACGCAGTCAGGAACTCGACGATGATCTCACCGATCAAGGTGGTCACATCGGCAATATGGTCCCTGATACCAGTCAAGAGCTGCACAAGCAGATCCCAACCGGCTTGGATGATCTCGGGAGCGTGTTCCGCCAAGAGCTTGATGATCTCTGTGATGAGAGTACCAACGAACTCAGCGATCTTCGGAATGAGTGTGATCAGTCCATCGAGTAGCGCTCCTAGAAGTGCGACAATCGACTCGATCAGCGCCGGAGCCTGTTCGAGAATCGACGTAACCGCGTTGATGATCCCTGTAGCCAACGCTTCCAGCGCGGCAGGAATACGTTCGATGACAGCGTCCAAGACGCCCATGAACACTTCCAGACCGGCTGCTCCTGCCTCGCCAAATATCTTGAACGCCGTAGCGACCAGGATAGCAGCAACACCGAAGAGTGCGAAAGCCGCAGACACGGCAAGCAATGCGATACCAAGCGCAAGAAGCGCAGGCACAACAGGGCTAAGTACGGCACCGATGATGCCGAATGCTGCGAGTACCACAACGATGGCCAACAGGCCCTTACCGAGTTCTCCCCAGCTGAGCTTCCCCAGCGTTTCGAGAACCCCGGCCATCACGTACATTGACGCGGACACCACCAATATCGCAGCAGCACCAGCAAGGGCACCTGTCATCGCGTTTGCACCCACAGCCATCACAATCATTGCGCCCGAGATCCCGATAAGACCCTTTACGAGGTCTCCCCAGGACAAGCCTGCGAGATTTTCGATGGCTTTGGCCATGATCAGTAGTGATGCGCCGATGATTGCAAGACCAACGCCAGTATCAACCATGAGGCCGACTGGCATTGACCGAACAGCAAGAGTGATTACTAGCATCACTCCAGCCACACCAAGCAACCCCTTAGCCAGCTCGCCAAGGTCCATTGACGCAAATTGTTTGACGGCGTATGCCATGATGATCAAAGCCCCGGAGATTGCAATGACTCCAAGGCCTGCGCCGATCATGCCGTCTTTCGGCATCAACTTCATAGCACGAGATATGGCAAAGAGACCCGCGGCTGCGCCGAGAAGACCCTTACCCATCTCCGACCAATCCATTTCGGCGAACGATTTCACCGCGACAGCGAGGACGTTCAAAGCGACAGCGATAGCAATCATGCCAAGGCCTGCGCTGATCATCCCACCCGAGAGCCCCGAAAGAGGCCCTGCCGCGGCGACGATGATACCCATGAGAGCCGCCACACCAACGAGTCCCTTGGCAAGCTCACCCCAATCCAAGGTGGAGAGAACCTTGACGGCCAGGGAGAGCCCCAGCACGGCAGTGGTGAGCAATATCATCGATGCTGCCAAGATCGGGAGCTTCAAGCCTGTGTTCAGCTTGGTAAGCAGAGCCATGGTGGCAACCAACTGGCCGAAGCCAATCGCGAGTGCTGTCATAGCCTTGGTGAGTGCTCCCGAATCAATGAGCGAAAGTGCAACAACGGAGACCGTCAGAAGTGCAACGGCCTTGGCGATGTTGAAGAGTGTCTTCGACTGGATGTTTGCCTGAAGTGCTCCGAGACCCTCGTTGAGAGCGTCAAGAGAACTACGAATACCGGACAGAAGTCCTCCACCCAGGTCGATCTTGATGCCGCCATCGACGAACTTCTTGAGGAGAAGCAGAAGTCCACCGAGAAGACCGACGTTTACACCGTCGAGAATCCCATCGAAACTTCCAGGACCCATCTCGTCGCCAATGTTCTTCCAAATATTGCCAAGTTCGTCCTTGACAGTACCGGCGAAGTCCTTGATTGCAGAGCCAACGTTGCGTGCTGCTTCGGTGAATCGATCCCAAGCCGCAGCAAGGAAATCGCTCACACCGGAGAGCCACGCAAAGCGTTCTCCAACTCGATCGACAGCGTCAGTTACCTGCTTCGAAGCACCGAAGTCGATGCCGGAGAAGAAGGATACGAGCTTCTCTTTGAGATTCCCAAGTACGTCAGCGATCTTCTGGACCGCCTCGCTGTTCTTGATCGTGTCAAAGAAGTCTCGGATGCTGTTTCGAACGTCGTCGAAGAACTTAGCGATTCCGCCACCCTCAACGAGAGCCTTGTTCAGAGCGGTGACGCGGTCACCCAGCGACGCAAGAGTCGTAAGACCCCCGGAGGCTGCTCCACCCAAGCCACTGAAGAGGCCGAGGATTGTCTTGGTGAACTCCTTGAGGATTGTCCACCCGATTTCAATTCCGGCGAAGAACCCCTTGAACACAGACGTCAGCTTGGCGACAGTTCCGTCTCCCAATTTGACACTTTCGAGGAAGTCTCGAATGCTGACGGTGATGTCGTACAAACGCTGAGCCGTCATCGGAGGGAAGATCTCTCGGAAGGCGTCCTTGACCGGCTTGATTGCCGTCTCCAGAGCAGCGATTCCTCGCATCAGCCCTTGAACGAGGACATCTCGACCGCCGAGCTCTTTCCATCCGTTGAGAAGTTCGTTACGAGCATCGGTGCTTGAGGCAGCGACCCCGTTGATGTAGCTGGACAACCCCGAGAAGAGGTTGGTGGCGTCGTCGAATCCACCGAGGATGGTCTCGAAGCTCTGCGCCCAACCCGAACCGACCGACTCCTTGAGGGTGCCGATGAGCTGGGTCCAGGTGCGGACCTTGGTGGCAGCCTCTTCGGCCGTCTTCTGCTGCTGGGTGAACGACTTGATTTGCTCTTCGGAGAGGCCGATAGAGCGAAGCTGCTCCGGGTTGACCTCTTCGGACATGATCTTGAGGTACTTGCCCATGACGTCGGCACTGAGCCACTTGTTCTCGAGGGATCCCTCGAAGTTCTTTGCGGCTTCGGCCGCGGAGGTGCCGGTTCCTTCGAACTCACCCATGGCATCGGCGAGGGCGATGATCGCGTCCTTCATGTTGGAGTTGCCCATGCCAGCGTTGGTGAGGGACTTCCAGTCCATGAGGCGAACTGTACCGGTCGACAGAGCCTGTGACAGCTGGTATTGAGCTCGAGCGGTGTTCTCCGCGTTGGCGCCTGAAGCGGCGGCCGCGTTCGAGAAGCCCTTGATCATCGCAGTCGCATCTTCGACCTTGATGCCTGCGTTGGTGAAGAGGCCGACCGTCTTGGTCATCTCTCCGAAGCTGTAGATCGTCTTGTCCGCGTAGTTGTTCAGCTCGTTGAGAGCGTCGGTGACCTGAGGAAGAGTGGTGCCGAACTTCTGGGTGTTGGCCAGGATCGTCTGAATTGCGCCGATCTTGGTCTCGTACTCGCTGAAGCCGTCCTTGACTTGGTCAAGGGTCAGCGACTTACCCATCTGGATGCCCGCGTCAACTGCGCGGTTCGTGATGTTCGACAGAACGGTGATTGCCACCGCAGACATCGCCAGGAATCGGGCAGACACGTTCTCCACCGCGGCACTTACCGGGGAGAGATCCAGCTTCTTAGCAGCGTCTTGGACATCGGTCATGCCCTTAGTGCCACCAGTAAGACTGAGCGCCTGCCGAAGTTTGTCCAGCGTGCTCATGGTGGTTGCCGCGCCCGTTTCGAAGGCAGCATTGTCGAACTTCATCGATACTACGCGGTTGTCAACACCACTCATTTGGTCACCTCCCTCCAGAGATCTGCGATCACGTTCTCGAATATGGGGGCCATGGCCGGATTGACATAGTCAACGCCAGGCACGTAGCCTCCAGTTCCGGTTCCGTGACCGTACTGGATGATAACCGCGACCACTACGCCGTCGTTTACATTGGTGTTGACCCAGTCAAGGGTCCATCCACCACGTACCTTTTTGACTTTGTAGGCCCACGAATTTGCCGTCTTTCCCGTGCCAACCGGTGTGGCTGAGGCCAGTGCATTGACCCCAGCCTGTCCGACTGATTCGAGTAGTCCGCGAATGTCCTGCTTTGTCAGGCGACGAAGCCAGCCCTCTGTGTCGTTTCCAGATGAACTGGTTGAAGCAGATATCATCGCAGACCTTTCTGTTGAACTACGAAACGTTCGATGGAGCTTCGAGATCGATCAAACCGCCCGGGTTTGATGTACCAAAGTCGGCGTTGTATAGCGACAGATACGGCGAGGATTCATGCGCCGCTGCAAGATACTTACCGTCCTTGCTCCACCCCGTGGCACGGCATAGAGCTGGGGGAGCGTTAAAAGGGTACTTCTGCAGGGCGGGGACAATCTCATAGCCGTCGAACTGACCGACCGTAAACACCGGGGTCGGGCCCGATGCAATCGCCATATATCGGCCACATGGAGACCACGAGGTCCCGTAACAAGCCGCCGAAACAACGGGACCTGCGATGCGTGTTTGAAAGATGCCTCCCTCGAACAGATACAAGTCATTCCAGGGCGTTGCTCCTTCGTTGACTGCATGAAGCCATCGCCCGTCAGGTGACCAAGCCAGGGCTCGCACCGTCCCATTTGGTAGGACTGTCGGGTTCGCTACCTTGGTAAGCGTGGCTCCGTCGAATCGGTATACGTGAATATACGGAGATCCAGAGAAACCGACTGCCAAGAAACGCCCGTCAGGAGACCAGTCAACGGAATACCCCGAGCCTGTTGGGAGATTTGCGGGATCGGCCAACTTGGTCAAAGTTGTGCCGTCGAAGCTGTAGACACTGACATAGGGCGACACCAGATGGGCTACTGCCAAGAATTTCCCGTTTGGCGACCAGGACACAGACCAACATTCTGCTGGAGGAAGCGTCGCCGGGTTCGCCAGCTTGGTCATGGTGGTCCCACCAGCGTTCACCGTCGCCACAGTGAGATATGGAGACCCCTGATGTGCAAAAGCGCAGTGGTCTGTAACGGGGTTGTATGCGATCCCTAGAACTGCTCCGGGGAAGGCAACATTGATCGGGTTGGTGTGCTTGGTGAATAGTGACCCATCAAAGCCGTACATCGCCAAATATGGGGAGTTCACATGCCCAACCAAGACTTGCTTGCTCGATGGTGCCCATTCCACCGCGTAACCGGCACCACTTGGAAGGATCGCGGGGTCGCCCACTTTTGTCCCGGCTGGGACAAAACCGTACGGGCGGGATCCTTTGACAATCCGGCCCCCAAAAGCGAAGTTCTCGACGGACCCTCGGTTCATCTTTGGGAGATTGTTGAACGCAGTGAACTGGTCGTATCTCTGACGAGGCATGGACCCACTTCCTCTCTATCTGAACGCAAGTTCGTAGGACCCATCGGCAAAGTGCGTGGGAAGAGTCTTGTATAGCTCGATGTAATACGGCGCTGTCACCGTCGCATAGATGACAAAGCGGCCGTCGGGGGACCAAGCCGCGTCATTACGTGCTCGGTTGTTTCCAACCGTGTTGGAGTAGAGCGATCCAAATACACCATTCTCGATGAAGTACGTCTTCGGGACCTCGGCGGTTCCGCTGACGAAAGTGATGTATCGTCCGTCTGGAGACCAAGCAGCACACACCCCTGCACTCACCGGTAGGGTTGATGGGTTGGCGATCTTGGTAAGGGTTCCTCCCGTAAAGCGGTACACAGTCAGGTACGGCGAGCTTACATGAGCAACCGCCAAATATCCGCCATTCGGTGACCAGTTGACGTCATAGGCGATGCCCGTAGGCAAAGTTGCCGGATTGGTGATCTTTGTGAGAGCGGCCCCATCGAAGCTGTAAACGGTCAGATACGGACTCTGTTGGTGTCCCGTTGCGAGGAAACGGCCGTCTGGAGACCACGACACAGAGAGAACATGTAGCCCCGGCAGAGTCGCGGGGTCGGTCATCTTCACAAAACCAAACCCATTGAACTCGTAAACCGTGAGATACGGCGAATTCAAATGCCCGACCGCCAGGAACTTCCCGTTCGGAGACCATGCTGCCGAATATCCAACGCCCGCTGGAAGAATTGCTGGTGACGGAATTGCTGTAAGCGTCAGCCCATCGAAGATGTACGCCGTGAAATACGGAGCATTCGAATGAGTCACGACCAGGTATCGACCGTCAGGAGACCAGGAGACTGAGTTCACGTCTGCCGGAGGAACAACCGCCGGAGGATTTACTCCGATTCCTGAGACGATAGTCAGAGCGACCCCGTCGAATCTGTAGACCGATAGGTAAGGCGAAGTACCGTGCCCAACAGCAAGGAACCGGCCATCTGGAGACCAGTCGACTGAGTTCGAGAATCCCGGGTAGTTCGCCGGGGTGTTTTGAACCTGAATCGCGGGGCCATTTGTGGCCAGCTTGATCGCAGGGAGCAGAACCCCCTGAATATAAGCGGATTCACCACTCCGACCGCGGACATTGCCCGCATTGATGACAGTCCCATCTCTTGTTGTGAGAACCAGATTGTCAGCGAGAACTTGACCGTCGACGACGGTGCTGTCCTCGATTTCCTTCATTCTCTCCGCGGTGTAGCCGGTGATGGTGCCCATAACTCTCCCTACGTAACTGGGTCAGATGACACGATGAACGTGTTTGCATCGACAACGATTGAATTTGCGTCCGTGATTGTGAACAGATCGCCGACAATCGTGAATTGGTCTGTTGGGCCGGTGGCGGTCCATGTCCCGTCGCCATGATCGATGATTATTAGACGATCGTAGCCATCTACAAAAGTCACAAGATCATCCAGCGAAGGAAGCTCGGCGTCGAGGGCGTCGGTCCCATACAACCGGGCTTCAAGTTCTTGCATGAGGTCTTCCTGAATATACCGAGAGTCGATCACAGCATGTGCGGTCGGTCGGTACCCAGTAACCGTTTCAGGTCGAGAGGTGAGGTTCCAGCCAAACGTGTCCGGAGTCACGGTGTCCGCGAGAGTGGTCCTCTGAATCCCGGTAGACACGGCCGTCAGATTGTACAGGATATGGATCTTGTAGCCCAGATCCGTACCTTCAGTGTCGCTGCCTATCAGAGTTCTGTAGCTGAGAGAAAATGACTTGGACGGTTGGTTCCCCACAAGAAGGCCGGGCTCCGGGGAGTCATAACCATCGAACTGAAGGAACTCGTCAGGGAACGTCACTGCTGCCAGTGCCGCTGCGAAGTCGGAGGTTTGCTGTTCTCCTACGTACTTCTCTCCATCGAAATATGACACCTCTTCGAGGTCGGCTCCAGAGCTCTCTACGAGGGACATCAGTCCACTCCAAGGAACTCCACTTCCATCCGGAAGATATAGCACACCTCGATCGATGCCAACGTTGTAGGCCCTAGTGCCGGGCTGGTCCCACCTCACTTTTGCCATGAACGCTCCTTACGCGAAGAATTCCAGCAATTCTTCCTGTGTTGGGAAATATGGGAACGTGGACTCCGTCCCATAGAGGTAGTCCTCAACTGCACTGAGAACAGTCGGATCGATTTTTCGAGAGTCGATGACGTAATGCGCCGACCCCAAATATCCGTCTGCTCCCCGAGGAGGAGTAGCTCGAATTGCCCAGGTGAATGTCTCCACTTGAACGGTGTCACCAAGGCTCAGACTTCCCGTAGTTGACACGACGACACGAGCATCCCACACGAGATGGATCTTGTAGTCGCCATCGGGGAGAAGAGTTTGGTATGAGAAGTCGAACTCCCGCTTGTTCTGTCCTGTCAGGTAGAACCCCGGTCGGATGTCGACAAAACCTTGAATCTCTCGGATTGCTCGGCCTAGGATCAAGTGTTCGTCGTCGAATTGCGACGGAAGCTCAACGCCAACGATCTGAGCGGTGAAGAACCCTCGAGGTTTCTCACTTTCGATCTTGACCCCGTCGAAATATGTGTCGGTGACACTCGCTTCTTCCTCAGTCTCTTGGACTGAGATGAGGCCATTCCAAGGAATGATCAGACCACTCTTAGAGCGGATCACACCCTTTTCCACACCAGACTCGTAGGTCCTTGCGGAGGGATCCGCCCATGTCATGGTGGTCATCTTGCCTCCTAACCCTTGGTACCCAGTTGTTGACGTCGAGCGTCGTTCAATGCTTTGCGATCTGCTGCCGCAGTACTCGGGTTGACCTTCTGCGGCTTGGACGACTTGACGTTGCATACACGAATCAAAGCGAAGAGACGGCTCAGATGCCAGCTCTCACACTCGAATGGAATGCTGTAGGACACCATCCAGAAGTAGATCAACTCGGCTGAGATGATCTCTCGGTTGGCCGTCGCGACTGTCTTCATCTCTCGGAACGTTGTTGCTGATTGAGTCTGATTGATGTACTCAGTGATGACCTCAACGTTGGCATCCGAAAGTTTGCTCAGAAAATCCTCCGGGGGGTTTTCGTCCAGGAGCATTGACTCCACGTACCCGAGAGTTTCTTCGTGAGTCTTGTTGATTGGACCCAAGAAAGGGCGTCCATACTTTGACTCCCATTTTGACAGTGAAACCAGAGAATGCTCAAGACGGACTACTTCTCCACCAACTCGGACAAACCGGCTGGATTCTTCGTCGTAGAACTCTCGTTCGCCAACTTTGATTGTGAGCATTCTCTGGTCTCCTTGTCTAATAGATTCGATACCGAACGATCACAATGCCGGAGCCGCCTGCGCCAGCATTTGACCCACCAGCACCACCCCAGGTTCCACCGCCGCCACCGCCGGTATTGGCCCCACCGTTGTCTGCATTTGCTTTTCCAGAACGAGCGCCTGCACCTCCGCCACCCGATCCGCCAACGTTGGTTGCTGTGGCATCGGTATAGGAGTTTCCGCCGCCTCCGCCACCACCATACGTGGCTAGGCCATTCCAGCTGAGTCCAGCGCCTCCAGCCCCACCCTGGGGACCACCGTTACCACCTACTCCACCGGCACCGCCACCTCCGCCGTTGATGTAGTTGCTCGTGACCGAGGAGTTTCCGCCGTTGTTGCCTTGACCTTTGAAGCCTAACCCCCCTAGGATCGGCACTGTGGTTGGGGTTCCTCCGGCGCCGCCACCCGATCCGCCTGCCTTAGGAGCAACGGTGTTGTAGTAGCCGCCTCCGCCTCCGCCGTAGGCCTTAAGGCGGGTGATGTTTGTCCCGACGATAGATGAATCTCCGCCGTTGTTGCTTCCAGAAGTAGCAGCGCCACCAGCGCCGACCGTCACAGTGTATGACCCAACCGCCGGAACGAAGCCAACGTCGAGTAAGACTCCGCCACCACCTCCTCCGCCGCCAGCGCCACCCGTTCCGCCACCCGATCCGCCGCCACCAACAAGCAAGCATTCCAGGAATACCGGCTCGCCAACACTTGCCACGACGAGGGACCCCGAAGAGGTGAATGTGTGGTACTTGTACTTTCCATTCACACCCTCGATGCCGCCTGAAAGAACGAGACTTGACCTGCGAGAAAGTCGACCGGGTTGACGAAGACGACCATACTCGGGCATTAGGGCGTAATCCTATGAACGTGACCGATCAATTCGATCTTGTTTGCAGTTCCAGCAGAGTATGCATTGACCACAAGGCTGTTCCTAAGAAGCCAGCCCGGAGCAACCAGAGTCTCGATGTTCGGATCCAACGGAAATGAACGAAGTCGAGACGTGTTTCCCCATTGAAGCACCAGCGTTCGAAGCACCGTGTCGGTATTCGTCGCCCACAACCAGATCTCATCGAGGTTTGTAGTGCCACTGACCGCGGTATGAATGACTGTGCCGGTTGACGCTGTTGCGGCAACGACAACTGGTTGGCCATCCGACGACGCAGAAAGCAGTCTCTTTTCAACAGTCGTCATGAGAACACCTGCCCGTGAAGAACAAGGTCGTAGTCCTTCGGAAGGGCACCGACGAGGCCTGCCGCGGTGCCCGCGGTTTCCTTACCAGAAGCAAGAGTTGCGACATAGTCGATGTCAACTTCACGCAGCGTCTTGATTTCGGCCCCCACGCGCGTAGCAAGGGCTTGGATTTGCGTCGCGAGGCTCATCAGGCGAGCGCCGTTTCGAACGTCGTGACGAAGTTGGTCGAGGTGTCGCCGACGTCCGCGATGAACGAGGCCACGGTTGCCGCGAAGCTTGCGTCATCCCCGAGAGCTGCCGCGATCTCGTTGAGGGTGTCGAGTGTTCCTGGCGCGCCACCGACGACAGCGGCGATTGCTGCATCGAACGCCTGCTTGACTCCCTCGGGAGTGACGGCACGAGTTGTGTCCGTACCTGCGGTCACCTCTGCAAGGGTTGCAAGCTCGACAAGACCTTTGGTGGTGGTCGATGCGTCAACCTTGACCAGATCGATCTCTTGTTTCACACCCTGAGGAGTAACTGCACGAGCAGTGTCCGTCCCCGTGGTAACCTCGGCAAGAGTTGCGATCTCGATGATGCCCTTGGTGGTGGTTGACGCGTCGGCCGGAGAACCGGCATTGCCTGCCTTGGTCTCGTTGATGGCCGCGACAAGCGACGACTTGTCCGTGGTTGTGAGCGCGGAAATATCCGCAGTGCCAGAGCCGCCGATGAGCGTGCGGATGGCCTTGAATTCGGTGCCGACACGAGTGAGAGCGTTGGCGATGTTTGTTGCGAGGGTCATCAGAAAAGTCCATTCTCGAAGAGGAGTGTCAACGAAACCATGTCGTCGTACACGGGATGGGGTGCGGAAGAATTGCGATGCTCCGTGATGAGAGCAACAGACGCGGAAAGATCGGCATCACCAACGATCACGTTGACCGGATCTTCTGCTGGTGGGTCAGATATGACCACAGTGATGACTTCTACATCACTCATGCGGACACCTCCTCCGCAGTGACCACTGAGGATCGCTTGACTTTGCCAAAGGAGACCACATATGCACGAGCATCCGTGGTTCCTGTGTCTGACATGATGATGTCATAGGCGCCAGAGTCGGTTACTTCACGAGTCTTGGCGCCTGTCATTCGAAGGGCGAGCGATACGACGTTCCCGATCATGGTGACCGTGATGCTGTCGGCAATATCGGTGATGAGCGTTGACGAAACGTCCGCATCTTCCCGAATTTGTGCAAGAACTTCGAATTGCGAGGTGCTTGTCCACCAGGATCGGCCGTCCGGGAGGTTTACAACGAAATCCTTCGAGAAGGGAAGGCCCGACTTGATGGAGAAATCGACCGGAATTTGGGGCACAGGTTGCTCCTTCTGTTGGATATGGACTACCTAAAGGGCTGAGAGGTGGTTAAGCCCCCCAGCCCTCCAGATATGAGGACATCTCCTAGTAGGAGTAGGTCCAATCGCTGTCGTACGGCGTGGTCGGCGGCTTGTAGCCGGTGTTCCAAACCGCTTCGACGGTCTTCGTTTGGCCGACGGTGAGAACCACGGTACCGGTGACGGTGACCCCAGCAATCTTGTACGTGATACCCGCAACGGTCGGGATCGTGATTGTGTGGGTGCCCGAGTCGTAGGTCACGTTTGTCGGCGTGGCCACGGTGAGCGGGGTTGCCGACGCGAAGTGCGCGACGATTTCATCGGGCATCGGAAGACGCGGGTCGGTTTCCGCATCGCCGTAGAGGATCACGAGGAGCTCGGCGAGCTTGACCTCATCCACCGTGGTGGAATCGATCGTCACGATTGAGGTCGGCCGCATGTCGGTCACGGGGACCGGAACGGTTGCGATCTCGTACGAGAAGGTGATCGCCTCGGGGGACTCGTTGACCGTGGTGTAAGCCTTCTCCGTCGGAGCCGCGGTGCAGCCGTAGACGAGGTGAAGCTTGAACCCGTGGTCGTCGCCGTCGATGTCGTTGCCGAGTCGAGTGCGATATGAGAGCCCGAAGCCCTTGCGAGCCTGCTGGCCGATGGAGACGCCCGGATGCGGGGTGGCCTGACCATCGAACTGAGCGAACTCGTCCGGGTAGGTGTAGCACTCCAGCGTGGCGCCGAACTGCTCGGCCGACGTCATGTTGAGGTACTTGATGTTGTCCGCGTAGAGCGGGGTTGCCTCGGCGCCCGAAGGAGACTCGGTCACACCCGTAAGGCCGTTCCACGCAACGCCGTTGCTGTAGACACCTGCCGTCGGGATGTAGAGGACACCATGATCGATGCCAGTCTCGAATTCGCGTTCGCCGACCTGATCCCATACAAGGGTGGTCATTGGTTCGTTCCTCCTTAAAAGAACAGATTGAATACGTCGTGATTGAGGTTGTCCGCCGTGTAAAAACGATCGTGTTCACACGTTGGGAGTTGAGCGACCTTGCCCGGAATATCGCTATCCGGGTTTCGATCGATGACAGTCACCAGATACCTCTGGGTGATGTTGTACGGCTTGCCGTTTGCGTGTCGCGTATCAGCCTTTGCCCGTTCATACCGAATGCACGGGTAGTGCATGTGGTCGTTTGGCGGGGGCTGAAAATACACGTTCGGCGCCAAGGTCTCGAGAATCGCGTGAAGCTCAAGCCGTCTCGCCATGGTACACCTCCCCGAGTCTCAAGATCAGACGGGGCCTCTTTACCTCGACGTGAGTCACGGTCCAGAGTGCCCCAGCCCAGGAGATGTACCTGATGGCGTGGAAGTTCTCGTATGCGTATGCATCAGCGACGATGCTGATCATGTTGTCCGCAGCAATATTGCTGTTGGCACCAGGACCGTCTTCGGTTCTCCGAGCAGAGCGATCTACGTCTCCGTAGTACTCCTTCTCGGTGATTGCGTCGATGAATACGCCAGCGGCGGCTTCGGTCGGATGACCGTAACCTACCTTACCAGAATATCTTGCCATCAGGTACACCTCCTTAGTGGGCTATCTGGAGAAGATCAGGCGTGACGGTGGAACTCCCAGTTGTCCACCTCGCTGTTCTCGAAGTAGTAGGAGCTCGAGGACGGAGTCGCGAACACCTCGTACGTCGTACCGGGGGTGACCGTGTACGGGGAAGAACCGGTCGTGAGCGTGGTGCCCGCGGCGTTCTTGTACACGACGCCGGTGACGGTCGGGATGCTGATCTGGCCGAGCTCCTCGTCGTAGGTCGGGGCGGTGGGAACGGTGAGAACCGCGCCACCAGCGACCTTGAGAAGGACCTGAGCCGACTTCAGCTTCACGAGCGCGCCGGACATCCGACCCTCGATGAGGTACTTGTACTTGTTGTAGTCGATGTCGAAGTCGTCGAACATGTTGACCTCGCCACCGCGGTCCGCACCGATGTTGTAGTCGTGCGGGTTCACGAGGATGCCGACGATGTCGGGGTACTCCTCGAGGATCTCGACCGGGACGATCTTCGACACGCGGAGTTCCGCGGCGAGCTCTTCCAGGTTGCGGTAGAGGCGACGCCCCATGCCGTCCTTGAGAAGCAGGCCGTCGGCGATGTAGTCCTCGGACGTGAAGAAGATGGGCTGACCCGTGCCGCGGTAGAACTTGCGGTTCTTGATGACGGCCGTGATGACCTCATCGAACGTCGAGTTCGCGTCGTTGATGTTGACGTAGACGCGGTGGGTGTAGAGCTCGTGGTCGGTCGCGATGGGCCGGATGCACTGCTCGTTGATCTTGTCCTCGTGCGAGATGTCACGACCGTCGCCGACGAGAACCGCACGCGCGATTTCCTCGTCCAGCATGAGACGCATCTCGGCCTTGAGCCACACGACGACGTCGAAGTCGGTGATGTCCACGATGTCATCGCGGTCCAGCGCCTGCTTCTTGTAGATGGTGGTCGGGGTCGTGATGCGCTTCGCGACCGTGAAGAACTCTTCCTTCTTCAGGGCACCGGTGATGTAACCCTTGGCACGGGCCTCGTCGCCGGTGATGTCCGCCCACAGCGACTTGATGCGGGAGAACGGGCTCTTGCGGGTGCCGCTGAGAAGGGCGTCAACCCACTCCATCCGGCGACCGAAGAGCTCCGGCTGGTTGCTGAGCGCCTTGGCGTCGGGGAACAGGGTGCCGATGTTCTCGATGCCGTGCTGAAGACCGTACGCCTCGACGGCGGCCTTCATGGAACCGAGACGCTGAGCATTCTCGACGATGCCGTTCATGGCGTCGTGAGCGATGACGGGCTCGGACTTGGTCTTGTCGCCCTCGAAGACGTTGTGCATTTGGTTTCCTTCCTGGTGGTTCATGTTGCCGTGAGCGGCGGTGTTGGCTTCGGTCATGGCCTCGACGGCCGTACCGATGAGATAATGGACGATATCCTTCTCTTCGTCCGAGAATGCTTCGTAGATCTCCTGGATGGTGCGTTCGCCACCGTCTGCGTGCTGCAGATCGGAGTCGTCATCGCCACCGTCGGAGTTCTCGTCGGCATCGCTGTCGTTGTCGTCGTTCTCGTCGGCATCCGGATCTTGGATGTCATCCGCCGAGTGCGAGATGAAGAGGCCGGTCGTGATGACCGCGGTGTCCTCGAGCGGCGTGTCTTCGCGTCCGTCGGAATGACGGATCGACACGGGATCGATGAGCGCACCCGGATTTGCACCCGAGAGCACCAGGCTGACCTCACGAATGACGCCGTGCATGACACGCGACGACCTTTCGAGGAGGTTGTTTGCCCAGATCGACAACATGTTGATGTCGCCGTGCTGAACACCCTTCTTGGCGGCCTGAGCCTTGACGGAATCGTTGAAGAATCCGTAGGCGTAGACCCCATCTTCTCGGTTCTCGAGGATGGCGTGACCGAGGACGTTCTCCGGATCGGTGTGACCGTGCTGCCAGACGAGAGGAACTCGCGCTGCGTGCTGATCCCGGAACGCGTCCGGGAGAATGGTCCGACCATCGGAGCACTTCAGTCCGGCCTTGGTTGCGTAGCCGCTGAAATCTGCTTCCATTTTGACTTCCTTCCTTTGTCTAAAGGTTGTTCTTGATGGCGTCGTACTCCGATTGGTACTTGGTTTCGTACTTCGCCTTGACCGCTTCTTTCATGGTGTCAAAGTCCTTTTGCGCTTTCTCAATTGCACCTTGAACACCCTTAACGATTGCATCACGGTCAAGGTTTGCGGAACCTCTTGCCGATCCTTTGATGCGATCACTACCTTCGCTGAGCTTCTCCACTTCTGCGGCGGAGTCGGCAGCGACTTGCTCTCGCTCACGTTTGGAATCACCTTTGATTGCAGCAATCTCCGCACGTCTGTTCGCTGCTAATTCCGCAGCCCTCTCTTTGCTGACACCCGGTGGTACTGGGGGCAGGGAGGCAATCGCCTTCGTAGCCTTGTCAGCGATCGCTTGAAGCTTCTCGGCGCGTCTTGCCGCGATCTGGTCGCGTTGCTCCGATTCAGCAGCTTCGAGTTTGGTCATCAGCTCGGTGAGCCTGGCAGCAACGGCGGCGCGCATAGCCTCGGCACCCTTTCGGATGTTCTCAATGGCTTCGCGCTGCTTGGTTGCCGTGTCCTTGAGGGTCCGTTGCTTCTCTTCGGTGATCTGAGTCTTTGCATAGCCAAACGCTTCCTTTTGCGTATCGCTTAGCTCGCCCTCATCTCGACCTTTGAGTTTCTTGGTCCTCTCGTAGTACTCCTTGGCCTTCACCGGGTCGTAGTACTGGGATGCGTAGTGCGCTAGTGCGCTCTCATCAAGCTGCACCTTGACCACCGACGATTCGTTCGACATCAGACATGACCCCGTCAAGGGTTTCCTTCATGATGCGATCGACTTCCGTCAGGTCAGATCCTGTTTCAGCAGCAGGCTGTGGCATGTTGCTGTTGATGAGCTTGTCAGCCTTCGGATCCTCGTGAGGAGTCATTCCGATGAACCCACGCATCTCGTTCGCGGTGACGATTTCGTTTCGAGTCAGCTTGTCAGAGATCTCGGCGATCTGAGAAAGCGGAACCAGCTTGAACGGGTTTTGGATGTACATGATGCGCTTCTTCTTGCGCACACCAGCACGACCAACGAAGGCCCGCTGCATCGCTTCCACAACCGACATCAAGATGGGCTCGACAGTTCGGTTGTAGTAGTTCAGCATTGCGGCTTCGTCCGCGGTGCCATCCATGATCCCTGCCGTGATGCCCAACTCGCTGTAGAGAAGGTTCGTCAGATACTCGACCTGCTTGAGAAGGTTGTTCTCGGCGGGTCGGTTGAGCTGAGTGATCTTCTCAGTTCCATCAGTGTAGGCAATGCCGTACTGACTTCCCTTGAGTTGCATCTCGATGTCCTTACGTCGTTCTTCGGCCTGAAGCTTTCGCGCAGGAGTTTTGACGACGTATGGCAGCTGAATGATGATGTCGAGTTTTCCAGACCCAGACTGCTCGTCGACCGCGTCCAGGATGGACAGCTTTCGAATAAGCCTCTGAAGCGTGGAGTTCTGCTCGTTCATCACGGCGAACAACGGGTTGTAGACGATGGCGACGTTCCTCTTGGGAAGAACGACCTCCTGTCGAATGCCGAGAGCCTCGTTGTAGATGGCAACTCGAACGTGTTTCGGGTACCAGGTCGTGATCTCGCCGATTCGCATCGACAGGATATCGAACTCTTCTCCGAACACAGGATCGATTGTCGTGTCGACCGGAACGATTGCCACAGCACCCTTGTCAAAGAGCGACGTGACGAGGTCGAGACGAAATGCCATAGGGGCCTGATCGATGTTGGCTTCGAGGTTGAGACAAAGACTCAGCTCCGTCTCGAGATCCTTCGAATATCGACCTTTGTCATCCAACTGAACGTGTCGAATTGGAATCGAGGCCACATCCACACCGATTCGGGTGTAGACCGAGGCAATGATGGAACGCTCGTTGCTGAAGCGAAGCCTGGGTTGATCAGGCGGCCGACCCGTAGAAGACATACCGACACCGGGCGGTGCACGATAGACTTCTTCTTGCCCGAATGCGTTCCAAGCACTTTTGATTCGTGCTCTGATTGCCAACGGACACACCTCCTTCCTTGTTGCGAGTTGCGTTCGAGCCCATTAGTTCTGGGACCGCATCTCCTTGAGAATGTCTCGTGAGATCTTCTGCTCGGTCTTGATGCCACTCTTTCGAGCAACTCGTTGACCGGCCAAGGTGACACCGAGGGTCACCGGAGACAGCACGTTGAACGCGATGACCTGCGCGAGTGCCTCACCCTTACCAAGGGTGTTTGCCGCTTGGTACTTCTCCTGAAAATCTTTTGTCCGAAGCTTGTTGACGACATCTCGCTTGTACATGGCCTGAGCCGCGGCCCGCTCTTCGGGGGTCTTGGCATTTCGGTGCATGTTGATTGCGGTCCTGGCGTCCCCCGACAACTTCTGGACGGCCTGTCGCCCTTCGACTCGTTGCGCACGAGTCACCTTGGGTTTTTCGCTCCGGACGCCCCACTTCATCCCCTTCACACCGAAGTGCGCCAGGAAATCGACGTCGCTTTGCAGTGCTGTCATTCGAATGCCTCCTTGTAGGCCTTGTATGCCATCGGCGCTTGGTCGATTTTGCTTCGAGATTGAGACATAGACTCAGTTCAGAGTCGAGGTCCTTCGAATATCGACCGCGATCGTCCAACTCGACGTGTCGAATCGGGATTGAAGCCACATCAACGCCAATCCTGGTGTAGATTGACGCGATGATCGAGCGCTCGTTCGTGAAACGAAGCCGGGGCTGATCAGGCGGTCGACCTGTCGAAGAAGCCATACCAACGCCGGAAGGAGCTCGATATACCTCTTCTTGCCCGAATGCATTCCAAGCACTTTTGAGTCGTGCTCTGATTGCCAACGGATATACCTCCTTCTCTCTGGTAGAGCCATTCGCCTAGCGGCGTGCGGCCGAGTTTTCGATGACCGAGAGCCCAACTTCCAGAAGGACTCGTGTGGCCACCTCTTTCCCGTTCTTGGCTTCCTGAGATTTGGCGATGATCTCGTACTCGGCGTCGCGCTTTTCGGCCAGGATCTTGCGAGCCTCACGACTTCCGACGCTGACCTTGTCCGCCTTGTAGTCCTTCTTGGCCTGCTTGAGGTTTGCCTTCGACTGGCCGCTGTTGACGTGGTCTCGAGCAGCCTGAACCTCATCCGCGTGCTCGCTCTTGTCCTTCTTCCGGCTGGCTTTGTTGAGCTGCCGGTTCCGAACTCGAGCTTCCTTTCGGACACCCCACTTCATGCCTTTCACACCGAAGTGTGCCAGGAAATCGAGGTCTTCCGAGAGCGCATTGCTGTGCTCCAACGGCTCCGCGAGCTTGAACTCGATGACAGCGCCCGACTCGTCTCTAATGATGAGCATCTTTTGAAGATCCGAGTGGGTCACGTCGACGTCGTCCATGACGAAGTCTTTGGTGTACATGTCAATCTTCACAGACATCTTTCGACGCCCAGACGGACTGACCCCCAACTCGCTGGCAGCGCGAGCAACATGGTCATTCCAGTTCTTTTCGACCTCTTTGTAGTACTTGGTCGTTTTTGCTGACGGTTTCGTAAGGTCGACTCCTGAATACCGTGCATTGATGTACTGAACATCAGCGTTTGCTCTGACTGCAGCGGTGTTATTGACCTTGATGATAGTCTTGTAGTTCTTCTGCTTTTGAGCCCACTTGGCGTCCTTCTTCTCCATCCGCCGCTCGTTTCGGACACCCCATTTCATGCCCTTCACACCGAAGTGCGCCAGGAAATCGACGTCGCTTTGCAGTGCTGTCATTCGAATGCCTCCTTGTAGGCCTTGTATGCGACGTACGCGTCCATCAAAGCGGAGACGTTGTCGATCTTTTCTTCTTGACGCTTCTTGAGCAACTTGCGGTTGCCGTTTGTGTCCTCGAGCGTGATCGCGTTCCCCATGGCGAAGGTCATAAGAGCCTCGTCAAACAGGAGAAGTCGATCCTCGCTCAGGACTTTCAGTTCACCAAGAGGGACCGATTCGGTCTTTGCTCCCTGGATTACTTTTTGGATTCCGTAGGGGCCGTTCTCGGATTCCCAACGATCAACGAACTCTTTGGCGTTGTATGGGTCGTATCCCAGGGTACGCACATCGTATTCACACGCCATGATGTAGTCATCGAGGTCTTCGTAGACTTCCATCATCTCAAGAACGGTGCCGTCGAGAACCTGAAGGCTTCCTTCTTCACGGAACTCTTCGTACTTTTGGCGCATTGCCAGAGGAAGTTTGAAGAGAGTACGTTCCGTGATATAGCTTCGTGTCTTCATGCCATACGCCCCGTTTGCAAGGGGGAACAGGAAGGTGAAAGCACAGAAGTCGTCACCCTTTGAAAGGTCCGCACCAAGAGAACAGGGCATCCCATGGAAAGACGTTGGAGCAACGTTCTCGTGAGGTTGGGTCTCGGGGTACGTAAAGAAGTAGGTGAAGCCCTCCATAGGCAACCCGAACCGCTTGGCCAGGATGTCATTCCTGGATGCGGGAGCTTTCTCCGCTCGCTCGACGTCTCTGTGGTACACGTCGTAGGTAACGGTCTTCCCGATGTTCGGATTTGCTTTGGGCCACATCCTGGGGTCGCCAACTTCCTCGACAGAGTCGAGTTTGTAGTGCCAGATGGAGATGTGCTTGGCTTCGTACTCGCCTTTGAGGATGGAAGCTAGTTCCATTTTGATGGTATCGCCAGAACCGTTGCGGACTGTTCCCTCAGAACTGATAGCAACGATCAAGTAGTCGTCAAGTTTCGACGCACCCTGTTCAATGGCACCAACAACGTCTTCTCTGATGTCTCCAGAGAGCCACTCGTCGACGGTTGAGATCTTGGGTCGTAGACCCTGAAGTTTGTTGATGGACATCGGACGGACCTCAAGCAGAGATCCTGTCAGGAAGTTCTCAACGCCCTTCTTTGTTGAAGCGAGCTTGACTCGCATCGCCCTTGACCCGGTGGTGTTCTGCAGCGAGCCCTCTGTAAGGAACTCGAAGAGGGGGCCACGGGACCGGGTTACCGCGGTACGGATCGGGGACATCACCTCATCGGCCTGCTTCATGGTAGGAGCAGTCGTGATCTGGTGAGTCGTGGCCGTATCGACGGTGAGGAAGTAGGCCTGGAGGAGAGAAGCGTACATGGACTTGGCCGCGCCACGAGCCACGATCAGGTACTGCTTGGTAGTCAGCCTCTTTCGGACTGACTTGGTGACGAAGTGTCCTAGCCCGCCGTCTTCAGCAGGCTCCCATACGCTTCTCTCCTCGAAGTAACACCAGCCGAAGATCTCTTCACCCCACAACTTGAAGGTGTCGAGAAGGTGTAGGTCCGCTCCATCAGTGAGAGTCATCTCACATTCACAGAACGCAACCCAGCCTTCGACAGCAAGGTCGTCGTAGTAGATGTTGGGGTCGCCGATTAGCGCGTCGATCCGTTCCATCTCCAATCCGACTTGCTCATTCACTGGAATCTCACCAGCAAGAACCTTGGCTCGAAACTCACCGTAGTACTTCGGAGTTGCAGTGTTCGATAGCGCCACCACTCCTCCTTCGTTGTGTTACCTCCGCTTTGGAGATCCGGTTGGAACCGAAGCGCCGACAGTGGTGACCGATGGCTTCAAGGTATTGTCGATGATGAGCTTCCCCAGCTCGATGGCAGCTTTCCCAGCAGGGCTGGAACCGATGCTGATCAACGAACCTGCGACACCGACCGTCTTCAGAAGCTGTTCTGCTTTGGTTCGACCGCTGGTCACCTTGCCCGGATCCAGCCTGGCGTAGGTGGATTCGAGTTGAAGTCTCTCGTTGATGGTCTTGAGCTGGGCGTTGCTCAGTGAATGTGTTGGTTTGGTGCGAAGTTCGGCGACCTTTTTGTGGTCTTCCGATGACTTTGCCGCGGGTTTTGCCGCTGGAGCTGATCCAGAGGAATCCTTGCGGACACCCCACTTCATGCCCTTGACACCGAAGTGTGCCATGAAGTCGTCTTTCGACTCGAATTGCATTGGGTGCACCTCCTCGGTGTTAGATGGCACCTTGTTGGTGGAGCCAGGTCTTCATGGTTTCTGCTGGCGGCATGGCTGTCATGAAGTCGTGCTTCACCCAACCCATGTCGAAATATGCACACGCCGGTGCCCCAGCTCTCGCTTCGTACGCCGTCTTCAGATTGGTTCCGTTGTGCGCCGGGACAACAGTGTCGCCCTTTGACGCGATGTACAGCACCGGCCGAAGATTTGGCGCGACAGCGACCCAGTCAGCAATCTCGATCTGAGTGGTATCGATCGTTTGATCAGTAACCGTACCGCCGTTGTACATGCTGATGGCTGCTCGAGCGTTTCCGCCCGGAATGCCGTACAGCTGCCACGGAAGCGATGCTTTCGGAACACAAGGATCTTCGTCCCAGGTCTTTCGGAAGTTCGTTGGCGCGTCCAACACAATCGATCCTGCGATCGGAGGGTCAACCACACCAGGAAATCCGTTTGACGTAAGCGTCAGATTTGTCCCATGACTGTTGTCCGTCATGTTGCGAGTAAGCATTGCACAAAGTCCGATTGATCCGCCGGAAGAGTGACCTCCGGTGTAGATCTTTGCCGGATTGATTCCGGATTCGGACGCATGATCGACCATGTGTCGAACCGCCAGCTTTGCATCGAAGATTGCTGTAGGAAATACCGCTGGGCGGAACTGTCCGAACAACCAGGACGACACCAGTTCACCGACTCGCACACCGATACCTGCCGCGGCACACCCCATGTTCAGGATATGACGAAGCATGATGTAATAGTTGGTGTAGAAGTCGGACCAGTTACCTACCGAGTAGTAACCGACCATCACGAAAGCGACGACCGGCCACCCACCAGGAGGAGTTGGAACACCGTAGGGCGTGTAGATCTGATACTTCTGAAGAGGATCTGACCCATACGAAGTTCCATCGTAGTTGAAGAGGGTTTCGTTCCACGTTTCGGTTCTTCCGCGGAAAAGCATCGGGTTGTCCCACACCGAAGTCATGTCGAGTTCAGTGTTTGTCGATGCTTTGAAAATCTTCGGAGGTGGGATAGGTACCTCGGTGTTGTGAACCGCGTCGTACACACTCCACTCGACGGTTCGAGGTTTGGGAAGCGTGTACCCCGTAGCTCCGCCGAAAGCACTATCTCCGTCGGATGTCGAGAACGTCGCGATGTTCCTGATGCGAGTGTTCATCGTCCCAGGCCAGCCGTTCGGAAAGAACACGTTGTACTGATCAGTTCCGATGGATGGATCGCCTTCGAAGTTCCCGTACTGCCACTCTTTGGCCGCGGTGCTTGTCGGGTTTCCAGACATCGTGTGAACAAGCGTGTACACGTTTGATACCAGCTTGTAGATACGAACGGTGACCGTGGGGGCGGTCTCTTTGACGAGGAATTCGAACTTGTACTGGGCCGCGGTACCGAGCGCGTACGTTCCACCACTCAGCAACGTTCCGTTTCCATCGACAAGCCCCACCAGGTTCGACAACCCCTCGTAGAAGGGATCGAAGATAGTTGGCGGCGTGTACTTGGTCATCCGGAGGCCCCAACGCTTTGTGACTCCATCCATTACTTGGATGAAATGCTTTGGATAGCCCGCGTTTGGACCCACATACTGTCCGAAAGGGATGTACATCTCGAACGTGAACGAATATGTGGTCTTCGGAGTTCCGGTAGAACCAAGAAGCACCTCTTGTAGCTGCCAACCGATTGAGGCGGCCTTTCCGAGAAATGGGAGAAGTGCAACTTCCGGAGAAAGAGCCCCTTCTGCGCCAAAGGCGATGGCCACCTTGCTTTGAGTTACGCCGATCGTGAAGGCTACGTGCGTTGGCCAACCTTTATCACCGAGTCCAGTGGCTCCAGGCAATATCGGTTCGTCGTAGGGCAATCCGTGGAACTGGTTTCGGCTCAAAAGGGTCATATGTCTGTCGCCAATCGAGCGATGACCGTCTTGTGCGGTGTTCCGGCAGGAACGTTCTCTCCACCGATGAGAACCTTGAGCGGATTTGTCCTGTATAGGGCCAACTCGGCTTCGAGTTCGTCTTGCCGTTCGACAAGAGCGTCGATTGTGGCTTGCAGAGTGCCGAGTTGAACCGAGAGGGTGTAGAACGCGCCATCTTCCGGCGTGATGACGTCCGGCCAGGGCGTCCCATCGGGATTGAACAGCGCGATCTTCTGGATCGGAATACCACTACCCATCAATTCCGGAAGAGTAGTGACCACTGCGGTTAGAGCTTGTGATTCAGCCACAGATCACCTTCTTTCTAGACGATGGGGACGAGGTTGACGAGTCGAACCTCGGTTTCGAGGATCTGGGCTTTGGCTGCTTCGACCAAATAACCCGTTGCTGGAGGATCGAACACGAGACGAACTTTCTGATGCACGTACGTCTTGACCATGTTCAGTCGCTTGTCGGTTCCGAGAAACTCGGTCCAGTCAGATGTCTTGTCTTCGATCTGGAATCCTTCAGGCGGACCGATGCCCAGCTGCTGAAGGACCGAGAAGGTCGAGTTGATGTGCATGAGCACGTCTTCGTCGAAGGACTTGTCGTCGGGAGAAATGCCAAGAGACTTCTTGACGCTCTTGAGGATGCTGTCTTCCATGATCCCTTGGCCTTTCTACCAGAGTTTTGTGTCGCCAGGTCTACGCGGAACGAACACTCTTGGTAGAGATGCTGCATTCCCGTAGTGAATGGCGTTGTGTGTTGAGATTGTCGTCGTAATAAGGAACTCAGGATCAAGGATCCAGTCCTCACCATGCACGATGTCGTCGCTTGTCATCGGCTCCATGTGGTGAATAAGCAACTCACCATAGATCTCGCGGCCGGGGATGCCTAGATCACAGCCCTCATCTCTGAGAATAACCGTGTTCCGAACCTGTTCCCATTCACGAGACCTATAGAACGTCTGATTGATGTGCCGAGCATGCCCGAACGTCTCTTGTCCCACGCCACCGTTCAAGGATAAGTACTCGAACCGATCCTCAAAGGTGTGGAGCATGCGTAGATCTCGGTAACACCTAAACATCGTCAGGCCCTGGACCTTGTCCAGAGTAACGACGCATAGCAGCCAGAGCAGACTTGTACAGAGTTTCGACGTTTGCTGCCGAATCGATCTGTGCCACCTTGGCTTTGAGCACTGCAATCTCTTGCAGAAGTTTGTCTCGTTCCATTGACTCACGGATTGACCCGAGCTTCAAGAAATGAGTGAGAACTTGTGACGACGCAGTGCCGTCGAGCATCTGCTGTTCGACAACATCCACGGCAAGAGCGATGAGTTGACTCTCGCGCCCTTCAGGAGTAGTGGCCGGACGACGAGTGCGCTTTTTCGCAGTTCGCTGAACAGCCATCTAACCTCCTTTTGGATGTTGTCGAACGCAGCAGCTAGTTGTTGTCCGCGGCGAATTTGCGGATGAACCCGATGATCGGGTAGAAGTTCGCCCCGGGGCAGGCCGTCGACTTGCTGTCGCGGTGGCCCATGAGCTTGATCTTGCTGAGATCCCCCGCCAGCTGACCGCCTGCACGCATCAGGTTGATGGTACGAGCCGCAGCAACGAGCTGAGCCAGCGTCGGCTGCTGGATGTCGTAGTTGCCGATCAGACAGATGCCTTTGGACGACGAGTTGTGGTTCTCGGTGTGTGCACCGATGTAGTCGCCCGCACATTCGAGGACAACCCCGCTGGGGTGAATGAGGTAGCTGTACCCCGGAAGGAGACCTCGTGATGCGAGAATGTCCTCGATCAACCGAGCGTCCTTGCAGGGATCGTCGGAAGGATCGCGGGTTCCGGCAAGAGCCGGGTCACCCGAGACACTCGTCACCGAGTGGTGGAAGAATACGTCGGTGACGCCCTTCTTCTGGAGGACAGGTCCTCCGCGTGAGCCTCGCCCGCCCAGCTGGCGCTTGGACCAGTCGGCGTGGTTGACGAAGCAGTAACCGTTCGGTAGTTCGATCATGAGGTCTCCTTGTGTGGGGTTACGTCGGGATGAGCCCGGCGTCTCGAAGGACGACGAGGATCGCGGCGATGGCGGTGCGAAGTGCGACGACCTCGGCCTGCACGTAGCTGGCACCGGGCGAAGCCGGGGTGGCGATGGCGCCCTGTGAACTGGCGTCTTCGAGGCGCTCGTCGATGACGTTCTCGACGGCGTCCTGATGCAGGATGGTGTCGCTGGGGTTCTGACCGGACATGTTGTGTTTCCTTCCTATCGACTGTCCCACGGTGAGACAGTGGAGAGATCTAGTTCTTGAGCCAGGAGGTGATGTTCTCCGTCCCCCAGCTCACGACGAGACGGTTGAACCCGACCATCCTTGGAGGAGGGTACGCAGTAGAACCGACGGGTCCGACCGTGACGTGTGGATTGAAGGAGTGCTCAGATACGTCCCACTTCTCCAAGAGGTGCCTTGCCGCCCACAGCTCTGACGTCGGTCGGAGACGGAGCACATCGACTTTCTCTTCCTCACCGAATACGTCAACCTGCTGAACCTCGAGGACGAACACTCTTGTAAGGGCAGCGATCTGGAACGCGTCCTTGAGCAGGCTGTTGAAAGCAAGCTCGTTCAGCTTGTTCTTGTCGCCTGCGTACACCAACGTCATGTGAGGAAGGTCGATGTGGCACCACTCAGTCGTGGTTGGCAGGAATGCAACCATGACTTTGTCGTCGTACTCGGTCATCCAGACCCTCCTTTGCGAGGTAGAAAGTTGGTTTGTTTGCCCCAAATATCCCCCCGGGGGAAAATATAGGAGGGCGGCGATGCAGAGGGGGGGTAGGAATCGCGAGACCCCCCTCCCCCCTCAAACATTCACGAAGCCTCTGGTGTTAAGACTTCTTCTTCCTTGATCGGCTCGACCGCCTTCTCTTCCGAACCCTCTCGAACAACCTTGATGTACAGACCGTTGATGTTCATCTCAACGATCTCGTCGATCGCAAGTTCAACAGCAAGATCCTGATCGGCAGGCGAGAGGGCGTCGGAGGTGAGGGTGATCCGAGCCAAATAGTTCAACGTTCCATAGCCCATGCGGGTATCAAACGCAAGCCACTCATCCCATTGGGTGAATGGACTGAAAGGATTGTCAGTTGTGGTCAGCATGCTGTCACTCATGTCGCTCCTTCCATGTGTGGTTGGGTGGGGGTGGGGGCATCACTTCACTCCTTCATCAAGAGTGGTAAGTGAGACACCCAAGACTTCAGCCACCTGCGCACGAGTAGCACCACCAGCGAGTAGGGCCTCAGCCCTTGCCTTGTTGGTGGGTGTCATCAGCTTCACTGTTCTTGGTGTAGCCAACTCTTTCACTCGCTCAGGCTTGGCGTTGTCCAGGATGGTGCCCAACCTACTGTTGGAGATTGCCCCTGCTTGAATGGCCAACCATTCATCATCAGTGATGTCGATCACAGGTTTCTTTGCGCCAAGTCGAAGCCTTGCTTCCTGCAGTGCTTGACCTTTCACCTTCTTCTGTGTCTCTTTGTCCATGTCGGGGTACGTTTGTTTCTTAGCCCGATAGATAGAGTTTGACAACACTTGAGCAGCACGCTCACGGGGGGCGTTGCGTTCAGCAAGGTCCAACTTGGTATTCAAAGACTTCACCTCAGCCTCGAACACCTTGCTTGCAGAGGGTGACTTAGTTGAGGGGGGGGTCTTTGTAGACTCTAGACGAGCCCGGTTTGCCAATGCCTTAAGGCTGTTGGAGTGATCGGCATAGAGGGCCTCCATAGGAGTTCCCGAAGAAAGGGTGCGTGCATCCTTAGCCTCAGCCAACTTAGTTGACTTGATCGTCTTCGGTTCCGGTAGACCGTCCTTACCTTTCCGTGTCTTGCCTGTCTCGACGTAGACCTTCTCACCTGTGGCCAGGTCAATAGGGCCGCCGTCTTTTGGAGAGCGTTCCTTACGATCAAGGACTCTCTTCTCAGACTTTGCTCTTGAGATGAGGGTTGCTGCACCCAAACCTGGGGCACCATCGGGCTTGCTCTGGTACTTGACCTTGAGAGCCTGGATACCGTGTTGCTGAGCAGACCGTTTGTAATCGAGGCCATGCTTTTCAGCATCGATCACAACCATCGAGTGACGAACGGCTCGAGCCAATTCATCAGGAGAAGCCTTCTTGATGGTCATGTCCGTAATGAGGTTCGAGACCTCACCCATCTCACGACCCTTTTGCTTGGCCGTCATCTTAGGCATACCTTCGTAGCCCTTGAATTCGGTTTGGGGGTCGAACCCCTTAAGCTTCTCCAAAGCAGGCGCAGTCTTGAACTTACCCGATCCATTCGGGATAACCAAGACGAAGTCCCCGTCGAAGTCGGCACCAGACATGCGTTCGGCTGTCTTCGGACTGATCCCGATGGCATCCTTAGCTTGGCCTAGCGCTTTCTTTGCAGCGGGGTGGTTGTTGTTGACGGTGAGTTCTGGGATCTCGAAACGCCCTGCATGGGGGTAACGAATCAGAACAACGCTTTCACCATCCTTGTAGTTCGGAGCATAGACCTGGTTGTCAGGCATGTTCGTAATCGGAAGGATGATGTGCGTGCGTTGACCAGGGAGAGCCGCAGCTTTGAGGTGGACTGCTGCAGAATCGGCCGAATCGGCGAGACCCTCCAACAGCTTCTTCTTAACTACGGGGTTGGTGAGAGCCATGATCTCATCGAACTCATCTTGCTTAGACTTGAATGCCTTAGCAAGCTGAGACTTCGCGAGTGTCGTACTCTGCTTGGACAGCACCTGACTTGCAATGCTGTCACTCCACTTACCCCAATCACCCTCCTCTTGAAGGATGTTCATCACAGAAGTCACATGTGGGTTGCCATGACGATCACGTTCGATTCGCTGGCCACCAAGTTTGATCACAGCGCCGAATGGGTTGTCCATATCGACTTTGCCATCAGGTGTCGTCTTCAGAGGCTTCAGAGCATCGAGCTTGTTCCCAGTCGCTTCCTTGTTGGTGTGGAACAACAGATCAACGCCGTCAGGCATATCCTTGCTGTACATCGCCATACCCTTAAGGTAGTGCGTCTTACCAACCATGATTCGAACTTGGGCATAACTCGACGAACCAAGAGACACGTCATCGACACCAGGGCGAACGAAGATGACGCCGTCTTTGGCACCGCCCTTTTCACCATAGACAACGCCAACTCGAGATTCGCTGATTCCAAGAGGAGGATATACCCCAAGGAACGAGCGGCCTCCATCGTCGCTGTATTCAGAGATCTGACGAATGCTTTCGCGATTCATGAACAGATCACGTTGGGTTGTTCCCGGAGGACACAGCACTTTGAAGGTGGTGTCATGAGAAGTACCCAACTGAGGCACAGGCACGGTGTGCACCATGTACCCTTCGGCTTTCAGCATCGCTACCGCTGTTCTCAAACGGTCGGCACTGATACCTAGATGATTCTCCACGCCAGTACCGATATCGACGTACGTCTTGTCGGCAACCTGGTCACGAAGCATGTCGGAGATCGAGGTCAGAATGTCCGCCTTCTCTTTTGACCCTGAGGCCAGAAGAGCTCTCACAGACGATTCATTCAGACCACCCATCTTCTCGCCGATAGCAACGTTGGACAGACCCTTTGCTTTCAGTCTCTCTGCAGTTGCAATCTGCTCTTGCTTGATCTGGTTCTTGGCAATGGACTTCGTAGCTCGGAACTCGGTTGACGTCATACCGAAACCATGTGCGATCTCGGTGTCGGTGAGTCCTTCTGCTCGTGCATTCGCAACGAGATCTTCAAACGTGTTGCTTCGAATGATCACGTTTGCGCCTGAGCCCCATGGATAGCGCCCCGACTTTCGAAGAATTCCGTAATGCAGAATGTCGTCTTCATCAACTCTCACCGTTCGTCCTCCTCTCGAAGCTGTTCGATGCGAGCGTCAAACTCGACGATCTTGTCCATTATGCCTGCGATGACGTGAGGGTCTCCGTGAAAGAGACGAACATCGTCGTTCTGATAGATGCGAAGTTCGATGCCGTCGAGTTCATACGGATCTCGTCCGTACTCGAGACAGAACAACGCGGCGTAGACCTCCAACTGATGCACACTCGTTGAAGTGATGCCAGTCTTGAGATCCGAAATCCGAAGAACCATTCGGGCGAACGAAATTGAATCCGCATGCCCAAAACAGTTGACGGAGTAGTACAAACAGACTTCCACGGACATGCCCCATTTGATCCCATCGTTCACGTACATGGCGATGGTGTCTTTACTACGTGGCATTCGAACACCCAGCTTGATCGCCAGATGCGCTAGTTCATGAAGGTCTGTTCCTCGCTTTGCTGCCCGATGTGCGTGGTAGCGCGCCACGAGTTTCTGATCGTCGTAGTTGATCCAGTGGTAACTACTCGGACTAAGAAACGCATGACGGGCGCCCAACTCGGAACGCGAGTTGAAGTTCATTGAGCACTTCCTCTTCGTTCTCTGGAAATATGGTCGCTGCGAAGGACATACTCTCGAACTGGTCGAGGTAGTATTCCTGGTTTGGCTGGTACGGCTCATGTTGAGACCGCTTCACCTCGAGCATCGCCCACTTGTCGCGAAACAAGATCAAGAGATCGGGCAGGCCTTGGATTTGGTCTGTCGGATTCTTGAGAATGAAGCAACCGGGGAAACGCGAATTGATCGTTTTGATCAGGTCGGATTGGTACTTGCTTTCTCGAGCCATGTACCCTCCCCAAAAGTAAAAGAGTGCTCTCTCCTACTATAGGGCATGATTCGCGAGCGCAATGGTACCTATTCTTAGTGCAGCCACTCGAAAGTCTCCCAATCGGGGAAGACGGGCTCTCCATCCAGACAGCTTGAGAACACATCCCTGAAGAGTAACCCGTTCGCGACACTTGCGTCGTAAACGGTCTCATACAGAACATCCCTTTCGATGTTGCGAATTGGACCTCTTCCCGCGTTGGCATACGCATCTTTGAACTGACGCGCATACTTGAGTGCGAACCAGCGCGGACGCCAGACGAGGTTTGAGGCATCATCATTGTAGGGATTCCCATCCATGTGGATTGCAGTGTCGAATATGTCGGTGCGACCTGGGACGAAGTGTTCGGCCACCAGGTTCTTGACGATCTTGGGTGCCTGTTCACCATCGACGACGAGGCCTACCTTGTTGCCACCACGAGACGTTCGTGATAGAGACAAGATCCGTCCCGTACGACTATTCTGAACTCGGCCCATGTCGCTCACTGCGTACCCCGGAGCGTCTTCGATCTCGAGCCACAACTCCTCTCTCTCACTCATCTAGGTCCTCCTTGAGTTTCTTGGTGAGGTAGATCACAGGATCTCACTTTCATTGATTGTCATGCGGAATCGGTACACGTGTTCTCCGACAGTCTCGACGACCTCGAAGAACAGAACGTATGGATTGTGCTCCTCAACCCAACAGTTGATCTCGATCTGACTCTCTTTATACATCGGTTTGAGAAGTCGGTTGATTCGTTCACGAATGGCCACGGACCGAATATCGCCGTAGTCGTACATGAAGTTGAGTAGTTGGTTTGGGTGGACGGTCTTGATCATCTCGCTCTCCTTTCACTTGTTACCTGTTTTGCCAAGATTTTGGGCAGAAACTTTTCTGAAATTCGTGACGTGTTACCTACTGGGCTTTGTAGGGACTAGGTAACACCTCTAACTATTCTGGGAAAGTTTTAGAGCTCAGTTTTGGCAGTTTAGGTAACATGTGCGGCACCCCTCCAGATCATCACGAAACCCCAGCAATACAGGGCTTTGCGCTTGTTTCAAGGGGGGTAAGACGTGTTACCTATTCATGCCAAATCCTGCCAAAACTGAAATCCGTCTCCCAAAACGTCCCTCATTCGTAGCCATGATCCTTCGCGTACTTACGCTCGTTGAAGTCCTTTTTATCCCTCAGGCTCTTCAAGATCGCAAGGTCCGTCCAGGATTTGGCAGCGAATACGTAGTAGAACAGATCGAAGAATGGTGTGTTCAGACGATCAATTCTGCCCTGAGCCTGCTCAAAGTTCTTGTATGAGTAGGTCAAACCGTAGAAAACCATCGCATCTGTGGACGTACAGTTCCATCCTTCTGACCCAGCAGCGTACTGTACAAGGTACAGCCACCTCTCGGTATCAGGAATCTCCTGCTTTCTCGTGCCATTCCACTCAGCGATAGTGATCTCGTCAGCCAGTGTGCGTAGCGCCTCCAGCTCGTAGTTGTGGATATAGAACACCACAATGCGTGGGTGCTTCTGCATCACCTCACGTAGAGCGTCGAGTCTTCCTGGGTGGCTCGTAGAGAGCTTCCTGAGCACCCTAAAGAGCTCGATGAAGTCCCGACATGGTCTCTCCTCATAGATGTTCCAGCGCCTCTTAGCTACGTCCTTGAAGCGCTCTGCATCGTGCGGTACCTCTACGTACTCCATGTGCCTGGTCGTATGCTTGTTGAACGGCATCTCGACCGTGATCTGCTCTTTCAGTCGCTCGAGTTTCCTCTGACCGATATAGCGCTCCACCTTGGGGAACTTGCTGTAGGAGGAGTAGACCACATGTTGCATCTTGAAGTCGGTGATGTTCTTGTAGAACCCATTGGCAATGAAGACCGGAGCGTAGTCCAGCCATGTGTCGCCTGGGGTCGCGGTTAGAAGCATCCACAGATTGGACGGCTCACGAGCGATCTTGAGAAAGCTCTTCGTCCATGCACCCGTACCTACAAGGCGTTGCTCATCGAATATGAACGTGCAGCCCTTACGGTCCACGTACTTACCGATGTTGTTCCAGGAGTCAACGGTTAGCACCCCACCAAGCGACGTCTCCTTGTCAACGAAGATGCCGAACTTGGCCGCGTCTGCCTCCCATTCAAGACTGTCACGTTTCTTGGCCGTGGTGATCACGATGATGTCGCCGTTGAGGTCGATCTGATCGTAGTACGCCAAAGCCGTGATGGACTTTCCTGAACCAACTCCTCCATAGAGGATCACGCCGTTGTGAATCTTGGGGAGCACTTCTGCCTGGTGGTCCATCAATGTGACTGCCATTTCACCTCCTTAGTGGTGGATTGCACCGTTGTAGTTGACTCTCGGTAAACCTTCAGGGGGTGCCACCAAGGTGTAGTCGTGCTTTAGGGTCTTGTCCACTTTGTCGTCGAGAACAAGACGTGATCCGTCTTGGCGCACCTGCAGAGTAATGAACTCTCCGTCGTAAGGCCCGCCGAAACATTCAACCGGGTCTATTACCATGTCACCTCCATTACTCCTCTTGTGTTTGACGGAACCTCAACACGAGCCCGGTCTGCTGCATCGCTTCGTCCGTAGCCCACTCGACCGTGTAGACGTGCTTCACAGGCTTGGCCATCAGCTCGATCGGAGCATTGCCGTCGACCGTCACAACCGTCCCCTGGACCGCCTTCTCATCCGGCACCTCAAGACGAATACCGGACATCGGACCTTCGTAGCACTGAAGCAGCATTACGCCTGCCCGACAGGTCGATCGAGGATATGGTCGAAGACCGACTGAGCCTCGATGTTGTGCTCTGCCCACGCGTCGCCCTCGAAGACGTCGCCTGTGTGCTGGATTGAGTACCACTGCTTTGCTGCCATCTCGTTCGGGAAGAACAGCTTCTTGCCTTCGAACTCCACGATCTTCCACGTGTCGGTATCGACCAGCACGAAGATCTTCAGAGCGTTTGGTTCCTTGCACCACGACTTGGTCATGGCTTCGGTAACCAGGGCGTCGTGTAGGTATCGGGACTGAGTCATTTCACTTCTCCTTTTTAGGTAACAATGGCGAAAAATTACAGTGTATGCATTGAAGGCGAAACCTAAAGACCGTGGTGGTCTATAGGCGTCGAGGGATACTCAGCTTGCGAGTACATCCGCGACGAATTCACAGATCGGCAGCACCTTACGTGTCTGCAGCTTGACGCCGATGGACAGGTAGATGTTGCCAACCAGTTCATCGATGCGCTTCAGCATGTCGTTTCCTTTGGTAGGGTTCTCTCATTACAGCATGAGTTAATCCTGCGAAGGGAAGACCTAAACCCCCTGTTACGGGGGCGTCGGCCTGAGATGTCAGATCTCGTGGGTGGTCTTGTTGGCGAGTCGGGGGAGTACGACCTTGTTCGCGACCTTGCCGACGGCGATGCCTGCCGCCAGACCGACCAGCGATCCAACAATTTGGACGCCGACGATGTAGGCGAGGGCAACACCGGGGCTGATCTCGGACGGGTCGATGTTCTCGTTCTCGTTCATGGGATTCTCCTTGGGTTGATGATTCTCTCATTACAGGGTGTGTAAATCCTGCGAGGGCAAACCTAAAGACCGTGTTGGTCTCTAGGCTCTGAGTTGTGTTACGACTCAGAAATCACGTCGATGAAGGCGAGCTTCTCCGCAGCGATGCGCTCCCACTCGTCTCGTCCGCCGACATCAATCGGGTCGGTAGTCGTGCCCCACTCGAAGGCTTCTCGCAGCAGACCAAGCACCTCGCGCTGTTTGTTCAGCCGAGTTGTGGTCGCCTTGATGTCCTTCCGCAGGGCGGTGACTCCGATCGTGATGCCAACGACGATTCCAGCAGCAGCGACTTTCGCAAGTCGGATCTGTTCTTCATTCATGTTGGTGTTCCTTTCGTAGGGTTCTCTCACTATAGTGTGAGATATACCTGCGACCTAGAACGTCTCGTAGACCTCGTAGTCGCCACCAGCGATCTCTCCCGTTGCTCCGCTCTCGAAGTCCACGGTGTAGATGTTGACGCCGTGCTTACGCTCGGCCTTCTTGATGACTCCCTGGAGCCCACGC
>CALCZR010000034.1 GCA_937903325.1 uncultured Candidatus Saccharibacteria bacterium
GGCTGATCCAGCCCACCCCTCCGCCCATACCGATGACTTTGGCATGCAGCCGGTCTTCAGCGGAACTCACGGCCACGAGGCGCCAGAACAGCAGAATCATCCAGCCCAGACCCACGACCGCGCCAGCCAGCCCCAGCACGGCCAGCATCACCTGCACATGACTCCCCAGCAGCCACAGCCCCCAGCTTGTCGCCAGCAGCACCAGAGGCGCCCGCAACTGCCTCGCCTCGAGAGGTCGCGCCCCCAGCCATTTGGGCGCGGCCGTGAACAGGAAGCCCGAGAAGAACAGAGGCATGAAACCGAAGGTCATGACCGTGGCATGCGCCAGCGACGGTGACACGGCATACGACAGGCCCACAAGCGCGCTGGCCCGGTCGAGCTGCACCAGCGCCCACCAGGCGCCCGCACTCACCAGAACCGTGACCGCCAGGAAAAACCCCAGCCGGTGCGGCGCCAACAACAGGTGTCGCCAGCGCCAGGCCGGATCCACATCCGGGCGCCGGGGTGCAGCCGCAGTCGCATGGCGCGATAGCAGCCAGCGGGTCTTCCGGCGGCGGCATCACGTCGGGCAACGTCGATTCAGCCGGTGCAGCCGGACGCAATGGCGGGCGCATGGGCAACGACATTACCGGTGGCGCAGCGGGCGCGTCTGCTGGCGGGAATGGCGGAGACGGACAAAGCCAGCCGACTGACTTTTCCCTCGGCTTCTTCGGCGGCTCTTCCGGCGGGTCCGGCGGTAGCAGCTTGGTCGGTAATGGTGGTAACGGCGGCAAAGGTGGGTGGCCGGGAGGCGGTGGGTCCGGAGGAGGTGCGGCGGTTGACTCTGTGGGTAACGCAGGCGCTGGCGGCGATGGTGCCGACGGGGCCGCAGAAATCACTACATTGTTCTGAGGTATTAAATGAGTACGAATCGGTTTGCGATAGTGACGTTGGCGACTAACATCGTCGATGGTGTTTCCGTCGGGCAGCCGTCCGTCCCCCCGACGAAGATCGCTCTGGAAGTATTGAAGGGCGAGATGGTCGGTCCGGAGTTTCGATATCACCCCGGGGAAGTTCCGAGGTTTACAGCCCCGCCGGAGGAACCCCCGCCGGAAGAGCCGCCAGCGGAGTAAGTAGTAACCCCGGAGATAACCAGGCGAGCGTACTGTAGGTTATATGCTTCAAATAAATTACACTTCTCCGGGGCCGATTGCTAGCGCGTTCATTCGTGAGCGCGCTAGCATGTCTCTTTTGCTCGGGCCGATCGGGTCTGGTAAGTCTGCGGCGTGTGTAATTAAGATACTTACCTTGTGCATCAAGCAACATAAGGGGCCGGATGGGATGCGCCGTTCTCGATGGGCGGTAGTGCGTAATACGAAGGAGCAGCTAAAGGACACTACACTACGCACTTGGCTTGACTGGCTACCGCCTAACTCGTCGTTAACGGTGTCCGATGGGTGGGGGCAGTGGAAGGAAGTAGAGCGTACGTTCTACCTGGAATTCGATGACGTACGTGCGGAAATCCTCTTTCGCGCGCTAGATAAGCCAGAGGACGTGAGTAAACTCCTGTCCCTCGAACTTACTGGCGCGTGGTTTAATGAGTGCCGTGAGATTGACGTTGTGCTGTTTAACCGTGCGTATGAGCGATGCGGTCGATATCCATCAGTTCGTAATGGTGGGTCCGCATGGAGTGGCATCATCGCGGACACCAACGCCCCTGTTATGGGGTCCGATTGGTATAAAGTCATAGAAGGGCTGCCCCTGGTTGATGACCAGCCTAATTCAGTAGTGCCCGTGGTGTCGTATAAACAGCCCTCTGGTATGAGTGCGGAGGCCGAGAACCTGCCTAACCTCACTCCGGGGTACTACCAAGATAAGGCCCGTGGCAAAACACAGGACGAGATAGACGTATACATCCACGGTATATATGGAGTATCGGACTATCTGAAGCCGGTGTTCGCACGGCAGTTCAAGCATAAGCACCACGTCTCTACAACTCCGCTCAAGGTTATACCCGGGGCGCCGGTGATCGTAGGGATTGACCCGGGGCTATCGTTCGGAGCGGCGCTGTTCCAAGTGGACTGGGCGGGGCGTATATTTTTGCTGCGGGAGATCGCTAGCTTCGACGAAGGGCTTACGATGGTATGTGAGCGTAAGCTGCTCCCTCTCCTACGCAATACGTTCCCGGGGTGCCCGGTCATTACGGTGATTGATCCTGCGGGGTTCAATCGTTCGTCGAACGACGAGAAGCGGGCTACGGACATACTCAGGTCACACAAGCTGCGCTGTCGGCCGGCGGATAATAACGACCCGAACTCGCGCGTACAGGCGCTACGACAGCTACTTGATGAGTGGACACCTGACGGCCCTAAGATTCTCATCGACCCTAGCTGTAAGATGCTCATTAGTGGCTTCATGGTTAACTACGTGTTTCAGAAGCACCGTAGCGGGCAGTTTTCGCCAACCCCATCGAAGAACGAGTATTCGCACGCGATGGACGCTGCGGGCTACGCCGCTATGTATTTAACCCGTGGGTTCCGATATGAAGACGCCACTACCATAGATGAGTATAGGGCTGCGGTAAATAGCCAGCAGCAGTCGCAGCCGATGGATTCGTACACAGGGTATTGACATGTTACAAGAGACAAACGAAGCCTACAGCAAGCTCGTCGGTGTAGTAGACCGTGTGTTCGGGCTTGCGAAGAGCGATCGTCAGTACTACGAGACGAAGTGGGTCGCTAACCACCTACAGTACCGCGGCAAGTACGACAACACCGTAACGCTTCTGCCCGGGCGGTCAAGGGTGTATCCGCGAGATACGCGCGTGAAGGTGGAAGGCTTCGTCGCAAAGATGATGGAACTGATGTTCCCGGCGTCGGAGAACAACTTTACATTCCAGCCATCGCCTGTGCCTGACATTCCTAGGGAAGACTTGCAGCGTATTATGCAGCAGGTGCAAGACCCGAAGGAGGTGCGGGAAGCAGTCATGGCGTTCGCGCAGGAGCGAGCCGACGCCATGACTACGGAATGCGAAGACCAGTTGCAGGAACTCGACTGGACGCAGATGTGTAAGTCCGTACTTCGTAGTGGTGCGAAGTATGGGTTAGGTGTTGCCCGTGGCCCGGACGTTATTTTTAAGGAACGTAAGTACTACCTGCCCGACCCAGTTACAGGGTTAGTTAGTACGCAGAAAGAAGATTATCCCCGCCCATTCTTCGACGCGGTGAACATCTGGCGGGCGTATCCTGATTTTTCTGCGCGCGTATGGGAAGACCAGCAGTTCTTCTTTGAGGAAGTCGTTCTTACTCGGCCGATGTTGTATGCGCTAGCTAAGCGTACGGATTTCCGCGGTAAGATAATCCGCGATTACCTGCGCGAGCACACTACTGGTACGTATCGGCCGGCGGAGTACGAGTCTAAACTATACGCGGATGGCGAAGGCAGGCGCTCTGTTCCTAGCGCGCGGCAGTATATGGTACGTCGCAACTTACTATTTGTAGCTGCTAAGTATCTCCGTGATATCCCCGGCATGGTTGACTTACCTACGGAAGACGAAGAAGACGTGTTCGTCGATGTGTGGACTATCGACGGGTTCGTTATAAAAGCAGTCCGTCCGCCGCTAGGTGAACGTCCATCTGATCTGTATCATGGGTTTATTTACCTCGGAGATGAGGAGTCCCCGATCTGTGGCGTTGGTATGCCGGAGAATCTGCGCGATTCGCAGATGCAGGTGTGCGCGGCTAGCAGAGCGTTGATGGATAATACTGCGGCGGTTGCGGGTCCGATCGTTGAAGTGAATGAGGCTCTACTAGCGGCAGGAGAAGGTAAAAAGCAGGTTCGCTCGTTCACTACGTTCCGACGAGACGACATGGGGGCAGATGGTAACATCCCCGCTATTCGTAACGTATCGGTAGATTCGCATATCCAAGAGATTCTTGCGGTACTCAAGTATCAGCGAGAAGTGCTTGATGTGGAATCTATGCTGCCGTCATGGCTTATGGGGCAGACGCAGCAGTTAGGGGAGGCGTTCCGCACTACTAGCAACATGTCTGCCATGCAGGGCGGCGCTAACCTGTTCGCAAAGGATACGGTCCGGGCGTTCGACAAATTTATTAAGTCGATGATTACATCTCTGTATAACTGGAACATGGAGTTCAATGATAAGCCCGAGATCAAGGGGGACTACGATGTTATTCCGCGCGGCACTGTGTCTTTGCTTGCTCGTGAAATTCGTGGTATGGCTCTTGATCAGCTTGCCACTACGCTTAGTCCTGAAGATAGGGCGTTAATTGATACACGCGAGATGCTTATCGAGCGTATAAAGTCTCGTGACCTACCGACTAAGTTGATCCTGAGTGAGCAGCAAGCTGCGGCAGCACAGCAGTCTATGCAGCAGCAGGCTACGGCCGCACAGCAGATTGAGCAGTCTCTTACGGCGGCTAAAGCGCAGCAAGCCTCTGCCGCCGCTAGTAAGTTAGGCGCGGAAGCAATGGCGATCGGCATGAAAGCGCCGGTGGAAGCGCAGAGTATGGCGAATGATTCTACGGCGAACGCTATTGCGTCTATAGGGGGTATGCTGAACGATGGACATCAAATCGAAAGAAGCAGTGCTGATTCGGCAGCTTCAGGCTAGTATGGATACGCGAGTAAAAGAGCTATTACATGAGCTACTAGAACTACGTGAAATGAGACACGCTGTTGCCCTACTGGAAACTGATGACCGGAGGCTTGCCGGTCGAGGGTTAGAATGTCGCGATATACGCCGCGTGTTATTGACACGCGCGTTGCCCGATGTAGACTCGGACCACGAGGTGAACTATGTCTGATTACGCTGATGACTTCGGGAAGTTCTTCGCGGAAGACCTGGCCGCAGCTACTGCTGAGCCGGCGCCTCCGGTCGAAGACGTGCCGGCGGAGGAGCCGGAGGCCGCCGCCCCGGTCGAAGAGCCCGTCGTGGCTGAAACCCCGATCGTCGAGGAAGAGGCCACTGCTGCGGCGGAGGAGCCGGAGGCCGCCGCCCCGGTAGAAGACCCCCGACAGGCGGAGATCGACGCGCTGCGGGCTGAACTGGCGGCTCTGCGGTCGGAGATGGCCGCCCCGAAGGCCCCGGTGGAACCCCCTGCGCCGGCCCCCGCCGCGGAGCCTCAGCGACCGGAAGCGTCGCTTCGAGCCGAACAGGCCCTCAAGACTTACGCTGAGGAATGGCCGGAGCAGTTCGCTGCGATCCAGGCGTACCATACCCTTGCGGAAGAACGTACGACCGCTATCGTCCAGGAGGCGTTTGGTAGGCTAGCGCCGTTCGTGGAAAAGATGGCGCAGGAGAAGTTGTTTGCCGATCTGCGCCAGATGAGTGATGTGCGGTTCGACGAGTCTGCGGACGCCGTAGTGAAGTGGGTGGAGTCGCAGAAAGACCAGGAGATTCGTAACGGGTACAAGGCGGTGCTGTTCCCGGGTAGCCCGCTTCGCGCAGACGCTGCCCGGATCGCGGAGGTGTTTCGTACCTATCACGCGATCAACCGTAAGGATACGCCGGTGCCTGCTCCTGCGGCAGTTGTGCCGGCTAAGGAAGAGAAGAAACAGGAGAAGCAGGTTTTGAAGGAAGTGCTGAAGACTATGGCTCCGGTAGCGTCGCGCCCTGGTGCAGCTACTACGTCTGAACCAGACCCTGATGACTTTGAAGCTAACTTTGCCGTCTTTTTGAAAGCGGCTAGCGGCGCTAACTGAGAGGTAGATTCACATGGCTCTGTCCCGATTTGGTGATATCGGTTCGCGTACAGCTTCCTACAATATCGTAGAGATGCTGAGGCGGATGGTCCCGCTGATGCCGCTGGAGCGGTTTGGTCAGTCGGAAGTGGTTCCGCTGAATATGACGCAGACCGTGAAGTGGCGGCGATTTGAGCCGCTGCCGGTTACGACGGTTCCGCTGACGGAGGGCATCACGCCGGCCGGGCATACTCCGACGGTCACGGATGTCACCGCTAATTTAGTTCAGTACGGCGGATTCATCCGGCATTCCGATGTCATCCTTGATGTGGCTACGGACCCGATTCTCGCGAATTACCGCGACCTGCTCGCGCAACAGTGTGCAGAAACGCTCGAAACTGTTCGCTATCAGTCGCTCCTCGCTGGCTCGAACGTGTTTTACGCGAACGGCACGGCCCGCAGCGCGGTGAATACCGTGGTGTCTGCGACGCTGCTTCGTAAGGTCGCGCGTATGTTGGTGCGTAACAACGCGCGTGAATTTACGTCTGTCGTGGCGTCGAGCCCGAACTACGCTTCGCAGGCTGTGGAAGCGGCGTACATTGTCCTTAGTCACCCGGACCTTGAGTACGATATCCGCCAACTTCCGGGGTTCATCCACAAGAAGAACTACGGACCCGGCGTTACCGCGCTCCCCGGCGAACTCGGTTCGTGGGAACGGTTCCGGTTCATCGAGTCTACGCTGTTCGCTCCGTTCTACGGCGCAGGCGGTACGAAGGGATCGATGATAGGCGCGGGTACGGCGGCGGATGTCTATCCGATGATCGTACTGGCCATGAACGCTTGGGCTACGGTCGTGCTCCGCGGTTCGTACTCTGGTAGCGATCGTAGCGCGGATGGTACGTCTGTCGTGTCGCCAGTTGATCTGATCGTGAAGAACCCTGGTTCTGGCGGTGCGGAAGACCCGATGAACCAGCGTGGGTCGGTTTCTTGGAAGACCATGTTTACGGCGCAGATTCTCCAAGATGCGTGGATGTGCCGTGTTGAAGTTGCGGCTACCGAACTCTGATAGGAGGATATAGATATGCACCGTGAAATGGCTAACATCGCCGCGTGCTATTCGTCGGCGGGTGTCGCGATCAACGCCGCTGGTGCGGCTACGATCAAGACTACGAATGCTTCGCAGATCATGTTCAACGGCGCTATTAAGTCCGTTGCAGCTACATCGGCGATTGCGTTCCCCGCTACGATTGCTTCGCAGCCGGCGAGTACTACGTTTACGTACCTCCTGACGTTCAAGTTCTCTGATAGTTCCGCGCGAATCTTTGGCCCGCAGGAACTGCTGGATGTGAACGGTACGAATATCGGCAACCGTAACCCGACGGCGAACGCTACGGCCATCGCCAATAGCCTCCCGCGCGTTCCGGACGGGTTTGTTGTGGTCGGAGCGGTGAAGATTACGACCGATGCTTCGACCGTCTTTACCCCCGGTACTACGTTGCTTGACGCCGCCGGTATCACAGCAACGTACAAGAACCTGTCAGGATACCCGGACTACGGTATCACGGTCTGATAAGAAGGGGCTTCGGCCCCTTACTTCTCTGTGGGGGTATCGTGGATAACGACAGCGTTGCCAGTGTTAAGCGGGCTGAAAACGGGTGGGTGCTATGCGTAAAAGTACCCTCCGGAGAGGAATACGCTATGATGGATCAGCACCGTATGGCGGTGTTTACTACGGTAGCTGATCTTACTGCTTTCCTCGGCTCTGTTCTCGATTCCTATCCGGAGACTGAATCCGAAGATGATATGGACGAGGATGAAATGTTCGCACAATCATTCAGAGACGCCTTGAAAGGTATGCAGTCATGACCGATTTTGACTTTGGGGACATTGATTCTCCACAGATTATTATCCCTGATACTCACTTAGACACGAGCCCGACCGTCGCGCCTCCGCCTACCGGGAAGAAATACCGGGTGATTATCAGTAGCGAGGCTAACAAGCCGTCAATCCGGTATCTGGCTATTAACGGCGTGTCTCGATATGTGCAGGTCGATGTTGAAGTGGAACTCGAAGAAGAGTTCGTACGGATGCTGTCTGAAGGCACGCGCCCTATGCCGCGCGAAACCCGGGTCGATGGGATCGGCTCGATCGAGAGTATTAATGTGCGAGCGCATCAGTTCCAAGTGTTAGGCCCGGCATGACTACCAAGGCGTCACTACTCACGCAGCTAAAGTTTGAGCTTTTCGAGTCAGACTACGGCGGTATGTGGACGCCAGATTACCTCACTCGTAAGCTCAACGAAGCTCAGTATCGGTTTTGCGAAGACACTGGGTTGTTCGTCGATCGCGCCACATACGCCGTGAACGTCGCAGCGGGTACACAAGATTACCCGCTCGACCCTAAGATTATTCGTGTGCTAGACGCACGTATCTCCGGGTCGTCTTGCCCGCTAATGCAGCTCTCTTATGAGGAGTTTGTAGCGTATGTCGCCGACGATACGACGTATGTGGGTACGCCCACAGTATTTACTACTGAGGCGGCGATGGGTACTTTTTCAGTACCTACGCCATCCGCGGATGTAACAATCAGGTTGCGTGTTCACCGGTATGCGCTGCACGAGATTGACGATACGCATGGGTCTGAGACCCCGGCGCAATTCGATCGGGCATTGATTCACTACGCCGCTGCTGAAGCCCTTTTGAAGCATGATGCGGAGTTATCTGACCCGGTGAGGTCGGCGGAGCACCGCAGTATTTATCGGGAAGAAGTAATACGCGCGCGTCAGTATGTAAACAACGTCATGGGCACGCACCTTGCCGTCGAAGTGAACCCTTCCTATGTGGTGTAAATTATGCCTACCCCAAAGGCGAAAGAGCTATACTCTATAGTAGGGTTTGATTTCGGCATTAATAATCTCGAAAATGCTACGGCCCTAGAGGCAGATTCTCTAGGGCCGTATTCGTATAAGTACCGTATTGCCCTCCGCGAAGCGGTGAACGTAGACCTCACTCTTACCGGCGGCGTTCGTCGCCGCGACGGGTACTCCCTGGTATCTTCCGGACGAGTTACGTCTTTATGGGCGGATTCTCGCATGCCCTTCGGGCTTTGCGTCCGTAATGGGTACTTATGCCGGGTGTCTGAACAGGGGGCGTTTACGCAACTTACTACCGTTACGAATGAGCAGGTTTGCTACGCATACGTTAATGGCGAGGTGTTGTGGTCAGACGGGGTTCGCTGCGGGCGGGTGAAGTCGGATGGGGCCTGGAATTACTGGGGGCTCCCCGTCCCTCCAAAGCCGTCTGTCACGGTTGGTAGCGGCGACCTCACTGAAGGACGCTATCGTATCGCAGTTACGTGCGTTACGGCCGATGGGCGAGAGTCTGGCTGCCTCGGATTCGTAGAGGTTGACGTATCAAACGGGCAGAAGATAGTAGTCGCTGGCGTGCCTACAAGCGGGCGATCAGATATTACTAGCTTCTACGTGTATTGTTCTCTGCCGTTCGGGGAGCAGTTATATCTTAGCCGCAAGTTAGACCTTGGGCTCGGCGGGTGTGAAATTAAGGCCGGCGATCTAAAGCGAGGGCGCGAGCTTAGTACGTTATTCTTAGCTCCTCCGACTGGTGCTGCGTTCATTCGCGTAGATTATGGGCGCGTCTTTATTGCGGCTAATAATTACGTATTATTTTCTGAGCCGCTTAATTACGAGCTATTCAACGTCGCGTATAACACGATGGCGTTCGATTCTCCTGTTACCGGCATCGAATGCACTGGCGACGGGTGGTACATAGGTACAGAAAAGGGGGTGTACTTTTTACAAGGTACGGACCCAATGCAGTTCAAGGTGATCCGGCTTGACTACGCCGGAGTAGTTCCGGGAACTATGATCCGTCTTGAACGGAAGTATGTTGTCGATAAAGGGCAGGTAGTTACTTGCTGGCTTGGTACTAATGGGGTGTTCTATCAGGGAGTATCTGGTGGGCAGGTTGCTCCTATGGCCGCGGGGCGGTTTAAGGCCGGACAGTTCTCGGCGGGTACTACGCTAACACGACAACTTCGCGGGTCGCGGTCGGTAGTATTTACGCTATGGCAGGATACATCTGACTCCGAGCGCGGTATTACGCAGGTAGTACCGCCATTAGCTCCGTATGAGTTTAGTGTAAACGCTACGTTAGAAGACGCTACAGGATGAGATACTTAGGCCCTGTCCACTTCCGCTACGCTCCCGGTTCTACTGCAAGTTCCGACCTGGAGGGGCTTGCACGTACGTTCCTTGGGCAGCTACAAGGTGTGTATCCCCGGTCTCCTACGAAGGGTATGTTCCGCGCTGGCCCCGGGTGGGCAATGAAAGTCATGTTCGTAAATGGGCGGCCGGTCGTAGATATTCGTACTACAGAAGAGACCCCCGTTGTTGAGGATATAACTAGGTTATATAACGGGCAGTACTTTTTTGTAGAGCCTAGATATACGCTA
>CALCZR010000036.1 GCA_937903325.1 uncultured Candidatus Saccharibacteria bacterium
CCTCATCTCCCCCGACGCATCCGCCGAGCTTCTCGCCGGCCTCGGCGGTAGCAATGCGTTCCCGTCCATCAGTCTGAACGGAACGCGCTTCATGGTTAACTTACCGGGGGAGGAACCCCGCGTGATTCTCGATGCGGCCGGCAACGTGGCGTCGAGCCTACAGGCCGTCGTGTTCGGCGCGTGGCCTAACCCACGGAAGACGTTCTACATCCAGAAGTACGACCCGAAGAATCCGACGAAGGAAGCTCCGGACTGCTTCTCGGAAGACGGCGTTTCCCCGGACCCGGCTGCGCGCAATAAGCAGAGCGAGAACTGCGCTGCGTGCCAGCACAACCAGTTCGGCACGGCGGTAGGGGCCGATGGCAACGCAGGAGGCGGTAAGCGTTGCGCGGACAAGAAGCGTCTGATCGTCTGCGTCCGCGTCCCCGGCGCAGATAACACGATGGTGTACCACCTGGACGTTCCCCCGGCGAGCTTCAAGAATTTCGCGACGTATGTTCGCGAGATGCAGAAGAACGGGGTTACGGACCTCGTGGTGTGCCAGACGATCATCAGCTTCGACCCGGCGTTCACGTACCCGGTGCTGGCGTTCCGGTTCGGGCAACTGTACCCGCGGGCTTCGGTGCAGAAGCTCCTGGCCCTCCGGGAGACGGATGACGTGCGGGCGCTCGCCGCGCCTACGGTCAAGGCGCTGCCCGCGCCGAAGCCTCCGGTCGTCGAAGCGGCGAAGCCCGTGGAAGCCCCGAAGCCCGCCCCTGAGCCGGCAAAGGCGGCCCCCCCGGCCCTCAGCGTGGTCCCGGCGGCGCCCGCGCCTACGCCCCCCGCTGCGCCCGGCCTCGACCTGTTCGCCGACGTGGCCCCGCCGCCGCAGTCCGTCGCAGACCTGAACGACGACGAGTTGGCTCGATCGCTCGGACTGTGACAAACACGCAGCCCCCGCTATACTGACCGGCAAAGGCGCGGGTCTTCCGCGCCTTACCTTCTGAGGCATACAGATGAAACGCCGGCGGATATACGTGGATAACAAGACGGGGTGCGAGGTGTCGGACGACGAGGTGCGCACCAGGCTTACTGCGTTGTGCGAGATGACTTCGCAGAACCAAGTGGCGAGCACGTACGGGTACAGTGCTAGCTCTATCTCTCGTGCGCTGAACTCTGCGCGCAGAGTTCCCGCCGGGCTGCTCGTACACTTAGGTGTGCATAGTCAGGTTGTGATTGAGGAGTTAGAGGAGGCCGTATGAACACGAACGTAAGCGCGTTTCTCGAATACACAGCGGCGGCGATCCGAGATTTGTATAATACGTATGGAGCTAATTGCGTAGAAGAAGACCCGCGGGAATGCGCAATGGCACTGCTCGACGCAATTGCGGCTAACGACATGGAGACCGCTGCGGCTTGGTTACATATGTTCAGTAACACCGAAGTGAACCTCATGCCGCTCATCACGGATATAACGGAATGAAATACTTAGCGGCTTATTTTACGATTACCGGCTTGATAGGAGTTGGGTTCTCTGCTATTATGTTCCGGGAAGTAGTTAGGTCTGAGTGGTTAGATACTCAGGCAAAGGGACTTATGGTAACTATCTTCATTACATCCGCGTTGCTGCTTACTCTCGGTTGGTGGGCGAATGGACCCTAAATTTATCCCGTGGTCCATTAATGTGTTCGAGAAGTGCGGGCTTACCCGCGCGGACTTAGCTCGGATACTGGAAGTTCATATATCTACCGTGCGCCGATGGATGAACCGAGACATCGGGTTCAAAGAAAAAGACAACGAAGCACGATGGATCGCCCTTGCGTGGGCTGTGTTTAATGCGGCGAAGGCGGGCAAGCTGCCTTACCGCGGGGGGCTGACCGGGGAAGCCCGCAGTAACGCCATTCGGCAGATAATCAAACCGTTCGAGTAAATAAATATGCAGATGCGAGACTACCTGCGGGCAGTGTTGCCCGCGGAGGGGAACGGCTTCTATTGCGCGTCTGAATTACTTGACATCATAGGGGATAACGGGAAGCGACTATTTAGGAACAGGTTCTTTTCTGCGCTAGATGAGCTTGAGATATTTATCTCCTCGGCCGATAGAGGCAGTGCGTCTGACATATACCTGGCCACAAACACGTTCCAAAGTAACACGAAGAGAAAGTCAGATAACGCGCATTCATCCCGCGCGTTTTTTCTTGACCTCGACGTGGGGCCTGAGAAACCGCACGCGACGCAGAAAGATGCAGTGCAGTCAATCAAGGATTTCTGCGCTGCCTCCGGGTTCTTATTCCCGTACATCATTTCTTCCGGTAATGGCGTGTACGCTGTATGGCCGTTATCTGAACATATCACATCCGTAGTATGGGGTAACGTCGCGTCTCTTTTTAAGCGAGTCCTCGACGCATACGGGGTAGTCCCGGACCCCGCGATTACCGCGAATAACGCCGGAGTCCTACGCCCGGTGGGGTCGCATAATAAAAAGAACCCATCCCTTTGGAAGCCGGTGCAGGCAATACAATCGACGGTCGATGGGTATACCCCCCCGACGCCGCATCAGTTCGTTGCATTGTTGAACGAGGCGACGAAGCGTAGGAAGATCAACCTCGGCGTCACGAAGAAGGTAAACTCGCAGGCGTCGGTATACCTGGAAGGCATCAGCAACCCCCGCCCGTTTTCAGTTAACAAAGCGGCGAACGCATGTGCGCAGTTGAGTTTCGTTAAAGCTGCGCAGGGAAACGTCGCGGAGCCTCTGTGGTACGCTACCCTTGGCGTTGCGGCGTTCGCGACGGAACCGGATGCGATCCACGAGTATTCGCAGGGACACCCGTTCTACCGCCGGGAGGAGACTGAAGCAAAGGCGGAACAGTGGCGCGCGAACGCGACTGGGGGAACTACGTGCAGGAAGTTCCACGAAGTTAACCCGTCGCTATGCGAGTCGTGCAGTTTCTTCGGGAAGATCAATTCCCCGATCAAACTCGGATACCCTGATCCGGAACCGATCAAGCACGATCAGGGGTTCGAGCCACCGCAGGGGTTTCGCCGCACGGAAGACGGACTACAGATCAAGATCGACGATCAGTGGGTGACGTTCTACCCGCACGACTTGTACCCCGTAACGGTAGCATATGACGATGGGTTGCGAACTGAGGTTGCTATATTTAAGTACAAGCTCCCGCACGAAGAAGCGAAGGACTTAATAGTAGAAACGAGGGTGTTCGCAGATCAGCGGGAATTACACAAGACCTTACTTGGCGCAGGTATCTCCGTACTGAGCCAAGAAAACCTGACACGAATGAGGTTCTATATGGGCGGCTACCTGGAGAGGATTAGGTCTACACAGAAACGCGACACCCTGTACGCCACGATGGGATGGAAGGAACGCGATTCCAGTTCGCCGAGCTTCGTCATCGGCGAAGAAGCGATCTCGCATGATGGGTCATTTCGGCATGTAGGTATTAGCCGCGCAGCGCCTGATATAGTCAAATCGCTCGGAACGAAGGGGGACCGCCAGACTGCGTTGAACGGGTTTAAGACGATCAGCAAGCTATACGCCCAACCTAATATGGAGCCGCTAGCGTTCGCCCTATTGTGTGAGATCGGCGCTCCGTTAATGTCCTTTACCGGGCTAAGCGGTGCAACGGTGTCTCTCGTCGGGGACTCAGGTAACGGCAAGACGCTTACGTGCAAACTTGGGTTGTCCGCGTACGGCGACCCGTACAAGATGCTCATGCTCGCCGTCGATAGCGAGAAGTTCGCGCAGAAGCGGTTCGGCATTTACGCGAACCTACCCGTTGCGATCGACGAAATCACGAACGTACAAGATCAGGCGATCAGCGACTTACTCTATAACATCACGAACGGGCGTGACCGCGGAACGCTGAAACGCGATAGAAGCGACCGAGAAGGGGCCTCGTGGTGTACGATCGGAGTCGTAACGACGAACCAGTTCCTGTCGTCGAAGCTCATGTTCAAGGCGAACGCAACGGCGGAGCTTAATCGGCTGATTGAGCTACCAGTGCCGCGCGACACTGCGATCACGCAATCACGCGGTAAAACGATCGACGCCTTCATCCGTGCAAACCACGGGCACGTCGGCCGGGAGTTCCTACGGGCGCTGATGTCGCGATACGACGACCTTCAAGGGATGGTTAACTCTGCGTCACAGCAAGTAGAACATCTACTGGCCGCGCGGGCTGACGAACGCTTCGCTGTGGCGACGATGGCCGTTGCCGGTGTGGCCGGACGTATCCTGAAAGACCTGGGGCTGATTGAGTTTGACGTAGGTCGAGTGTTGCAGTGGGTAGCGGATAAAGTTTGCACAGAACGCCACACCCGCGCGGATATGGTCTCTAACCCAGGGGACGCGCTTGCTCGGTTCGCGTCGGAATATCTCGGCGCTAGCATCATCATGGGATACATGGAGAAACAAGGCGGCGGGGCGCTGACCGTGTTCCACATGAACCCGAGCGTAAACCCGTCTCGTATCTATCTGCGCTACGAATATCGGTTTGACAAGCCAGAAGAATCCACTATGCTAGTGAACGTGCCGGTGTTCGCTGAGTGGGTAGCGAAGACAATGCGGATGGACATCCGGCAGGTCAAAGATTGGCTGGTCGAGCGCGGGTATTTCACCGGGGGAGCAAGGGCGGGACGGCAGACCAGGAAGTCTCTCGGAGCGCAGACCGCGTACAAGCTCCCGGCGGTCAGAT
>CALCZR010000037.1 GCA_937903325.1 uncultured Candidatus Saccharibacteria bacterium
GTCTTTTAAGACAACGGAAAGCCCCCCTTTACCTCGCCAATTGGATGATTTGGCTTCTCTTTTTTCGGGAGTATATTTTCCGGACAAATACGTATCAAACTGCTCTGAAAGATTGCGAACGGCATTGGCATCATTAAGATATACGTCTACCCGAATACTGTTAAGTGCCTGATTTTTATCTATATAATATAGTTATTTACATTTATAATAATAGTAATCGTTATATTAAAACTTCAAAATAAATTAAATAAACTACTATTTCAAGTATTAATACTTTAACTACTACTTCCCTTTAACAAGATTTTCTAACACTTTTATTCTTAATAAGTTCTCTTTCAACTATTACTGACTTATTTCTGTTTTTTATAGGTTTGTTATGTTTTTCATCAAAATTTACACTTAATTTTTTCTTATTTTGCTGCTTTGGTTTTGATTTAGCTTTCTTTTTATTATTTATTTCCTTCAATTTTGCAGATTCGTTATATAGTGTGTCCATTTGCTTTGTTTTGTTTTTGACTTTATTAGGGTCTGTGAAGTCATAAAATAAGTCATTCGCTTTAACTTTACTTTTTTCTGTTACATCATGTCAAAGATCGTTTCTCTTTTTCAGAGATCGTGGAGAATAACGGATTCGAACCGTTGACCCTCTGCGTGCAAGGCAGATGCTCTAGCCAGCTGAGCTAATCCCCCGTCTTTTCGTTCGTAGTCCCAGGCAGAGTTGAACTGCCGACCTCTACATTATCAGTGTAGCGCTCTAACCAACTGAGCTATAGGACTAAGTTCAACCTAGTCTGTTTAATTAGACCCGGCTTCTTACTTTCTCTCTTCCGTATCATTACGGAATCATATCTTGAATAAACAACACCAGCAGTACAAGAACAAAAACCTTATCGATCTTTCGTCCTCTCCAGAAAGGAGGTGTTCCAGCCGCACCTTCCGGTACGGCTACCTTGTTACGACTTAGCCCCAGTTACTAGTTTTACCCTAGGCGGCTCCTTGCGGTTACCGACTTTAGGTACACCCAGCTTCCATGGCTTGACGGGCGGTGTGTACAAGGTCCGGGAACGTATTCACCGTAGCATTGCTGATCTACGATTACTAGCGATTCCAACTTCATGCAGGCGAGTTGCAGCCTGCAATCCGAACTGGGGCCGAGTTTTTGGGATTGGCTCCCCCTCGCGGGTTGGCGACCCTTTATTAATCGGCCATTGTAGCACGTGTGTCGCCCAAGGTGTCAAAGGGCCATGCTGATCTGACGTCATCCCCTCCTTCCTCCCAGCCGGATACCTACCTCACGTATTGTGAGATAAACATTCGGCTGGGCAGTCTGAACTGACATGTATAACAGTTCACAGGGGTTGCGCTCGTTTCCCGACTTAACGGAACATCTTACGACACGAGCTGACGACGACCATGCAGCACCTGGTCTAGCACCCTCGAAGGACTTCCCATTTCTGGGCTATGCAGCTAGATTTCAAACCTTGGTGAGGTGTTTCGCTTAGTGTCGAATTAAACCACATGCTCCACCACTTGTGCGGATCCCCGTCTATTCCTTTGAGTTTTAAGCTTGCGCTCGTACTTCCCAGGCGGCTTACTTAACGCGTTAGCTACGGCACAGAAGGGGTCGATTCCTCCTACACCTAGTAAGCATCGTTTACGGCGTGGACTACTGGGGTATCTAATCCCATTCGCTACCCACGCTTTCGTGCCTCA
>CALCZR010000038.1 GCA_937903325.1 uncultured Candidatus Saccharibacteria bacterium
AGGTAGCGAAATTCCTTGTCGGGTAAGTTCCGACCTGCACGAATGGTGTAATGATTTGGGCACTGTCTCAACCACGGGCTCGGCGAAATTGTGGTTCCGGTGAAGACGCCGGATACCCGCATATGGACGGAAAGACCCTATGCACCTTTACTGTAGCTTATCATTGGGTTCGGATACAACATGCGTAGGATAGCTGGGAGACTGCGAAGCGCGCTTCTTGGGGCGTGTGGAGTCATCGGTGAAATACCAGCCTTGTTGTATTTGAATTCTAACCCGGCGTTGTGTAAACGCGGGAACAGTGGTAGGTGGGCAGTTTGACTGGGGCGGTCGCCTCCCAAAGAGTAACGGAGGCTCTCAAAGGTTCCCTCAGCACGGTCGGCAATCGTGCGCAGAGTGTAAAGGCACAAGGGGGCTTGACTGTGAGACATACATGTCGAACAGGGTCGAAAGACGGACTTAGTGATCCGGCGGTTCCAAATGGACGGGCCGTCGCTCAAAGGATAAAAGGTACGCTGGGGATAACAGGCTGATCTCCCCCAAGAGTTCACATCGACGGGGAGGTTTGGCACCTCGATGTCGACTCATCGCATCCTGGGGCTGAAGCTGGTCCCAAGGGTTAGGCTGTTCGCCTATTAAAGCGGTACGAGAGTTGGGTTCAGAACGTCGTGAGACAGTTCGGTCCCTATCTGTTGTGGGCGGAGGAGAGTTGAGAGGGGCGTTCACTAGTACGAGAGGACTGTGAAGGATGAACCTCTGGTGTGCCGGTTGTCGTGCCAACGGCAGTGCCGGGTAGCTATGTTCAGTTGGGATAACCGCTGAAAGCATCTAAGCGGGAAGCCTGCCTCAAGATAAGCTCTCCCGGGGCGCAAGCCCCCTAAAGGACACTTGTAGACTACGAGTTTGATAGGCTGGGTGTGGAAGGCTCGTAAGAGCTGTAGCTAACCAGTACTAATCGTCCGTGCGGCTTAACATCCTTTGCTCCTGATAGACGTGGTCTTAAAAAGAACAGCATTGAAAATCTGCTGTCATGCCCGATCGGGGACGAATCCCATACGATCTGCTGACGCAATGCTCAGTGTTTGATTCTTCAGAAGTTCTCGGTGGCCTTGCCGGAGGGGTCACACCCGTTCCCATACCGAACACGGAAGTTAAGCCCTCCAAGGCCGATGATACTGCTGCCGTGAGGCAGTGGGACAGTAGGACGCTGCCGGGTTACAAAAAGAGCCTGCTCGAGAAATCGGGCAGGCTTTTTTATTTTTACTGCCCTTGGTATTAGCTTCAGGGACAAGACTGTTAAAATCATATTTGTTTGTTGCGGCCCATGAAAGTCAAATGAATCAACAAGTCCTTCCTCCTATACCTTCAGATTGGGCTTCTCTCCTGATGGAGATAACTGAGAGTGAGCAGTATCGAAAGTTACTGGTGGAGTTAAGGCGAGAAATCGAAGCGGGGGAAACGATTCTTCCGTCGCGAAAAGATACGTTCAAGGCTTTTGAGCTCACATCTCAGCGAGCGGTCAAAGTTGTCCTTCTTGGCCAGGATCCCTATCATACTCCTGGGATGGCGCATGGCCTGTGTTTTTCAGTACAAGCAGGAATAGACATCCCGCCCTCTTTGCAAAATATTTATAAAGAATTGGAGCAAGATTTAAATCTTAATAAGATCGGAAGAGCGTCGTGTAGGGAA
>CALCZR010000039.1 GCA_937903325.1 uncultured Candidatus Saccharibacteria bacterium
GGGCTACCTTCGAGACAGACCACGGAGCGGCTGTGGGCCGCAAGCATCGCAATTTCCATAGCTTCGTTCAGGGTGTAGGACGGGGTGTTCATGGTGTCTCCTTGGTTAACCGAAAATACGAGCGAAGAGGAGGGCGAGGGGTATTGACTACCCCCAGTAGATAAGCCCGCAAACTACTACGATCGCAGCCCCTACACCATACGTTATGTTTCGCAGGATAGGAAGCATGTACTCAGCAACGTCGGATGTAGCAATACCGTCCTTAACCGCGTTATTCACGGCTACCTGCGCGTAAGCGAAGAGCAGAAACAGGATAAATAGTACCCCGAGTGTGAAAATAAGCATGTTACCTACCTCCCACAACTGTCAAGGATTATGGCGAAGAAGATTGGCATCGCAGCCCCCGATTAAATAGGTGCGTCGATACACCCGAAGGTGCGTAGCAGCATGTCCGCCATCAGGGCCTTCGACCGTTCCCAGTCGTTATACGCAGCGGCAAACCGCCCTCCGCGACTCGCGTCCATATCCAGACAAGGCTCTCCGTCGCGAGTAACGGAGGTATCCCGCCCGTTGATAACAGCAACCAACAACGTAGGCTCCACGTAGTCTAGGTACAACGTACCCCATGCGTTCATGACTGCCACCATCCAGTATCATACAAGGCTAAAGTGTCGATGTCTACTACATACGTGTCATCGCCGTCCGTGATAGTCACCCAGTCGTCTTGGTGCCGCACTACGCGGTACAAACCTTCGACACAGTACGGGCCCCCGGCGTGAGCCACCAGCGCGCCGCTGTGGATTACTGGCTTGCACTTACAACGGAGTACGCGGGCCTGTTCTGCCAGGCTTGAGTCTTGCGGGTCTACGATTTCCATTATTTCTCCGCGCGCATTGCAACGAGCGCCGTCGCATAGGCGTTCCAGTAGGCAATTGCGTCCGCTTTCCGCGCTTTGTAGAAGTTCCCCGGGGGGCACCCGCAATCGCCGTCGTCCTCCTGCGGCCCTATCGGCCGGTTGTTACTACACATTACGTTCCCTAGCTTGCGCTTCCACAGGCCGGCGTCCGAACCGCACACTGGGCAGCGGGCGATGTATCGCTTCAACGGGTCGCGGGCTTTCTCGTATGTATCGTCGTTCATTTCCCCTCCTCGTACCGAGTCAGTTCCTCTTCTCGGGCAATATCGGTGCTGCCGTTGCGCACGACGTGGTACTTATCCAATTGGTTATAGGGGAGCACTCCGGCGACGACGCGGAGTTGCCCCCGGTACAACACCATATCCCCCTGTTTGAACGTGGTCGGGGCATGCTCATTGAACCATGCGCGGAGTTCGCGGGCTTCGACTGCACGAGCGTCAGTAAGTACGCGGTACGCAATAATGTCGCGCGGGTGGTAATCGTCATCCCAGTCGAAGGCGCCGGCTTTGTGCTCGGAAATATGCTCCCCGTTTCGCAGGATAACTTCGACCTCCGTATCGAAAAGAACCGGGCGGTCTCCGCCGCGCCAACGAGTGAACTCCGGCGGGATAGTGGGGAGCCCTGCGCGAGCGTCGAGGATTTCATTGATCAGGGATGTGAGTTCTTCGCGGTTCATTGTGATGTTCCTCGGGCCTGAGACGTATTCGAGATAGTGTAACTTGACGAAACCCGTAACCGTCCCATCGGTGAAAAAAGGGATGTCAGTACCATCATCCCTCCATAACTTCACCTGCGTGCCTACGGGGAACCTTGGGGCGGCTTCAACTACACGGAACACGGTGTCTTTCGTGTACCCGTAAGACTCAAACGGTGTCATTTTTCGATCTCCTGCATCTGTTCGATCGTAATCATATTCCCCTTTACCCCCATTGACTCGCCATTGCTTCCGCTACGCCCAAGTATGTCAGGCTGCGGAGTTTAGCGCGGTCGGCACTCGGGCCGAGCTTATTTTGCCCGCTTGGCGTTTGGTTAGCGTACCGCGCTTTGCGTATTATATCCGTAGGCTTGAGGAGGGGCAAGCCTTTCAGCCACAGACACGTCGCTTTACTTGCATCCTCGCCGAACCACCAAGGCTGGATAATCTGGTCCGGCTTACGAATGCGGGACGAGATACACCCGATAGGGTTCTCCAGTGCGATGCGGGGTATAGGCGCAGTGAGGAGAAGCCGAACGAACTCTAATGCTTCCTCCGTTAACGCCGCCCTACCCGGCACCCGAGGCCCGGAGCCGGCCAAGTATGTGCAAGGAGGGTGTGCGATCATCATGTCCCATCTGTCGTGCAGGATGTCACGTACATCCCCCTGATAATGCGGGCCGGGGGAGTCCGTAGGGAGTAGGTCGCACGATACAGCGTCATGCCCGCGGGCGATGAACGCATCCCGGACCCGCCCGGAAAACTCGCACGCAATCAGAACATACACGGTTATTCCCTCGGTTTAGTAGCTTCGAGTACATATATCCTGTTACGCCCTGACTTTTTCGATCGCTTCGTCTAGCCTTTTGCGCAGCGGG
>CALCZR010000040.1 GCA_937903325.1 uncultured Candidatus Saccharibacteria bacterium
AAGCTACGGGGAGGCGCAAATGACTTGTGATCCGTAGATTTCCGAATGGGGAAACCCATCCCGTTGAAGACGGGATACCCGAAAGGGGGCGAACCCGGGGAACTGAAACATCTAAGTACCCGGAGGAAGAGAAAACAATTCAGTGATTTCCTAAGTAGTGGCGAGCGAACGGGAAATAGCCCAAACTCAAGTGGCGTGCTGCTTGAGGGTTGTAGGACTGTAACGTGGAATACATAAATATAATGGAATTGCATCTGGAAAGTTGCTCCATAGAAGGTGATAGTCCTGTACATGAAATATTTATGTTACCTAACAGTATCCTGAGTACCGCGGGACCGGAGAAATCCTGTGGGAATCTGCCAGCACCATCTGGTAAGGCTAAATACTACTGAATGACCGATAGTGAACAAGTACCGTGAGGGAAAGGTGAAAAGAACCGCGAACAGCGGAGTGAAATAGGACCTGAAACCATACGTCTACAAGCGGAGGAAGCGCAAGCGACCTCGTGCCTTTTGCATAATGAGCCTACGAGTTATACCTCACTGGCAAGGTTAAGTCCGCGTACGGACAGAGCCGCAGCGAAAGCGAGTCTGAATAGGGCGAAAGTCAGTGGGGATAGACGCGAAACCTAGTGATCTACACATGGCCAGGTTGAAGGTGCCGTAACAGGTACTGGAGGACCGAACTGATTAGCGTTGAAAAGCTACCGGATGAGTTGTGTGTAGGGGTGAAAGGCTAATCAAACTGGGAGATAGCTCGTACTCCCCGAAATGTTTTTTGGAACAGCCTCGAGTAAGAGTGTCGTAGAGGTAGAGCTACCAATTGGGTGAGGGGGAGTCAAATCCTACCGAGCTCAGATGAACTCCGAATACTACAGACATGTTTCTCGGGAGTGAGCCCTTGGGTGCTAAGGTCCGAGGGCGAGAGGGAAAGAACCCAGACCATCAGCTAAGGTCTCCAAATCTAGATTAAGTTGAACAAACGTGGTTCAATCGCAAAGACAGCTAGGATGTTTGCTTGGAAGCAGCCATTCATTTAAAGAGTGCGTAACAGCTCACTAGTCGAGCGATCGAGCGCGGATGATAAACGGGCATCAAATCTAGTACCGAAGCTATGGATTTACATCAAGAGATGTAAGTGGTAGGGGAGCATTCTAAGTGCGCAGAAGGTGAAACGTGAGTTTTGCTGGAGCGTTTAGAAAAGCCAATGTAGGCATAAGTAACGATAAGGCGGGTGAGAAACCCGCCCACCGATAGACTAAGGTTTCCTGATCAACGTTAATCGGATCAGGGTTAGTCGGGACCTAAGGATAAGCGAAGAAGCGAATTCGATGGCCAACAGGTTAATATTCCTGTACCTTTTGTAGAGCGATGTGGTGACGCAGGAGTGAAAGATCCGCGAACTGACGGAATAGTTCGTTAAAGCTTGTAGATATATTTGTTGTAGGCAAATCCGCAACGAATGTCGAAGGTGATAGTACTCAGAGTCTTCGGACAATGGGATAGTGATCCTAATCAGACTGCCAAGAAAACCCGCTAGCTTAATCTACAAAAGCCCGTACCAAAACCGACACAGGTTGTCTAGGAGAAAATCCTGAGGTGCTCGAGTGATTCACGGTTAAGGAACTCGGCAAATTAACCCCGTAACTTCGGAAAAAGGGGTGCCCTCTTCGGAGGGCCGCAGAGAAATGGCTCAGGCGACTGTTTAACAAAAACACATGGCTATGCAAAATCGAAAGATAACGTATATGGCCTGACACCTGCCCGGTGCTGGAAGGTTAAGAGGGGATGTTAGCGTAAGCGAAGCATTGAATCGAAGCCCCAGTAAACGGCGGCCGTAACTATAACGGTCCTAAGGTAGCGAAAT
>CALCZR010000041.1 GCA_937903325.1 uncultured Candidatus Saccharibacteria bacterium
TTAGATGAGACTGGCGAGACTTAGACGTGATATTGATCTATTTGCGGGGCGCGAAACATACACAGCGTCGAAAGGAACTATGGTTCGGGTGTACGGCAAATCTCCGTTCTCTGATACGTATTTATGCAGTATCCCGGGGTATTCACACGATTGGTACGTAGCCACTAATTACTTGGAATTCCTCGATGAAAGTAATTAAGCAGCACATTATCATTCCGGATCAGCCGGAGTTGGCGACTCTTCCGAACACGAAGCGGGCGAAGGTGGAGGGGGTAGACGTAGTTGCGATCCCGCACACCTTGGATGCAGTGCGACTCCTTCGTAACATGAACATCGCAGCGCCGAGCCCTATCCATTACGGATATAACTGGTGTGGCCCGTATACCCCGATGCGGCATCAGCGAATTACTGCCGATATGTGTACTGTATATCGGCGTATGTTCGTGCTTAACGGGATGGGCACCGGCAAGACCCTTGCCGTCCTATGGGCCATCGACTACCTGATTCGCGCGAAGCAGGTAAACCGCGTGCTTATTATCTCCCCGCGATCGACGTTGAAAGACGTGTGGGGGTCAACGATATTCCTTAACTTCCCGCATTTGTCGCACGATATCCTCCGCGGCTCCCCAAGCATTTGTAAGGAAAAACTAGCGAAGCGGGCCAGGATATGTATCCTCAACGCTGAAAGCGTTCGGGTCCGAGCGGAGCTACTTCGTGGTCAGTTTGACATGGTAGTTATCGACGAGCTAGCGCAGGTAGCCCGTAATAAGACAGGAGCGTATAAGGCTATAAAGACGCTCACGGACACCGCTACTTGGGTGTGGGGGATGACCGGGACGCCGACGCCGAACGAACCAACGGATGCGTACCATCAAATAGAACTGATTCGTCCGAAGTCAACTGGAGTAAGCTACGGTACATTCCGCGACATGGTGATGCGGAAAGTCACGCAGTTTAAGTGGGAACCACGGGAGGGCGCAGAGGAGATCGTAGCGAAATACATGCGCCCGTGCGTGCGGTTCCGAACAGAGGACTGTATCGACCTACCGCCCGTGTCCTATATTGACCTGACAGTTGACCTTACAGACGAACAGCGGAAGCATCATAAGCAACTGCTGGATGAGTCCTGCACGGAGGTTAAGGGGGTAAACATCACGGCGGTTAACGCCGCCGTCCTCGCTAACAAACTCATTCAGGCGGCATGTGGCGCTATATACGGAGAAGATAAACAGGTCGCATTACTTGATGTGAAGCCGCGATACGACGCTATACGGGAGATCATCGACGCCTGTGATGAGAAAGTGATCGTGTTCGTGCCGTTTACTTCCGTAATCGGCGTGCTATTATCTCAGTTAAAGACGGACGGATACGGCGTATCCGTGATAGACGGGTCAGTATCGGACGCTGCGCGGTCGAAAATTTTCAGTGACTTCAGGACAAAGAGCCGACGAGAGGCACAGATTATAGTGGCTCACCCGCGAGCGATGTCCCACGGGATAAACCTGGAAGTTGCGAGCACGGTAATCTGGTACGCCCCCTATGCGTCGAACGAAACCTACGAACAGGCGAACGCCCGCATCAAACGGCCGGGGCAAAAGAACCACATGACGATCGTACGTATATCTGCGACTTCAGTGGAACGCAAGGTCTATAAGTCCTTGGAAGAAAAAGGCCGGCTGCAACAAGCCATCCTAGACTTACTTACGGGGCATCATGGAGAGGAGTGATATGAACGTCGGAGAAATGAAACTCGGGGTTCTACTGAGATCGTTGTTAGGGGCTAGAATAGGTACGGTAGTGCAAGTTACGTACATAGAATGTGGGCCGCCTGATATGCCCCGCGTAATCTACGAAGTTAGGATTCCTGGAATAGGATGTTTCGATCTATTAAACGACGATTGCGTACGAACTTACGTGGAGATTTTAGAGTGAAACTCGAACGTCCTTTCGAGCGCATGACGCCGGAAGAACTGCGCACCTTGATTCGTACCGTGAAGGACGAAATCCGTAAGATCGAGCTACAGTTAGCCAATAACCCCGGCGAGTCGGACTGGCGTCGGCGGGCGCAGGAGGCCGTTGCAGTACGTCGTACAGCGATTAGCATGGCTACAAAAGTCTTGACGCCTACGCTCGAAGCTACTATATTCATGGAAACAGCACGGAAGCTACTCGACCCCGAAGCATTCAACACGATCCTAATGGCTACGCACTACACCATGAACTCGGAGACCGCAGTATGAGTTTTACTATGGCGTCTCACCCGGTCCGGGCCTTACTTCGCTTAATCGCGGACGGTCGGCATATTACAACAGAGACCGTCGGTGTAGAGCTTCGCATGCCGGTGTATGAAGCGTGGGGTGTAGTAGATTTCTTAATTAAGCGCGGTGAGGTTCGAGTTACATCCGGGGTACTATCGCTGGTTCCGGTAACACCTGCGACGAGTAAAAAGTCTCTATGCGCGCAGGTACTACAACTGATACCGGAAGAAGGGATTACCTGCGCAGAAATCGCAGAAATCCTCGACATGGCTAGATCAGATGTAAGCCCTGCGTTATCATGGCTACGCGAACGCGGGGCGGTAGAAGGTGAGCGAGCCGTCGGAACGAAAAACCCGAGGGCGTTTGTGTGGAGGAAGAGAACATGCGACGAGACAGAGAAACTACGTACGAGTTTGATGGAAACAGATTGACACTGCTAGACTGGGCGATTAAGCTAAACATGTCGTATGGAGGGGTTTATAAGCGAGTAAAGAAATACGGCCCTGGACGCAGAGCGTTCAGCCCACGCAGGTTAGGGGGTAAACATAAGTGACCGACGTTACACCAGACCGGGTAATTGCCGCGCTAGCGCGTACGGCGTCCGCAGTAGATAATGGCGATGCGCAGTTCCGAGAGCGGCTGAAAAACCAACTCGTATGGCTCATGCAGCACTACGGTTTTGAAACCGGGGATGTAGTAGTAAGTTCGGAGGTTCCGGATTCGATGGAGGCGGCGCAGCGGGAGTACCTGCGGCTGCGTGAGATGAAGAGCGCCTTGGAAGGCGGCTGTGACTCACAGGTAGAGAAGATCAAGGCGCGGCAGAAGGAATTGGAGCAATGGGCCGCGGGGCAAATGGATACGCTAGGAGTGGAGTCAGTAACGAACCGTGGGGTAGCGAACACCCACTTCGAGACTAAACGTCGGTTTACCGCAACTGATTGGGCGGAGGTATATAAGTGGATTCTAGCTAGGGGGGACTTCAGTATCTTAAACAAAGCTCTGAATGCCTCCGGCATCAGTGCTGTAGTAGGTGATACTCTTGATATGTCGAAGCTGCCCGGTGTTACTGTTACTACCGAGCGTGTTGTTAAATTCAACAAGGCGTAATCGAAATGATTGACTCGAAACTTCTCGCTGAACTGGCCGACCTCATCTCCCCCGACGCATCCGCCGATCTTCTCGCCGGCCTCGGCGGTAGCAATGCGTTCCCGTTCATCAGTAGATCGGAAGAG
>CALCZR010000042.1 GCA_937903325.1 uncultured Candidatus Saccharibacteria bacterium
GCGAAAGCGTGGGGAGCAAACAGGATTAGATACCCTGGTAGTCCACGCCGTAAACTATGGATACTAGGTGTTTGGGAAATTAACCTCCTGAGTACCAAAGCTAACGCATTAAGTATCCCGCCTGGGGAGTACGGTCGCAAGGCTAAAACTCAAAGGAATTGACGGGGGCCCGCACAAGCGGTGGAGTATGTGGTTTAATTCGAAGCAACGCGCAGAACCTTACCTACCCTTAACATCCCGGGAAGTTTGCAGAGATGTAAACGTCACTTCGGTGACTCGGAGATAGGTGCTGCATGGCTGTCGTCAGCTCGTGTCGTAAGATGTCTGGTTAAGTCCAATAACGAGCGCAACCCTTGTCCTTAGTTACCATCATTAAGTTGGGGACTCTAGGGAGACTGCCGGTGTTAAACCGGAGGAAGGCGGGGATGACGTCAAGTCCTCATGGCCCTTACGGGTAGGGCTACACACGTACTACAATGGCAGGAACAAACTGTTGCGAAACCGTGAGGTGGAGCTAATCGGTAAAACACTGTCTCAGTCCGGATTGAAGTCTGCAACTCGACTTCATGAAGTTGGAATCGCTAGTAATCGCTGATCAGCAAGCAGCGGTGAATACGTTCCCGGGCCTTGTACACACCGCCCGTCACACCACGAAAGTGGTCATAACCAGAAGTATGTGAGCTAACTTCGGAGGCAGCATACCAAGGTTGTGGTCGCGATTGGGGTGAAGTCGTAACAAGGTAGCCGTAGGGGAACCTGCGGCTGGATCACCTCCTTTCTAAGGATAGATGTCTCTTGGTAACAAGAGTTCATCCAGGTTAATCAGTTTTCGTGCTTGATCGGAAAGACTATTCAGCTTTGAGAGAGTTCATACAATCTCAGATCTTTGACAATTGCATAAGATATAGTAAAGAAAACCAAGGTTCTTTGAAGTGAAAAACTAGCAAGAACAAGAAGCTATTAAGGGCGTACGGCGGATGCCTTGGCACTAGGTGGCGATGAAGGACGTGGTTAGCTGCGATAAGCCTCGGAGAGCTGCTAAGCAAGCTTTGATCCGGGGATCTCCGAATGGGGAAACCCACCGCTTCGGCGGTACTGTCAGGTGAATACATAGCCTGCCAGAGCAAACCCAGGGAACTGAAACATCTAAGTACCTGGAGGAAAAGAAATCAAACGAGATACCGAAAGTAGTGGCGAGCGAAATCGGTGTAGCCCAAACCGAAGGGATTTCCCTTCGGGGTTGTGGGGCAGATCATAACGCCATAGGATGACTAGAAGAACGGGTTGGGAAGCCCGGCCATAGAGAGTGATAGCCTCGTATTCGAAAGTCAAAATATGGTAGATCTGTACCCGAGTAAGGCGGGACACGTGTTACCCTGTCTGAATCTGGGAGGACCATCTTCCAAGGCTAAATACACCCTAGTGACCGATAGTGTAGAAGTACCGTGAGGGAAAGGTGAAAAGAACCCCGTTGAGGGGAGTGAAATAGACCTGAAACCGTACGCTTACAAACAGTCGGAGCGCAAGTGACGGCGTGCCTTTTGCATAATGAGCTAGCGAGTTAATGTAGCAAGCAAGGTTAAGTTGTTCAGCAACGCAGCCGCAGTGAGAGCGAGCCTTAATAGGGCGTTTAGTTTGTTGCATTAGACCCGAAACCCAGTGATCTATCCATGAGCAGGCTGAAGCTGGGGTAATACCTAGTGGAGGGCCGAACCCGTTGACGTTGAAAAGTCTTGGGATGACTTGTGGATCGGAGTGAAAGGCTAATCAAACTGGGTGATAGCTGGTTCTCCTCGAAATATATTTAGGTATAGCCTCGTGTGTTCCTTAATGGGGGTAGAGCGCTGATTGGGCTAGGGGTCCTACCAGATTACCAAACCCACTCAAACTACGAATACCATTACAGCTAAGCACGGGAGTCAGACTGCGGGAGATAAGTTCCGTAGTCGAGAGGGAAAGAGCCCAGACCATCAGCTAAGGTCCCAAAGATTACACTAAGTGGAAAACGATGTGAGAGTGCATAGACAGCCAGGAGGTTGGCTTAGAAGCAGCCATCCTTTAAAGAAAGCGTAA
>CALCZR010000043.1 GCA_937903325.1 uncultured Candidatus Saccharibacteria bacterium
CTTCCGATCTCCTGCCCTGACCGGCGCGAGGAACTCGACGCTGTCATACGCCACGAACAGGCCTTCGTCGCCAATGCGCTCGTAATTGACGCCCGCGATCATCTCCACGTTTTTCATTTTGAGTGCCGCGCGGTGAATCCAGCCAGTGGTTTTGCCCAGCCCTTCGCCTAACTTGCCGGACTTGCGCTGCAACAGCGTGACTTGACGCGCGGGTTGGGCAGGCTGAGGTGCAACCAGCCCACCCCGTGCTGCTGGCTGAGTGGCGGTAATCCCCCATACTGCCAAAAAGAAGGGGGGCTGGCGGGCGCGGTCAAATAGGCGGCGAGGTCAAAGCCAATACCGCCTGCGCCGATCGTAACCGGCACTTGCGTCAGCGGCGCCCCGAGTAATCCCGCTGGGAACAACCGCTCCGAATAGCCGCCGGCCTGTCCGCCGCCACCGCCACAACGCACACTACCAGCCGCGCCCTTCCTGCCTCCGCCGCCGCCGCCGCCGCCGCCGATCAGCTTCGGATACACGTATCGCGATAGCGGCGGGCGGGTGTAGGCACCTGTAGCAGTAAACACTTGGCGTACGGGAGATATACGCCAATCCAATGCGGCCCATGCGCTTCCATTATACACCCACTGCACTACATCGTCCTGCGCTATCAGCCACGCTGTATCGGAACTGATATTTACTTTCCCGGCTCCAGTATCGGCTTTCGCGGTGATAAGTGTATCACCATTAGTAGCAGACGCTGGTAATGAAACCGCGCTATCTGAGGCTCCTGTAGTAACACATACCAGTTTGCCGATATGAGCGATAGTTAACGAAATAGAAGCCCCGCTAACGGCTACCGATGGGAACCGAGCGGCAGCAGCCACCGAAATCGGTGCTCCGGAGGAGTCTACAAGTGACCCATCCGACGCTACTTTCGGCACACCATTCAATAGTGTAACGTCGTCAATATCTTCCCATATGCCAAGCACGGGGAGGTAAATTTTACGCGACATATCACAGGCCCTCAAATCCGCCCATAGCGCGGACTTTATCTACATACGATTGGTTCGCCCACTGACCATTGTCCCGGCGGTTCGGAGACCCGGCATTGTAAGCGGCGGCTACTCCTTCCCATCCGTACTGGTCCAAGAAGCGGTTCCGCAATTTACGCAGGTGGTTGGCGCCATACTCCACGCCCGCAGGCCAGGTGCAGAGGGCGGGGAACCACCCGCGGAACCCAAGCTCGCGAGCCACGGCCCCCATCACCTGCATCGGCCCCCACGAGGCCGCCTGCAACGCCCACTCGGTGTCCCGCGAGCCGATCGACGGCAGGGCGGCGAAGTCAGGCGGGGCCGTCTCCGAGGCCCGTTCAGCGGGCGTAACGCGGCGGTAGGCGGCCCCGGAGTGGTTGTCCCAGTAGTACCTGTAGGGGGGCTCGAATCGAACCGCCAGCGGCTCTCCTGCGCTCTCCACGAGGACGATGGCCGCCACGAGGCAGACCGGCAGATCGAGCCGCTGCGCGGTGTTCTGGACGACCCCGGCTCCCTGCGAGGATCGGACATAGAGGGCGTTGATGGCCGGGGTCATGTGCGGGGGTCCATGAGAGTTACTTGCTCATCGGGAGGTTAGCACACAGTGGAACGGCACCGACAGTATCAAGACTGATCGGGGAGTGCGCGCGTGTCAACACCTCGCTTAATTTACGGGCGTAGTGTTCTGCTTTACGAAGGTCATCAGTGGGTGCGCCTTTCGTTCCCATACGCATCGTATACTTGAGGACGTTACCGCGATAGTAGCCAACCTGCTGCTCTATCGGCCATGTATCAATTACGTCCCAGGGCTCGACGCCCATGTCTTTGTAGTGCGTTCCGCCTACTTGGTAATCATTTGCTGCCATTTTGTAACTCCACGCGCTTGTTGAGGATGTCGAGTAAATCGCTCATTACGATTGTCTGCCGCTCGGCTTCACTAATTCCGTGAGATTCTTCGGTTCCTACGAAGGTACGGAGGGTAGCCAAGTCTTCGGCCAACCCAGTACGGTATGCGCGTAGCCTACTGAGCCTTTGGTACGTCATCCTGTTTCTCCTCTAATTGCGATTTCAGCACGGCTACTTCCGCTTTTAACTGCGCGTTTTCTGCGAGCAACGCGCGTATCTGCGCGTTAAGCGAGTCTACGGAATCCGCTATCTTTTTATACCACTCGTCGATCTGCCTCTGCACGTTATCCTCGCGATTATCTGCTCGTACGTTACGGGCTATACGATACAAGATGAGCATGGTTCCGAGGGTAAGTCCACCTGCTCCGGGGTTAGATTCCAACGCTTTGATTATATCCGATAAGGAGTCCATTAATCACTCCTTGTGAGCGACCAGCACGATCCGCCGGCAAATGCTAGTACGAATACGGTAGCGGAGTATGCGTTAGAGGAGTGATAGTATGCTAGGGCTAACGCGCACCAGAACACACACTGTAGAAACCTAGTAGCCGTAATTATCACTATCCCGGGGTTTGTGGGCCACAGGATGCGACCAATCGTCATGAACACAGTGATGATAGACCATACGGCCCACGAGGAGGGTGGGAGTGCAGTTAGCGCGGCGGGGGGTAGAGACGAGCTAAAGAACATCACGTCTACTGAAAATAGCCCGCCGGCGATTGCTAAGAGCGTATCGACCGATTCAGCGCGGGCGCCCAAAACGTACTGGGGATCACGGAGATGGATGTTCATAGGTTTATATTAATCTGTACGTTAGCCTGCGTAGCCCCGCCAGTATCTGCTTGGGTTTTCGCTGCGAGCCCAGACCACCCGACTACTTTGTCAATTGCTGCGAGCACAGTTTTGTAGTCTGTGTTTGGGTCGTTGACTATATTGTCGATCTTCGCAAGGTAGTCTTCAGCCTGCATCCTGGCTCGTTCGCGGAATAATTGTCCTGACTGTTGAAGGGAGGTCAGTACGGAGTGAAATTCCGATCTGAACCGCGGGTGGTTTACGATTCGGTCGTAGTCATCCTTAGATATGCTATGTCGTTCAAGAACGTCTTCTTCGGAGTCAAGCCCAAGGGCTAAATCACGTATGAACGCAATTGGCCATAAGTGGGTAGTAGGAGTTGCCATTAAGGCAATCGGGTTGTCCACTGGGAGGTCCAGCGGGGGGAGGTCTAAGTCGAGGTCGTCGAACATGCGGGGGTCTCCTCTGTTGATTAGATCGTAGCTAGGGGGAGAGGCAGTGGGCAAGGGGGTAAGGGGATTTATTTTTATGGGGTACTGACTGCGGACTGAGTATATTACGATTTAATATGCTAGGGCTAAGCAGTTACTATCCACGGACTGAAAAACTACGATCTACGGTTTAATACGCTAGGGCTAAGCAGTTACTATCTAC
>CALCZR010000044.1 GCA_937903325.1 uncultured Candidatus Saccharibacteria bacterium
CCCGACAAGGAATTTCGCTACCTTAGGACCGTTATAGTTACGGCCGCCGTTCACCAGGACTTAAGTTCAGAGCTTGCACCCCTCCCCGTAATCTTCTGGCACTGGGCAGGCATCACCCCCTATACTTCCACTTACGTGTTTGCAGAGAGCTGTGTTTTTGGTAAACAGTCGCCTGGGCTCGTTAGCTGCGGCCTGAAGAGTAAATTACTCTCCAGGCAGGTCTTATCCCGAAGTTACGACCGCTGTTTTGCAGAGTTCCTTAAGCATAGTTATCCCGTCCACCTTAGTGTACTCACACCCACCCACGAGTGTTCGATTGCGGTACGGTTATTTATGATCGTCCCAGAGTGGCTTTTCTTGACACCTTTGTATTATAGGATTTTACCGTATTTGTTCCGAAGAACCTTTCCGATAAAAATCAATATCCCTCCTGTATTGTTACGTGGATTTTCCTGCGTAACCAGAAGCAATACCAATCAGGCATATCCATGAGCCTGTCCAATACTTGCGATGCGTCCCCACATAGGTAATAACCTTTCATAAATAGTTCTGGAATATTAACCAGATATCCATCGGGTGCCCCTTTCGGGTATCCCTTAGGACCGACTAACCCTACCACGACTGACGTAGGATAGGAAACCTTGGGCATTCGGTGACAGAAGTTTTCATTCTGTTCGCGTTACTCATACCAACATTTTCACTCCTCGTACCTCCAGCAAGCCTTACGACTCACCTTCATCAGCATAGAGGACGCTCCGCTACCACTCCAATAAAATTGAAGTTTCCGTCTTCGGTAATACACTTAAGCCCCGTTGAATTTTCGGCGCAAGATCACTCGACCAGTGAGCTATTACGCACTCTTTGAATGAGTGGCTGCTTCTAAGCCAACATCCTGGTTGTCTCAGTAACCTCACCTCCTTTTCCACTGAGTGTATATTTGGGGACCTTAGACAGGAATCTGGGCTGTTTCCCTTTTGACAATGGCGCTTCTCCGTCACTGTCTGACTCTCATAATACTTGGCAGTCTGCATTCGAAGTTTATCAAGGATTGCTAAGTCTCGCGACCCGCTCACCTTATCAGAGCCCTACCTCAGACTGTTGCTTTATGAGGCTATACCTAAATATATTTCGCGGAGAACCAGCTATCTCCCAGCTCGATTAGCTTTTCACTCCTACTCACATGTCATCCAATAGACTTGCAGCTCTAAATGGTTCGGACCTCCATAGTGATTTCTCACCACTTCATCCTGCTCATGGGTAGCTCTCCCGGTTTCGGGTCTAGTGTACGTGACTTAGCGCCCTATTCAGACTCGCTTTCGCTTCGGCTCCGGATGTTTCTTCCTTAACCTCGCCACATACAACTAAGTCGTTGGTCCGTTCTACAAAAAGTACGCGGTCACAAAATGGATTGCTCCATATGCTCCCACTCTTCATCAGCATACAGTTTCAGGTTCTATTTCACTCCCCTCTCGGGGTTCTTTTCACCTTTCCCTCATGGTACTAGTTCGCTATCGATCACCTATAGTATTTAGTCTTGGATCATGGTCGACCCAGATTCGAACCGGATTTCACGTGTCCGATTTTACTTGAGGATGTATTGCAACATATGTACGAGCTTTCGAATACGGGGCTGTAACCCTCTTTGGCTTACCTTCCCAGGTAATTTTTCCTCGCCGTACAAAACATTGTCTGCTTCACAGATTGCAGTAAATACACCTCGCAACACCACCGCACCAACGGTCTGTCCTTACAGTGGGGTGGTTTAGACTGTTCCCGTTTCGCTCGTCACTACTCAGGGAATCTCATATTTGATTTCTTTTCCTCTGCTACTGAGATATTTCAGTTCACAGAGTGTCCTCTCGCCATAGGCGAGTCTCCTTAAAAGGAGGGGTTTCCCCATTCGGAAATCTTGAAGTATAACGCCTCTTAACGGCTTCTCCAAGCTTATCGCAGTTTTGCGCGTCCTTCGTCGGGTATAGATGTCAGGGCATTCACTGTATGCATTAATGTAGTATTTCTTCCATCGCTTTTGTGTACACTCTCACTACTAATTGCTTTTTACTCATCACAACTTTTTCTTAGATTATGTACAAGAGCATGCTCTTATAATAATCAGTACACAAAGAAGGTGAAGGCTTCAAATAAAAGAGGTAGTCCATCCGCACGTTCTCGTACGGATACCTTGTTACGACTTAAGCCCAGTCAATGTCTCTACCATGGGCCCTCATATTACTTAAGGGACTTCCGGTAGGTACATCTTCCATGCTTTGACGGGCGGTGAGTACAAGACCCAGGAACATATTCACCGTGACATATCTGATTCACGATTACTAGCAATTCCAACTTCATGTAGGCGAGTTGCAGCCTACAATCCGGACTGAGATCGGCTTTATGAGATTAGCTTACCTTCGCAGGTTCGCGACTCTTTGTACCGACCATTGTATCATGCGTGTAGCCCCAGACATAAGGGCCATGCTGATTTGACGTCATCCACACCTTCCTCCTGATTAACTCAGGCAGTCTCGTTAGACATAATAACTAACGACATGGGTTGCGCTCGTTAACGGACTTAACCGAACACCTCAAGGCACGAGCTGACGAC
>CALCZR010000045.1 GCA_937903325.1 uncultured Candidatus Saccharibacteria bacterium
GACAAGGAATTTCGCTACCTTAGGACCGTTATAGTTACGGCCGCCGTTTACTGGGACTTCAATCAAGAGCTTGCACCCCATCATTTAATCTTCCAGCACCGGGCAGGCGTCACACCCTATACGTCCACTTTCGTGTTTGCAGAGTGCTGTGTTTTTATTAAACAGTTGCAGCCACCAGTTTATTGCAACCCTTTCATCCTTCCCCCGCAGGGGGGTCAAACTACAAGGGCGTACCTTATCCCGAAGTTACGGTACCAATTTGCCGAGTTCCTTCTCCCGAGTTCTCTCAAGCGCCTTAGAATACTCATCTCGCCCACCTGTGTCGGTTTGCGGTACGGTCTCGTATGACTGAAGCTTAGAGGCTTTTCTTGGAACCACTTCCGATTGCTTCGTGAATTAATTCACTCGTCTCAACCCCTTGAATTATGTGCCCGGATTTGCCTAAGCACCTTCTACAAGTCAAGAACAGGCTCTTCCAACCGCCTGACAACCTTCCGCGATCCGTCCCCCCATCGCATCATACGACGGTGCAGGAATATTAACCTGCTTCCCATCAGCTACGCATCTCTGCCTCGCCTTAGGGGCCGACTCACCCTGCTCCGATGAACGTTGAACAGGAAACCTTGGGCTTACGGCGTGGGAGCTTTTCACTCCCATTATCGCTACTCATGTCAGCATTCGCACTTCTGATACCTCCAGCATCCGTTACCAGACACCTTCACAGGCCTACAGAACGCTCTCCTACCACTTGCAATAAATTGCAAATCCGCAGCTTCGGTAACTGGCTTAGCCCCGTTACATCTTCCGCGCAGGACGACTCGATCAGTGAGCTATTACGCTTTCTTTAAAGGGTGGCTGCTTCTAAGCCAACCTCCTGACTGTTTTAGCCTTCCCACTTCGTTTTCCACTTAGCTATACTTTGGGACCTTAGCTGGCGGTCTGGGTTGTTTCCCTCTTGACACCGGACGTTAGCACCCGATGTCTGTCTCCCAAGCTCGCACTCAACGGTATTCGGAGTTTGCAATGGTTTGGTAAGTCGCGATGACCCCCTAGCCATAACAGTGCTCTACCCCCGTTGGTGATACTTGAGGCACTACCTAAATAGTTTTCGGAGAGAACCAGCTATTTCCAGATTTGTTTAGCCTTTCACCCCTACCCACAGCTCATCCCCTAACTTTTCAACGTTAGTGGGTTCGGACCTCCAGTACCTGTTACGGCACCTTCATCCTGGCCATGAGTAGATCATCTGGTTTCGGGTCTACACCCAGCGACTGTCGCCCTATTCGGACTCGATTTCTCTGCGCCTTCCCTATGCGGTTAAGCTCGCCACTGAATGTAAGTCGCTGACCCATTATACAAAAGGTACGCCGTCACGGAACAAGTCCGCTCCGACTGTTTGTATGCACACGGTTTCAGGTTCTATTTCACTCCCCTCCCGGGGTTCTTTTCGCCTTTCCCTCACGGTACTGGTTCACTATCGGTCGATTACGAGTATTTAGCCTTGGAGGATGGTCCCCCCATGTTCAGACAGGATTTCACGTGTCCCGCCCTACTTGTCGCATACTTAGTTCCACAAAGATCATTTCGTGTAAGGGGCTATCACCCTCTATGGCCGGAGTTTCCAATCCGTTCCACTATGAAATCTGCTAAATCATGCAGGCTCTTCCCATTTCGCTCGCCACTACTTTGGGAATCTCGGTTGATTTCTTTTCCTGTAGCTACTTAGATGTTTCAGTTCGCCACGTTCGCTTTGCATACCTATGTATTCAGTATGCAATGACCTTACGGCCGGGTTTCCCCATTCGGAAATCTGCGGATCACGGTGTGTTTGCTCACTCCCCGCAGCTTATCGCAAGCTACTACGTCCTTCATCGCCTGATATCGCCAAGGCATCCACCATGTGCACTTAGTCACTTGTCCCTATAACTTTGATTTCTAGTGTCTAGCTTCATTACTGAATCTAGGTTCATCACTAAAAACTAGTTATAGTTCTTTACTACTATATGAGTATTACTTTAGCGTTGCCGTATCTCAAGGAATTTGATTTTCTAAATTGCTGTCTTTCAACAGCGCTTTTCAAACTCTTTTTAATACATTGTTTGTTCGATACAATCACAACCCTTCCATAAATTTGTTAATGATTTCCATCATCAACTCCTCTACGAAATAATTTTGATTATTTCTACTTTACTTCTTCTCAATTGTTAAAGAACGATACTACTTAATTACTTTGCTTTCGTTTCGAAAGAACAAATCTCAACAGCGCACGCGCTACTCACATTTATTATTTCGATTTGGTAGGGCTGGTTGGGCTCGAACCAACGACCCCCGCGTTATCAACACGGTGCTCTAACCAGCTGAGCTACAGCCCCAGTCAATTGGTGGAGGTTACCGGGCTCGAACCGATCACCCCCTGCTTGCAAAGCAGGTGCTCTACCAGATGAGCTAAACCCCCATTTGTATTACTACTTAACCGGGCAAATCTCGAACAAGCTACCTACTTACTTCTCGGCCGCTTCTTCTGCGTTCTTTTACATTAACAGTCAATAAGTGTGGACACTCAACATTCAAGCGCACTCTAGAAAGGAGGTGATCCAGCCGCACCTTCCGATACGGCTACCTTGTTACGACTTCACCCCAGTCACGAACCCTGCCGTGGTAATCGCCCTCCTTGCGGTTAGGCTAACTACTTCTGGCAGAACCCGCTCCCATGGTGTGACGGGCGGTGTGTACAAGACCCGGGAACGTATTCACCGCGACATTCTGATCCGCGATTACTAGCGATTCCGACTTCACGCAGTCGAGTTGCAGACTGCGATCCGGACTACGATCGGTTTTCTGAGATTAGCTCCACCTCGCGGCTTGGCAACCCTCTGTACCGACCATTGTATGACGTGTGAAG
>CALCZR010000046.1 GCA_937903325.1 uncultured Candidatus Saccharibacteria bacterium
TGGTATTTATGGCAAAGCACATTCCGTATTGGCTACATTTGTATTTTCTGCATATTTTGCTACAGCGCAGTTATCGCTATGAACTGGGCATGGTTTAGGATTAACTACAAAGATTACAAGTTAAGTAAGAATATGAAGACAAAAATCCAACAATTTGTAGACAACGGTGGAGATATATTTATCGCCATCATTTGGGCAATAGTCATTGCTGCAATGATTATCTTCAAGTTCTGGTAAGTGGCCTCGAATTAGCAGTAATAAAGACTTGGCTGTCTTTTTCGTAATATTTACAGCTATTTAGACAACCTAAACTCGTAACAATTATGTAAGAATAATGGGGGACTGGGTGAATGGAATCGAACTTTTTTGTAGCAATAAAGTCTACAAATCAATCTGTAAAATTCATGAAAAAACGTGGCAGGGGCACGTGGAATCGAACCACGATCTAAGGTTTTGGAGACCTTTATATTAGCCGTTATACTATGCCCCTTCGGCGTAACAGGAGTAATAATACCGGAAAATGACTCGAGTGTCACGGTGTTATCATTTTCAACTATCCACAAGTTTGTTATACAATATATGGAATGAGTAAGATCAGTGCCAATAAGCCCGTCCTCATCATGCTATACGGGTACCCGGGAGCAGGAAAAACTCACTTCGCTCGACAGCTAAGTGATGCGTTCAGTGCAGCCCACGTACACGGTGACCGTATCCGTGGTGAGCTGTTTACCGAACCACGATTCGACAAGCAGGAGAATGAACTCGTAAACCACCTTATGCTCTACATGACTGAGGAATTCCTTGGAGCTGGTATGAGTGTTATCTTCGATGCTAACGCGTCACGCATCGCTATGCGCCGTGAACTCCGTAACATTGCCCGTAAGGCTAAGGCAGAACCACTCCTTATTTGGCTCCAGATCGACAGCGACAGTGCCTATGCACGACTGTCTAACCGTGACCGTCGCCGATCCGACGACAAGTATGCGACTCCTTATAGCCCTGAGACCTTCCAGACACACCTGCAGAGCATGCAGAACCCTAAGAATGAAGACTATGCCGTTATTAGCGGCAAGCACACCTTCAACACCCAGCGCAGCGCCATTATTAAGAAGTTATATGAAATGGGCGTTATTGGCACTAACCCTGCTTCTGCCAGTGTCGTGAAGCCCGGCCTGGTTAACCTTGTACCTAACCAACTTCGTGGTGGCCGCGTAGATAATACCCGTCGCAACATCTTAATTCGTTAACTTAGGTTCTACAGATTAATCATGAAAACCGTCACCCTACCCGACGTCGGCGAGGTGCAACTCGTTAAGCACGCAACCGCTAAGTCATTGCGGATTACCATTCGTCCCGGTGGTAAGGTGCGCGTCACTATTCCTAAGTGGACGCCGTACCAGGCTGGAGCTGCCTTTGCACTAGCTCGGAGAGAATGGATTTTGGAGCACTTAGAGCCGACTACTCGGTTGACTCATGGCATGGCTGTAGGAAAATTCCACCACTTATATTTCCAGTCCAGCGCCCACAACAAAACTATTTCTACCCGGCAAAAGGGTAGTGAACTCTGGGTAACCTATCCAGACAACTACACCCAAACCAGCGCAGATGTGCAAGAGGCAGCCGTGAAGCTGGCCACTAAGGCACTTCGCACCCAGGCCGAGAACTTGCTACCCCAACGACTCCGAACCCTAGCCGACAAGCTTGGCTTTAGCTTCACAAGCGTACAAGTCCGACAACTCAAGGCTCGCTGGGGTAGTTGCGATAACAAACAAGCCATAACGCTCAATCTGTTCCTAATGCAACTGCCTTGGGAGTTAATTGACTACGTACTCATTCATGAACTCACCCACACCAAAGCACTGCACCACGGTGAGGAGTTTTGGCGAATCTTCGAGGAAGCACTACCAGGAGCCAAGAAACGGCGTAAAGCCTTGCATGCCTATAAGCCCAGCTTCTAATGCGATGGGGAACTGTGGCATAATATGGTTATGCCTAAGAAAACAGAAGCCGAATCTGGAATTGCTAACCTCGAACGCGAACGTCTCAAAAGCCTTATTAATAGCATGGCTGACGGCGTCGTAGCCGTAGACAAGAACTTTAAGGTGGTTCTGTGTAATGGAGCAGCTCTGAACCTACTGGATATTAACAACCTCGGTGAGGGCACGAGCCTGTCTCGAGTTCTGAAACTAATCGACAAAGAGAATAAGGACGTAACCTTAGCCCATCTTGTCGAAAAGAACACCGTCGCAACCATTTCTCGTGACCACCGGATCTCCTACCAAGATGGTAGTTTGGTTAACCTGTATATCAGCATTGCACCGGTACACCTCGGCTATGGCAAGAGTGGGGACCAGGGTTTTGTGGTGGTACTTCGGGATATTACCCATGAGAAGTCGCTCGAAGAAGAACGAGACGAATTTATTAGCGTGGTTAGCCATGAGCTGCGTACCCCTATTGCCATTGCCGAAGGTAATCTGAGCAATGCCCAGTTAATTGCAGGGAAGCAGACGCAGGCTGCAGAAATCACCGGTAGTTTGCAACAGGCCTATGACCAGGTAACCTTTTTGTCTGGAATGATCAATGACTTGTCCATGCTGTCTCGAGCTGAACGGGGTAAGTTAGCACTGGAAACAGCCGATATTAACGTCCATGACCTTATACTAGAGCTCGAGAAAACCTACGAGTCCCAAGCCAATGAGAAGGGGCTAAAACTCCATTCCCATATAGATCCCAAATTAGAACTACTCCACTCCAGTAAGCTATACGTCAAAGAGATTCTGCAGAACTTTATCACCAACGCTATTAAGTACACCGACAAAGGTAGTGTAACCATTGGAGCTAAAGCAGCAGACAAGGGTGTAATGTTTAGCGTACAGGATACTGGTATTGGGATTAGTAAAGGGGATCAGGAGAAAGTATTTAACAAGTTCTTCCGGTCAGAAGACTTCCGTACTCGCCAGCATAATGGTACTGGGCTAGGCCTGTACGTCACCGCAAAGTTGTCTCGTTTACTGGGGGCTCGTATTGAACTGGACAGTGAGATTAACAAGGGTTCTACCTTTGAAATCTTTATTCCATCATCCAAGAAGTAACCATTCCTTGACGATTATTTACAACTGGGGTATGCTTGACATGTCGACCTACTACTATTAGTAGGTTTTTTATTTGTAAGGAGTTCGGATGGCCAACAAACCAAAGCGAGTACTTAAGAAAGCCTCACCTACCGTTCGGGAGCGTAGCGAGCAAGAAGCTAACACTGCTCCAAAAAAGCATCGGGTACGTAATACCGCCCGGCGTGCAAGCACTCCGTTCCGTGTTATTGGTGGGTTCATAGCTAAGATCGCACGGCCATTTCGTTTCATCCTCCGCCCGTTTAAGACACGACCTATCCGTTTTATTGGACGTTTACTGGCTACAATTCTTTTCCTACGATACTTCCGTGACTCATGGAAGGAACTTCGACAGGTTACCTGGCCTGGACGCAAAGAAACTTGGCAGCTAGCATTCGCCGTATTTGTATTCGCAGTAGTGTTTGGGCTCATGATCACGATGGTAGATTACGGTCTTAATAAATTATTCGAACAGATTCTACTTAAATAGCCTAAATCAGAGAAAGAGAGCAGGAGAAATACTATGACTAAACGATACGATACCAGTAAACAGTGGTACGCCATTCACACCTACAGTGGATACGAAGAAAAGGTTGCCGAAAGCATCCGTCAGCGTGCTGACAGTCTTGATATGAAGGATAAGATCTACCAAGTTCTTGTACCTAAAGAGAAGATGATCGAGATCAAGAACGGTAAGCGTAAGGTAGTAGAAAAGCGTATCTTCCAAGGCTACGTTATCGTACAGATGAAACTATCTGAAGATGCTTGGTACATTGTCCGTAACACTCCTGGTGTAACTGGCTTTGTGGGTACTGGCACTGAACCAACCCCTATCGATGAAGATGAGATGGAAAAGATCAACAAGCGTATGGGTCTTGAACAACCTAAGCACAAGATCGACTACAAGATTGGCGATGTCGTTAACATTACCGATGGTCCCTTCAAGAGCTTCGACGGTACTATTAACGAAATCGACCCTGCAAAGGGCAAGCTCAAGGTGCTGGTCAATATGTTTGGTCGTGAAACACCAGTAGAGCTCGACAGTCTTCAAGTTAAGCGCGTGTAATATGTCACACCGAAGACGTCAACGTGCTGCTGCGCACGCAAGGGCACGAAGTGCTGCTGCCATTTCCAGAGAAGTAATTGCCGCAGAACGAGCGAGCCAGTTGGATCCAGTAGACCATGTCCAGACCCTTAAGGATATGTCTGCCTTATTAATGAGTCAGATTGATCCAGCTACAGGTTATGAGCGCGAAACGGAATTTCCAACTGAATACGCTAACAGCGTCGCTAGGTTGTCACAGATTCGTGCTCAACAGGCTGAAGCAGTCTCTGTTGAACAAGCATAAGTATTCTATAAAACATACTTGACTTTTTTTAACTTATGGTTTAATATATGCCCATAGTTTGATTATTTAAGGAGTTTTATCAATATGGCAGCACCTATGAACCCAGGACATGGACCAGTTCCACCAGTGTACGTACCAACACCCCCACAGGGACAACCACTACCACCTCAGGGACCAAATACCGCTAACCATTATCCTCAACCAACTAACCTAGTTGCCGTTGACCTTGGCGAGCACCAACGCGGACAAGACGCCGTTGCGACTCTTGAAAGCCGACGTAACCGGAACCTAAACATCCTTCGCGCAACAGGTGCAGCAGCCTTGATTGCAGTAACAGGTTGGGCCAACATTGATGGTGTATGGACCATGGCTACAAGTGACTCTACAAACACTGAGTATTCCAAAGATGGACGACAGGTAGAAGCTTGGAGCGACTATTGGGTCACTGAAGGACATTCTTACACAACTGATCCGGGTGAAGGCAAGCAACTTAACAACGTCGTTACCGAAGTGAATGGACCGACTGAGCGCGGTTGGGCTCTAATCCGTACTGGTGCTATTGACCTCGGTCTTGCAGCAGGGGGTGTATGGGCAGCGCTGCGACGTCGCAAGAACAACGCAAGCAACGACCAAGTTTAATCGCAATAACGATTGCTAGAAAAGTGACCCAGCAATGGGTCACTTTTATTTGGGCATGAATATCTATGACCTACCTGGTCTCTTACTAACGACTATAGACAGAAGATAATATTTTATGCTATAATTACCTCTGTTACGCACAAGCCGGATGCTTCACCGGCAAATGCTTTGTCTAATAACTAATTGAGAAATATCGGAGAATATTCATGGCTAATAAGAAACAGGTTAAAGCTAACCTGAAAATGAAGATCCCTGCTGGCCGCGCCAGTGCAGCTCCACCCGTTGGTAGCACCCTTGGTCAGTACGGTGTAAACATGATGGATTTCATTAATCCATTTAACGATGCAACTAAAGATATGCAAGGTGCAACCGTTACCGCGCATATAACTATCTACGACGACCGTTCTATGGACTTTCGCGTAGTAGGCGCCCCAACCGACGACCTTATCCGAGCTAAGCTTGGTATCAAGAAGGGTTCTGGCAAGCCTAACAGTGAAAAGATCCCTAAGAAACTCAGCGACCAAGCATTGACTGAAATCGCCGAAGCTAAGGCACACGACATGAACACTACCGACATTCCAGCCGTCAAGAAGATGGTAGCTGGTACGGCTCGTTCAATGGGCGTGGAGATCGAAGGCTAATCATGTCTTTGATTGGTGAGTTCGATTCAGCTCCCTGGCTGGCAGCCGCAAGTGCGGCCGACACAGATGGAATCCTGGATGTAGCAGACCAACTTATGGTCGTACAAGACCGTGATCCAGCTCGAGCTGGGGCGTTAGCTATTGAACTCACAGAAGTAGTAACCAGCCGACTCCAAGATGGTACACTGCTACCCGAAGTGGTAGCAAGATACCACCAAACAGTTACTGGTTACGAAGCTGGATAGTAATAAAAGTTAATTGTGGGAGGCTCAGAAGAGAGTCGATTGCACCACGAAAGGATACACAATGGCAGAAGCCAAGAAAACCACCAAGGCCGAAGAGCCGGCAGTAGAAGTAGTTGAGGCAGCTGAAGCAGTCGAAACAACTCCTGAAGTTGTTGAAGCTAAAGCTGAACCAAAGAAAGCTACCGCTAAGGCTGGTAAGCGCAGCGAAAAAGCTATCAAGGAAGTCGAAGAGAAAGAAGCTAAAGAGGAACGTAAGGCTGCTGCAAAAACCGAGGAAGAAAAGCCTAAGGCTCCAGCTCCAAAGACTCGTAGCGTTCTCGAACGTAAGGGTAAGAATTTCCGTGAAGCAGCTAAGCTCGTTGAAGCCGACAAAGAGTATTCACTCAGTGAAGCACTTAGTCTTGCAACCAAGACTAGTCCTGCTAAGTTTGACGCAACAGTAGAAATGCACATTCGTTTGAATGTTGACCCACGTCATGCTGACCAGAACATTCGTGGCAACCTTGTACTTCCTGCCGGAACTGGTAAGAGCGTACGTGTTGCGGTGTTTGCAGAAGCTGATGATGCCGCTAAGGCCACTAAAGCTGGTGCAGAAATCGCAGGTATTGAAGAAGTCACTAAGGATCTAGATAAAGGTATCATTAACTTTGACGTCCTGATCGCTGTGCCTACCCAGATGGCAAAGCTTGGTAAGTATGCACGTTTGCTGGGCCCACGCGGCCTTATGCCAAACCCTAAGAGCGGTACAGTTACACCAAACGTTGCTAAGGCCGTAGAAGAAGCTAAAGCTGGCCGTGTTGAGTTCCGCGTAGACAGCACCGGTATCGTACACCTCGGCATTGGTAAGGTAAGCTTCGGTGAAGCAAAGCTTGCCGACAACGCTAAGGCTGTTATTGCCAGCATTAAGTCTGCAAAACCCTCAAGCGTTAAAGGTTCATATGTAAAGACTGTGTTTGTTACCTCAAGCATGGGTCCAAGCATTAAAGTACAGGCTACTGAACTTAACTAACCTAGACAAACTTAGTTAAATACTAAGTCTGTAATAGACCACTCACTCCGAGTGGTCTATTTTTATGGACTTTGGGGCACAGCCAGTATACTAATGGGGATGACTATTCTAGGAATTACTGGTGCTATTGGACACGGCAAGACAAGTCTGGCTGAGGCATTTCTACGACAAGTCTCGCCTGCGCAGCATACTGAATCGAGTATGCTGATTAGTCGTGTGGCGGATGAGTTAAATAAAGGCTTCACCGTCTACAACCCCAAAGTTGGAGATACCAGTGCCATTAACGCCTGGCTGACGGGACTGCCCGACATACTAAAGGACATCACGCATTTCGATGGCACGATTGCCCCAATTCACCTCAGTCCGAATCCAGTAGTTGTGGCTGACCCTGATTTCCAAAAGCTCAATGAATATCTCGAGTTAGTAGCGAAGGATCACTCACTTATTACTCAGCAGATTACACCCGAAAACAAAGACCAGTACCGCACAATCTTGCAATGGCTGGGAGCGTATGTGACTAAACATATAAGCCCGACGTTGTGGTACGACGAGCTCATACGGCAAGCCGCCAACGCAGCAGCAACTGAATGCAACCTATTTGTTATTGGCGGAGTTCGTTATCCTAGTGACGGCCAGGTAATTCACGCAGCAGGGGGATATATCGTGGCGGTCGAGCGACCAAATGTCCACCAACAAGATGCCGGCGACCCGACTGAAGCCTTCCGGTCTATGGTGCCGGTTGATACGACGGTTATTAACGACGGCAAATTAGGAGCGCTCGATCACGCCGTGTTTAATATCTGGCAGGACTTACAGAACAACGAACTCAAAAGCCGCTACCAAGCTTCAAGTCTGTCTTTTGACGCTCCCAAAATCCCCAAAATACAGGGTCGAGATATCCTCTAGGATTATAGTTGTAATATTTCACCCTCTTGTTGCCTGTAGGCCAAATTGTTTCGTACAATAGTATGGAACGAGAGAGGGTTATGGGAGTATATAGTAATAAGCAGCTAAAAGATGCCATCCGTGCGGGGCATATCGTGTTTCACCCGTATATTGAAGACCATATTGCGGGAAGCAGTATTGATGTGACCTTAGGTAACTGGTATTACCGAACTGAGCGACCAAGTGAAGGTGGTTTTTATAATCCGTTTGATAAAGACGCCGTCGATGACTACTTTAGCGGCGCGCTCAAGGCAGAGATTCACGCCGACTGGGCAAAGAAACACGGCCGCCAGCTGTTTGAAAACATTCCTGCTGACCAGCCAATTATTGTACTGCGTCCTGGCGAACGAATCCTGGCTCACACCCATGAATTTATCGGTATCAAGGCACCGGGCACCAGCACTATGCAAGCTCGTAGTACCTGGGGACGAAACGGCGTAGCTGTTTGTCTGGATGCTGGCTGGGGAGACCCAGGCTATATCAACCGTTGGACCATGGAGATCTACAACATGAACCAACACGAAAGTGTCGTATTACCTGTGGGTGAACGTATTGCCCAGTTGGTGTTCTATGAGACGGGGCCAGTAGAAGACGAATACAACAAACTCAGCGGTAAGTACCAGCCCGGACTCAGCGACAATCTTGACGAACTTATCGCTAATTGGGCGCCTGACCAGATGCTCCCACGAGCCTACAAAGACCAAAGACGTAAACCGGTGGAGATTGAAGGTTTAAAAGCACGATGGCAGTAGAAGACGAGGTAAAGGCAGAAGGGTCAACTCAACGCGGCGTGTTCCTCGTTATAGAAGGAACGGATGGTTCTGGCAAGGGTACGCAGTTTGCGCTACTTGCAGAACGACTGAAACGCGAAGGCTACGACGTTGCAACATTTGACTTCCCGCAGTACGAGGAAGAATCTAGTTACTTTGTTCGACAGTATCTAAACGGCAACTACGGCAGCGCCGAAGACGTTGGTCCATATACCGGATCGCTGTTCTATGCCCTTGATCGGTACCAAGCAGCGAATGCTATTCGTGAGGCGTTGGATGCTGGCAAGGTAGTACTCGCCAACCGGTTTACCGGTTCTAACATGGCGCACCAGGGTACTAAGTTTAGTAATGCCGAAGAGCGCCGGGGGTACTTTATCTGGCTGGATAATCTCGAGTTTGTCATGCTAAAGATCCCGCGGCCTGACCGCAGTATTGTACTGCGCGTACCAGCAGAGACGGCCCAGCAGCTTGTCGACCAGAAAGAGACACGGAACTATACCGACAAGAAGCGTGACTTGCATGAAGCAGACCTATCTCACTTGCAACGTGCCGTGGAGGTATATGACGACCTGTGCCAACTATTTCCAAAGGATTTCCAACGTATCGACTGTGTCCGCAGCGGATCACTCATGAGCATTGAAGTAATTAACGATCTACTATGGGAGACAATTATGCCATTATTACCTGCCAAGCCTACAAAGAGTTCAGCTCAGCCAGCCAAGAAGTCTTCCAACCCTTATGTCGCCAAAGATGCCGATGGTCACTACCAAGTAACTCCCGCTGGTATCGAGTTTCTCGACGCATCCGTGACAGACTCAACTGGCAATGTATATGCCTTTAACGAAAAACTTAGCCCCACCATGGTGGCAGCCGCTATGGCCCGACTGAGTCGCCGGGCAGATGATATGCGTATTACAATCCTGGATGAGTTTGCGGCGGCCATGGGCAAAGACCAAAAGCTTTTGCAGCGCGTCATTACCGCGTACGGGGACGACTCTGTGCAGCAGCTCGTAGGACTACACTTTGTAGTTGAGAACGCCTCTAACCTCCTTACTAAGAAGCTGGAGTGGGGAAGGTTGGCAGCCTATCTCGAACAATCTACGCGCTACATTTACTTCGACCAGAAGAATGCTGAGGGCAAATACAAGTACTACGTACCCGAATACCTGGACGCCAACACCAAGCGTAGCTACGTCGAGACTCTCGACCAGATTTTTGATAAATATTCTGAAATGGTTCACAAACTCACCAAATACGTAGAGGACAATTCTTCTACGCCAGCAGACGAACGGGACGTAGCTTGGAAAGGCGCAACCCGAGCCCAAGCCTGTGATGCCGCCCGGCCAGTTCTTCCCGTAGCCACCCAAGCTACGGTTGGTATTTATGCATCCGGGCAGGCGTTAGAGAGTCTTATTATGCACCTCATGAGCGATCCACTGCGGGAAGCCCGTGAGACCGGGCAGAACTTGCTGGAACAAGCCCGCAAGGTCGTACCTACCTTCCTAGAGCGCGCCGACAAGCCAGATCGCGGTGGTGCCATGATCGCCTACCGAGCCAACACGGCAGCCAGTGTCAAACAACTCGCAGATGAACTACTGCCCGCTGACTACGGCCAATATGACGAAGTGGTTCGGCTTAGTGACGTGTGGCCTCGTAACGAACTCGATCTGGTGCCTGACATGCTCTACGAACACAGTCACTTGTCACTTGATGAGCTGGAGGCCGCCGTTGACAGCTGGGGCTACACTAAAAAGACATCTGTCTTTAATGCCTACATGGGCGAACGACTTAACCGTCGACACAAGCCAGGACGTGCTCTTGAAAAAGCTCACTACAGCTGGGATCTTGTCTGTGACTACGGTATTTTCCGAGACCTGCAGCGACACCGCATGGTAGATGATCTCGAATGGCAGCAACTCACACCACGTTACGGCTTTGAGATCCCAACACTAGTAGAAGATGCAGGGCTCAGTGATCTATTCGAAGAATGCTTTAGTCTTAGCTTGCGACTACACAGTGAACTGCAAGCTGCCGGATACGGTGTAGAAGCCCAGTATGCAACACTGCTTGGTCACCGCATGCGCTGGAAGCTCACCTACAACGCTCGTGAAGCCTTCCACTTCCATGAACTCCGCACCAGTCCACAAGGTCACCCAGGTTACCGCAAGTTGGTACAGCAAATGCATGCCAAGTTAGAGGAAGTACACCCACTCATGGCAGGGCACATGAAGTTTGTGAACCAAGGCGAAGACGAGGAACTAACCCGACTAGCCGCCGAACGCTACACACAGTACAAGCTCGACCAGCTTGGCTAGGTATAGAACTTCAGTCTGACTCCTGACAAATCCTCTCTGTTGTTGTATAATTTGTGTCATTAACTAGTTGTAAAGAGGTTCGATATGGCCAAACACCAAGACTACTTAGAGTATGCATACCTGCAAGGCAAGATTATGCCTTTTAAGGACGCTAACATTTCCATTGCGACAAATGGGCTCCAGTATGGCATGGGTATTTTTGGTGGTATTAAGGGATACAAGCAAGAGAACGGGCAGATCGGTATCTTCCGACTCGACGACCATATTGAGCGACTTCGTAAGAGCGCTAAGATCCTGCGCATGCCGTTTGACTTCGATGCTAAGAAAATTAAGGACACCTTTATTGAGTTGACCGAGAAGAATGCCCCTCAAGGCAATGTCTACTACCGACCGTTTATCTACCGCAGCGATATTGCCCTGAGCCCCGCCGTGGTAGGTGATTACGACATGTCTCTATACATGCTCAATATGGCAGACTACTTCGACAAGTCACGTGGCCTCAAGGTCTGTATTTCGTCATGGACCCGTAATAACGACAATGCGCTGCCTCCACGCACCAAGGCAAGTGGTGGCTACGTCAATGCTGCGCTTGCCATGCACGATGCTGCCAGTGCTGGCTACGATGCCGCTGTTATGCTGGATAGTTCAGGTCACGTTGGTGAGGGGGCGGTCATGAACATCTATGTTGTACGAGATGGGCAGATCATCACACCCAATGTAACGGCAGATATCTTAGAAGGTATTACTCGTCGCACGGTAACCGAGCTGGCCGAGAAGCTCAATATTCCTGTAGTGGAACGCGCTATAGATCGTACTGAGCTCTACATAGCTGATGAGATCTTCTTCTCTGGTACAGCCACTGAGCTCAGCTGGGCACAGTCAATCGACAGCGTGCCTATTTGTGACAAGCCTGGTCCAATCTTTACGAAGCTTAATGAAGCGTTTGATAAAGCAATTCACGACCCAAAGAATCCACATCTTACCCTTGTGTAGATATTAGACAAATATTAATAATGGTTGTATAATAATGTATTATGTCTTTGTTTGTTTGTGAAACGGTTTCCGATTTAGCTGCACCTGAATTCTATCTAGCGTCTGAGCTTAGGGCTAGTGAACCACATCCTATGTGCACCATCTCTGGGTCTATGCTTGATGCCATGGTCGCACGTGCACGCGATGTCCAGCCCCATGAGTTTTCCGGCGATAAGCACTTTGAAGTAGCAACTTTCATATCTGAAACAGATGAAGAACAAGAGATTGTGGATATGATGCATAGACTGTCTCTTGTGGGCCACGAGGAGATAGCCGACGAGCCACAGCAAGCATTAAGTCGTCTTATACAGACGCAGAGCGTTGGAGAACATGTTGACCTTGGGCATAGCAATATCGTCAACTTGACGCTGGCTGGACAGCGGATAACAACCAATGTTGATAGACAAGGAAGACATAGCCGCAACTTAGCTGTCGGTACCATAAGTGTCGTACCGAGTATTACGGCTCCGTATTACTTAGAAACACTTCCTCACGAAGTAAGCAGGGCTACACCCGGTGGCCTCATGTTCCAATGTTCAAGCGTTTTCCAGCTTCGCAATGCCCGGGTCGGGCTGCCTGCCTAGTCGGGCATTGACTAAAGGTCATGAAGGGACTACGATAGCTAACGATGATTAGCTTCACTCAAGCACAACACCTCCTCAGCCTCAGACTTCGTAGGCTGTGCTTGCAATTGATTGAAGCCTGAGCGATACGCTCCGAGACACAGCCAAGAAAATCAGGCTTCACCGCCAGATTTTTTAATTTGTAGGAGTAACAGAAATGGGAATTGAAGACAGACACTTTAGTGGTTTTGTAGATGATGCACAGCCAGGACGCAGTGAAGCGGCCCGGCGTGAAGAGATTGAGCGAATAAAGCGTGATGGTACATTACACGGACCTGGGGGTTCTATTGCTATCAAGGGGGCAATGACTGACCCAACCGAAGGAGAACCACCAGTGGGTCAGACCGAGGTAGTTGTAGTAGAAGACGATACACTATAGTAATATTAGCTACTTTATGATATAGTATATTTCTATGTCCCAACGTTTACTTACAGTAGGAGAAGCTACGGTCTACTCCTTACACATTGCTAATGAGCTGAATCAGCGTATGCCATATGATGACTTCGACATCTATCAGCATGATGTAGCAGAAGCCATTGCCACCGGCCGTGCCAGCTGTGCAGCACGTACTGCTGTTTTTGGTGCGAGAGCAAGTAATGATGGTATCAACACATTCTTCGTACGTCCTGATGACGAATCCAGGAGCCGGAACACCCCACCACATGCCAGTGGTTTTATTGAAGTAGATGATCCGCTATTTTTGGGTGTAGGTGTCGATTCCTTTAACGATCCTCGCGTCAGAACCACTGAGGCAGCGTTCGTATACTTTGTTCAGCGGCCGCCTAAGCTTAAGGGGCTGAGCCTGGCTACATTGATGTGTGATCCTGAATCCGTCGTAACTATTCCAACTCCAGGTGGCACGGCTACGCTTGAAGTGCGACACTTTGCCGCCGGCCATGAAGACTACCAGAATACAGTTGGTAGTGCCACATTCACTACCGCAGAAGAAGTCTGCGCGCTGGTTGACGCAGTACCCCGTTTACAGGTATAATAGGGCTATCGTTACCAAAGACAGTAGCCGGTTTTGAAGCAATTCATTCCTTAATTCGCTACCGAGGTAGAAACATTTGTTTCAGCACTCTCCAAAGTCTTAGGTTACGCCTAAGACTTTTTAGTTGAGCGGTAACGTGAAGAACAACTTAGGTCGAAGTGTTTTTCAAAATATACAAAGGAGAATTATCCATGGCATTGACTAAGGATAAAAAGCAACAAGTAGTCGACGAAGTTTCAGCTTTGCTGAATGATTCTAAGCTAACTGTTGTTGCAGCCTACCAAGGTACAACCGTTAAAGCTTTGCAGCAACTTCGCCGCGATGCTCGTGATGGCGCTACTGCGGTTAAGGTTGTAAAGAACCGTCTTGTTATTAAGGCAATCGAGCAGAACGAAGCTCTCAAGGACGTTGATACCAGCGCTCTTAAGGGTCAGTTACTCTACGCTTTTAATGCAGACGATGAAGTAGCTCCTGCTAAGGTATTGGCTGAGTTTGCTAAAACTAACCCTTCGCTCCAGTTCGTAGGTGCTATTGGCACTGACGGCAAGTTTATGAGTGCTGACGAAGTTAAGGCTCTCGCGACACTACCAAGCAAGACACAGCTTATCGCTGGTATTATCAATACCCTCAATGGCCCAGTAAATGGCGTCATGAGTGGTCTTGGTGGCAATTTACACGCGCTTCTTGACGGCATTGCCGCAAAAGCTAACGCGTAGTAATCAATTAACGAAAGGAAATAACCCATGGCAGATTTAAAGAAATTTGCAGAACAGCTAGTAGGTCTAACTGTTCTTGAAGTAAACGAACTAGCAACCATCCTTAAGGATGAATACGGCATTGAGCCTGCTGCTGCAGCTGTTGCTGTTGCTGGCCCTGCTGCTGACGCTGCTCCTGTAGAAGAAGCAAAGAGTGAGTACGACGTTGTCCTTAAGGACGCAGGTGCTCAGAAGGTAGCTGTTATCAAGGCCGTTAAGGACGCAACTGGTCTAGGTCTTGGTGAAGCTAAAGCTCTCGTAGATGGTGCTCCAAAGACCATCCTTGAAGCTGCTAAGAAAGATGACGCTGAAGCTGCTAAGAAAGCACTCGAAGCTGCTGGCGCAACTGTAGAACTAGTCTAATACGCTTATCTACGTTTCTTAAGAGAGGCCTCATCCGAGGTCTCTCTTTTCAATATCTAGAGCCCTTGGTTGCTACTTATCCGACGAGTATGTAACCAAGACAAGTAAACTGATTAACTAATTTGAGAATACCATCGATTATCCACAGCTAATATAAATTACAACGTATAGTACATGACTATAGGAGTAATTTACTTCTTTAAGACAAGTTATTATGCTATACTGCAGGTATGAGATACACCATCAAGGACATGAGAGCTCAATTTCCAAATGATGATGCGTGTTTACAATATCTCTTCAATGCTCGCTATGGCGGACTCAAAGCTTGCCCCAACTGTGGGGTAGTTAGTCCTAAGTACTATCGAGTTCGCAAGCGAATGTCTTTCGTATGTAAAGAATGCCGTTTTCAGATATATCCACTAGTCGGAACGATCTTCGAAAAAACCACCACGCCACTAACCGATTGGTTTCATGCACTCTACCTGTTCTCCGTATCCAAGAACGGGGTAAGTGCTAAAGAAATTGAAAGGCAAGTGGGCGTATCATACAAAACCGCACACCGTATAGCTAAGATGATACGTATTCTTATGCACGAAAGCGGCAAACTTGGTTTTTTAGGTACACCGATTGAAGTAGACGAAGCCTACATAGGCGGCAGAAAGAAGCAGTCTAGCGGAGATCGCAAAACACCAGTCATGGCTGCCTTGGAAGTTGGTGGCCATGTACGGACAGCTGTGGTTCCAAGAGCTAACTCAGAAACAGCAGTACCTTTTCTTGAAAGTAATGTCCGCGTAGGCTCAATGTTGCATACCGACGAAAGTAAGATCTACAAACATTTAAGAGTAAGGGTAATTTTTGATCATGAGTCCGTCCGGCACATTGCAAAGGAGTTTGTTAAGAATGGGATTACGACGAACCACGTCGAGAGCTTTTTCGGCCAGTTGAAGCGTTCTTTGGACGGGACTTACCACTCAGTTTCGCCTTACTACTTGCATTCGTACGTTTCAGAATTTGCCTTTCGTTATAATCATCGTCACGAAAAGATTTTTCAGCTCCTTTTGGCAAAGGCAGGGCCGCGAGCTTAATAAGGTCTAGAAATTTCTTTTTTCCCATACAAACTAGTATACAGCTCCGTCAGAATGAAGCATACATTTGTATGCGATTTGAAATTATTATTGCCCCCAAGGGCGGGGGTAAGAATGCGCTTGTGCCAATCTGTTAAATCAGGAATATACTGGTACCTATCTTTAAATAATACGGTGTAGGAGGGTTTGGCAAAATGAAACTAACTCAAATTCCAAAAATAACTTATAAACAAAGAACAATACTAGATCTCATATATACTCATAGATTCTTAACCAGAATACAAATTCAAACAATGCTAAAACATAAAGATAAAAAGACTATTAACATGTGGCTTAAAGACTTACGAGAAAAAGAATACATCAATTGGATATATAACAAAGATCACTTTGCTGAGAAAACTAAACCAGCTATATACTATCTTGGCATTAACGGCATCCGCCATATGCAGAACATGGATTTCCATCCACACGACGAACTGAGAAAGCGCTACCGAGAACACGAACGTAGCCAAGGCTTTATTGATCGCAGTCTAGTTATAGCAGATGTCTGCCTAGATCTTGATGACAAACGAAACGGCAGCTACTACATGACAACACGATACTACTACGAAACTGAGGCTGATTACCGCAGTGAGATGCGTTACCATTTCTTGAGCGATAACGAGTTAATTCATCCTGATCTGTGTATTGCCCAGTCTGAGGGTGATACCGACGACAGCATCGGTGATCCAGACACTACTGTAGCTAGCTACTTACTAGAGATCTTTGATCCTACCTTGCCGAGGTATCGACTCCGCAACAAACTGAAGAAATATGTAGAATACTTAGAGGAAGAATTAGACGAGTGGGATGAACAAACGGGCGATCCAAGACCAACCTTCTTACTAGTCTGTGCTACCCTCACTGATCTGATTTATGCTAAACGCAGAACCAGAGGACTGATGGCAGAAATCTGGGAGTATGATGATGAGTATAGGCCGCATATACGGTTCACGACTGTCGAGATGCTAAGAGAGTATGGGTTGCTTGCTGAGACAATTTGGGAGAAGACTTAATTAGCTTGGCGCTTCAATCCAAAGCTTAAATTCAAACCAGTAGCTGGAGGTAACTTGACAAATGTATATACTTTTGTATATACTTGTTATGGAGGAAGATAATTATGAAATCAACAACAACTGTTAAAAAATGGGGTAATAGCTTGGCGGTCCGCCTACCAAAAACTATTGCCGAGGATCTAAACCTTAAAGACGCAAGCCAACTAACTATTATCAGTAATGGAAAAACAGCCGTTATTACTCCACTACTAGATAATCAGTCATCACTTGATGCGCTGGTCGGAATTATCACTCCCGAGAATTGCCATACACCAGAAGATTGGGGCAAGCCAGTAGGTAGTGAACTATGGTAGTATACGCACCTGATCGCGGCGACATAATATGGCTGAACTTCACTCCCCAAACTGGGCATGAGCAGGCCGGACACCGTCCAGCACTTGTACTATCACCAAAGTCATATAATCAAAAGACCGGATTACTCTTAGCCTGTCCGATCACTTCTAAAATTAAGCATTATCCATTTGAAGTTGTTGTTTCTGGTCCCCAACTGCAAGGAGCTGTGCTAGCGGACCAAATAAAAAGTCTAGATTGGCGAGAAAGACAAGCAACATATATAGCCCCTTGCTCGCCCAGTGTCCTGAAGCAGGTTATGCAACTTGTTGCCACATTGATTAATGGTTAATGTTCTGTACTTCATACCGTTTCTGCCAACCACCACACATCTTACCTAAAGTTAGCAGTTGTTTCATACCGTTTTCGGTCCGTTTAGTATTCAAAAAACCAATCGTATGAGCTACCGTTAAAAGTTTACGTAGTACTTCCAACTCAACATTGAGTTCGAACAATAGATTCGCTTTACGTCGAGGTAACCGAGCACTTCGAGCACTGACAATAAGGCGTAAACATTGCAACGCACTGTTACTGATAGCCTGAACGATAACCATTCTTTGGCTCTTAGGGAAGGTATTAAGAATTGGGAACAACCAAGCCAAGAAATCTACCATATAGGTATACATCAGCAGATCATCGGGGGCGGTAGTATGTTTGGCTTTAGGTTGGGTCATAGCGAGTTAGGTTGTTTAGTAGCAATTCCAAAGCTGCCCTGGCGTGCCGCATGGCGGCAGCCAAGGTGAGGGAGCAAGGATTTAAGCACCAAGCATTCAAGCGGTAAGCTCTAAGCGACAGGTATTACAAGGCAGCTCGGAAGCCGACAAACGGATCGGAATCGGACGGCGTACCGCCCAGATTGAGCGCAAACGCCCCCGAACCCGGGCCATAGCCCCAGGTGCCTCCGCGATAGAAGGCGACCACCGCGGGCGAACCGGACGAGAAGTCCGAGTACAGGAAGCCAACCCCTTGAGCTACGCCCCAGCTGGCTGCGCCTGGGTTATGGACTGCCGGGTTAGTATAGTTAAGGGTGCCCCAGTTGTCAGGAACATCTAAGCCAAAGCCTGAATCGAAATTATATTCAAGTGGCCCACCATTTCCACCAAAGCTCGGTAGGTCGCCTTGAGTTTCAGTACCACTGGTCCAGTGGCCAACATTGCCAACAAAATCCCAGAGGACTGAGCCATTACTGAGAGTAAGGGTTCGTTTTTGGGTGCTAGGGTCTGCACCACAAACTGTATTAACGCCTGCCGTGACCGTACCGTAGCAAGCCTCGGTGTCGTTGGCACTAGATTCTAGTGGAAAGTTAGGGGTATTGTCGTTATGGCCTGAGGCTAGGACCTTGCCAGCCGTGCCAGGCGCGTTACCACAGTTACTACCATCGGCATCACACCAGTTGGCTGGTTGGGTTAGGATATTGTGAGCAATAGTCATCCATTCGTTTTCGGTGAGCAGGTGGGCACCAGTTCCAGCGGTTTGGCTGGCGGTAATGGCATCAGTTTGAGATATGTTGGTCCAGGGCTGGTCGGTAGCGGTAGAGACAGCCGTGCCACCAGTGTAGGAATTACTGAGGAAGCTACCATCGCCGTTGATGTCGTTACTACTAGCTACCGTACCGCCACTGTTTTTAGCCGTGTACTTCATGACACAGAAGTCAGTAGTACTGTAGGCTGGGTTACCAGGGACGACTATCCAGTTGGTTGGACAGGTTATGGATGCTTGGTTGCCACCACTGTTACCACCGCCTTGGTTATTGCCGGATTGGCTAGTGGGATCACAGTCTGGATTGGTTGTTTGAGCAAAGGCAGCAGTGGGAGCTAGGATGAAGGCTAAAGCTAGACCAGCTAGGAGTAGGAGACTAAGGCTACCGCCTCGGTAACGGTAATTGGTGTTAGTGTTAGTGTTAGTGTTAGTGTTAGTTTTAAGGTAGATAATTAGTATAGTGGCAATAAGTAGTAGACTACTGGCAAGAGCAGTATAGAGTATAGTGTTACTGCCAGTGTCTGCTAGGTTACATAGTTCTTGCATAGTTTTATTTAGTTCCTTACGTCCTTATTGTTAATTCTGTATTGTTAATACTTTATGTTAATGGGAATATACGCTTGTGTCTGCTTGGTTTATGACTAAAACGTTAATTTGCTTAACTCTTTCATTGCAATAATTATACCATGGTTAGGCACAAGCGTAATTACTCTGTAAGTTTAACCCCCCCCCCGGAGGTTTGTGCAAGACTGTTTTTTGAAGAGATGTTTGTACGGTCGGTATTGGGATGTCAACGTCTCGCCTTACTTCTGTATACTGACTGTATAGTTTTCGAATAAGCTGGTTGGCTTGCCGAGGGCTGGCGTGGCTTAGATGGGCAACCCAGGAGTAGAATATTTCACCGAGCTCTTCCTTACTGATCGTACCGGCTTTATGGTGCTTAAGTAATTGCTTCCAGCGTCGCTTGAATAGTTTGACTGTGCTACTTCTGACCCTGATTTTGTGTCGCCAGATAACATAGCCAACAAATTCTACACCAGTTCGGGCAGGAAATAGACGAGTTTTTCGAGGATGAACAGTTAGGTATAGCTCATCGTGCAGAAATTGAGTGATTTGTTGCTTCCACCTCCCGAGAGCTTGTTTGTCATCACTTATAACCATTAGATCGTCCATATAGCGGATATAACGCTTAGCTTTCAAAACTCGTTTAATATACAAGTCGACTTCATGAAGGTAGACATTACCAAATATCTGACTGGTCAGGTTACCAATGGGAATACCTCGTGGACCCTTAGTATGATACGGAGAACTCGGCGCAAACAGATGATCGTGTTCGTGACCACTCTGATAGCTGTCGATAATAATATACACCAATTTAAGGAGTAGTGGGTCAGTTATTTTCTTTCGAAGTAATCGTTTAAGAACTCCGTGATTGACACTGGCGTAATACTTGGAAATATCCAAATGTAGTACGTACAAAGGTGTATTGGTTTGCCAACGAATAAAGTGCTGTAAACGCCTGGCTGCCTGATGGGAGCCTTTATTCTGTCGGCAAGCGTAGGTATCATAGATAAAGCATGGTTCATATATATCATTTAGTGATGCCGATACTGCATGATGAACAATGCGGTCCCGAAAGTGGGGTGCATCAATCAGTCGTTTTCTAGGGTCGTGTACCGTAAAACGTTTATGTGGCTTCGGATAGTAGTTATTACTACGGATCTCCTGCTGGAGGGTTAACAAAACTTCCAGTCGCTGATAGTTATAAGAAGCACCATACGTCCGATAGCGCTTACCTCTAGATGCCCCGCGGAAGGCCACTACCAAAGCACGGAGTGATGAAAAGTCCTTAAAGTTATTGGTTTTTGACATATCGGTTACTACTAGAAGTATAATAGATGTATGGTGTTAGTAGCTCAGCACGAGTTGGCATCCTGAACTCGGACTTCTCGTCCGGTTCACCCACGGTGATCGCCTTCAATCGCGGAGGCACCTGGGACAATGGCCCGAATTCGGGGGCGTTTACGCTCAATCTGGACAATACGCCGTCCGATTCCAATCCGAATATCGGCTTCCGAGCTGCCTTGGCATACCTGATAACGCCAGATGATAGTCGACGTCTTTTACGAGAGTGGCTACCCAGTGCGCATGGTATTCGCTACTATTCACCAGTCGTAACCACTACTTGGGGTAGGCGACAAATATTCTAAAGAGGTGTACAACTACCCTAACAAAGGTGTTTTTGTATGCCTCGCCAAACTTTAATGTGCTATTGATGATCGATCTATAACCCTACAAAGGATAAGGGAAGTAATTACTTGCTCTGACTACACACTCGTC
>CALCZR010000047.1 GCA_937903325.1 uncultured Candidatus Saccharibacteria bacterium
GATCAAAGGTACATTGCCACCTCCCCGAAGCTTTTCGCAGGCTATCACGTCTTTCATCGCCTCTGACTGCCAAGGCATCCACCATGTGCACTTCGTTACTTGACTATACAACCCCAAACAGTCGCATCTGATCTACAAGTTGGATCAGAGAACTTATCTGGCGTTTTGCTTGGACTTTCGTCCGCGCCGTACAATCGTTTACGGTTATACCAAGAACGCTTGATTCAGTGTATCGCTTGCTCAGTCTTCGTTCTGTCATGTTGCTGTCGTAAAACAGCTTGACCGAACAGTACTGAGCGAAACAACAACTTTCAGACTCAATTTGCCAATCTGTTAAAGAGTTATCTACCTTCTCGTCGAAGCGTAGAAATTCTACAATCATGTCAGCCGCGCTACTGCTTGGGTGACACAATCAGCAGAGGTTAGCATGATTGCTAAACTATGCTGACTGTCAGCTTTCGCTGAATCTTCGCTGAACTTTCATCAGCTCGCTGTATTGCGGGGCGCATAATCTACCACACTGCATGTTCACTGGCAACCAAATCATCAACCAACCGGTTAATGTTTGAACTCGCAAGTGGTGGAGTCTAGCGGAGTCGAACCGCTGGCCTCCTGCGTGCAAGGCAGGCGCTCTACCAACTGAGCTAAGACCCCATATGCATGCCGGCTAAAGTGGTGGGTCTGACAAGACTTGAACTTGTGACCCCACGCTTATCAAGCGTGTGCTCTAACCAACTGAGCTACAGACCCCTAGGCCAGCTTTACAGCTTCTCGTGAAGAACAACTTGTTGTGGATTCTTGCCAGTCTCGGTGACATCGTTAAGGAGGTGATCCAGCCGCAGGTTCCCCTACGGCTACCTTGTTACGACTTCACCCCAGTCATCGACCACACCGTGGTAATCGCCCTCCTTACGGTTAGGCTAACTACTTCTGGTGCAATAGACTCCCATGGTGTGACGGGCGGTGTGTACAAGGCCCGGGAACGTATTCACCGCGGCATTCTGATCCGCGATTACTAGCGATTCCGACTTCATGGAGTCGAGTTGCAGACTCCAATCTGGACTACGATCGGCTTTTTGAGATTAGCACCCCTTCGCAGGTTAGCAACCCTTTGTACCGACCATTGTAGCACGTGTGTAGCCCTGGCCGTAAGGGCCATGATGACTTGACGTCGTCCCCGCCTTCCTCCGGTTTGTCACCGGCAGTCTCCTTAGAGTTCCCACCATTACGTGCTGGCAAATAAGGATAAGGGTTGCGCTCGTTGCGGGACTTAACCCAACATCTCACGACACGAGCTGACGA
>CALCZR010000048.1 GCA_937903325.1 uncultured Candidatus Saccharibacteria bacterium
CTAAGTCGTAACAAGGTAGCCGTACCGGAAGGTGCGGCTGGAACACCTCCTTTCTAGAGAAGATTTAACCGTTAGGTTTTGATTGAAAGGGAAATATTACTCTCGCTGTTAATTTAAAAAATAAGAATAAGCAAATAAAACAGAGTCTCGTAGCTCAGCTGGTTAGAGTACTACACTGATAATGTAGGGGTCGGCAGTTCGAGTCTGCCCGGGACTACTATTTTAAGCTTGTTTAAAGGAAATTCTAGAAGTTGAGAATTCACAATTCATAATTCTGAATTCTAAATTCTGAATTCAAATTGGGGGATTAGCTCAGCTGGCTAGAGCGCCTGCCTTGCACGCAGGAGGTCATCGGTTCGACTCCGATATTCTCCACGATTCCGAAAGGAAAACCGTTCATTGACATATTGAGATAAAATACATTTAAAAAGTAGAAAGTACAGTAGATGTGTAGTAATACATATTTATAAAGAAAGTCCTAGTTTTATTTATAAAATTAGGCGGCACATAAGCAAAATAAGGGCGTATGGGGGATGCCTAGGCTCTCAGAGGCGAAGAAGGACGTGATAAGCTGCGAAAAGCTACGGGGATTGGCACACACGAATTGATCCGTAGATATCCGAATGGGGCAACCCAATGCATTGAAGATGCATTACCCAGGTATGGGGGCAAACCCGCTGAACTGAAACATCTAAGTAGGCGGAGGAGAAGAAAACAAAAGTGATTCCGTAAGTAGTGGCGAGCGAACGCGGATTAGCCCAAACCAGAGTTGTTACGGCAATTTTGGGGTTGTAGGACCACGACATTCTATGCGGATTGAACCGGAATTACCTGGAAAGGTAAACCAGAGAGGGTGATAGTCCTGTATGGGTAAGAGAAGATATAGATAGTGGTATCCTGAGTAGCGCGGGGCACGTGAAACCCTGTGTGAATTTGGCGGGACCATCCGCTAAGGCTAAATACTCCTGAGAGACCGATAGTGAACCAGTACCGTGAGGGAAAGGTGAAAAGAACCGTGAATAACGGAGTGAAATAGATCCTGAAACCATACGCTTACAAGCGGTCGGAGCCCTTTCGTGGGGTGACGGCGTGCCTTTTGCATAATGAGCCTACGAGTTACCGTTGCTGGCAAGGATAAGTACTTATGGTATGGATCCGTAGCGAAAGCGAGTCTGAATAGGGCGCATGAGTCAGTAATGGTAGACGCGAAACCGTGTGATCTACCCATGGGCAGGATGAAGCTGTGGTAACACATAGTGGAGGTCCGAACCGGTTGACGTTGAAAAGTCTTCGGATGACCTGTGGGTAGGGGTGAAAGG
>CALCZR010000049.1 GCA_937903325.1 uncultured Candidatus Saccharibacteria bacterium
GATAACCTTGTCGGTATGCAATACCGTATTGACCATCTAGAGAACCTCAAGGCTGACGTATTCGACCAGATCGCCTACCCTATTACCAAGATCAGAGGGGATGTGGAAGACTTTGATTATGCTCCCGGTAGTCGTATCTATATGGGTGAAGAAGGAGATGTAGCCTACCTTGTTCCAGATGCTACAGCACTTAATGCAGACTTCCAGATCAGAGCACTTGAAGACAAGATGGAAGAGATGGCAGGTGCCCCAAGACAAGCTATGGGTATCCGTACTCCGGGTGAGAAGACAGCATTTGAAGTAGAACAGCTTCAGAACTCTGCTTCTAGAATCTTTGAACATAAAGCTGCTCACTTCGAGAGAGTCTTCCTAGAGCCTGCTTTAAATGCTATGCTGGAACTCTCTACTAGAAATCTGGATATGGTTGATAACATCGAAGTTGTTGACCCTAACTCTGGAGCTACTGTCTTCCGTCAGATCAGGAAAGAAGACATCTCCGGTAACGGCAAGATTGTCCCTATGGGTGCTCGTCACTTTGCTGAGAAGGCTCGTAGAGTCCAGAGTCTTAGTACTCTATGGCAACTTAAGGCTACTGATCCTAGTGTAGCAGCACACTTGTCTGGTAAAAGGTTTGCCCAGATTCTGGCAGAAGAACTTCAAGAACCTGATTTGTTTGGCGAGAATATCGCCGTCAAGGAACAGATGGAAACTCAAATGGCTTCTCAAGACCAAGAAGCTGATATGATGGAACAAATGCAAATTGCAGCGGAGAATGGACTATAATGGCTGACATTAGTAAAATGATCAAGACTGCGGCTACTTACAAAAAGGGTGCTGCTATGGTTAAGAAGATGGGTGGAGTCAAGGCTGTTAAGAAAGCTTTGACGAAGAAAGTTACTAAAGCAAAATAATGGCTGATATTAGATGGAGCAAGGCCGGACACACCAAGGAAGAAGTCAAACGCTTCCGTCCTGCCCTAGAAGCCCTTAAAGAAATCTTGGAGACTGACTTCCTTAAAAAAGAAGCAGTCCGAGACTACTCCCCCGGATGGGAGTACAAGCAAATAGCAGTAAACGAATACAATGCTGCTATCGAAGATATCATAAAGCTCGTAACCATAGAGAAGGACTAAAATGCTTTTTGAGGACCAAACCAAGGGTCAAGACGGCAATCAAACCCAACAGACTCAAACCCAAGAAGACTGGTTGGCTAAGATTGTGGAAGTTAAAGGTGAGGCTTTCAAGGACCCTCAAGTTCTTGCCAAGTCTAAACTGGAGTCTGATAACTATATTAAGCAACTGGAAGGTCAGCTTACTGAACTTCGTACTGAGCTTAGTAAAGAAGAGGCTGCTAAGAAACTTTTAGCTGAATTGGAGAGCAGGCGGCAAGCCCCCAATGCAAACTCTCTACCGAAACAAGGGGAAACTAACCCGAGCGATACCAAGCCGGAACTTAGTGAAGATGTAATCCAACGCCTTGTAGAAGAAACCCTGTCTAAACGTGAGACTACACAGACTGCCAAACAGAACGCCAAGATGGTCCAAGATCAACTCGTGCAGAAGTACGGTACGGAAGCTAAGACTCATGTAGAGAAGAAAGCACAGGAACTAGGTATGTCTTTCGAGAGACTGTCTGCTCTTGCTGCTGAATCTCCTACAGCGTTTATGTCGTTAATCGGGGAACCTAAACCTGAGTATAAACCTCCGGTGTCTGGGACCATCAATACGGCAGCAGGCAACTTCAATAACCCTGCGGAGAAGAACTGGGCCTACTACCAGAATCTTCGTAAGACTAACAAACAACTTTACTTTGACCCCAAGACGCAACAGCAGATGATGCAAGACAAGATGCGTTTAGGGGACCGCTTTGGCAATTAAAAGGAGAAAGCTAAATGAGTGGTATGACTACTGCAAACATGAGCCAACTCATTCGTTCGGAACTTTGGTCTTCGGAACTCAAAGAAATCCTTCGCGATGAGATGCAGGCTCAAAAATACGTCAAGATGCTTGACGGTTTCCCGGATGGTGACACGTTTACTATTCCGTCTATCGGCCAACTGCAAGTTGACAACTATGAAGAAGACACTGAGGTTCTGTACCGTCCTATGGACACTGGGGAGTTCCAATTCTCCATCACGGAATACCTGTCGTCTGCTTCGTACATCACCAACAAAGCTAAGCAAGATGCGTTCTATGCTGCTCAACTTGAAGCTGCCTTTGTTCCCGAACAGGAACGTGCAATTATGGCACACTTCGAGCGCACTACGCTTGCTACGCCTGAAGCTGGTGTTGCTGCGAACTCTCAAGAACTGATCGACGGTATCCAACACCGTTGGGCTGGTTCTACGACTGGTGCTCTTATCGCAGTCAGCGACTTTGCTCGTGCCCGCTATGCTCTTAAGAAGCTCAACGTGCCGGATACCAATCTGGTTGCTATCGTTGACCCTTCGGTTGAGTATACGATCAACACCCTGACCAACCTTGTGTCGGTCTCGGACAACCCGCGTTGGGAAGGTATCGTGTCCAGTGGTATCGCCACCGGCATGAAGTTTGTCAAGAACATTTATGGCTTTGATGTTTACACGTCGAACTACCTTAAAGCTGCGACGGACAACGCCCTGACTAACGCTGCTGGCACCCCGGCTAACCAAGACTTCTCTTCGGTTAACGGTAGGGTCAACCTGTTCTTCTCGGCAGCGTCGAATGTTTCGCCGTTTGTCGGTGCTTGGCGTCAGGCCCCCAAGGTTGACTTCGAGTATAACAAGAACAAGCAGCGTGATGAATACGTGACCACGGCTCGTTATGGCGTTAAGCTGTATCGTCCCGAGAACATGGTTCGTGTCATCACTAAGACCAACGTGTAAGGAGGATTAAATGTCTTATACTAATACTGATGGACTTCGCGTCCTTACTAACGACGACCAAGGTGCTGTCAAGACTCAAGGCATTGCTGGTAATGATCCAGTGCAAGTCCTTGTGGTTGATATCACCTTTACCAGTATCGGTGCTACTTTCGGTGCTCCAAACATCGACTTGAACAACCCCTACATCCCGGCTGGTTCGTATATCAAGCGTGCTGACCTTGTGATGACTACGGCAGCTACCTCGGGTGGTGCTCCTACCCTTGATATCGGTACCTACAACTCTGCTGGTACCGCTATTGTAGCTACTGGTATCG
>CALCZR010000050.1 GCA_937903325.1 uncultured Candidatus Saccharibacteria bacterium
TCCCACTCTACTCTCCAGTTGTTTAGCCACCCCTCAACTACACCTTTTCTGTTTCGTAGGGAGAGAAACTTAACAACCTTCTTCGGAATTTCGCCCTCAATCTTCAACAGGTTCGGACAAATCTGCCCTTGGTGCTGAATCTTCGGGGTTGTCTTGATTAGCTTACCCTTAGCATCTCGTTCAGGCTTCCCGTCTGGCCCTCGTTTAAAATTCCAAAAGTCATCAGATGGTTTCCACCCAGACTCTAGGAAATACTGTTTCAGCTCTTTACTGTCCTCAATCTCCATGGGGAGCTTAACTGGAAAGATTGCATTTGCTTCCAGTTTTGCAGTGATCCCGTATGCAGAGACAACATGACTTTCATCAATTGTTGCATTGTGCTTCTCAAGCCATTTATGCATAGCTGAGGAGTATTCTCCGTTCACCATGAAAGGCTTTGCAGGCATCTTGTAAAATGCCTTCTCTACTGTCTTAAGCTCTCGCGAGGGCAAGAGAGGATCAACCTCTTCCTTAATCTCTGCCATCATCTTATCAATTCTGGCAACTAGGATATTGGCCTTCTCTTTGTCAAACTTTACACCAGTGAAGGACTGGGCAGTAAATAGCCAGTAATCTTTTTGCATCTGCCTGAAAGACGGATGTAGCCAACTTTCACCGTATAGTTCTTGTGCTTGCTTCCACAACTTTTTAAATACCCCAAGCCCTGCTAGAACGTCTGTATCGCAATATTCTGCCATCAAAGGATTCCAAAAACTAAATTCGAATCCCTTCTTTTCTGTGTTAGACATTACTCCCGCCTCTACTAGTCGTTCACGGTAGGGCATCTTTTCATTATCACTGCCGCTTGATAAGTAGTCGAGTGAGTGAAAGGGGAGATCAGGTTGTAGATACATCGATAAGACATACGTGTCAATAAACTGAACGTGTTTTACGCCTAAAAAGTCCTTACCGTTTTTTCCGACTCTTGGCGTAATACCCAGTATTTTCCAAAGCATCCATAAATCATATCCAATACCGTTGTGTGAAACAACAAGGCTCCCGTCTTCAAACGAGTTTACCCAATTCATTATCAACTCTTTTGCTTTTTCATTACCAATTTCAAAAGGTTTGATAGATAAGGTTCTACTACCATCTAATGAGGTGAGACGAATATACCAAATCTTCGTACTTTGCAAGTATAAACCATCTGCCTCAATATCAAATAACCACCCACTTGGTGCATTCACACTATTTTCCGTTCTTATATATAAAATCACAAAGAATATTGCAGCATTCCTTATGCCAGTTTAACCAGTCAAGATAGGTTCCTTTCTTATTGAAAGGAAGGGTGATAAAACTTACCTTTTGCTCTTTAAAATCCTCACTGCTAAACTTCTTCCTAGCATCATTGTTAGACTCATAGTCTACACCTTCTGCATCCCACTGTGCAATCACAACATCAAACAATCCTAGGCTATTACCAGCTTTGATAATAGGTTCAACTTCTTCCTTAAATCCTCCGTCAGTAAGAACAAAAAGTAGACTGTGACTCCTTGATGGAAGGCTTGTGTTTATTTTGCTAATGATTGAGTGTTTTGCAGCATTTCCAAACACGCTGTCACCAAACACTGGCTTAACAAGCTCTTCACAAACTTTTACGATCAACTGTCTTTGTGATATACCGTTTAACTTTACCCAAGGGTAGTCTTTTAAGTCAGAATAGTATCTATCTTCCCATTCCTCCTTCGATATTCCGGAAATATCTCTCAACGTGTCAATTATACGTGAAGGGTACTTTTTGAAGGAAGATATACTAGGAACAACATTCTCTATGTGTTTACAAATATTTAGCCTAATGTATTCTGCTAAGGAGTCTTTTCCAGCCCTAGGCGGGGCGTTTAGGATGAGAACAGTGTCCTTGTACGGTTTCATATACTACTCGCTTATCTCAATTTGTTTTGTGTCTATTCCTGCAAGTGACAGCATCAGTAGTCCTTCTGTCTCTCTAAACACTTCAGAATAAACAACACGTTTAACCCCAACCTCTATTAGAATAGAAGCGCATGATTTACAGGGAGAGTGCGTAACATATAGTGTACTTCCAACAAGACTTATACCCTCTTTCGCTGCCTTTAGAATACCATTTAGTTCTGCATGAATTGTTTCTTTTTTTGTAACACCTTCCTCTTCACACACATTTCCAAGAGGTCTTGGTAGCCCGTTTACGCCGCCAAGAACAACGTTGTTCTGTGTAACGAAACAACATCCTACTTTTAGTCGTTCTGCCTTACTGATTCTAGAATATAGTAAGGCAATTCCTATATACATGTTATCTTTTTTCATGAGATTTGGTCTCAATGCTGCGCATAGGTATAGGGGGTCTCCTGCAATGCAGGAACCTGGCAATTCAGCTCTTTCTCGGCCTGGTGCTTGCCCCATTCACCCGCGATCCACTGCACACCTTTCGGGGTGAATACTGTCTTGGCAAATGCGTGGTTATTTCGTTCAGCAGTTCCCGTTTTCACCTCAAAGCGACCGAGATCGGAAGAGCACACGTCTGAACTCCAGTCACATCACGTTA
>CALCZR010000051.1 GCA_937903325.1 uncultured Candidatus Saccharibacteria bacterium
GAGAGGATTAACGTCCCAGACAGTATTTACAGAATCACTAAATCCAAGGGTTGACTAGTCGGGAGGAAAATGCTACCATTGTTTCAGGAGGAAGAAATGACAAACCAGGAACTCACAGACAAGATCACAAAAACAATCATTCAGTATATGGAAAAGAATTCAATAGGAATAACCGAGCTCGAAAGAAGGTCAGGTGTTATCAGGCAAACCATCGTCCAGTATATCAATGGAGACATCGTTAAAATAGTCCCTAAGTCTGTAGTCAAGTTGCTAGATTTCTTCGAGCTAGAACTCGTTATAAAACGCAAAGATCGGATCGTGGGCTAATGGAATACGGTACGAAAGTGTTTATCGGTAAAATCCTTAATAAGCCCCTTCGTGTCACAGCAAAGATTGCCAATGTAGACTTTGTAAGGCATATCGGTAGCTTTGTAAACACAGAGTTGTTCAGAGTAAATAGCTCAATTCTTTTCTCAACTACAGGTAAGGGTGGTACGATCTGGGTATCAGATGGGGAACTAACAGATCAAGATGTGGAGCTTGTAGAGGAGTATATCCTTGGAAATGTTGAGAAGGACTACCTCGAGGAAGTGGGCATTGATAGTTTAGATGCAGCAGATGTAGAGTTCTTGCTAGCAGCAGCTGTAAGTAGATTCAACAGGGGGCATTAATGGAAGCATTTGTATTTGTGGGCTCAGTTAGTAATAGTAAGATTAGATTCGCTAAACTGTCACATTTTAATCGATCAGACTTTAAGCAGGAACGGTTTGCGAAAAAGACATCGCTTCCTAAACAACTAAACGGCTTTAGACTTATAAATACTCAGCTTTTACGCATATTTAATCAACTGTTTGAGAGTACGTTGATAAAAACAGATGTAGAGATTGAGAATGTACTCTTTGTAGTGCCAGTTAAACCACAGGTATCACTATTATGAGTATGTTTAGACCTATGTTGGCAACACAAATACAAGATGCGCACAAGTTAGTTTATCCACTATTTGCATCCCACAAGCTTGATGGCATTAGGGCGACTGTGCGTAAAGGGGTAGTATATAGCAGATCAAACAAGCCGATTCCTAACTTGCATGTACAAGCATTATTCTCAGATTACGAACACCTAGACGGAGAGCTTATTTTGGGCGATCCATACGATGAGGATGTATTTAGCCGTACGACATCTGCTGTGATGCGACAGGATGGCACCCCTGATGTAACATTTTATGTATTCGATCATATAAAGTATCCAGAGATATCGTATATAGATAGGCTATCTTTGATCTATAGTGCACCAAATGTAATATCTTTACCGCAGACATATGTAACATCATATGGCGACGTATTAGATTTTGAAGGCAGAGCACTAGAGAGGGGCTATGAGGGTGTAATCCTAAGATCACCATTTGCACCGTATAAATTCGGCAGGTCAACCTTAAGGTCACAACACCTACTTAAACTTAAGAGATTTACTGACGCCGAAGCAGAGATTGTTGGAGCAACTGAAAAGTTCCAAAACAACAATGAGCCGTACATTGACGATACAGGATACGTCAAAAGGAGCGAGATGAAGGATGGACTTGTAGGAACGGGAGTGCTTGGATCATTTACCTGTGTAACAAAACATGGACTCGAGTTCAAGGTTGGTACTGGGTACACAGATGATGAGCGCAGCTATTATTGGGAGTACAAAGACGAATATATTGGTAAAATACTTAAGTACAAGTATTTTGACGTTGGAGACTACGAAGTTCCAAGACACCCAGTATTCTTAGGCATTAGAGATGAGGCAGACCTTTAGGAATGGAGTCTGACTGATTGCAATTACCAGTATTTAATGGTATACTGGTAGTCCACCTTTTGAAAGGAGATGGAAATGTCGTACGTATCAAATAAATTCATCCGGAACATCTTGCAAGAGCCGCCCAAGTGGGGTCCAATTGGTCAAATTGTATACCTACGTACATACAGTAGGTGGTTGCAGGACCAGGGTCGACGAGAGCATTGGGGTGAGACAGTACGTAGGGTTGCGGATTATTCGGTTACATTAGATCCAACAATGACAGAACAGGAACGTGTCATTGAGGCAGAGAAGCTTTTTGAAACTATATACCAAATGAGGGCATTCCCAGCTGGACGCACACTATGGGTTGGCGGTACTGAGCATAGTAAGACTCATGGTCAGAGTCAATTCAATTGCAGCTTTGCGAATATTAATTCATTAGATGATTTACATGACATAGTAATATTATTAATGAATGGAGTTGGCGTTGGAGTTGGCGTACGTACGGAAGAAGTTGACAGATTCGCGTCTCAGGGCACCTTAAATCTAAATAAACAAGTTGTAGTTAAAGATTATGAATATATAGGTACTCCAGGTACGGGCGGTACGTATGATAAGTCTGACGGATCTGCATACTATACAATCCATGATAGCCGTGAAGGATGGGCAGAGTTTGTGCGAGACTTTCTTGGCGAATTATTATTTTCCCAAGATGTGCATACGATCTACGTGAATCTAGACCACATTAGGCCTGAAGGTACTCCGCTTAAAACATTTGGTGGCAGAGCATCTGGGCCAAAAGCAGTAATAGACTTTATTGATGGCATCCTGCAGATAACGCATGGCATGACTAAGATTAATGACATTTTCCTCCTTGATACAGCAAACATGCTAGGCAGGATGGTCGTAGCAGGTGGCACGCGAAGATGCTACCCCTCAGGTACAATAGTAAAAACTACAGATGGACCAATTGAGATCCAAAATGTAAAAGTTGGAATGAAAATAAGTACCCCAAAAGGAGAAAAGAGCGTAACAAATGTGTTCGACCAGGGCGTACAAAAAACGATAGCTGTGAATCACACATTTGGTAGCTTCCACTGCACCCCAAACCATCGAGTTGCAGTCTTTACAAGTATAAATGAGTGGGAATTCAAGGAAGCACAATACTTAACCCCGGAAGACAGGTTAGTCTGGGATTTTGAACCAATCCCGGGTACGCCACAGAGGCTACCAACGCTTGAGGTTGTGCGTACATATGAGGCCTCATATGTAAGGAATGCAGGAAGGGCCGTAAAGTCTGTTAGATATCCAGATGTCACATGTAGCGTAGATGGGTGTAGCCGTGGCTCAGCTACATTAAATGGTCCACACGGGGCACTATGTAATGCGCACTACCTGAGACTAAAGAAGTATGGGGATGCTCTTAAATTTAGAGGATGGGGTAGGGACGTCAATTTGCCAGAGTATATAGATACCGACCTAGCATGGCTTGTAGGGTACATACATGGTAATGGTCACGTTATGAAAATAAGTGATTCAAAAGGCAGACTATCGATATCTTGTCCAACAGACCGACCCGAAATTATTGAGAAAGCGGCAGCTATGCTTACCACCCTGTGTCCAGACAGCAAAACTACAGTAAGGCAAGGAGATGGCAACTGGGTTAACATTATGGTATCCAATGCGAGACTTGTTTCCTGGCTATACGAATACGTGAAACGCCCATCCGAAGATATTACCATTCCAAGCTTTATAGCTATGGCAGAACCAGAAATTAGAGCAGCATACCTAGCTGGAGTATTCGACTCTGACGGTAGCATCCATAAGCACAATTTTAACGCAGTAGACACAATACATGAAGGTTTCGCAAATAGCATAGCGAAACTATACATGACACTTGGCATAGGAGCATCGGTAAAACGTCGCGAGCGCAAAGAAGAAGGATGGAGCGACATATCTAGAGTTAGTATTATTGGCTCTGAATTTAAAGAGGCAGCACATGTCGCATTAAGACCATACGCATCCACGAAGTTACAAGACAGCGTGCTCAACTGTAGAGGTAGTAATACTTTAACATTTAAACCTAAACAAAGCATGTCTGCAGGTGTTCCATCCGGAAGAGCTAGTGCCAATAGTGGAAACATGAGTCCAGCAGCGGTCCTTGAATATACAGACGTTAGCTTAATAGCCTACCCAGTGCCCGTCATATCAACTACGGAAGGTGTAACAGCTCAGACGTGGGATATCGAGGTTGAAGACATCCATCAATTTACAGCAGAAGGATTTGTTACACATAATAGCGCTCTTATAGCACTTGGAGATTCAAAGTCAGTAGATTTTGAGAATGCCAAGATAGGTGATTGGTCGGAGCATTACCCATGGAGAGAGCAGGCAAACAACTCTAAAGTGTATTATTCAAAACCAAGTAAGGAATCTATTAGAGAGGGATTTAAAAAGATTCTACAGTACGGAGAACCTGGCTTTATCAACGGCAACATGGCAAAATCTATCCGCAGAGATTGGGCTGGGTTAAACCCGTGCTTCACGGGAGATATGAGACTACTTACGGAAGATGGATGGGTGACGTTTAAAGATGCTTACGAACATGGTAGGCCGTTAAAGATCCTCCAGGATAGCCGAGTTACATATGAGGGAGAGGGAGAAGAAAAAGATGAACACTGGAAGATTGACCCAGAAAACACAGATTTACCAGTCATTACCCAAGCCTCACATGTGTTCTTAACCAGAAAGAACGCGGATATTGTGAAGTTAGAGTTTGTAGATGGAACTGTGTTAAGATGCACCCCCGACCATCTAATCGCAACAACCATTGGAATGGTTGAAGCAAGGAATCTAACTAAATACCATGATGTGTTGGCGCACAGAGTTGCTAGATGCGACCGGATTGCAAACTCAGAGCCAGAGACTGTTGAGCAACATAAGGCATTTGCTTTAGGAGCGATAGCTGCGTCAGGGTCCACCATGCTTAAATGGATCAAGCTGTGGGGCATGCAAAGCAGAGTGCAGGCTTCCATAAAGGCTGCGTACGGAGAAGAGCTAAAAGAAGATACGCATCGCAACATAAGTAAAGATGAGGTTAAGCGTCTAACCGGGTATAAGCCTATCGACTTACTTGACTCTGCTATCCCAGAGTGGATCTCAAGTAATGCTGACGACAAGGTGGGATCATGGTTTATCCGTGGCTTCCTGTCGATGGGGCTAAAGGAGCCCCGATATCCCAGTAAAGACGAAAGCTATTTTATGGAAATAGAAGAACCATCTATAGCATTTTTAGATAGCTTAAAAGATATGTTGTGGAGCAGAGGCATAAGCTCTGAATTTATTAAAACTAGAGACTGTCTATTCTATACGCCCACAAGTCTAGATGACCCAGGATACTACGGCACTGTATACACTATTAAGATTAATAGCGATATAGATATATATATGGACGCCATTGGCCTTACATTTAGCCTTCCGGACTATAAGTCGTCAACCGAAAAACCACGGCTTAAAAGATTGAAGTCCATTACGCCAGATGGCGTAGAGGATGTTTACTGCATCAAAGAAAATACACGGAGAACCTTGATTGTAGAAGGTATAGTAGCAAGAAGATGTGCGGAGATTTTGTTGTCTGACAAAGGATTTTGCAACCTTGTGACGACAAACTTAAAATACTTTGCAGAGCATGATAACGATGAACAAATGCTTAAAGATACGGTCGAAATTATAACCAGGCATAATTTACGCATTACAAATACAACTATCCATGGAGTGTCTCCCGAATGGGATATTGTGCAAAAGCGAGACCGCTTGTTGGGCGCATCATTTACAGGATATGGGGATCATGCAGATATCCTGGGCGAAGATGTAAGCCTTGCAACGCTTGGAAAAATGCGTAAATGGGTGAGGGAGGAGGCTAATAACTATGCAGATAAAATGGGGATCCCACACCCACTGCTTGCGACAACAGTTAAGCCAGAGGGTACTATCACACTCCTTTATGGGGCATCCAGTGGCATACATGACGCATTCTCACCCTACTATATTCGTAGGGTGAGAATGAGCCGCACAGATGCACTTGCAGTCGTATTGGCAAAGATGGGAGTCCCAGTAGAGGACGCAATCAACGCCCCTCAAACTGTGGTCTTCTCCTTCCCGGTAAAAACTGCAGCTAAACAAGCGGCAAGCAAAAAGTCTGCCGTTGAACAATTGGAGCGGTACAAGAATATCATGCAGACCTATGTTGACCATAACGCATCTAACACAATCTATATAGATGAGAGTGAGGTTGACGAAGTAGCCGATTGGCTACATGACAACTGGGATTCATACGTGGCCGTGTCTTTCCTAGCTAAGTTTGGGCAATATGCACAAGCCCCAATGGAGGAAATTGACGAGGAAACATACAATAAACTTGCGGCCCAAATGCCAGACCTATCAGACTTACATGCCAGACTTGCGGAGGTGGAATACGAGATGTCAGCTGGAGATGAACTAGAAGGGTGTGATGTCGGTGGATCTTGTCCTATACGATAATTAAACGCAGTTGAGACTTAAAAATCTGTAGACACAATTAGTAGTAAATGATAAGATAAGAGGAGTAGAGGCCTCTTATCTTTTGCTTCTACAGGAGGGTAAAATGTATATAACACCAGGCGAAACACTCCTACTTATACTTATGATCCTAGTAGCACTAGGACTGTTCCAAGGAGAAGAAAAAGATGATGACTGATAGTAATAGGATCACAGAGAAGAAAGTAAGGAAAGTTCTGTCATCAGAAATGTCGCCCGGTAGGATTGCATTTTACTTTACCGAGCTTGATACTGTTAGAGTGGATGGCGTAGACCTTACGACTATTATAGCGTATATCGAATACATAGAAAATAGTATTAGAGGCACTAAAGAAGGTAGAGAGGCGTTGGAATTGGAGTTATTTGGTGTAATCGATCCCACACTATGCTTTATCGAGTTTGAGTGGGCGAGGGAATGAAGGAATTTATGGACGCAATAGACACGTTAACTCTACTAAGAGACATTACGATCTTGTTTGGATCAGCAACAGTAGTGCTTGTGATTCTATACGTAATAGCAATATTCCAAAGAGAGGACGACAAATGATACTCACAGACTGGATGATTAATAGTATTGGACATAGGCTAGTTAAAGAGTTTGATTCGTCACTAGTTAATCCAGCATCTCTTGACTGCAGACTTGCTGACGACATTAAGCTACAAGTGTTCCACGGCATTGAGCTACCAGATCTTCCGGCCAGACTGTTTCCAGACGGCACGATGGAATTGTCTGTACTTGGCGATGTATTCCGTACCAGATCTTACTTCCACAAGGGTGACGCATTTCTAGCATCAACCGTGGAGTCATTTACGCTCCCTCGCTGGTTATCATTCCAATGGATCGACAAGTCAAGCACGGGTAGAGAGGGTTTGGCACACAGACATGCAGGATGGGCAGAAGCAGATTGGCATGGCAATTTAACACTTGAGTACGATGTAGCACGATCAGGATCTCTCGTTCCGTTCCAGCCTATTGGTCAAGTGGTATTTCAAACCACATTCGTAGCTAGTCCGTATAGCAAGAGGAAGAACAGTAGATACCACAAGCAAGTAGGAACAGTAAGTAATAAGAATAAGAAGCAGCTCGCCTTTACAGCGTCAGCACCTGGGACTTACGGACATCAAATGGCAATGCTACGTAATATACTGATCGCTATGTCGAAAGAATCTAATGGATGAGTATGTATTGAGTTACGACACAGTTAAAGGAAGAAAGCATATTGGCACCTATAACTCCTTTGAAGAAGCAGAACAGGTATGCAACAGAATGTTAGGCACTCAGAGTCTAGAAATTGGCGAACCAGATAATAGCCAGCCAGTATTTATATTTAAAGGTGTAACGGAATCTCTTGGAACTTACATCATGGTCATGAAGAAGAGTAGTAATGGATGAGATATTTGTAGTCTATTTTACTACAGACACAGATGTTGAAATCTTTGGGCTTTACAGGTCACTAGACGACGCAAAAGATGCAGCCTTTGAGTATTTTGGATGGGATAGAGGAGACTTTAAGTTTAGGTATATAGCAGACGATGGAGAGACAGAACTGTACGCATACAAAGATGATAGCTACACGCTCCTTATAGAAAGGATGGAAGTTAAATAATGTTACAACTAGACCCACTAAATGACGGAATTTCATCTGTGCAGTTGGTAGAGCATCTCGGAGGGGATCGTAGTATAACCCAGGCTGCACGAGTGTCATTTGCCAATGATCTAACTGTGTACACAGACGAAAGAGACTATAAGCTTATTAGGTTCCTACTAAAAGAAGGGCACGGTACGCCATTTGAATCAAACCTGCTTAAGTTCAGAATTAAATGCCCTATCTTTGTAGATCGCCATTTCGTCAAATATCGTGCAGGCGTATCCAAATCAGAGCAGTCTTTGAGATACACAGAGGTACAAGATGAGTTTTATATCCCAAATGAATTCCGTTCTCAGTCTAAATCAAACAGACAGGCATCGATCGAGGGTGGCTTAACGGAGGGTCAGCAAACTTCTGCCAGGAAAAGAGTTACCGAAGCTAACTTCAATGCACTCGCGGTGTACAAAGACTTGCTTAGGATTGGCGTAGCAAGAGAACAGGCACGAGCAGTACTACCTCTGAGCACTTACGTAGCCAGTTATTACACCATGAACCTGCGTGCACTCCTGCATATTATTGCACAGAGAGATCATGCAGACGCCCAGTGGGAGACTAGACAGTTCGCAATCGCTATGAGACAGCTTGCGGAACCACTTTTCCCAATGACATTTAGAGCGCTCGAAGAACTGAGGCTACACAAATGATAGACGAGATCAATAAAAGAGTTGCTGCAAATTATTACTTAATCTATGGCAATAGGCACTACGTTGATGTTGTCGGACTTATCGATGTTCAAGAAAATAAGGGGTTAAACAAATATGGGACCACGATAATGGAATACAATGGCAATACAAAAGACCATATCCAGCACGCACTCGAAGAAGCAGTCGACCTGGCCGTGTACCTGGAGAAGCTACTATTCCTGCTTGAATCCGATCCCAACTATTCAGACCAATCTGAAATTAGAATCCTTAGCGGACTACTTAAGTCAGATAAGAAAGATATCTATGGCTTGCTGAATGCCCTTTTAACGGCACTAAATACAGTAAGTTGACAAGGAGGCCATACAAGGTATACAATTAGTTATGGCTATTAACTACAACAATAAGGCAGCCATATTATTTTTACTCAAGACTGGCCTCCTATCATCAGAGGCCAGGGGAGAAGAAAAGCTATGGTGCGGGATACTAGACAAGTGCAGGCTGGAGGCAATAGATAATGACAAGTACGGGTCGTATGAAGGAGCTTTTGCAGCGTCTCTCAAAGAAAAGCCGTGGGTCCCCGATAGCAAAGCTAGCTTTAGCGATATTTGGAGTGTCTATTGGTACTTTGCTTGTTTATACATGGAGGAAGAGGAATCAAAAGACATCAACAAAATATGAGGCTTGGCCAACATTAGATGAAATCCTTGAAGAAATAGAGACAAATACTGCACATAGAGAGGTAACAGATGCCATAAACAAGACTAAGATATGGGGCACGTTTGGGGATAGGGCAGTTATAGAGGACATAATGTTAGCCCGGAGAGTTAAGCAATACGCACAACAAATTGGGTTGGACGTAGTTGTAGTTGGATCAGGCGAGGATTACGATGACGAAGATGAAGATGATTTTTAGTGCACTAGCAGCAACGGTCTCAATCGCAACAGCAGCAGCGCCAAGTGCGGTAATGAAGGCTAGTCAAGCGGCTGCTAACATTATGCTCCAGGACAAGAACACGAATAATTGGATGACTATTTGTTCTGGATCATTCGTGGATTTGCCTCTATTTAAGGGTGAGAAAGTTATTGTAACAGCTGGCCACTGCGTAGATGACTTGCCTAATAATGCTTACTCTGCCCATTTATTTAACAAGGACGATGTCGACCTTGAACTTGTAGACCATATGTTTGCATGGCCTATTGGAGACTACGCTATCTTCCGGGTAGTAGAAAAAGATCAGGCTGCACTTAAGAACATTAAGCCACTTAAAGTTGGAAAGAAATTGTCCACACCAGGAGAGCCTGTTTATATGTTTAGTGGACCACTTGGCACAGTGTTAAACTATTACGAGGGATATTACTCTGGCAAGATGGGGTGGGTGGATAGTCCAACCTCAGTTGACGAAATGGATTGGGTCATCATGAATGCCGCACCAGGCTCATCTGGATCTGTTGTACTTAACGCTAAAGGCGAAGCAGTCGGAATACTGGTTGCTGGAATGGATACAGATGTAAAACTTTTTGGGGCTTTATTGTCAGACCTACCTCTTAATTAATATTGACATTTAATCCTAATTGCTATAATATTTAAATATGAATACAGAAGAACCTAGATTCACGGAAGAGGAATTGGCTAAAGCAAGAGAGATCTTAGACGTGAAATTACAAGGCAAGATGGAATTAACAGAAAGTAACGCTTTATGGTGGCTAGAAGAAGAATAATAAATTACCCTCCTAATTAGGAGGGTTTGCTTTACCAGTGCCCATCTCTACAGTACACATCGGGATCTGGCCCAAAAGCTGCTCTAACATCTCCTTCCGTAAGATCACCAAATTGCCCATCTGTATATGCCCACAAACCTAAATTCCCAGAGTGGATATTCCATGCTCCCAAAAACATGGCAATACCCTTCCAGTTTGACCCCAAAGACGCTGCACCCGTATTATCCGACATTTCCTGCGTAATTAAACAAAACATGATTCTCCTTAATCTATGTTACCGAATTTGGCAACCTAAATATTATACCACAGCTATTGAGGATTTTACAGGGATATGGTACAATTAATTATGTTTAATAATTGGTGGGTAGCAAGATATATCGACGAAGAGAATAAGGTCCGTATCGTAGCCTGTGACGACAGGCAAAAATTAGCCGACCATTTAAAGACGATCGGCGTAGATGAGTACAATATTGCTAAGGAAACTTTCGAGAATCTTGCGGCAGAAATGAAAGCTAAGGACGAGTAAAGGTTCTGCCTTTTCCATCTTTGTCCATATAGTTCATCTCGACCGAGTTAATAATTCCCCTAAATGGTAGTTGGTAAGATTTAAGTGACTGATACATACACTTAACTAAATTACCAACTATCGTGCATTTTGGGTCATTAAATGTTAAATCAGTACCTCTGATATTTAGAGATACATTGTAGATGGTATTTTCAGACTGTATCTGCATAACTGTGTAATCAGATTCCTGCAAATAGGTCAAGCTAATACCGTCCTGTTCCATAATAGTAGGAACACAGGATACAAGTAGCATCCCTAGGACGATATATTTAATCACCGCTCTCCACCTTGGGGTAGAGTTGGGTCTTGTTTTGGCGTATTATTTGCAGGAGCGGCAGCGTCCTGTGCAAGTACACCAACCAATGCGGTCACGGCAATAGAGATTGCCTGGATTGGAGTGAGATCTCCCGTAAAATAGCCACTAAGAGCTGCGACTAAACCTGCGATACCTGCCCATGTTGTTTTTTGTTTAAGGATACCCATGTTACTATTCCTCATATTTGCCCGTATAGGCTTTATAGCTACCGTCTTCTTTTTTTACCAAAGTTATAGTGTCAATCAGCTTATTGCTAATAGCGCTATAAAGTGGTATCTTGACCTGATTTTGTACTTTAGGTGCGACCACTGGCTTAGTCTCAATAAGCCTAGATCCAACAATTACATCTCTCTTGATACCGTGTTGTTTTGCATATTCCTGGCCTCCCTTGATCTGTAGATGAGGTCTTTCAAAATCAAGTGTTTCCAGTCCAAAGAGACTAGGATCGACCTCTCTATACAGTTTATCATAGCCAGCCCAATCAGCTCGACCACTCACCAAAGGCACAAGATCTGCAGCCAACCCGTACCTGTGACAACTATCCATTGTATAGGTAAGATATCTTCCAAATGGTGGCCTACTACGTCCAGCGCCATAAAGCCATTGCTGTCTCTCTGGCGTCCTAAAGGTTTCGTACACAAGGATATCGTACCCTTGCGCGGCAGCAGCATCAAGCCACTTATCTAGGCGCTCGCGAAAGTCTGGATGTAATGCATTCTTATCTCTGTTCTGCACGGGCTCCATGGTTTATTCCTTGTCGTCTATGATGTCTATAACCCTTAGATTAGTTGCTCCACCATCTCCAGTTGCATAAACAAAATTTGTTACACCTTCAAGGCTTAGGGTAGCCCCTGCTGCCAGAGGGTAGCCATAACTAATAATAGTGGCAGCATTATTGCTCATTGGATTTGGGTCCACATGGCGCAAATACACAGGCACACTGCCCGCATTTGTAATATGGCAAGCTATCCTCTTACTATCCTGCGTGATAACATCAGCAATCTCGTCCACGGCACAGACAACTTTTCTTACCTCAAATTTCCTATCTACATATCCGCCAAGACTATTCCGCAAAACCTTATATGCGAGCAGATCTCTCATAGTTTGTATAAATTCGTTTTGCCCGTTTGCCGTAAAACCACCAAAATTAGATTCCATTATTCTCCTCCTCCGTATTGTAGACATAGTTCTCATCTACCCCATCGTATGCATACATATATCCAGCTTTTGTATGTCCATTAAACTTAATTTCAAATCCATACTTTTTGTCTGGATGTTCGTGTGATTCTGTAATTGGATTAAGTAGATTATATACTTGTTGCCAAACTGCATCCTTATCTATCATTTACTAGCCTCCTTAGCTACTGGCGGTTGCGAAGATATGTACTGCACAACCTGTGTTGTACCAAATGACAATAATGCTGACAGTATGATGCTTATGGGGATTAGCATAGTGCGCATTCGGATTCTCTCTTCCTCTAAGACGCGTACCCTTAATTCTAAAGCCGTATGATCGGCCTTAAGTATACGGTTCGCCTCTCTTACCTCCTCAAAGAGTTCATCCATTTTTTCTCTCATATGATGCAGATCACGCTGCATAGAGGCAAACTTAACTTCTAACGATTCCATTATCCAAATCTCCTCGGCCAAGTTATGCCAATGGATAGATGCATGGTTATGAGTCCTACATTGGTAATCCCCCGTTTAAATACTGCATTTGGTGCAGCTGTACCAACAACAACTCCACTATAAGTAGCCATTATACAATCCTCACTACGGCACTATTACCACTAGCACCAATTACGAAATACTCCTCGACACCAACCGAAACCTGTATGATGTCTCCATAAGCAATACCAGATAGTCCAGTTTCGGCTACATCAGTAAACCATCCGACCACACCCGTGACCACCGAATATAGGCATTTAGGACCCCATACTTGACGTTTAGATCCAGCCCAAGTTGCGGCCGCTACAGAGGTAAGGTTTAAACTATTCATCGAAGCTGTAGTAATACCCCCCGAACCAGCAGATACATACATGCTACCCATACTAGATGAGGATGGCACATAACAGTGCCTGTAGGTACTCTCTGGCCAAGTTGTAGTACTAATCGTTGCAGGCTTGATGTAGCCGATAATTAGCCTGCTACTATTATTCGTCAGGACCATAAATCTGCCCTCTGGACCTACAAACTTATCCGCTACCGCACTTGTACTATTTGACCACGTTAATGTTGATGAGGTGGTTGGACCAGTACCAGTATGGGTACCACTATTCCATGTATCATAGGCAACTATGCTTATCTGTGTTGGACTAACTTGTACCCTTACAATAAAAGTACCTTTAGCCGATCCGTTAGTGGCGTAGCTGTAAACGCGGAAATCATCAGTAGCTACGTAACTATCAATCTGTGTAAATCCAAGACTTGTAGTCATTACGCCATCTATAAATGATACTAGTGTTGCCTGGCTAAACCCGGATGCCTGGGTTGATGTCGTATAAGTAAAGGCCATTATCTTATCCTCACTGCGGCTGTAGTTGATATACAAAAATATCTCTGAGATGCATCATTAGCATCCTGCAAAATATATCCAAATGAGCTACTGCCGTACCCTACATCCGCCCAATCTTCACTGAATCTGCCATATACGCCACCAGAAGAGCCATTAGAATACAGGACTTTAGATCCAGGAGCATATGGCCTTACATAGTTGTCTGCAGATATAGGGGATGTACTACTTAAGATTGTAGATATGTTGACCGTTGAAACAATAACAGATCTTGGAGTAGTAAATGATGTCATGTTTGTGCTGTTGACCAAGAAGTAGAATGCGTTGCTAGCCTCGTCGTAACTACTATGCTTCGTACCTGGGCGCACCCATCCAGCTGCACCTGTCACACTAGTTGTGCCACCGTTAATAAATAGGGCAAATTTGCCCTCTCCAGCATCAGATTGAAATATATATACCGATGTGGGGAGTGTCGGATAAAGTGTTATCCCAGCAGTTTGAGAGATTTGCGTAGTCCCCGTATGGGTACCAGCATTCCAAGTCACCCAAGTTGATAAATTTGGCGAGAAAAATGTCGCAGATGTGGCAGTGGTAAAAGTATATTGCAAGTATACGGTACCAGTCGCAGATGCATTTTGCACCAACTGGTAAACCCTAATAGTGTTACCACCAGATGTATAGGAGTCGTACACGGTCATACCACATGCTATCATCACGTTGTCAAATTGCACCAACAGATCTGTTAGACTTAGGCCACCAGGTATAATAGTTGTACTTAAGTCAAACATTATGCCTCCAACTTTAGGTATGTTACAGTAACTGTTACTGTACTGCTAGACCCGGATAAGTTGTATACGTTGATAGCAATAGATGTTGTTGGGGATCCCTCCATATTGCTGACTAGTCCAGATGCTGTGCCAGACATATAGTACGTAGCAGCGCCAGTACTAACAACTTCTAAGTACGTCCCATTTGGTGGATCAACAAGCACAGCTCTACCAACATCAGCATCCCTAATTGCAGTTGTTGCATAAAATGCAACTCTAGCAGCTCTATCTAACTCTATAGATAAAATCCTAGCTGTCTTCCCAAGCGTTATTGTAGTACTACTAGACGCCCCGTTAGCAAGAGATCCGGTTGTAAGCGTTGCAGTTGCTCTGGACTCTAGGCCCGCCATTGTAGGTAATTGACTAGATGGTACTTTACCAGTTACATCTAATGTAGCAACCCCACTATTCGCACCCTTCTCGCTAGCCGGTATCTTTGCTGCTAGGTCTGTCACTAAGTTTGTAATGTCAGACTGGGGATGCGTATGGGCCGACGGGGCGAATGTGCTTGGTTTACCTGTAATTCCAGCCCAAGGCACGGCTTCTGCAGCATCAACGATACCGTTGTTATTGGTGTCGTACACAGATTGGAGCATGTCTCCGGTACCACCCATTGGAGGCAATTGAGCTGATGGGACTTTGCCAGATCCATCTAGTGTAGCAACTCCACTAGCTGCACCAAGCAGAGATGTATCTACTTTGCCAGCCAGGGCTGTAACTAGGCCAGTTACATCAGACTGAGGATGCGTATGAGTCGTACTTGCTTTGCCCGCAAGATCGGCAACAAGATTTGTAATATCTGACTGAGCATGAGTGTGCGTAGACGGAGTAAATGTACTAGGTTTGCCCGTAATGCCTGCCCATGGCGCAGTAGCAGCCGAGTCCACTATGCCATCATTATCTGTGTCATAAGTGGATTTCAACATATCTCCACTACCCATTGCAGGTAGCTGACTGGTGGGCACCTTGCCAGATCCATCCAGGGTTGCAACACCGCTTGCCGCACCCTTTTCTGTTGCTGGTATCTTTGCTGCTAGGTCTGTCACTAAGTTTGTAATGTCGGACTGAGCGTGAGTATGAGTGGCAGGAGTAAATGTACTGGGCTTGCCGGTGATTCCAGCCCAAGGAGCACTTTCTGCCGCGTCCACAATACCATCATTATCGGTATCGTACACAGACTTGGTCATATCTCCAGTGCCTATACCAGCAGGCGCTTGGGATGGAGTGAGTTTACCGGATCCATCTAGCGTAGCTACACCACTATTTGCGCCAAGTAAAGATGTTTCAACTTTGGCGTCTAGTGCAGTCTGCAACCCTGTTACCGTAGATATCGCCTGAGTGCCGGTGTGATTTGCCCTAGCTTTAAGATTAGCATCTGTATCATTTACAGTTGCACCAGTTGCAATGCTATCTAACTTGGTTTTATCAGCTGCAGACATTAATCCAGCTGCCATAGTGGTTGCAACATCAGTGTCGGTATACAATTCATTTGCCTTGTAGCAATCGATTGTAACCATTCCAGTACCTTTTGTTATTTTGATTGTTTCTCCATCCAGCCAATCAGCTGGATATGCTCCAATTGCTGAAAATGTACCAGGAGCTCCAGTGGTATCTTTTTCAATCGTAGTCCCCATCGGAGGATTTTCTATCTTAAGAGTCCCTAGCCTTGTGATATTTAAGTATTCATAGACCCCAGCCCGTCTGGGAAGTGTAATTGAGTATGGTAGACTTTTCATTTATCTCCTAAATATGGGTGTACTGCAGATACTTTACCTAACATCTCGATATCTGAATCTGTATATACAGGTCTAAATCTATTGACTATGCCTTCCCAAGTGCCTACAGATAGACCAAGTCTCTTTATTATATCACAGAGTACGATCTCTTCGATTATGATTGGTTGCTCGTCCCTCTCCTCATGGGGGTGAATATTTTGGGTGTACCTAGGATAGCCCTGTAACTTCTTGTATTTACTTTGGTCTATCCAGTACTTGTAATCTGACATCATCTTCTTGGCTGCATCGAATTTCATCCCGAATATTCCACCAGTTGGTACCTGCCCATGGGGAAATTTGATAATAGAGCCAAAGATATCGGCATCAGGTGGCTCCATAAACCTATCTAAAATTAGAGTATCTGGATCTATCTTAATAATATATTTGCAACCACTGATAAAGCCTTCGTTTATATACCTTATAAGCCAAAGTGCTCCATATTCCGCGATTTTAACCCTTTCAAATGACTTTACAGACACTCTAGGGTGTTGGTAGGTATACTGGGTACCATCCAAAAGTACCTTAATTACGCAGTCTGGATAGAGATCTAACAATCTGTCTATTAATATAGTTGCAAGCTCTTGGTCCTTGTATACGTTTACTACAAAGCAATAATCTCTCATTATTGCACCCACAGTATGAGTTGAGATAACGGATACTTAGCTTCTACGTACACGTAGACGTCAGATGGATGAGTGTCAAAACTATCTATATCTATAGGGCAGGCAAAAGTCCTGTACTGATCTTTCTTCTCAGGCATTGGTGATACAAGATAAGATACTGGATAATCCCAAATACCATTGTACTGAGGGAAAAACTGAGGCCCGTAAGACGAAAGATCGTCACTCATAACCCTAACGATGAGAGTACTAATGTCACCCATATATCTACCCATTAAGACGCAACCATCCTTTTGCATTAGATCGGATAGGTTAAACTTGGCAATGTATTTACCAGTAATCCCCGTTTTGTCATCGGTCTCGTCTGGCCAGGCATTTTGCAAATACATCTTTTTAGCTATTTTTGGTAGGTCTGCAGACGCATCAACAGTAGTTATAGGTCCAGTTACCTTCCTTAAGTCTATTGGTAGCTTTGCACTGTCTGATGAGCTTGGGCTAATCCTAGCCCACGGTTTCTGGCTGAAAAAGAAGAAATCCTTTGGATGTACGATTGTATCTGGGTTATACGGAGGCGGAACAAGCTCATAAAGAGTCTTTCCGTCCAATATGCCTGCTGCTACATATGCATCATAGTCAGCTTTAGACGCAGGCCTTTTAACTCCAAATTGCTTCCATCTTTCTGCGCTACTATCGTGGTACGGGTCATAAGCTCCAAACCTTACCTGTGTTGTATTAAAATCAATCAGTCCATTATGATTACGTTCGTTCTTGTGGCCTAGAGCACAGTAGCCTTTGTATGCAGATGTTAGCCCAAAATAACTAAGGAATGGTAAGTCTGCTACATCTACAAATATCTTGTTAAATGATCCACCGTTGGATTCGTAAACAATAATATGATCAGAGTCAAATGGTGTAAATATAATACAGATAAGGCTATCGGATTCCCCGTAATTAAAGTGAGTCCACCCGTTCATTTTATTATTGCCCAACCTATCTGTGACTTCAATGCCATTTACTTCGGCTTTGAACCATGATAGATTGTCTATATTAAAAGTACCTAAATTACCTCTAGACCCAGTATATGGATAGACTATGTAGCTTCCAGCCGGATATACTTTTGATTTGTAAACATAGTTCTCGGTATTAGTCCAGTCTGGCGGATCTGAAAATACACCAGGTACAAGTGCTAAAGTCATAAAATACGGGATTAATGGACCATCTCCTGGGGCCAGCAGTTTGTATTGAGCTGGCAGATAATTGTCCTCAACATCTACACCTCTGGCAATCACTTGATCGTCAGCTATCCAGATAGGTATATTTCCGCGCCAAGTCGGCATACCAATAATCTCAAATGATAAGTATATCACGGGGATTGGATATGGATTTCTCGGATCGCTAGTATAATGTTTAACATAATGAGCGCTCTCGCCAACAAGCACAGTGCCTAGGTCGCTATTCCAGAAGTAGAATCTTACCCGAACCCATCCAATCGAACTTGAGCCCAGTAGATAAGGAGTAGAAGCAGGATCTGGCGTGGTGATGCCAGTATTTAGATCAAACCTGCTAAATCTCGGGTCAATCCAATATGCATTAATACTGCCCGATGGCATGGTATGCCATCTCAAAAGTGGATACGACAACCCTATGGTCCCCCAATCTGAGGCAGTCGTTGGTTCCGGGGCAGATTCTATACTTACCCATGGCCGGCTTGTTGGTCCAATCAGCGGGAACGGTAGCAAATTGCTACCCAGAGGGGGGGGTGGATAATCATCCCCAACGACGTACCCAAGTTCCAACTGATTACACTTTTCTGTAGTTCTGTCAATTGAGTATCTATGGAGCCCATCAATAGTCCCATCTGCAGCCATGTTGTCCTGCAACGAAATAAGTCCAACCAGGCTATCGTTCGTACCTGGGTCACTGAAAGAAGTTAGATGGAATTCCGTTGCCATACCCCTATTTATAGGATCCAATATTGGACTAACAACAAAATCATGAGTTACCATCTCATACTCACCATATATATCAGAAAGCCTAATATGAGCCGGAGTTTGAGATGATCCAGCGTAAGATTTAGAAGATCCCATAATAAGCATATCGTCTTGCGGGATTGGCCTAACCGACGGTCTATTGGGCTGCAGTCTGCCAGTTATATAGTTTTTGCAGTCAACCAAAAATGTTTGTCCTGGCCTAAGATTTATCCACTGTTTAGATGGATATACGCTGCCATCTGTCGCCACAATCAGATCTTGCGAAATAGATGCCACAGTCTTTTCAACTATGGGACAATCATCGGCCTTATTTTTAGCTGTCTTTTCTGGTCTACATAAGCATAGTAATTTACAGCAACAGCTCATCCAATCGCCCACTCATCATTTGATGTCTGCCGTACAGGTAGGCCGCCTTCGCCTACCTCCTGGTTTATACTAGATATTTTATACTTATCTGATGCCGGAACCACTACGCCGGCTATCAGCTCCCCGTCATCGTATATGTCTAATCTTAGCTGAACCATTCCGTTCGGTAGCCTTGACAATACAGTACCTTTATAGGTGATCATGATGTACTCTCCATTGTAAAGTCAACCTCGCATGAGGAGGCCGTTATACTAATATTAACAGATGTAGCCTGACCATATCGTTCTGGAACCACAGGTACAAAAAATGTGCCATTCGTTCTGGTTTTATTAACCAGCTTATTAACTTCAACATACTTTTCAGCCAGTCCCGCAAGGGTAGAAGTTAAACTTACTCCTGGCGCAGCCTGTAGGAATGGAAGATTAATAGTTATTGGATCACCTCTTCCGCTTGTATATAACGTGTATTTAGTTGGCTCATCATAAGAATACCCGTTTTTGATAATATCTGGCTCTTCGACACAGATTACGTCAGAGCCAGATTCGGATGTCTTATTGTTGCTTTTTGTTGCATACTCAGGTGGTGTATCTGTTTCCTCGAGTGCCGTATAAAGCGTCTCATTGTACGACTCTAGTGTAACACCATATTTTGTGGCCTCATCATATGCGGGGTCCCCTATATCCTGCAGTGTTCTAACCCTTCTAGGCATCTCTGTCGATACCTCTTTGAGCCACCTGCCGCCACCTAGGGGTGTGTATTTTTCAACCATTGTAGATACTTTATATACAGGGTATCTATACACACCTATCCCGTTGATTCCTGTAGTTGCCACTTCAAGTCTCCTGCTTGATACAAAGTAATCAAGGGTTGCAGAAACGACTGTCTTACGCATTAGATATCCGGAATAATGGAACTGCTTAGTTACAGTCTCTGTTTCAACAATATCCTGTGGACCATCTAGGCTACCGAATAGCGCTATCCCCTCTATGTCTCTTTTAGACCTAACTGTAGTTATTCTGGTTGCTGTTAAATCAAACCTAGAATCAAGATATTCATAGCTAATCTTCTCATTGTACTGTCTTTCCCATACATAATCCTGCCATCCACTCAACCTAGTTACTGTTATGTATCCATCTCTTTGTTTTGTCTGGTAACTGAGCTTCCCATTAGATTTCTTGCTTAAAGTTTTTTCAATAGCTATTGTGATATCATTCTGAGTTGTTTTCTCAACATGCAGATCCCTATTAAAGTTGCCAGCTAATCTGAGCGTCAACAAGGAGCCATATATATATTTGGTCGTAGAAATAGAACCATTCGGATCCTTCTCAAACGTGTCGGAGTCAGACTCTTCAATATTAATTACTTCGACTTCTCCACTTGGCTCTGTATCTAGGGGTGGCAACCACTTTCTATATGACGCACCCGTGATAATAATTGAACTAGGAAGTGTATATGACCCATCTGGCGGTATTGGCGTAGAAGAAGTTGTTCCACCATCATTTATCATTTCCACAGAATATTTATTGAGCAAGTTTGATTCTTCCATGAACCCCGAACTGAGTTTGCCACCCTCTACCGCAGCTTGGGTTTCAGCTATCTTATCTTTATGGCCAATGTAGACGACCCCACGTACGATCTTGTAAGTATAACCAACTGCACCCCAGAATTCATCCATGAAATCTAATGGCTTTTTGCCAGATGTACTAGCTGAGGTTCCTATAAGTGTACCTGCTGGATCTGGGTATCCACCATTTGTAATAAGGTTCTCAGCAAATATCTTAGAGCCGGGAAATGGAGGCGGAGAAACCAGTATATATGGTATTGGCAAATAAGATAATGCCTTTATAACAAGTTGATCTATGAGCATTGATCTATCATCATAGAGCGCTTTTTGTAACGGGAGGCATTTTAGTTTCTTGCGCAAGACTCTTTCTGCTCTATCTTTTTCTCTACGCCACTTAGCTTGATCCAATGGAGAGTACGATTTTTGGATCTCCCAAGGCACCAGCTCTGGCAATTCCGGCATCTTTTGACTAGGATCTTCGGTATTGGTATCCTCCAAGGTTGTATCTTTAAAGTAAAACCTAGTTGTCCATCCATTATTGGATTTGGTCTGCTGATATCCACCCACAGATTTAAAAGGACCATAAGTAGCTTGGTATACAGTTCCGTAAGCATCTGTTGCTTTGCTTGAGACGTATATATCTCCTGGCAGACTACTGATCCGTCCAAGTATCGTAATGTCACCCGTAGGCACCCCTGTATCTGTGTATGAGGCGTTAAAACTTATCATTGGATATGTTGCCATTGGTATACTTGGTGTATTAACAATATGGAAGACTAAGGATTCCCCTCCGAATGATCCGTCACCCGTATTAGAGCCACCACCACTCGACCCCGGTCCTGGTCCCGTAGGTCCTGTTCCTGGATTTGTTCCAGCGCCCGGATTAGATACGGCCCCAGGTAATAATGCGGTGCTCCCAATCATCGATAGAGACAACTGATATAAGCCTGCCTTTTGTGTCGTACCAGACATATAAATACTATATGCGTAGTTATCCTTATTGGAAGTCTTACCCTCTAACGGAAGGGTAAGATAATAATTCATTGTTGCGCCAGACATCGCAAGCTGGAACTGATAGTTTGCCGTACGACCAACCATGTCAAGGTTGAGACTATAGTTCTCGGTACGGCCAACCATATCGATACTGTACTCGTAATTGTCAGTACGACCTACTAGATCTAAGCTAAAAGTGTATGCATCTAGGTCTGAATAGCCTAAAAATGGCATATTAAACCTCTACGAAATTGATAAGGCCTGGTAAATTTGATGGTGAAACTGCTACCCCACCTGCTGGGCTCCATGTTACGTCTACTTGGAGTATGTCGTTAACTCGAAAGTCCGTTATGGTACTAGGTGTAAGCTCAGACAAGCTTGTCATACTATTCCACGCAAGCGTATACGTTCCTATAGTAGCTACACCGCGTTTATGGGTTACAGTTGCTGCTACTCCCTCTACTAGCACAGATGATGATACTCTTTGGGTCTGCATTACGAGGTCAAATGTCTCCGTACCCGTGTTCTTGGCGTCAAATTGTATAGCGGCAGAGCTTGCGCCAGGATCCACTTTTCCAAAAGAAACAAGTGAAATAGCTGTGGCTGTACCCCTAGTATATGTTGAAATCTGTTTGCTCATCTTACTCCTCCAGTAGTCCTATGGACATATCGTAGCTATAAAAATATCTCAATTCCTCGCCATCTAGTTGCACGAAGACAGGCTCTTTTAACATTATACACTTATTCCAGACCTTAGTGGACCCGTCGAACGTTGTGTAGTTTTCAGTCACAGTAAATGTGGCAGTAAGGATGTCGTCTAGGTTCCATAGGTTCATCAGGAGTTGAGCCATACTGCCAGGTATAGCATATCCATCTGGGGACTTTATGTTTAAAACTTTAACAACTGCCTTTTTCCCAAATACGTAATATGTTTGTCCATTTATATTACTGCCAGTAGTAACAGCCCTTGGTCGCTCTAGGCTAACGCTACCCCTAGGGGGTAGGTAGCTATAGGGTACCAAAAGGGAGAGATCTTCAAACTTAATATCCTTAATTTGTAATTCATTGCTTATAACCGTCATTAGCAACCTCCTCCAAGATTTTCGAATTCATTCTTAATAAGTATCTTGATGTTTCTCCACAGTTTGGGTACGTCTTCTGGCGCCACCGACTGAGTATTCACATTCTGTGTTATATCGCCGAAGTTAAAGTTCACCGTCTTACTATTATCAACTGGTTGTAGACCAGATCTCTCTGGCGTAGATGGAGTAGGGGACTGAGGTACGTATGTGTCAGGCTTAGATATCTCATCTTTTATAGATCTAAGTATATCTATTGCCCTCTCAGTATAGTCTCTCAGACTTCTTTGTGCAGCATCTGACCAGCTCTTGTTGGCTTCCAATATTCTCTTAATAGCATCAGTTACGCCAGCAAGAGTATTGTCGCCAGATCTGCCTTTTGTATCTTTGAGCTGCTGTCTCAGTATTTCCGTAGCGAGCTCAGCCTGTTTTACTCTCTCTTCGTTTATCTTGATATTTGCAGCTAGGTCGCTCTCCCTTTGGTCTAATTCCATATTCTTCAGTCTGCCGGCATATCTTTCTTTATACTCTGCCTCAGCTTTTGTAGCTTGCGCCATAGCCTTTCTAGCCTCAAGTTCTGCTTTCTCTGCCTCAAGTATCTGCTGGCTTAGGTTAGCCTGTCTATCCGCGAATTGTTTAGCTGCCCTAGCTTGCTCACTTGCAAGGTCTGCCATCGCTTGAGAGGCTGCAGCCGCAGAGTATAATGATGTAGTTACTGCCTCGGCTTGATTTACTGATTCACGCGCAAGACCTATCTCTGCCTCTAGTTTTGCTATTGGTGCGCGTACCTTTAGTTTCTCAAGAGTCAACCTGTCTGCTGCCATTACTGTGGCCTGATCGTATTTATCAAATCGCCTTTGGTACTCCTTTAATACATCGGCTTCGGTCTTCTTGTATACCGCAGCAGCCTCTATCTCCATATCGGCTCTAATATTTCTTGCTGTAGCTATTTTCTCTGTGGCTTTAGCCTCTTGCTCGGCCGCTCTCTTTTGTGCCATGTATGTTTCAAGTTCTGTTTTCGCGATATTATCTTTGTTTTTAATCTTCTTTTGATTGATCGCTTTGCTAATTTCTCCTTCTACTCTTGCGTTCTCTAGCTTGTTGGTGGCTATCTGTTCGTTAACCTCAGCTTCCTTGAGTTTAGCTTTGTACAAGGCTTGATTGGCAGCCACCTCCTCTTTCGCTGACGCGGCTCGAATTTCGTTTTGTATAGCGATCGCTTTTACAGCCTCTGCGTTATATCTATTATCTATTGCTATGCCTTCATTAATTAATTTCTGTTGAGTCAAGTACTCTTTAGCTAAATCTTCGGCAAGTTTTTTATTTGTAGCGCTGCTAGCATTGTTATCTATAAAACTTAGTTTTGATGGATCATTCAGCTTGCTAAAATCTCTATTCTCCTGCTTAGGTTGAGCATTGCTAGATAGATCCTTGATCATCGGACTTCCATTTTGGAAAGTTTTTACAAATAGATTTAGAGCATTAGCTAGATTATTCTGCGATTCATTTATAGCATCCTGCCTAGCTTTTTTAGCCTCTTCTTCTGCTTTTGCTATTTCGCTTGCTTTCTTCCTTGCCAGAGTTATAACTTTAGGATCTAAACCAAATCCGTCCGATATAGACTTCTTAATCTCTGATCCCGCAGCCTCAGCAGCGCTATTAAAGTTTTTAACAAAGCCTTGCCTGTCTTGCTCTGCGCTTGTAAGGTCATTTAATGCAGACGAGATCATTTGAGCAGTAGCCGTGCTGTCTTTAAGTAGGCTACTTAGACGGGTAGCTAATTGCGTTTTAAGTTGAGAGGCTGAATTTATTAGATCTTCATATACAGCCATCTGTTCTCTGGCATTTGATTTTGTAAGTGGCTCAGCAGCTGCTGAGAAAACCTGTTGCGCAGACATTACACTCTTAGATAGAGTTATTGCATTTTGTATTTGGTCTTCATAGGCCTTTGCCAAACTGTCTAGAGCAGATCTTTGACTCTGTATGGCAGAGGTCATCTGAGATATAGCATTCGTTGCCGTTGAAACATCCGATGCAAGTATCTGCCCGTTGTTGCTTAATTTAGATAGTATTTCATTGGCCATATTGCCGGCTTGACTCAGTGTCCTGTTGGCATCTGATAGTGCTCGCTGTGCCTGGATAACGCCAGAATCTATGCCGGATGGCTGATACGACAGGGCATTTCCAAGATTGAATTGTGCATTTGCAAGTTGCTCTCTGACTCTAATATCGTTAATCTCTGCATCTCTAAGTTGTTTGCGTGCATCCACTTCTTTGGCAATTGCATCTAAATACTGTGACTGCAACTGATTCCTTTCTTTGGCATTTGCGATCTGCTCATCAATCGACCTAGCAGGCTTGCTGTCTAACAGCTCTATTTCCTTAAGCTTTTGAGCTCTTTCTGAGATTGCAGAGTTTATAGCTAACTGTGCATCTAGTACTGTATTGCCATCTGAGCCCTGTAGTTTAAGATTTACGGACGCCTGTTTTTCGAGCAGCTGAATTTGACTATTCTGGAGATCTAGTTGGGACTTTTGCCTACTATAAATAGCATCTTCTATTGCCGACATATCCCTTCTGATGTCGGCCTGTTTTTGCAGCACAGTTATAAGGGCAGCGTTCCTTTCTTCCTGATTCTTGGCCATAGCAAGTTTTGTATTTGCAACAGCAAGGTCCATTTGGTCTACCAGTAGCTTTTGCTGTGCACTTTTTACGATATCCTTCTCGGCTCCAGATATCGCAGCACTTAAAGCGAGTTGCGCCTGTGCAATAGCAGTTTGTTGCTCCATGGACTTGATTATTTTCTGCTTCTGCGCATCCTCTAGTCTAGCTCTATCTTGTGCAGCTTTGATTTGAGCATTTACTAAGTCTAATTCAGCCTTTTGTCTATCGTCATTATTTGTAGCAAGCGCTAGTTTTTGCTGCGCTAGCGCTACTAGTTGTTCATCAGCAGCTATTTGAGCCATAAGGCTTTCGATACTACCTTCGTCATATCCGGCCTGCAGCAGACTTAGCTGAGCCTTTGCGTATTGTATATCTATCGATGCACGTTGAGACTCTATCCCGGCATCTTGTAGAGACTTCTGATCCTCATACTGTTTCTTCAGGACTTGATTAATCTGTATCGATATTCTCTTCTTCTCGTTGATGTCGCTTGTAGTAGCAAGTTGTTCTTGTAATATACCTACAAGCTCTGCATCGGTAGCTAGATTGAGTTGGGCCTGATTTGCGGCAGTATTCTGGCCAGATGCCACAAGGCTTAACTCTCTTGCGGACACAGACTGATCAAGTGATAGCTTCCTGTTATCCGCTATAGACTTGGCTTTTGCGTCCTGGAGATTGAGCAGATTGAGTTGCTCGTCGTAAAGCTGCTTCATCAACTGCTCTTTAGCAACCTTACTCGATGTGGCCTGGAGCTGTGTTTTTAATACATCAACCAATTCGCTAGACCTAGATGCCTGGATACGTATTGCCTCAACTGAGTCTTGTCCGTATCCAGCTTGTCTTGCTTCTAGTACCAGTTGTGCATTCAGGAGGTCTATGCTTGCTCGTCTTTGATTGGCTATGAGCTCAACTTTTTGCTGGTTAAGAGTCAGTATTTTTCCTTCTTGCTCTAGGATGGCAACTTCATTGTCTTTGCCCGCATTAGATCCTGGTGCAAAATCTAACCTTCTCGCTCTTAATATTTCCAGTGATTTGACTGCTGCGTTGATTTGGATCGTCTGTGCAGCAACCTCGTCGCCAGCCTGGGTCGTTAGCGCGAGTCTTGCCTGTGCGATCCTGAGGTCTCTCTCGTTCTGATCGTTGGAGTCTTTAAATCTCAGGTCTGCTTCAAGTTTAACAAGTTCATTCTTCTGTTTCTGGATTTCCAGGAATTTATCTTGATAATCCTGATAAGCCTTACCGTAGCTAACCAAGTCTTGCGCAGTTCTGAGTTCTTCAGCGATTAGCGCCAACTTACGCTGTGCTATATCTATCTCTATCTTAGCGTTCTCAACTTGATCGTTGCCTATGCCAGATATATCCAGTGCAAGCTTACGTCTTTTCTCTTCTCGGTCAAGCAGCTGATTTGCGCTTGATAGTTCAGCTTCGGCCAAGTTCTTTCTAGCCTCTGCCTCTTGCTGCAGTGCTGTGGATACATCTTTGTTCGCAGATCTACCTGCTGCACTATCTAAGCCTCTGGAGTTTGATGGCAAGGAGCTTAGTCTTTCCTCGGCTACCCTTCTGCGCTCCTCGGCAATCTTTAAATCTGTTCTAGCGGTCTCAACTGCATCCCTGGATTTGCCAGCAATTGCATCTTGGGCCTTAAGGATTGCTTCTTTGGTCTGCAGTTCATCTGTTTGGATCTTAAACAGCTCTTCTTGCTTCTGTTTTTGCAGATCAATGCTGTTAGCCTGCTCATTAACAACATCAACATTCCGCTGAGCTATATCTTTAACAATTTGAGCCGCAGAGGCCTTGTAGCTACCAGCAGTATTTACATCTCCGGCCTTCTGAGCTGCTTCTGCTAAGGACAGATATTTATCTCTAAGTGTTCCTAGCGCACTTATTTCATCCTTATAGATCTTGACCTGTTCTTTAGACTGATCAATGCGAGCCTGGTAAACATTTAGTACCTGCGAATCTGTGACTGCAGTTTTGCTCTGTAGGTTGATCTCAGCCTGCTTAAGAGATATAAGGGCCTGCACTGACTCTTTTTGTTGTGCCAATCCATCTAATTCGACTTGCACCCTCTTCTGCACAATACCATCAATATCTCTATTGAGTTGCAAGACTTGAGCCAGAGCGTCTAGTCTTTCTTTTTCAGACGACGGGTTCTTTAAGATATCCAATTGTATCTTAAGCTGTTCTCTCATCCTCTCCAAGATTGCATCCAGTATTGCTGTCTTTTGCCCTTCAGGTGCAGCGGAGTCTAATTGGTATTGCAACGATTCTATATCTAGCTTTAGGGCCTGCTCTCTTATTTGTTTCTGGTCTGCGAGTATCTGATTTCGCCTATCATATACTTCGTTTAGTTTATCCTCAATAGATGATACTTCTGCTGCTCGCTCTTGTGGATCCTGATTCTGTTTCGCAATCTCAAGTCTTCTCTTCCAGTAGTCTTCATAAAGAGATAGTGCTTGTTCGTACGCTTTTGCATCCTGACTCTTATCATACGTTCTGCCAGCAAGAGTTGCAGTTCTGTCTGCTGCATTATCATTAAGGTTGCGCTGGTACAGATTAGCTGCAGCAGTTTTGGCTTGCTCTGCTTTTGAGTTTGCTTGATCAATGAGACCCTGTAGCCTAGTCAGTAGGGCTTGTTGTGCTGGTGTGGCAACGCCTGCTCTGTCTATCAGGTCCTTAATTTGTTGCATCTGTTCTTTCGCTTTTTCGACCACAGATAGGTATTTGCCTGCCGCTTGATCGATAAACTTAGATAGACTGTTGTCTTGGTTGTTTATAGCTGCATTGAGCTGCTTAGAGGTATCTTCTACGCCCTTAATCAACTCTGGAGTCTTACGCGTAAATTCATCAAGGTTAGATTGCTGCTGGTCCTTAACTTTCTTGGCAAATTCATTTATTAAGCTGGCTGATCTACTGTTTCCAGCCGTAGCTTGGGTCTTAGATTCTGCCTCTAATTTAGTTTGTAGAGCTTTAAGTTCTTTGGCTGATAGAGTGTCGATAAACCTAGTCTCGTTCTCATAGAGCGCCCTCTGTTGATCAAGCTTAGTTTTGTAGTACGTCTCATTAAGTGCGCGCCTATGGTCGGATACCTGTTTATCAAAGCTAATCTCTGAATCTCTTATCTGCTCTGCGTATTTGATATTAATGCTCTTGATCTGCTCGCTATAGTTTGCTTTAGCAGTCTGGACTATTTGCCCCCTTTGAGCTGTGTTATCAACCTTAGATGCGTCACGCAGTGTAGCTTCGAGCTGCTGTTTTGCTACACTCTTTTCGACCTTGGCCTGCTCTTCTGCGATGCGTTTGGTGTTCGAAAGTATTTTCTCTCTATATTTTGCATCTATGTCTATCTTCTTTTGTACATTATCTCTAGCAATATCCAATTCGCTTGCGTATTGCTTCTCGACAACTGACCCATAGTTTTTAAGCAGCTCAAGTTGTATGTTTATAGATTGCTGTCTAAGTGCAACAATTTTATTGTTCACTTCAGCTTCTTTGTCTACCCTTTGTTGCTCAATAACTTTTTGATCTACAGCTTCTTTTTGTCTAGCTACTTTAATTGCCTCAGACTTATTCTTCTCTGATTGGGTCACGGCAGAAGATAGGTCTGCAATCTGAGATGGATTAGCATTCTTGCTTTGCTGGGCCTGCTGGAGATTCTTTCTTGCCAATTCTATTTGTTTATTGTACTTAGTCTCCAGATCCTTAAGCTCTTGTTCGAGTTCTAGTTTACGTTTCTGTGACTGATCCTTAAGGATAGAGGTTTTCTCTTTCTCGATCGCAGCGAAATCATCTGCATTCTTAGCCTTTGCATCAATCACAGCTTTATCAACTGCAGCCGCCTTAAGATTATTCTCAAGTGCAGTAAATTTATCAACATATGCCTGGTATGCTTTTGCATTGCCAGAGATCTCTGGGATGTCGTCGAGTCCCTTAATTAGTTCTCTTATACCCGCAGAAATATCAAGGAATGTCTTATCTAGCCCTTGATCCTTAATTTCTTTAAATCTAAGCGCGGTAGACTGAGCTCTTTCATTGAGTGCATCAATAGACTTCTGGGTTTCGTCAGACACAGAGAATGTGGAAGCAGTATCTACTGCATACTTCTTCAGCTCAGCCTGGATTTCGGCCCTAGTCTTGTTAAGACTCGCAATCGCGTCTTGTATCTCTTTAACGCTTGTATCTGGAGATTGGCCAAGAGTTTTAACTTTGTCAAGCTGTACTACTTCCCTAGCTCTCAGATTTCCAAGCTCAGGAGATACCCTGTTACCCTCTGCTCTAGCCTTCTTTAGAGACTCTAAAAACTGTGTATTCTTCTCGATCTGCTTCTCAGATGCAGCTGCCATATCTTCATAGTTCTTGGTTGCGAATGCGATTGCGCCACCGAGTGCTACAAATGCCGCTGTTGCTGTTGCGATAACTGGATTGAGTACCAATAGCGCAGATGCCTTTTGGAATAGTCCAACTGATACGGCTGCAAGTTTTGCAGAGAGCGAAAGTCTTGCAAATGCAATGTTTGTACCGGCCAAGGTTACGATACCGGCCTGACCAAGTGGGATCGCTAGAGCTGTAACTGTATTGTATGCTGCTACGCCAACTGCTGCCAGTTTAGATGCATTGGAGATGAAAAGTGCTGCAGCACCTAATGCAAGAAGCGACTGGGTAAATGCAGGAGTGGACGAAAGTGTATTAAGTACATCTCTAAACCCTCCAACAACAGCTGTTGCGGCTTTTAGCCCTGCAACAAGGCTTGGTCCAACGAGTTGAAACAGGTTAGTGCCAGCATCTTTTGCTGATGCCTTAAGTTGGTCAAGGCTACCAGTAAATGTCTTACTCAGAGTCTCTGCATAGTCTTGTGCGGCACCTTTACCATCACGGTACTTATTGGCAAGACCCTCCACACCATCAGAGAGAGACAGGATTGCTGCGAATCCTCTAGTTCTAAATAGTGTTGACGCTGCTGCTACTGCATCTGCATTTCCCCTGATCTCACCAGTTAATTCATCATATGTAACTCTAGCATTTGACAGTACGTGAACAAGGTCAAATATGATGTCTCTACCCTGCCTAGTCTTACCCGCACTATCAACAAGATCTACCCCCAGCTGTTTGGCTGCATTCCTAAATGCTACCGTTGGAGATGTGGCTGCAGCAAGCACGTTACGAAGTGCAGTTGCTCCTTTATCGGCAGCGCTCAAACCTTTATTATCCAACTGTACAAGTGCCGCAAGTGTCTCTTCGAAGCTAAATCCTGCTTGTTTAGCAATAGCACCCACAGTATTAAGGCCCTTTGAGAGATCAGATTGGGTGCCTACAGCGTCATTGGATGCGAGGGTGAGGCTATCAACTGCTCGTGCAGCATCTTTTGCGGTCATTTGAAACTGTAGCAAGTTTCTGGTTAGCTCTATTGCTGTGTCTGAAAGGTTTGTGCCTTCGGCGCTGGCCAGGAATGATGCCTGCTTAAGGATCTCTAGGCCTTCTGCGCCAGTCTGTCCTGCCCGAGTAAGGTTTGCGAGCGCCTCTGCATAATCTGCCAATCCACGCCTAGCAGTTGATATATCTGTATCTCTAATTGCCTCAAGACTTGTCTTCACAGCTTTAAGCGTCTCAACTCCGTTGGCCTTAAGGATTGCGAATGCATTCTCAAGCTTTTGGCCCTGCTCTACAGCCGTTGCTCCGAGTGCAATCAGAACTCCTATGAGGGCTCCAATGGACGTTACGAGAGCGATCGTATTAAATTTGCCTAAAGTAGTGGTTGTATTGTATAAACCCATAGACTCGGCAACTCGACCAGTCCAATAAAACATACTAGACATCTGTGGGCTAATCAATCCAATTGCCCCAGCAAATGATCTCGCATAGTTACTATACAGGCCAAAGCTTTGACCAAGTTGAGATATCTGATTAACTCCAGTGGTTGGGAGCTGTATATTTACATTAATCCCATTGAGCTTCTGGAGTGTTGGGATCAGCTGATTAAGAGCTTGAGTCACTCTACTTACATCAAGTTTTGCAATGTCATTAAGAGACTTAAGGTTAAGGTTTACGTTGATACCCTCTAGGGACTTGAGTGCCTTTGCAAGCTGCGGTATCTGCGTTAATACATTCTGTATGTTTAGACTAGACAAAGCCTGTATGCCAGTTAGTCCTATGTTTAACTTAATACCGTTTAATGATTTTACGGAAGCCGCAAAGCCAGATAGCTGGGTCGTAATGTTACCAAGGTTAAGGGTAGATAATTTTTGTAACTCTGATAGATTGACGCTAAAATTAGCAGAGCCTAAGCTCTTCATTGAGTTCATAAACCCTGTGATTTGCTTTGTGATCGCATCTAGGTTTACCTTACTCAAATCCTGGAAAGCCTTGGTATTAAACGTAAAATTATTGCTTTTTAGCTCAGTAAGCGTCTTAGACAGGCTGGCCAGCTGATTAGTAGTCTCCCCTAAGCCCTTTGAGACCGCCACCAATTTCTTGAAAGGTGTAAAGCTTAGCTTGATGTCGGAGATGCGCCTCATAGCCGATTCTAGCTGCTTAAAATTATTGGCAATGCGGTCAAAACCCACTTTTCCTAGGTTATCCAGTGCCTTTGTATTGATAGAGAGGTCGATTTCAAATTTCTTCTTGCTCAGCTGTCTCTCAAATGCGTTGACTTCATCACCTAGCTTTTTGAGACTACGCTGAAATCCAGTTATGTCAAGACTTGCAAATGACTCTAATTTTGCCATTACTTCCACCCTCCAAGTAACTTATTAAATATTGCTTCCATGGTTATCCTTGATTTTACTGTGGCCGGCATTATAAATGGACCAGGCAGCATATAGTTTATACCAGATCGACCAAAGGTAATCCCTTTACCTTGTGACGCCTCTGATAATTGTTGTAGCAATCCTGGATCTATTTCTGAGGTTCCAGATCCATACTCTATGTCAGATGCATAGTCTACGCTCGATGCAAGCTTGATCGTAAACACGCCATTCTTCGAAATGTCTGATGCGCTGGTGTTGCCGAGCGACTTAAGGTTCCCCGTTCTTATGTACACAGCTCCAGGCGCGGTCCCGTACACCGATGCAAATAGATTGGCCTGCAGATCATTGTTTGCTTGATCTACAATTGGCTTAATCGCACTGGTTAATCCAGTCTCAATTTCAGCCAGAAATCTATCTACTTCAGATTTAAATTTTAGTCCTTCAGTCCTAATCCCCATTTACCACCATCCATCATCATTTTGCGAATATTGCTCCGTACTCTCTCTTGCTCGCGTCTTGCTATCTCCTCTGCGCTAAATCTTTCTGGCCAAGCTATCTTCTCGTAATATCTAAGCTGCTTGTATGCATTCTGTGGTTCAGTCCGATACTCGTTCATTTTCCTGCTTGGAGGACTCCCAATACCAACCATGCCCATCTCTGCGCCGTCTGCCATTCCACTATTAAGCAAATCATAATATTTATCTGCGTAATACTTTCTCATCTTCTCTTCGGCTAAATCACTCAGGTACCACATTGGGTACTCAAGTAGGTATGGAGCTATATCTGTGACACCAAGAGATACGGCTAAACTTACGTCTGCCTGGACCTCTCTTCTAGGTATGCCTCTACCGTCTTCTTCATCACTATCTGATAGAGGCTCATCACTTTTTTTGTTCCACCACCATCTAGTCCGTTCATTTCCCACAGCTCTGCTGCTATCGATAATTTGTCGTCAAAGCTGATAGAGTCGAAATCTAGATCGATACCATCTGATACTCTTGATACTTCTATTAATTGCTCGAGTTTCTCAAATGCATCCCCAAGCGAGGCTTCGTCTGCATCTCCGGTCTCAGCTGCCTTGCCAAATGCAACTGCAAAGTTAAACAGTATATTGACGTACTTGGATCTTCTTACTTCGCCCCAGGCTCTAAATGTTATTTGCTCACCATCTGATAGTTTTATAGTTTTAAAAAGCTGCCGATGCTGCATGTATCAATTATACAACAATGTAGCGGGCTTTTTTGCGACCCGCTACATCTTATGGTTGTACTAGCTAAGCTTAAGGCTCAGCGTCAATTTTGTCGAGCAATGCTGGCAATTGTGCCAAGTTGGTCAAGAGGAAGTTGATACCGTAATCAGAGCTTGTGTTGCTCGAGTAAGTACCGAGTGCTGCGTCAGGCACATATCCTGCTTTTGCCAAGCGGTCAATCTTGAATTTGAGGGTGTGGTAACCGTCTTGCTCGCCTTCTCCGTTTCCAGAGACTGCTGCGGCGGGCATCCACATAACCATTGCAGTTCCGCCAGCGTTGTCTTCTTGGACCCAAATGCAGCGTCCGAGAGTCGTGCCTGCTTTGAGAGCGAAGCCCGTAGCATTTGTAATGCCGGTACCACCAGCTACTGCAGTGCCACCAGTGTACAAGCTGTAGACGTCAGAATCTTTGACAGACACGGTGTCAAATTCTACTCCGAATGCTGCTTCGGTCATGTCGTTACGGAGCTGTACTGCAACACCAGTTCTGTTTCCCATCAATTGAGAAAAGGTGATGTTCTGAGTTGGCGATACATTAAAGGGCCAGCCAAAGTCAACCCAGGTTATTGCGCCTGTTTTGCGGAAATAGATTTTATTTCCAGTACGAAGGATTTTTGAAGTGTCAGTTACCGAGCTGTTTGTGACTGCGAAAGCCATGTCTTACTCCTTTTCCTCTTCTTGAGGTTGAATAAATTCTGCGAGTTTATTTGCTTCTAACCACTCTAGGATTATATTATTTACTTCTACTTCAACAGGGATATCAAGTATCCTTTTGCGCGTAGTTGGATCAATTACATAATCATCGAATGCTATAGCAAGTGGGCCTCTAACAACAAATATTGTCTTTGGTGCATCCCTTTGCTGGTTTACTTTATCATCCATAATACCTCCACCTTTATTATAACGGATTAAAAAACTGTGTGGCCTCGAACGAGAGGACGCCATAAATACTCCCTATCTTACTTGTATCAACCTGGTAATTTATAAACCGATAAGGCGAGCTACTTCTGAGCGGGATGCCGCCAACTGCTTTCCTAACTGTGTCATAAAGTTGTGACAACACGGATTGCGAATTGGCGTATATGTGGACAGATACCAAGTATGTATCCATGCCAGACTGACTATACAGCAGGTTTGGATCTCCTAAGTAAACCCATCCAGATGCACCGTAATCTGTATGCATCTTATCAAGTCCCATTTGTTGCATGACATAACCTTCCTGTGGCTCAAGGACGAGCTGTACAGGTGTAGACCAGTTTATTAGCCTACTCTTTATGTCACTTACGATACTCATGTAGTCATCCTTTTGAGTACAAGTATGTGGCCAAGCGCATACTTATGTCTCTCTTCTGACCTGTGCATTATTTTAACGTTTGTACCAGATATGGTAGTTGTGCTACCAACTGGAGGTACGGGTGATGATGGATGCGTTATCGCAAACAGCATATCTGCACTGTAATCAAAGTTTGAAATAAAGCTACGTGTGAAATCCTCTGCTGTAAGCTTGGGATCCCAAAACATATATGTTGCCAACATCGATGCGCTAGTACCATGAGACCATGATCCACTAGATACCGAGCCTGCATTTGTAAATGTCCAAGTAGACGACATGTATGCCGGAGTATATGTATTTACTTTGTAGTAATCGGACAAAATAGCTACATCTATTGGCATTTCAGTCGTAACCAGTGTTAATCCATTATACTGATAAAATGAGGGCTCCATTGGCATATCCATGGCGTCAATATAAATCACAGACATACTAGCTCTGAATTGACCGAGATCAAATCTGGCAGTATTGTTGCTGCGTCCCTGTATAGATCCTTTTATCGTAGATGTGGACAAGGTTGGCGCTGGGATAGATCCGTTAGCTAATGGAGATGCGTAGGTTGGCGTGACTACGTCTATGTTTTTTAAATATTCTTTAAATGCGACCTTAATATCTATCATATGCCGTCCTCCATCCATAACTGGGCGAAGAATGGCCTAGACAATAATACTACATTGGATAGCATTAATGCTTTCTGCATATCCGCTCTTAGCATTTTTAGGAATACACTCACATCTTTAGTTACAGAGATTTGGTCTAGCCTCTTCGTCTGTGGTTCAGATGCTAATACTTTTATCCATGCATTAATGGTCATTGCTTTGGCGTGTTGATACTTTTGTTCTGCTGTTGCCGTTGGTCTAAGTGTATCTGCCAAATCGAGGAATGCTGACAGTTTATTATTTAGAGCCGTAGAGTCGGCCAGCCCTAGATCCTCTGGGGATATGTTAAGTTCTAGTTTTAGCCGCTCTAAGTCTGTCATTTTTTACCCTTTTCCTGTGGTTTAGGTTCTTCTACTTTCTTTGGTAAATCGATTGGATTTCCCCAGGGATCAACCAATACACCATTAACCGTAAAATATACCTTATCCATATTATGTTGGATCTGCGTAGGTTGCGTTGCCGATGTACAGGATTGCTGCGGCTCCACGGTTTTTTACACCAAACCCGAAGAAGTTTTCGAAGTACTCAGACTGCAACGGGAACGTAGACATACGGCCTGCGACATGGAGGCCAGATGGCTTCTCAGTTGGGAGACGCATGCGTAGAACTCTCGATTGAGCATTGACATCGATAGCAACAATGTAGTTAGCGTAAACCCAAGGCTTAACGTATACTTCGGCACCATTATAGATACCGATAAAACGTTTCTGGGTATTGTTGACATCCAGACGTTGGTTGCTCATGGTCACAGTGTTTGCAACCATAACGCGTGGGTCCCAAGCAGCGATAAATCCGGTGAGTCCACGAACTGCAGCTTCTTGGGCCTGATTAATGTGGAGTTGGACGTTTGCATTGCTGGTGTGCTCTGTAATGTTAAGGATCAGTGCATCAAGTGCAGCTGTGGTCAACGTTGCTGTTCCCATGTAGTGGGAGTGCGAGCCGGAGAAGGTTTCTCCGTTGGGCCCGTTAGGTGGGATCCGTCCGTCTGCGTTAAGCAAAGCCTTGATATCCAAGTCGATGTTGTTCCGGACATGAGGGTCAGAAACCGTACGGTTGGTTGGCTTAAACAGAGCTTTCTTCATCAGCTCCATCTTTTTACGGACGTCAGCATCTTGAACATTCAGTGCGATGACCGCAATGTCTGCTGGTGTTGCGCGTTCCAAGTAGTCAATCGTCCATCCGTTTGCCATTTGGAAGCGCAGGAGTGGGAATGCTACTTTTTGCCCGCCGCTGAGCTTTTGCGTGCGTACACGCGAGAATTCGTCGGCTTCTTCGAATTCGCCATCGAGAATCTGTCCGAGTCCGTCTGCCTCTTCACGCTCTGTCGTCGTTGTGGCATATTGGCCGAACATGTCCATCATGAGTTGGTCGTGAGCCAGAAATTCTGCTCTCACGATATCTTGGATTGCATCCAATCCAAATGTTACAGCAGTGATATTGGTAAACTGCTGGAGATCTTTTAATGTATAAGCGCCAGTTCTAGACATTTTCTACTCCTTAGTTAAGTTTCCCGACTCGAACGATCATAAGATCATTGGCGCTAACGCGTGTAAATGCCCCTACAGTATCGTCTGTGGTTGCAGCTGTATCAATTGCTCCAGCTACGTTGACATAGTACAAATCCCCAGTCAGTGCCGTTGAGGAAACATAAAAACGTGTGCCTAGGCCAAAAACAGTAAGTGGCTCTCCAGCTTTTGCTGTTCTTGCTGCGATACCAATAAAAATTTTACCGGTTGCAAACTTATAAATCTTGTCGTCAGATTGCTTCAGATATACGGGTTGGCCTGCATTGATGTCTTCCCCAGCTACTTTGCCGCTAAGCTGCATTGCATATTGGGCAGTGGAAATATCCACCGATGCGTTGGCGCTAATTGTGATTGCTGCCATAAATCTCCTTAAGGATTATAATCCCCAGATTCTAGTTTCTTTTGTTTAATGTAGTCAAATGAGATTGTCGGACTCTCTCCAACTGGCTTCTGAGCTGGGAACGTTGGCCTTGCAACATTTTTCTGCTCCTGGGGTTCCTGCTTAGGCTGCGTAAGTAATGACGGTGTAAAATCTTTCCACTCAGTCTCAATATATTGATCCAGTGAGATTTCTTGATCGTTAATCTTCACAAATGCAGTCTTTTTAGTCTGCCCATCTACCTCTACACTCTTAACATCAAACTCTAAATTAGATCCTAGTTTTTCGAACACAGATGTTTTAAGGTTGTATGTCTCTGCAATTTCTCGCATCTGACCTTTTCTCTTAAGTGTCTTAAGTTCTTCTTGGGCTCCTTGAGCTTCCCCAAGCATGCTAGCGATCTCGTCCGGTTTACCAAACCTAACATACTGTGTCCATCTATCCGCGTCTGCTTTACTTAAAACTACAGACCCGTCAGGAGCAGCTTTGTCTCTAAGCTTGCGGTTATCAGATTCAAGGTCTATAACTTTTTGGATGAGTTTGTCAAATTCTTGATTTCTCAACTCGCCTTGTCTCTTAGTCTTCCACTCTGACTCGCTTAATCTTAGATCGTCGTTTGGCTTGTTTTCGTCACTCATTTGTTCCCCTTGTTAACAATAAGTAATGCACTTTGCATTTCTGACTAAAGTATATCATATATTATTTTTTCTGTTTCCCATCTAACCCTGTACTAACCTGCGTATTTGCATCATTCGTAGGGTTCTGGTCAGTACTCATACCAGCTGATTGACTATCTTGAATATGGTTTTGGTCCACCTTGGCAGACTCAAGATCGATCCTTGAGATCTCTGCATCTACATCATCAATTCCAGCGCGCATCATTGCTGTCTCCCTGCTCACCAGCTGTGCAGCATACTCTTCGAGATTAACCCTACGCTCATCTGCAGTTGGTGCAAATGCTGTGACTTTTGCTTCCGCTACAACTCTTGCCTCTAAAAATGACTGATTATTCATCATAACGCCAGCCAGATTGAGTGCAAATTCGAGCATATCTCTGTATACACCTTCGATCTCTCGAGCTACCCTCTCCTCGATGTTCATATAGTCGCCAGCAGCAACTTCTCTAGATCTGCCGGATGCGTATTGTTGGTCATTCATAAGCGCAAAAGACTGGCGTGCAATTGCTAGGATAGCTGACTCAGCTGTATCAGCTGCGACTTTCATTGCTTCCACAGATGATGGTTCAAATCGTCCGTAGCTTGCTGGCAGAGACTTAGATGTAATCTTAGTGCTACCATCTGCCTCCGTTATAACCTCTTCGTACGCTGATGGTTGATAAAAGTTAATCGCACCAGGTCCAGTCACAGGTTTAATGGGGCTTCCATCTTCATTATACGCATTAATACCAATACCGTAGCGCTCAGTAAAGCCAGCATAGTGAGTGTTGCGCTGCATCATTGTAAGTGCGACATTTAATGCAGACTGTTGTTGGATCATATCCTCTGTGACCAACTCTTTGTTGACTTGGCCTTGGATATGCCAGAGTTTACCTCCGAGATCTAGTCTAATCTCTTCGACGCCATCCTGAGACATAATCTTTAGGACGGTAAGACCGTTGTCATCTACATATGTTAGCTCGAGTTCGTTTTTGTTGAGATATTGATATATATTGATGCCAATGGTATCGAGTGTATAATCGTCTACAATTACGCTGCAGTTAAAGTTTGATGGCAAGAGTACATGTATTGCATTTAATGCCTCATCGAGCGTCGAAAATGATGGCATTGCCCCATCTTTACCTCTAAATCGTTGTGGGATAACAAATCTAAGTGTAGATCTGCCAAGGGCAACCATTTGTACGCCAAATTTCCATAGGAGTGTATTGAGGCGCCTCTTGTCAAACCATTTGGTCAAAGACTCTTCAATCATCTTGGTGTCAGCTGCTCCGTCCACCATCCACTTGACTTCATTGCCAAGGATACCATCTACCATGCGCTCGCAGACTTCAGCTATCATGTTTCTACTGGTAAAACTGCTCTTGAGTGCATCAACCATACGGGTATATTCAGCATGACTTGTTGGGAGCATTGGTCCCGCCCAATAATCGATCGCTGTGTCTGTGGATCCCAGCTGTTTGCCGGCCAAGAAATCGTATGCCTTTTTGCTCTTCTTGTCGTAAAAAGCATTGATAAGTATGCCTTGGTCAAAATACGTAAGGTCCTCAAAGCTCTTCTTTGTTACACCGTCTAATAAATAGGTCATCCGTACCACCCTCTCGGTTTTTTGAGTATTACTTGTTGATATCTTGGCTTGGCATCATAAAATGCATAAACAACAGCGTCACCTTTATCTGGAGATCTGTTTAGGGATGCACTTATTTCATCTTTGGCTTGCACCTGTATTCCATTTGGAGTAAGTCTCCATGTTGGTGTGCACAGATCTTCAAGCATTTGCTCGTCTGGTGGCAAAGCAAGGTCAGACCCAGTGGATGGATCAAGCTTTTCCCTTAATTCCCAGTATAGTTGGGCTCTAAGATTGCGAAACTTAAACTGCCTGGTCTTATCCATTGATGACGAGCGTGCTGCACCGTTTACGGGATATACATAGTCTCGTCTGTCTTTGAGGTGGTCATAAACAGACGATCCAATACCAATCACGTCTACATTTATAGCTGTGGATGACTCGGTAGATTGCATCACCAATGCAGCAACTGCTGCGCCATCTGGAGTCGTTTTACCAGGATAAGATTTAATCTCTCCAACGTAATTTCCCCACCTTGGAGCTAGGACAGTCTTATCCTTACCTCCCCGTGCAGGGTCGACCCCGATAGCGTCAGGAGTTCCATCAGGTTGAGCAACCGCTTTCCAGCGATCCATTGCTTTTGTAACCCATTCTCTAGGTATTACTCTCCAGACGGATTCTTCAATATCGCTAAACTCACCCATGATTTCCTGTGAGATAGCTTCTTGTGGATAGTTGTCAATCGTCCTCTGGATCTCTTCGGGTGACATCCATGGATTATCGTAGGTTGTATATCTCTTGCCGTAATAGCCAGCTTCTCCATCTAAGCACTTCTGCCACAGTTTGTAAAAGAGGTTCCTCCCCTTTGGAGTTCCTGCTGCGATCAACTGTGAGTTTGGAAAGTCCATAAGCATTGGCAATACAGCGTTATAGTAGAGATATTCGTCTTCTAGCACCAAGCCTGCTTCGTTAATAAAGATAACTTGATACGCAAAGCCTTCCCAGTTCTCAGGGTTCTGAGCGGACCGGAAGTCTATATATCCACCATTCTCGCCTATTTTTAATACTTTCTTCTGTGCGCTCCATCTGTATTGGATGTTACGCTTACGCATTGCTGGGATAAACATCCGCTCAACGTATCTATCCAAGTTGGACTGTGTTACGTCTCCCCACATAAGTGGATATCCCCATAGTGCAAACTCTATAAATGCGTGTGCCGCACCTCTAGTTGCACCAAGACGACGTCCCTTGGGATGGATCCTAAATCTACCCTTTTTAGCGCCATCAAAAAATATATCTCTCTGAGCTGGGGAATACTCAAAAGGATCGTACTTTGGGGGTACGATCTTGCCATTGATAGAATCTTTTGACTCAGTTGAAGAAATTAGGGATGCCAGCATCGTCTGCGTCTGACGATCCAGTCCTATCATTGTTTGCCAATTGTTTGGTAATTTCTTCAAAAGCGGTCTCCCTAGTGATTATCTTGTCCATTACCTCGATAAACCTATTGATCTTATTCATATCAAACTCTGTATTTAGTAAATACAGGTTTCGGTGTATCGCCCGAGTCCGAGCATCCATTGGCGTAGCCTCAGTTCTGGGTTGTCCCCTGTTAAGCTCGGCTACAATCTCTTCGTCAGTAAATTCTTCTTTAATCTTCCATCTTACAATTGTTTTTGCATTTACATTCATTTCTCGAGCGGTCTTTTCCACATTTCCGCTGTGTTTCCGGAGCAACACCATTGCTTTCAGTCGTGCTTCCCTCGAGTATTCTATCTCTGCCATCTTTATTACTCCTCATTATTTCAGACCCTTCTTTAATTGAGTCTAGTAAAAGTTTAAACATTTCTTCTTCCACTGATCGCCCTCTCTTGACATTATAGCACAGATTGTGCTAGGATCGCTTATGGAGTACTTTTTCTACAAGTGGGGAGATCGGTTCATCCAGGTTTCCCGTGACTCTAGGGGTGTCATCTCAAGTACCTTTTATGATAGTGAGGAGCGTAAATGGGTTCAGAGCAGAATATTGCATACTGAAATGAAGAAATCCGATAGATCAGAAATAAAGCGGTATAAATCTCAATGGTTATGGGCATTAGATTTCGCCAGACATCTCCAAGTTGAATAAAGAAATGGGCTTAGCGGCCCATTTTTACTGTTCATCTGATTTATAGTCGACAACTTCTTTCCCGACATCTTTGCCCCAATCCACTTCCTGCATAACGAATCCATCAGGTATACTTAATAATATTTCCTCTAATGTCATATCTCCCCAATGCATTTTCCACCCGTTTGATTTCGGGTGGATTCTTTCAGTACTTGTTTTACTTACTCCGACTGGCCATTGCTACTCCGATATCAAGGTTTGGGAATAAATCCTTAACTTCTTGCACCAGGTTCCTAGCCATATCTTTGTTATAGTCTTTTGCCTTAACGTATAACATAACATAAAATCTTTTTGGAGCTCCTCTAGACACAGGTGCAAAACCATCGATGATTTGTTTGGTCTGTAAATCTACTAAGTGTTGCTCGATTTCATGTTTTGTCATTTTAGTCTCTCTTCAGCTATGTGGATTGCGGATGGATTTTTAGCCGATGCATCTTTTACGTGTATGCTCACGAGATGATGGATCACCTACCTTTCTGTTTGATACTAAGCCTATCTTGATATGTTTCGTAAGTTTCTCTCGGTGCTCGATTGTACGCCTGATTGAGCGCTTGTGAGTCTTTTGTAAATACGAGGTGTTGTTCACTTAACCTGAAAATACTTGTATCCAACTTAGGTTCCTCCATTTCTCTGGTATCTACAAGGCACTTTGTAGATATATCCATCATAGCACAAAATCATATCTTCAACCACTGGGTGGTGCCTGTAAACTGCTTTTTTAGGATTGTTGTCTAGGACGCAATAATGCTCTAGGTTAGTACATAAAGAGTATAAAACACAGTAAAATAATTAATACTTATATAGTACTTATTATTGGTAGCGCTGAGTATCTTGAGCAGAATGTGTAAGGTATCTAGCTATAGTCATTGGCGGTAGACGTGAGAACCAAATGAGGCACCTGGGTATTGTACATATATAGTACTTAATTAGTATTAGATATTTGTTCTGTGTTTTATATTCTTTATGTACTAACCTAGGGAAGAAATGCATGCCAGACGCGTATCATCAAACATGCATTAATTTGACTTTTATTCATCCATTTGGTATAATAAACATATGTTTAGGCATAAGTTCAAAAACAAAATAACAGAATATAAAGGGGTGAAGTACAGATCTAAACTCGAAGCTGATTATGCAAAGCACTTGTTTAAACTTAAGGATGAAGGCACTCTCCTATGGTTTAACAGGCAAGTGATATTTGATTTTCCAGATGGAAACAGCTATAGGGTAGACTTCCTTGCATTCTATGCAAATGGCGATATGGATGTCGTCGACACCAAGGGCGTAGAGACCCCAGACTTTAAGCGCAACATTAAGAGTATGGAGTACTACTATCCATATTTTAATGTTAAGATTGTAAAGAGAGGTGATTTCTGAAATGGCTAAATGTCGCATCCCAAAGAGGTATGGTTTTTTCATACATGCTGATATCCCAATATATGTCGTTGTTAAGCGTAATAAATATGTCCATGCCTTACATTGGTACGATCTTGATGGCACATGGGTCAGCGACGAAACAGACCTAAGTGATATTTATATATCCGCCGATGACATAACCATACAGCTCTCATACCTTGAGTGGATACAGCACCTTAAGGTATCTGGTATCACAAACTACCCAAGGTACCTGGTTAGCTACACAGTTAAGCAAGTTGCAAGGCTTAACGAGATATTTGCTGGCGATAAGATGCGATTTGAGGATATTGAGCTCTTCAAATTCAATGAAATTAAATCTGTGTCTGAACTCGATGGGTTAATCTACAAAGGGGTGCAATAATGAGTACGAAACGTAAAAGCTCTAAACCGCCAAGGAAACCTCAGGAAGATAGCAAAAAGAGCCCAAGTAGAAAGAAAGGGCCGCGCATTAGATTCACAGAGCGCTACTTTATGTACTTCTCTACGGCCCATGAGACCGGAATTGTTGATCTTTCAAACTGGGAAGGATCTGCAGTTTATAGCACAGATAAGAAGGATTTCGATCTCGGTAACGAATGGATCTACAATATGAGAGATGGAGACGGAGATTGTTTCTACGTATACAACCGAAAACTTACAGAAGAGATGTGTGATCTTATATTCGATCAGCGTCCTAGATGGTTTTAGTTGACTTTTGTAAGCTTAGGATATATAATAAATTATGATACCTGACAGTGACTTTTACAATCAAAACGGAGACCTCTTAAGCTGTAGATCTCTCGGTAAAAAACTCGGCATCTCTAAGAGCGCAGCCAGCCTCTTAATCCGGAAATTCAAAGCGCGGCATAGTACATTTGATGATGAATATAGCCTGCCTGGCAAAGTAGAGGAATCGGAATCAGTAGAGGCTGCCGACGAAACAGAACTACTAATTAGTAATCCAGTGAACGCTAAGCGGTTATTCCAATCAATTGACGAACTTAGGCCAAAAGAGCCTAAGAAGCAATTTGAAGTAAAGATGCCCAAGCGTGCACATAGGAATATTATCATTCTAAACGACATTCACTTTCCATACCATGATGAAGCCATCCTAGAGAGTGTGATGCATTACATCTACGATTCCCAAGTAGACATGGTTGTGCTCAATGGAGACACGTTAGATTGTGAAGCACTAAGTACATTTCAGGATGCGGACCGAGCACCATTTGGTGAAGAGCTTGACTTGGCACGCAGCTTTATTAAGCAACTCACAAAGATCGCAAGGCACAATAATGCTGGTTGTGAATTCGTCTGGATTGACGGAAACCATGAAGCTAGGTTAGAAAAGTACCTAGTTAGGCAAGCGCCAGAGCTTCTTGGTCTTTCTGTGGAAGGAAACAAAGTTTTATCCATACGTAACCTGATGGGACTAGATGAGCTCGGATGGCAATACTTATCTTACTCGGAGTTTCTTGCCCTTCCAGGAGATCTCTATATCCAGCACGGTCACAAGGTCTCAAAGCACAGTAGTAGTAGTGTAGGTAATTCTATGAGAGATCAAGGCGGATCTGTAATTATAGGGCACGTCCATAGACTTGGTGCATTTTACGTAACCAACAGACTTGGTACCTTTAGGGGATTTGAAAATGGATGCCTATGTAAGCAGCCTAAATACCTTCCAAAGGATTCTGCTAACTGGCAGAGAGGATTCTGTAAGGTTACTTACACTGACGAAACAACTTGGCATGTTCAACAGGCCTTTATTCAAGATGGCAAATTCATGATGGATGGTAAGCTATATGGAGCTTAATCCTGACTAAACTGCTCGGAATTAACCAGTTACCCTCCCAATAATACGGGAGGGATTTAAATTGCGGTTATTCTATTTCTGTGATATAATATTTTTAACCAAGACGCTAGGCGGAAGTCGGTTTGTCTACCTGACAATAGATTAGCGATTGGTTAAGAAAGGATGAAGATGCACAGCAACGTAAAAATCCTATTGTTCAAACTACAAAACTGCGACCCATGCACACAATTAGCAGATTTTATAAACACAGGAGAGATGGAGGCGTTAAGGCCTAGTATAGATCAGTACCTGGCAAGTGACGATATATCTCCTTTCAAAAAGTATAGGGTATCTGGGGCTCCTCAAGTTGTAATATTACAAAATGGACTGGAACTGCAGAGGGCAAAAGGCTTTGATGACTGTGTCGGCCTACTTAGGCGCGTACTTGAGGATGATTACTGATGGGCACATACGATGCCTATGTGCAAATAATTGAAAACGAAAACATCAAAACTAAACATATCGAAGGTGGCTCGATGAATTTCATTGATTTTGAATTCATCGCTAGGAAGGCTCATGAGATATCTAGGTTAGGGTACAGGGTAAATACTTTAGATTATTCCAGTAAGGACTCTGCATTCATCTACATTAATCTGTACGTCGATGCAAACATAACTGGGAGACTCATCGTTGAATACACAGAAGAAGATGATTTCTCTAAAAAGAGGAAGATATCTCAACCCAGAATGTGGCTCGTAGGTCTATCTCAGGACGCACTGGATCTCATTGAGGAGCATATTAAGGTACTTGGTACCAATGACCTACATATCGTGCATAGGGCAGTGACAAAGTACCTACAGGGTACTACCTATGCGGCTAAAGTAGATAATAAACTACTGGCAATGTTCCCAGAGGAGATCGCTGATTTCTTCCTGTGGAAAGATGTCTACTGTAGAGAGCTCTCAAAGAAAGAAGCCAGGGAAATAACCAAGTATTTAATAAGTAAAGATAAGACAGAAGTCAATAAGCCACTTATAAAGAAATTCCTTACAGCTGTGTTCCTAAACTTCTCCATGTGACTTCTTAACCCTACTGTTCCTCCTTTGACTCAAATGATACGCAGGCCAAATAGCCAAGAGATCAGCCCCAAGCTCTTCGGCTATTTTCCTTGCCACATGATTAGGAGGTAGGTTTCTACCAATACAATACTCAACAAGAGTCTTCCTAGGTACACCAAGATACCTGGCAAAAGTCGTTTGGTTAAATCCTGCATCTACTATGTATTTATTAAGATTATTTTTATGCCTCATAGATAGATTATAACACAGTAAGACTGGGGTGCCCAGTGTGGTGATACATAGAACATACACTCATAGGACTCTCATAAACATATAGAGTATTCTTATTAGATATTTTTAGGCTACATAATTTGTGCCTGTTGATGCCTCTTAAATTATACATGTTGGATATATAATAAATACTTTGTTGACTGTACTCATATCGTATCCGTTGGAAGTATTTGTAGAATATCTGTTGGTTGTACTTATTATGTATTTGTTGGCTGTACAATATGGTACTTATTGAGTACTTGTTATAAGTATTAATTCTGTTTAACAATATTCTCATAATCAAGTAAAGTAATGGGTTTACCTGCGACTACGGTAAGAAATAGGTCTCATGAAATACTCATGATAGTCCTAATAAATCTATTTTGCCTATCGAGACGGTAAAGTTCCACCCCTCCAAATCCAAACATCGGTTTTTTCCTACCCCACCTCTAATCCCTCAGAAGGATTTATAGGCACCTTAATGAGGCTTACAATCGCCTATAATTTAGAGCACTCATAATGAGGTCCTTGTTGATAGTACTCATTATGTATTTGTTGAGTATTAGTTGGTAGGTACTGTCGATGCACTAGTTGAGAGCCTTGTTGATAGTACTCATTATGCGCTTAATATGTACATGTTGGTAGGTACTGTCGATGCACTAGTTGAGAGCCTTGTTGATAGTACTCATTGGTGTTACTCTGTCGGTAACAGTTTACTATGTATAATTATACTAGGTACATGATGGCATGGGTGGAATTGGTTGGTAGTGACTGTTGGTGAGAGGTGATCGAAGTTTCACCTGATTTATTAGTTGGATGATTTATTAGTTGGAACTCACACAACATTATATCCTCTATAACCGCTCTAACCCCAATCACTAAAACCATCTCTGGCACTCATAACAAGTACTTAATATGTACCAGAAGGTACTGTACCTTGGTACTCATAATAGAGAGTCTCGTTGGTAAGTACTCTATAGATGCATATTAAGTACCTCCAGATGCCTCCCATAACACTTAAAAGGCTCCCATTAAGGGAGCCCATCTATCTACTTTACTTTTCAATCCACTTTTCTTACTTTGGCATTTGCTTTCATACCTAATAGTACCATATCCTCCCCTCCCAGTCAACCAATCGAGCAGCGTTTTAAAACTACAATCCTTCGTTAAGACTTTCCTAAGACTTTATTAAGGTACCATTAAGGTACATAAAGTAACCCCAAGGTTTGGGCGTACAAGCAGAGGCCTTTGGGGTCTTATCGAGATACATTATGCCATAGTTGGAGTAGTCATTACGTTTACCATCTGTTTACTCTTTAATTACTGTGCTCTAAAATTTACCAAACATACAGACCCTTATCTGTTGCGTACTCGATTGGCAACTGTTTGTCATACGTTCTGCGGAGCAGCTTGATATCAGACTGTAACATGATATATCCATCCTTGGTCCAGATATCACCAACAGCGTTGGTGGCTACAAAGATCATGCCTGCGTTGATCTGGTAGGCGGTGCAGAGGCTGCCTCCATGGCCAACTGCAAATAACTTGGTTGCTGGTGCAATACCGTGCTCAAGAGACAGCTGGAGTATCCTGCGGCAGCTGATGTCAACGCTGCCATTGTGATCATCCCATCGCCGAGCAGTCACCAGGCCATACACATCATGCTCGACTGCCTTCCAAACTCTAAGCTCTTGCACGGATTCGGCGCCAAGGAATTTTACCAATTGATCTACTTTTACATTCGTCATGTTTACCACTCCTTTGTAGTGTTCCCGCATCTCTGGGCTCATCCCTTTGATGTATTAATCATATCATGTATGTCTGGGTTACGCAATAGTCTGCTCCCGATCTCTACTTAGTAAAACTATTAGCATCTTACTCTTAATACTCAACAATCCATATAATATATATACTATATAAGTACTTAACTAGTACTGTGCTTTATATCTTTTATGTACTAACCTAGAGCATTTCGCTGGCTAGGACGTACAATAGAAATACCCAACCTTTTACAGTTGGGCTTGTGAATTAATTACCTTGCTTACTACAATAATTATTGAGTTTAGGTGTTACCATTACTCTCCCAAATTGAGTCGTTGCCCTTCGGCAATCAACTCCTCTATGCCTTTAATCCTTACTGCTCGGTCAATCCTCTGTTGCTCGATTGCCACATCTGCTTCTGCCGCATCTGCTATACCTAGCTCCTCTAGCCCTAGCATAATGCTTACTTCTTCGATACTGTAAACCCGCTCCTCCCCAGAGCGGATTCTACGTAATATCTCCTGTATGTGGTTTAAAAATTCTTCTTCCACTGCTTCCTACTTTCGGAGACCTTTGCAACCAATCGGTTGCCCATCATCGCCCCGGATAAGATCGCCAGGGGCAAACACATCTCATGTGTTAATACTAGTACTTAACTGCTCCCAAGTCAATAGCCTATCTGCCGCCTACGAACTGGAGTAATAACTTAGGCTCGTAAGTATAAACAACGTCTACACCACCTATCTTATCAAGTGCATCTCCGATCAATTTTGACACTCTTAGGTCTCCTAAATCCATGGTTACAATATCGTACCCAGTATCAATCCTAACAATACCCCTAGCGCCGTCTGTAGTGCCTCTAAAATCCTCAGTAAAGGTCTGTAGGATGTTTGTATCCACCTCTAACATATCAAGGGTAATAACGGCGATCCTGGGAAGCAAAACTAAATCATCATAAGTCAGTATCCGCTTACCAACTAGTTTTGGACTGCCATTGTCATCGTCTGGCGTTATATCACAGTAAAAGAGGGCCGAATTGTCTATGGTTGCGCCAACAGACATTTGCTGCCAATCATCGGCAAAGACGATCATCTCAACGACTGCAGTCTCATCCTCGATCATGAGCTTAGCCATGATTTGCCCTCTCTTGGTTTGGATCTTGGTGATACTAGATATAGTGCCAGCTATGATCCCTCTTACTCTATTTTGGTAATAAGCTGGCTGAGTACTGCACCAATCATTAATCCCAGCTATAGTAGATGATCTGGCGGCCTTAAACTCTGGGTAGCTATCGAGTGGATTGCCTGATACATAGAGTCCAATTGCGTCTCTCTCCAGCTTAAGTAGCTCAACAGGAGTATATGGAGTATAATCATCAACCAGCTGTCTTGGCTTAGGATTGCGCTTTGGCAGAGGTTTGCGCAAGATATCTATACTTGCCAACTGTTGGGATCTGTCACCCAGACTATCTAATGCTCCGGCTTTGATTAACATTCCAAGAGCCCTAGAGTTGAGATCACCCTTGCTTATCCTCTGTGTTATATCAATCAGATCATCAAATTGTCTCTCCTGTCTCGCCTCAAGGATTACATCTATCGCCCCAACCCCAAGAGATTTAATTGCTGAGAGTCCAAAATAGATTACTCCATCTGTTATTGCAAACTCTCTATGTGATTTGTTGATGTCTGGTGGCAACACTTTAATACCATATCTACGTGCATCTTGGATATACTCTGCTACCTTATCTTGATCTCCATATTCTACAGATAATAAGGCTGCATAAAATACATCTGGATGATTAACTTTAAGCCATGCTGTTTGATAGCTAAGCACCGAATAAGCAACTGCGTGACTACGGTTAAATCCGTAATTTGCAAACTTATTCAGCAATTCAAATAATCTTTCAGCCTCTTCTGGGTCTACGCCATTCGCAGTCTTTGCTCCATCGATAAACTTTGTCCGTTGTTTATCCATCTCGGATTGTGATTTTTTTCCCATTGCCCTTCTCAGCAAATCGGACTCAGCTAAAGTGTATCCAGCAACAGAAGTAGAGATATGCATAATTTGCTCTTGGTATACAGGAATGCCGTAAGTCTCGGATAAGATGCTTGACAGTAGATGGCCAGATTGCGGGAAATCCTTATAAGATATCTCCTCAAGCCCATGTCTACGCTTAATATACGTACCAATGTTATCCATTGGGCCTGGTCTATATAAACTTGTAAGTGCTACTATATCTTCGAATCGCTCTGGTTTAAGACTCTTAGATGCCTGAGAGATACCAGATCCTTCTAGTTGGAATATTCCTTTATTATCACCTCTAGATAGTAGCTTGTATACTTTAGGGTCATCTAATGGTACATCATTAAACACTACAGATATACCCTTATGTTGCAACAAGAGATCTCTAGCCTTTTCTAAGAATGTTAAAGTTCTTAAACCCAGGAAGTCCATCTTTACAAGTCCAATATCCTCAACATCATGCATATCATATTGACTAACTGATTTACCTGTAGATCTATCTACTGTTAGTGGTATCAGGTCTGTAAGAGGAGTATCGCTAATGATTAGCCCAGATGCGTGGACTCCACTGCTACGTATTGTTCCCTCCAGGTTGAACGCATAATAATAAGCTCTCTTTACATCTTCATGCACGTCTAGGAAATCCCTAATCTCTTGCGATGAATTGTATGCCTCCATTAGTGTGGATGGCTTACCGAATTTTACAGGGATCATGCCGGTTAGGATGTTAATAATGTCATGAGGTAAACCCATTGATCTTGCTACATCTTTTAAACAGGATCTAGATAGCATGGCTCCATAAGTACCAATCATGCATACATGATCTTCGCCATATTTTTCCCTTACGTATGCAATCACCTTTTCTCTACCAGTGTCACTTATGTCAATGTCGTAATCCGCCATGGAAACTCTGTCTGGGTTGAGAAATCTCTCAAAGATTAATCCGTACTTAATTGGGTCGACGTCAGTTATACCAATAGCATAGCCTATTAGAGACCCCGCGCCTGATCCACGACCAAGGCCAACTGCTATCCCTTGCTTCTTAGCCCAGTTGACGTAATCTTGTACGATGAGGAAGTAATCAGTAAAGCCCATCTTCTTAATCACAGTTAATTCATACTCTGCTCTCCTAATCTTATCAGGAGTAAGATCTGCACCGTATCTCTTGCGTAGCCCCTTATTGACAAGTCTGTATATCTTTGCATCAGAGGTGTCGCCCTCTTGTAACTTTGGCTGGGGGATCCTGTAGGTCCTCTTGCTACCAATTGGCAACTCTACATTGCAAGACTCTGCAATTAATACTGTGTTATCATAGATTTCGTCTCCCCAAGTTGATCTAGGTAGGAATAGCTCCATTTCTCCTACTGACTTTGTATAAAACTCATCGCATGGGAATTTAAATCTATTCTCGTCAGACAATCTTGCTTTGGTTTGTATGGCCAAGAGAGTGTCATGCGTATCACTATCTGTCTTTTTAATGTAATGCCCATCATTGGTAGCAACCATGCCAATCCCATACTCTTTGGCTAACTCCATCAACACAGGATTAACAAGTTGTTGCTCTTGTAGGCCGTGATTTTGGATCTCAATAAAGTAGTTGCCTTTAAAGACTCTAAGGTACCACTCGATGGTAGATCTAGCAGATTGCATGTCTCCATTAAGGATATATTGCTGCAACTCTGCGCCAAGGCAGCCAGACATTGCTATTACACCCTTACTGTGTTGTTCTAAGATCTCATGGTCAATCCTGGGTTTGTAGTAATAGCCTTCTGAGTTGGCGAGATAGTTAAGGCGGCACAGGTTCTGGTAGCCCTCAAAGTCTTTAGCTAGCAAAGTTAAGTGATATGTCTTCTCACCCTTTTGCTTGGTATGCCTACTTCCAGCAGTTATGTATGCCTCATAACCTAAGATTGGTTTGACTCCGAATTGGATTGCATACTTGTAAAACTGTAAGACTCCCGACATATTGCCGTGGTCAGTCATTGCACATGATGGGTCTGTATCTGTAGTGTCTTTTACCCATTGCAGTAGATCTTTAATATTGCTTAGTCCATCAAGTAGGCTATAAGACGTATGCTGATGTAAGTGGGAAAACTTAGTCATTTGGTGCTCCATCTGGGAAGTTTAGGTATGCAAACTCTCCATGGTATTTCTTAGCCGCGTCATCATACGCAAGAGCTGCCTCTATTGCGGTTGGGTATGAGCCTATGCAAATCCTGGTCCCATTTGCGCAGATACGTGATTGATACGTCGTACATCCACTATTTGCTGTTACGCCTTTGTATCCAAGCTTGTTGCGCTTGTGGGGCCCAGAGTTGGCTCGATTTTGATATCTGTTTGCGCTACGCAGATTACTCTTCCTGTTATCTAATTTATTTCTATTGACATGGTCAACCATTCCTGCATGCAGCAGGAATCGGTGTAGCGATATCTTCCTTGTCTCAGGCGCAATTGAAACATACCCAGATGACATGTAAAACTTATAGTCGATGTATTTCTCAAAGTCATCAATGTCAATTATGAACCATAGATCATTTTTGCCATAAACTTTAACCTCAATTGCGCCTGTATAGTCGGACGATCTAATTATATTACTATATGGTTTTCTAGGCGTACTTCTCAACCCGCTATTTTCATACTTGCGAGATAGTGCTCTATTGCAAGCTCTACATCCGTAGGTATACCCATCTTTTGAATGCTTATCCTTATGGAAAGAATCCAGTGGCTTCTCAATACCACACTTTGTACACTTCTTCATGACTCACCCATTTTTAATTTCAACCAACTTGTTAACCCATGATCTGTAGCTGGATGCAGAGCTTGCTTGGCAAACGACCTAATGTTGCAATACATTTGCATAAATCGTTCGTCGGGAAAGAGAGACCAGTATTTCTGGACTAGGTCTAACATCTCATCATTTGGCGCAATTCTAGATGCTGGCCAATGTAGTATTCTCGCATAGCTTAGGTTCTCTTCTTTTAGCCACAGTGTAAGTGCGTCATCCTCCATATAGTAGGAATCGTAATCTACAGACTCGGCAATCTTGTTGACGATAAAGTCAAATGGTCTATCTACGTGGCCATACTGGTACCAGTATTGCTCAATCTGTTCCATGACTTCGTATATTCTGCCAATAGGCCTCATATGCCTTCCTCCCTCTCTAGGCGTTCCTTCTCTAGTATAGCCATTATTCTGGCGATATCAACCCTATAACCTGCCTCGCTTAGCGATTCCCTTATACTTTCTGCCATGCGTCGTTGACCACGCTTCTGCTTTTCGTTCATTTTATCTCCTTGATTTTCAGGTGAAACTGAGACACCAACATCCTGAGGTCAAGGCTATGGATGGTGTAGACACGGTCGTAGATCACAGTTACAGAGTATGGGTCAGCCTGGTCGGTGTGGGCGCTAATAAGGTATCTGTATGCCGATGGAGTAATGTTGATATCCTTGATTTCGTATTTCATGGCCCTGCCTCCTAAGTTGACTTTTACGCTGCGTTTGTGAGCCGGACTGGTAAGGTTTACTCGCATGTCCTAATGGTACATCTACTGCCCGGATATGTCAAGATTTCCTCCCGATTTGAACTTGATTTACTCTGTAGTATTTTACTCCCGAAATCTGTTATTTATAGTACTATATATATACTTATTATTTTACTGTGTTTTATATCTTTTATGTACTAACCTAGAGCATTTCGACGTCTAGGACGCAGTTTAGAATTATCGATCAGATATTGCTTGACATCGGTTGTTGCAAATGGTATGCTTGTTTCATCACCAAGCGGAGTTGGATGGTGAAGATTTAGAACGAGAAAGGGAGAATGAATATGGTAGAGATGAATAGGATTGACCTAATTGAAGATGGCAGTGGCGGCTTGTGGGCAGAAGCAAGAGATCTTCACGCATTCATAGGCATAGATAGGGGTTACGAGGAATGGCTGGATGATACGATTCTTAACCCCAGTCATGGATTTATAGAAGGAGTCGATTACGAAGTGTATCTAGATGGGTCAACTAAAGAGTACTACATTAGCAGGATCATGACCGGGGATTTGGCTATGATGGCGCATGGAGAGCAAAGGGGTAGAGAGGCTAGAATCCATATGGCAAAAGGAGAGCGAATATGATTCAAATCAAAGAGCATAATGGCAAACAACTAGTAGACGGAAGAGAACTTCACACATTTCTTGGGGTGGGTAGGCGATTACACCTTGGATCCAAGTGGTAATCGCTGAATACGAGTTTTTAGAGGGTGAAGATTTTGTTGTCCTGGAGAACTTCCCCGATCGGGGAGATATTACAAGAACTGTTGGGAGGCCCTCGAAGGAGTATGCAATTACTCTTGATATGGCAAAGCAGCTAACGATGGTTGATCGTAGCGATAAAGGCAAAGAGGCTAGAAAATATTTTCTAGCCTGCGAGAGACAACTAGAGCAGATTCGCAAACAGATCACACCACTTGGGGCAACGTTGGAAAATGCTCTACGTCAAATGGTAGAGTCAGAGGTTGGCCGTATAACCGCAGAGATCATGGGCGACATGCGTCTGGCTGTAAGTGAACTTAAGGCTCTAGGCGCCACAGCACAACTAGAGACAAACTTTGTAACCATAGCTGGATTCCTTAGTATAACTGGAGTGAAGTATAAGACGGAAAATGAGATCAAGATATTGGGTCAGCGGGTCAGTAGATACTGTAAGGAGAATGGCATACCGATTACGAAAGTACATTCGCCCAAGTGGGGCAAAGTCAATGCCTACCCTAAAGAAGTCTTAGAAATGTTGATCGGAGCTACCGCATGAATCCTAATAGCCTTAAAAACTTAACCAAGAACAGAAACATGAGGGATGGGGTCCTTAAAGAAGGTCAGTTATCACATACGATTAGAGTCAGGATCTCTGCAGAAATCAAAGAGCTACTCAAAGAAACATCCCCAGAAGAGCTAGGTCGTATACTCACAGAAGCACTTAAGTCTCGCCTCTAAACATAATACAAATAAGCATCCCGGGGTTATTCCCGGGATTTATCTTATTAGAATTCTAAACTTAAGACTGGATCTTTCTTAACTGGCTTCTTCTCCGACTTTCGACTCCTCTGAACATTGCGTACGAATGCAATTATATCTGGGGTCGGCATTGGTAGATCTTTA
>CALCZR010000052.1 GCA_937903325.1 uncultured Candidatus Saccharibacteria bacterium
AGCAGGAAAAAATGGCGGGTTAAAATTCTAGCCCCCGTTTTGGTTCACTCTCCTAAATATGGCGCCATCAGACGTCATGCATAAGATTGAAATTTATGAGACACAGTTATTGCTGCAAGGAGTGGTAATCACTGAGGAGAAAAATGAAGGCGTTAGCCCAGCTGCATTGACATTGGGGATAGGATTTTTAATCGGGATTTTAGCTGGAGGGTAGTGATCGTAATTACTCCAAGGGAGCCAATATAGAGCCACTTCCAATGTCAGGCACTAATTCCACATAAAGACTTTTTCGACCGACAATGACTGCTAGCATTGGCCTGTTGTCCTTACGTTTCTGGGCAAGGATATTCCATTCAGACCGATCTAGCCCTGAAGGATTTGGGTCATTCTCAGGATGAGTATGCCATTCACCTAAATAGCGTATCGTTCCGTCGCTACCCTTCCAGCGCGTTTGTGCAATGTCAAAATGGCCAAACGGGAGCCTTTCAAAGAAGTAGCGTAGGCGTGTATCCCACTTTGTAGGAATCGTTGCCTCTGTAATAATCATATTTGATCCATGTACAGTGCCAAGCAATAGTCCACCAGCCTCACGATCAGATGGTTTTTCTTGTACGTATTCTAAAAATGTCTCTAAAACAGCGTCAGAAAAATTGATCAGTATCCGTAAGTCGGAAGTTGCCCATGAGTTCATGTAGGGCATGCTGGGCAATCCAGGTTTCTTGGAGGATCACAGTCTGGTGTTGCGAGCTGGTACTTTTGCTCAATGAGCTTTGTCCTAAGTGTAGGGGTGTGCATATAGTTTGCCCAGTTGAGTGCCATTTCAGCCCCCAAGCTTGCCGCTTGGATAGAAACAGATGCTGGGAAAGGCACGTATAGTCCTTCGCATCCTTGGCCGGCTAATACTGTAGGCAAGGAGCCAACGACTGTTTTTAATAATCCTTTACGGTTGTTTTCTGATAAGCAGCGATAGCATGCGCCTGAATTGCTTACGCGTAGTAATGCACGTACAGCAACCCCAGGCCCTTCAATCCATACAGAAAGCATAGGGGTATATGGTAGATAATGCTGACATAGCCAATGACCCAACGCTTCCTCACCAGTAGCATCTATCAGTAAGTCCAGTTTATCCAACCGGGTTTGTCTAATATCGACAGGAAGAGGGCGCACATTAACGCCTGGAGCAAGCCGCTTCAACTCATCGACCATGCTAGTGACTTTTTTTGAGAAAAGATTAGGGAAGCCCAATCGATGGCGTCCAATATTTGAAGGGTAAAGGGTATCAGGATCAACCAAGGTCAATTGCCCACCGCATGTTCCTGCCCCTGCTTTAATCAACATTTCCGACAGAAAGCCCCCAATAGTTCCACAACCAACCAAAGCAATATTTTTCCCTGAGAGGTTTGTCACTCCCGGTATGTTACGTTCAGCTAAATACCGATCGTCAATTCGCACAACTGACATTTGGTAAATATCTAAGCCATAGATTGAGCTTTTTCTTTTACGTAGTTTGCCTTTTCTAGTTTCATCATCACGCTTGTAAAACAACATAAAACCATATGTCATTAAGGGCGATTCAATGAGAATTAGAACCCCATGAGCATGGTTTTTATTAGCTTGCTGAATTCTTTGTTCTATTTTTCGGCGGCATCTCAAGTCAAGTTTGCTTTGCCATGTAAGGATATCTTTGACCGTCTTTGGTGGCCAGGTTTGAGTTGATGGTCTGGGCTTTGCGGTAGTACGCACACGATAAGTTTGTATCACACTATCAATGGCCTCATGCCCCAAGGATTTTAATTTCTTTGCGGTTCTGTCTATGTTATCGGATACAACAGCGATCACACTATTTCCAGGTCTGATGATCAAAGAGTCTTGCTGACCAAGATTTTTGCCTTGTATATCGACTAAACAGGAATGATCTCCCCAATAAGCATGGAATTCTTCCTCCAAGTCATCGACCATTTCGTTTTTTAATATCTTGTCGAACACATACTCAGCACGATGCAAGCACGCAAGAGATTGTCCGATGGGATCAAAAATATCCAACACCACTGTTCCTTTGGCGATGTAGCAGAGCGATCCATAGGGGCCAAGATGGGGAGCGAGTGGCGGCAGCCCAACAGGAGTTTCAAGTAGTCTAATTTTGGGGAGGTCAAAGAAGTCGGGATCAAGTTGGATTTCACATTCACATGCTTTTGTGATGTCTGAGGGTACTAATTTCCCATGCAGCTTAAACCAGCCATCATCGGACTTCCCAACGAATCTGAAGTCTCTCTGCTTAAATGCATCTACGACATCTGTGATCATGCTTGCTACACTCATCCGGCCTTTGTGTTGCCGACCAATTCGCTTGGGCCTGCAATTGCTGGGGTTGTTGCAATGGTAGTAGCTGCTGAAACAACTAGCACTCGATGAGGCTCATTTGGAAAACGCGGCCCAAACAACTTACCCATCCAAATACATGCTTGAGAACTATCACCAGCGCATGTGGCCCCACGGAGCATATTTTCAAACTCTTCAAATGCTTTGGCGGCCTCTTCAACACCAGTCTTTCCCAGTCGATCAGTTAAAGACTCGGACTCCTCAATAGGATTGTTGATCCCTGCGCGCAGTTTTGTTGGCAATAAAGTCACAACATCAAGTAAGGCAAGATCATCGCGACGGTCACGTTTTTCGAATAAAGGGGCTGCCGCTGCCATTAAGAGAATTGAGGCAGGTCCACCGCTTGGCCATTTCCAATCACGGAAAGCCTTAAGGTAGCGTACGATACGGCGAAGTTGTTCTCCTTTAGCTTCAACTTGACCAAGGAACCATTCTTTGACTGGCCTAGGATCAGATGCCATCCAATCACATTGTCGGTGGGCAAGAAGAACTTTATCCCGTGGCAGCGCAGTCCAGATATCTCGTTCAGCAAAGCGTACAGCCTCACTGATAGAGTCATAACCTCGCATTTCTACTGAGGCTTTAGCTAAAGTGACGAACTCCTCGTCAGGGATAGCATAGAGTGGAATGTCAATGTGTGCAGATACTGAAATGACTATACGGATACACGTTGGCTTGTCTTTGACAAGCTCCCAGCCCCGTGCTTTAACTAACGGAGCAAGTGCCTCTTCTGCTGCTGCAAAAAAAACTGAAGCGGCCACACTTGGGCGAGAGGTTTGAGATACAAAGCTCATAGGCAAATAGCACCCATCGTCTACATCAGCTTGCTGGGGTGACCGTGCTGGCGCATTCAACGTCTTGTACGCCCAAGAGCCTTGAGTAAAGAAGCGTGGCTGAGGAACTGTGCCCTGGTACCCATTGTTGTTAAGTACGGCGGGTATTCCATCGCGTAAGCATTTTCTGACAGCGCTTCTGGCTTCGGCAATGTACACACGTAGTGGCTCATCAAGATCAAGCTCATCATGCATACAGGTTTGGTTATCAAGAGTTGTAAAAAATAATGGACTTAAGTTCAGCATCTGACTTACTCCGAAGTGTTTTTGTTTGGGCCGTGAAAAAAGATTGGTTTCCCTGCTCGATGCGTGCGAAAGGGTTGAAATAGCGCATCGCCTAATGTCCGTTGAGCAGCATGCATGCCCCTGTCTTTCAATGTATTAGTTGAGCCTACAGTCACATGATCAAGTGATTTCACATCAAGGCTTTGGTCGGGCGTCACTTTGTCATCAATTTGATAGTAGTCTTGCCCGAGAGACTGCCGTAGCATGTAGTCAACAGATGATTCTTGGGCAGAGATTACGAGATCGAAAAGGCCACCTTTCCATTTGCCAAAACCCCGATCAAGATCAGCATTACCCCGAACGGTTGCGCCAATAGTCATGGTTCCGATTGAAAGTACTCGGACTCGAGATTGCTGATTTGGGGCAAGAAATGTTTTTACTAGTCCGTATTCAGGGTTAAAGCCACCGCCTTTAGGCGGTCAGATTTA
>CALCZR010000054.1 GCA_937903325.1 uncultured Candidatus Saccharibacteria bacterium
GGTGAATACGTTCCCGGGCCTTGTACACACCGCCCGTCAAGCCATGGAAGTTGGGGGTACCTGAAGTCGATAACCGCAAGGAGTCGCCTAGGGTAAAACCGATGACTGGGGCTAAGTCGTAACAAGGTAGCCGTACCGGAAGGTGCGGCTGGATCACCTCCTTTCTGGAGAATTTGAAGTATCTCTACTTCTATGAAAACTCCTGAAAATCTGCTCCGTATATGATGTCCTGCTTTATTGCAAATATCATGTACGAAGTTCGCAATCTGACTGTCGAAAGATAGTCATTTTCCACCTTTCTGTGCTTTCTGCCTTCACTGAATAATGTGAATGGAACTGTTCTTTTGTTCTTTCTGCGTTTTTACCTTCTTGTTATTATAGAAGAAAAGCTATTGTAAAGAAGAAGGGCTTGTAGCTCAGCTGGTTAGAGCACACGCCTGATAAGCGTGAGGTCGGCGGTTCAAGTCCGCCTGAGCCCACAACGTTCTGAGATTACAGGTGTGAGCGTTTGCGTATTGAACTTGAAAAAGATACGTGAAATGAACAATAACCACGCTGGGTCCTTAGCTCAATTTGGGAGAGCACCAGATTTGCATTCTGGGGGTTAACGGTTCGAGCCCGTTAGGATCCACAAACAACAAATGATAGAAGTACACCTTTGAAAATTTGTTGTCCGTACATTGATAATCAAGATGAGAGTATTAAGTGTTCGCAACGAGCGTGACTCGTCGGACATGAGATAATCTGAGACGGTAAGATTAGGTAAAGCATCTATATAATGCATATCGAGCCGAGGATATTACTTGTAAACAGGGTAGTATTCTCAAAAAAAAGAAAAGATTGCGAACATAGATGCGCGTTAGTATTCATCAAAAGAAGAAGCTGACAATAACATGTTTGATGTAAAAATCTGTAACTAGAGCGATACGTCTGAACAGCGTTGTGTTAGTGGAAAGACTTTTGATTACCAACCTAAAACTTTGGAGATTGTTTTGCTTACGACAAGTAATTGTGGTTAGCAGAAACAATTGAAGTATAAAAGTAAAGGAAAAGTTGTGCGAGCAAGAAGCGAAATCGCTAATGGTGTGTGCTTGCGAAGTCTGCTGCGTCGAGATGACGTTTCAGGCATTTGGATTGTGTTTTTTTTATATGGTGCGCATGAGAAGCAGTCGAAAGGCTGTTATCGTCGCATCAAGGAAACAATGATACAAGAAGTAAGTACCCAAGAGCATACGGTGGATGCCTTGCCACAGTCAGGCGACGAAGGACGCGGTTACCTGCGAAAAGCCACGGGGAGTAGGAAGCATACTTTGATCCGTGGATGTCCGAATGGGGCAACCCAGCTGGAGTCATGTCCAGTTATCCGAAAGGAAGCCAACCCAGAGAATTGAAACATCTTAGTACCTGGAGGAAAAGAAAACAAACGTGATTTCCTGAGTAGCGGCGAGCGAAACGGAAAGAGCCCAAACCAATGGCACTGCCATTGGGGTTGTAGGACCCAAGAAGCGACTGAATAGGATAGTAGAATGACGTGGGAACGTCAGCCATAGAAGGTGAAAGCCCTGTAAACGAAATCTGAAGCAGCGTGTGGGAAATCCTGAGTACCGCGGAGCACGAGAAATTCTGCGGGAATCTGCCGGAACCATCCGGTAAGGCTAAATACTCGACTGTGAGCGATAGTGAACCAGTACCGTGAGGGAAAGGTGAAAAGCACCCTTAAGAAGGGAGTGAAATAGAACCTGAAACCGTGTGCTTACAAACGGTGGGAGGAAGATATCGGGTCCGCCCGGTATGGACTGACCGCGTGCCTTTTGCATAATGAGCCAACGAGTTACTTGTACCATGCAAGGGTAAGCATCTAAGATGCGAACCCGCAGCGAAAGCGAGTCTGAATAGGGCGATTGAGTATGGTGCAGTAGACGCGAAGCCGTGTGATCTATCCATGAGCAGGATGAAGCGGAGGTAAAACTTCGTGGAGGTCCGAACGGGTGCGGGTTGAAAACTGCTCCGATGACTTGTGGATAGGGGTGAAAGGCCAATCAAACTCGGAAATAGCTCGTACTCCCCGAAATGTTTTTAGGAACAGCCTCGCGTGAAGTCTACCGGGGGTAAGGCTCTGATTGGGCTAGGGCCATTACAGTGGTACCAAACCCAGACAAACCGTAAATACCGGATAGACACTGCGCGGGAGTGAGGCGGCGAGGGATAAGCTTCGTCACCGAGAGGGAAAGAACCCAGACCATCAGCTAAGGTCCCCAAATTACTGCTAAAAGTTTCAAAGGAGGTGCAGTTGCATAGACAGCCAGGATGTTGGCTTAGAAGCAGCCATCATTTAAAGAGTGCGTAATAGCTCACTGGTCAAGCGACTGTGCGCCGAAAATACCCGGGACTAAGCAGTGTACCGAAGCTATGGATTTGCAGCAATGCAAGTGGTAGGGGAGCATTCTGTACCGCAGTGAAGGTGTGTCGTGAGGCATGCTGGAGCGTACAGAAAAGCAAATGTTGGCATAAGTAGCGAGAAAGCATGTGAGAATCATGCTCGCCGAAAACCCAAGGGTTCCTGGGCTACGTTCATCGTCCCAGGGTTAGTCGGCTCCTAAGGTGAGGCCAAACGGCGTAACTGATGGGAAACAGGCACACAATATTCCTGTACCTCCAAAAGTGTTAAGCAGAAGGACGCAGAGACGTGGTTGCACGGGATTAATGGCTATTCCCGTGTGGCAAAATCGCTGCCAAGAAAAGTTCTGTGTATTACTTCGGAGACCGTACCGTAAACCGACACAGGTGGGTGGGTAGAATATACTAAGGCGCTCGTGTGAGCCGTGGTTAAGGAACTCGGCAAATTAGCCCCGTAACTTCGGAAGAAGGGGTGCTTGCTTTGCGAAAGCAGGGCGAGCCGCAGTGAAATGGCCCAAGCAACTGTTTAACAAAAACACATCTCTCTGCTAACACGTGAAGTGGAAGTATAGGGAGTGACACCTGCC
>CALCZR010000055.1 GCA_937903325.1 uncultured Candidatus Saccharibacteria bacterium
GGAGGTTGGCTTAGAAGCAGCCATCCTTTAAAGAAAGCGTAATAGCTCACTGGTCAAGTGCTTTTGCGCGGAAGATTTAACGGGGCTAAAGTGTAACACCGAAGCTATGGACTCATAGCAATATGAGTGGTAGAGGAGCATTGTAGCAACCAATGAAGGTGTGGGGCGATCCATGCTGGAGGAACTACAAGAGCATATGCTAGCATTAGTAGCGAAAAAACATGTGAGAATCATGTTCGCCGAAAGCCCAAGGTTTCCTGGGAAAGGGTTTTCCTCCCAGGGTTAGTCGGTACCTAAGGCGAGGCCGAATGGCGTAGTCGATGGACATCAGGTTTATATTCCTGAACCTAACAGCAGAGTGATGCAGGGGCGAAGAAAGGTAGCTGAGCCGGTTATTGGATTCCGGTTTAAAGGTGTAGGAAGATCTTCTTGGCAAATCCGGAAGGTCAATTCTGAGACCCCATGACGTGGACTTCGGTCCTGAAGTCAGTGATCCTCTACTTACAAGAAAAGCTGCTAAACGATGAAGCTGTTAGACCGTACTGCAAACCAACGCAGGTGGGCTGGTAGAGAATACCAAGGCGTTTGAGTGAAACCTGGTTAAGGAACTCGGCAAATTGACACCGTACCTTCGGTATAAGGTGTGCCAGTATCGTGTAGTCCCTTGCGGACGAAGCGTAATCTGGTTGCAGAGAAGAGGGGGTAGCGACTGTTTACCAAAAACACAGCACTGTGCAAAATCGTAAGATGACGTATACGGTGTGACGCCTGCCCGGTGCTGGAAGGTTAAGAGGAGGGGTTAGCCGCAAGGCGAAGCTTCGAATTGAAGCCCCAGTAAACGGCGGCCGTAACTATAACGGTCCTAAGGTAGCGAAATTCCTTGTCGGGTAAGTTCCGACCTGCACGAATGGCGTAACGACTTCCCCGCTGTCTCAACCAGGTGCTCAGCGAATTTGAAAACAGTGTGCAGATGCACTGTACCCGCAGCAAGACGGAAAGACCCCATGAACCTTTACTATAGCTTGACACTGGCATTTGAGTCGCTCTGTGTAGCATAGGTGGGAGACTTTGAAGGTGCGGCGCTAGCCGCGCTGGAGTCACCTCTGAAATACCACCCTGAGTTATTTAGATGTCTAACCTCGACCCGTTATCCGGGTTAGGGACAGTGTCTGGTGGGTAGTTTGACTGGGGCGGTCGCCTCCTAAATTGTAACGGAGGCGCGCAAAGGTTCCCTCAAGCCGGATGGAAATCGGTTGTAGAGTGCAAACGCATAAGGGAGCTTTACTGCAAGAGAGACATCTCAAGCAGTTACGAAAGTAGGCGTTAGTGACCCGGTGGCTCCGCATGGAAGGGCCATCGCTCAACGGATAAAAGGTACTCTGGGGATAACAGGCTGATCTCCTCCAAGAGTTCACATCGACGAGGAGGTTTGGCACCTCGATGTCGGCTCATCACATCCTGGGGCTGAAGCAGGTCCCAAGG
>CALCZR010000056.1 GCA_937903325.1 uncultured Candidatus Saccharibacteria bacterium
ATATGCAGAAAATACAAATGTAGCCAATACGGAATGTGCTTTGCCATAAATACCAAGCTCCAAAAGCAAGGAAAAAAACTGAGAAAAATTGGAAAACGTATCGCAACTTTAAGTTAAGTTTGCTACCAGTAAGCGCTGCAAGCGCTAGCCCGGCAGTAGTCGCAAAGAAGATCATACATATTAGTGAATTGGAAAAACCAAAAACACGTGATTGCCAAGCATTAAAGACATTAGTGCAGCTGAATATTGAATTCAGGTCACAACTTAAAGCTACTTTTGGGTTTAGAGCACTATTTATTCGTTCAATTGTTTGAATTAATGATGCAATAAGTCCAACTGATGAACCAATTGTTACGGTCGTCCAAAGCGATTTGTTGGATACTTTCATATATTTAACTATACTCCCTATTTGGTAGTGTAGAAACAGGATAATATAGACCTTTTTTATCTTTGTCTAGCAATGTGCTTTTTACATTATTTCTTTCCGCTTCCACCCCTATTAAAGTTCGATAATCGTACTGTATCTCCTGCCATATTTAGCGCCCGGTCTTGTACCGGGCTTTAAATTTGGATCAAGAATAAAAAAGCCTGGCGTCTGTTAATAGCTATTGAAAATCGTCTCAAGTGTTGGCCACAAGGAATTTGTCTTGTTGTACGGCACAGCATCTTGCTGGTAATACCACCAGAAATACCCTCCGACATATCGTGGGCCGAGTGCTGCTTTGAGACTGCCGTGCATGCCATAATAGCGATTTGCGATCTGTTGCTTCTGGGTGAGCGTAGGGTCAGAAGGTAGACCATCAGTCGTGCCCTGTGCTCCAATTTCTCCCATGCCGATTTTTGCATGAGGGAATATTGTTTGTAGCTGGCTAAAGATATCGATAAAGTTCTGGTTGGTCGGCGTCGCGCTGGGGTCACAAGCAGTTTCGTAGAAACTCAAGAATACGTAGTCGACACCATTTTTAATATCACTGGACAAAGACTGTGCAAACGGTATGGTCTGCTCCCAGTTGTTCGAATAGCAATCGTGGCTAGGCCAGTAGTTTAATGTAATGGCCGAGTTCAAATTCAAGCTCGCGTTATCTTTCTCGACGACGTCATATACTGCCTGTACTTTAGGTAGTACTGTCGCCGGGGTACCGACCCACTCTCCGTTTAATTCGTTTCCGATCTCATATATATCGATCTTCTTGCCGTAAGTGTTTACGAAGTTCTGGGTACGCTGCGTATAACTGGCAAGACTGGTGTTCTTGACGGCTGTTGAGTCAAGGATCTCACCCATGATATAACTCGTTCCTCGGAGGGTATCTACGGCCGCCGTGTAGTCGTTTGGTTGAGTGCCGTTCTGAAACACAATGCGGGTGATCGGCCTTTTGGTATGTCTGCTGAGTGAAGTGGTGAGCGCTGACAGGTCGCCAACGTCTTCGGTTGTTACTCCATATAGTGTATCCGGTACGGTACGACCGAGGGCTGCACTAAAAGCGTCAGAAGTAGTACCAAACTTAACAGCTTTCTTATTGCTTGTCTCAGAAACTTCTACAGAAGATGCAGTATTAGAGATGTTACCATCTTCAGCTTCAATGGACGCCGCAGGACTAGCGGCTTTAGAGAGCACAAGCGTGCCAATACCTATAATGACCAGTAGTACAGGGATGACAAAGCGAGCATGCTTGAGTACTATTCTATGTTTAGCAGAACGCCGTTTCATTATGATTAAGTATAACCTGCTGCAGAGTAATGCCGTACAGTTTGCGCTAACCTCTCTCTGCTACACTTATTAGTGATGACTATACTTCTGATTCTTGCTGGCCTCATTGCCTCTATCTATATATTCTTCCAGGTCTATCCTCCTTTCGGCGGCAAGACCGCTGTAAGCAAGAAGCAACGTTCAAAGAACTTTAAAGACGGTAAATTCGTAAACCAGATACCCACTTCCATGAACATGGATCTAAAAGGGATGATTTCTATCTTACGGGATCAGCTCCGCAAGCATCCCGGACGTAGACCCGCGCAAAAACTAGTGCCCGAGCATCTCAATACTGTCGAAACAGCAGATGCGAAGCAGGAGCAGGTCACCTGGTTTGGGCACTCGGCGTTTCTGCTGCAGATCGCTGGCAAGAACCTACTACTAGACCCTATGTTCGGACGCTCTCCCTCCCCGATTCCCGCTATTGGTCCGCAGCGATTTAGCGACCAGCTGCCAGCAGATCCTAATGACTTGCCGCCTATCGACGCAGTGCTGATTTCTCATGATCACTACGACCACCTGGATTACGGGTCTATTAAGAAACTGGCCGGTAAAACTACTATGTTCTTCGTGCCGCTAGGCCTGGCTGCTCACTTGCAGAAATGGGGCGTCAAGCAGGAACAGATTACGGAATTAGATTGGTGGGATGAACGTAAGTTCGAAGGCTTTACTTTTGTCTGTACTCCTTCTCGGCACTTTTCAGGTAGAACACTGACAGACCGATTCGCAACACTGTGGTGTTCGTGGACTATTAAGACTGACACAACCAGTATCTTCCATAGTGGTGATACTGGCTACGGGCCGCACTTTAAGCAGATAGGTGATAAATACGGACCGTTTGACCTGACGCTCATGGAGTGCGGCCAGTACGACCCGCGGTGGTCGAATATTCATATGTTCCCCGAACAAACAGTGACTGCCCACAAAGACCTCCGCGGTAAGCGCATGATCCCTATGCACTGGGGAGCCTTCGTATTGTCCCTGCACGACTGGACGGATCCGGTGAAGCGAGCGCTGGCAGCAGGTGAAAAAGAAGGTGCAGTAATCATGACGCCGAAGATTGGTGAAGTGGTACACTTCAAGGCCAAAGACTACCCCACTGACAAGTGGTGGGAAAAGTACGAAGCATAGAACAAGTTATTTAAGCTGCCGGCGTGACAGTGTGTGGTAAGGCCTGATTCTTCTCGAACGCCTAAAGGTACGTAGCCGCATTTCTAATACATTCTCACTTTGACTGAGCAGTGGCGTATAAAGCGGAGTTGCCAAGGGCAATTCTTCGTAGCTATCCCAAGATTCTTGCTTATTCATTAGTTCTGTCCCCCAATAACCAAGATGCGCATGTCTGGCAGTAGAGTCTTGGCGTCGTCGTAGCGCATACCAATTTTGATACCAAGGTTCCTCGCTTCTTTTGAGCACGACAAGATGAATCGCTCACGGGTGGCGAAGGCCCAAGTTTTCTGTAGTTGTGCATCGTCGGCCATTGCTAAAGTGGTTTGTAAGAAAGTACTTGAATTGTTCATAAGAGTCTCCAAAAATATGTAATAAAAATTCAACTGAAGAGTTTACCAGTTGGAACGGATTTGTTTTGGAGCTGCCTGTTGTCGATTGCCTACCGTTCGGTGACGCTCGGACAGGTATAGCTGAGGATGACGCACAGGGACCGGAGTATGATTGTCAGAATAATAAAGTCTGCAAACTATGGCCTCTTTGGATCGGTTGATCCAAGCTAGCTCATGCCTCCATGACTACCCACTATTATAGACCGTATTGTCAACATTATGTAGATGTTCTGCTTATGCTATCTATAGCGGTGCTCTGCCAAAGAAAAACCGCCCTGGTGGGCGGTCTGCTATTTCTTTACTTCGTTTCGTCCAAGAGATTTCTTGGTCTCTGAGTACCACACATGCTTACGAGCCACTGGGTCATATTTCTTCAGACGTAGTTTGTCTGGAGTATTCATAGTGTTCTTCTTGGTGTAGTAATGTCGGTGACCGGTTTCTTCCGAAACAAGTCCAACAATCTTGCGTTTATCAGTTTTCTTAGCCATATAGGTGAATATTCTAACAGATAAGCAGGCAGAATGCTAGACCTTTCTTGAGGAAATAAAAAACTCCGCGACGATTGCGGAGGATTAAACGTAATGGAGCCGTCGTCGGGATTTGAACCCGAGACCCCTTCCTTACCATGGAAGTGCTCTACCACTGAGCTACGACGGCGCGACCGAAGTATTTTAACAGACTATAGCCTAACCGTAAATGCAGCTAATGACACACCGCTAAAACAATGTCGATTGGCGTGAGTTATAACGAATCGATTGCTGAACAGGAACTAAGGGAATAGGTTGTCTAATGGCATCAGGACGTATTGCTATTCCTCCGACTTCTATCCACCCCGAAACCAAGCGTGTAAGAAGGCCTACTTCGTTGCTCGGAACAAAATCGGTAGCTAGATCAAATGTACCTGGTAGTAGATCTGCGTGATCACGATGTCCTATCATGGGCAGTGTTAAGTGTGGAATGCTCTCCACAAACCCATTAATAGCGATAGCTGCGGCACTATTTGTGCATTCAGCGATGTGCTCACCTTCTACAATCACTAGACCCTGTGGCATGCCAAGGGTAAACACTGCCGCATCTCCTGGAAATCGGGCACGTAGGAAACTAAGGTTTTCTGCTCCAACTGACATCTTAACTTAAGCTTAACTGCTTTGAAGTAAGTTCTCAATGCTTTGCTGTGTTAAGCACAACCTATTATGACTGCACCGTACGTGGTACAGGGTTTTCGGCAGAGTCAGAACCGGTTTGGTTGGTGAGATGCCCAGGCCGACCATCGTCCAAACTGCTCAGTAGTCGTAGCTAATCGTCCAATTCTTGCCCTGACACCCTTATCATCCATTAGCTCTACATGTGTGGGAAATTCATTATCACCACTCGCGGGATTATATGACCGCGCATCATCGTAGAAGCCTAGTGCCTGCTGCAGAACACGTATGCGTTCTTGTGCCTCTTCCAAAGTGTCAGGTATAGGTGCACTATCCCACTTCCCGTCGCCACCTGGTAAGAAAAAATCACCGGTTTCTGCCATGGCATTAATATAACATACTCGCAAAATTATAACGTGGTTACAGATCCATGAAGGATTGTTGACAAAGCCAGAACCTTGGTCTAGATGATTCCTGCTGCATGATCTCTTTTGTATAGCTCATAGTCTGCACAGTACTTGTCAGTTGCTTGTATGTCCATAGTCTTACGATGACATTTGAATTGTTGCTGCATTTCTTCCTTTGACATCGGATTCTTGTCTCTAAGGTAGGCTATGCACCCGGTAATAATGAGCACAAGAATAGCCAGTACGATTCCAATCTTTTTCATGACTTAAGTGTAGCAAAAGAACACTAGGAATATCCTAGTGTTTCTACTTCTAGCAGGCGAGATGTAGTGTCGTTAACGAGAAGAGAGTTCTTTTATCGCAACAGCGGACATAATATGATCGTATTCTGCGTGGCCGGTCATTTGATCTGGCGTAAGTTCCGAAGGCAACTTCCATAAGTATTCGCTTACTTCTTCGTTTGGCTTGAAAGTTCTATGTCTAATGTTGGCAAACATCACCACCGCGAGTAGCTGTTTTGTGACCGAATCTTGCGTGTAAATATCCACTCTACTCCCAGCATAAGTAAGCTCGCTATAGTCTGCAGGGCTTAATCCTAGCTCTTCGTGCAGCTCACGATGGATTGCTTCCTCAAATGTTTCATTTGGGTCAACAAACCCGCCCGGTAAGTTCAGCTTTCCATTACTAAACTGGCTTTTTCTTCTGCCAACAAGTATTCGACCGTCTTCATCAAACAATAAAGCATCAATTGTAGGTATTGGATTTAAGAATATACGTCGCTTACAGAATGGGCAGTACCATTCTATATTTGTCTTTCGTACTTCAAGCTCACCGCCACACCTGTCGCAGTATTTCATAGGAATATTATAACAAAAGCACCTCTTTCGAAGTGCTCGTGGTTTTGGTGCAGGGAGAGGGATTCGAACCCCCGAAGGCATAAGCCAGCAGATTTACAGTCTGCCGTGTTTGACCGCTTCACTATCCCTGCATGTAAATATGGAGCCGCCTGTCGGATTCGAACCGACGACCTACGGTTTACAAAACCGTCGCTCTAACCAACTGAGCTAAGGCGGCGAAAATAACTAGATAAGTGTACCAAAACAGGGGTTAAATAACAACCCGTCGTGGGCGAACAACTCGTTTTGGTCGTCCTGCTGGCACTATAAGCTTCTTGAGTTTCTGCTCTATCTCGTCTGCCTCGAGCTGCATACCTTTATCTAGGTATGCCTTATGCAAGAGATGGAAGGTTTCTTTGTTGGGTTCAAGCTCGGCGGCTTTTTCAAGCTCGTTCATCATGATCTTCTCGTTACCGAGTTGTTCTTGTACCTTGGCGTAGGCAATATGTCGAGCAGCGAGATCATCTTCAAGTTTTAGGGCTTGTTCAAACGCAATAGCTGCTTTTTCGTAGTTCTCGGTCTCGTAGTAGATGAGGCCTAGGTTATGGAGGCTTGACGGTGTTGACTCAATACTACTGGCAATCTCGAAACAGTCGATAGCGTCTTTGTACTCTTTCTGTTTAGCGTAGAGAATACCAAGACGGTTGTAGGCTGCGGCGTTGCGCTCATCGATCTTCAGAATAGTCAGGAGTGCTTTCTCAGCACGTAGGAATCTATTCTCTCGCATGCCTTGGTGTGCAATGTCCCACAGCTTCCCTACTTTGTCGCTAATTTTTCGGGGGAGAACAGACAGCTCCTCGTCGCTTACATGCGACCCACGGAGTGCAACAACACCGAATGCCAATACGAGAATAAGTTCAAGCATTACTGTATATTGTAGCACACTAACACTACCAAATGGGGACCAGTAGAGGGGTTATAACGCAAGGAAAAGATCGGTCAGTAGTAGTTTGGCAGATGGATTACGCTTCTGAGCATCCTCAGCAGCCACGACGGCTTGCAGCCTATTCTTCCAGGCGTTTGTAGCGGATCCACCCTTTTGTGCAGCTTGCACCAGTGCGGCATGGCAAATACGCTCCAGGGCTTTGAGGAACAATGGCACCTGCTTTTCCTTGGCTATGGCATCTACCTGACATAGGCGCGTATAGGCATTGCCTGCAAGAACTGCCTTGGCTAGCTGGATTTGTTCTACCAGTGGGTGGGCGGTGTCCTCTTCTAAGATCGCATGTAGTAACCCTACGTATCCTTCACTGAGGTAAAAAGCTTTCTCGATATCCACTGCCTTGTGGTTTTTACCGAATAATTCAAGAGCTGCTTCTTTACTCGGTGGCAGGACTGTGACCTGTTGGAGACGGGATAAGATAGTCGGCAGTAATTGTTGGGTAGCTGACGCCGTTAAGATAATGACGGTATCTGCTGGCGGTTCCTCGAGGAGTTTTAGAAAAGCGTTCTGTGCCTCGATGCTCATGGTCTGCGCCTGCTCGACAATAACGACACGACGGATTGTCTCAGACCCTGGTACCTTGAGCTGCATGAGCTTCTGTGCCGCCCGAATATTCTCAATACTTACACTGGTATCACTACGCAGCCATAAGGTATAGGGATGACTATCCAGCGCGCCAGCATCTATGTTTAGAAGATCTGCAGCTATTTTCTGAGCTACACTGCCCTTGCCGCTCCCTTCCGGCCCGCTAATAAGCAAGGCATGAGCTGGCTGGCTCACAAAGTCCTGTATGGCTTTAGCGGTCGCTGGGTGCAGTAGCATACTTAGCTCACTAAAGTATTAAACTCGTCAGGAGTTTTGCTGGTGAAGGTTTTGTGTTCGCCGTTCGGCAATGTTAGTTCAAGGCTGAGTGCGTGGAGGAATACTCGCTGAGCTGGTTTTGCACCGTATAGCACGTCGCCAACGATAGGGTGCTCTAGTTGACTGAGGTGTACACGTAGCTGGTGGGTCCGCCCTGTGGTAGGCTTGAGTTCTACGAGGCTATATTCGTCATTACTCGCAAGAACCTTGTACTGCGTTTGTGCTGGCTTTCCGTTAGGACCAACCCTAAAGGTCTGAGGCTTCTTTGGATTTCGTTCGATAGGCATGTCGATAATCGCCTCAGGTTCTGCGAGATGCCCCTCTATGACGGCTAGATACGTTTTCTTAGCCTTACGGTCGGCGAACTGGTCTTGTAGCCACTTCAAAGCCTTATCGTGACGAGCACAGATAAGTAGACCGGATGTAACGCGGTCTAGCCGGTGCACGATCCCTCCCCGGTTATCTTCCATGCCAGTCGTGTACGGACGAATAAAGGTTGATACGGTGGCTTCAGGGTTAAAGACACCCTTACTGTGTGTGAGTACGCCTTCTGGTTTGTATACAACCAGACAGTCATCGTCTTGGTACAGAATGTCTAGGGAGATATCTGGAATGTCGGTGAGAGCTGTTGGCTCAAACTCGAGCGACACGGTGTCACCCTCTTGTACTTTGGTCGGCGCTTTGTAAGCAACCTTACCGTTAATACTGACCTTACCTTGGTCGATTAAGACCTTAACAAAAGATCTGCTGACAGCTAATTCCTTAGCAACGGCAGCGTCAATCCGTCCTGACTGGGGGGCGATAAATTCTTGCACTAGACTTTGATCCTAAAGAACACGTATTCACTCTGCGCGTCGCCCGTGTTTTCGATTCGGTGTTCGGTATCAGGTGGAAAGATAAAAAGGTCACCGACGGCATAGTCGTATGAGCCATCTCGATCTTCAACTATGCCGCTACCCTTAAGTACGTACATGACTTCTTCTACACCAGGGTGGTCATGCCAGTCAAAAGCTTTGCCAGCGTTTAGATAGCCGTGCGTCATGGCTTCAATGTTATTGCTTGCAGTCTGACCTTTGTCTATATACAAACGCCGTGAACCACTTCCACCATGCGCTTCTTCTAAAGGGATATCTTGTAAGGTCTTCTTGGTTATTTTCAACGGAGACCCACTGCTTTCTGTACTAGCAGTAGCCTTGCGCCCGCCTGCTCGCGCATTGCCTGCTCAGATGCCTCTAGCTTGGCAGTAAGCGAGTCTTGATCGACGCTCGCTAGCTTAGCCTGGAAGTCTGTCAGGAATTCTTTAGCAGCCTGACCGACATTTGCCTTTAGTGGTCCATATTGAGTCTCGCCAGCATATGACTGTGCTACTTCTTGTACGGTACGGTTTGTGAGCAATGCCTCGATCTGCAGTAGGTTACTGACACCAGGCTGGTTAACGGGATCGAAGTCGATCTTGCCAAGGCTGTCGGTGGTTGCTGAGTTAATCTTCTTGGCGGCCGCTTCTGGATCGTCTCCAAGGAAGATAATGCCTTTTTCTGACTCGTCTGACTTGCTCATCTTCTTACTTGGATCTGCAAGATCCTTGATACGGAGCCCCTGGTCTTTGCCAAAGAATTCGTGTTGTTCTTTGACGGACTTAGGAATAACAAACAACTCACCAAACTTGTTGTTGAGTCGTTCGGCAATATCGCGGGTGTATTCCAAATGCTGTGACTGGTCGTCACCTACCGGTACGTAGTCCGTTCCATAAAGCAGGATGTCTGCTGCCATAAGTACCGGGTAATCAAACAAGCCTAAACTAACTCGTTCATCGCCAATTTTGGCGGACTTATCTTTGAATTGTGTCATTCGACTCATTTCACCGAACCCGGTAAAAGAGTTTAAAATAACAGTAAGTTCTGAATGTGCGGGTATATAGCTTTGTCGGTAAATATGTACGTCTGGATTATCTAATGGCAATCCTGCCGCCACAAACAAGCGCAGATTATGTAGGATCTGTTCTTGTAGTACAGTATGGTCTATAGGTGTTGTGAAACTATGGAGATCGGGCATGAACAGGTTGATCTGGTAAGTACCAGCGTGTTTCTTGGCCATATCGACCAATGGTAGTAATGCGCCAAAATAGTTACCAATATGTAGATCGTTGTTGGCCCGAAGACCAGTCAAAATTACTTGTTTACTCATATTACCTCTTATTATACGTTATGAAACGCGTATCATGTTCTAGAATGTTTTTTCTGGGTGAGATGAAGCATATCTTCTATGAATGGTTTGATCTCTGGATTCTGCAAAATAGCCTGCATGGTCACTGGCGTCCACTTAGCCGCCCGAGCTTGAATAGCAGCGAGTAGCTCTTCAGCGGATGGAGTGAGTAGCTCTTTTTCTTGGAGCACTTCCAGCTCATCCAGAATTAGTTCATGCAATATTGCCATTGGTGCTTGTGATATGGCCATCATGCGGTCGTGCTCTTTAGTGTGTAGGATTCGTGGCTGGCGCCCAATCCTCTGCAGATGTTCGGTCGCGATACTAATCGTATCCGAGTCACTGCTGATCACTGCAGATTTGTGCTTGTTCATGAGCAAATGCACAATGTCTATGTTCCCACTGTTCAATCCCTTCCCTCGTAGCCGCTGCTTTGCCGCTGCACTGAGTGACATAACACTGGCATGCAGTATGAGTGTCTGATCATGGATTAGGACGGATAGCTCATCCAACGCCTCTAACGGTGCGCACCAATGGATAGTGTCAACTTGCCCGGATAAGTCATTAAGCGACTTTGCCTGTTCAAACGGTGAACTTTTGTGTGGATCAAAGACCACAACACGAAACCCTGCCTCATTTAGCCAAGCCGCTAGCTTGCCACCTAGGTCACCGAAGCCAACAATACCTACGGGTTTTTCAGTAGAACCCATTACAGGCCTTGCTCATCCGTGTTTAAAGCATCACGAACGCCGCCAAGAAGACGCAGATACACCCTCTGGTCATCAGCTGCCATATCTGTTATGTCTAGCTCTGCGCGGTGTCCGAGCGCTACCTTCGTTAGTCCGCAGAGCAGCGGCACTCTATCTACCAGGCTAGCTGTTCTCAGGGCTTCATCCTGGGCGATTCTTGCTATATGGTCGGCCATGCCGTCTGGAGTGGGGCAGCCACGTTCTTCTGCTGTCATACATCTCCTTACAATTAAAAAACCGCCTACTGGCGGTTTGCTCATCTTCTTATTTCTACTACCTATTGGTAAATTGAAGCAAAGCGCCATGCGAATGACGGTGTAAACCAATAGAAGTAAAACTGATTTATTGCTTTGCTTACCATAACGCTTCGTACCTTACGCCCGTTTAGGAAGCTTGTCAAGTAAGTGTGTGATGCCCAGTAGTAAGACAATGATCCCGGAATGTATAAGACCACGAGCAACGCCGTAGCGCTGTGAGATGAGGATGGTGGTAAAGAGCAATAGAATAATCCCCACTACTTTGACTAACTTATGGCTCTTACGTACTGCATAGAAAGACGCTGCTGTAACGAGCAGGATCCATTCATCACCAGGATGTATTAATGTATTCACAGCTAACATTATGCACTATGCCGACCACACGGAAGCAAAATTTAGGCTGCTTGGCTTATCTCGCTCACCGCTAGCACTGGCACGAATAAAGCATGACCTTCAGGAATCGCCGTAAAATTATTGAGTACAATACCTTCTGGGAAGCACAGGCAAAGTGCACGAACTGCTCCAAAACCTATAATCTGGCCAATATGAAGCTTCGCGTACGTAGCTAACGTGGCTTCGGCTGTGACACCAGTATCAAATTGTGTCATTGTCACAGGCTGATCACGATCAAAGCTCAGGGGTACCTGGAATCCAGTGTTGGCACGCAAGAAATAGCGCTGATCAAGAAACCCAAGCCCCTCCGCCACGAAGTCGAGTTGCGCAACTACTTGCTCGTCTTGTCTGCTCATATCAAATGATACTTCCATAGACTGCTCAGTCCCCAGAGCTAGCTCTACAGGATTCCTAGGTATTTCAAAACCGTTACTCATATTGTCACTATTGTAGCTATACAATGTTTTTTGTCTACATAAAAAGAGGACCGTTGGGGTCCTCTTTTAAGTAAGATTGTAGTAACTCTACTAACGCTTGGTGAACTGTCGTTGCTTACGAGCACCCTTGAGACCGAACTTCTTTCGTTCTTTCTCGCGTGGATCTCGACCTAGCAAATCAGCACGCTTCAGTGTCTGCTTTACGTCTTCGTTCATGACGACGAGGGCTTTAGCGATAGCTAAACGAATAGCTGTAGCCTGGCCGCTCATACCGCCACCATAAACGATTACAGTCACGTCATACTTGCCATTCTGTTCGAGAACAGTAAATGGCTTCTGTAGTTCGTTGAGTAGAGACTTGCTGTTAGCAAAGTAATCTTCAGCAGACTTGCTGTTGATAGTAATACTTCCCTTGCCGCTCATAAGTCGGGCACGAGCAGTTACGCTCTTGCGGCGACCGAGTGCGTAGAAGTAACCTTTGCTGGCACTAGCCTTTGGTTTTGCAGTAGTAGTTGCTTCTGCCATTATTTAACATCCTTTTCTGTCTTAGCACCCTTTACGGTGAAAGCTTCTGGAGCCTGTGCTGCATGGTTGTGCTCGTTACCTGCGTAAACCTTAAGACGAGCCAAACGACCATCTCGTAGTTTGTTCACGGGTAGCATCCCGCGAATAGCCTTTACGAGTGGCATGGTTGAATCTTTAGCCATAACATCCTTTAGAGATGCTGTCTTAAGACCACCAGGGTAGCCACTATGCTTGTAGTACATCTTGCCTTCCATCTTGTTGCCGGTAGCAACGAGTTGGTCAGTGTTGATGATAACTACGAAGTCACCACCATCTACGTGAGAGGTTACGGTTGGTTTGCCCTTACCGATGAGTAGGCTAGCTGCTTCAGTTGCGATACGGCCGATAGGTGCGGTAGAAGCATCGATAACGTACCACTTGCGGGTAACGTCAGCGGGCTTCTGACTAAAAGTTTTTACGTTGTTCATTATTTCTTCTCCTTTGCGGGAGTTGCTTTCTTGGCTGCAGGCTTCTTCGCTGCTGGAGCTGCCTTAGTCTCTGCTTTTACGGCAGCTGGCTTAGCGGCTTTAGCAACGGGAGCTTCTTTTAGGTCATCTACGAAACTAACTTGCGCTAGTTCTGCATTGTCACCACGACGATTACCTAGTTTGGTAATACGTACGTGACCACTGACTCGGCCAGAAAGCTTAGGGGCAATTTCGTCAACCAGCTTGTGGGCGCTCTCTACAGTCTGAAGACCAGAGATTACCTGACGGCGGTTGTGAAGGTCGCCCTTCTTTGCCTTAGTGATGAGCTTCTCAATGTAAGGAACGAGTTCCTTAGCCTTTGGAAGCGTCGTTTTGATTGATTCGTCGCGTACGAACGATTCAGCAAGACTTTTGATCAACGCGCGGCGCTGATCTGTCTCTCGTCCGAATTTGCGACCTTTGTAACTATGACGATGCATCTTACAGCTCCAACTCGCTCATTTTATCTTTAACTTCATCAAGGGCTTTGCTGCCGAAACCTTTAAGGTCACGGAGTTCTGCGTCTGATAGGCTAAAGAGGTCTTTTAGGGTGTGGATCTCGTTGTTGATGAGGGCATTGGTCGTACGAGCAGAGAGGTTCAAGTCTTCGATAGAAGTCATGAGCTCAGCAGGCTCGTCATTGAGACCAGTGTCGTCTGCACCAGCTGCAGCAGGTGCAGTTAGAGGAGCAGCAGCTTCAACACGAGTCTGTCCAGCTAGTGCGGTGTACTGGTTAACCAGGATAGCAGCAGCTTCTTCAAAGGCATCACGTGGAGTGATAGTCTCGTCGGTGTCGATAGTGATGAGTAATCGGTCAAGGTCAGTCATCTGGCCGACACGAGTGTTCTCTACCTTGTAACGTACTCGAACTACAGGACTGAACACTGCATCAAGAGCAACGTGGTCGCTGTTCTTCTTGGCGGCAGCTTCGTCGATAGTTCGGTAGCCGCGACCAGTTTCGACAACGATGTCCATAACAAACTTAGCTTTGTCATCGTCAAGAGTTGCGATAACGTGCTTAGGGTTTGCTACTTCAACGTCAGCGTTAGTAGCGATATCTTTAGCGGTAACTGGACCCTTGCCGCTCTTTGTGATGCGGAGGTGTTGTGGTTCGTCGCTGAAGACACGGAAACGAATACTGCGGAGGTTAAGCATGATGTTAACAACATCTTCCTTAACACCTTTAACAGTAGTGAATTCGTGGGTTGCACCCTCAATCTTGAATGAGGTAATAGCAGCGCCGGCAATGCTACTAAGTAGTACTCGACGAAGCGAGTTACCCAGTGTCATACCGTAGCCCGTGTGCAATGGTTCAATGGTGAACGTTGCAGAGCTACTGCCATGGTCGTCAATGTTGACGAGGGCTGGTGTGTGGATCAATTTTGACATGTTTAGTCGCCTCCCTAGCGTGAGTAGTATTCTACGATTAGTTGCTCATTGATATCTGCTTCCGCCTCGTCACGAGTTGGAACACCAGATACGGAAATTTCAAATTTCTTGCGGTCGACTTTTAGCCAAGCTGGAACGCTATCGGGACTTGCAGGACTGACATCGTCAATTCGCTTGAAGTACTGGTTGTTCTTGCTTGCATCACGGAGAACGATGGCGTCCCCTGCCTTAAGGCGGATAGATGGAATGTCGACACGGCGACCGTTAAGGGTAAAGTGACCATGTGTTACGAGCTGACGAGCAGCACGACGACTTGGTGCTAAACCACTTCGATATACGGCGTTGTCGAGACGTCGCTCAAGAAGTTGTAGTAGGATTGCACCAGACTGACCTTCTTTACGTGACGCTTCGGCCATAAGGTTACTGAACTGCTTTTCAAGCAGACCATACAAACGCTTTACCTTCTGCTTCTCACGAAGTTGGAGGCTATATTGGCTTGGCTTGTTGCGCATGCCACGACTGTTGGCTGATTGGCCAGGAAGTGCACTGCGCTTGAGTAGTGCTTTGTGAGCCTTAGGGTGAAGAGCATAGCCTTCACGACGGCTCATCTTGACGATAGATTGTGTATCTCGTGCCATGGATTAAACTCTTCGAGCTTTCTTAGGTCGCACGCCACCGTGTGGGACACCAGTTACATCTTTAATGCTCTCAACAGCGATACCGAGTGTACTAATAGTACGTACGGCTGCGTCTCGGCCAAGGCCTACGCCTTTGACGAATACGTCAGCTTTGCTGAATCCGTACTGTTGCTTAGCGGCGTTGCCAGCTTTCTCGCAGGCGATCTGGGCTGCGTAAGCAGTGCCCTTCTTAGATCCGCGGAAGCCACAGGCACCAGAACTGCTGGCAGTTAGGGCGCCACCTTGAGCGTCGGTGAATGAAATAATCGTATTGTTGAAGCTTGCAAAGATATGTACCTGACCAGCAGATACGGTTCGCTTTGCTTTCTTCTTCTTTGGTGCTGCTTTTGCAGCGGTAGTTGCGTCTGCCATGTTAAGTCTTTGCTGCTACTTTCTTAGCGGTTCCACCAACAGTTATTTTCTTGCCTCGCCTGGTTCGGGCGTTGGTCTTGGTGCGCTGACCACGACTTGGAAGGCTCATCTTGTGACGAAGACCTCGGTAAGCATTAATGTCCTTAAGACGCTTAATGTTGCCACTGACAATTCGTTGTAGCTCACCTTCGACGGTCAAAGTCTCGTTGATCACATCTTGGATGCGAGAAACTTCGGCGTCGGTCAGATTCTTAACACGCACGGTAGGTTCTACCTTTGCGCTCGCAAGAATGTCTCCGCTGGTCTTAGGACCAATGCCGTAGACATAGGTAAGTGCGATTTGCACTTGCTTCTCGCTCGGGATTGTTACTCCTGAAATACGAGCCATAGTTAACCCTGCCTCTGCTTATGTTTTGGCTTTAGTTTGTTGATCACATAGATCCGACCTTTACGGCGGACTATCTTGTCGTCAGGACTAATTTTCTTGACGCTAGCACGTACTTTCATACGGATCATGCTCCTTTCGTGAGACATAACGCTCTGCCTTAAATTGATAATGTTCCCGTAGAACGAGTCGTAAGATGGTACAACTGCTGGGACAAAGTCCTCACGGTGCGCCGTCTTAATGACGGTTCTACGATTTGCGGTAGGTGATTCGGCCCTTCGTAAGATCGTAAGGGGTTAACTCAACCGTAACGCTGTCACCTGGCACGATTCGGATATAGTGTTTCCTCATCTTACCGGCAACGTGAGCTATAATTTTATGACCGTTTTCAAGTTCGACACGAAACTGAGTCCCCGGTAGAGTCTCTACGATGGTTCCTGTTAATTCGATTACTTCCTTATTGCCTGCCATAAATATAACTAAGGGGTAATTATATCAGCTACGACCCCCTATTGTAAAGAGGTGATATGCAAATCTTTTGTACCAACCATTGGGGTGATCATCTATGAGTTATCTTACAGCTAACATTGACAGTTTCTTAATAAAGTATTATTGTCTTATTTGACGTAAGACGTCGTGTGATGATCTGTTAACCTTTATATGGTCGCTTTGGTTTACAGGGAGCAAGTAGCGAAACCGGGACGACTAAATCTCTTTGTAGAACTAGATTGGTCCTCATTATTAATCAATAAACGCTCTATATTTTAGTATGCGTTATGGGAGAGAATTTATTATGGATGGATCAGCCGGAAACGGATTTGAGATCACACCGGGTACCCTTGAGCTTCAGCTTCTTGCTGGCGCAGGTGCCCCAAACACGGACCCAGCGTTCGGTAGTGCCGCACTACTTAACGGTGGCCCAGAAACACTAGCACCACAGGCTGCTATTGTTGAGGTTACGGCAAAACGTGACGCCGTTGAAGAAGCGGCAAATCTAAATGCAGACAACTCAGTCGTTGTACTGGGTGCTGAAGGCGATGTTGCTTTTGGTCGACTTGTAAGTACACGAATCATTGAGGTAGCAGAACCAGACGCAGAAGCTACTGGGGACACAGAACCGACCCTTTCTTCCGTAGAAGCTAGCGCAGAATTTACACCTATGCCAAAAGTTACTGTTAAGCAGAATGTCTACTTCGTAGACGCCCGCGAAGGTAATGTACGATTGGTTATCAAGAACTGTGGTTTGGATGAGAACAACCGTGCTGTTGATTGTGAAAAGGATGCTTCTGTACACTTCCAAAACGGAGTGCTACCAGAAGGTACTACGCGAGAACAAGCGCTTCCACGTGCTATCGCTGAGGGTCTCATGCCTGCAGGTTCTACTCAAGAGCAGCTAGACCAGGCCGGCAATGACGCCGCATTGCAAGCAGTGATTGACGGCAAGGAATACCTTCTTATTCGAGCTATGAACGTCGAGGGTGCTAGTGGCCAGATCACGGACATTACCCTTGATAGTATCCGCCAGATCTTTGCTGAACAACATGGTTTTACTCCTACTGACGCACAACTAGAGAAGCTCGAGTTACGTCTCAATATTGAGAGTGCTGGGTGGAGTTCACTAGAAGAAGGTATCGAGCTAAAGCACGAGACAACCACAACTACAACTACCACATCTACGACTACTACTCCCCCTACGACTGTACCTCCAACGTCTACGAGTACGACAACATCAACGACGCTTGTACCTCGGACTAGTACAACACTGGTTCAGCCACCAGTGACGGAGAAGCCTCCGGTTGAAGAAACAACCACAACTACAACTACCACAATAGTTACCCCTTCAGCTCCGCCAGAAACGGTAGCTACTACGGCTCCTGGTGAAACTCCACCATTCCTAGCCGTAGCGGGTGGTGAGGCGAAGCCAATGGGTGGTGGTGCGCTTGCAATGATCCTTCTTGGTGCGGCAGCACTTGGAGTTCGCGCTCGACGAGCTATGCGACGTACTGTATAAAACAAAACAGTCACTAACGCGACACTAAAGAAAACACACCCTCAAAATCAAGGGTGTGTTTTTATTTGCTGATAGTTAGTATCGTAACTGCTCTGCAGGACGGGAAAGTTAACTAGTAATAGCTATTTCTTACGTCGAGGAAGTGAGAAGCTGAAACGTCGTTTCTTAGCAGTCTCTTCAGTATCAGTAAAGAAGTCTTCTTGCGTGTACTGGTCGTAGGTGGCCATGAGGGCCCGCGATTCGATCTGTCGAAGCGTCTCGAGGGCTACTGATACCAAGATGAGGATACTGGTACCACCAAGGCTAATGTTGCTGGTAAGGAACTTCTGGCCAATGATCGGGAGCAGTGCCAGGAGACCAAGGGCTAATGCACCAAACAGTGTTAGACGGTTCACAACCTTGCCTAAGTACTTTTCAGTCTGTAGACCGGCACGGACGTTATCGATAAAGCCACCCTGCTTCTGGAGGTTCTCAGCAATTTCCTTGGTGTTAAAGGCGATGTTTGTATAGAAGAACGTAAACATGAACACCAGGAGGAAATAGACCAGTGGGTAGAGATATGGCTCCCAGCCACCTTGCTGGAAGGTCTGTGCAGTTGGTTGCTGGAACCAGCGAACAAGATTGGTACCAATTTCTTGTAGTCGTGCGCTGCTTGAACCAACCATGATCTGTCCGGCAAAGCTTGGGACACTCAGGAAGGCTGAGGCAAAGATGATGGGTACCACACCAGCCGTGATGAGTTTTACGGGTAGAACGGTTGTTACGCCGCCGTACGCACGGTTGCCCTGGATACGCTTGGCGTAGTTAACAGTGATCTTGCGGGAGGCTTCGTTGAGCTTCACGATCAGCAGCGTAATAGTCGTTACCACGGCTATGATTATTAACGTGTAGATAAGTCCCCTCTTGTCGATCGGTAGTTGCTTGCCAAAGACGTTCCATTTCTGGTCTTCGTTAACGACACTGGTAATAAGACTACCAATAGTCTTAGGGAGAGTGCTCACGATACCGACAGTAATAATAAGAGAGATACCGTTACCAATACTCTGTTCGGTAATAAGTTCACCGAGCCACATCAGGATCATAGAGCCACCAGTTAGGGCTGCTACCATGAGGACCCACTGCATGAACGAGGTGTTAGCAGTAATGTCCCCAAGGCCACCAATACTAGCGGCTGATTGACGGACAAGATAGATAGCACCAATAGACTGCAGAATAGCTAGAGGAAACGCTAGTAGACGGGTGTATTGGTTGATCTTCTTACGTCCAAACTCCCCTTCCTTGTTCAGGGCTTCAAGGGATGGAATAGCCTTGGTAAGAAGCTGCATGATAATAGAAGCGTTAATGTATGGCCCCATACCAACCAGCATGATTGAGAAGTTAGCCAATGCTCCTCCGGACAACACATTAATGAAGCTAAACAACTGCGGTGTATTACTAGAACTAAAGATGTTTTCGAGAATCTGCTGCAGTGTCTTAGGATCTGCGAGTGGCACCGGAATGTGGGCAAAGATACGGAATACTAATAGCATTCCCAGTACAGCAAGTATGCGCTTACGCATGTCAGCATTTTTCAGTGATGCCCAAATAGTTTTCCAACTCATATATGTATGTCTCTTTTCTCGAGAATTAGTATAGCAGTATTACAAGGCCTCGTACACTGTAATGATTACACTATTATACGTCGAATTCGAGTACGGTACCCGTCTTGATATTCGCTTGACTCGTTACGCGAATGCCTGGTTGCTTGACGACCTGGCCTATAGGTCGGACTTCAATTCCATGTGACTGGCCTGCGGCAACAATTACGTCATGGTCACTTTCCGGGGCGGCAACCACGTAGCCTTGGCCACCATGCCAGGTGGTGTAAAGTTCTTCGTCGGTCATTTGCCGTTCTTCACCACCTTCTTTTACGTCAGTTACAAACTGTACTTGTTTCTGAATCTGCGGCACTTTGAATGGATTGATAATATCCGCACCGAGCCCAGTAGCACGAAGCATTCGACCTATCTTTTCTGGCATGCCTCCGCCTGATATGTGTGCCACGCCTCGGATGTCAGCAACCGCTTCACGTCCGATATCGTATCCGCCAGTTAATGTACGCATGAGTCCTGAGTAGATGGTGGATGGCGTTGCGACAAGTTCACCCAGACTCACTCCATCAAACTGCTCTAACTCCCAACTCTTGCCGTAGGCGCTCCTCAGCGACTTTCGTACTAAGCTAATTCCGTTACATCGAAAGCCTTCCGGTTCAGCAAATCCATACAACACATCACCTTCATGCACACGTGTTCCAGTTATAACTCGTTCTTTGTGCACTAAGCCAAATGCATCACCAATCCAGTCCACCGCGAAGCCTCTTGGTCCAGTTAGTCGGTCACCGTGTACGGCGGTCTCTCCCGTCCAGAGCACAATATCTGCTTGATTTGCCGCATCCCGCAGTCCCCTAAACAACTCATCAATATGCGGAAGAGTGTCATCGTTCAGATTATTAACAATAAGGCCATTATTCATCCACACGGCTTGCCCGCCTTCAGTGGGGATATCGTCGACTGCCATTGCCACTAAATCGAATCCGAGTCCATAAAAGTTTCGAAGTCGTTCATAGAACTCTGGCTTAGTTCCCGTGCCATCGGCACCACCAACACCACTGGTTTCTGGATGACTCCTAATTTCATCAAGCGGCATAACTTTAGATGCTGCAAGATGTGCATCGGGAGACAATGGCTTCCAGCTTCCACCGGCATTATCCCAAGTCTCACGTGCGTAATTGCCGGCCATCTGCGAAGCAACATTACTAGCATCCAAATCAACCCCAGCTTGACGGTATGCAGCCAACCTATCAACTTCTGACATAAACCCTCCTAATGTTTTGTAGTATTGTGCCTGGTCGTAGCACAAACGGCAAGCATAAGAAAAACCCACTACGATTGTAGTGGGTTGAATCTTGTCAGTAACGAGTATTACTTATCGGCTTTTTTGGTGCTGGTCTTTGGACGACCTTGTTGAGGGATAGCAGTAAAGCTACCACCAGCTTTTTCAACTGCTGCAACAGCAGTCGCGCTAGCACCTTGCAAACTTACAGCATGCTTCTTAGTGACGTCACCCTTTACAACAAGCTTTACTTGTACGAATGGGTTGCTCACGAGACCTGCTTCTGCAAGAGCTGCGTTGTCTACCTTGGCGCCAAGAGCGTCAAGTTGACCAGTGTATACGTTCTCAATTGTAGCTCGGTGAGATGTAAAACCTCGGAGCTTTGGAAAACGCTGTGTCAGTGGGTTTTGTCCACCTTCGAAACCAGCACGGGCACTATAGCCGGTACGTGATTTCTGACCCTTAGTACCACGTCCAGCGGTTTTACCCTGACCAGCTGCGATACCACGACCAACACGCTTAGCGGATTTGTTGCTTGAAATGTTTAGTTCGTTGTAACTCATTATTTAGCCTCACTTTTCTTCTCAGAAGTCTTAGCTGGCTTGGTTGCTGTTTTCTTTGCCGCAGGCTTTTCAGCCTTAGCTTCAGTTTCTGTTGCTGGTGCAACTTTTTTAGCAACTTTTTTAGCTTCTGACTTTGCAACAGCGCTGTTGGTGATCCAGTTCTTAGCTGGTTCCATACTCTGAAGAGCGGCGAGGGTTGCGTAAGCAGTGTTAGTCTTGTTGGTTGAACCAAGTGACTTGCTGAGGGCGTTCTTGACACCAGCAACTTCGAGGACGGTTCGTACCACACCACCAGCTATAAGGCCGGTACCAGCACTTGCTGGCTTAATAAGGATGTTTGCGCCACCAACCTTAGCGGTTGATTCGTGCGGCAATGTTCCCTTGTAGAGGTGTACGGTTACCATGTTCTTTTTAGCAACGTCCATAGCCTTGGCTACAGCGCTGGTAACGTCAGCACCCTTGGCTGAACCGATACCGATTTTGTTCTTACGGTCACCAACGACAGCAAGTGCGCGGAAACGGAAACGTCGTCCGCCCTTTACTACACGAGCAACACGGTCGATGTTAACAATACGTTCGTCGAATTGCTTCTCTTCTGGGTTCTGGTCGCGAGCTGGACGTCGGCCATTGTTGCCGCCGCGCTGCTGGTTGCGGTCACCAGGACGTTGTGGTGCGTTGGTGTTTGCGCCAGGTGCTTGAGCCTGTGGGGTTGTAGGTTGTGCGTCTGCCATGTTAGAACTCCAATCCATTCTTTCGAGCACTATCTGCAAGCGCCTGTACGCGACCGTGGTACAGTCGACCATTGCGGTCAAATACTATCTTGGTAATCTTAGCTGCTTTAGCTTTCTTAGCGATTTGTTCGCCGATAACTTCAGCTTTTTCGGTCATAGTACCGGTAAGTTTATTACCGTTAGTGGTAACGTGAGCGAGTGTCTTGTGCGTTTCATCATTGATGATCTGCGCAGAAATATGACGGTTGCTAACGTGTACGCTGAGACGGGGTCGTTCTGCAGTACCGATAACGGTAGATCGAACACGGCCTTTACGTTGTTTCAGGTTCTGGATTTTCTTAGTGAGACGATTCATTATTTGTCCTTACCACTCTTACCAGACTTACGGATAATACGTTCGTCTGCATACTTGATACCTTTGCCCTTATATGGCTCAGGCTTCTTTAGTGCTCGGATTTCAGCGGCTACTTGACCAACTTGCTGACGGCTAATACCACTTACCGTGATATTTGTACCTTCAATAGTGGTTGTAATACCGGCAGGTACCTTGTAGATAACATCATGGCTAAAACCAAGATTTAACTTCAGGTCAGTACCTTGCTGTGCTACACGGAAACCAACACCGTTGATTTCTAGTTGCTTGCTAAAACCTTTGCTTACTCCATCAACCATGTTGTTGAGTAATGCTCGCATGAGACCATGCTTTGCACGAATTTTTGGTTCGTCGTTAGCTCGAGTGACCACAATCTGCTCGCCCTCTTGCGTGACCGTAATGTCAGGCATAGTGAACTGGCTTAGTGTGCCTTTCGAGCCGGAAACAGTGATCGCATCATCTGCGATAGTGACGGAAACGCCACTGGGAACTGTGATCGGTGATTTACCTACGCGGCTCATATTTTATCCTTTTCTCTTATCTCTCTTTAATCTTCTAGTAAACTCGACAAATTAATTCACCACCAACACCAGCTGACTTAGCTTGTTTGCCAGTCATAAGGCCTTGTGAGGTGCTGACGATAACGATACCACGACCGCTTTTAACAGATGGGATATCTTTAGCAGCGACGTAGTAACGACGACCAGGAGTACTGAGACGCTTGATCTCGGTAATACGGGCGTTACTGTTCTCGCCATTAATGGTGACATGCAGTGTTTTACCGATGCTGGCATCAGTAACACTTACACGGTCGATGAAATTGTTTTCCTGTAGCAGACTTGCGACAGCTTCCTTAACTTTACTGTGAGGAAGCAGTACTTCAGTCTTCCGTACGGCGATTGCGTTACGGATGCGACTAAGCATATCTGCGATTGGATCGGTTGAAGTGGTGCTCATATTACCAGCTCGCTTTCGTTACGCCAGGGATTTCGCCCTTGCTTGCATGTTCTCGGAATGACAAACGGCTGAGGCCGAAGGTTCGCATGTAGGCATGAGGCCGACCGGTCTCAATACAGCGGTTCTTATGTCGGGTTGGAGATGAGTTACGTGGCAACAGGTGGAGACCTTCGAGGTCACCCATCTTCTTTAGCTCAGCACGCTTTGCAGCATACTTAGCGATCATTCGGTCGCGCTTCTTGTCGCGTGCAATGTTAGATTTACGTGCCATTAATTCTTCTCCTTCTTCTCGAATGGCATGCCCAGCTTGGTTAAGAGGGCCTTCGAATGTTCCTTATCACGTGCGCTGACCACAAATACGATTTGGAGGCCATGTGCTGTAGTAGTTTCTTCAAATGTGAGTTCTGGGAATACTGACTGGTCAGTGAGACCGATGCTGTAGTTACCAGACTTATCAAATGCACCAGCCTTAACACCGTGGAAGTCACGAAGTCGAGGTAGTACGATGTTGATCAGACGATCAGCAAATTCGTACATTTGGTTACCGCGAAGTGTTACTTTGATACCAATCTTGTTACCTTCACGCAGCTTAAAGCCGGCGATAGAGTTCTTAGCAATGGTCTCAACGGGTTCTTGTGCAGTGATCTTACGAACCGTGTTCTTAGCAGTCTCGATGATCTTTTTGTCATCCTTGGCTTTACCAAGACCAACGTTTACCACAATCTTCTCGAGTCGAGGAACCTGGTGTGGGTTCTTAAGTTCAAGCTCTTTTTGTAGCTCAGCGGCAAATTTGCTGTTGTACTCGGATTTCAGTCGAGCTACATATGCATCGCTAGTCTTAGCTTTTGCTGCTGACTTTGGTGCGGTTTTTTCTGCTGTAGCCATTACTTAATCTCCTTTCCAGAACCTGCAAATACGCGGGTCTTCTTGCCGTCCTTATCTACTTTGTAGGCAACGCGAGCAGCTTTCTTAGTAGATGGATCCACGATACCAACCTTAGAAACATCGATTGGCTTAGTGATGTCAATGATGCCACCTTGTGGGTACTGCTTGTTAGGCTTCATAGCCTTCTTAACAATGTTGATACCTTCAACGGTAACCTTGTTGAGAGTTGGGTGTGTAGCAACAACTTTGCCAGTCTTACCCTTGTATTTACCAGCTCGCACCATAACAAGATCGTCCTTCTTGAGGCGAATCTTGAATACAGTCTTAACGGTAGATTTTGTCTTGTTCATTATAGGACCTCCGGTGCGAGGGAAATAATCTTAGCGTATCCAAGGTCACGTAGTTCGCGTGGAACGGGGCCAAAGATACGAGTTGCTTTTGGCAACTTGTCGTCACCAATGATAACGGCAGCGTTGTCGTCGAAGCGAATAGTTGAACCATCCTTACGCTTGATAGCATTGGTGGTACGAACGATTACAGCACGAACAACTGACTTCTTCTTAACGGTACCTTGTGGGTTTGCCTGCTTAACAGTAGCTACGATAACGTCGCCAACATGGGCGTAGCGTCGACGTGTACCGCCAAGTACGCGGATACAAAGGATTTCTTTAGCGCCGCTGTTGTCGCAAACGCCGAGTCGGGATTCTTGTTGGATCATTAGGCCTCTCCCTTGACTTTCTTCTCTTCCTCAATTGCAGGTTCTGCAGTGATAGCTTCAACCGTTTGGTCTTGGCTAATAGCTGCACGTTCTACAATCTTGGTGAGCGTGTGGTGCTTACGAGCGCTAAGTGGACGAGTCTCAGTAATGATGACAGTGTCACCAGGATGAGCTTCGTTCTTCTCGTCGTGAGCCATGAATTTCTTGCTGGTTGTATATGCTTTGCGATACAAAGGATGATTCTTATGAGTCGCAACAGACACAACAATGGTCTTGTCGGTCTTGTCAGACACGACAACGCCGGTAAGTGATTTAGCCATTATGCGTTCTCCTTTGCTAATTGTTCGCTGAGCACGGTAAGCATGCGAGCGAGATCTTTTCGCTTAGCACGGATCTGTCGAACATTGGTTGCCTCGCCCATGTGGACGCGACGTCGCAGTTCAGCGATCTCTTCCCGAAGCCGGGTAGCTTCGGTAGCCAGCTCTGCTGTTGAATATTTACGGATATCAATTATCTTCATAGTTATGCCTCATCCTTCACCAAGAACTTAGTCTTGATAGGTAGCTTGTGGCTAGCCAAACGCATAGCTTCACGAGCGATTTCTTCGCTGACACCCTGCATTTCAAACAGGATGGTGCCAGGCTTAACCTTGGCTACGAAGAATTCAGGGTTACCCTTACCGCTACCCATTTTTACGTCCTGTGGCTTACGAGTCACGGGAGTATGTGGGAAGATGCGGATCCAGATTTTACCACCACGCTTGATGTAACGAGTCATCGCTTGACGACTAGCTTCGATCTGGCGGCTGGTAATACGTTCAGTGCCTTGACTCTGGAGAGCAAAGTCACCGAAAGCAATGTAATTGCCTTTGGTAGCAACACCGGTAATTCGGCCTTTGCGTACCTTGCGGAACTTAGTTCGTTTTGGAAGTAACATTAAACTGCCTCCCCTTTGTAGATCCAAACCTTAACACCGATAATACCGGCTGGAGTTTGGGCACCTACGTGTGCGTAATCGATGTCAGCGCGAAGGGTGTGAAGTGGAACACTGCCCTGTACTTCTTTTTCGCGTCGACTCATTTCAGCGCCATTTAGTCGGCCGGCAACTTCAACGCGGATACCCTTGGCACCAGCACGCATTGTTGCAGCAGCAGTTGACTTAACGGCACGGCGGAATGAAATACGTCGTTCGATTTGGTGAGCAATGTTTTCAGCAACAAGCTTAGCATGTAGCTCAGGCTTCTTAACTTCCTCGATGTTTACACGAGTCTGTGCCTGGTAGATATTCTCGATAGCAGCCTTAAGCTCCTGTGCCCCAACGCCACCGCGTCCGATAACTACACCAGCCTTAGCGGTATAGATAGTAACGGTTACGAGGTTTGGAGATCGTTCGATGTCTACCTTGTTAATAGCAGCACGACTTCCGAGCTTCTTCTGGATCATCTTGCGGACACTGAGGTCTTTTGCAAGATAGGTTGCATAGTCACGCTTGCTTGCAAACCATTTGCTGCGCCAGTCTTTATTGACCTGGAGACGCATTGAAATTGGATTTACTTTCTGTCCCATTACTTGCTCTCCTTCTTATCTGCTGGCTTAACAGCTTTTTCAGTAGCAGCTTTCTTAGGTGCGCGAACTTCACCGTCGACAACAACACGAATGTGGCTGGTACGACGTTGGAATGGAAGTGCACGACCTTGAGCTGCAGGACGGAATCGCTTAATACGAACGCCTGGGGTAACGCTGATCTGAGTAATAACCAAAGTTTCTGGCTTGTAATTGTGGTTGTGATCAGCATTTGCCTTAGCAGACTCAATAGCTTTACGAACAGGAATAGCAGATGCACGAGGCACGTGAGCGAGGATGGTAAGGGCATCTTCTACGGTGCGGCCACGGACCAATGCAGCAACAACACCTACTTTACGTGGGCTCATGTTTACGCCTTTAGCGAGAGCTTGAACTGGCATTACTTCTTACCTTTCGCGAGCTTACCGCCATGAGAGCGGAACTTACGAGTTGGTGAGAACTCGCCGAGCTTGTGGCCTACCATGTTTTCAGTAACGAAAACAGGTACGTGAACCTTGCCGTTGTGCACAGCAATGGTCTTGCCTACGAAGTCTGGTGAAATCGTAGAGGCTCGAGCCCAGGTCTTGATAATGGTTCGGTCTTCATTACCCAAAGCTGCAACTTTCTTTGCAAGCTTAGGATCGATGAATGGTCCTTTTTTGAGTGATCGACTCATATCTTATCCCTTACTTTCTCTTCGCCGCATGTCGGCTTCTTACAATAAACTTATTGGTGCTCTTGCGAGTACGGGTCTTGTAGCCCAATGTCTTCTGACCCCAAGGAGTCTTCGGAGCGCTACCGTGGTTCTTACCACCACCAACACCGTGTCGTCCACCGTCACCACCACCGTGAGGGTGATCTGCGGCGTTCATAACAACACCACGAACAGATGGGCGGAAGCCCTTATGCCTGGAACGACCGGCCTTACCAATCTTAATGTTCTGGTGCTGTTCGTTACCAACACGACCAATACTTGCCATACATTCCATAAGGAACAGACGAACTTCGCCAGAAGGCATACGTACTTGTGCGTAGTCACCTTCCTTAGCCATAAGTTGAGCACTTGCACCAGCAGAACGCACCATTTGTGCGCCACCGCCGGGCTGAATCTCAATACCGTAGATAGTGCTACCAACAGGAATGTTCCGAATCTGCAGTCGGTTACCAACTTCTACGGGAGCTTCTTCACCACTGGCTACAGTCTGACCAACCTTCATGCCTTTAGCAGCAAGGATATAGTGGTACGTTCCATCATGTTCCTTGATACGTGCAATACGGGCACTTCGGTTTGGATCGTATTCAATAGCTTCGATTTCAGCGGTCTTACCAGCTGCTAGCTTGAAGTTAACCAGTCGGTAGAAACTCTTTGCGCCACCACCGCGGTGACGAGTCGTAATACGACCCTGGTTGTTTCGACCAGCCATACGCTTCTGTCGAACAAGTAGTGATTTGATTGGCTTCTTAGCCGTAATCTCACTATTGTCCTGGCTGGTCATGCCACGTCGGCCAGGAGTTGTTGGGTTATATTGCTGAATAGCCATTACTTGGTCTCCTTCTTAGAAGATTCTGACTTCTTATCAGCTTTCTTCTCGGCCTTTTTGTCAGCCTTAGTATCTTCTGGAGCATCAAAGATAGCGATGTGGTCACCAGCTTTAACGGTAACGTAAGCCTTCTTGATATCTTTTCGGTGAACCGTAACACCACGTGTTCGCTTGCTGCGGCTGGTCATAGACTTACCGAACTGGATAGTAGTACGAACCTGAGTAACTGTTACGTCAAACTGAGCGGCTACTGCCTGAGCAATAGTCTGCTTGTTGGCGTTAGTAGGAACAACGAATACGTATACATTACGTTCAGTACTGTGGGCGTAAGCCTTCTCACTCATTCGAGGTTGTAGTACGAGAGATTTCATTACTTAGTCTCCTTCTCAGTCTTCACTACTGGCTTCACGGCCTTTGCTTCACCGAGCCATTCACTAATAACAGCGAGTGACTTCTGGGTGATAACAATGTGGTGAGCATTTACGACGTCAAATACGTTTAGGTACTTAGCAGCAACCAGGCGAACATTGCCAAGGTTGTTCGTAGCACGGACAACATCTGTGTCCTTGGTGTCTACAACGATCAAAGCCTGGCGCTTTACGCCGAGCTTAGTAAGAAGGGTCTGAATCTCACGAGTCTTACCTTCTTTTACGACGATGTCTTCGATAACACTAATCTTGCCATCGGTGTTTGCCATACTGAGAGCCTGACGGATAGCAGTTCGCTTAGCCTTAACGTTAAGTTTCATCGTGTAGTTCTCTTCGCCAGTTGGACCAAAAGTGATACCACCACCGCGCCAAATTGGCACACGTGAGCTACCGAAACGAGCACGACCCGTTCCCTTTTGCTTCCAAGGCTTCTTACCACCACCGCTTACAAGACCACGAGTCTTGGTAACGGCTAGGTTTTCACGGCCGTTAGCGAGGTAGGTTACATATGCCTGCTTTAGTAGTTCGTGATTCTTAATCTCGGCTTCAAAGACTGCTTTGTCCAGTTTTGCTGGAGTTGTAGCTTTTGAGCCAGACTTGGTATAAGTTGCAACGCTCATTATTTAGCCTCCCCATCTTTTCCTTGGACAATAACAATACCCTTGCGAGGTCCAGGTACGGCACCGGTAACACCGATAACGCCGAGTTCTAGGTCAACAAGGGCAACTTTTAGATTCTTCACGGTTACTTGTTCATATCCCATTTGTCCGGACATACGAGTACCTTTGAAAATGTGCTGTGGATACATCGAGCCAATAGAACCTGGCTTACGAGTGTTTCCTTTACCACCATGAGTCTTGCGCTGACGGTGGAAGTTGTGACGCTTAATAGTACCAGCAAAACCTTTACCCTTTGAGGTGCCGGTTACTTTAACTACATCGCCAACTGAAAAGACCTCTGCGGTGAGTTCTGCTCCTACGCTGAGGTCTTCTGAGATTTCTTGGTCGGCTTCGAGGCGGAATTCTCGAATGATCTTCGGGCTTACTTCCTTATTTACTGCCTTCGCCGCCTTGAGATGTCCCGCCATAGCCTTGCCAACCTTCTTAGAGGTTTCGGCACCGACTTGTACAGCGGTATAACCGTCTTTTTCCAGGTTCTTTACCTGGGTAACGGTGTTGGGGCTAGCGGAAAGCAAAGTAACAGCAACAACAGAACCGTCTTCATTGACGATGCTAGTCATGCCGATCTTTCGTGTGATGAATGCTTTCATAGTTCTTTCATTATTAGTGTTCGACGTGTCTTTTTGTCTTAGAGTCAGACATAAAAACACTTGGTTTCTGGTGGTTTTCACCCCTGTTAAATCTAATGACCTAACGAGTGAACCTTCCTAAATACCAAGAACAATATTTGATATACCAATACAGATTAACAGAAACACCTTACCCCTGTCAAGGCGTTGTCTATTCTACACTTAATAGACTGTAACAAATAGTCCATTAGGAATTGCTATACTGTGGGTATATGACAGAACACCAGGATGGCTCTGCAGGTGCAGGCGATATTCCAGACCCTAATGCTGAGGCAATAGCATACCTCCAGCACGACCTTGACCCAGCAGCGACCGCACGACTAACAGAACTCAATAGCCGACTGTACGGGGCGTCCGTATACGTGCAGTCTAAAGACCTGCCAATAAATGAAACGCCAAATAATGACCCAGCTTCACCATACCCAACTACCCAAGACCTCGTTAACCAAGGATTACTAATCGCTAACTTTAATCAGAATCCATCACCGGACGTTACGGATTTCAGGCGTACTGGTGATTCGTCTGAAGTCTGGAAGTTCCACCTCAATGTCTCGCCTGAAGATATTCCAGAAGCTACACGTCGTCTTACGGCGGGTGGATATGTGTTTAAGTATATGACTGGTCGCGGTGGTGACGAGCGAACTGGTCGAGGCAAAGTGTATACCGTATACGTTGGTTCGTTTAGTAAGGCTGCGGAAGTAGCCCCTCGACTCAGTGAAGACTTGACATCTGTACTTAAACGGCCTGAAGCTGTTAATGATGTAGAGTTTGCCGTCGGCGTCGTTGGACGCTTCGATGGTGCCAGAGGATTGTTTACGAGCTACGGGCCTCACGGCATCCAACTCCCGTTAGAGGAGACAGAAGAACTCAAGGAATTTGGCATACGTCCACCATACCCGCCGCAGCATCAGTATCTATTAGAATTACAGTCACTCAGCCTTCTAGAAAAGCACTACGGGGACTATTTCTATCCAGCGGCTGGTGACTCGCCTAATGCACAAGGAAGATTTATCGAACGAGCGTGATTCCCATAGGCAGCCAAAAGCCAATGAACATAGCCAGCAGCAATATCGCATACTCAATCTTACGGTCTATCTTGAAGTGATCATGCAGAGCAAAGGCCAACCCAATAATGGCTCCAACTGGAACCGGAAACTCCTTATTACTTCCCGTATCCATTATGTGTAGCCATTGCGAACCGAGGACCAAGAACAGTATGAGCTTGAAGATAAAGACGCTGTCCATCTCTAGGACTGACGGTTTACGGTGAATTTTTGTTTTAGCTTTAACCATTAGTGCTAGTATAGCAAATAAAAAGACCTCTCGGTGTGAGAGGTCTTAAAGTCTGAGCTAAAAAAGACTACATCTTGATTTCAGCGTCAACACCAGCTGGAAGGCTAATGTTCATAAGACTATCAATAGTCTTAGGTGTTGGGTCCATGACGTCGATAAGACGCTTGTGAACACGCATTTCAAATTGCTCACGACCCTTCTTGTATACGTGAGGGCTCTTAACAACAGTGTAAGTAGTTCGCTTTGTGGGAAGAGGGATTGGTCCGGCGATAACAGCACCAGTACGTAGTGCAGTGTCTACGATCTGCTTTGCAGCCTGGTCGATAACCTTATGGTCATATGCCTTTAGACGAATACGAATTCGTTGCTTGTTGTCTACTGGTTTTTTGGCGTCAGCCATAGAATAACTCCTTATTCTAATGTGATGTAACATCTTCGTAGCGTTATTGAGAACGACTACGACGACTTTTAGTCATCACCATTAATTTACTAGTTGATAATACAACAAAACTAGTTCTGAGGCAAGGTTACACCCGCTTCTTGGGCGGTAGCCATAAGATTCTGGTGCACAGAAAGTATCTTTTGTTTCAAGGGGAGTTTATGGAATTGCTTATCCTGTGCGGGAGCATTCTGCATCTTAGCAAGCATGTAGTAGATTTCCTTAACATCATTCTGTAAGGCAGTGACCTTCCCATCAAGTGGAGCATTCTCTTCACGATTGATGGTACGTATCTGTGATAAATCATCGGTACTTAAACTCATAGATCTATTTTACACCGCGAACAGTCGACCAGAAAATGCTATACCGCATAAAACGATGTAAAAAAGAAAAGACCCTCCGGAGAGGGCCTTTCTTCAGTCTTAAGTAGACTATTTGTTGATCTTGGTTACAACACCAGCACCAACGGTTCGGCCACCTTCGCGGATAGCGAAGTTAAGACCTTGCTCCATAGCAATAGGAGCCAATAGCTTTACCTTAAAGGTGATAGTATCACCAGGCATAACCATTTCTTTGTCAGCTGGAAGCTCAACTTCGCCAGTTACGTCCGTAGTACGGAAGTAGAACTGAGGCTTGTAGCCCTTGAAGAATGGAGTGTGACGTCCACCCTCTTCCTTGGTAAGGATATAGACTTCAGCGTCAAATTCGGTGTGTGGAGTGATGCTACCAGGCTTACAGAGAACCTGACCGCGCTCGATGTCATCGCGCTCGATACCTCGAAGGAGGATACCAACGTTGTCACCAGCTTGACCTTGGTCAAGGTTCTTCTTGAACATTTCAACACCAGTAACAGTTGATTTCACAGTATCTTTGATACCAACGATTTCAACTTCTTCACCAACCTTTACGATACCTTGTTCGATACGACCAGTAGCAACGGTACCACGACCCTTGATACTAAATACGTCTTCGATTGGCATAAGGAAAGGCTTGTCTAGTTCGCGCTTTGGTTCTGGAACGAAGTCGTCCATAGCCTTAACGAGTTCCATGATAGCGTCTTCGTTTTCTGCATCACCGGCAAGAGCCTTAGTAGCAGAACCCTTGATGATAGGAGCGTCTTCGTCGAAGCCGTTCTTAGCAAGAAGTTCACGAATATCCATTTCTACTAGCTCTACTAGTTCTGGATCTGCGAGGTCCATCTTGTTCATGAATACGAGAATCTTTGGCACACCCACTTGCTTTGCAAGTAGAACGTGTTCGCGAGTCTGAGGAAGTGGACCGTCGTTTGCGCCAACTACAAGGATTGCTCCATCGATCTGTGCAGCACCGGTGATCATGTTCTTAACATAGTCAGCGTGTCCTGGCATATCAACGTGAGCGTAGTGTCGCTTTTCACTTTCGTATTCTTGGTGAGAGGTTGCAATGGTAATACCACGAGCCTTCTCTTCTGGTGCGTTGTCGATTTCGTCATACGCAATTGGTTTGTTTACTGCGCTAGGAAGCTTCTTAGCGAGTACTGCAGTGATAGCAGCCGTAAGGGTAGTCTTACCGTGGTCAACGTGTCCCATGGTACCGACGTTAACGTGCGGCTTGCTTCGGTCAAAGTTATCAGCCATAGAGGTGATTCTCCTTGTATTAATTAACTTAATGAAAATCGCGGTCCATATCTTGAGTGTCTTCTAGGATAAGCCTAGGCATACATCAAAAAGCCCTCTCGCGAGTTACCGGTATATACTACCTTATTTCACCGGTGTTTGTAAAGCACCCGGTTTTGACTAAGAGCCGAGATTATCTTCGTTGCTGCCCTGCATCCAAATTCGTACATGTGCCTCGCATGTCAGTCGGCCAAACTTTTCTGGCGTAGGTCCAGTGCAGCTGATCTCTGCGTTCCTAATCTGTACGGTAGACTCTGCAAGGGTCGCTGTATCTCTCGCCAATCTAAAGGCAGCATCTTCTTCAAGGATATCCATTGGGCACTGACTTCGTTTACACACCTCAAGACACTCTGGAGCAAAATCAATCTTTGCTAGAGGGAGTTGTGATGAGGCCATGATAGAAAGCTCTACTTAGCGTTCTTAGCGATGATAGCTTCAGCTACGTGACTTGGAACATCAGCGTAGTGGTCGAGCTCCATGCTTGAACTTGCACGACCCTGTGTAGCAGAGCGGAGATTGGTAGTGTAACCAAACATTTCACCAAGCGGTACAAAGGCAGTGATTTCCTTAACGCCAGCAGCAAGGTCTTCCATTGATTCAATGCGACCACGCTTACTGTTAAGATCACCAATTACGTCACCCATGAACTCTTCTGGAGTAACAACAACAACCTTCATGACAGGTTCCATAAGCACAGGACTTGCAGCCTTAACACCGGCTTGCAGTGCCATAGAACCAGCAATCTTAAAGGCCATTTCGTTAGAGTCAACATCGTGGTAACTACCATCGTATAGTTCAGCCTTGATATCCACGACAGGATAGCCAGCAATAACACCGTTATTCATAGCTTCCTTGATACCCTCAGAAACAGGCTTGATATATTCACTCGGAACGGCACCACCTTTGATAGAGTTGATGAACTCAAGACCCTTACCAGGTTCATTCTGAGATAGTCGGAGCCATACGTGACCGTACTGACCGCGTCCACCAGACTGCTTAACGAACTTACCTTCGATTTCAACAGCATCCTTACGAATAGTTTCACGGTAGGCAACCTGTGGCTGACCAATGTTTGCTTCCACGGAGAATTCGCGCTTCATGCGGTCTACGAGGATTTCAAGGTGTAGCTCACCCATACCAGAGATGATGGTCTGACCAGTTTCGTCGTCAACTTTCACGCGGAAGGTTGGATCTTCTTCAGCAAGACGCTGGAGTGCTGTGCTCATCTTTTCCTGGTCTGCCTTGGTCTTTGGCTCGATAGCAATAGATACAGGTGGTTCTGGGAAGTCGATGCTTTCAAGAACAATTGGCTTAGCAGGATCACAAAGAGTCTGACCCGTAGTAGTACCCTTCAGACCTACGATAGCGGCGATGTCACCAGCTTCTACTTCATCAACGTCTTCACGCTTATCGGCTTGCATACGTACTACACGACCAACGCGTTCTTTTTCGCCGGTTGAGCTGTTAAGGATGTAGCTTCCTGACTTCAATGTACCTGAGTACACACGGAAGTAAGCGAGCTTACCTACGAAAGGATCGGTTGCGATCTTAAAGGCGAGACCAGAAAGGGCTTCGTTAGCATCAGGCTTACGCTCGATTTCGTCACCACTCTTAGGATCAGTACCCCAGGTTGAGCCACGCTCAATTGGGCTAGGTAGTAGGTCTACAACGAGGTCAAGTACCTTCTCTACGATTACACCACGGCCATCTCCACCGGTTACGGCAAAGAAGTTACCTGACAAGATTGCAGAACGGATAGCGGTCTTAATTTCTTCTTCAGAAAGGCCTTCTTCGCCAACTTCGAAGTACTTCTCAAGAATCTTTTCGTCTTCAGCAACAGCGTTCTCGATAAGAAGGCTACGAGCCTTCTTGGCACGATCAAGCATGTCAGCAGGAATTTCTTCCTCTACGAGCGCCTTGTCAGTGAAGTCCTTATAGGTGTAGGCCTTCATGGATACGAGGTCAACAATACCGTTGATATCTTTTTCGAAACCGATTGGCAAGTGAATTGGGAATGCACGCTTAGAAAGTCGAGCATGAATAGTATCGAGTGACTTGTAGAAGTCGCCACCAGTTTGGTTGATCTTGTTGATGAAACAAATACGAGGAACTTTGTACTTGTCTGCCTGGCGCCATACAGTCTCAGACTGTGACTCAACACCCATCTTACCGTCGAATACCACGACAGCGCCGTCCAATACGCGAAGACTGCGCTCTACCTCTACGGTAAAGTCGATGTGACCTGGGGTATCGATAATGTTGATCTGGTGATCTTTCCAATAGCAAGAAACAGCAGCAGACACGATGGTAATACCACGCTCACGCTCTTGAGCCATCCAGTCGGTAGTGGTTTCACCTTCGTGAACAGCACCAATTTTGTGCTTTAGACCGGTGCGGTACAAAATACCTTCGGTTGTAGTGGTCTTACCTGCATCAATGTGCGCGATAATTCCGATGTTTCTAATGTGTGTGAGTGCGTATTTCTTAGCCATAACTTCCTTAATCTAATTTAATTTGGGCAACATCAATACTCGCTGCCTGCTTTCCCATATATTTTGAACCATTATCCTCTAAAAAGCAACTGGCTCCTGGTTGTCGAGCAGTGCAAGAATTGCATTTGCGGCATTAGATTTTCTTCCAGCTCGTCGCACGAGGATCTCACGATACAACCCGTTGAACATGGCAGGATGAGGAATCCCGACCATCGCCGTAGCGTAAATCTCATGAGCCTGCGTAGGACTAACTGTATACGTTGCGGCTGTACCGTGTAGTTCGGCTGCTTTGGCATGTAAGTCAAAGGCCGTACTAGTCGCTACTAGCCTATCTGTGGCAATTGCGTCTTGAACGCTACCAATCGCTAAATGTTCGAATGAGCCAGCCATAATCTGTCTGCTTCTGTATTGAACCTGTGCTAGAACCTAGCGAAGTGAGCAAATGCTCGGTTAGCTTCAGCCATCTTGTGTACGTCTTCACGCTTCTTGACGGCGGTACCTTGCTGGTTGTAGGCATCCATAAGCTCTGCTGCGAGGCGATCTGCCATTGGAATACCCTTACGAGCACGAGCTGCAGCTACAAACCACATAATGGTAAGGTGGTTCTGTCGCTGACCCTTAACTTCAAAAGGAATCTGGTAGTTAGCACCACCAACACGACGAGAACGAGTCTCTACATGTGGTTGGATGTTCTTGAAAGCTTGTTCAAAAACTTCGAGAGGATTGTCTACCTTAAGCTTCTTAGCAGCCTTTTCCAGCGCTTCGTATACGAGCTTTTCAGCAATTTGCTTCTTACCGTCAAGCATAACGCGGTTAATGGTCTTCTGGACCATAACACTGTTATATACGCGGTCTGGTTGGATATCTCGGACTAATGCTTTGGTTACTTTACGTGGCATGATTATTTACTATCTTTCTTAGCGCCATACTTAGAGCGTCCGCGCTTACGATTAGCCACACCCTGAAGGTCGAATGACCCACGAACAATATGATAACGAACACCTGGAAGGTCTTTTACACGACCACCACGTACGAGTACTACGGCGTGTTCCTGAAGGTTGTGACCTTCTCCGCCGATGTAGGCCCATACTTCGTGACCGTTAGAAAGACGAACACGTGCAACTTTACGAAGTGCAGAGTTAGGCTTTTTTGGTGTCTTAGTCGTAACTTTGATACAAACACCGCGCTTAAATGGAGCGGCTTTCTCGTAGTTACGGGTCTTTAAGTTGTTAACAACTCGTTGCAAGCTTGGTGACTTTGACTTAGTCGTCACCTTTACGCGTGGCTTGCGCACTAACTGATTAATAGTTGGCAAGGGTTATTCCTTAAACTCTGAAGCTACTGTCAAATCGATTCGTGGGTAGCACTCCCATACACGATAACTCGGCTTCTTACTTAATATTGAAACTCAACCATTATTCTAACAGATTGAGACTGTGGTTGCAATATCTGGCTCTCTACAAAAGGCCGTAGCTACTGTTCACTGGGTTTTAAACCAGACAGTAACGCAGTGAAGAAATTATCTTCGTCTTCGTCAGTAACTGGCCCTTGGTTAAGCGGACTAGCTATAGCATCCTCAAAGAATGTAGGGTTGGCTAAGGCATCGGATATCGCTGCAAAGGCTCGTATCGCCTGGACAAGCCCAGTCCCATTAAAAAGGTATAGGTCTGAAGCGACAACTTCAGTATCCACATCACTGACTTGAAGAAAGTAGCAACTTAAATCTTGAAGCCTAGATAATAACATACGTTGTCCTTCGGAGGTCCACTGGACTTGATCTGGATCAGCTTGTATTAAAAAGGGGTCAGTTTCTGCGCGCTCAAATATAGTATCTACACATATCGGAATAACCTGATCTGCAGGCACGGACATAATAAACTCCTGGTTTCTGCAATTGTACCACGTACATTAAGAGATCTATATAAAGAAGATGACCGCTGGAAACGGTCATCTTCTCTTGCTTACCTAAAGTAGCTATTGCTTAGTGCTTAGGCAGCTACTTCTAGCTTCTCTTCTGCTTCACGAGCAGCGATCTCATCGTCATCTTCGACGTAGCCAGTACCCACAGGGATACGGCGACCGAGGATAACGTTTTCCTTAAGACCGTAGAGGTTGTCTACCTTACCGCTGGTTGCAGCAGCAATCAGGACACGTGTAGTGTCTTGGAAGCTTGCAGCACTTAGGAAGGAGTCAGTAGATAGTGAAGCCTTGGTAATACCAAGTAGTAGCTGGTTGTACTTAGCAGGTTGCTTCTTGTCCTTAACTAACGCTTCGTTAGCTTCAACAACAGCGAGCTTGCTTACCACGTCACCGGTTACGAATTCACTGTCGGCAGCGTCTTCGATCTGTACACGACTGAACATCTGTCGCACGATGATTTCTAGGTGTTTGTCAGCAATGTTCTGACCCTGAGAAGCAAAGATGCGAAGAATTTCGTTCATGATGTAGCGCTGAGTAGATTCAACACCCTTGAGTTCGATGAGCTCGTGGAGGTTGATCGAACCATTAGTCAGACGATCTCCGGCAACTACGACGTCACCGTCCTTGACGACAACTTGCTTGTAGCCAGGAATTTCGTACTTCACGACACTCTGCTTAGCAGGTGTAATGATGATCTTAGTCTTGCTGACTTCAGCCTTACCATGGATTGGCGAGATTAGTGGATCTGCACCTTCGTCTCCTGAGGCAACAACATCGCCAATAGCTACTTCAGTACCACTCTTAATCTGTACCGTACGACCCTTGAGGGCTAGTTCAACCTTGGAGCCTTCGTCAGCAGTGATCTGTACAACGTACTGTTCACCATCTTCCCAGGTATTAACCGTACCAGCGATTTCAGCCAAGAATGCCTGACCCTTTGGTGTGCGAACTTCGAAGAGTTCTTCTACACGAGGGAGACCAGTGGTAATGTCGGCACCTGCCGTACCACCGGAGTGGAAGGTTCGGAGTGTTAGCTGCGTACCAGGCTCACCGATACTCTGTGCTGCGATAACACCAATTGGGTGGTGCCGGGCAACGAGTTCACCAGTAGCTGGGTCAACACCGTAGCTCTTGCGGCCTACGCCACGTACGCTTGTTGAACTCAGGGCGCTCATGATCTTTACGCCGTCGATTGTAGCATCTGCTTCAATCTTGTCGGCAACTTCAGGAGTAATGAGTTCACCACGCTTAACGAATTTAGCAACTGGTGCAGCAGCAAATCGACCACGTAGTCGAGATGCGTAGCTTACGCCAATTTCTTCTGCGTCTGAACGGTGAATTGCAAAGCCTGGATCGTCATCATTCTCATCAATGGTGAAGACGTCTTGTGAGACATCTACTAGACGACGAGTAAGGTACCCAGAGTCGGCAGTCTTAAGTGCAGTATCGATCATACCCTTACGAGCACCACGGGTAGCCGTAAAGTACTCAAGTGGCGTTAGACCACCCTTATAGTTAGATCGAATCGGAAGCTCAATAGCACGTCCGGTAGCGTCGGTGGTTACACCAAGCATACCGACGGCGGTCATGACCTGACCGATGTTACCACGAGCACCAGATACCACCGCGATAGACATAGAGCTATCTTCTTCGGTGAACTGCTTGCTGAGGTCGTCTTGCACCTCACTCACAACGTCTTGCCAGTTTTCAACTGTCAGGCGGTAACGCTCATCGTTGGTGATGAACCCTTGGTCAAACTGGTCGCTGATCTCAATAGAACGAGTCTCACCCTTAGCAAGGATAGTGCCAAGAGAAGCAATTTCACGGAAGTCATCCATACCCATTGAAAGGCCTGAAGTTGTTGCGTGCAAGAACCCAGTGTCCTTAAGATCGTCAGCAATAAGGGCTGTAGCAGCCTGACCATACTTCTGATAAGCCATAGCCATTACATTTGCGAGCTTCTTCTTGGTCATTGCTTCGTTCTGGAATGGGAAATCATCAGGGAAGATTTCGTTAAACAGAATGCGGCCAAGAGTGGTGTCTATCATTTCCCCACGGAATGGAAGGCTGATCGGACTTTGTACAGTGAGTACGCCGGCATCACGAGCCATAATGGCTTCAGCAACACTGGTGTAGGTTCGTCGAGCTTCTTCCTTCATACCAGGACGGTCATAGGTGAGGTAGTAACAACCGAGCACGATATCTTGCTCAATGTGCAGGATTGGTGAACCATCTGCAGGCTTAAGTAGGTTCATGTTCGCAGCCATGATGTTCTTAGCTTCGGCTTGTGCGGCGTCAGACAATGGAAGGTGGACGGCCATCTGGTCACCATCGAAGTCGGCGTTGAAACCTTTACATACGAGTGGGTGTAACTGGATAGCCTTACCTTCAATAAGTACTGGTTGGAAAGCCTGGATAGATAGACGGTGAAGAGATGGTGCACGGTTAAGGAGCACGTACTTGCCCTTAATGACTTCGTCAAGAGCGTCCCACACAGCGATCTCGCCTGCTTCGATCATACGAGTAGCAGAACGGATGTTATGGGCGTGTTCGTTAGCAATCAGGTGACCAATAACGAATGGCTTGAATAGTTCAAGCGCCATCATCTTTGGCATGCCACATTGGTGGATCTTTAGTTCAGGTCCAGCCACGATTACAGAACGACCAGAGTAGTCTACGCGCTTACCGAGAAGGTTCTGGCGGAAACGACCCTGCTTACCCTTGAGCATGTCAGAAAGACTCTTTAGACGACGTCGTTGACCGGTAGCGGCAACAGCACGACCGGATCGGGCGTTGTTGTTGTCGATCAGGGCGTCAACAGCTTCCTGGAGCATACGTTGTTCGTTACGACGAATAACTTCAGGCGCGTTGAGGTCGATCAGCTTCTTTAGACGGTTATTACGGTTAATAACTCGTCGGTAGAGGTCGTTTAGGTCAGAAGTTGCGAAACGGCCACCAGTTAGCTGTACCATTGGGCGAAGGTCTGGAGGGATGACTGGTAGTACGCTGACACAGAGGCTACCTGGCTTGATGCCTGCTCGGTCCATAGACTCGAGTAGTCGAAGTCGCTTCATGAGCTTCTTCTTGCGCATTCCCTTAGCGTCGTCAGCTTCCTTGCTGAGGTCTTCGATGAGCTTGCCAAGATCTACGGTATCAAGAAGATCCTTAAGGGCTGCACCACCCATACCAACAGTCGTAAGTGCTCGGAATTCGCTTGGAAGACTTCGGTAGTCGGCTTCACTAATAAGTGCCAGTGGCACGAGTGAGTCGAGCTGAGCTTTTGTTTGCGTGTAGTCAATTTCAAGTTCTTCAAGTTCCCTGGTCTGAGCTTCGGCAAGAACCTTAACGTCAGCGCCATCGGCCTTAGCTTCGTTCTCGTAACGGAGTTTAATGGCTTCTTTAGCTGCGTTGAATTCAGCTTCACGGTCAGCGAGCATTTGGTCACGCTTCTCAACGTTTACACTCTTAATGATGTAGCTTGCAAAGTAAGCCACGCGCTCAAGGTTCTTAACGGTAAGACCAAGTACGAGACCCATAGCACTCGGAGTACCACGGAGGAACCAAATGTGCGCAACAGGTGAAGCAAGGCTAATGTGTGCCATACGTTCACGTCGGACGATAGACTTAGTAACAACTTCGCCGTTCTTGTCGACGGCTGCTTCTCGAGAGCGAACGCCCTTGTACTTAGCGTCGTGGGGGCTGATGTCCTTTACTGGTCCAAAGATGCGTTCACAGAACAGACCATCTCGTTCAGGCTTCTGAGTTCGGTAGTTAATAGTCTCGGGCTTGGTAACTTCACCGTGGCTCCATTCCAGAATATCGTCTGGGCTGGCAACGGCTAGTCGCACTGCATCAAAGTCGGCAATATTAGTACCAGATGAATAGCGTCGCATTATTTTGCCTCCTCTTCGGTTACATCTGCGGTGACGGCCGCAGTATCTTCGTCATCGTCTGCTGCACTTGCAGTAGTATCGTTGGCAATCTGGTCATCAAGATCAAGAATGCTGAATTCATCACCAACTGTTTCAGCGGTAACATCAACATCTGAAATCTCAGGAGCTGGAACATCTACAGTTGGGAGGTGACTAGCATCTTCTTTAACGCTCTGTGCAAGCACATCTTCAGCGTCAATTGCCTTTCCTTCACCAACAAGGTCAACCTTAAGGCCAAGACCCTGGAGTTCCTTAACAAGCACGTTGAAGCTTTCTGGAACCTTCGGACCAACAATTTCAGTACCCTTAATGATCGACTCATAGGCCTTACTTCGTCCGTAGACGTCGTCAGACTTAATAGTCAACATTTCCTGGAGGGTGTTAGAAGCACCGTAGGCTTCAAGAGCCCACACTTCCATCTCTCCAAAGCGCTGACCACCGTTTTGCGCCTTACCACCAAGTGGCTGCTGGGTAACCATAGTGTATGGACCGGTAGAACGAGCGTGGATCTTGTCGGCGATCATGTGGTTGAGTTTAATCATGTACATAGAGCCAACAGTTGTTCGTTCCTTGAAGGCTTCACCAGTACGACCATCGTAGAGTTGCTGCTTACCATCACGGGGGAGGCCAGCTTCAGCAAGGAGGTCTTGGATCTTGTCAGTAGTTACACCATCGAAAGATGGAGTAGCTACGGTAATACCAAGGGCTTTAGCAGCCATACCAAGGTGGGTTTCGAAGAGCTGACCGACGTTCATACGACTCGGCACACCAAGTGGGTTAAGAACGATATCTACTGGAGTACCATCTTCAGTAAATGGCATATCTTCAACGGGTAGAATTCGGGCGATAACACCCTTGTTACCGTGACGACCACCAAGTTTGTCACCAACAGAGATCTTTCGCATTTGAGCCACAAAGATCTGGATCTGCATGATCACACCAGCCTTAAGCTCGTGACCATTTTCTCGGCTGAAGATCTTTACGCCCACAACTTTACCGTGCTTACCGTTGCTCATTCGCTGAGAGGTATCACGGACTTCCTTGGCTTTTTCACCAAAGATGGCGCGGAGCAGTCGTTCTTCAGAACTCAGTTCCTGCTCACCCTTAGGGGTAATCTTACCAACCAAGATGTCACCAGGATGTACTTCAGCACCAATGCGGACGATACCGTCTTCATCGAGGTGACGGAGGGCTTCTTCAGATACGTTTGGAATGTCTTGGGTAACAATTTCAGGACCGAGCTTCGTTTCACGGACTTCAGTCATGAAGTCCACAATGTGAACACTTGTTAGAGTGTCATCTTCTACCAGACGACGGCTGAGGATGATAGCATCTTCAAAGTTGTAACCATTCCATGGCATGAATGCCACACGGAGGTCTTTACCAAGAGCCAGCTCACCATTAGCGACTGACATACCTTCGATAAGAATGTCACCCTTCTTAACTTTGTCACCAGTGTTAACACAAACTTTCTGGTTAATGCTGGTACCTTCGTTAGAACGGATGAAGTGTAGTGGTTCGTAGGTCTTGTTGCCTTCTTTGTACTTAACAACAACTTCGTCAGCACTAGCCTTTATGATTTCACCAGCACCTTCAGCCAGAGTTACCTGACCAGAGTTACGAGCAACGTCACCTTCCATACCAGTACCGACAACAGGAGCGACCGGCTGAATAAGCGGAACGGCCTGACGCTGCTGGTTGCTACCCATGAGGGAGCGGTATACATAGTTCTTTTCAATAAATGGAATCAGTGCAGCAGAAGAACCAATAATCTGGCGACGACTTGCATCCATGTGGGTTACTTCGGCGTTGTCTACTTCACCGGCAACGAGTTCCTTACGAGCACTGACGCGCTCACGAACAAACTTACCAGCTGGCGTTAGTTTTTCACCAGCACTGGCAATAACCGCGTCTTCTTCAGCAGCGGCGTCGAGGTATTCGATTTCTTCGGTGACTTTACCCTTAATTACCTTAAGATACGGAGTCTCAATGAAGCCGTACTCGTTAATACGAGCGTAGCTAGCCAGGTTAAGTACCAAACCAATGTTGGCACCTTCTGGAGTTTCTACGGTACAAATACGACCGTAGTGAGTCGCATGCGCGTCGCGGACTTCAAAGCCAGCACGCTCACGTGACAATCCACCAGGACCCATTGAGCTAAGACGTCGCTTGTGAGCAAGTTCAGATAGTGGGTTAATCTGGTCCATGAACTGTGACAGCTGTGAGCTTGCAAAGAATTCACGTACAGCAGCCACGATAGGACGAGCGTTAATCAGCTGAGCTGGAGTAACAGTCTCGATCTCAGACATGCTCATACGGTCTTTAGTGTTTCGTTCCATTCGTAGCAATCCAATACGGAATTGTCGTTGTACGAGTTCGCCAACGAGTTTTACGCGTCGGTTTGCGAGTGAGTCGATGTCGTCAGCTGGTTCACCTGAGTTAGAAAGACGAATGATCTCAGAGATGATAGCCTGCAGATCTTCAAGTCGCATAACGCGGTTCTTGGTAGTGTTAGGCACATCCAGGTTCAAACGCTTGTTGATCTTGTAGCGACCAACGCGGCTGAAGTCGAAGCGCTTGAAGTTGTAGAACATGTTCTCGAGTAGAGAACGAGCGTTGTCTACGGTTGCGAGGTCACCAGGTCGAAGTCGGCGGTATACCTCGATGAGAGCGTCGTTGGTACCCTTGCTTGGATCTTTGTCCAGAGTAGCTTGGATATAGCTCATCTTACCGTTGTCTACATCTTTGAACGTTTCTTTGATAGAAGCTTCGTTCATGCCAAGAGCACGCAGGAGTGTTGTAACAGCAATCTTACGCTTACGGTCGATCTTTACGTATAGTGCGCCATTAGCAGCGGTTTCAAACTCAAGCCATGCACCACGGCCTGGAATAACCTTGGCGCCATACTTGCGTACTGCACCACTTGTGTCGGCTGTGAAGAATACACCAGCAGATCGGATCAGCTGGCTTACAACTACACGTTCTGCACCGTTAATAACAAAAGTACCACGGCTGGTCATCCATGGATAATCGCCAAGATAGATTTCTTGTTCTTTAACTTCACCGGTAATTTTGTTTGTTAGCTCTACCGTAGCCTTTAGAGGGGCTTCGTAGCTAACGTTGTTTTCACGGGCTTCAACTTCGGTTGTCTTAGGATCTTCAAAGCGATAGTCTTTGAAGGCCAGAGACAACTTAGTGCCGGTGTAGTCATCGATTGGGCTAATTTCGTGCAGAAGCTCACCAAGACCTTCTTTAACCAACCAGTCCCATGACTTGTTTTGATGATCTACCAAATTCGGTAGGTCAATAATATCTTTTGTATCAGTAAAATAAACTCGCTTGCCGTCCTTGGTCACAAGGTCGGTCTTTGACGCTGTTTTTGCCATACGCTAAAATACTCCGCTTCTCTTTAGCTGACTTGATAATGATGTTGTTTTATGCGTTCTTTGTTTTTATTTGATCTGTTGCCGGCGAAGATTCTCTAAGGGGGTTCCAATCAATGTCACTATTTTTGATGACACGGCGGTGCCCGCTTACTCTACTTCTTGGGTACTAGTGTGCCGGATGAAGTACATAATGTCAAGCGAAGCGCTTACCCCTCAAGCGGTTTGACAAATAGCTCTGCGTTGACTGGGTCTGGGCCGCCTAAGCGATGGGTGATAAGGTGGGCGTCTGCGCCTCCACGGATGGAGTAGTTGGTAGCCGGCCCTACGCTTTCAAATCCCTGTTCTATCAGAGCGTGATTCTGTCTACGGGGATCGGAATGGTCGGCAACAGTGAGTATAACCGGTGAACGGAGAGCTTCACTGGGATTAGGCGGAGTCCAGCCGGCTTTACGTTTCTTATGATAAATAGCTGCTGCAAGTGCAAGGGCTTGTTCTGCTACTTCGTGTCGTTCTGCTGCCTCGGCCTCTGGACCAGCACCCCAGCGTACTCCATATGGTAGTACTGCACAAAGATTGATACCGATTCCACTAAACAGTGTCACGGGTTCCATCGCTGGTCCAGTGGCATCGGCAGCATATATGTTATTAACAATGGCTAAGACGCCTCTCGGATGTAGCTCTCTCCGTTCCCTCCGTCTGACTTTTTCTAGTTCAACCGTATATGCGAGGCGGACACCTGTATCACTAAAGGCCATTTTGGCTAAAGTAGCAGCAGTAGCCATCCGACCTTCCTTGCCTGCTCTTGCAAGTTCGTGGAACCCTTTTGCTATACTGGAATCTTCACGCAACCTTCCACACACCAGGTCTCTAAACTCAGCAATAGTATGCGGAGACCGTATCGGAATAATTCTTGAAGTAGCCATACTCTAGTTATATCAGTACTGGGCAATTGAATGCTAGTAATGCTTACTTGAGAGAAGTAATTATCTTGTCGGCAATACCGTAAGCAACTGCCTCTTTGGCAGTTAGCCACTTATCTCGTTCCATATCGTCATGGATCTTGGCTGCTTTTTGTCCCGTATTCTTAGCCATAATGTCTTCCAGTAACTTCTTGATACGCAGGCTTTCACGGAGATCAATCTCTTGGTCGGTTACCTTACCACGGGTACCGCTACTTGGCTGATGAACCATGACGGTGGCGTTGGGCAGAATAGTTCGCTTACCTTTAGTACCAGAACTTAACAAGAAGGCTGCCGCTGAGGCTTGTATACCTATACCAACGGTTTGTACATCATTGGATATGTACTGAATGGTGTCGTAAATAGCCAGGGCGTCGTATACGCTGCCACCAGGACTATTGATGTAGAAGTAGATGTCTTTCTTTGGGTCTTCTGCGTGGAGGAAGAGTAGCTGCGCCACAATAACGTTGGCAGTGTGTTCGTTGACGCCATCTCCCAGGAAGATAATACGGTCTTTAAGTAGACGACTGTAAATGTCGTAGGCGCGCTCCATGCGGCCATCACTTTCGATAACGGTTGGGACAAGAGTTGAATAGCTAGTTAGATTGCTCATACTTCTAATATATCTCTCTAATTAGCACTCGTCAAGTAAGAGTGCTAATTCTGCAAAGACTTCTCGTGTAGTTGCCAAAGCACTGTTCATAGCACTGAGAATAGTGTTAGGGTTGTCGTTCCTATCCCTCAGCGGATATGCGTCAATCTGAGCCAATACAAATTGTCCCACCACGTCATGCTTTAGGGGAAACATATGCTCTGCGGGGTCGCGCAGAATACTTTCAAGGTCGGGCGTGGCTAGCGGACCTCTACTTAGCTGCGGCATATCCTGTTAGGAGGCTAACAATCTTCTCAGTACGTAGTCGTGCTGCAATGTCCTGTCGTGCTTCTGGCTTATCGAGTTCTGCTCGCATGGCTGGATCAGGGTACTGGCCCTTAAGTAGCTGCATACGAACTTCAACTTCTTCTGGAGTGATCTCTACGTTTTCCTTGTCGCCAATAGCACCGATCATGATACCGATCTTTACCTGCTCTGCGGCGTCTTTGCGATTACGTGCCCTGTGCTCTTCTTCGGTGACACCTTCACCGTCAAGGTGTTCTTGCCAGGTCTGGCCACGGTACAGGAGGTTCTGCTTTTCGTCTTCTTCAGCACGGATAACTTGTTCGTCAATAACGCTATCTGGAATAGCTACGGTAGTCTTGCTAGCAATCTTCTGGAGTAGTTCGTTTTCACGAGCTCGGTCGAGTTCGTTCTGTCGCTCGAGAGTTAGCTGTTGCTTAATGTCTTCCTTGAGGTGAGCCAGTGAAGTAAATGGTCCGGCTTGCTTAGCAAACTCGTCGTCTATTTTTGGAAGTGCTCGTTCGTTCACTGACTTAACAGTAATTGCGAAGGTTACTTTCTTACCCTGCAGTGCCTTTACCCCGTAGTCCTTAGGGAATGGAATAGTGAAGGTCTTCTCTTCTCCGGCCTTTAGGCCAATAACGTTCGGTTCAAAACCAGGAATAAAGGTGTTGCTACCAAGTGTCAATGGGTAGTCTTTGCCATCCGCACCATTAACGGCTGCGCCTTTATCGTCGGTACCCTTGAAGTCGATAACAACTTCATCACCGTCCTTAGATGCTCGCTCTACTGACTTTCGTTCTGCCAGTCGGCCACGGAGTGATTCAACAACTTCCTTAACGTCATCTGCAGACACAGTAGCTTTTTTAGCTGGAACGGTAATGGTCTTGTAGTTTGGCAGTTTTACTTCACCAATTACATTCACGGTTACATCAAACTCAAAGGTATCAAAGGGTACAAACTTCTTGAGATTTACTTCTGGCTGTCCGACAACACGAAGGTTTTCCTTGGTAACAGCCTGAATGTAGTAATGATTTAGAATCTGGTCGATAAACTCACTCTGCAATGTTTGAGGATCAAGGTTCTTCTCGATCATGTCGAGCGGTGCTTTACCTTCGCGGAATCCAGCAACTTTTACGGATTTAGCAAAGCGACGGAGGATCGTTTCTTTAACCTTGGTTAGTGTTTCTTTGTCGGCAACGATAGCAAGTGTAGCGTTGGTGTCTGAGTTATGAGTGAGTTTGATTTGCATAGGGAGTGAGTATACACCAAAATCAGTCTGCCGACCAGATGCAGTACTATAGAAAAGGCTTATATTGTACAATGATGCAAATATATGGCTGACACTATTCCTATTCCTGCTGAAATTCTGGCTACTGATGTACGACTAGGCGAGCCGGTACCTCTTCTTGATGGCCAGGTGTCTGCATATGGCGATCTTGATTTACTACAGCGTCTTGGTTTGACGAGCTTCACTCCCAGTACCATTGCTTTTCGAGAGAAGGTTGAAAGACTTGCTGATCGTGATACTGCGGAATCACTTCACGATATGAACACGGGCGGCATGGTCGCGCGATACGGTGGCTTTGCAATTAAGTATTGTTGGGAAGCGCCTGCCATACAAGAGGGATTTATGTCCGAGGCTATGCGCCTTGGCCTAGCGGCTACTGAAGATGAAGTGGGTCATGGCATAACGGTACCCAAAATTGTAGCCTGTGTTTCTAGTCAGGATAGAGGGGTACTAGTCATGGGACATGTGCGAGGTCATCGACAAGTCGTGCAGTATGGACATGTGCTGAGCAATCGGTTTTTAAAGAATGGCAGTTTAAGGATACGGCTTTATCGAGATGCCCTCCGGGCGGTCGGACTTGCATGGCCGGCTGATAATCTCGAAGTTACTGATTTTGATGACTACACCAAGAACACTCTTTGGCCTGCCAGCTTTTTCCCAGTTGGAGAAGGAGCTCTCCCGACAAGCAGTGTGCGCCTTGATTTCGGTATGATTGCCAAGCGCTTGCGTGAGCATTTAAGCCCACTGCTGCCAGGGCATACCGATTAATTAGTCTTTATATTTCTTTGAGCAAGGACGGTGCTCATTATCCGCTCTGGACTTAGGGTCTGCTCATTCTCGTTCTTGAGATCCTTCAAGTTATACTGACCACTTTCAATCTCTTGCTCGCCTACAAACAGTACGTAGCGAATATCTTTCTTGAGTGCTGTCTTGATCTTGTTGGCAGGTTTACGATCAGTGTCATCTACGGCAACATTGAGGCCTTCGGCACGGAGTGTGCTAAGCAGTTTCTGGGCTTGGTTGTAGACATCTCCAATAAGAACGACATATAGCTCGGTTTCAGACTTGAGCGGCTGTGCAAGATTGTGTGACTCCAAGAAGTTCTGTAGGGTCACGTCTCCCCAACCAAAGCCAGCCGTAGGGACTGGCTCTACGCCAAACAACCCAACTAGTCCGTTGTAGCGTCCGCCACCCATCATGGAACGGTTGTTCTCTGGATCAGTATCGGCAATCTCAAAGACGATGCCGGTATAGTAGTCAAAGCCCCGCATGATCGTGATATCAAACTGAGCGTTTGTGACCGTAGACTCCTGTAGCATATCGAGAAGGCTTGCCAACTGTCGAGCAGGCTCAGATTCACGCACTTGTTCTGGTAGGTCGTCCAGCTTCTGACACTTAAGTAGTTCAAGCAACTTCTCACTAGCCCCAGCGTCTCGTTGAGACGGCGTAAACATAGCATCGGCCTCTGCTACAAACACAGCATGTGGCATTTTCTCAATGCGGTCGATGAGCTTAGACAGAGTATAAGACTGCACGCTATCTAGACCGAGGTAGTCGTCCATGATGAAGTCCATGACCTGTCGACTATTAATCCGGATTACATACATATCTCGCTTTGCCCCAAACTCTTTGAGGATTGAGTCGGCAACGAGAATGAGTTCATGTTCAGCGGCTAGCCCTTCGACACCAAAGATATCGACATTGAGTTGCCAGTGCTCGCGTAATCGTCCTCGCTGTGGGCGTTCGTAGCGCCACAAGTTTGGAATGCTGTACCAGCGAACTGGATAGCCAAGCTCCTGACGCTTAGCGGCCACCATGCGACTGACACTTGGTGTCATCTCAGGACGGATTACTACTTGTCGCCCTCCACGGTCGGTGAAAGTGTAGGTCTGTTCGTTGACGATTTCCTCGCCCGATTTGGCGGCATAGAGGTCAAGGCTTTCCAGAATAGGAGCGTCATACTCTTCGTAGCCGAATCGTTCGACGACGCGGCGCATCGTGCTAAATAGATATTTTTGTCGGCGCTTGTCTTCTGGATAGAAGTCTCGAGCGCCTTTATAAGGTTGTGTAGATAAAGACATGATTCCTGCTTATTATAACTTACTGTTACTAAAAAACGCCGAGCTAATCGGCGTTTTACATGTAATGAAAAGCAACCGATTAGTCCGGCAGTATATGGATATGACGTTGAATAGCGGGAATTGACATGCCAGTAGTATAGCTACAGATTGAATTCTGTACAAATAAAGCTTGCTTACGGTTACTCTTGGGAGCATAATGCAAAATAAGTAATCTAAAAGGAGTTCGCAATGAGTGAAGCCACTAGCCCAAAGCCAGTGAGTTCGTTTGACCTATTTTCTAAAAGCTGGGAGGCAGTACAACGCAACTTGGTTGTCTTTGCTATCCTGAGCGCCCCAACCTTAATTGGAACGGTACTTAGCCTCTTTATGTCTAATACCAACGAGCAATCCTTCACCAAAGCTACTGACTTCTTCGGAAATCAGTCAGGCCTGGCACTTGCTGGTCTAGCCGGTGGTGCAGTCGTCCTGACGATAGTACTGATGGTAGTGGGAGTGATCCTCCAAGCGCTTATGTACATTGCACAGCTGCGTAGTGCAGAAGGCAAAACCATTACTTTAAGTGGCATATGGGAAGAAGCCAAAGGACAAATCCTCAAGCTCTTCGGTCTATCTATCGTTACGGGCATTATTACTGCCTTCAGCTTTATCTTGCTGATTATTCCTGGTTTTATCATGATGCGGCGCTACTTCTTGGCTCCATATCTCATGGTAGACAAGAAGCTCACTATCGGTGAGGCAATGGAACAAAGTGCAGCAATGAGCAAGCCATTCTCATGGTCAATCTACGGCATCATTGGGGTAACCTTCTTAATTGGTCTTATTGGTATCGTTCCAGTAGTTGGTGGTATCGCAAGTACGCTCGCTGCTATTGCCTACTCAGTAGCACCGGCACTACGTTACCTTGAGCTCAAGAAAATGAGCGCGTAAGTAACAACTAAGTCAAAAGCTACAAATAAGGCCCGGAACAACTGGGTCTTATTTAATAACCATACTTATCGATAGAGCTTGCCTTGTAGCGACCCGACTCCAATGGATTACGGGGCTACGCTATTCGTGATGATCACCTTCAGGCTACCCGCACTGCACTCGACAGGCTATAGCGAGAACACGGCCGGCTTCCAGTAGTTTCAACCCCTTACTTCAATAGATACTTGACAAAGCAAGTGATAATCCTTAGATATGATTCTACAATCCGTTCAAGTTAACCGTCGACATTACTCACGTACTCACGGATATGAAGACCCTAGGGGCATTGACAAAACAAAAGCCCTACAAATTTGTTGGGCTTTTTATCTGGTGCGCGAGAAAGGACTTGAACCTTCACGCCTTGCGGCACTAGCTCCTAAGGCTAGCGTGTCTACCAATTCCACCACTCGCGCAGAATGGGAACGTAACAGATGACATTCTAAGTTATTTTCGTCTAAAAAGCTAGCCTATTTACGCTTCTTGCTTTTCTTCTGTGGTTTTTGGAAGTCTCTGAACTCACCATATACCCACCACGCTACAATGGTTAACAACACCAGAGGCAGCCAAACCGGCAGAAATACAATATACATACTAAACTGCAAAGCTCTCTCGAAGCGGACAATATCGTTGGCTTTGGACTGACTACAAGCAAACGAACTCACGTCCCCTTTGGAAGTTTCTTGGAATGCTTTGATCTGTGCGGCGTTGTTGTAGTCAACCTGGTAGACGGCAAAGAATGGTGAATCTCGTTCGATGGCCCACACGGTACTATGACAAGTTTTTTTTGCATCGAGCACGGTGTCTGACACAGTCGCGTATGTTTTATTGACAAAGAGAATAGCGGATACAAGTATAACGAGAGCGGTAATGCCTGCTATTCGTCGTGTACGCATAACTAGTAACAGTATAGCACTAGGCAACGCGGCGGTAGAATGCCAGCGTGGCGTCGCCATATTCCTTGCGAGTAAGGAGTTCAAACTTCTCTTTAGGCAAGCGTATATCTCCATGCGGCGGTAATGACAAGACCATAAGCCCACCCTCACGGGTGTGCTTGGCAAGCTTCTCGATAACGGTTTCTTGGAGCTGGTTGTACGGTGGGTCACAGAATACTAGGTCAAAGCGTTCTGTATTGTTACGGTACGACCAAGACCGGGCATTTATATGCACCAGTAACGTCTTATTTTCTACTTCTAGCCGTGAGATGTTCTTAGCTATTACATCGTAAGCATCTCGGTCAATTTCGAGGATCGTGGCATGCTTGGCGCCCCGACTTAATGCTTCAAAAGACAGTGCCCCACTCCCGGCAAAAGCATCTAAAACATTTAAGCCCTTAATGTCCCCGAGGGTGTTAAACAGAGCTGTGCGGACTCTTTCTCCCATGGGATGTGTGGCAAAGCCTTTTGGAGCGTCAAACTGTCGGCTACCTAATCGGCCCGCTACAATGCGCATCTGCTACGACTTCTTCCTAGATTCAAGCAGTGCACAGTACCACGCCAGAGATACAGTCTTGATAATGCTTGGCAATAGCTTCTTGCGGATATCCAGTGACAACTTGGTAGTCCAGCCTTTTTCGTAGTAACGGTGGTAGAGATCTAATACGGCAATCTCTCGGGCAGTTTGTTTGAAGTAGTCCCTAATTCCGAGTTCCTGCATACGGGCAACATCTTCACGACTCGGCTGGCTTTCAGTAAAGCTTAGAGGAGCAATAAGGGCGGCAATGCCAATTTCAAACAGGCCGTGGGTAGTCATAAGGCCTTTTGGTCCCCACATTTTCCAGTTGTTCTTTACCTGCTCCCGTCTAGTATCTCCCGGTAGTACTAACTTTTCCTTGATGCTGGTGCGGGTTTCGACGCCTTCCCCACCCCGGAGTTCGTTGAGTTTTTCTTCGTATGGGTAGTGGTGAGCTGGCGTTAGACCGTCCACAATGGCGTGCGCCAACCAGGCGGCTTCAAAAGCAGTACGTTCTTGCTCCCCTTCTGCGAGTGCTGCTACGAGTACGTCGTAGTGGGCACCAATAAGGTCGATTAATGCAGTATCTTCGTCGTCAAAAGGATTGAAGTAGTGCCATGGCTCATTGACAGCCGGGCTTTTACGTTTAATGCCGTCAGGGCCGTTCTTGCCTTCGAAGTGCAGAATGCGCTTGCTGGTTGGAAAAGCAGTGTTCTTTACACCAAGAATACGGAGATTCTTACGAGCGACTCGATCAATCTTTTGGTGGGCGCCAATGACTCGACCGGACTTAACGGTAAGGGTTGTCCCAGAGTACATTACGTGGCTCTCTGTTTTTGCATATATTAAATGGTATGTGTTCTTAGTTTAGGGTGGTTATGGCTCGCAATTTAGAAACTCGGGCCGCCAGATACTTATATTGTACCAGGCTTTCGTGCTTATCGATAAACTGCTTAGCACTGTTACGTGCCAGCGACACTAGTTTAGTATCGGAAAGCTTAGCAATACGCAGATCTAATTGGCCGTGCTGCAGGGTGCCATATATAGCTCCCGGTCCACGTAACTCAAGATCTAGCTCGCTTAAGCGGAAGCCGTCGCTGGTCTGGGCAAAAGCTCGTAGACGCTTCGTTGGTGCCTTGGAATCCGTTAGTACTGGGTAGCAGTAGCCCTGGTGCGAACTTCGTCCGACACGACCCCGCAGCTGGTGCAACTGTGCTAGCCCAAATCGGTCGGCGTTCTGGATGACCATAACGGTGGCATTAGGCACGTCTACGCCCACTTCAATGACCGTGGTACTTACTAGAATGTCATATTTCTTTTCGATGAAGTCTTGCATGACTTTAGCTTTTTCATCGCCCTTCATCTTGCCGTGCAGTAACCCTACGGATCGGTGCTTGAACGCACCCCTAGATAGATCGGTAAATGTTTTCTCGGCAGACTTTATCCCCTTGAGTACGAACGATTCGGCAACAAGTGGACAGACTACAAAGACTTGTCGACCCTGGGTAATCTGGGCATCCACTTTCTTGTAGAGCGTAGCTACCGAATTTGGTGATACAAGTTCAGTGACAATCTGCAGTCTGTTACTCGGCTTACTAGCTACAACTGAGATGTCTAGCTCGCCATATAGAGTAAGCGCTAGGCTGCGCGGAATGGGTGTCGCTGTCATGGACAATACGTGTGGCATATGCCCGGCTTTGACTTGCAGTTTCTTACGTTGTTCGACACCAAAGCGGTGTTGTTCGTCGATAATAACGAGCCCCAATTTGTGGGTGCCTACTTTATCCTGGATGAGTGCATGGGTACCTACTACTAAGCGGACTTCCCCGCTCCTAAGCCGGCCCCGCACTGCATCTTTCTGTTTTGGTTTCATACTACCAACCAGCAGCGCCACTTGGTTCTCGTAGCCCAGCGGCCGCAATAGGTTATATATAGTTTCGGCGTGCTGTCGAGCCAGAAGTTCAGTAGGTGCCATAAAGGTAACTTGGTAACCCTGCTCCATAGCCATAAGAGCAGCCATTGTGGCAACAACAGTCTTACCAGAACCAACGTCTCCCTCTACCAGACGGTTCATGGGTTCTTTACGCTGCATATCCTGGTACAACTGCCAGATAACTCGACGCTGGTCGTCCGTTAAGGTAAATGGCAGATGGCTCACAAAATCTTTGGCTAGCTTTTCCTTAAACGGTACCGACAAAGCCGTTTCAGTACCCAGTTCCTGCTTGGTGAGTAGTGCGCTGAGCGTTAGTCCGAACACTTCCTCGAAGCCCAGGCGCTTGCGGGCCGCTTCGAGAATCTCGGGTGTATCCGGAAAGTGGAGGCCCAATATGGCGCTACTGCGGCTAATGAGCTTCTGTTCTGCTATTAACCAGTCGGGTAGGGTCTCAGGTAGTTTACTAATTAAAGGGGCTATCTCACGAATAGCCTTACGGATTTGAGTGGACTTGAGTCCTTTTGTTTCGGAGTAGATAGGTACGATCCGGGCAGTATTAACTGGAAAGTTACTTTCCTGCTCGGTGCTGGGGTTCATAATGGCCATGCGCTGGTGACTGAGCTCAAAGTTACCCGAAATGAAATAGCTCTGACCTGCTTTCATACCATTGGCCCGATATGGTTGGTTGAACCATACCAGGCGCACACTGCCAGTATCGTCACTGGCCACTGCTTCCGTTACATGCATACCCCGTCGCACATATCGCCCAGTAAGCTGCTTGATGCTAGCTTGAATGGTAACCATGCCAGGCTTCAGAGCCTTAATAGGTGTAATTTCTGAATAGTCGTCGTATTTACGAGGGTAGTAGTCGATAAGGTCACCGACAGTAAAGATATTCAGTTGTTCAAATACTGAAGCGCCAGCCGGGCCAATACCCTTTACCTCCGTTAACGGGCTCGATAGAGTCATGGAGCTACTATATCATCATCTTTCGCTGTAAAAATGAATAGTTGTTGTAATGTAATTAGTAACATTACATAATGACTCTAATCGTTATGTGAGTAAGGAGGTCTGATATGGAAATACCTGGAGCTGAAGTAGATAGAGCAATGAATGAGGGCGGGTTTACGCAGGCAATTTTGGAGTTACACCAAAGGTCTGAGCAGATTATTGAACGACAACGAAATGAAGCTGAACATCGTAAGGAGGTACTCGAGAATAATAGAGTCGCTGCTCGTGTCGTTAGCTGGGCCGACTCACATATGGGCCAAACAAATAGAGGCCAATCACGAACGCTCTTTGTCGAAGGTGCGGGTGCTGATAGGCTAGTATGTGCGCTTCACTTGCCATACGCGCTTGACGTAAGTCGTATGTGTCTAATGATACGTAGAGGACTGACAGAGCGTGAGGATGGACTTAGCTATGCCGAGGGTGTTCTAGGGTGGCAGGTGCCTGGTGCTGAAGTAAGAGCCGCTCCAACACCAGAGACTATACTGGAGTTTACTGCAACACGACTTTTTGATTACCTCCGAGCACCACGAGATGAGACGGGCCTATATCTAGCCGACCATCAGCCTGTTTCCCTAGGTTCACCGGAGCATGTTCTTATTACGACTGCTGTTCCAGTATTTGTAGACTTAGGTAGGCAGAAGGCGTAAGTAAGCAACGCCGACTGGAATATCCTGCACTAACTAGCTTTACGAATAACTAGGAACGTACTTGGACCAAAGAAAGACTTAGCTAAAGGCTTTTGCATGACTTTCTCGAGACCAAGCATAACGCCCTTTGGTAGTACTTTTTTGAGACCTGGGCTACGCAAGTTAGAAACAGACAGAATAGACTCAACCTTGAGGCCCTCATGGGCGAGCTGCTTGATAACCGTACGAGGGTTGTGGTTAACAAAGGCAATCTCGTCTTTGTTCTGATTTTTCTTGGAACGGATGTCCACTGGTTCATCTGGCAGTTTCTTGCCTTTCAGGAGGTGGCGTACTCGGTTCATAGCGTGCGTGTAGTTAGCAATCTCGAGGACAAAGTAGGCATCGTCGGTCATGACGCGCTTAATCTCTGAAAACTCTGCTGTTGGATCTGGCAGGTGGTGCATGACACGGATCATGGTAATGAGATCAAGTGACTTGTCCTTGAACTTCAGGTCGTCAGCTTGGGTGAGGACCATATCAATACCCTTTTGGTCTTTGAGGAAATCTTTACCAATATCTAATTGTTGCTGGCTTGGTTCAGCCAAGGTAACTTGGTCAGCATAGTCTTTCAGGAACACACAGAGGCGACCATAGCCACCACCAATATCGGCAGCATGCTTGAAGTGCTTACCGCTGAGGAGTCGCTTGAGAGCAATGCGCTCTGACTCGTTCTCGTAGTCACGACCGTCCCAATAACGGAGGTAGTTATGACTGGGATCGTTATACTGATCAGATTTCTTAGTAGATTTTGGCATTAGATTGTTCCTTAATTTTGTTTCCTTAGTACTAGTTTCAATGCAGCAGTATACTACAATTCTACGACCGCTTGACTGTTTTTGCCACGACGAAGCACCAGATGACCGTTAATGGCATCTGAGGCCTTGAGCTCGGTCATGCTAGGATCAACCTGAACACCGTTGACGTAAATAGCCTTACTCTCGATAAAGCGACGAGCCTCACCCTTAGAAGAAGCGAGCTTAGCCTCGACAAGTGTGTCGATCAGGTTCGCAGGCGCCTTGGCTTGTATGACTGGCAGCTCTTGTTTAAGTATTGTGAAATCTGCTGCAGTCAGCTTGTCGTATGACACCCCACCAAATAGTACCTTACTTACTCTGGTAACGCTCTCGGCAGTTTCTTTGCCATGTACCATAGCCGTTACTTCGTAAGCCAGCGTCTTCTGAGCTAAACGAATATTTCGTTCTTCATTAAAGCGCTTCATAATGTCATCTACTTGGTCTTTAGTAAGTTCTGTGAATACCTTCAAGTAGTCTTCGACTCCTTCGTCGTCTGAATTGAGCCAGAACTGGTAGAACTGGTACGGGCTGGTCAGGCTTGCGTCGAGCCAGACAGCTCCCGCTTCGCTTTTCCCGAACTTCTTGCCCGTAGCCTTATTAATAATGAGTGGTGTACTCCAGACGTGGGCTTCTTTGCCAGTAAGGCGACGGATAAGGTCGACACCAGCAATGCTGTTACCCCATTGGTCGGAGCCACACAGTTGTAGGCTCGCGTTCTTGGACTTGGAGAGGTGCACAAAATCGTAGGCTTGGATGAGCACGTAGCTAAACTCGGCGTAACTAATACCAGAACCATCTTCACTGAGCCGTGATTGTACAAAGTCACGGCCGAGCATTTGACGCATAGGGACGTGCTTGCCGACATCACGGAGGAATTCTAGGTAGCCCAGGTCTTTGAACCAATCGTAGTTGTCGACAACTTCAAACTTGAGATCCCCAAAGATGGTTTGGTACTGGGCGACGATACCTGCTTTATTCTTGGCAATTTCCTCTAACGACTTGAGATTACGTTCGTCAGCTTTCCCGTCTGGATCCCCAATAAGACCTGTGGCGCCTCCGATTAAAATAATGGCTTTATGACCATGCTTAATAAAGCTCCGCACCATCATGGCAGCGGCTAAGTTGCCGACCTGCATAGAAGAAGCACTGGGGTCTACGCCGAAATAAAACGTCAAAGGTGGACCGTCTAACTGTTTGACATCTTTGAACGTGGTTTGATTAACGAAGCCTCGCCAGGCGAGCTCTTCGCTGAGAGTCATTTGTTTCATAGCCTCAAGTATACCGTACAGCGGATACGCTTTGCTATGATTAGACCTATGACTAAAAACGATTTCCCACTCACCGACAAAGAATTCAAAGATATTTATGCCAAAGTTCCTCGACTGACCGTTGAGATTCTACTCAAGAATGAGGCAAAAGAAGTATTTCTGACTAAGCGTTCCATTGAGCCATGCAAAGGTCAGTGGCACCTGCCCGGTGGTACGGTTTGGTTTGGTGAAGCACTGACTGACTCAGTTAAACGTATTGCTAGCCGTGAACTGGGCATAACGATAACCGAACTTCATTCTGTCGGCTTTGTTGAATACCCAAGCCATTACCAGAACGGCCTTGATTCACCGTTTGGTGTGGTGTTTGAGATAACCAAATATGATGGTCAAGTTACCGTCAACGATGAAGCAGAAGCTTCAGAATGGTTTAGTGAGTTACCTGAAAACACACACTTAGACCAGAGTGACTTTCTGGTTGCCAATAAGCATCTATAAGTAAACTGCTAAATAGTTATGTTTTTCAGGTTGCTTTGACGCTTTTTTGCTATACTAATGTCTATACAAAGGAGCCCGGAACAACGCTATGCAGAATCCAACAAGTGGAGGGGGTCGACGATCTCCCCGCGTCGGCAAAAATCAACATGTTACCAAAAGTGGTAAGACTATCAAGATTAACCGTAGTCTTGGTGAGCGGGTTTCAGCTCGCAAGAGTGCTAAGGCTAATCGTAAAGCGGAACGCCTGGCGACCCTACCTAAAGGCCGGCTAAAGCGCTTCTTGTACCACTTTGAACCAAAGCGCATGTATAAGTACTGGTTTAGTCGTGATGGTGGCATTATGGCCCTCAAGATTACTGGCGTTGGGCTTATTGCTGGCTTTTTACTTCTTGTTGGACTGTTCGCCTATTTCCGCAAAGACCTTCCGAACCTCCGTGATATCTCCGGTAACAACTTCGGTGGAAGTGTCCGTTATTATGACCGGACTGGCAAGACTTTGCTTTGGGAAGACTATGATGCTGTAAAGCGTATTCCCGTAGAAGATAAGGCCATTAACAAGTATATGAAGGATGCTACCGTAGCTATTGAGGATAAAGACTTCTTCCATCACGGCGGCTTTGATGTGCGCGGTATCATGCGTGCCGGTTTTAATAACATTACTGGCGGCTCGAGCCAACAGGGTGGATCAACCATTACCCAGCAGTTAGTTAAGTTGACCCAGAACTGGACCAAGGACCGTAGTTACACTCGGAAAGCCAAAGAGCTTATTCTATCCGTCGAGCTTGAACGTAGTTACTCTAAGCAAGAAATTCTCGCTGGCTATCTGAACACTGCTCCATATGGAAATGTGCAGTACGGCGTTGAAGCTGCTACTCGAGATTACTTCCAGAAGGATGCTAAGGATTTGACGCTCGACGAAGCAACCTTCCTGGCTGCTATCCCGCAATCACCATCTTTCTACTCACCATATGGTGCCTACTACAAAGCTAACCAGCAAGAATCACGTGAGGCGCTTGTTGGACGTCAGCATTATATTCTCAACCTCATGGTTGAACAGGGCATGATCACCTCTAAGCAGCGCGACGAAGCTAAGAAAGTAGATACTCTTGCAAAGGTCAAGGAGCCGCAGGCTAAGTATGCTGGAATAAAGGCCCCATGGTTCGTGTTAGCTGCCAAGAAGCAGCTCGAAGAGCAGCGTGGTGTTGATTCAGTTAAGGTTGGTGGCTGGAGCGTTGTTACAACCCTTGATCTTGATAAACAGTCTATTGCAGAAGACCAAGTAGCTAAGGGTATGGCCCAAGTGCGCCGCCAAGGTGGTAACGTAGCAGCTTTCGCCGCAGAAGATGTCACGACCGGACAAATGGTGGCCCTCGTCGGCGGTGTCGACTTTACTGATGCGGAGCATGGCCAATACAACTACGCCACCAGTCCGCTACCTCCGGGCTCAAGCTTCAAGCCGTATGACTATACCGCCATGATCGATAACAGTACTAATGCTGGCGCTGGTAGTGTCTTGTATGACACGCAAGGTGTTATAGACGGCTATCCATGTACTAATAAAGCAGTGCCAAAACAAGGTGGTAACTGTCTGTGGGACTATGACCTCAAGTTCCCTGGGCCCGTCACGCTTCGCTATGCGCTTGGTGGTTCCCGTAACGTACCAGCTGTAAAAGCAATGTTGACCGCAGGTGTTGACAAGACTATCCAGGTGGCTGAGAAGCTCGGGCTGAAGAGTGGCTACAAGTGTTACCTTGACGAAGAGAATACCAAGGAAGGCCCATGTTATGCCTCTTCTGCTATTGGTGACGGTGCCTACTTGCACCTTGACGAACACGTGCACGCCTATGCCAGTCTGTCACGAAACGGACTTAATTTGCCACAGACTTACATTCTGAAGATTACCAACTCATCCAATAAAGTAATCAATGAGTGGAAGCCAAGCAAAGGTACTCAAGCGGTGCGCGCTGAATCGGCTTATATAGTGTCAGACATGATGAGTGATCCAAACGCCAGCTACTTCCCTGCTGGTCGTAAACCACATCGTTATAAGAACTGGAAGTTCGGTATGAAGACTGGTACCACTAATGACGGTAAAGACGGTTGGATGATGGGTATGTCACCACAGTATGCTGCAGGTGTGTGGGTGGGTAACTATGATCGTCGTGAGATGAGTGGCACCATGGAAAACATGACCCAGCCTATCTGGCAGGGTTGGATGAATGCCGCCCACGATAACATTACAGCGTTCGATCGGGCTAAGCCATCTGGCTTGCAGACGCTACCTGCCTTCGTGGTGCGTAACAATCCCGGCATTGGTGCCGTTGTGCCAAGCCCCGACAATGACCTCTTTCCATCCTGGTACAAGGGCAATAACAAAAACCTAGCTGGCCAAACTATCGATAAGGTATCTGGGAAACTAGCAACAGATTGTACACCTGACCGTGCTAAGGAAACCGTCACCGGTGGCTCTGCAAATCAATTCTCAGCTGACAGATTCGTTGGCGGCGGTAGTAACGCTAATACCAGTGATAAAGATGACGTACACAAGTGTGAGGACTCTAAGCCGTCCATATCCCTCAACATCTCTTCTGCTGGCTCAAGCTACAACTTGTCGGTAGATATATCCCAAGGTACTCACCCGCTCTCTAGCGACAAGTTCAAGGGTACCGTTAACTACAAGGTAGACGGACAGATTGTTCGTTCGTTCGAGGTAGATAACCCTGGTTCAGGTCTTGCAAGCTTTAGTTACACCCCAGACTTCACTGGCAGTAAGCCAATCTCTGCTGAGATAGTGGACAGTGCACTGTATGACGCATCAAGTGAAACGGGTACAGTTACGGCTAACGAGAGTGCTTTTACGGTGCTGGCATCGAGCGCTGGCGGTAGCAGTTACACCTTCGCATGGTCAGCTGGCGGAACGGGCACCATTACGGTCTACCGCTCCAATGGAGTAAGTATTTGTAACGGTTCAGCGTCAGGAAGCGGCTGTACCAGCGGCTCTGGCACCTACAATGTATCTAACCTGTCCGGTGCATATGCCAAAGACAGCTCAGGTAAGCAGGTTACTGTTTCTGGACCATAGCCAGATAGGCCGCATGAAACAAATAAAACTTGCCTATACAGACTAGCCCGAAAGGGCTAGTTTAACTTTCTAGGAACTGGTTCAGTGCTGAACGAATATCACTAATGCTCCTCAGCCCTGTCGGAGCTTTTCCACTTCGGATTACAGGACCAATGGCTCCATCGAAGCCAAGCTTCTTCGCCTCCTGTACTCGCTTATCTATAAAGGGAACGTGACGTATCTCGCCACTGAGGCCTAATTCGCCAAAGACCACGGCATTCTGTTTGAGCTGCATGCCTTTACTAGCGCTGGCAATAGCCATGGCTACAGCCAGGTCCGCCGCGGGTTCAGATATCTTAATACCACCAACAATGTTTACATATATATCTTGGTCAGCCAGGTTTAACTTAGTACGACGTTCTAGCATAGCAACAAGCAAGTTCACACGGTTAAGGTCGATACCGCTTGCTGCTCGTTTAGGGTATCCGTAGCTTGTCTTATTAACCAATGCCTGTACTTCTACAAGTAACGGTCGACTCCCTTCCATGGTAGCTAGTACAACTGAGCCGTCACTGACCTGCCGTTCTGCGAGTAGTGCAGCCGACGGGTTATCTACTGGCTGGAGCCCCGTATCGAGCATCTCAAATATACCGGCTTCATTCGTAGAGCCATACCGGTTCTTTATGCCGCGTAGTAGCTTAAAGCCGCCGTAGCGGTCACCTTCTAGCTGCATGACAACGTCTACAACGTGTTCGAGCACCTTAGGGCCGGCAATGGACCCCTCTTTAGTCACGTGCCCTACAAGTACTAACGCAGTATTAGTCTGCTTAGCTACGACACTAAGTAGATGTGTGCTATTGGTAATCTGGCTGACGCTACCGGGAGCAGAGCTAACATCTTTAGCCGTGACCGTCTGAATAGAGTCCACAATGACTAGTCTGAAATCGCCTTTAGCAATGGTAGCCGCAATGTCATCAGTGCTTGAGCTGGCTGCAAGCTGCAACTTGGAGCTTTTAGCATTGAGGCGTTCGGCACGCATAGCAACCTGGTGCATTGATTCCTCACCGCTGACATACAGAATAGGGTGAGTTTTACCAAGAGCACTAGCAAGCTGTAACAGCAAGGTACTTTTACCAATACCGGGCTGGCCAGCGATGAGTGTAACGCTTCCCGCTACAAATCCACCACCGAGGACGTCATCTACTTCACTCATGCCGGTAGATAACCTAGGCTCTTTGCTTGACTTGGTAATTTTCTGAATACTGGCTGGGGCAAGAGCAGTTCCGGACTGCGTGGCTGCGCTTACAGAATCAACAAGGAGCTGTTCCTGTAGGGTGTTCCATTCACCGCAACTGTGGCAACGTCCAGTCCAGGTAGAGGCGATTGCTCCACAGTTACTGCATTCATACCGGACATTCTTTTTAGCCATCTAGTGAAACTCCCTCTCGTGTGTATCTATTCTACCAGACCAAGCAGGTGATGCTTACTGAACTGTGTCAGTCGTTGTCTGGATGCGACTATCCAATGCTTTATTGAGTTCTTGTGCTTCCACGGCTACGGCATTACGTTCGTCAAGGATAGCCTTGTACTGGTCAACGAGGGTTTGGGTCTGTCCCTGCAGAACCCTAAATGGTTGTAGGCTCTGATTGTATGCATCTACGCCCGCGTTGTACTCAGCGATCTGGTTCTGTTGCCGCAGAGTGGTAAGCCGTGCAGCCTCGGCATCTATAGCGACTTTCTGGGCCTTGAGAGTTTCGTTATTGGCAGTCACCTGCTTCTCAATTTCTTCGAGTTGTTTATCGAGTTCTGCCACTCTATTCTTACGACTCGTAAACTCAGCTTGGTATTGTGCTGCTAGCTTGACGACGGTTGCTCGATTTTCAAAATACTGTTTGTAGTAGGTTTCAAGTTCTGGCGGCAAGTTAGCAACTTCGGTCCCTAGGATTGAGTGCAGCTCATTAGTGATGTCTGCCCCACTCTGCTTATACAGGTCGATCTTATCCTGTATTCCCTTGTCGTTTAGTGATGCATACGTGTCGTTTAGGAGCTTGGTAACACGGCGCTGCTGAGTAAAGTCAAGACGACCATATGCAGCATGCAGCATCTCATGGGCGGCAGTTACTTCTTCGACACCTGCCAGTCGCTGGTCATCTACTTTGAGTAGATATATACCGCGGCCTGGTTTGTAGCAGCCGAGGACTATGGTGGTTTCCCCTTCTTCGCAGCTGACATAGAACGCTGTTTTCTCTTGGACGGCTGGTTTGCTGACGTAGAAGATTCGGCGACCCTTGTCTGTCATCTCGGCATTGGTGGCCAGTGACGTTATGGTCACAGATGGTCGGTAGTCACGTAGTTGCCACCAATCTTGGATGTTCTGACGTTGCCAGAAACCAATGCTGACAGCGGCGATGACGGAAACGTAAAACAGAACTCTGGAAAGCCGCAATCGTTTCTTTGGTTGCATACTGCTAGTATAAGCGGTAATGCATAGTTGTAGCTAGTCTTAGTGACGTGTGACTACTGTCTACTCTTGGGCGGTAGTGTAGGCAAGTTCACTGTCTTTGACATCTACCTTGACGATATCTCCCTTGAGATACTCATCTTTGAGTAGTCCTTCGGCGATATTATCTTCGATAGTATCTTGGATAAGTCTTCGCATGGGACGCACGCCGTTGTGGGCATCATAGCCTTCTTTAAGCATGTGCTTCTTGGCTTTCAAGGTCGGTTCGATACCAAGTCCATGTTTAACCAGACGATCAGATAATTCATTAAGCTGGAGGTCTAGAATTTTGAGGGCGTCAGCTTGGGTAAGTGCTCGGAAAACGATAACCTTGTCGATACGGTTGAGTAGTTCTGGGCGCATGAGTTTCTTGAGTTCGTCTTGCACCTTGTCCTTATTCCTGGCATGTAGGCTGTCGAGATCTTTCTGATCTTGCTTATCTGTAGCCTGGAACCCGAGAGATGCTTCTTTCTGGAGTTTATCTGCACCAACGTTGCTGGTCATGATAATGATCGTATTAGTGAAGTCTATCTTCCGGCCCTTGGCGTCAGTAAGCACACCGTCCTCTAGAATTTGGAGGAGCATATTAAAGACCTCAGGGTGAGCTTTCTCGATTTCATCAAAGAGTACTAAGCTATATGGTTGCCGACGGATCTTGTCTGTTAACTGACCTCCTTCGTCATAGCCGACATATCCAGCGGGAGCACCTACAAGACGCGATACGTTATGTCGTTCGCTAAATTCACTCATGTCGATCTTTACCAAGGCGTCACGACTACCAAAGAACTGGTCAGCCAGTACGCGGGCAAGTTCGGTTTTACCAACTCCGGTTGGGCCAAGGAACACGAATGACCCAATAGGTCGTCGGGCACTGCCGACACCAGAGCGACTGCGGCGAATAGCTTTAGCTACCGCTTCAACAGCTTCAGATTGGCCAATAACATGCTTACCAAGAGTTTTCTCTAGAGCAAGCAGGTGCTTAGCCTCGGTTCGGATAACTCGTTGTACGGGCACACCAGTCATGCGAGCTACGACATCAGCAACATCGTCACTCGTGACGACAAGTTGAGAACTAGTCTTTGTGGTTTTCTGTAGTTCCTTGAGTTCTTCGTCGATCTGGCTGGCACGAGTCTTAGAGCGTGCAGCCTTCTCGTAGTCTTCTGCTTCTACTGCTTCGTCAATACGGGTATTAACCAGCTTGAGTTCCTTTTGGAGTTTACGTACTTCAGGCGGTGTCTTGCCGCGATCGACGCGGAGGTGGGCTGACGTTTCGTCTAGTAGGTCAATAGCTTTATCAGGCATGAAGCGGTCGTTGATGTAGCGTTCGGCAAAGCTGACAATGTCTGTCAGGACTTCGTCATCGACTGTTACGTTATGAAATGCTTCGTAGTGCTTGCGTAAACCCTTTAGTATGGCCAATGTCTCAGGCACGGTTGTCTCAGGAACCTGTACGGGCTGGAAGCGCCGCTCGAGAGCAGCATCTTTCTCAATGTGTTTGGTGTATTCGTCGGTTGTAGTAGCCCCGATCATCTGCATCTTGCCGCGGGCTAGAGCGGGCTTTAAGATATTACCAGCATCCATGGCGCCTTCAGCAGAACCAGCACCGACAATAAGGTGTAGCTCGTCAATGAAGACAATGGTCTTCTTGTCGTCTTCAAGTTCAGCCATGACTTTCTTGAGTCGTTCTTCGAACTCACCACGGTACTTCGTACCGGCGATCATGGCAGCAAGATCGAGCATAATAATACGCTTGTCGATCAAACTGTCAGGCACATCCTCAGCGATAATGCGTTGGGCCAGGCCTTCAACGATAGCCGTCTTACCAACACCTGGTTCACCAATAAGAACCGGATTGTTCTTAGTACGACGGTTAAGAATCGTAATAACGCGCCGGATTTGCTTCTCACGGCCGACTACCGGATCCAGCTTCTGCTCACGGGCTTGAGCGGTGAGGTCAGTACCAAAGAAATCAAGAGCAGTCTTACGTGCCTTTTTGCCACGCTTACGGGTGGCGGTATCGCCACCTTCTTCGCTCTGCTGCCGGCTCAGGAATTGTTCTAGTTCACCGGTAAGGCCGTCGACGTTAATGTTCATATCCTTAAGTAGTAAAGTTGCCCGAGCGTTCTTCTGAGAAAGGATGCTGTACAGGATGTGCTCCGTCCCGCAGTACTCCTGGGTGAAGTCCTGGGCGACGTCATAGGCCATCTTGAGGGTCAACTTAGCGGTTTCGCTGAGCCCCTTTGCCTGGGTGGTATTCATAACGATGGTCTTAGGGGTGAGGTTGAGTGCTAGGCGGGCGCGGTCAAGGGTAACGCCTGCACCTTCAAGTAACTTGGCGCCCATGCTGCTGTCTTGAGCAAGGACACCCAGTAGCAAATGCTCAGTGCCGATATAGGCACTACCAAAGCTGCGCGCAATTGCATCGGCGTGCTTCAGGCTCTGCAGCGCATTGTCTGTGAGATGATTTAAAAAGTCTTGGAAGTCAGGTGTGTTTTGCATGTGTTTGTACCCATGTTTCTAGCGGTTAGGATCGCTAAGTCCATAATACTAAATTAGCACTCCGCGTGCAAGAGTGCTAATTATCTAGTGGAATTGACGTTGTAGAAGAGCAATTCGTTCACTATCCCCATTAGTAAATCCGTGCGCAACGCGCCTCCCCGCTATGTCTGCTCGATCAAATGAGTATGTTGTGCCAGGGCGATGCGTAAATACGTAGTCTCCGACGGTTGCCTCAACTGTACCACTCAGCCCAGTTACATACGATCGGTCGTGGTAAGGATCAGCATGTATTGGTAGGTCAACTCCAGCCGGTGATACGCCAATAAGAAATCCTAATGGACGATCATTTACTCTCATTTTATCTTCCACAATAGCTATAACTTCGCACAGTGCGGTGTAGCCAAATTCTGCCGTGTTCTCAGATATTGCGGCGCGATCAGGCTGTCGAGGTGAACTCCTGGCTAGGACCGCGTAATACATTGAGCCAGCTATTTCCCATGCACCTGCATTAGAAATAAACGGTTCTTCGTATCGTCTGTCAACCATATCTAGCACATCCTGTCGAGCAGCCTGGACTAATCCTTTGTCTAGAAGTGCAGGATATATGGTGAGGTTGGGATTGAGGCTTTCAGCCATACTGGGCCTTAGCGAGAACTATTCGCCGTGCTCTTCGATCGCTTCAAGTAGGCTGCTCTCAAGCTGTTCTTTTCGCTTGAGCCGTGGCATTGGCTTTGGTCCTGCAGGTTGAGCTGGCTTTGCTTCTGCTTTTGGTTCTGGCTTTGGCTCTTCTCCGGAGATATCGAGGTCGTAACCAGTAAGCTTGCTAGCAAGTCGGACGTTCTGGCCGCTCTTACCAATAGCGATGCTTAGTTGATCTTCAGGTACGATAACAGTTGCCTTCTTCTCAGCTTCGTTAATCTCTACCTTGGTAACCTTGGTTGGACTCAGGGCGTTTACAATGTAGGTCTTTGGGTCTTCGTCGAATACTACGATGTCAATCTTCTCTTGTTCACCGATCTCGCTCATTACGGCATTCACGCGAGTACCATGGCCACCAACAAAGGTACCGACTGGATCTACACCTTGCGTGCTGCTTGCAACAGCAATCTTACTGCGTACACCAGCTTCACGGGCGATATTCTTAATCTCTACCATGCCACTTTCCATTTCAGGTACTTCGTTCTGAAATAGGTCACGGATAAATTCTGAGCTACCACGACTAACAACAAGTTGTGGGCCACGGAAACCGCGCTCGACGTCCTTCAAGAATACCTTGAGGCGTTGGCCTGGGTAGTAGCGCTCGCCCTGGATCTGTTCGCTCTTTGGCATAATACCTTGGGCTTTACCAAGGTCGATACGGACGATCATACCTTCAACACGAGATACGAGACCATTAATAATGGTACCGATCTTGTCGTCGTATTCAGCCATTACTATCTCTCGTTCTGCTTCACGAAGACGTTGCAAGATAACTTGCTTGGCAGTCTGGGCAGCAACACGACCAAAGTTTTCTACTTTTTCGTGGATCTCTACGGTTTCACCAATAGCTGCATTCTTTCGCATAACTTGGGCATCGCTAAGACTAATCTCAAAGCGGTCATCACCAACACGCTCTACAATTTCCTTACTAATGTAGGCATCTACTTCACCGTTGTTGAGGTTCATGGTAATACGAACCTCTTGTTCGCGGTCACCGTAATCACGACGGTAAGCAGCAGCAAGTGCTTGCTCTACAATTTCTTGTACTGATTCTTCTGGTAGGTTCTTCTCTTCGGCAATGGTCTTTACGGCTAATGCCAGACCTTTCATATCTAGTTCCATATCAATTCTCCTTTTTATCATTTATATGAAAAAATCCGACCAGGTGGCCGGATGAACTAAGACATATTATAGCGATTACGCAGAAATATTCAAGCCTACTCTTTTACGCCGAAGTCTTTGGGATCAAGTCTGCGATCATCACATGCCGGATGATTGGGGGAGCGCTCTTCGGTCGAGCCATTAGATACGTCTGTCATTTCGACTAAGTCGTTTAGTTCGCACCATCCAATAGTCGTCGCACCGTTCACGTCCAGGCTACCATCATTGGCAGTTGTTCTTCTAGCCATACGACCATCTACAAATTCGTAATCAATGCTAAAGAGTCGATTACGCTCTGCTTTTTCTGCAGCAGCTACGGGTCGGTCACTTACTACTGTTGTGGGTTCATTTGAGTCGCTACAGCCAGTTAACATCATTACCCCTAGCGCTACAGGAGCTACACGTCGCCAAAATAAGCTGGGGTCACCGTTTGCTCGATTAATCATGACATGAATTTTCTACTTAAAAACGCTACTTTGCAAGCAGTAGCATTATTACTTATTGCAAGTCTGTAATATCTTTAAGACTAAATGCTACACTAGAGAGAATGAAAAAAGTAACCCGACTCTACGACCAATTCAAACCAACGCACTACATTCTCGACCTTATTCCGGATCGAGAAGCCATGACCTTCACCGGTTCCGTTATTATTTCCGGCCAGAAGACTGGCCGTCCCAGTCAGCGCCTGACCTTCCACCAGAAAGATCTCAAGATTACTAAAGCGCACGCGGTGTTTCACGACAAACAAGGTGACAAAGAAGTAGACATTGACCGTATTAACCATCACGGTACGTTCGACGAAGTACGTCTACACTCAGAAAAACTGCTCTACCCAGGCAAGTACACCGTAACCTTAGAGTTCGAAGGTACCATCACCCGGGCCATGAACGGAGTATATCCATGCTTCTTCAAGCACGATGGCCAGGACAAAAAACTCATTGCTACTCAATTCGAAAGTCACCACGCCCGTGAAGTCTTCCCTAGTATTGACGAACCAGAAGCCAAAGCTACCTTTGACCTCAGTCTGACCACGCCAAAGGGCGAGACCGTCATAGCCAACACACCGGTAAAGAAGCAGGTAGAGCAAGGTGACATGGTACACACTACCTTTGAGACGACACCACACATGAGCACCTATCTACTCGCTTTTGTGTTTGGCGAGATGGGATACCTCGAAGCTAAGACCAAGAAAGGCGTTACGGTACGCACCTACGCTACTCCTGACAACGTAACCTTCACTGAGTTCGCCCTAGAAACTGCAGTAAAGTGTTTGGATTTCTACAGTGAATACTTTGACATTGACTACCCACTTGAGAAATGTGACATGATCGCCCTGCCCGACTTTGCTAGTGGCGCCATGGAGAACTGGGGTTGTATTACCTACCGCGAACAAACCTTACTTGTTGATCCTGAGAACACCAGCCTTGGTATGAAGCAGTACGTGGCCATGGTAGTCGCCCATGAGCTAACCCACCAATGGTTCGGTAACCTGGTCACCATGCAGTGGTGGACCGACCTATGGCTTAACGAAGGCTTTGCTTCTTGGTTCGAGTACTTGGCGGTAGATCACCTATATCCAAACTGGAAGATGTGGACCCAGTTCATCGTGGACGAGCAACAGCAGGCTCTTAAGCTAGATGCCCTGGAACACACCCACCCTATTGAAGTAGCTATCAACCACCCTGACGAAATCCGCACTATCTTTGACGCCATTAGCTACAGCAAGGGATCCAGTGTTATTCATATGCTATACAACTACCTTGGTCCTGAATCCTTCCAATCAGGCTTGCAATACTACCTCAAAAAGCACTCATATAAGAACACCGTAACCAGTGACCTATGGGAGGCATTGGAAGAAGTATCTAAGAAGCCCGTTAGTGATTTCATGCATGCCTGGACTAGTCAAACCGGCTACCCGATTGTGCACGCAGATGTAGACGAAAACGGCCTGCACCTTACTCAGCAACGCTTTGTTGTTAATCCGAAGTCTAAGGCCCAAGGCGACGCCCAGCTGTGGCCAATACCTTTACTTGCCTCACAAAAGGGTCTACCAGATCGTTTCGAGACCAAAGAGCAGCAAATCCCCGCAGACGATCTATCTAAACTAAAGCTTAACACTGGTGGTAGTGGCTTCTACCGCACCGTATATAATGCTAGTCATCTGCAGGCACTTGCCAGTCGCATCAAGACTGGTCACTTCGAACCGCTAGATCGACTTGGTATCCTGGCCGACGTAACTGAAGCCGCTAAAGCCGGTAAGCTAGACGCTGCAGAAGCACTGAACCTACTGAGCGCTTACCAGAACGAGGAAGATAATGCTGTGTGGGACGTCATGGCCGGTACACTCGGTAGTATCCGTATGGTTATGGATGACGACGAAGTCCGCGAGGCCATGAAGCCATATGTACGTAAACTAACTGCTAAACAAGTGAAACGCCTCGGTTGGACCATTGAGTCGCATGAATCACACTTTGACCGCTTACTCCGCCCTACCATACTAGGTATGGCTTCTTCTGCCGAAGACCCTGAAATTGTAGCCTACGCTAAAGAGCGCTTTGCTGATATGCACGACCCAACTGAACTGACGGTTGAAATGCGTGTACCCGGTCGTCGACCAAGTCTACGCAATGCAGCGCTGGACCCTGACCTGCGTGGTGTGGTGTACGGTACGGTTGCTCGCACTGGTGGCGAAGCAGAGTTTAATAAACTGCTAGCCATGCATAACAGTACTCACTCCAACGAAGAAAAGCTCAATCTCTGCGCAGCCCTGACTGGCTTTAAACAACCAGAACTCGTGGAACGTGCACTTGGTCTGATTAACAGTGAACATGTGCGTCTGCAAGACGTTGCCTATTGGCTGGCATATAGCTTTACTAATCGCTTTGCCCGAGACGCTGCATGGAAGTGGCTCAAAGAGAACTGGAAATGGCTCGATGACAACCTCGGCAACGACCTAGCTTTCTACCGTATCCCTATATATGTAGCCCGTGGCTTTGGTGATGAGAATTTCATTGAAGAGTACCGCGAATTCTTTACCGGAGTTCTGTCGCCGTCCTTCGAGCGATCTTACAACCAAGGCCTGGAGATGATCGAGTGGCAGTCTGCTTGGAAGAAACGAGATCTGAAGCTTGTTAAGGCATTCTTTAAGCAAGCCTAGAGGCTAGTTGATCGGACTATTACCGGCGAGGGCAGTACGTTCCAGTCCTCGACTTACGCACTGTTTAAGAGCTTCTGGACTGAGCGGACATTGGTCATCCAACGCGCATGTTACCACTACCCCTATTGGAAGTATATCCGTGCCGGCCACTTCGGTTCGTTCGGTTGCCGCGGGAGGATGGATTTGTGCCTCTACCTGTTCAAGTTCGCAGTCTTCATCGGGCATCGGGCAGGTTGCTCCAATTTCACGAGTAACAAACTGTGCTGCTACAGTCGCATACTTTTCTGCACTCCAGGGTCCTGACGTATAATCCATGATGACGTATATTATATAACAAAAATATATAATGTGCCATACTTAAGTCCATCTAGCTATATCTCTGTATCGGTTTATAACTCCTTCGGTGATGCATGGTAATCCCAAATTCTGCAAGCGCTTGCTGGTGCAGCTTTGTCCCGTATCCAGCATGCTTCTCGAACCCGTACTCCGGATGCTCTTGAGCAAGCTCCGCCATGTAATTATCTCGAGCAACCTTGGCGATAATGCTGGCTGCACTTACAGACGGGATAAGGCTATCTGCCTTAACAAGTGTACTGGCCAGTGGGTGGTCATGCAGGAAGTTATAGTCACCATCTATAATGATCTGCTCATAGATATGTTTGATCTGCATAACCGCTCGTTGCATAGCCAGTCGTACGGCTTGCGTAAGGCCCAGTTTGTCCACTTCCTCTGGGCTGACCCAACCAAGTCCATACGCCAGGGCTTCATCGCGAATGTGCGTATCAGCTAGCTCACGTTGTTTCTTACTTAGTTTCTTAGAGTCACCTAATTTCCAGAGACGGTGCGAGTCGTCTGTAACAAAGTCAGGGTGTAGTAATACGGCACCGGCTACCAGTGGTCCTGCCCAGCAGCCTCTGCCTACCTCATCTATGCCGACTATATTCACGATTACCTGCCCGTTTCTAGCGTAGGTGCTTGTTCCTCTAGCCACTGGTAGGCAGCTTTGCGGGTTGTGAAGGTTATAACCTCTAGGTTGTCATGTTTGTATTTTTCAATTCCAGCGATTACATCTTTCCTCGACTTTATTCTAAAGAGTACAACGAACTTAAAGAAAATGGGATCTATTTTCTCAACCCAATCATCTGGCATCTCTGTTCGTCTTTTATCCCTATACTGAAAACGTCTTTTCAGGACACTCCATATCGACAGCCAGCTGGGCATATCCATAAAGATTAGTGTGTCCGACTTAGGTATTCGTTGCTTATAAGATGAACCGTAATTACCTTCAATAATCCATGAGTCACCAGATGTAATCTCTGCCAATGTATCGAGCCAGTCCTGCTTGTTGTTCTCGTAGTCGCAGCCCTTCTGGTGGTAGTAGAAATCAAGATGCTGTACCGGAATCTTTGTCTTTTCAGATAACGCACGGGCGAATGTTGATTTTCCGGCACCAGGGCACCCGACGATTGTTACTCGTTTCATTAGCACATCATAACAAAAAACCGCCCCGGAGGGCGGCTTAGTAATCTTAAGTTCGAGCTACTACTTTGCTTCCGCTTCTTCGTGAGCAGCTTTCGCAGCTTCTACTTTAGCCTCAGCGTCAGCTTCTTCGGCAGCCTTGGCGGCTTCTGCTGCGGCATGTTCTTTTGCAGCTTCTTCCTTGGCAATGCGTTCTGCTTCTAGAATTGCTGGGTCTTCAGGAATGTCGTTAACTTCCTTGTCGAAAGCAACGCCAGTTAGACGAGCAGCTTTACCAGTTCGAGCACGCATGTAGGTGAGGTAGTTACGTCGAACTTTACTTCGCTTAGTAACTTCTACCTTAACAACGAGTGGTGAGTGTAGGAGATAGGTCTTCTCAACACCGATACCACTGGCTACACGCCGTACGGCAATTGTTGAGGTAAGGCTACCCTTACGGCCAACACGAATGACAAGACCTTCGAAGATCTGCACACGCTCTTTGTTGCCTTCTTTAATCTTCTGGTGCACGCGAACAGTGTCGCCAGGGCGAACATCTACCACGGCGTGCTTTTTATAACGATTCTCGATTTGTTTTAGTACTGATTCCATAACAAAATAACCTGAATTTATCCTATTAACCTTACACTATTTTTGTCGTTCCCACAAGTATAGCATATCTGTTGTTATATTGAAACTGGTTTCTGAGCCCCAGTCTCCGTATAGTAGTAAGCATGAATTTTAGCGAAGAAGCACTCAAGAAACACAAAGAACTCAAAGGTAAGATAGCCGTAAGTCTGAAAGACAAGCTAGATAGCCAAGGTAAACTAAGTACCTATTACACTCCCGGTGTGGCTGCGGTGAGTAGCCATGTTGCTGAGCATCCGGAAGAAGCCCGAGACTACACCTGGCTGAATAATAACGTGGCAGTTATCAGTGATGGATCTGCCGTACTCGGCCTCGGAGATATTGGGCCATATGGCGCCCTCCCCGTTATGGAAGGCAAAGCTATGTTGTTTAAGCACTTTGCTGACATCGATGCCGTGCCTATTATCTTAGACGTGCATAGCGCGGACGAGATTGTAGCAGCCGTGAAAGCGATTGCTCCAAGTTTTGGTGGTATTAACTTAGAGGATATTGCTGCCCCTATTTGCTTTGAAGTAGAGGAGCGTCTCAAAGCAGAACTGAGTATCCCGGTCTTTCACGATGACCAACACGGAACAGCTATTGTTGTACTGGCAGGCCTCATTAATGCAATGAAGATCACCGGACGCAACCTTGTCGACTGTCGTATCGTCTGCGTGGGAGCTGGTGCTGCTGGTACAGCCATCATAAAGCTTCTCTACTTATACACCCAACCAGAAATTCTGGCGGTAGACAGTAAGGGCATTGTTAGTAGCGATCGCAGTGACCTCAACGACGAAAAGAAGAAACTGCTCGAAGTAACCAACAAGAATAATGTATCTGGCAGCCTCGAAGACGCACTGAAGGGTGCGGACATCTTTATCGGTGTCTCTAAGGCTGGACTACTCACCGCAGATATGGTCAAGACTATGGCCAAGGACCCTATTGTCTTTGCTATGGCTAACCCAACACCTGAGATTATGCCCGACGAGGCAAAGGCTGCTGGGGTAGCCATTATGGCTACTGGTCGTAGTGACTTCCCTAATCAAGTTAATAACTCACTGGCCTTCCCGGGGATATTCCGTGGCGCCCTCGACAACCGAGTAAGTAAAATTACTGACGAACATAAGATCGCTGCAGCTGAGGTTATTGCCGGACTAGTTGAGAATCCTACTGTGGATCAGATTATCCCAAGCAACTTGGACGATCGTCTGGTGCCTGAAATAGCTAAAGTTATCGTATAATCTACAGGCCTGCGGGTTTCTCAGGACGTAATACGTATAGACGCTGATATGCCATGGCATGACCAAGTATCGAGCTAGCGGTTCTGGAACCTTGAAATGCGTCATACAGTTGCGCTAATCTGGCTTGACGGCTTGTGCCCTCGTTGGAGATGGCCGCCGGCAGTATGTCTGCGCCTTTAACACGTCGTGCGCCATTAGTGTGCGCAACAGTATCGTATGCGGCAGTTGTTTCATAGCCAGCACCCCTGAAGAGCCATGAGTGGAGTAGTGGCCCGGCTAATATTCGGTGAGTGCGATCAAACAATCCGGTCTCTGGCCGCTGACCTTCTTTTACGGAGCGTAACCCCTCAACCCACGTCATTACCCGTGTCGGACTAATGATGGGCATGGACACTATGAGCCGATGATCTGGAGTACCAACCCGTTGTACTTCGGCCAACGCCTGACGAGCTTCTTTTACTGTAAGATGTTCAATAATGTCGAGCGCTAAGATACGTGAGAAACTACGATCTCGAAATGGTAGCTGCAGGGCGTTGCCTTGAATCGGAAGTTCAGTCTCATTATGCTCGGTTGCGGCACTGGTTATATCCAGGCCCACAACAGAACCAGACTCAGTTAGTCGCTCGGCAAAATTGGCTACTCCATCGCTCGCACCAATATCCAGTATCTTCCCTGGCTCTGAGTCTCTCAAAATAGCTGCAACAGTGTTATATACCGAGTTATCTCCCCTCTGCCCTATAGGGATTGCTGTGTAGACGCTTTCACCAGTTGAAGTAAGATTCGCACTCATAAAGGCGATAGTATAGTACAGATACTGTTGATGCGCTAGCGGAAGTTTTAGCCAAGTACACGGAACACTTCTTCGAGTGTTGTTTCGCCCTTGAGTAGACGCAGCACTGCATTGTGCAGCATGGTTAGCATTCCACCCTCGATGGCGGCTGATTCAAGCTGCTGGGTAGTTATTTCGGCTGTTGGCCTCGTGAGTAATTCGCGAAGTGGATCGGTCATTACTAGTTGTTCACGGAGAGCTATCTGGCCCTTAAAGCCAAACGGATTCTCTGGTGAAGTGCCAGCTTTATACAATGTTACGTTACTAAGATCTGGCTTTTGCACGTTCTCTGGAAAGGTATCAACAATAGCCTGCAGTCGCTTCTTAGTCGCTTCGTCAGGTTGGTAAGCAACCTTACTGGCATCGTCCAGTTTTCTAACCAGACGCTGAGCCATGATCAACCGGATAGCAGAAGTAAACAGTGGGTTCTGGCCAATAATATCTACCATACGAGTCATAGCGGCCGCTGCTGAACTGGCGTGAAAGGTAGAAAGTACAAGGTGTCCGGTGAGCGATGCCTGCAGTGCGGTTTTGGCGGTATCGTTATCTCGAATCTCACCAACCATGACGACGTCTGGGTCAAGACGTAGCACGGCACGGAGTTTCTCGGCAAACGACGTCTCCTGGCTACTCTGTGTAGTGATAGACACCTGAGTGATACCAGCGAACTGGTATTCTACTGGGTCTTCGATGGTAATAATCTTCCGGGTATCACTGTTAAGGGTATTAAGCATGGAATACAGTGTTGTAGTCTTACCGGAGCCAGTAGGACCAACGGCTAGTACCAGGCCACTTGGCTTACGGATAATGGCATCTACGACGGCACGTTCATACGGTTCCAGACCGAGTCGGTCCAGGTTGTACATATCTGCCTTCATGTTGAACAGGCGCATAACGATGTCCATACCATTAATAGCGGGTACGGTCTCAACACGGAGGTTTACATCTACCGTAGACTTGTCAGCCATGGTGACGCGCTGAGTGATGTGACCTTGCTGTGCTTCGTTGGCAGAAGTCGAGACGTTGGCGCTGCTGGCAATGGCGGACGTGAGCATACGACTACGTTCGTGACTGATACGGGCAATTGGATGCAGTACGCCGTCGATACGGAAACGGATGCGTACAATGTCAGGCTGGTTCTCAATGTGAATGTCAGAAGCTTCAAGCTTGTGGGCCTGGTCGGTGAGATAGGCCAGCATGTCATCTGCCCGCACCTGATCTAAGGTTGCAGACACCTGCTCGATAAGAGAGTCTTGCGTACCAGCTGTGCCATTAATAGAGATGTCTTGGTAGACCACTTGTTTTGGTGGGTCGTAGAGCTTCATGTAATCTCGGAAGCCAGTATCAGAGATAAGAACATAACTAACACGCTGGTCCATGAAACGTTGGGTGAGGGCGTTCATGGTCTGTTGTGAAGTAGTCGTTGTAATACCAAAGACAACTTTATTCTGACTGACTTCCAGCGGAATGATCTTTAGAGAGTAGAGTTCTTCATTGGGCATGAAGTCCTTGAAGATAGGTTTAGGCCCGGGTTGAGAAGTATCAATATAATTAAGCCCCAGTAAACGGGCGCGGCGCAGTGTGGACTGCTCTTCAGTGAGTCGAATATCTTCAGACATTACTACTATTATATAGGCATAAGCAGGATATATACAGTCAAACTAATGCTATTACTCCTAGCCCACCTCTTGTATAGTAGTGGCCATGCGACAAATTATCGTCATTGCTCACAATATGCGTAGCACCCACAATGTTGGCTCCTTGTTGCGCACAGCGGAGGGTCTGGCAATAGCCAAAGTTTACCTAAGTGGATACACACCATATCCAGTCACTAAGCACGATACCCGCTTGCCGCATATGTCTGCCAAGCTTACCAAACAGATTAGTAAAACCGCCCTTGGTGCAGAAGATCTTGTGCCGTGGGAGCACACTGAATCTTTGCCTGGTGTCATTGCAGAGCTCAAGAAGCAAGGCTTCATCGTCTACGCGCTCGAACAGACACCCGATTCAGTGAGACTAAAGACTCTCAAGACGCCAGAAAAAGTTGCCATTATCTTAGGCCGTGAGGTTGAGGGATTGGAACAAGAAATCATAGACCTGTGTGATGGTGCATTAGAAATCCCCATGCTTGGTCACAAGGAGTCATATAACGTGGTCCAAGCCGCTGCCATGGCCATGTATCACTGTCGTTTCCAGGACTTTACTTGGCGAGCGTAAGCGCGTTGGGGTACAATTAAAGGAATATGCCTGGCAGTACCAGAAATCATTCGGCGCACCGTAAGCGCCACGGTCATCACCAAAAACGCACTACACATTTCCTGAAAGTGTATAAGCCGTTTTTGCCGTTACTGCTTCTCGTCGTTATCACGCTGGGTTTTGTGTCGACTTCAACACTGAGAATTGGTCAGAAAAGCTCAGGAACAGTAAGTAGTAACAATACTCCAGTAAATACAGAGCAGGTCCTATCCTATGCTACCAATATTGATCCAGGTGGCCTTCTGGCTGCTACGAATCAACGACGCTCTGCCGCCGGATTGGGCGGCCTCAGTAACAATGGTAAATTGGCCCAAGCGGCTCAAGCCAAAGCTAATGACATGGCTGCCCGAAACTATTGGGCACACAATACTCCAGACGGTTCCCCACCATGGGTCTTTATTAACAACGCCGGGTACAGTTATAACCGAGCTGGTGAAAACCTGGCATGTGGTTTTAACGACAGTACGGCTGTCATAACCGGCTGGTACAACAGCCCTTCTCACCGAGACAACCTTCTGGGTGACTACCAAGATGTAGGCTTTGGAATCGCCAACGCCGCAGGCTATAACTGTGGGGACTTCCCAGCAACCGAGCAAACCATTGTGGTCGCTATGTACGGCACTCCGTACAGTCCGCCAGCAAGTCAACCCCAAGCGCAAACACCAGCTCCGAGTGGCGGTGGTCCGGTAGCTACTAGACCTGCGGTCAACTCACAAGCAACTGGCAGTGCTGCTCCTACGGCTGAATCATCACAAAAACACACCGTGACACTTACCATTACCGACAAGAATAATAAGGCGTCTGCAAATACTAAAGTAACCCTTCACTCAGACCCACAGACAGCAATAACAAACAAGCAGGGACAAGTCACCTTTAAGGATGTCGAGACGGGTAAGCACACCGTTATTGTTGAGATTAGTGGCGCTAAGTCAGAGACCCCTATTGACCTCACTGGTCAGGCGGCTGACTTCAAGATGACGATAGTTAAGCCAGAACTGTCTAGTAATCAGACCACGCGTGACTCATCAGTAATCTACAGTCCAGCAAAGCCCAAGAAAGTTAGTCGAATAGATCTGCTTATCAACAACTTCAGTCTAGAGCTCACCTGGCTACTTGTTCTTCTAGTATTAGGTGGCGGATCATACGTACTTGTTAAGCACAGTATTGCCGCACACAAATTCTTCGTCAAAGGCGAGCGCTACATGCACAAGCACAAGTTGGTAGACATTGCCGTAATACTTCTTATTATCGCCCTGTATATCCTCACCCGCAACGTTGGTGTGATCCTATAGCAACATAACAAGTAAGCAAGTAATAATCTGTAGCAACTAACGCATTGATAGGCTATTAGCTAAGCTTTATATTAGCTTCCCCAACCAAAGCTGCCAGAGATTTATGTACTTCGTCAGTATGACCAATTTGCATAGGGAGTTTAATGACTTGGCGGTTGTCGCTATCTCCGAGCACCAGGACTACTTCCGTAGACCCACTGTGTTGGTCAATAACAGACTTAAGTTGCATAAGAGTTTGCTGGTCGTTGCTGTTAGCTAACTTTATATAGAGCCGCGGCTCACCACCAGATCCCGTGCTATCCACACTCTTACCAGAAACCTTCTCCGTCTTTTTCTTTGCTCCGGGCTTCTTGGGTACTTTCTGCTTCTTCATATTCGGTATGTAATTCTTAGCTTCGGCATGGGTAATTTCTCGAGCCGAGTCTACCAGAATCTTTACCTCGTTCGACACTTTGCCATCTCGGTCTTCTCCGGATATTTTCCCTGTTACCAGCACGACGGTGTCTCGTTGCCACAGGTCCACACTTTCACCGTATACTCTTGGGAATAGAATAAGCTCTAGCTCGCCATGCTCGTCAGCAATCTGCACGAAGGCCATCTTCTGGCCGTTCTTGGTAGTAATTTCACGAGAATCCAGGATAACACCACCCACTGTTGCTGCCTTGTTGTGAAGCTCGGGAGTCAGCAGATTCGTTGGTATGGTCTGTTCACGAAGCCAGATTTTGTAATCTTCCAGTGGATGCTGTGAAAGGTAGAGGCCAAGTAGTTCTCGCTCCCATTGTAGCTGCTCGCGCATGACAGGTTCGCCAGCAAGTTCAGTCAGCTTAAGTTTGGGGCGTACTTCGTCACTGGCTTCAATAGCATCTCCGAACAGATCAATTTGTCCACTAGCCTTCTCTTTCTGGATGCGGCTACCGTAGGCTAGAAGAACATCTAGGTTATCCAACAGTTGGGCTCGTACTCCGAAGCGATCCAGTCCCCCAGTCTTTATAAGACTTTCCAGAGCTTTGCGGTTCACGATTCGCACACTGACGCGTTCGAAGAAATCTTCGAGGCCGGCAAATGGGCTTTCGGCACGAGCTCGCAGGATCTCTTCTACTGCTGCCGTACCGACATTCTTAATGGCGGCCATGCCAAAGCGGATTTGGTGACTGTCAGGTACGACTGCGAACTCCACGAACGATTCGTTAACATCTGGTGCTAGCACGGTAATACCCATGTTGTTACACTCGGTGATCTCAATAGCCAAGCGGTCAATATCGTCGTAGTCACTGGTCATGAGGGCAGCCATGAAAGACTCTGGGTAATGTGCCTTGAGATAGGCTGTCTGGTAGGCGATAAGGCCATAACAAGCGGAGTGGCTCTTATTGAAACAGTAGTCAGCGAATGCTTCCAGTTGGGCCCAGAACTTTTCCGCAAAGCTCTTTGGTACTTTGCTGTTTTCGATCATACCGTCGATAAAGGCCACCTTCATCTTGGCCATAGTCTCACGCTGTTTTTTCCCAATGGCCTTACGGAGGGTATCTGCTTGGCCCCCAGTAAAGCCACACATATCCTTACTGATCTGCATGAACTGTTCTTGGTAGACAAGAATACCATAGGTTTCAGATAGTGCGGCACGTAGCCCTTCGTGTTCGTAGGTAACTTCCATAAGCCCGTGCTTACGAGCAATAAAGTCGTCAATAAATTGCATTGGTCCGGGGCGGTATAAGGCTACCATGGCAATAATGTCAGCGAACTCACTGGGCTTAAGCTCACGAAGGTAGCGCTTCATACCGGCAGATTCTAGCTGGAATACTCCGGTAGTATCTCCTCGCTGCAAGAGCTCAAAGGTCTTCTTGTCATCCAGCGGAATAGTCGATATGTCTATGTCTACATCGTTAACACGCTTAATAATACGCAGAGCGTTCTTAATAATGGTCAAGTTAGATAACCCTAAGAAGTCCATCTTAAGCAGTCCGAGCTCTTCTACGGGACCCATTGAGTACTGCGTAGATACCACGCCTTTCTGTGCCATTTCGAGCGGAGCAAATTTGACGATCTCATCTGGCGCGATCACGACACCAGCGGCGTGGATGCCGTGACTCCGAATGGTGCCTTCCATTTGCACAGCTAAGTCAAAGATGCGCTTACTCTGCTCACTCGATTCATACTCGGCTTTGAGGTCCTGGTCTTTGACCAAAGACGTAGCCAGTGGAATGTGTCTTCCCTGTACTGGCGGTGGGATCATCTTAGATAAGCGGTCAGCTTCAGCATAGGGAATTTGTAGTACACGGGAAACATCTCGTACGGCGTTACGGGCGGCCATACGACCGAATGTTACAATATTAGCCACCCGTTCCTTGCCGTACTTCTGGACACAGTACTGGATAACTTCATCCCGCCGGGTATCCTGGATATCGATATCCACATCCGGCATGCTAATACGGTCAGGGTTCAAGAAGCGCTCAAACAGCAGGTCGTACTCGATCGGGTCAAGCTCAGTAATACGCATAGCGTAGGCAATAATTGACCCAGCAGCCGAACCCCGACCCGGGCCAAAGACAATACCTTCTCGTTTACCCCAGTTAATAAAGTCAGCAACAATCAGGAAGTAGCCATTGAAACCCATTTCTTTAATAACAGATAGTTCATATTCCGCCCGCTCGAGGATAGCCTTAGGAAGGGTTTTTTTGCACAGCGGGATTGTTAGCTTTGCTGCGTCCTCCTGACTGACGCCACCGTATCGCCACGCCAACCCTTGGTATACCCACTTGTGCAAGTGTGAACTCTCGGTTTCTCCTTCTGGTACGGGAAATTTAGGGATAAGGATCTGCCCCAGTGTAATGTCTACCTTACAGCGGTCGGCAATGGCTTTAGTGTTGGTTATGACCTCGGGATGTTCTTCGCTCCAGCGGGCTATGATCTCATTCGGATCTGTTACATGCAATTCAAATTCTTTGAGGCTCATACGCTTTTCGTCGCTCAAGAACGAGCCAGTCTGTACGCATAACAGTAACTCATGCGCTTCCTGGTCGGCATGCGTGAGGTAGTGGGCATCACAGGTTAGTGCGCATTCGATACCTAGTTCCTTGGCCAGTTTAAAGCTCTGTTCGGTTACCGCTACCTGTTCATCCCACCTGCTCTGGTGCTTGGGGTGACCATGGTCCTGGATCTCTATGTAATAGCGGTCCCCAAAGACTGACTTGTACCACTCGGCGGTCTTCTTAGCTTGCTCGTACTGGTCGTTACGGAGCGCATCTCCGATTTCACCACCAATACAGCCACTGAGCACGATGAGTCCTTCATTGTATTTCTCTAGAAGATCATGGTCGACACGAGGTTTGTAGTAGAACCCATCCAGATTAGCAATACTGCTTAGTCGCATAAGGTTCTCGTACCCCTGGTTGTTCATGGCTAGCAAGATAAGGTGAAATGGTGTTTTATCTTTAGAAGGATCTCGGTCATTATGTTTTCTAGGAGCGACGTATGTTTCCATACCAATAACCGGCCGCACGCCACTAGCATGAGCGGTCTTGTAGAATTCAATAGCGCCAGACATAGTACCGTGGTCAGTAATAGCTACGGCTTCCATACCGACTTTTTTGACGTAGTCCATGAGGGCAGGCACCTTGGTAAGACCATCCAGCAAACTATACTGTGTGTGGTTGTGCAGGTGTACGTAATCGGCTGGTGTTAGTGTTGTCTTGGTCGCCACTGGCTCGAGCTCTCCTACCTGTCTCTTAAGTCTCTCAGTGCTCGTAGTAACGAGCTTATCCCTTCTATTATATAGAAAAAGTCCCCGGTTTTATGCCGGGGACCACGTAATTACAACGAACTTATAGCTTGTTATTCTTATGACGCTGGACTCACGTCAGTAGGCAATCCTCTTCGCATACGAGCTGTCCTAAGCAATGGCGCTAATTGAGTTGCACGTTCCAGGAGTCTACTAGTTTTAGCTGCAAAAAAGTCATAGTATGATATTCGACCGCCCGCTGCGAGTCGAGTACTAATACCTAGCCACCGGGCAACTGCTACGTAGCGGTCATCCAAAGGCATCCTTGTGTGTTCGGTATCTGGCGTAACTTGGTGTAGATCCAAATGCTCTAGGCTGAGAGCTACATCCATTGTTCCCCTGTCAATGAGGCCAGTTAGTTCTTCGTCGGATAAGCCACTAGTGCGTATATCAAATATCATATTTCCCCAAAACCCCTTAGGGGCACCCCAGAGTGCCGGTAAGTGTGCCTTCCCACGATCGTGGTAGAAGAAGTCGCCTGCCCCGTCCGAATCGTAAGAGATTTCTGTTGCCAGCGGCCAGTGCATAGCTTCGTATGTGTTCGTAAATTGTGAGGGCGGAGTTTTAGCGCCAGGTACGTATACGGCAAGTGGTACGTCTACACCCGGTGTACCGCCTAGTTCAGTACTGAGCTGGTTTATTGCGCCGGCAGAAGGATGTGTCTGCAGATATATCTTTTGAGTATCACCGCCATGAGCAGAACCGTCAAGAACAGCGGAACCTCGCTGGTATAAGTTACCTACTATATTTGTTATATCTCTCGTCTCATAACCTTGTAAGGGTGCGTGAGAATGTGAGACGTTCTGCACTACTAGATCTACATCAGGACCCAGAACTAGTGTTTGCTCACCAGGTAGGGGGACGATGTTTGGATATGCTTCAATAAAGCCTGCAGGATTGCCACTTAAGGGAAGACTAGTACGATACATATCAATATATTAACATAATATATAAATACTGTCAATAATAACTCTTGTTGGCTTGTTCTGTCTATTGCTTATCGAGGTAAGTCTTTAGGTGACTAACAGCGTCAGTCACATCCTTAATAGCGGTCTTAAGATCTTTGTCGTCAGCATCACCTTCATGGAGCGCGGTGAGCATCTCACGAGCCTTGTCCTTAGCGCTCACAGCCTTGGCAACAGCTTTGTCGAGTTCTGGCTTGTGCTCGTCTTTGAGTTTCTTGCCAACACCCTTGGCACGTTCAATCTGCTTAATGACTTCACTGTGAAGTTTCTTCAGATCTTTTTCAGCTTCCCGCTTCGCCTTTACGGCAGTGTTCTTTACGTCTTCACGAGTCTCTTTACCACTCTTTGGTGCGGTTAGGATACCAGCTAGATAGCCTACAGCCCCTGCAATTGCGGCACCTACAGCAAAACGTTTAGTGTCTTTATTCATATAACTCCTTATTTCCTCTTATTTTCACGAACTGAATGCACGATATTGGAAACAAGTTTAGCGATGGCAGCTGGTCCGGCACTCTGCTGGAAGAATTCGCTGACAGCCTCTGCCTTATCTGCAATCTGACCAGCTTTCTCGGTAATGTGCTTCACACTACGGAGCACCTTGATGGTCAATACCCCGATGATAATACCGGTTAGTAAGAAGATTGCCAGGAACGAGGACAGAATAACGAGGAGAACTTGTTGAGTAGTGTTTAAATCCATATCTCTATTATACCTCTGTCATGTCAAGCGACAATACTTTTGAGGTATTCACGGAAGTCATCCTTGAGGCCATCGTGCATAAGTGCGAAGTCTACGACGGTCTTTAAGTACTCCAGTTTATTGCCAGTATCGTAGTACTTACCGCCCTTAACCTTGTAGGCGAGTATTTCCTTACCCGACTCGATGAGCCTTTGCATAGCGGGCTGAATATAAAACTCGACACCTTCTTGTAGATTGCCTACCTCCGTGTGCAGATGTTGGAAAATGTCCGGCGTGAGCAAGTAGCCACTGACGCTGGCAAGATTACTCGGTGCGTTCTCTTTCCCCGGCTTCTCAATAATGGTGGACATACGAAGTAGTCCTGGTTCTATCTCTTCACCAGCTACGATACCATAGCGTTTGTAGTCGATATCTTTCTCAACTTCAATACAGGTAAGTACACTGCTGCCAGTTTGCTCGTAGACGTCGATCATCTGCTTAAATCGTGAAGGCTCAGCCACGATAAAGTCATCGGCAAAGGTGTAGATAAAGGGTTCGTCACCAATGAGGTGTTCGGCATTCATGACCGGTGTGCCGCTTCCATACGGACCCTTCTGTCGAATGTAGGCAAAGTTAGCAAGCTCAGAAATCTTCTTGGTTTCCTCAAGCAGCTCCAACTTGTTACCTTGGCGGAGGTTAGCTCGCAGATCCGCGCTCATATGGTCAAAGTGATCTTCGATAGACCGCTTGTGATACCCCGTTACAATAACAATATCTTCTATCCCGGCTTCAACGAGTTCTTCTACTATGTACTGGATAATTGGCTTATCTACCAACGGGAGCATTTCTTTGGGGAGAGCCTTGGTTTGCGGCAAAAAGCGAGTACCGAACCCGGCGGCGGCAATAACAGCTTTGCGTACTGGTTTACCTTGCATGCCTATAGTGTAGCATGTTGACCATTGTCTACTTACAGTAAGATATTGGATTGAGTGTATGGCGGAATAATGATATTATGTTGTTCGATAACAGATGTCATTTTGTTATCTCCGCATCAAACCTTCGGCACGTAGTTTCTAGGCTACACAGCGGAGGGTTTTTTGTTTAGGGAAGTTTTTTCGGAAAGACAGACATGAAGTCTAGCCGGCCAGATCTTTTATCTTGCTTTACTTGCACACAATATTCTTCACCGTCCCTCGTCTTTCCATAAAACCTATGCAGGTAATCTCCGTGCTTGATTACGGTATGTGGATGAGAATGTGTATTTCGCATAAGGTCTATCGCGGCAGTGTATAACTTGAGTCGCTTAGTTCTTTTCTCTATATGCTTCTGAAGTAGATGTGGCCAGAATAAATCAAGAAAAATTTTTGCGTTATTAAAGTATTTTGATCGAACATAGGCATGCCGTTTGGTTAGGCTTTCGACTTTCTTGTGTTCTTTACGAGCGTGTACGTACACTTCGTCATAGGAAGTACCTGCGAGCAATGTGGCTTTAGACTTGAATATCTCCATCGCTACATTATCTCAGCCAAATCTTAAATCGACCGGATGTCAAATCTACATTGTTCGCTATTTATTGAAGATGCTTACGTAGTAGTTCTTGTGCTAGACCCGGGTTAGCTTTACCAAGACTGGCCTTCATAACCTGCCCTACTAAGAATCCAATAGCCTTCATCTCGCCATTGCGTACATCTTCTGCTGCTTGCGGGTTAGCAGTAATAACGTCAATGACGACTTTCTCGATCTCACCAGTGTCAGACACCTGGATAAAGCCTTGTTCGTCGGCGTACTTCTCGATACTCTCAGGCAATGTTTCGTGAGTCAGGAGCTCGGTAATAAGGAGCTTCGCATTGCTTGAGCTGAGCTTGCTATCGCCGACAAGTGCAGCGGTCTGTGCGTACACGGTAGCCCGACCTTCGTTAGACAATGACACGGTGTTGTTCTCGTCTGCTCGGAATGGGATCTCGATGTTCACAAACCAGTTAGCTAACTGCTTGGCAAAAGCCTTGTCAGTGAGATTCTTCTCTAGGATCTCAAGGTAGTCTACGGTGCTGTCCGCAACTTCTGCATCAAGCAAGATATCTGTCTGGCTAACATCTAACCCTAGACCACTGAGCTTAGTGCGCCATTCACCAGGCATGACCGGCATGCTGTCCTTAATCCGAGATATATAGTCGCTATCTAGTTGTACAGGCGGAATATCCGGTTCGGGCATGTAGCGGTAGTCATGTGCTTGTTCTTTACCGCGCTGGCTAAAGGTCTTTTGCTTAGCGTCGTCCCAGCCTCGAGTCTCTTGGGTAATACTCTGCCCTTTTTCAAGTAACTCTATCTGTCTGTTAACCTCAAACTCAGCAGCTTTCTCGACACTGCGGAAGGAGTTTAGGTTCTTGGTCTCAGTTCGAGTGCCAAGTTCGTCTGTCTTACTGACACTGACATTGACGTCAAAACGCATGTTGCCATGGAACAGATCGGCATCTGACACATCTGCATACTTCATGAGTAGATACAGCTCGTGAGCATAGGCTCGAGCTTCTGCAGGGCTATTAATGTCTGGTTCGGACACGATCTCGAGCAGCGGCGTGCCGGCTCGGTTAAGATCTACTAATGAATAATCTGCTCCAGCTGGGTGAGAACTTTTACCGGCGTCTGCTTCTAAGTGGGCACGGGTAATGTTCACGGTCTTTGGCTTACCATCTACAAAAATATCCACCGATCCACCGAGCACAACGGGCTGGTAGAACTGCGTAATCTGGTAGCCAAGCGGAAGGTCTGGGTAGAAGTAGTGCTTACGGTCGAAGGTACTAAACGGAGATGGTACTGAATTTAGCGCAAAGGCAGCTTTGCTCGCCAGGGCTACGGCTTGTTCGTTGAGAACGGGTAGTGCCCCGGGCATGCCTAAGCAGATGTGACTAATAAGGGTATTGGGCTCAGCATCTCGGGCGTCATTTCCAACGGCTGCAAACAACTTGGTATTTGTCTTGAGCTGTACGTGGCACTCGATACCAATGGTTACTTTGTACTGGTCGCGAACTTCTTTAGTTACCATTACTGACCTACTCCAGTGCCCCTAAGTCACGCAGTGCCTGCCTGACTCCCACCAAAGATTTCTTAACGTCACTTTCCTTGAGCCGGCCGTATGAATCATCCAGGAGCTTCTTAGCCATGTTATGTGCAAACCATACACTGTCATTGTCGGTGAGAGACTTCTGGGCGTCTACTAGGCGTTCACCCATGCTCTTGCCTTTGAGGTGCTTCTTCTTGAGGGCTTCGTCGAGAAGCTTGTCGGCATTAATAACAGCGAGTGCCCAGGTGTCTTTACTCTTGCAGAACTTTTGCAGCTCAGTCCACTGCTCTTTGAACTTGGCAGGTTTGATCTTGCGGCGTGGAATGAGTTTTAGTTTCATGGGGTTACTTTTGTTCCTTTGAGAGTTTTTCTTGAGCAGTCGCTCCAACGCTTAGTAGTATTCTATCAGCTTTTTGGGGAGCCATGAGCTGTAATCCAACCGGCATACCATCTACCTTACCTGCAGGAATAACCAATGACGGAATACCAACCAGGCTTGGGCCTACGGTCATAACGTCGGCCAGGTACATTTGTAGTGGATCGCTGGCGTTCTCGCCAATCTTAAAGGCGACGGTTGGGGCTGTTGGTCCAGCCAAGAAGTCCACATCCTTAAAGGCTTCATTGAATTCGTTGATCAGCTTGGTACGCACAGTCTGAGCCTTGTTGTAATAGGCATCGTAGTAACCGCTGCTAAGTACATATGCCCCAATCATGATGCGACGCTTAGCTTCAGCACCAAAGCCTTTGGTTCGGCTTTGTACGTAACTTGCTTCAAGATCTTTCGCAGACTTATCGCTAAAGCCGAAGCGCTGGCCGTCATAGCGGCTCAGGTTGCTGCTAATTTCGGCAGGAACGACAATGTAGTACACACCGAGCGAGTATTCGAGACTTGGCAAACTAACTTCTACGATCTCTGCTCCAGCTTCCTTCAGAGATTCAAGAGACGTCTCGATCTGTTTCTTAACCCCAGCGTCGAGGCCTTCGCCCATGTATTCTTTAATAACGCCGATCTTCTTGCCAGCAAGGCTTTCAGGACTTGTAATGTCATACCCAGCGGCATCTCGGTCGATAGTAGTACTGTCTAACGAATCCTTCCCAGCCATGATATCTATTACATACGCCGCATCTTCCACCGTTCGAGCTAGCGGTCCAATGGTATCAGTACTACTCGCCATAGCGATAACACCAGAACGAGACACCAAACCGTAGCTTGGCTTGTAACCAACAATACCAGTAAAGGATGCAGGTTGACGAATAGAGCCACCGGTATCGGTACCCAGGGCAAATGGTGCCATATCAAGTAGTACTGCGGCTGCTGACCCACCAGAAGAACCGCCGGGCACACGGGTAGTGTCGTGAGGGTTCTTGGTTGTAAAGAAGTCACTGTTCTCGGTACTACCCCCGTGGGCAAAGGCATCTAGGTTAGCTTTAGCTACGCAGATAGCGCCTTCTGCCTCAAGTCGTTCAATAGCCGTAGATTGGTACGGCGCATCAAAGCCTTTGAGGATATTACTCGCAGCAGTCGTATCGGCACCGAACACCAGGAAGTTATCTTTGGCAATGAATGGTACACCAGCTAGCCGGCCAACATGTGAGCCATCTGCAATAAGTTTGTCGATCTCAACTGCCCGAGCTCGTGCTCGCTCTGCTATGGTCGCGATAATGGCCTGGTAGTCTTGCTTCTCGCCAATAGTCTTTAGGGCTCGTTCTACAAGTTCGACAGCAGTAACTTTGCCGGACTGTACTTGACTAGTAAGATCTTTGAGGCTTGGCCACTGAGAAGTGGTAGGAATGGCTGCAGTAGTATCACTCACAGGACACGCCTAACTTTAATGTTATTGCCCTGACGGTCTGGCAAATTCTTAAGTAGAGCCTGTTGGTCGGCCTGGTAGGGCTTGATCTCATCATTACGCATAACGTTCACGAGGCCGGTAACCTGTGTGGTTGGTTTGAGCCCTTTGACGTCTACTTCAGATAGTTTTTCGACGTATCCTAAAATATCTCCTAGTTCATTCTGGAACTTCTTGATTTCTTCATCAGTTAGCTCGAGCTTAGCAAGTCGGGCCAATTGTAATATATCTTCGCGCGTGAGGTCTGCCATTTAAGAATAAGTTTACACGGTTACGCTGTTAATATCCAGCGGACACAATCAGCAAACAATACAGGAGAGGTCTGTAAAATACTTTACAAAGCTTACGGTTACGATTACGATGAAGGTAACCTAGCTCAAGGAATACAAAAATGGCATTGGCGGAAGTACCTGTTCTAACCGAACATATGGAAATGCAGCCAGGAGGAGATCCTGGAGCGCAAACAGCTAATCAATTCGCCGATACAGTCCCCTTGCCCATCGCAAGGGGATTTTTTGATCCCGACACATTATCTCCAACGTCTGACTTTGAGAAACGAGTGGGTAGTCTCTTTGCGCCGCATGCCGGACATCTACTTGTAGAGCGAGTAAAGAAGCTCCCCGGTGGTAGTGTGGCGGTTGGAACATATGGCACTGAGCTTGCAGAGCATCGGAGTGGCGTCTATACACCGGCTGGTGCCGACGAGTCTGACGTACTACCAGTAGTACTTATGCAAACACCGCTCGGAACTGGCACACGACACGGCTCGCACAATGATATGGTCGCCCGCGAGTTCATGACTCTTGGCATGCGGGTAATCCTCAAAGGGCCACCGCGCTACTACGAAGCTACCAGAGACGCAATTTCTATGGGTCAAGATGCTAACGAAGCACTTGGATTGGTGCATGCAGTAGTAAACGCAGGAGTGATACGTAGGATCCTAGACCTATCTGCTTATGGAGAATCACAGGGCGGTGGTAAGACTCTTTCTGCAGCTGCTGTGGCCGAAGGCTACTGTGGAGAGTCACTTGATGATCTACTCTCAGTTGCACCTTGCTTTATCAATGAAATTGTTTGGGCCAAGGCACTCAAAGAAGCACATAAACTTGGCAAAGAGGGTGTAGGCTTGCTTGCCCATATGAAGCAGATTGGCCTCGCAGGATCGCTTGCACTTGCTCGATCTGTCGCGCTTAAGGACGCACATCATCATGGAATAGTACTACCCAAGCTATGGAACGGCGACTCAGGTCGAGCACTTAGTGCAACACCAGAGGGACAGAGGGGTCGCGTTGAGATCTTTGGGGATGATCCATTCACGGATCCGGTAAGAGATATTGAGCAGGTTAGTCTAACAAGTCTTGACGGCCGACTAACACCTGGGCTTGGACACCTGCCGGGCATATTGAGTCTATACACAAGAATGCAACGCCAGACGCTTGCTCAGAATGCACATCAAAGAGTTGCCCCGCGAATCTAAGACTTAGACTTTATATCTTCAATAATGTCCCGCAGCTCGGCGGCTTTTTCGAACTCCAGGTTAGCGGCTGCTAGATCCATCTGCGCAGAAAGATCCTTAATAAGGTGACCGTATTCATCTTTCGGTATCTTCTTGAGATTGAGTTTAGCTTTCCTAGCCTCTTCGGGTAACTCGACGTTCATACTACCGGTAATTTCAGAAGATACCCCGCGTGGTGTAATGTTATGTTCCGCGTTGTAGGCTTCCTGGATCTTTCGCCGCCTGGTAGTTTCGTCAATGGTGCGCTGCATACTACCGGTTACACGGTCGGCATACATAATAACGTGACCCTGACTATGTCTGGCGGCGCGTCCTACGGTCTGCGTTAGAGCTTGCTCACTACGTAGGAACCCTTCTTTGTCTGCATCCAGGATTGCCACAAGGCTTACTTCTGGAAGGTCCAAACCTTCTCGCAGCAGGTTAATACCAACGAGTACGTCGTATACTCCAAGCCTTAGATCTCGCAAGATATCTGTTCGGTCAAGAGTGTCTACATCGCTGTGTAGGTAAGCTACCTTGATGTTGAGTTCTTTCAGGTATTCAGTAAGGTCTTCGCTCATACGTTTAGTAAGAGTGGTCACCAGTACTCGCTGTTGCTTAGCAACCGTATCCCGAATTTCAGCAATAAGGTCATCTACCTGTCCAGCGGTAGGACGGACTTCAATAGGTGGATCCAGGAGACCAGTTGGGCGAATAACCTGCTGGGCAGGCGCAGGGCTACGACTAAGTTCATATTCCGCTGGCGTGGCACTGACATATATCGCCTGGTTTACGTGACGTTCGAACTCGGTGAAGGTTAAGGGACGGTTATCTAGGGCGCTCGGCAACCTAAAGCCATGTTCTACCAACACTTCCTTACGAGCCCGGTCACCGTTATACATACCCCGAATTTGGGGCATGGTCATGTGTGACTCATCGACGAACATGAGGAAGTCATCGGGATAGTAATCAAGTAAGGTTGCAGGCTGTTCGCCAGGTTCACGGTTAGTGAGATATCGGCTGTAGTTCTCGATGCCCTTTACAAAGCCGGTCTCCTCCAACATCTCGATATCGAAATTAGTACGTTGCTGGATACGCTGCGCTTCAAGAAGCAGATTGTTCTTCTTAAAGAATGTTGTTCGGTCATCTAGTTCGCTCTTTATACTTCCCAGAGCCACTTTGAGTTTGTCATGTGGGGTAACATAGTGGGAACTTGGGAAAACTTTCAAACCGGTCTTTTCTTTGAGTACTTCACCAGTGAGCGGATCGACTTGGGTAATACGCTCAATCTCGTCACCAAAGAATTCTACGCGGTAGGCTACTTCTTCACCGGCTGGGAAAATGTCTACCACGTCTCCACGAACTCGGAACGTGCCACGGTGAAAGTCAATGTCGTTACGTTGGTACTGGATGTCGGTTAACTGCCGCAGGAATTTATCTCGTACTCGTCGCTCACCCGTGGCGATGCTGACGGCCATGCCATCATAGTCATCTACTGATCCAATGCCGTAAATACAGCTCACACTAGCTACGATGATCACATCCTTGCGCGACAACAGAGCATCCGTGGCAGCGTGCCGTAGTCGGTCAATCTCTTCATTTATCTGACTATCTTTCTCTATATAGGTATCACTACGGGCAATATAGGCTTCAGGCTGGTAGTAGTCGAAGTAACTTACAAAGTAATGGACGGCGTTGTTTGGGAAGAACTTCTTGAATTCCCCATATAGCTGTGCGGCTAGCGTCTTGTTGTGACTGAGGATAAGTGTAGGTCGCTGGACGTTCTGGATAATATTAGCCATGGCAAAAGTCTTACCGGAACCAGTTACGCCGAGGAGTGTTTGTTCCTTGACACCGTCTTCTAGTCCTTTGGTAAGTTGAGCAATAGCCGTGGGCTGGTCGCCTTTGGGTGTGTAGTTGCTAACGAGTTCAAATTTAGCCATCTCTATATTGTACAACGCATTAGCACATATGGCTTAGCTATTGCTTCCCCGCTGGGCATAGGCTCTGAGACGCATGAACACCTTGCTAGCTCTATCTCTACCTGCATGTGGCTGCCGTTCAGTTGGTGATTTCTTGTTGTTCAAGAATATCCCTTCACCTGTGACGTACCTGATAGTTGAAGATTCTAGTGCTTGCGGTTGGTTTGCACCTGGAAATCTTTCAGTCCACACCCATCTATCCGCTACTTCCAGCTCAATAGGGAGTGTCCCCAGATTAACAAGCAGTCGATAATCATTGCCATCAATGTGCCAAACCCCAAAACCTGGCGTACCCACAAAGTAATCGCCACTAAAGGCCAGCGACAGTACGTCCTCACCTTGTTCAGCTAGGAGCTCTTTAAACGTCGATTCAGCTGCTCTCCCGAGACCGATTTCATCTAGCAGATCAAACCGCCCCAGAGATTCGCCCAATAGCCCGCGACATATTTGTGGTGAGTAGCTCCGTGAGGTGCCTATCGGCTCACCTTCTCGGCGCATGACCTGAGCATGGTGACCTAAAATAGCTTGACCGAATGCCTGGGCTATCAAGGGGTTGAGTATTTGTCCAGCATGGGTAATGTCGCCCCGAGAATGCATGACTTCCATGAACATATTAAATCACAAAACTAACAAATAAGCTAGATTCTCACGCATCGCTAAGGAATTATTTATAGAGGTGAGCGTACTTCTTATTCCTCTTGTTGAGCAACTTGACGAGGCCTTCTAACACTTCTTCTGCTGTATCGCCAAATATGACATCTTCATCTGCTCGCATACCAGCAGCATGCATAATGTCCACAATCTCAGTGCTAATGCCCCCTGCCCCTTGGATAAAGCCAATAGGCTTATCTGTCTCCAGTGCTATGGTGAATTCGTGCAGTGTACCAATACGCCCCCCAATGCTAATCACGGCGTCGGAAGAGGTGATTAGCAGTGCGTCTCGGCCAACATAGTTCAGGCCGGTATATAGAATTACGTCATATGCTTCAGTTGGTAGGCGGTACTTGAGGACGTGTTCTACTTTACTGGATGCAGGGCTGATACCCAGACTCATTTGTCCATTGTGTTTCTTGTAACTCTCGGCCGCTACGTTAGGCAGTCCGACTGTTGCTCCGGTCATAAGAGCATGCCCAGCATCTGCAATAGCCTTACCCGCTGCTTCCGCCAACTCATGGCCGTCACTGACGCTTTTACCTTTAGCGGCAGCCGACACACATATTTGGTACATTAGACGCTCTCCATTAAATCTGGTGCAAGAATCTCGTCGTTTAACTGTGCTAGTATTTGGCTCTCGAAGTTTTCTTGCCCGATATACTCAGCATATATCTCGTTCCACAGGCTCGAACGGAAGTGCCCGACTGACTGTTGGCCATATTCCAGGCCGTTACAATAACTGACGGCGTTATCCATGAGGCTAAGCGGCACGATACTGTCTGGATACAGTGCAGCAATGTAATCCAGGTCTTCCCAGAATTTCAGAGCGGGTTCAAGCCAGTAAATAACAGACTCAGCCTTACGCCAGTGTAGATCCTCGGGCTGGACGTGCGGCTCAAAGAGTTCAGGATGAGTTTTTGGATTCTGGTTCCCAAAGTGGCGCTGCACGATTCGCCAGTGTATATTCTGCTTACCAATCTTTGCTGCCTTGTGTGGATCATTTAAGATGGTGTCCACGAGTACCGTTCCAAAATCAGGACGTACCTGCTGCATCTTAAAGAACGCAGAGTAGGAGCGGATTTCGTTTAGGTAATGTAGTACAAACGGCAGAATGGTAATAGTAGCTCCCGGCATGCGGTCTATGGGGAGCGGCAGAATTAAGATGACGCCCATTTCTTTCAGGTGTGTAATGTTATGTTTCTGCTGTAGGATAAAGGGTTCGGCAGAATCACCGAAGCGCTTCTTATCTAAAACTATGAGTTCTATTGGGCGAATCTCGAAGTCACTGGGCCCAAGCTTATGGTATGACTTTACAAACTTGTTCTGCCAGGTCTTAGCCTCGAGGAATCTGGTGGCAGCCAGGATTTCGCTGACGTTCTCACGCTTCAAAAGTGAGTCAATCGACTTGTAGCCAAGTTGCTTCATGACTTTCTTGGGCGGCTGAGCCTTTAATAGCTTCTTGGCGACACTATGCTTAATAACCCATGCCTTGTTCGGGAGCGGCAGGTTGTCCACCGTTTGTTTAATATGCAGCAGTTGTTCGTGCAGTGACGCGCTTGGGTCGGTGCCAATGGCGGTCGCTAGGTATTGGTCATGTAACTTCACTAATGCCTGCAGCGCGTGATATAACTCTTTGCCGGTTGTGTCGTCAGGATCCAGTGCGAGCTCCCTCACCTTCTGGTGTACTCGAGCTGTGATAGTAGCTACCAGGCGTACATCAACAGATGGGTTTCCACTTTTATCTTCCAACTCAGCAATAGCCTGCGAAAACAGCGGCTCCTTGGCATTTAGTAATTGTGATAACACTCCCGACATATTTTGCGCACTCTACCTTACTGACAGTTAATTTACAGAAAAACTATTTGAGCGGTGTCGCTCGGTACCATTTTGGTGAGTTCTGGAGCAGCTTGCTCAGCTGTCCTTCGGTAAGCAGACCTTTTTGTGCCCCCACGTGTTGCACTACGCTCATAGAGTTAATGGGTCCCCACTGCAAGGCACCTTCTATGTCTGCACCGTGAATAAGGGCAGCCACAAAGGTAGAGGTGAAGGCATCTCCAGCACCGGTTCGTTCGAACGGTGGAGATGGATCGGGGTAAATAGGCATCTTGAGTCGTTGTGTGCCGTCGGAAGCGTAGGCTCCGTCTGGTCCATCACTGATTACGACAATCTTTGGACCAAGTGCGTGTAATCGGTCGAACAGGTCGTTAAGATCTTTGTGGTCACCGCCGGTTATAAGGACTGCTTCCTCGCGGTTCACGGCAAGTACATCGGATTGCTTATATAGCGAGGCTAATCGCTTAGCGCCCATTTCGATCTGGAATGTGCCAGGTTGGAAAGCAAGTTTGACGTCTGCATGTCGCTCCAGCCATTCGGCTAGCTCGTCATGGAACTTCTCGGTGCCTTCACCAATAGAACTGAAATAGATCCACTTTGGCATTTCGTCCGGACGGAGATGTGGCCAGTGGTAAGTATATTCTTCGTCATGCACTAAGATGGTGCGTTCTTCTTTATACCAGAGTACGTAGTGGTGGTTGCTAGCTTTACCAGGGTTGACCTTCATGAGTCGGGTATCAACCTTGTTCTTCTCCAGGTACATGAGCATATCTCGACCAGCCTGGTCGTTACCAACATTGGCATGGAGGGCGCTCTTAAGGCCAAGACGAGCAAAGCTAACGCTGGCGTTTGCGGCGTTACCTACAGACTGAATATCCTCAGCATGCTCAAACGGAATCTTTACACCAAAGGGTATAGTAATCGTCTTGTTACCTTGGTCATCTTTTGTGACTTTACCTTGGTCATCTTCAAGTCGAATAAAGGTATCCGTTACGATGCCTCCTACAGATAACACGTCTATGCTCATACCACCCTCTAGTTACGTTTTGCTTATGCTTATTGTACGGTATCTGACCAGTACTTAAAAGAGTAAAGTTAGCCGTTCGGTCCTATAGCTGCGCCTTACCAGAAGCGTTAAAGGACTTAATCTTGCTCTCAACGACTTTCTGGACTTCTTCTATCACAGCATCCATGAGTTTAATGACAGCAAACTCAGTTTTGTTTTCTTTAAGCTGTTCTTCTAGTGTTGTGCGGTAGGCGACGCGCATATCGGAGTTAATATTAATCTTCGTAACCCCAATCTCTACGGCATCTTCAAAATAATGGAGTGGTGTACCACTGCCGCCATGCAGACTAATATTGCATGGAACCGCTGCCCGAATTTCCTTAAGAAGATCAAGGTCCAGTCGTTTTGGCACCGGATATGATCCGTGCAGGTTGCCGACTGCTGCTGCAAAGGTATCTATGCCAGTTGCCTCTACAAAAGCCTTGGCTCCTTCTGGGGTACTAAAGGTCTTCTGGATCTCCTTGTAGTCAAAAGCCTTGGTAAAACGATTAGAGCCACCACCGAAGTAGTGTGGTTCACTCTCGACCAGTGCACCAGTTCTCTTGGCGTACTCGACGATTTCCTTCGTCTTGGCGATAATCTGCTCTTCAGTCGCGTTATGGTCTGCCTGAGAAATATCTATATGTATAAACTCAAATCCGGCGTCAATGCCAGCCTTAGCTGCTTCAACCGATGGGGAGTGATCCAGGTTAACATAGATTTCTACGCCATATTCAGCTTTGTAGTTATCTACCATGTCACGGACATTTTCGAGCCCAAGTAGTTCAACTTCACCGTGACTAACTTCGACGAGTACCGGTGCTTGGGTGGCGACTGCTGCACGTACAACGGCGATGAGGGTTTCTTGGTTGTCGAGATTGAAGGCCCCGAGAGCATAGTGCCCATCTCGCGCACGCTGTATGCTCGCTCGCGCTGCCTTACAATTGGCTTTTGCTTGATCTAATGTAATTGGCACGATTCCCTCCCCTATTGTTCTTTCGCTTATCCTTAGAATAGCATATAATTATCCTCAAGGTTTTACTAATACAGATGGATCCACACCACCAATCCAAAGCACGACTCATAGCCGCCTGGACGATGCCTACGGCAGTACAGGCTGTTGTCTATGTCATGGTTGTTGCGCTGACGGTCTTCCTGTCTAGTCAGGATTTTATCGACAAGATCCTGTTCGCTACTGGCGATTTCAACCCCATTCGCAGCGGTATTGGCTCAGTAGACTTTCTGCTTACTCGTCTTATTGGCGAGAAGCTCTCTGGCTCATTATCCCTTGCTGTGTTCTGGGGTGCGGTAGGGCTTATCGTCAACCTCCTATGGTGGCTTGGCTCGAACTTCTCATCTGAACTCAATAACAACTTGGTATATAGCAAATATGTACATCCGAAGGACGTGAATGCTCAGGCACAACTCCAGGACTTTATTAAACGAACTGCTATTCGTACAAGCGTTGCTGTTATTGGTTTGATATACGGCAACTACGTTATTAGCTCCGGACTACCAGGTATCGCAGAGCGCTTCAGTGACATTACGGGTAATTGGGATATCGAAGCAAATTGGGCCTCGCTTGCCCTTACTATTGCCTTAGAACTCCTGATGCTCCACATGGTTGTGGTGCTTACTCGAGTAGTACTACTCCGCAAAAAAGTTATAAACGACTAAATACTATAAAATCTACCTGAAATGAACTAACGGTAACGTTATGGCTATTAATTCAGCAAGGCGTGCACATTGAGTGCAATGTGCTTAGCAGTCAGTCCGAAGTGCTCGAGTAGTTCCTCTGGCTTACCTGATTCACCAAACTGATCACGCATACCCATACGCTTCATATGTGTTGGTTCCTGTTCGCCGAGTAGCTCTGCAACAGCTCCACCCAGGCCCCCAGCAATCTGTGCTTCTTCGACAGTAAGTACATGCTTAGTCTTCTTAGCACTGTGCAAAATGGTAACGTTATCCAACGGCTTAATGGTTGGCACGTGGATTACTTCTGCGTTAATCCCATCCTTGGCTAGCTTGTCTGCCGCTACGAGAGCTTGGTAGGTCATGGTGCCGGTAGCAATGATACTGACGTCAGTTCCTTCACGGTAGACATATGCTTTACCGAGGACAAACGGAGTCTTGTTGGTCGTGATAACAGGCGTAGCTTCTCGAGCTAGTCGTAGATATCCAGGACGCGAGTCTACGGCCATGGCCAGTGTTGCCCGCTCTGCTTCGAGGCTATCTCCAGGAACGACTACTACCATGTTAGGCAGCACTCGCATGAGGGCAATATCTTCCAGCATCTGGTGAGTAGCACCGTCTGGCCCAACTGACACACCGGCGTGTGAACCAACAATCTTTACCGGTTGGTCATTGAGACATACGGTAGTTCTAATCTGCTCCCAGTTTCGTCCGGGACTAAAGGCGGCGTATGAACTGACGAACGGGATCTTGCCCATGGCAGCCAGGCCAGACCCAACGGTGACGAGGTTTTGCTCAGCAACCCCAATTTCTATAAACCGTTCAGGAAATGCTTCCTTAAAGAGGCTCATTTGTGTTGAATCAGTCAGGTCGGCACAGGCGGCAACAACATACTTATCCAGTTCTCCGGCCTTCTTGAGGCCACGGCCAAAGCCCTTACGAATAGGCTCGGAATCTAATTTACTATCTTGCCATTTGGTAGTCGCCAGGTTAAGGTCACTACTCATGTTCACCTCGAATCTTGCCCTTAAGGGTTCGGAGGTCATGCAATGCTTCTTTAGCTTGCTCATGGTTTGGCGGTGCACCATGCCAATGGAAGTCATACTCCATAAAGTCAACGCCTTTACCAGGTATGGTGTGGGCTATGATCATAACTGGCTTCTCGACGACTGCTCGAGCCATAGCGCAAGCGTCAATAATGGCTTCCATGTTGTTGCCATCTATTTCAATAACGTGCCAGCCAAAGCTTTCCCATTTACCGCGGAGATCTTCAAGAGGCATGACACTCTCTGTGGGTCCATCGATCTGTATGTTGTTGCGGTCAATGATACCAATGATATTGTTTAGCTTGTACTTGCCAGCCAACATGGCTGCTTCCCAGATGTTACCTTCGTCCAGCTCGCCGTCACCCATTACTACATAAACCCAGCGGTGGTGTTCGTCATCCATGCGCATAGCTAGCGCCATGCCAGCAGCTTGGCTTAGTCCACACCCAAGAGGACCACTGGTATTTTCCATACCCGGTAGCTTGGTACGTTCGGGATGACCTTGCAGCCTGGAGCCGAGCTGACGGAGTGTGAATAGTTCTTTACGGTCAAAGTACCCAGCATGGGCCATGGTGGCATACCGGACGGGCACACAGTGCCCATTACTAAGTAGCAATATGTCACGCTCTTTCCAGTCGGGTTTTTTAGGATCGTGCTTGAGGACGTCAAAGTACAGCGCGGTGAAGATATCTGCTAATCCTAACGGGCCAGCGCTGTGACCGCTGCCAGCGTGCTCCAGCATCCGGATAATATCTTCCCGAATATCTATTGCTTTCTTTTCTAAATCTTCCAGTGACAGAGTGGCCATATTACTTCCCGCTTATGCTACTTAGTTTAGCATAGGCCACTTCAGGATCTTTAGCTCGCTGTATGGCTCCACCGACGTTTAGAACGTCGATCCCCCCGGCAACTAACTGGGCTGCGTTGGAGGTATTAATACCGCCGTCCCATCCAATCTCAACATCTGCCTTGAGCTTACGAATCTCGTCTACTTTCTTGAGGAGATCTAGATTGACCGTGCCACCAAAGTGTCCAAGGTCCCCGCTAAAGATAAGCACATGATCAATATCCTTAATAGCCGGCTTAATCTTCTCGACAGGTGTATTCGCTAATAGCGCAACACCAACCTTAATCTTGTGCTTCTTGAGTTCACGAGCAACATCATAGAAATTTCCTGTTGCTTCGGCCTGTACGATGACCATCGACGGCTTGTGTTCGGCAAGCTGTGCCAAGAATGGCCGGACAGCCTCATACATTAAGTGTATGTCTACCTGCACGCCCACTGGCCACCAGATACGCTCTAACTCAATAAGTTTATTCGGGGTAAACACCCCGTCAGCAAGGTCTATGTGTATACGCATAGCAAAGGGAGCAATACGCTCCATCTGTTCCCGGTATTCATGGGGTTCAGCAGCTGTAACGGTAGGACAGATAATGGCCATTACTTAGTGACATATTCTTTAACTGCGTCAGCGACACTGCCTTTGTCTGGGTCACCATATAGCTTGGGATCTTCTTTAATGTAGGTGGCAAAGAACGGACAGGTGCCTGCCGGGCCACTAACTTCTTTTTGCCCGACCTTCTTACCGGACTTGGCTTCGTAGATTGTGAGGCTGTATACCACATTGAATTGCTCAATCTGGAAGGCTTTGTTGTCGCTGTCCAGTAGCTCACACTTACGTCCTGTCCCCGTAGATGACTTCTTGGTGAAGCAGCCGACCAGTTGTGTCTTATTAAATTCACCCGTCTTGGACATCCAGCCTGCACCACTTAAGTACACACTAGATGTTACGAAGCTATTACTACCAAGTACACCAGCTTCAAAGAAAGATATAGGGTGTGGTGCGGTACCGCTATAACTTGCAGCAGAGGTGATTATATTACCACTACAAACCTTAGCGTAATCGCTCTGGCTAGTTGCCGACACCTGGCTACCAGTAGTCTGCTCCCCGCTCGAGTCCTGGTTGTTCTTGCTGCCGCCAGAAAATGCTATTACGGCACCTACTACGAGGATAAGCAGCGCAATAACAATACCTATTACAAGCTTCATATTCTTGTTCTTTGCAGGCGGTGGTGTGCTAGACATGGATGCTAATGGATTTGGTGGAAATAACTCTGTACCAGGCTGTGGTGCCGGCATCTGATCGGCTTGCGGAATGGTCGCACCAGCCGCGCCAAACGGTTGTCCCACGGGCGATTGCCCAGGGCTAGGCTGTGTCGAGAGCGGTTGATTCGTTTGTCGTGGATACAGCGGCTGCTGAGGAGCTTGAGGAAATGGTGCCTGGGCATTTTGCGCGTTAGGATCATTGGGAAACGGAGAATGTGGTTGTTCTGGTTGTGGGTAGCTATTAGGGTCCATGTGCTCTCCTAGTTCTGTTCGTCCATCTCTTTAATACGGCGAGTGTAGCGTTCGTTAGCTTCGAACGGAGTGTTTAGAAAGGCTTCTACAATAACATTAACTTCCTCGCCTTGGACTACATTGGCGGGTAGTGCTAATACATTACAGTCATCGTCAGTGCGGGCAGCCCGCACTGACTCGACGTTATACCCAAGGCAGGCACGAACTCCCTTATGTCGGTTAGCCGCGATCATGATGCCTTGGCCACTGCCGCAGATAAGAATACCGCGGGCAGTCTCGTCGTTACTGGACTGCATGTCACGTACTACTCTTGCAGCAAACACCGGATAGTCATCCGCTGGGTCAAGTTTCTCATTACCATCGTCATGGACGGTGTAGCCGGATTGCTGGAGGTAACTGATAAGCTTAGTGCGTAGTTCAAAGCCGTTGTGGTCAGCCCCAATGTAGATGTTCATCAGTCGTGGTGTCCTTTATGGTCAGTCTTAGTGTGGAGTAATTTACCAGTATCAGATACAACTTCAACGAGTCGGTTGCTGTAGCCCCATTCATTGTCGTACCAAGCAACTACTTTAAGCATGTTGTCGCCAATAACAGCTGTCAGCTTAAGGTCAACGGTTGCTGAGTGACTGTTACCAATGTAATCACTACTTACTAGTTCTTCTTCGCTGACGGCCAGAATACCTTGGTAGAACGGCTCTTTAGCAGCTTTCTTGAAGACTTCGTTAACTGATTCAACAGTTACTGGCTTCTTGGTAATGATCACAAAGTCGCTGAGTGACACAACTGGGGTTGGAACACGCACACTCATACCACCAAAGATTCCCTTGAGGGCTGGTAGCGCCAGAGCGGCAGCCTTAGAGGCGCCGGTCGTGGTTGGCACAATGTTCTCAGCGGCATTACGGGCTTCACGGAGATCCTTAGCGGGAGCGTCCTGGAGCTTCTGGCTGGCAGTGTAGCTGTGGACAGTGGTCATCATAGCCTTGTCGATACCAAAGTGTTGCTCAATAACGGCAGCTACCGGAGTGATGCAGTTGGTCGTACATGAGGCGTTGCTAATAATGTCTTCAGCAGTTTCGAGCTTGTCCTCATTGACGCCTAGCACGATGGTGGTGGCGCCCTCTCCCTTAACGGGACCAGAGATAACTACTTTATGTGCACCAGCATCAACATGGGCTTTAGCGAGGGCTGGGTCGGTGAAGAAACCAGTTGACTCAATAACGACATCAATTTTGAGTTCTTTCCACGGCAGTGCTGCTGGATCTTTCTCAGCCAGTACCTTAATCTTCTGCTTATTGACGATGATGTTGGTGTCATCATACGTGACATCATGCTGGTAGGTACCATAGTTACTGTCGTACTTAAGTAGATGCGCCAAAGTCTTAGTGTCTGTTAGGTCATTAATAGCAACCAGCTCAATGTCAGATCGCTCAAAAGCTACTTTAAATGCATTGCGGCCAATGCGTCCGAATCCGTTAATTGCCACCCGTGTTTTCATTATGTTACCCTCTTAGAAATTACTGTCTACCTCAAGCATAACCGATTCCTGGTATCTCCGCAACGCACCTCTGTGCTAAGCTTGAAGTAACTATGAAAAAACAGCTAGAACGGAACATCCGTTTGTATGGTGTTCTTAAGATATTTACTAAACGTGTCTTCTTGCCGCTCACTACTATATATCTTGCTGAAGTAGCGGGCCTGACGCTTAAACAAATAGGTCTTCTGGCTAGTCTGAGCGCTGTTATTTCGTTCCTTGCAGACGTGCCAACTGGATACTTTGCTGACCGAGCTGGTAGACGTGCTTCATTAATAGCGGCAGCAAGTCTGGCTATGCTTGCTGCTTTAACCTATGCCGTTTTCCCAAGTGTTACTGGGGTTATTGTAGCTGTTGTGCTTGAATCGCTAGCATACTCGTTCTTAAGCGGATCTAGTGAAGCCCTTATGCACGATACTCTCCGTGAACTAAATAGAATAGATGACTATCCTAAAATTGTCGGAAGATCACAATCTATTGGGCTAATTGGTAATACGCTTCTTGTATTGCTGGTGCCATTGACCTATCCGATTAACCCCAGACTCCCGTTCCTTATAGGAGCACTTTGTTACTTTTTGCTCTTATTAGTTGTGCTGAGCATGCATGAACCTGTTCGCCCAAAGGCTGGCAAGCATACGCTTATCAAAGACCTGTCTAGTAGTCTTAGGCTATTCGTAAGTAGATATACACTCCTTGTCTTCTTGGCTATTGGGGTTATTGGCGGCCTGAATGGTGCTACGGATTTCCTTAATCTTTCATTAAAGGACATGGGACTTAATCCAAGTCATATGGGTGTGGCATATGTTGGCGGTAGTATCCTAGGAATTATTGGAGGCTACTTTATTCATTTGTTCCGACGTACCAGCCTCAGAACTTTTATACTCATTGACCTGTTGACGTCTGTGGCTCAAATGGGTGTAATAGGCGTAACTAGGAATCTCTGGTTGTCTATACTGTTCTTTTGGATTAACTTAGGCTTCTTTAGACTTAGAGACATTATGTACCAGTATCACCTACTCAATGTCTTTAAAGGGAGCGAGTATAAGGCGACACTTATATCTGTTTTGTCTGTATTCAAGCGTGCTAACGAGATCTGGATACCGCTAGTTTTCACTGTGGTCATTAGTGGTCTTGGATACTACCAAGGCTTTACGGTATTAGCAGTAGCTCTCGTAGTAGTAGTCTCACCTATGATTACTATAGGGAGCAAGATTCTAGAAAAACGTTAAAGGTGGAGTATTAAATAGGGAGCAGCTTAGTTGGCTTTCTCTTGGTCGGCTTTGATAATTTCTTTGCGTAACCACATTCTATCTGCCTGGGCCACGTCACCACTGAATTCTACGCCCAGAAGGTTGCTGACCCACTCTTGCACAAGCTTGTCGTCAGACAGCAAATAGCTAGCACCATCTTTAAGGCTGATTAGATTCATACACCACTGTGGCTTTAGAGCTTTGAGCGCATCACGCATGACCATACTCTCGCGATCAATAAACTCTTGACCATCCCACAGCACAAGTTGACCGAGGCTTACGGGATGTTCGAAAGTCTGGAACGGCACAATCTTGGTATCACCAGCGATTGCCCCAGTCACGTCCTGTTCAATGGTTTGCTGACATTCCTTAAAGTAGGCCTCAATCCACGACTCATCTATGCTTGCGACTTTGGATAATTCTCTGAATGCCTCGTGATCACGTTCAGTTGTTATCTTGGCCCCAAAGTTTAGTGTATTGTCCAAGATACCTGCTACTAGCAGTTCTGCACTACCCTTGCTCATCTCTGCAAGTTTTCCGCTTTGCTGCCATAGTTCGTATACGAGGGTACAGGCTGCACCGACAAACTCAATATGCGCCTCTTCGCCAATCTGGTCTTCCCAACGTTGTTCAAATCCTACATGGTGATCAATAATTGTTGCTACTCGTCCAACGTCTACGAAAGTATCAAAATATCCTTCGTCGGACACATCCACCAATGTAAAACGATCATCCGGTCTTGGATCATATTCACGCGTAAATTGTGACGCAGCATCAAAGAGATGTGGGGTGATGCTCTCATTGATTGGCGCCGTGCTAACGGCTAAGGCATCTTGTCCCTGTGCTCTTAGCAGTTCCGCATATGCAACGGCACCGCCGAATGCATCAACATCAACATACGGCGCACCGGCCGTAACAATAACTCTACTCACTATGCTTCTTTAGTCCAACGTTCCTGACACTCTTTAATAGTAGCTTTGGCGTCATCTATGCTGCCAAAACCAAGAACCTTAGTACTACCAGGCTTTTTGAGATCTTTGTAGTGAGTGAAGTGGTGTTCAATTTGCTTGAGCCACTGTTCTGGAAGGTCCTTCAGAGTCTTGATAGCGTCGCCCGTGTGGCGGTTGTCTGCTGGTACAACGATCACCTTGTGATCCATCTCTGCGTCATCTTCGAAGTTCATAATGCCGATAACACGTGCTTCGAGCGCAACACCTGTTGGAATTGGTTCGTCACATACGAGCAAAATGTCTAGTTCGTCACCATCTTCGTCCAGCGTCTGCGGGATAAAACCGTAGTTGCATGGCTTTGCAAAGATAGCCGGTTCGACACGGTCTAGTTCAAAAATAGCCTTCTTGCGGTTCCACTCAATCTTGAGGGTAGAGCCCATAGGAATCTCAGTAACTACATTAATAATGCCAGCGTCTACGTCACCAGCGTCTAGAATTTGATTGAAGTCTGCCATTATCTCTCCTTTGTTGGTCATTCTAATCAGTTATATTGTACACTACTAGATAAGTATGAGGATTATAGCTCACCGCGGCGCCAAAGGATTGGCTCCAGAAAACACCATCGCCAGTATAAAAGCTGGTGCTAAAACCAAAGCAGATGCTATTGAGTTTGACGTCCGCGTCTCTTCTGACGGCAAGTTGGTACTGTCTCACGACGCATCCTTGAAGCGCACACACGGAGTCAAAAAGAAGGTCCATGACATGAAGGCTTCTGAGATAAAGAAGATCCAATCTGCTGAGGGACATGGAGTACCTACCTTAGAGGAAGCCATGCAAGCTGCAGGCAACAAAGCGCTGTTTATTGAAGGTAAGCGTGAGACATGGGCAGAACCACTGGCTAAGGCGCTCAAGAAGCATCCAAACCGCAAAAACCTAACTGTTATCTCTTTTGACCACCAAGCCCTGGACCGCTTTTCAGACCTGTGTCCGGATATCCCGGTATATGTGCTTGAGCACCGCAATGCCCTGGATGCTATTAACGCCGCACGGCTATACGGCTTTAACGGTATAGACGTGAATTTCTGGACCCTCAACCCCCTTGCCTACTGGCTGGCTAAACGCCACAAGCTCGAGATTATCGTCTACACCGTCAACAAGCCGTGGCAAGCGCGTCTGCTCCGCAAGTTGTATCCAGATGTTGACATCACTACTGACCATCCGCACCAGATGGAATTCCTGAAAACCCCCAAAGTGTCCAAAGCCGTATGATCGCCACCCTGCACCACGTAGTGGATGAAACACCTGTTATCCGCACCTTCTTCTTTAAATCCGAAAGGCCTTTGCGCTACGTTGCTGGACAATTCATCGAGTTAACGCTGCCACACGCTGACCCAGACGACCGTGGTACACGACGCTGGTTCACGCTATCTTCCGCACCAAGCCACGAACTTATTAGTATAACTACCAAACACGCCGAGAAACCTAGTACCTTTAAACAGAAGCTGTGGTCACTTGAGCCTGGAGATACGGTAGACATTAGCGAGCCCATGGGTGACTTTGTGTTACCCAAGGACTCAACCCAGCCGCTGGTCTGGATCGCTGGCGGTCTTGGTATTACTCCATTCCACTCCATTGTGCAGTGGCTGCAAGACACAAAGCAGACCAGAAAGATCCAGTTCCTGTACAGCGTGCATAGCGAAGAAGAGTTTGCATTCAAGACTAGCTGGGAGCAGTCGTATATAGATGCGCAGTATTTTATTGGTAAGCCCAATCTCACAGCTAATGAGATAGTAGAACTTGTTAGTGGGATAGACGGCAAACAGGTCTTTATATCTGGGCCGGAACCTATGACCGAAGCTATTGTGGAGCAATTCAAGAAAGAATACGGGATGACTCAAGATCAGTTGATTACTGACTACTTCCCTGGCTACGCATCATAGTCTCAATACATAATTTTGTAAAACAAGCTATAATGTTACATTATGTATCGTATTGAATCGGCATATTGGGCCGCAGATGCAAGTCGCGCCCTTGTGACTAGACGAAGTAGATTGTGGTATGCTCGAGTATTCGGCGTCCCCAAAGATGCTGTTACTCTGGATATTGGTGCCGGTCTGACTAGAAATCGTCCGGATAACTTCGTTAGTTTTGACTATTTGTATGCACGTGCTCGAATTCCAGCTCCTGATTCTCCACTAATTCGAACACTCCTGTCACGCGCGCCCGTGCACAAAGGTCAACTAATAGAAGGTCAAGAAATACCTGGATCACGAAATATTGGCGGTCTAGCTCAGGCTTTGCCATTTCGGAGTGAGTCGTTCGACCGGACCATTGCTAGTTATTCTTTACTGCATGTCGACGATGGGCTCGAAGTTTCCTTAGCCGAGATAATGAGAGTGACCAAAACAGGGGGATATATCCAAATCGCACCTGGACATAAACGTCTGAAGGCACGGAAGGAGGCAAAAATGCTTGAAAGTCAGCAGCGAGCATTCAAGAGACGTCCCTTGCCTGGCATTACTACGATTAGCCTTGTTGCTTCAAGTGTTAACGAAATTGCAGAAAGCGTGTCCGCTAATCTACTAGACCATGATATTACTATGCCAGGCGTGTTAAAGGTAGTCGGGACGACGGCACTCATGGGTGCTCTCACAACCGGTATCCGTTTCTTTACCGACCCTTCTGTACTAGTGATAAGTCGTGGACCTGAACTCTCTGAACCAGCTACAAGAGAGCAATTTGCACAAGAGTTGGTGTCTGCCTACAACATCAATCTAGCTGCTGCTTCATGTGATCAAGATGCTCTCGGATCATAAGTGCTGCCGTTGCACCTTCACCAGTAGCACTGGCGATCTGCATGGTTGCTCCGCTGCGGACATCACCAGCGGCGTAGACACCCTTCATGGTGGTCTGGAGCTCTTTGTTGGTCTTGATAAGACCAATGCTATCGAGCTCTACTTTACTATCTTGTAGGAACTTGGTGTTAGGGTCTAGTCCTACAAAGATAAAGACACCGTCAGTATCGAACTTCACTTTCTTGCCTGTCGTGGTGTGCGTGCTGTCTACATGCGTAACCATACCGGTATCGTTACCAACAATAGCGTCAGTCGTGTGATTGAGATGTACAGAGATCTTGTCCTTGTGTCTGCCAAGTTCTTTGACCAGAACTTCACTTGCTCGGAACGTGTCTCCTCGGACAAGCAGGTCAATGTGAGAGGCAAAACGAGTTAGGAAGATAGCTTCTTGTACGGCTGAGTTTCCGCCACCAACAACCACGAGTCTCTTATCACGGTAGAAGGCGCCGTCGCAGGTCGCACAATAGTGGACACCACGAGCGTAATATTCTTGCTCGCCCGGCACGCCAATTTTCTTGTAGTCACTGCCAGTAGCAATAAGAATAGCCTTTGCCTTGATTTCCCCGCTCGTGGTATCCAGTACCTTGTACTTGCCCTCAGACTTAATGCTCAGGACCTCGCCTAGTTCAATAACAGCCCCAAAGCGTTCTGCTTGCAAGCGCAGCTTATCTGCAAGCTCTAGTCCGGCTACGCCTTCTGGAAAGCCGGGATAGTTATCTACCCAGTCGGTAATAGCCGCCAGGCCGCCAATAACGCCTTTTTCGAATAGCAAGGTCGTTATGTCCTCACGAGTGGTATAGACGGCTGCACTGAGGGCTGCAGGACCGGCCCCGATCATAACTACATCCCAAACCTTATGTGCACCTGCATCTAATACTTTCTCTTCAGCCATAATGTCCCTTACTTCTTTACTATATCTATCTTAGTGTACACATAGTCCTGATACAAGAAAGAGGCTCTTTAGTAAATAAGGAACCTCTTTTGTTAATCGAATGCTATGTTGCTATTTAACGCTTGTATTGCTCTTACGAAACAGCAGGAGCGAGTTTAGCCAAGTTGTATCCAACCACTATCTCTCGTGAATCATCTTCTTTAGTGATGACCGTTACTGGCACGGCCAGTTGGCCACTCATTTCAAAAGCATCTTTTTGGCGCTCTGGATGTTCATCAAGATTCACTTCGTTATAGCTATGACCTTTAGCGCCCAACCACTTCTTTACCATGACGCAATATGCGCACGTGTTGGTCGTGAAAATTGTAATATCCTTTGCCACTTTGATGCTCCCTTCGGTCATTTGACCGTTATTGTTTAGTTTTTGTTTGTGAGGTTACTTCATTATAGCTAGCGTAAGCAGTATGAGTCAAGACACCATATATTGTGTTTTTGACAGCTTTTTGGGCCTTATCTACTTGTTAATGCTAACGAGCTCTACGTCGAAAACGAGGTCTGAGTTTGCTGGAATGCCCGACTGCGCTTGGTCTTTGTATGCCTTAGCTGCAGGAATAACAAGACGACGCTTTCCACCGGCTTTCATACCTGGAATGCCTTCGATCCAACCGTCGATAAGCTGACCTTGGCTTAGTTGTGCGGTGAACGGCTGACCAGAATCGTGTGAACTCTGGAAGATAACGCCGGTAGCAACTAATGCACCAGTATAGTGCGCAGTGAAGTTGTCACCTACTTTAATTTCGTCTCCGGTGCCTTCTACAAGATCAGTCTTCTGTATGTCATTGACTTTTTCACCTGGTGTGAAATCTGCTAATTTAGTTCCTTCCAATTTACCCTCCGTGCTCTCTTTTTCACTTGTATCATTACTATTCGTTTTATTTAACGCTGTCTCAGCTGCTTTGTTGCGCCGGTTCTCTTGGTGCATTTCCCATATTACCAAGCCGCTGAATCCTAATGATGTGACGAGAAACAGTAGTGCTAAGGCAATCGCAGCAATACGGTGACTCATTTTGGTATCAGACATACTTCCCCTCTATCAATTACAAAACCAGTATATCAGAGCTACGTCTAAGCATCCGTTGTATATTTATGCTCGTTACTAGACGTCGGCTTTAAACTTCTGAAGTTCTTCTGGGAATCCATCTCGTACGTGCTTCAAGATCTTGGTGCGCAGCTTCGCTGGTACAAACGGCACGTCATCCAGCTTATCGAGCGGCAACCACATGGGGGTGTAGATGTTCTGGCCACCCTGGTTAATCTTGCGCTCATCAGCATCCGGATGGAGCATAGGGACACCGGAGATGTATTCACAGAGATATATATACTGCGTGCCATATGGTTCTACGGCGTCTTCTATATACACTAGTCGGGGATTGGCGATACGAACCATGGTTTCTTCGTGTACTTCACGCAGTAGGGCCTTCTCGAAGCCCTCACCAAGTTCTACATGACCTCCAATAAGGGTGTAGTACTGCTTACCAAACTTGTCCCGCTTCATGACCAGCAGATTGTCGTCTTCGATAATAATGGCGCGTACAGCAGTCTTCATATCTCTAGTATAGAACGAACTTGAATGAAAGTCGCAAATATTACATTAAGGTGTATTATATTTTTATGTCTTCACCAGAATCTTCATCAGAGAAAGTAGTCCGAGCATCAGAGGATGCACGTCGACCAGGTGTTCTTAAGCTTGGTCTTACAGGCCTCGCCCTAGCCAATGCTCTTATATATGGAAGGTCCGCATCCGTGCATCATCAGGTGTCTCAGGATGAACGCGTTCCACAACTAGTGCGTGACGGGCATGCTCGAGCAGAGAGGTCTGATTTAGTTACCGCTGGGATTACTGGCGGCCTCGGGCTGGTAGGGTTGGTCGTCAATACCGTACCAGTATTCCTAGGTCGAAGAGAAGAAGAGATTGCTACCCCGCCAACTCAAACTCCTTAAGTTTCTTCTTACTCTTCTCGGTCTTGCCTTGTTGCAAACTCAGTAGCTGCGCATATATACCACCACTTTGAGCCAATTCTGTTGGTGAACCAACTTCACCGACCTTACCATTCTGTAGAGTAATAATTTGGTCGACATTCTGGATGGTGCTGAGTCGGTGGGCAATGATCAGTGTCGTACGGCCCTTCATAAGGCGCTCTAGGGCTTCTTGCACCATAGCTTCACTCTTACTATCCAAACTGCTGGTTGCTTCATCTAAGATTAAGATCGGAGCATCCTTGAGAAGCGCGCGGGCAATAGCAATACGTTGCTTTTGCCCACCGCTGAGTTTCAGGCCTCGCTCACCAATCTCGGTGTTATACCCCTTCTCCAGTTTCTCAATAAACTCATGAGCGTTGGCAGCCTTAGTAGCTGCCATGACCTGCTTCTCGGTCGCTTTGTTATTACCGTAGGAAATGTTCTCCCGGATAGTTCCACTAAATAGGGCTGGATCCTGGAAGACTACGCCGATACTAGCGCGCAGGCTCTGCTGAGTAACATTTTGGATATCTGTCCCGTCTATAGATATAACACCTTCCTGCGGTTCGTATAGGCGAAGCAGTAGGTTGGTAAGGGTCGTCTTGCCTTCGCCACTTTCACCAACTAATGCCACTTTTGTATCTGGCTTAATGTCTAGCGAAATATTCTTAAGAACTTGCTGCTTGTCATAGCCAAAGACAACGCCATCGAAGGAGATGGCACCTTTAGTTACCCGCAGGGCCTTAGCACCCTCGTGGTCGGCAATGTCTGGTTGCAAGTTCAGAACTTCAAAGTAATCTTTACTGTCTGCTACGGCACGCTGGGTATTCTCTACCAAGAAACTAATCGTAAAGATTGGAATACGGATCTGGGCTGCGAGTAGAATCAATGACACTGCGACACCAGGAGTGTAATGTCCATGAGCAGCCTGGATGAAGATAAATAGGTAAACAGCTAAAAAGATAGCGTTCAGAACTAAACGGCGCCTAACATCTCGTTCGTGCCAGTAGCGAGACTGTGGCTTGTTGGTATTTACAACTGTCTGAAATTCTTTGTTAAAGAAACTAAGCTCGTTCTTCTGCTGCACAAAACTCTTTACCACTTTAATCTGCCCAATAGCTTCAGCAAACCGACCGGTGGCGATATCGACGTGTAGGTTTTTCTTAGCTTGGTATTCTTGCCACGTATTGCTGGTTCGTACGGTCAGCCATATATAGATGGGGTACAGGAGGAACAGCAGTAACGCTACTTGCCAGCTGTAGTAGGCAATGACGGCAAGTGAGAAGACGGTTGAGAAGATGAACTGCAAGAAGTTGTTGCTCATCATTTGCATAAAGTTCGTTATCTGTACAATAGACCGATTCAGACGGTTAATGATCTTTCCGGTAAGCTCGGTGTCAAAGTACTGCTGCGGCAACTTTAGAAGGTGTTCATAGTAGTGGCTACTCAGAGCCTTATTAAGTTTAGTAGTCATCTGGTCGCCCAGGTACCCATTAATGTTGTTAATGAAGTTACTGGCAACATCTAGGGCAAAGATTAGTAGCGCAACAATTACGAGCAAGCGTATGTTGGCGCCACTACCCTTACGAATCTCGTCAATAGCCCAACCACTAAAGATTGGGTTAAGGAGGGTCATCAGGGCTACCAGCACAGACAGCGCACTAACTGCTATATAGTAGCCACGCAGCTCACGGGTAAAACGAAGAACTCGAAGGATGTGTTTCATGATTAATCTCGCTTGACGTCAAGCTTTTGCTCAACGGCCGTCACGATAGCATCTACAAACTTAGTCACTTCATCCGTTGTTAGGGTACGGTCAGGGTGATGGACATCGAGTCGCAACGTTACGTGTTTCTGAGGACTATGTTCTTTGTGGTAGATATCTCGTGATTCTACGGTTGCAACGTAACCACGACCCTCTGCTAGCTGCTGCGCAATCTCGATTACTACCTCAAACAGATCACCAAACTGCTGTTCCTTGGCTGTCTTGAAGGTTATGTCCTGCACAATGTGCGGGAATCGAGCAAGTGGCTTGTAGGCACGCTTGGTTCCAGTTATTGACTCAAGGATTGGAGACAGCATAAGTTCAAAGCCGGCACTATGCGTTGGTAGTTTTAGTTTCTTGCGTACAGAGTTCTTAAACTCACCGACAATTCCAATGTAGTTACCGGTACTGCGGTCGGTTACAAGTGCAGAACGCTCAATGTCATACGGCTTAGTGATTTCATATGCAGGATCTTTGTCGATGGGGTCAAAGTCGAGTGTCAGGCCGAGAGATCGCGCCACGAAATCGAGGTACTGCTTCGCGTCAAAATAGGCAGCACCAGTGCCATTAACGACCTTCTTGTCGTTTGCAGCGTAGACCAGGCTAAAGACTTCATTCTCAATAGGTAGACCTTCGTCGTTAACTCCCTGCCCCTTTATGTGGGTTTTGCCAATCTCAAACAGTGCGAACTGGTCGTATCCAGCACGTATGTTTTGGTAGACCTTAGATGCAAGACTTGGCGTAAGAGTTAGACGGTAGTACTGCAGTTCAGGACTAAGAGCGTTACCGAGCTGGTAGGCCTCGCTAGTGTTCTGCGATGCATCTTCAAGTAACTTGCCCGACACAAAACTGTAGGTAACTATTTCATTGGCTCCAGCTCGTGCTAAGGTGCTACGAAGTGCAGACTTCAGCTCTAACATTGGGTTCTTGGCTGCTGGTGCTGTAGTGCGCATTGGTAGAACTATCGGGAGCTTGTCATAGCCATGTAGACGACCAATTTCTTCGACAATATCTTCCACGATCTCAATATCCTTGCGCCAGAATGGTGGCGTAACAACTAGATTGCCTTCGCTAACTTCCACTAGAAACTCAACGTTAGTCAGCAGTGTCTGCATGTCTTCCGCAGTAAGACTGCTACCGAGTCGTGCGTTAACAAAATCAACACTGACAGCTACTGGCTCGAGGACAAAACTACTTTCCTCAGGTGCAGAATCATACTGCACACCGGCCTTGGCGTTTGTCTGCTCACAGATATCCGCAACCAGCTTCTGGAGAACAATAGCATTTTGTAGCGGAGATTGGCCCTTGTTGAACCGCGTAACGGCGTCAGTAAACAAGCCGTGGCGCATACTCGTGCGGCGAATGGTGTACATGTCGAAGTTAGCACACTCCACGATAATGTTCTTAGTGTTGGCGTCTACTTCTGTGGCTGCGCCGCCCATAACGCCGCCAAGCGCAATAGCTTGCTTGTCGGTAGCTATAACAATATCTTCTGCCGTGAGTGTGATGGTCTTACCGTTAAGTAGGTCTATCTTTTCGCCCTCTACAGCCATTCGAGGGAAGATAACAACGTTTTCTGGATCTTCGCATAACGCTTTAACCTTGTCATAGTCAAAGGCATGAGTAGGCTGTGCGGTGAGGTGCATATAAAAGTTAGTAGCATCCACAATGTTGTTAATAGGCCGACTGCCTAGCCGAGATAACCACGACTGAATCTGCGTTGAACTTGGGCCCATAGTGACACCTTCTACCACCTGGACCATGAAACGAGGTACTTTATGAGTAATATCATTCTTTCCAGTGAGGGTTAAAGTACCTCCAGGCGAGACTGTAGAGACAGCAGATTGGCTGTACCAATCAGGACTAACAAAGGCTTGTCCAGTGATACCAGCGAGTTCTCGGGCAACACCAAGCACACCGAAACAGTCGGGTCGGTGGGTAAACATTTTGTTTTCACAGTCAATAATCACGTCATTAAGGCCAAACAGATTGAGTAGTGATGAGCCAGGAGTTGCCCCGGGATCTGAGATCACGAGGATACCGTCATGGTCTTCGCTAATACCAAGCTCCATAGCACTAGCAAGCATTCCGTTACTGACAATACCACGTAGTTCCCGGGCACCAAGAACAAACGGATCTTTGTCGACTGAACTCGGAACCGTGCTGCCAGGAGGTAACCACGCCACAGTGATCCCAGCTCGTACATTAGGTGCACCACAAACCACTTGAACAAGTCCGTCTGCATTACGGTCTACACCTTGCGCGACACCACCGTCATCTACGAGGCAAACGCTCAGCTTGTCTGCGTCAGGGTGTTTTTCGCATTGCACTACCTTGGCAATAACAACACCCTTGAAACGAGAGGCATAGTCGATAACTTCCTCTACAGCACCGAGTTGGGCGCCAATACGACGCAAGATCTCATCTACACTTACTGCCGTGAAATCAACATTGCTGTATTGGTTTGCTAACTTTAGGGATACTTTCATGAGAACTGCCTTAGGAAATCTAATTTACCTGATTCAAAATGTCGGATGTCTTCAATACCGTACTTCATCATAACGAGTCGTTCGATCCCACCACCCCAAGCAAAGCCCGAGTACTTCACTGGATCAATGCCTGCGGCAGACAAAACGTTTGGGTGAATCATGCCACAGCCAAGAAGCTCCAGCCACATATCTGCTTCAGTGTCACCCTTACGAAGTGCGGCAGGTCGTTCAATGGCAAATTCGAAGCTTGGTTCAGTGAACGGGAAATAGAATGGCTGTAGCTTGGCCTTAAGGTCTTGCCCGAAGTATTCACTCAGAAGAGTGCGTAGTGTAGCGATAAGATTGCCAACGGTAATACCTTCGCCCACAAACACCCCTTCATACTGATAGAACGTATGCTCGTGGGTTACGTCGAGATCTTCGTTGCGGAAGACACGGTCAGGAACAAGAACAGCAATGGGTTCACCTTTTTCGAGGTTACCAGCGTACTTCTTGAGTACTCGGTTCTGCATAGTACTGGTATGTGCCGGAGCAATAAGACCTTCAGTGGTCATAAATGTGTCGTAGTCATCTCGTGCGGGGTGACCCTCGGGGAAGTTGAGTGACTCGAACATATGGTAGTCATCGTCGATTAAACGACTTTGTTCAATAGCAAAGCCCATACGGTAGGCAATGTCGCTCATGTACTCGAGTTCGGTCATAAGAGGGTGTTTGGTGCCAGTTTCTCCTGGAAGCAGTTGTGGCGCTGCAGCGTTTATATCTTGAGGTGCCGTTACATCAATAGGTGCTTGTTTTTCGGCAGATTCATCGGCATCATTCAACCAGCTGTTAATATCGCTCTTTAGAGCATTCAGTTCTTTACCAAACGTAGCTTTTTCTTCGTTTGGCAGGGTGCGTAGTTCTGCATACAGCGCCTCTAGATTCTTGCTGCGCAAGATTGCGCGCTTGTCAGCAAGCTTAGCGAACTCTTTAGTTAGTTGCTCTGACGCACGAACAATAGACGGAATGGTATACGAAGTACTCGACATAATTAGTCATAATTATAACAGATATAGCACCAGAAATTGTATACTGTGTATATGGCTAACTATTCATTCGACATTGTCAGCGATTATGACAAAGCAGAGATCAACAACGTATTCGAACAAACTAAGCGTGAACTAGACGCTCGCTACGACTTTAAGGGCACCTCAGCAGCTATTGACTGGCTCAACAGTGACAAGACTGGGCTGAAGCTCACTGGTGACAGCCAATATCAATTAGATGCGATCATAGAGATCATCCGCAAGAAGCTGGCTACTCGTAACCAGAGTCAGAAATTACTAGACACCAGCAAGGAACCAGTAACCTCCAACCTCAAAACAACCTGGGAAGTTCCGTTCAAGCAAGGTCTTGACCAAGACAAAGCAAAGAAAGTCACCAGCAAGATACGCGACGACTACCCTAAGGCCAAAACTCAAATCCAAGGCCAAGAAGTCAGAATTACTAGTAGCAGCAAAGACGAACTCCAGGCTGTCATGCAACTTCTGCGAGATGCGGACTTTGACTTCCCACTAAGTTTTACAAACTTTAGGTAAGGTAATACATCGTGAAAATAACATTCTTTGCCCATAGCACTACAACAGATAACGAACTACATAAAGCAACCGGCTGGCTACAAGGTGAGTTATCTGAAAAGGGTATCGAGCAAGCCAAAGCTCTTCCTGGACTCATCTCTGACGACAGCTTCGTCGTAGTCTTTAGCTCAGACCTGAAACGGGCCATCGACTCCGCAACCCTTGGTTTTGGCAAGACTCACAAGCTACGTACAGACGAGCGGCTCCGCGAAGCTAACTACGGCGACCTCGATGGCACCGACAAAAGCTTTAAGAACGACATGACTCAGTTCATCGACACGCCATATCCCAATGGTGAAAGCTACAAAGACACCGAAGCCCGACTCCACTCCTTCTTAGAAGACGTCAAGAAAGAGTTTGGTGACCAGCATATAGCTATCATTGGACACGAGGCCACCCAGTTAGCCATTGAGGTTATTTGCAATAACAAAACGTGGCAACAGGTTATTGCAGAGAACTGGCGACCACAAGGAAAGTGGCAGCCAGGCTGGACCTATAGTTTTTAGGCTACTAAGGCCTTGTTTATACCATTTCGGTGAACCACCTCAAGCATAAGCACGCTATACTATATACATGCAGACCAACAGTGATGTGACTCAAGAAGTAATTGAGGTACTGAAACAAAACGATAAAACCCTCTTTACCCTTCCAGCTGATGGCCTGTACCCCCATCAATGGCTCTGGGATAGTTGTTTTGTAGCTATTGGGCTCAGGCACTTAGACATAGACCGGGCTCAGACAGAACTCAAGAGCTTGCTTCGTGGGCAATGGAGTAATGGCATGCTCCCCCATATGATATTCAATAACTCAATGTTGTATGCTCAGGATCGTAACATCTGGCGCAGCCAGTTATCTCCGTACGCACCTGATACCGTTAGTACTTCTGGTATAACGCAACCTCCAGTGCTTGCAGAAGCTGTGATCCAAGTGGGCAAGAAGTTAAAAAAACCAGAACGCCGTACGTGGTACCTAACAATGCTACCTGCCCTGATCGCCTACCACCAATGGCTGTATACCGAACGAGACCCGAGGGACTCAGGGCTTGTCCTGCAGGTGCATCCCCACGAAACAGGCTTGGATAGTACACCGCCCTGGATAGATCAGCTGCACCGTCACCACAAACCGTGGTGGGCCAGTTTCCTTGAAAGCACTAAGCTTATTAATACCGTCAGCCTGTTCCGCCGTGATACTCGTCACGTACCACCAGGTCAACGAATGAGTAACCTCGACGCACTACTCTATTACGACGTTATCCGGAAGCTCCGAAACAAACATTATGACATCCACAAGATTCTCCGTAAGTCATCTTTTGCGATTCAAGACCTGACCTACAACAGTATCTTCATACGAGCCAATGGGTGTTTGGTGGAAATGGCTGAACTCGTAAATGCTGAGCTACCAGAAGAGCTGGTAAGCAATATGCAGAAAACCCGACAAGTATTCGAACAGCTCTGGGATGGGTATAGTAGTCAATACTACTCACGTAACCAACGTACCAACAAGTTAATTCGAGAACCAAGTATCGCTACCCTTATGCCCCTCTATGCCGGACACATTACCAAAGAACGAGCAGAACAGTTAGTTAGTCTACTCCACGACCAGGAGGTCTTTGGTACGAACTATCCTGTCGCTAGTGTGCCACTAACATCTAAGTACTTTAAACCCATGAGCTACTGGCAAGGCCCGACCTGGATTAATACCAATTGGCTCATTGTCCAGGGCCTAGAGCGGTATGGATATAAAAAAGAGGCGGAGATTATCCGCCTCAAGTCTATCGAACTTGTTCGCCAGCATGGTAGCTATGAATATTTCTCGCCCATAGATGGCTCACCGGCAGGAGCCAAGAACTTTAGCTGGACGGCTGCTCTCGTGCTCGACTTTATTAAGAAATAGGATTAAAAGTCGTCTTAGCTAGCAACATTGTCGTAGACAAAGTCCACCGCTGCTTGCATGATTTCGGTTGGATTACGTCGTAGCTGTTCTTCCCAAAATTGGTAAGCCTTACCCTTGGGTAGGTGAGAACAATATACATTAACAAAACGTTCACGGTACTTAAATAACATGCCAGCACGGTAATGTGCTAGTTCTGGATCACTAGCATGCAAAGCAGATACCTCTTCAAGTGCTTTTTTAGTTAGGTGGCGACTACCACCAACACGAATATTAGTATCAACAAGCAGTAAGCTTTTGAGCGAGCGGTCTTTGTCTGCTTCATCCAATTGTTCAAAGTATTCAGTTGGATTAAACACCGTCGGTACTTCTACGATACCTGCAGTCCGTAGAATATGTTTAGCTATTGGTGAGTAGTCAGCGTTGTCATTCTCGACACTCCGTACTATATAGCTGTCTCGTACATCCATTCGGATAAGCTCAGGCCCATCAACGAGCCATTCCTGCCATATCTCTTCTGCCCGTTCTTCAGTCTCGGGATGATCTTTGTCACCTTCAATTTGTATCTTGAATACAGCACCATATTTAGCTAAATCAACAGCACGTTCATCAAAAGTAGGGTCGTGTTGGTGCAGGCGCTTAGCATCCGCTTCCGCCATATCCCATACTCGTGGATCCTGAGAATCATTATCTCCGATTAAAGAAGCAGTCTCAAGGCGCAGCAAATCAATGCGAGCTTGTTCTAGGTGATCAAGCTCAGCGCGTGTTTCAGCTTCGAGCCACCAGGATGAGCCGTTTTCAGGTGGTTGATATGGGCGAAAACTATCAGACATAAGCACATATTTTAACACGCTTATGAATAAGAGTCAATACACTTCACCTCAGTTGCGACTATTAGTCTATGAGGCTAACTTGTGTCTCTTCAGCCGTCGCTTCTACTTTGTCCGCTAGTTGCTGAACTTTACCAAGCTTACGCTCAATAGTCCGGCTCTTGGTACTGGCACTGTCTATGGTCTTTGTAGCCTGTACCAACTTCTCTCTTGTTTTATCTAACAGATCCCCAAACTTACCAAACTCACCCTTAATGCCTGTTAGTAACTCCCATACCTGGCCGGTCTGCTCGGCAATAGCTAGTGTCCTAAAGCCTAATTGGTAGCTGTTTAAGATAGCAGCGATAGTGGTTGGACCCGCAATGGTTACTCGGTAGTTAGTCTGCAGCATCTCAAATAGGCCTGGCTCCCTAAGGATCTCAGCAAACATACCTTCTGTTGGGACGTAGAGTACGGCAAAGTCAGTAGTACGAGGGGGGACAATATACTTAGTCTTAATTGACTTAGCTTCTATCTTAACCCTGTTAACCATGGCTTTCTGGGCGCTCGCAGCTACATCTAGTTCGCCCTTCTCCTGCGCTACCACTAATCGTTGGTAATCTTCCAATGGGAACTTAGCGTCTATAGGGAGGTATATAAAGCCTTTATCCGAGCTCTTATCTGGTAGCTTGATAGCAAAGTCGACGACGTCAGCAGTTTTTGGATTAACTCGAACCTGTTTGTCGTAGTGGTCCTTAATAAAGACTTGTTCAAGCAAGCTCTCCAGCTGTACTTCACCCCATGTACCCCTGGTCTTTACATTGGTTAGCACTCGCTTGAAGTCACTAACATCACTAGCCAGGTTTTGCATTTCACCCAGTCCTTTATGTACTAGTTCTAGTCGTTCACTAACCATCTTAAAGCTTTGGCTGAGACGCTTTTCTAGCGTACTCTGGAGCTTTTCATCTACGGTGTGGCGCATCTTCTCCAGCTTCTCAGCATTGTCTTTCTGGAGGCTTTCCAGACGTGTCTCTACGGTTTTCCGTATAGCTTCGAGCTTCTCGTCGTTTTTGTCCCGTAGTTGCTCCAGACGTTTCTCTAAGCCGTCTCTACTTTGTGTCAGGCCACTGGTCAGTTCCTGACGGAGATCTTTGTTAGCTGCAGCAAACTCTTTACGGTTTCGCATAAACTCGTCTCGCATAGCTCCGTCCAGACCGCCACCTTGTTTACGCACAATAAGATAGCCAAGAAGACCGGCATTAATAAGTCCCAAAATAACCGCAAGTATTACCATATCTCTAGTATACCTTGTTACTGGAACTAGTGTGCATGTGTGTGGTCTGCTTCTGAGTGCTGTGCATCTTCTTGCAACATGGAGTTGTGATCATGTCCGGCTTGACCGTGCGGGATGCCATTGGCATCTATGTGAATATATGTGTCAGAAGTAGTTGGAGCAGTATCTTCGTGCCCGTGGTCTAAGTAGTTATGAGCCAGCTGGATGGAAATAGCTACTAGAGCTGCGCCAAGCAGCATGAGCAGTGGCTGTAGCTCAAACAAACGCTTGTTGTTAGCCTTCTCATGAATCGTCGGGATAATGTCGCTCATGGCGATGTACAGCAAGAATCCAGCGCTAATACCAAGCAGCACACCGACTGGGAGGTCACTTGTTTTGCCGAGGGCAAAGGTACCGACTGCAACGGCAGTAGTCGCAAGAGAACTAATAACATTTACGAGCAACACTTTACGTCGGCGCATGCCTTTACTAAGCAGCAGTCCAAAATCACCAATTTCTTGGGGTATTTCGTGAGCCGCAATAGCAATGGTAGTAACAATACCAGTCGGCACACTAATTAAGAACGCTGCAGCAATAGCAATACCATCTAATGCGTTGTGAACCGTATCACCGATAACTACTAAAGCCGTAGAAGGGTCGTGCTTTTCGTGCTGATGATGGTGGTGAAACCAGTGTAGGAATCGTTCTGCAAAGAAAAACAGGAGTACTCCAATAAGTGTGGAGGCGAGCACGCGGTCCGCAGTTGACTCCTCTAACCCGTCTTTAAGGAGATCTAGGAATACCGCAGCAAGCAGTGCCCCAGCTGCAAACGGCATACCATAGTCTGCCAGGGTTTTAGCGAGCTTTTTGTTACTGAGCATGAGAATGCCCCCAATAAGTGAGAACAGTCCACCGATGAGTGAATAGAATATAACGATTGAATAATTAGCCATATCTAAAGCCTAGTGACATCTGATTATTATTACAACTTTGTCGCAGTTTATTAATATTTATGCAACATTTGAATTCTTAGTTAAATAAATATACTTATGGTTATCAGATAATTCTCTTCTATACTTACCTTCTATGAAGGAAATTCAGCTTGTCGGTGTCAATCACGGGGTAAGTGTTAGGTCGATGTTTGGTACTGAAACGCTTCATGAAGTCCATCCTCCTGAAGATCTTGTTGAAACACTTGAACTCGGCAGAGGTACTAGCGTGGCCGTTGAAGCCGTACCCGGGCACGAACTTGTAACAGGCATTCCTCAGGAGCGAGACGATATGTCGGGTGATGAATATAGCCAAGCTTTTGTCGTGGCACAAGGACAACACTTCTTTGGTGCAGTATCGCGAATGCTAACTGCTGCTGGCTGTAATGTTCAAGGTATAGACGATCAGAATCTGCGACTTAATGTATATCCAAAACACCTTGCGCTAATAGACAGCGCTTCAGTACTAGCGTACATGCATGGTGACATGATGTTTGCACCTCGTATTGAGCATAGATTGGCCTTTTCGCGCGCATTCATAGGACATATGGACTCTTCTATTCGTGAGGATAGGATGTTCGGATTCCTAAGTAAGGGTAATTTCGATACTGCAGTAGTAAGCCAAGCGCATGCAGATACACTTGCAGCCAGCCCAGAACTTCAGGCGCGCCTTGGACTAAGAGTGGCTGAGTATTTGCGAGTGGAACCACTGCATAACGGCTATCCCATTACGGATGACAATGCACCCACAAGCATTACGAGTCAGAAGCTTCCTAGTCAACTCTACGCACCCGATCCCTATGAAGTAGCTATGGATGCACATGGACACGCCATAACACGCGAGCGTTACCGACGAAGATATAATGCGTTTAGCATTGGTCGTGTACTTGGTAGGAGAGAAATGTCTCCTGACTACCTGGGTAGGTTCTATATCACAGGACCAGCTGAGAAAAGTTTATTTGAGCTTCATGTAGAGGATCGTGCAGGCTCTGAGTTTACAGGCACTATCTACGACATCTTAGGAACGGCAACGGCTGAGGGCGAAATAACCCCTGACGGACTAGAATTTAGAAAAGTATATGATAAAACTACCGTGCTAGAGAGGAATATCGTTCCGCTCAATTACCGAGGGACTATCAATCCAGATACCGGAACGGTCCTAGGTAGATATGCAGGGGATCGAGACAAGATTGAATGGGGGATGTGCTTTGTTATGAGGCCATATGACAGGCATGCAATTCACCAACTCAACAGGCAAGCCGTAATCTACGACCGAGAATAGTAACTTGAATTAAAGGAACCCCGCACTCGGTACAGGGTTCGCGGGAAGCCTCACACTTCCTCATTTAGCTTAAGCCTATGCGCTTATGTTTGCAAGCATAATTTTAGGCAATTTTCTCCCAAGGAAGGTCCTTCTTACCGAAGTGACCATAGGCACTGGTTGCTTGGTATATAGGGCGTCGTAGGTCTAACTTTTCGATGATGCCACCGACACTAGTATCGATTAATTCATCCGCAAACTTTTCGAGCTCCTCTTGGCTTACGGTAGCCGTTCCAAATGCGTCAATAGTCTTCATAAGTGGCTTAGGTTGCCCAATAACGTAGGCAAGACCTACTTCACACTTTGTAGCCAGACCTTTGGCAACGATATTCTTGGCAATGTAGCGGGCTGCGTAAGCGCCAGAACGGTCTACCTTGCTTGGATCCTTACCACTAAAGGCACCACCTCCCACGCGGGCGTATCCACCATACGTGTCTACTACGATTTTTCGGCCAGTAAGACCAGCGTCACTCTCGGGACCAGGAATATGCCATGTACCGGTACCATTTACGATCAACTGACTTTGTTCAATCTTGTAGCTATAACTATCTAGCACTGGGCTTACAACTTGTTCAAATATGGCTTGGGCAACTGTCTGGTCGTCCACGTCTTCGTTGTGCGCAGTAGCGATAACAACTGTTTCAATACCTACTGGCTTGTCGTCTTCGTACTGTACCGTAACTTGGCTTTTGCCATCCGGGCGGATATAGTCAAGAATCTTCTTTTCCCTAACTTCATCCAGTCGTCGAGTTAGTGAGTGAGCAATAGCGACTGGGAGTGGCATAAGTTCAGGCGTTTCATTAATAGCAAAGCCAAACATCATGCCCTGGTCACCAGCACCGGTATCATCATTAGTGCCTTGTGCAATCTCTGGAGACTGCTGGTGAATGTTGTTTTCGAATTCAGACTCACCAGAGAATCCCCATGCAGGATTGGTGTAGCCAAGTTCGGCGATAGTCTCACGAACAATCTTCTCAAAGTCTACTTTGGCTGTGGTATTAATTTCACCAAACAGAGCTACTCGGTTAGCACCAGCTACCGTTTCAATACCAGTTCGAGCATGTGGATCTTGTGCCAATATGGCGTCCAGTAGCGCATCGCTAATGCGGTCAGCTATTTTGTCGGGGTGTCCAGCACAGACCGACTCGCTGGTGAATAATGTTTTGTTTGCGGGCATAAAAATATCCTTCTCCGGTTCTAGAAAAGGATGTATGTTAACCTACATATCTTTCCCGGAACGGGGCTAGTTGGAGCACTTTATCTGCTGACAAGTTGCTAACGGGTCAGTGAGCTAGGTCTCTCGCCGTTTCTATATATTGGTAAATTGTTAACGCTTCCTAGCGTACCATGGCTTATTGTCTGGAAGCAAATGGGAACAATATCGTACTTAGCCTCTAAGGATTTTTCAGCTTGTCAGGTGCGCCGGGTAGCCAGTAACCGAGATTCATCTGCACATTCTTATTAGTATCCGTGTAGACGCTCACTGGACAGTTTGTTGTCTCGTATCCGTTATTCGGATGCTTGGAAGTGTTAAGGGAGTTAGTGAACGCACTGAAACTATATGGCTGCACTGCACCATTGTTCGCACGAACATTAATGGTGGCCATGCTAGATTTTTGGAAATCGGAACAATTGTACTTGGTATTGCCGCTCAGTGAACGCCACCAATGTAAGTCTTCACCGAAAGCACCTGTATGTGTGTCGAGGAAGGAGGCGTCTTTGCCATTGATCACTGTCTGGATACGTTCCTCGCCAATAAACGTCTGTGCGTTTGTCGTCAGGTCAGTTACCCAAAGACCCCACCATTTACCAGATGCATCTACCTCACTTGGGCCTGGCTTAAGTTCAAATTTGTATTTGTGTCCAACCGTCCAGTTATATGGGTACATGACCTGGAAGCCACTGCTTTCTTCATTGCCATCATTCAGTAGCCCTGGGCTAGATGTTTTACCTCCATTACTCCGCCAGAATGAGAAGTTAACGACCTTCCCTCGAAAGATCCCTTTAAACAGTCCATTTGTCTGAAAGCCCGCATAGCCGTATCCCACCTCATCCGTATGGTTAGTCACTCCAAAGGTATAGGCGTAGTAGTGGAGCAGGTTGTCGGCGGCTAGGCTTGAGGCTGGATCTTGTACCGGAACCTGTGTCCACTCAAGGCTCGTGAGCCCTGTACCTGGATAGTACCAGTCTGCGTAAGTGCCTCCTGGACTGGCGCCACCGAACGATATGCCTTTCCCAAACCTTGTGTAGGTAGCATTAGCCGCCGTGTTGCTATTAGCAGTCAATGCTTTCCCCGTAAGCGCACCATTTTCAGTCTCAAACTGGGCAGAAGAAGTGGCAGCCTTCGTCAGTAAAACCAAACAAGCTCCTACAAGTGTTAAAGCTATCATGACCACAATGTAGAACAAATATTTTTTGAGATACTTCGGTCGACGTTTGTGTTTCATGGCTGCCTTTGTATTTAAGTGTAGCACGGGCATAAGCGTATTGCTGGCCGGTAGACAAGTGTATTGTCTGCTACCATATGAACATGATTATCTTGCTGCACTCCTCTAAAACTATGCGTCAGCCCACTGCTGGATCAGAAAGGGCCAAGCAGCAGACAGCGTCACCCGTTCTTCTTGAGAATGCAACGGAGATAGCGAACTATCTAAAGACCCTCAACACTACCCAGATCGCTCAGCACATGCAGGTGTCACCTGCCCTGGCCACAAAAACTCACACAGTACTACAGAATTGGACGGCCGACTCAGACAAGCAAACACCAGCTATAGATTGTTTCTTAGGAGATATTTACAGTGGTTTCCAGGTAGCCATGCTAAGCAAACAAGACCGTGAGTACGCCCATAAGCACTTGCGGATACTTTCCGGGCTATACGGGGTCCTCGGAGCATTAGACGGAATATACCCCTACCGGCTTGAAATGGCCTACCGATTCCCCAAAGAACCATTCAACAACTTGTATGACTTCTGGGGTGATAGTATTGCCAAGTCGCTGCAAGATGAGAAGTTCGTCATTAACCTATCTAGCGTTGAATACAGCAAGGCCGTTCTACCTTACATGAAGGATACTACAGTAGTAGCTCCCAAGTTCATGACCATTGACCCAAAAACCAAGGAACCTAAGTTTGTCGTAGTGCACGCTAAGATAGCGCGCGGAGCATTTGCTCGGTGGCTCATACAAAATCGTGTACAGAGCCTAGAGGGTATGCAGAAATTTAATGACCTTAACTACCAATTCAATGCGATACTTAGTACTCCAGGGGAACCTGTCTTTGTAGCTCAAGAGTTTGGTGGGCTTGGACTCAGTGTTAGGCTTTCGTAACGTTATCGGAGCCCAACTCGTCTAGCTTTCTGATTCGCTTTACAAATCCTCCCAATGTACCGAATTTGTCGGATAGTTCATCAAGGAACGGTGTCAGACCAATCTTGTTTAAGGTTGTGAGGACTTTTGTCTTTTCCATTACTGTTTCACCGACGCCGATGGCGGCTTGGCCGAAGTAGACAAAGTCATCCAGATCCCAACCAATCGTGCTTCGAGAGCGCGAGAAACTATCGATTAATCGAGACATGTTTCTCCCATTTTTATAGTAAAGTTGTTTGATAGCTTTCATGTCGTTCTGTACGTGTCGCGCAAAGCGTTCACCGGGTCTAAAGTCACGTAGGACAAAGTGTGCAATCTTGACATCAACCCTACTGCCATCTTCACCACAAAGCTCAGTAAATAATGCGTCGTATTCCTTGTATGTTGCTTGGATGCACTCCTGATAGTTATAGTATGCACCTTTTGCTTGGGCTGTTTGCGCCTGAGAAGGACCTTTGCCCTGTTCGGCTAACTCTCGAATTTGTTCAGGAGTTGGTGGTTCGCCTTCGTGGTCTCGTGCCCAACGCACTCCGTACGCTACAACATCAGCAATTGACCATGCTGAATAGTCTACGATCCCTAGTCGACTGAGTGACTTTTCTCGTCCACCCAACAACTCAACGACTGTATTCGCATCCGGATCTGAAGTCATGTACCGATTGAATCCATTCAAACCTTCTTGCTGGACAATGTCAGTTATGTGTTGAAGGAGCTCAGGTTTGGACCACTCTGCCAGTGGAATCTCTCCATTGAGTGCTCGATTGACTCTACGCTGGTATTCTGGTAATCCACCCAGGAAGCGAGCCTCTATTTGTAGTATTGTCGGCGAAATATGCAAATCACGTCCTTGTGCAATAATTTCATCAGTTAATTTCTTGGTGTCTGGGTTAGCGCTTGTTACCAGCCAGACGCCGTTATCTATCCAGTCTTGCTCTGACCAACGCTCTAATGTGGTACTTGTGACGAAACCGAGCTTATCCTGGTAATTTTCAAACGAACGACCATGGCGCTTTACTATGGCTTTTGGAGGAGGACAAAGTCCAAGATTACTGGCCTTGCGAAGTTCCGGAAGTGTAGGCATTACGGGGCTGTCACTAGACCCTAATAGTTGACTCATCCAGCGTCCATTTTCAATGTACTGCTCCTGTGTCCAGCTTTCGTAGTCGAGTGGATGCTCATATGGTTCGAACCCAAGTGCACGTTGATACTCAAGTAGATTCTTAAATCTATCATAGATAAGCCCAACAGGAGGGGCAATATCTACGCGTGACGCTTCCTGTAAATCCTCTTGTCGTGGCATGACCGGCTCTTCTGGCGAGCCAAGCATATGACTTAACCAGACGCCGTTATCTATCCAATCTTGCTCTGACCAGGATCTTAATAACTCTGTATTAACAAATCCTAGTCTAATTTGTAACGCGGAAATTCCGATTATTCTTGCAACCATTGCATAGTGCGGGCCAAGTCCGGCATCATAAGCTTCCTTAAGTATGGTCCTTGTTGGCATTACTATATCCACATCTTGAGGTGCTAGCTGCTGTCCAACAAATCGGGCATACGCAATCATTTGTTCAGGAGTACTACTTACGTCCAAGCATGAAAAGTCAGGAGATTTTGCTACCTCCGTTAACTCACCACCCGATGTTGTAACGTCTGACATAGAGATAGCATATTATAACATATTTATAACTAATGACATACTTACTGTTATGGGTTATAATTATCATTCGTATTGGGGATTGGCCAAGTGGTAAGGCAGCGGATTCTGGTTCCGCGATCGGGGGTTCGAATCCCTCATCCCCAGCCAAGTATGCATTGAGTGAAAGACTTCTTCGGAAGTCTTTTTGTTTTGGTAGAATAATGATATGAAACACGATTCAGGTGCGACCACAGACATACATCGTCTCCTTGAGCTGCAAAAATTGTTACTCTCCTTTAGCCAAGTAGATCGTAAGGTGCATCGTAAGCACTCAGACAAGTATATCTATGAGAATGACACCGAACATAGTTATAACTTGGCTATGTCAGCTTGGTATCTTGCCCAGCAGTTCCCAGAACTAAACGTAGACCTTGTCATTAAGTACGCCTTAGTACATGACCTTGTTGAGATACATGCTGGAGATACCTATGTATACGGCAGCCAGCAAGAACTTGCCTCCAAAGTGGAGCGTGAGGCTAAAGCAGCTGAGAAACTTAAGGGCGAATGGTCTGATTTCCCGGCTATGAATACCTTGATCCACAGTTACGAAGGAAAAGCCGACCCTGAATCACTATTCGTGTACGCGCTGGATAAGATCATGCCCATCATGCTGATCTACATTCACGACGGATATACTTGGAAGAAAGAACATATCAGTGCCCAGATGCTACATGACATTAAACTACCACAGGTTACTCTGTCTCCTGAAGTCCTGCCGTACTATAACCAACTATATGAGCTGTTACTGTCCCAACCCGGCTTAATAAAGCCTAACTAATTATCTTGCCGTCAAGCTTCAGGGTGCTAGATGGATCTGAATGTGTTCCGCCACTATTAACGTGTTTATCGCTAATCTGCGCACCATTCTTAATGACATGTACAATTGCCATGGCGTGACCATGTCCTAATCCGAAGTCTTCTTTTAGCCAAGCTACGATTGCACCAGCTTTCGTTGCAGGGTCGTCAAAGCCCTTTTCTTTTGCAAGAGCGATGAAGTCATTAGGTGTTTTGCCGGTCTTAGCTTCAATGTTGTCTAGGTAGGCTTGAAAGGACATACTTACTCCTTATTTCTTTTTGGTGAAGAACACTATTGGGTAGTCATCCGGATCAAGCACCATAGCTTCACGCTTACCAGATGGATAGTCCTGTGGCTCGGCAGTAAACTCAATACCTTTGGCAGTTAGGGATTCGTAGACTTCGTCAACGTTATCTACGGTTACATAAACATGCTGTCCGACACTGACTGTACCGGCCTTGTACTCGCGCTTTTCAGTAGCGACAAAGTTCATCCAGAACCAGTTAAGTCGAATAGTAACCATGTCTTCATCTTTATGAGTAACAATAAAACCTAATTTCTCGTAAAACTCAGCAGTCTTAGCCGTATCCTTAACGAAACACGTGATTCCAGAAATGCTTACTAACTTCATATTGCCCAGTATACACCTCTCCGGGTATAGTACGATCAATGAGTTTAGGTCGTATCCAAGAGATTATATCCACACCAGGTATTGCTGACGGTAACCCAGCAACAGCCCAGGCCCTGCGGAACCTAGCTATAGAGCACGAAATTGCCGCATCCGAACTACTTACCCTCCCTATAACATCACTACCAGCTGGCCTATTCCATAACAGAATGACCCACGACCCATCTTCAGCCCAGGACTATACGCAGGGTTCAGAGGCGAAGCGCGTCGATGCTAAAGCTCGAATATTCGCGGCACTAAGTTTTGCTGAGTTCGCTCTTAATGCAAAGAGACTGGACAGGCAGACTCCAGTACGCTGGAATGTGATACAGGAACACCAATTACTTGGTGCTAGCCGCAGGGTTCTTTCCATGCTTGGTATTAGAGATGTTCGGCTCGTAACACCCGATGTTTTCCCTAAGGAAAGTGGCATACTGGCAGCTCAAGCAAAGCGAGCAGAAGTTCACGTATGGAACCAGGAGGCACTTAAAGCTGCTGAGAATGCAGGAGTTGTAGCTCGCCTTATCCGACCATTCTTGCTAGAAGGTCATCGTCCTGGCGATGAATCGTTCGATAATCCCGGACCTGCTATAGTAGTTAAGTCATCTGGTAGCGGCATGCCTGAGCGAGCTAAAGTTGAACTCAACAATACTCTGTTTAATGGTGACCGGGATTGGGTTATACACTCCCCACGCGTGCTGCATGGTCCGGAAGGCAGCCGTATTCCTCCCCAAGACCGATTTAATCGAATCCAAGCATTCTATGGTGACCTCAGTAGCCATACCAGAGTACTCATAGGTTACCCAAGCGAACTAGTGGGCGTTGGCTTTGAAATGAAGCAACGCGGTGTTCCGCTTTGGATGCTTACGTTCCCGCCTCGTGGTGAGCACGAGCTTAAGAACCTCCGTTTTGGTTTGGAGCATGGACTAGTTTACGGGGAACTTGAATTACCGGGGCATGAATCAACCGATATGCCAGGGCTGGAAATTGTTCCACTTAATAAGATCAATGAAATTGCGCAGACACCTAATGATACACCCCTGCCAGCAGATTTGCTGGGATCTACTTTTGTGTGGGCCGATTAACGAACCTTACCCCAGACCCCTGCGAGGCATGCTATAAACGTAGCGTCCGCACGCAGTGCGGTAACAACTCCAATATTCGCTTTCTTAACACCACTGACACTGGTTGGCCGTTCTAAAGTATCCGTTCCAGTAGACGCTACAAACCGCATTCGTAGCCAGTTCGCAAGTTTTTCTTCTTGAGCTTTGGAGGTAATAACCTTTTGTTCCTTGAGGGCAGTAATGGTGTTGTTAACAGCCTCACCCATGTCATCTTCACCAAGGCTTAGGAGATCTATAATTCGATTCGCCGCATCCTGGTCCTTTTGTCTCGCTGCACTGCTCGGTGACCTATTGGCAAAACCTTTTAGAAATACGTATTTAGTAACTTCCTCTGTTTCACCTTCATCGAACATTAAGCGTTGACCAAGTCTCTGAATTGAATCATGGGCCAAGACACCCAGACGACCTTGCCAATACAGGTTGTCTGCTGACTGCCGGCTTATGCCCAGTGCTTCCGCTATGGTATCCATTGAGACGGCTGAACCATGTGCGCGTACGCCCATAACAAGCTCTCCAAGTGTCGTATCTGACATACCACCAATATCCAACTTTTGGTTGTAGTCCAGCCCTGGGAATACGATTCCTTCACGCAGCGACATGATCTTTAGAGTCGTCTCATCATTCAGGCCGGCATTCTCGAATCGTTTTCCAATTTCATGACGAGATTCAATGGCAAGGACTTCAGCAGATTGCTCACCTTGTTGAAGCGTTGCTAGCTCATCTACACCTTCAACGTCCATACTGGTTGTAGAACCCCTGGCAAGATCTAACATGAACCGTGCTGCGACCCGTTCCTCCTCGGTGATTCCTTCCTGTGCCAAATGTGTCTCTGCTTTATCAAGTAGCTCTCGATTGCCTACATCTGCGCTAACCATATTAAGAAAGCTCTGCATATCTGCGGATACCTTGTTAGGTAACGAAAGGGCGTACGCCCCTTTCCTGCGTCCTCTCTGAATATGCATGTGTATCCAGTCGTCGGCATAGGTAGATAGCTTAAACTCTTTAGAAGGATCATATTTCTGGATAGCTCGTCGCAGACCAAGATAGCCCTGGTTAACCATGTCCATTCGCGAATAGGTTGCTGTTGGTCGGTATCTATACGCCGCTGCTATCGTTAGGAATAAATTACCCTCAATCATGGTAGCGTAGGCTCCTGCTCCCTCTGCAGCCAGTTCTTCCAACTTCAAACGCGCATCAGCATCCATGACAGGGTTCTGCTCAAGCATAAGGAAGGCTTCTTTGCCTTGCTCTATGCGTTCTTTTAGTACTTTTTCATGCTCGAGACCATCCAATAAAGGGAATTCTCGTGAGCGTGTTGCAAAGCCGTCGAGTGCCGATTCGGTAACAGCCACTTCATGTCTAAAGGCGTCTACCCATGTTAGAGTAAAACCTGCAAAGTCACGTTCTTGTCGTACTATCCGAGTATTAAGAGGGTGAGAAATGTATTGACTATACATTTCGTCGTATTCCCACCCGAGATGACGTTCTGGCTCAGACTCACTGGGCGCAGCTCCTAGCGTCTCAATTTCTACAACTGATTCAAGGGGCACTACAGAGAGAACAGCCTCTTGGCGAGGTGTTTCCGCTAATACTGGTATTTCGAGGTTACTCATAGTCTCTCTTGTAGCTTGTCGGTATAAAAAGAGCCCTTGAAACCAGGGCAAACTACGAAGTAGAGGTGTGCCGTGGGTTCGCTATTGGCTCAACATATTCCAAGCGACCAAATACAGAATATGTGTCATTACCGACATTACTAACAGCTATATTATACTGAACTTAAGGAAATTTGTCAATGCCTTACCCCTGTCTACCATCAGTGTAGGGCGTATACTGTATTTATAAACAGGAGGATAGTCATGATACAAGATTCTTACGAGTTCAGTGGATTCTCGGTAAAAGACCAGAAAGCAGCTCAGAAATTTTACAGCGAAGTGCTCGGGCTCAAAGTAGAAGAGTCGCCAATGGGGCTGCAGTTACGCACCAAAGGCAACAACCCTATCTTCATCTACGAGAAAGAAGATCACACACCAGCCGGTTTCACCATCCTCAACTTCCCTGTGGAAGACATCGACGAAGCCGTAGATACCCTCTCTAAACAAGGGGTGGTCTTCGAACACTACGACTTTGGCGAATTCGGAACAGACGAAAAAGGCATTGCGCGGGGACGAGCAACCAAGAATGGCCCTGACATTGCCTGGTTCAAAGACCCTTCTGGGAATATTCTCTCGGTTCTACAAAATTAGTACTTAATCTAAGGGCTTAATAACAGGCATAATCTTGCCCCATACACCACTAAGAACTGCTGCGAACCGAGCATCAGCCATGCGCGCCACAAAAGTCCCCATGTGATACGACTTGGCTTCGGTAACACCAGTGACATATCGATCGATTCTGCCTGTCGAAGGGAATCGTACAGCGTGCCAGTCTCTGAGTCTCTGCAGGAATAGAATACCCTTTTTGTCATCAACCTCATATGTACGTAGTGCTTCATTGGCAGCATTGCGTAGGTCCAGATCCAACAGACCTAATAGGTCCAGACTTTGGGCAGCTCGGCGCTGTGATCGTTCGAATCGTTCCTTGGTATTTATCAACTTATCTGGATTTCTGAGTCCGATATAACTCTGTATCTTGGACGCTTCATGCGGTGTAAGGCTAAGACGTTTCGTAAGCGCAGCCATAGCGTAGTGGAGCAAGATAATGGCCTCACCTTCCACATTTATCTGGCGCACTCTTTCTCGTGAAATCCCTAGCAAACCGGATATAGACTGCATACTAATGAGCTTACCTGCAGCTACGCTGCTATCCATCAAATCTTTTGCGGTAATGACACGCCCTTTGTCATCTATTGTGAAGTAGCCTTCATAATCAAGTTCAGTCAGTGGGACCCCAGCACGCATTGACATAATAAGTCGTGATCGAGGATTAGTTAGGCCTGCCATGTCCAGTATGCCTTGTAAGGTAGGGACGGTGTCGTCCTCAAATGCTTCGTCAAAATTTACCTGTGCACCGGGTATAGTTGCACCCAGCTCTACATCGCTATCAGCGCTCCACGGCTGTTCCAGCGATCGGACATCGTTTGTCATAAACAACTGGGCACTCCGCTTTAATACTGGGCTTATCCCCCTTTTGCGTAGATATTCGTCTGTTGGCCAGATTCTCCTGCCGGCTTCGTCGATTGTCGACATGGATAGAATTTTTTGCATCTTTGCAGCTGACGCTTGTGGAAGAGCTACCGCATGCCCCATTCGTGTCCTGCCGTAACCAATCTTTTGGCCGATCCATCGCATTGCATAAGTAGAGAATTTCCATCCTAGGGTGGTATCATATTTCTGTACCGCTCGCCTGAGGCCTTCCCGTCCTTTCTGTATCATATCTTCTACGTCATATGATGGCACGTCATCGTACTTCCCTACTACCTTTAATATTAGACGCTGGTTGCATTCAAACATTGTCTGGTAGGCGCCTGCACCCTCAATAGCACGTTGTTCAAATTCTGCGACTTCTTTAGGACTTAATTCTTCCGAGTCTTTTAGTAACTCAAATGCTGCTAGCCCTGCATCAATTCGGTTCTTTAGTGCTAGTTCATGCTGCAGCCCTCGGAGTACGGGGAACCGCCGTATATCTGCAATCATTGCGGCTGCGATACCTCGATCTTCCGTAGGTGGGATATACACCGCTTTTGGTAGTTCAATACCAAAACCATTGAAATCCCGGCAGTATCGGACAAATTCAACATTGTTCGGGTGGTGCTCGTACGCTGCATAGAATTCATCATACTCGTGTCCAGCAGGGAGTTTCGGACTCTCTTGTCCTACTTCGCCTTGCTGCAGGACTTCGCCGGAAGGTTGTGGTATATGGTCGGCTGTAGTCATGACATTAGGAAAAGGAAGAAACGATACATTAGTACAAGTATTTTAGACTATTGTCGAGTCATTGACACAAGCAGTTCTAACTATTTACGATTTGCGCTGCGCTTGAACAGTATAGCAGCGGTAGGAATGGCTACAACGAGCGTACCGACACACCATGCAACAGCAAGCCAGCCACTGTTTCCAATAGGGTTACCAAGCATGAGGCCACGAACGGCGTTAATGATATGAGTAATTGGCTGATTCTCAGCAAAGATACGGACACCTTTAGACATGTCACCCGTCGGCGCAAAGGCACTGCTGGCGAATGTCAGCGGGAAGATGAAGACAAACGTAAGCCACTGTACTGCCTCAACACTCTTGGCGATAACGCCGACAATAGCTGACAGCCATGAGAACGCAAGGGTAAAGAGTAGTAATATGCCGGTAATCTTCAGCCAGTCTGTTGCAGATGCACTGGCACGGAAACCAATAGCCAGACCTGCAACCAGCATAACGATGGTCGATATGGCATTACGGAAAATATCTGAGATGACATGGCCATTAAGTACCGCGAGGTTACTCATGGGAAGCGAGCGGAAGCGGTCAACGATACCTTTCTGTAGGTCGCTACAAACGCTAATAGCAGTCGTTGTAGCACCAAAGGCAGCAGTCTGGACGATAATACCGGCCATTAGGAAGTTCAGGTAGCTGACACCCGGGGGCAAGGCCTTACCAATTGAGCCACCAAACACTGCTGAGAACAATAGAAGGAACATAATAGGTTGGAAGAAGGTTCCGAGTAGTTGGTCGGTGTTACGCAGGATATGCTGGCTACTTCGCTTAATCATAAGCAGTGAATCAACAATATCTTGGATAAATCGTGGTCGTTTCTCAAACTCTAGCGTAGTTGTCGGCATTATTTTTTACCTTTCTTAGCCTTAGAGGCGTCTTCATCAGTTTCATCATCTTTCTTTTTCTGCTTACCAGTAAGGCTTAAGAAAACATCATCTAAAGTTGGCTTGTGGACGGCCATGGAGACAAGCGTAATCTTCTTAGCGTTTAGGGCGTCGAGCACCTTACGGACATCTGAGTTAGTATCTTCAATAACTACAGTGGCGGTATATTCTTTGTCGTCAACGTCAGTCACTTGCTTACCGAGAGCTTCAGTGGCTTTGGCTAGGGTGGCTGTACTTCCAAAGGTCAACTCAAGTCGGTCTTTACCGACCTTGCTCTTCAGCTCTTTGGCCGTACCTTCAGCGATCACCTTACCGCCATCGATCACAATGATTTGGTCGGCTAGTTGATCTGCCTCTTCCAGGTACTGGGTAGTAAGAAGGATAGTTGTGCCATTTTCCATGAGTTTCTTAATAATGGACCACATGGCTAGGCGAGATCGTGGGTCTAGACCGGTGGTTGGTTCGTCTAGGAAGATAATCGGTGGAGCGGCGATAAGACTGACTGCGAGATCCAGCCGACGGCGCATACCTCCAGAATATGTCTTGGCTGGTCGGTCTGCAGGTTTTACGAGGTCAAACTCTTCAAGAAGCTCTTCTGCCCGTGCTGTAGCACTGTCTTTAGTCAGACGATACAGTCGACCCATCATGACCAGGTTTTCTCGTCCAGTAAGAAGTTCGTCTACTGCAGCAGACTGACCGGTTAGACCAATCACACTTCGTACGGCGTCTGCATCCTTAGCGACATCATGACCTTCTACTATAACTGTACCTTGGTCATGGTTGAGTAGCGTACTCAAGATTCGGACCGTCGTCGTCTTACCTGCACCGTTCGGGCCAAGCAGCGCGAGCATCGTGCCACGCTTAACATTAAAGGTTACACCTTTTAACACTTCTGTTTTTCCGGTTCAGTCAACTAACATGGAACAAGCGTAAATCGTAGGTAGTCCGCAGGACTAC
>CALCZR010000057.1 GCA_937903325.1 uncultured Candidatus Saccharibacteria bacterium
GCAGGCGTCACACCCTATACGTCCACTTTCGTGTTTGCAGAGTGCTGTGTTTTTAGTAAACAGTCGCAGCCACCATTTCTCTGCGGCCTCCACCAGCTCCAGACGTGCGTCCTTCACCAGCAAAGGCGTACCTTCTCCCGAAGTTACGGTACAATTTTGCCTAGTTCCTTCACCCGAGTTCTCTCCACACCTTGGTATACTCTACCAGTCCACCAGTGTTGGTTTGGGGTACGGCTTCGCGTTAACATAACTTAGAGGATTTTCCTGGAAGCATGGCATCAGCTGCTTCAGGCCCATAACAGGCCTTTCCACATCACGTCTCAGCGTTATCGACATCCCGGATTTGCCTGGGACATCCGCCTACCTGCTTATACCGGAACAACCAATTCTCCGGCTCAGCCTAGCCTTCTCCGTCTCCCCTTCGAATTAACACAAAGTACTGGAATATTAACCAGTTTTCCATCGACTACGCTTCTCAGCCTCGCCTTAGGTACCGACTAACCCTACGTCGATTTACGTTGCGTAGGAAACCTTGGACTTACGGTGTGCAAGACTTTCACTTGCATCACGTTACTCATGTCAGCATTCGCACTTCTGATACCTCCAGCAAACTTCCCAGTTCACCTTCATCGGCTTACAGAACGCTCCTCTACCAATGATACACTTAAGTATCATTCCGCAGCTTCGGTGGATAGCTTAGCCCCGTTAAATCTTCCGCGCAGACCGACTCGACCAGTGAGCTATTACGCTTTCTTTAAAGGATGGCTGCTTCTAAGCCAACCTCCTGGCTGTCTATGCCTTTCCACTTCGTTTACCACTTAGCTATCTCTTTGGGACCTTAGCTGGCGGTCTGGGCTCTTTCCCTTTCCACAATGGACCTTAGCACCCACTGTGTGTCTCCCAGGCTCAAACTTCATAGTATTCTGAGTTTGCATCGTCTCAGTAAGGCACGAATGCCCCCATCAACGATACAGCGCTTTACCCCTATGAGTCATACCTGAGGCACTACCTAAATAGTTTTCGAGGAGAACCAGCTATCTCCATGCTTGATTAGCCTTTCACTCCTATCCACACCTCATCCCCTAATTTTGCAACATTAGTGGGTTCGGACCTCCAGTAAGTGTTACCTCACCTTCATCCTGGACATGGATAGATCGCATGGTTTCGGGTCTACTCGCATCGACTATCGCCCTATTAAGACTCGGTTTCCCTACGGCTTCCTTCTTCAGTTAACCTCGCCAATACGAGTAACTCGCTGACCCATTATACAAAAGGTACGCAGTCACCCATCGTGATAAATCACTCAGGCTCCCACTGCTTGTATGCATACGGTTTCAGGTTCTATTTCACTCCCCTCAGATCGGAAGAGCGTCGTGTAGGG
>CALCZR010000058.1 GCA_937903325.1 uncultured Candidatus Saccharibacteria bacterium
TATAACCCTACAAAGGATAAGGGAAGTAATTACTTGCTCTGACTACACACTCGTCACTTATCCACAGTTTTTAACAATAAGTTTTGACACGCAGTTGTCCACATGGTACGTTTAGGCTAAGTGTAAGAGAGACCACTTGGGGACAAAAAGGGAAAAGAGATACAAAAATGGCAGATGTACCAGATAAACAAATTAAAAGAATGCGCAGTCTTATTCAAGAAGCTGAGACGAGTCTTGCCGCTGCAAAAGAACTGCTTATTAGCTTAGTCGGAGACGACCAGGTTGTTATGTCTTCCGTTAAAGATGAGAACCTCGGTAAGGTTATCGAGGGTGTCTTTGACGGCCAAAACATGGTTGGTTCTGACGGCAAAACTTACCCAGTGCCCGCTAACTACGCTAGCAAGTCTAAGTTGGTTCAAGGTGATATCCTCAAATTGACTATCGCTGACGACGGCACATTCCTGTACAAGCAAATCGGGCCGATCGCTCGGCGACAAGTTGTGGGTACTCTAGAACTCAAAGATGGCCACTACCTCGTTAGCGTCGGCGACCATTCATACCGAGTACTACTTGCAAGTGTTACATACTTTAAGGCTAAGCCTGGTGACCAAGTGAGTGTTAACGTTCCTGAAGAAGATCCAAAAGCCGAATGGGCCGCACTCGAAGCGGCTCTGTAAGTTCCCGTGTAGTTGCTAGTGTCGTTCTTAGTGTGTTTGTAGTAGTAGCCCTGCTGGTTGCGTATCATCTTCCTTTATCCAATGTACGTGAAGGTTCTTTTGTTTGTTATTCAACCTCTGATCGTGACACGAGTGTGAGGCACTACTCCCTGCTACGCGGTGAGAGTCACGAGTTTCGTCAGAGCTTTCCTGACCTAGGAGCATTGGTAACCAATGAGATTGAAGCAGTACCCGACTGCAACGGATACCGAGTGCGTGGTCAGCTTTTTATACTATAGGCATAAAAACTACTACATATAATATCTGACTTGCTATGGCTCTAGGCAGTATAATAGGTAGCCTATGGGGAAGGCTTTATACCGGAAATACCGGCCAAAATCTTTGGCTGAAGTTGTTGGGCAAGAACACATTACCAACACGCTTACTAATGCTATTGGTAGTGGTAAGATTAGCCACGCCTATCTCCTAACTGGTCCACGGGGAGTAGGGAAGACCAGTATCGCCCGTATCCTGGCACACGAACTCAACGGCCTGGAGTACGACGAGAAGCAAGCCCACATGGATATCATCGAGATTGACGCTGCTAGTAACCGACGTATCGACGAAATTCGTGATCTCCGAGATAAAGTACATATCCTGCCAGCCGGGTCTAAATACAAGGTCTATATTATCGATGAGGTTCACATGCTGACTCGTGAAGCCTTTAATGCACTGCTCAAAACGCTTGAGGAGCCGCCAGAGCATGTTATCTTTGTGTTAGCTACTACCGAAGCCCACAAACTACCAGAGACTATTATTAGCCGTACGCAGCATTTCTCCTTTAAGCCCATCGAATTAGCTACTCTTGTATCTCACCTACAGAGCATTATAGAGTCCGAGAAAATGAAGATTGACGACGACGCTGTAGAGCTTATCGCCGTGCACGGCGACGGGAGTTTCCGTGACAGTATTAGTCTACTTGACCAGGCCAGAGGCTTAAGTGACCACATAACTAAGACTGACGTGCAGCAGCTACTCGGCATTGCTCAAGCTGAAGCACTTGAACAGCTCATAACGATCCTCAACGGCGGTACAGCCGCCCAGTTGTTTGAATTACTGATCGACCTCCGCGGTCAGGGCCTACAAGCCGCATCGGTGGCCAGCCAACTCAGTGAACGCCTGCGAAGCCTTGTCATGACCGACCCCGCTTACCAGAACATGCAAACTACCAAGTTACTCCACGCATTACTTGGTGTGAGCGGCAGTTCACAACCAGACCGAACACTTGAACTGGTACTACTTGATTACATATTTGCCAACAATGCCGGTAATACAGTTCAGCCGACGGCCAGCACCGTGCGTAGCCAGCCTGTGGTCGCACACAAACCTGCTGTGTCCGTAGAGAAGAAAGTTGAGAAATCAGAGTCAACAAAATCGACTGAAGTAAAGCCCCAAACCACAGCACCCGCCAAGGACCCTGAAAGTAAAAAGCCCGCACTAAAGACCGAGACTAGTGACGCAAAGACTGCAGCCGAGACTGAAGATATTCCCGTAGAAATGGGCGACTTCGACATTGCCGCCTGGCCAGTTGTCTTGGCAGCCATTAAGAAGAAGTACAACACGCTTTATGGAATCTTGCGTATGGCGGTACCGACCGTAGAGGATGGAGTGCTGACACTTGCCTGTAAGTTTGCCTTTCACCAGAAGCAAATCAATGAGAGTAAGAACCGTAAGATTATTAGTGACATTATTATTGAGCAGACCGGTCACCCTGTCGAGATAGTCTGTGTCGTGGCTGAAAAGAATGCTGAAGCGAGTCAAAATACCACAAAAGATGCCGTAACAAACGTAAGCGATATTTTTGGCAGCGCTGAAGTGCTAGAATCCTGATAAGACTTATGGAAAACGGCAACAACAATGGGAAAGCAGTTATTCCTCCGCAGAATACGGAGGCTGAAGCGAGTTTGCTTGGCGCCATCCTAATCGACAGCGATGCCATTGTAAAGATTGCAGATATTGTTCGCTCAGAAGACTTTTACGACCCCCGCCACCAGCGTATCTATGATGCTATCACCCAACTCTACGAAAAGCACAGCCCGATAGATATCCTCACGCTGTCTGACCAATTAAAGAGCACCGGCTTTATTGATTTTGTTGGTGGAGCGTCATATCTTACTGAACTTACTAACTTTGTACCGACCGCCGCCCATGCCGAACAATATGCATCTATTATCGCTGAGAAGGCCATGCGCCGTCGGCTTATCAAGGTTTCGCAGGACACTGTGGAGCTTGGCTATAACGAAGAGAACGGCCTCCAGGAATTAATCGAAGAGGCTGAATCAAAGTTGTTTGAAGTTAGTCAGCAGCACGTCAAACAAGATATTGCCAGTATTGAAACAATTCTTGGCGAGAGCTTTGACCGGCTTGACGAACTACATAAAGATAAGGGTACACTCCGTGGGATTCCAACTGGCTTTAAAGATCTGGATAATATTCTGGCTGGTCTGCAGCGTTCTGACTTGTTTATTCTTGCGGCGAGACCGTCAATGGGTAAGACTGCTTTTAGCCTCGGGCTGGCACATAGTATTGCTCTAAAGGCACAAGAACCAGTACTCATTTTTAGTCTCGAAATGAGCAAGGAACAGCTGGTCGACCGTATGCTGGCTACCGAATCCGGCGTCGATGCCTGGGCGTTGCGAACCGGTAACCTTAACGACGCCGACTTCGAGAAGATCGGTCATGCCATGGGCGCGCTATCTGAAGCTCAGATCTTTATCGACGACTCACCGGGTATTACCGTGAGCGACCTCCGGACTAAAGCGCGCCGTGAATCACATATCCGCCCATTGGGACTAATTATCGTGGACTACCTGCAGCTCATGAGTGGTGGCTCGCGCTTCGCCGGGCAGAGCAACCGTGTCCAGGAAATTAGTGAAATCTCACGTGGTCTTAAGGGTATTGCCCGTGAACTTAACGTGCCCCTCATTGCACTCAGTCAGCTCAGTCGCTCTGTCGAAAGCCGCACGCCACAGATTCCCCAGTTGCAGGACCTTCGTGAATCTGGTTCGATCGAGCAGGATGCTGACGTAGTAGCCTTCTTGTACCGTGAAGATTACTACAACCCCGATAGTGAACGAAAAAACATTATGGACGTCTTTATCCGAAAACACCGTAATGGACCAACTGGTGCCGTGGAACTTTACTTTGACCGCGAGAAGCAACGCTTCCGCAGTGTTGATACTAAGCACAGCGATCCATTCTCGTAGTCATGATCTTTAGGGAATATGCTAATCATGGAGAGGATAGAAATCTTCAGGTTCAGTTAGATCTTCATGAAGTAGATGGAATTGCTCGAGTCGAGTTTACGTTTGCACCAACGGCACTTGCCACTGTATTACAGCGAGAGAAGGCAGATCAGGTGCATGACCTGAATGAAGATGTACTTCGGGGTTGGTGTCTCGGCCCTGCAGAGGCAGATGCAAGAACTGCCGAGCTAGATCAACGCTGGCCTGGATGTATCGAGATTATTCACTTCAGTGGTGCTACTGACCTCGGATCAATAGCTCTTGGTTATCCGGAGGCTCGTCTGCATGTGCCGCAAGATGCCGAAACCTCACGGTTTTATAATCCCATGATCTCACGTGTGGCCTTCGGGGTGCGAGTCCTTCCGTATGCTTGCTACGACACTGGTCCGGCGGTTGTAGAGCTTATCAGCACAACCCTTATTGAAACTATTCTGGAACCACCAGCATTAGTTGGGGCATAACCCCAACCGGCCATGCTATACTGGACGTAAGCATTATGGAGATCAAAGAGATCAAGAATCCTCTTCAACGTATCAACCTGCACCTGGTGCGTTGGGTTTCTGAGTATATAGCCGCCTTGGCCGTATGCGCAGCTTTATTCTCATTTCGTTTGCATACCTTAGTCCCTGGCTTTAGTTTGGCAGAGAAGACAGCTATTGCTGCTGCCTCCAGCCTGAAAGTTATTGCTAACGATCCGTCGTATCTTCCGCACAAATTCTTACAGTACCTCGGTCTCAAGCTCGACCACAGTGGCTTCTTTGCCATGCGCTTGCCATCTGTCTTTGCTGGACTCGTTGCAGCAGGACTGTTCTTCTACTTACTTAACAAGTGGTTTAACTTACGTATTGCCGCCATTACGACATTCTTACTTGTTACCTCTAGTTGGTTCCTACATCTCGCACGGGCAGGAGTGCCTGAGGTTATGTACCTCAGCATCTTGGCACCGCTGGCATATGCCGTCTGGCTCCCTAAATACAAGCGGCCACTCATTGCTCTTGGGCTAGGAGCCATTGTACTCATTAATACCTTATATGTACCTGGGCTCATCTGGTTTACACTTATCGGGCTGTTCTGGCAGCGTAAAACAGTTACCAAGCTATTTAGTGAACTGAGGATACCAGCTTTGTTTGTTCTATCTGGGTGCGTCATTCTGCTAGTACCGCTAGCACTGGCGTTTGTGCGATCTCCTGAGCTCATAAACACCTATCTCGGACTACCAGAACATGCCCTAACAGCCTTGAAACATGCTCCTCGTAATCTTCTAGATATCCCTATCCACTTAGTGTGGCGCGGTCCGGTGGACCCGACCTCTAATCTGGGCAATGTGCCGCTACTCGATTTCTTTACGGTCATCATGGCCGTTCTTGGAGCCTACAGCTATGCCACGTACTTTGGGCTTCGTCGTAGTCGGATGCTCCTTGGTAGTCTTGTAGTATGTTGTCTGCTGGTTAGCCTCCGTGGCGACGTATCGCTTGCTGTACTGTTGCCATTTGTGTACTTACTAGTGGCAGGTGGCCTCAACTTTATGATCGAACAGTGGTTTAAGGTCTTCCCCTACAACCCACTTGCTAAGAGCATGGCTACCGTACTCATTGGAGTTGCTGTCGTTGTAGTCACGTTCTTCCACCTAAACAGCTACTTTATCGCCTGGCCACAAGCCCCAGAGACCAAAGCCGTTTTTAACCAACAGCCCCGCTAGTATCTAACTTCTTAAGTTGGTATACTTAAGCAAGCAAAAGAGGAGACAGATATGAGTCGTTTTGACCAAGCTAAAATGCTATTACAAGTTAAGAAACTACAAAAAGAATTACAGAAACAAGTTATTACCGTTGAGCAAGGCGACGGCGCTGTACGCGTAGAGATCACAGGCGAACAGAAGATCAAGAAAGTTCACATTGACCCAGAGCAAGTTGACCTGGATGACATTCGCGAACTAGAGCGTTGGATCGAAGACGCCGTTAAGGACGCTATCGCTCAAAGTCAGAAACTTGCCGCAGAGAAGATGCAGCCATTCATGGGAGCCCTTGGCGACCTCGGTCTGTAGGCAAGCATGCAAGTTCTGCCGCCTGCACTAACCGACCTTATTGATGCCTTTGGTAGTTTGCCGGGTGTTGGTCCACGGACCGCAGAACGCTATGCCTATTTTGTACTACGCGGTGACCGAACCCTGACCCACAAGCTCAGTCGTGCATTGGAGCAATTACACGGGTCTATAGACTACTGTAAAAAAACCTTTGCCCTCATTGAGAAAGGCAAAGAATATTCCGACCTATATACCGACCCATCTCGAGACAAAACACTGGTCGCTGTTGTAGCTGAACCTTTTGACCTCGTAGCATTGGAAAAGACCAATGAGTTTAAGGGCACCTACCATGTCCTCGGCGGGCTTATTTCCCCCATTGATGGCGTAGGCCCAGAGCAGCTGCATATTGCAGAGCTCATTAAGCGCGTCAAAGAAGATAATGTACGCGAGATTATCCTGGCTACCAACGCCGGAGTAGAAGGTGAATCTACCGCTTTATATATTCAGCAACAGCTGGAGGGTACTGACGTGACTATTACACGTTTAGCTCGAGGCTTGCCCGTGGGCGTAGACCTAGAATATGCTGACCAGATAACACTTAGTCGTGCCCTGGAAGGCCGACAAGCACTCTAACCCCAGTGGTGAGTTGTAATAGCTGGGTCCCAGCCGGAGCCAGATGTTGCACCATCTATATTATGGGCTCGGCTACGAATCTGACCATCTTCAAGAGGGTCAGTGGCAAGGGCGCCAATAACAACATGCCCGATGGGCCGACCGATGTCTGCTAATTCATGAAGAGGCCGTGTTGGATCTTGATTTAGGCTAGCTATATCTATTGTTTCTGTCATTTTAGTGAACCTCCCACTACTTAAGTTTTAATGCTTAAATAATTGTTAAAATTATAGCACTAGCGTATTGATTTGTCAATACTACGGTATACTGTTAGTAATGAATTTACAGAGTGAAACATACCCTATTGCGACACAAATCCAAGATGTTATTGCCGATGCCAAGCACATCGTTATTATTCAGGCCGACAACCCCGATGCCGACAGCCTTGCTAGTGCTTTAGCCCTCGAGCAGATTCTGGGCGAAATGGGCAAGCAGGTAACGCTATATTGCGGCATAGACATCACTGACTATCTTCGCTACATACCAGGGTATGACCGAGTTGTTAAAGACCTACCAGGCAACTTTGATGCTGCCATTCTGGTAGACTGCTCGAGTATTACACTCCTGGAGCAACTCCAGAAGACAAATCAGTTGGGTGCACTTCGTACTCGACCGTTTGTGATTCTCGACCACCATGACGTAGAAAACGACGTTACTATTAACAATATTAGTCTCGTAGATAGCAAGGCTGTAGCTACCGGTGAAGTTATTTACCTGCTTGCGCAGCAGCTTGGTTGGAAGATAGACAAAAGTAGCGCCAGTCTGCTGGCAACTTCCATTATGGCTGACTCTCTTGGTCTAACAGTAGAGTCAGTCTCGTCCCGGAGTATCCGCGTTCTTGCAGATCTTGTAGAGCAGGACGTGAGCCTGGCGGAGCTAGAAGCTAAGCGCCGATCGTACATGGCAAAGCCCCTGGATATTATTGAATACAAGGGAAGATTACTGCAGCGGATTGAATACTTCTGCAACAATCAGTTGGCCCTAGTGACTATTCCGTGGGATGAGATCCAACAGTACAGTCCGTTCTACAACCCCGCCGTGCTTGCCTTAGAAGAACTTCGACTGGCAGAAGGCATTAAACTGGCTGTCGTTTTAAAGCTGTATCCAGACGGCAAGATAACCGGTAAGCTTCGTTGTAACTACGGCGCCCAAGTTGCCGGCCCACTCGCTGAGCACTTTGGAGGAGGTGGACACCCCAGCGCCGCAGGCTTTAAGACCAAAGAGTGGCAATACGAACCTTTAAAGAAAGAACTCATTAGTAAGTCCTCTGAACTACTAAACAAATAGTTATGAAACTCTATAATACACTCACCCGCACAACTGAAGACTTCACACCCCTACAAGGCAAAAAGGTAAAAATGTACGCCTGTGGCCTTACGGTATATAGCCAACCACACATCGGTAACTGGGTCGCCTATATCTACTGGGATATGTTGGTGCGGACCCTCCGTGCCAGCGGCTATGAGGTGGATCACGTGCAGAACATTACCGACGTAGGACATCTCACTTCCGACGAAGATGCCGGTGAAGATAAGATGCTCAAAGGCGCACTGCGCGAGGGCCTGACAGCTTGGCAAGTTGCCGAGAAATATATTAAGATCGCTGACAATGAAGCCTACGAACAACTTGGACTGACTCGACCGACATACATGCCCCGAGCGACTGAATATATACCACAGCAAATTGCCTTTGTGGAAGAACTCGAAAAGCGAGGCTATACCTATACTATCGCTGACGGCGTGTACTTCGACACCAGCAAGCTAGATAACTACGGCCAATTGGCCCGACTCGACATAGACGGACTGCAGTTTGGTGCGCGTGTAGCCGACACGGGCAAAAAGAATCCTACTGACTTTGCTGTATGGAAATTTAGTAATCCGGACGAGAAACGAGACATGGAATGGGAAAGCCCGTGGGGCATTGGTTTTCCGGGATGGCACCTCGAATGTTCCGTCATGGCCCGAGAACTGCTCGGCGACCAAATAGATATCCATACCGGTGGTATTGACCACATACCGGTACACCACACCAACGAGATAGCCCAAACAGAGGCCGTAACCGGTAAGCCGTTCTCACAATTTTGGGTACATGCTAACCACCTAAAGGTAAACGGCACCAAGATTAGTAAGTCACTTGGTAATGGCTATACACTACAAGATATTCTGGATAAAGGATATGATCTTACAGCGTTTAGGTTACTTGTACTCAGCAAGCATTACCAAACAGAAGGTAACTTTACGTGGGAAAACCTAGAAGCCGCACAGAATCGCCTCAACGAACTGCGTGCCTGGGCAGACCTACGACACCAAATAACTACCGACAGTATGCCAACTGAACTCGACGAGCTATTCCGCGACACCAAAGCGTCTGTACTTGAAGCACTGCAAGACAACCTCAACACTCCTGTCGCACTTGCGAACTTAGGTAAGCTCGTTTCCTACATGCAGAACATCCCGATACCCGGAGTGGAAGGAAAGTATACTGACGGCAGCTTACAGTTCTTGGATGACCTGTTGGGCCTAGGACTAGCTAATCGCCCGGACATAACCAACGAACAGAAACAAGTACTGTCGCAACGACAGGAAGCACGAGACAACAAAGATTGGACTCGGTCCGACAAACTTCGAGATGATCTAGCTAAGCAAGGCATTGTCGTACGCGACAGTGCCAACGGGCAAGTCTGGAATCGAATTAGTATAGAGAATACATAACGTATAAGCATCATGTCCAGCTTTGTAGTTGCTTTTTATAGATTTGATTGTATGATATAATTTACCTATGATTAATACGTTGCGGCCTGGTATCGTTGATCGAATTAATAGCCTCGTAGCTCCTGAGGATGCTCTTAAGCTAGGCGCTGCTGCTCTGCGTGAACACAAGAAGTTTATAGCAAGAGCAAGTTATTATGCTACCGGCGGGGTGGTCTACCGTCTGTCCTCCTCGGAGCTCGAACAAACCACTCTTGCCCCGGATAGGAGCCTGCTATTTGTTGGCAAGGATGATCAACGTATCCTAGACACAGCTACAGCCGCCTTCAGAAGCCATCTACCCAAGCCACTGGATCCTAGTACAGTCATCACACCTGAAATTCTTGTTGGATTTGCAGCAGGAGGCGAGTGGCATACAGATGTATTACAAGAATATAGGGCGCTTGCTAACCTGTCGAGTGAAGCTCAGGCACTACACATAGCTGCACAGTGGACTAGTCAAGATGCTAACAGTCGACAAAATTGGAGTAGTGAAGAAGGACCTCCTGTCGTTGACCAACTGGGTGTGTTCTACTACACCGGTGATGCTGTAACGATCGATAATACTTGTGATCTGGATCAGCAACTACCTCACGCTGGCGTATTGAAGCCCGGTAAAGTCCTACTACGTCTTGACGCACACATGCCAGATAATTACTAGAAATAGCTACTCAGTCTTTTGGTTCTGACTGCGGTGTTCGTAGTAGTCTTTGAGGAGAATACGTAAACATGCTGCGAGTGGAATGGCTACAAAACCGCCGAGCAGGCCTCCAAGCCCAATACCACAGAGTGCTGCAATGAAGACCAGCAGTGGAGATAGTTCGTTCTTACGTGATTGAATGTAGGGCTGTATGGTAACGTTTTCTATCTGCTGGTAAACCAGGAAGAAGATGGCCATGGTAATAGCTAGTGGGATTGAACTAAGTGCACAGACTAGTACGATAATACCGGCACCAATAGTGTTTCCGATCATAGGGACTAGTCCGGCCAGGGCCACGATACCAGCAAAACCAAGGGCGTTGATAGACACGTTAAAGACATTACTTGCAATAACCATAGCCACAAATGCGAAGGTCGCAGCAATAGAGGCAATGAGTAGTTGGCCATTTACGTAACCGGTGATTACTCGGTACATTTGAAATGCGAGGTCTTTACGGTGGGCCCGTTTCTTAGCGTTCTGTAGCGATAAGATTCGATCGAACCACATTGGCCCCTCAACCAGCATCATAAAGGTCATGAACAGTACAGCAATAAGTGAAACGAGCGCGTTACCGATACGACCAGCAGTAGAGAGTACCGGCTGAGGTAGATTTTTGACACGACCTCTCATATCGTTAGCAATACCGTCAACGCTATCTTCAAGATTATACTTCTTGATCAGCTTGCCAATGCTTGAGTTATCATCCTGTACGTTCTGAATAGTATTTGGTAGGTCTGATATAAAGTCAGAGGTCTGTCGAACTAAAGGCGGTACCACTGCCGCCATAAAGGCAACAAGAATAGTTATAACGCTTAAATAGGCAATACCTGTTGCTGCAGCACGGCTTTTTAGGCGGAGCTTCCGTGTAATCCAACTTACTGCCGGATTTAAGGCAAGCGCCAAGAAGAATGACGCAAAGATTAACGTCAGAGCATGACTAATATTGATAAGGAATCGAATACCCAAGAAGGTAGCCACTACAATGACAATTACTCTAATAATGGTGCGGTTGGAAACAGTGACTTCTACTTTATTCTTGTTCATGGTTAGTATTATCACTGGTTGGCTTGTTATTTGCAATTTCTCGCGTATATAGTTTTTCCAGTTGCTTGCCAACAACGTTGACATCAAAGTCTTTTATGCGCTCTAGCTGAGACGTACGAATCTTGCTTCGCAGCTTTGTATCTCTGAGTAAATGCGCCAGCCTGTCAGCAAAGGCAGCAGTGTCATTGGGGTCGATAAGCGCCAGCGGCTCATTCTCCAGCACATATCGGTAGCCTGGGTTATCTCCACCGAGCACCACACCAGCTCCCGCCGCGATGGCCTCAACCAGTACAATGCCAAAGCTCTCGCCAGCGATACTAGGCATCACCGCAATATCTGCGGAGCGTAGGTAGTCTGGCTTCTCGGCTTCAGTGAGCCAGCCAGCTAGTACAACGTGGTCCTGTAGGTAATACTTCTGGATATACTCTTCAATTTTAGGTAGTTCTGGGCCATGGCCCGCAACAATAACCCGGACGTCTTTGAGTTTGTCTTGGTCATGCAAACGCTGGACGGCCTTAAGTAGCTGCATGCAACCTTTACGTTCTACGAGGCGACCGAGGAACACGATGTTTTGTTTACCGTCATCGAATTTCTTGAGTTTTTTGCCAGCCGTGAAGCCTGCTAGGTTTACAGCGTTCGGAATAACGACCGAATCAATACCCATGACTCTACTGGCAAACTCTTGGGCGGCTTCAGAGACTGCCGCAATGGCACTGAATTTCTTGAGAGTAGGGGACAATACTTTAGAAAGGAGCTTTGAGCCAGTTGTTTGCAGCTTACCATATGGCAAAATATGGAAGGTACCAATAATAGCCGTGGTTGGTTCGGCAAGGCTGATAACTTTGCCGGCAAGCTGGGGACTGTACGGCAGTTGGACATGCAGGACATCGAACTGTTGGGCGCGGAGTAGTTCGGTTATTCCTGAGCGTGACCCAGAAAAGGGAATAGATAATCTATTGTGGTTAAAGCTTACTGAGACATTCTTGCTCAGACTATGAATATTCGGGATGTCATCTCGAACTGTTTGACCAACAAGGTAATGTACTTCGTGACCACGACTGACAAACCATTTGCCAAGCGTCAGGACGTACTGCTGGACCCCATCCGGAGCATCGAGGCCGTCATCGAGTACAAACCCTATCTTCATGACAACTGCTTGTATTTCTTAATCGCACGCTTGTAAGTTTTTTCGTAGAGATCGACGACATTACTGTAATCAAACTGTTTTACATATTCAGTGGCCCATTTGAGCCATAGCTCACGTACTTCTTGGTCATACAGCATAAGTTCAAGGCGCTGGGCAAAGTCAGTTGTGTTTTCAGAAGAGACTAAGCTTAGCCGGCCACGGCCGGTCATGACACTGGCGTAACCAGGGTTGTTACCAGCTACCACTACGCAACCAGCAGCCATGGCCTCAAGTAGAACAATGCCAAAACTTTCGCCGTACATAGCCGGGCTACAGTAGAGATCTGCCGTTTGCATGAGTCGGACTTTTTCTTCCTCGGATACAAAGCCGACAAAAGATACATCCGGAATGTCGTATTTCTTAACTCGTGCAACAAGGTTGCTGCGCAGGTCTCCGTCTCCAGCGATAATTAACTCAACGTTGTCGTGGCTTTCCCGCAACTCTGCATATGCATCAAGTAGGTACTTCACACCCTTCCGACGTTCTAGCCGACCGACATACACAATCTTCTTTACTTTGTTATGAGGCTTTTTAAATGACTTTGTCGGTTGATACTGGCTCAAGCGAATACCGTTCGGAACAATCTCCAGCTCAGCTTGTGGCGAATAGACTAGTGCTGCATCTCGGGCTACTGCCGACACAGCGGTGTGTACTTGGGCGTGTGACTCAATGTACTTAGCAACCGGCGACATGATCTTTTCAAAGGACTTGCTGACCATGCCGTCCGGCAGGGTGGCATGCATAGTTGCCACGTTAGCTACCCGGGAGCGGCTCATGAGCTGCAAGCCAAAGACTGGCAGACCCGGTTCATGAAAATGCATGACGTCAAAACTCTCCGCAGCCAGCAGTGCATCTACTTTTTCATTAGATGAACTCATTCCTACATCTGCTTTGGTAGAGAAAGGAGTGTTAAGCTCAGCAGAGCCCCCAAGCAAAATTACATCAGGGTCAGTTTCAGCTGGTAAGCGCCGAGGTTTTGGAGCGATAACACGGACATAGTGACCGCGACTTTTGAGTTCGTTAGCAATTTCTCGTACACAAACTTGCACACCGCCAGGACGGTAGTAGTTATACGGGCAAACAAGTCCGATACGCATTACTACTAGTATACCACTCTGTTATAGGTTTGTTAGGATGGATGATTGCCTAGAGTTACAATGAGCTATATGGCAAAACGCATTCGTATCTACAAAGCAGGTGGCTTTGACCAACTAAAAATTGAAGACTTCGACAGTCCTGGACCGAGAGACGAAGACGTAAAGATTAGCGTAAAGTCTGCTGGCATTAATTTCGCCGACACTATCGTGCGACAAGGGCATTATGCCTCAGCCAAAAAATACATTTGGTGGCCTATCACACCAGGATTCGAAGTAGCTGGTACGGTAATGTCTGTTGGTAAGAAGGTAGACAGCTTCAAAGTTGGTGACAGGGTCATGGCTATTACATTGTTTAATGGCTACAGCAGTGAAATAGTCGTTAGGGCGGCTAACGCTCGGAAAATTCCCAAGGTACTAAGCTTTGATGAAGCAGCCGGGATACTAGCGGTTTTTGGAACAAGTTACTATGCCAACTATTGGCTCAACCAACCACGTCGTGGATCGGTTTGCTTAGTACATTCTGCCGCAGGTGGTGTTGGTCTTGCACTCGTTCAGATGTTAAAAGAGTTGGGCTGTACTGTTATTGGTGTCGTTGGGAATAGCTCAAAAGTTGCAATAACTAAGACGTACGGCGCAGATGAAGTAATCGATAAATCAAGTCAGGACCTATGGAAAACGGTCGAGAAGATCGCACCCGAAGGACTTGATATAGTGTTTGACCCAAATGGCGCAAGCACGTTTAAGCAGAGCTATAAACACCTCAAGATGACAGGAAAGCTCATCATATATGGTCACCAATCAATGCTCTCTAAGACAAAAGGTAAACAAAACCCACTCTTACTGGTAATGAAGTACCTGCAGACCCCACGTTTTAATGCCTTCAACATGGTTACGGATAGTAAAAGCGTACTGGGATTCAATGTAAGCTTCTTCTTTGACCAACAAGATATGCTCACCGAGTTCCTCAACTACATTGTGGCAAAAATAGAAAACAAAAAGTTGCGGCCGCTACCGGTAAAAACATATTCTTACACGAACATAGCCCAAGCACATCAAGACCTGCAGTCAGGCAAGACAACAGGGAAGCTGGTTATAAATTTCTAGCGCCTAGCGAGGTTGCTGAGCAAGTAGACGTTTCAGTCGTGGTGGAATAAAGACGCTGGCTGCAGCGGCATCGGCAATAACGGTTGGACCGTGGTTCTTGAAGCTGGTCTTGATTATATTCACTTTGTCGTAGATGACTGCCAGGTGCTGTTCGACGACATGGTTATCAAAATAACGGTCATCGTCTACACCAATATGGTAAACGGGCAGGTTAACTCTTTCATTGACGAGGTTCAGTTTAAACATACTGACAGACGTATCCATATAGGTTCGTATGTCATTTACTTGCCATAGATGGACTTCAAAATCTATACGTTTCTTGCGCTCGGCTTCATCCGCGTCTTTGAGTTTGACGTTCTTGTCGGCAACGAGTGCGTAGGTCGCTCTAATAAGGCTTGGACGGAGAGCAAGGTTTTTACCAATGTAGGCCGGAATACGGTTAGAAAAGAAACTGGCACCGTAGCGCATAAGGTAGAAGTTCCGCTTAGAGAAGACGAACTCGTCGTGATGTGTAAAGCCCACGACACTGACCAGCAGCTCTACCTTTTTTGTAAGCTCTGGGCAGCGTTGCAGCATGCGGGTTGTAATGGCAAAGCCTAGTGACATAGCAATAATGGTCACTTTTTTCCGCTTGTAACGCATCTTTACGAAGGCCGCTAAGTAATCTGCTAGGTTATCTATGCTTGGCTTAAGTCCAATTTTGTACAGCGGCTCCATGCCCCCGAAACCAGGAAGATCTGGCATGGTGACGCTACCATAACGGTTGAGCACCTGCATAACTCCAAACTGTCGCTCGAGGCTTGCGTGGTGGCCATATACAAACAGCATCTCACGACTTTTACCCTTCGGAGCAGGCATGTGTAACATGCGACCTTCTAGACCATTCATGAGCAGGGGCTGAATGTAATCTTCCGGGTTCTGTGTTTTAGGATCTGTTTTTGTGCGAGCCATTACATCAAAATGTACGGGAAAAGTGCTTACTTGCCAAGCATAAGCAACAGGATATACAACACTTGGTATACTAAAAGGACATGCGACGTACAAAAATACTCCTGCCTATGCTACTCATTGCTATCGTAGTGGGCGTCTTTTTTGTCACCAACCAGAAGTCAGCAGCACCCAGTAATTCGACAGAGCAGAAGAGTAGCAAACAAGGTACCGGAAGTTTTAATAAGACCCAGTACTCAATCAATCAACCAGGTAGTATTTGGTGGATCGTGAATAAGAAGCGAGCACTTCCACGTGGCTACGCCCCCAGCAACCTAACCAACCCCAAGGTTGCCTTGCGTCTGTCATCCAGTACGCCAGAAATGAACATCCGTGGTGACGTGGCGCCTGCAGTAGAGCAGTTGTTTGCTGGAGCAGCCAACGCGGGGCACAACCTACTATTTGCCAGTGGCTACCGCTCTGAGGCCCTGCAAAAACAGCTCTATGATGGATATGTACGTACCGATGGCCAGGAAGCAGCCGATCGCTCCAGCGCCAAGCCCGGAACCAGCGAACACCAGACCGGACTGGCTTTTGATATTTGTCTCGCTAATAGCGGCTGCAGTCTTGAGCAATCGTTCGGCACTACACCAGCAGGGCAATGGATTGCCGACCATGCCCATGAATACGGCTTTGTTGTTCGCTACCAGCCGGGCAAAGAACAAATCACCGGATATGAATACGAGCCGTGGCATTTACGCTACGTCGGCACCGAACTTGCTACAGAACTACATAGCAAAAGAGTCACTATGGAAGAGTTCTTTGGTCTGCAATAAATAATAGATATGGGTAACTAGCTGTTTTTGTTAGCGCCTAAACAAGCGCCACTGCGCAGTAGGTGGGGCCAGGCCGTCGTTCTGCACCAATTCAACACTAGCCTTTGCCGTGCCAAAGGTAATCTCTGCCTCGCCTAACCGTGCACCTTTTGCAAATGCCTTTGATTCAAGCTTAGAGGATACCATTGGAGCACCATCTTTCCAGCCAAACAGCGACACGTCTTTCTTGACCACCACAGCCGCCTGAGACCCCCACGCTGTCTTGACACTACCAAACTGTTGCCCAGCGGTTGCCACAACCGTATCTCCAAAACCATCTCGGGTCTGGGCGAGCAAGGGCTTGGACTGGTTCATGGCGTCTGTGAGGGTAGGCGTACCCATAATGGCAGCAACGGTTGTTACAGACTGACCATTGTCATAGTGCTGGACTGCTGACACTAGATAACAGCCACCGGCTTCGTTGGTATTACCGGTCTTTATGCCGTTAATACCGCTCTGTCCAAGTAGTCTGTTGGTGTTATATATTGTCCCGGCCAGCGGAACATCTGCCTGTTCTTGCTGGACTATTTGGGCGATAACGGGGTTCTGGAGTGCGGCAATACCAATAAAAACTAGGTCGTGGGGTGTACTCACCGTCTGAGCAGAAAAGCCGCTCGAGTCTGCGACAGTTGTCTGAGTTAGTCCCAGCTTTTTTACGTAATCGTTGGCATACCGTATGTAGTCAGTCTGTGAGCCAAAGGCCCAGTTAGTCAATGTCTCTGCCATGTTGTTAGAGGAGGGGAGTAGTAGTGCTTGCAAGGCCTGGTACTGCGTCAGAGCCTCGCCAGCCGTCACCGCACTCACCGACCCATCTTCGGCAAGATACCGGTGGTAGATCTCCTCGTCCTCTATGGTAAGGGTAATAGTTTCGCCTTGTTCATCGAGTTGCAAAGGCTTTTTGTCTAGGATTACAAGTGCCGTAATGATTTTCGCAAGACTGGCGGTGGGCATTGGCTTAGTATCTTGACTACTGACGCCAAGTACCCCAAAACCAACAGCCCCGACAGCTGACTGACCTTGCTCTGGCCATGTAAAGGAATGTTCTTTTTGTGAATAATGCTGCTCAGTTTCAGTAAATGTAAACGCAGGAAGTGGCTGGTGGTAGCGCCAAGAGCCTAGGGCTAGCGCAGAGAGCAGAATAGCAACGAGAAGCACCGGCACAACGAGACGTTTAAACCTCTGTTTTACAGATCGGCGAGGGGTTCTCCGTAATTGGTGGGGTTCAATGACTCTCATACAGGTTATGCTTGTATGTATTATACCAAAGACCCCTGAAGTGAACGGAGCTAGCCCTAGTCATTTGACTGTTTTTACGCTATAATCACCCCTTGTAATTCCACGTTAGTAGGGCGTCGCCAAGTGGTAAGGCACCAGTTTTTGGTACTGGCATTCGGGGGTTCGAATCCCTCCGCCCTAGCCATATGACCTTCGGGTCGAAATTGAGCTAAAAAAACGTCAGACACCTCTGTCGTTTTTTTATTTTCAGGTGTTCGAACTTTCAAATCTGCGTAGTTAGGTGTTTTGGTGAAAATTAGGCTGAAAAAGTTAGCTTTTGCAACCGGATTACTCTGTTGGAGTATCAAAATATCAAGGTGTTCGAAAAAATATCTGGCATAACGCATAACATCCTTCATTCCGAGTGGTTTCTCGATCTTTATTTGTGATTTCTCGTACTGCAAGTTTTCTATCTCCTTTTCGATACGGACGATCTCGTCCTCAATGAACTTAATGGCTGTTTCGTTATTTAGAAACTTAATCTTATCCATGCTTTGTCGAGCCTCAAGCGAAAGGGCTTTTATATGCTCGTCTATAGCATCTGCTTCGTTTATATTGACCGCATTGCGTTTCTCCCATACTTGCATTACTTTTTCCTCAAACGCGTCCATATAGGCCTCATTGACCCTCAGACTCTTCACAAACTGTTCTACGGTCTCTTCGAACTCAGCGAGCGGTATACGCACATTGTGGTTGTCTCTACGGCAGTGATAGGCTGGATAGTACTTGCCGAGCTTGCCACGCGACGCACTGCCGTATAGCGACCTATCGCATTCTGGACACAGTACAGCCTTCTTAAAGGGGAAGTCATTTGTCTTGGTTCCTACTTTATTGGCATGGTTCGGGTCTTTGTTAACAATTATCTTTGGTTCGCCGCCATTGTCATGGATAATAAACTTTCCACGATTAGCTCGATTGAATAGATCAACGTCAATAATGCCCTTGAATTTAAGCCTAATAGCTTTGTAGTTCGTCCATTTGCCGTAGGTTATTCCGGCGTACACTGGATTATTAATCATCCGCAGGAAAGACTTTGGAGCAAGCGGCTCACCTCCTCGTTGGCCGGTAATACGAGTTGGGTCTGACTTATCTCTCGTGTATTGAATATGCGTTTTAAAACCACGTTTATTCATGAGATCAATAATCTCTTGATCGGACATTTTGCCTTCGGCTCGTAGCATAAACATGCTTTTCACGGTTGCTGCTTCCGTAGGGTGCGGAACAAGGATAGTGCGCTTACCATGAGGTGTTATCTTCTTCTGACACTGCATACCGTAGATATCGCCACGTACCCAGTAGCCCATACGGCAATAGCGGATCTGTGCACCGATCATACGGCTCATAATGTCACGAATTTCATCTCTAGACTGCTCAGCCGCCAATAGCTCGCTCTTAAGCGTAGGCGAGTAGACACTCCAATCGTATTCGATACCGAGGTATGCTAGGGTGTTTACTTTTTCCGTACCGATAACGCCATAGGTATCAATGAGGCCAATGTTTAGCTCATCTAGCTGTTCTTTGAGGTGTCCATACGGCTTAAAGCCACCACGGGTGAAGCGATCGATTGATTTAACTATAAACAACTCAACACGTGAGTCGTTTTTTATCTGGTCGATGGCACGCTGCATCGGTTGTTCTTTTTTCGAACCAGACTCATAGAACTTAATGTAATCTATGATGACGATATTATTATGCTCAGCATAGCGGTCTATCTGCTCCTGCTGTGCTTTTGGTGAGTCCTTAAGACCCTGTTCCTTAGACGAAACACGTATGCCGCCGTAAGCATAGCGTACTCTATTCTGTGGTATCGCCATGCTCCTCTCCCTCCTGTAGCTCCTTGAGCAACAATCTGTCATTGTCCAAATCTATTAGAATGCGATCAACCACCATAGTGGCGATCATCTCGATACGCGTCTCAGTCGGAAGCGACGTAAAGTACTGCTCTGAAGTGGTAGCTTTTTGGACTAATTCTTCTGCATTAAGTTGAGCCATACTGTGTCCCTCCAACAGTGATAACTATCGTTATATCTATAGTTTACTATAACTATACCGATAGTTTCAAGTACTTTGTGTGCAATATAATGAAGTCATCGGTGTCTTCACTCTGATTCCTTAAATGCATCTGTTATTATTGGTATTTTTATTCTTCTTTATTACTATATACATATAGGAACAGAAAGATGGTGCGGTGGGGGAAGCTACAATGCTCTATGAAATCAACAGTATTCATCAATCAATCACAACTAAAGCTATTGCAATTCATTACTAAGTATCGGTTTGTAACAGCTCGACAGGTACAACAAAACTTTGGCTTCAAAAGTAGGACATCGGTAAACAACAAGTTAAAACGACTAGTGGCTACCGGCCTCATCGGTATGCAGTATGACAAGTCAAAAAAGCTATCAGGCGTTCCAGCTATTTACTATGCAACACCGCAAGGTCTCCGCGAAGTTACCTCGCACCTTCCATATATCACTGAAGCAATTATTCGAGCTGCCTATAGTGATGCCGATGCTTCTGGCACCTTGATAGAGAAAAGTGCTGAGATATTCAATATCGCCCAGCCCCTTCGTAACCAGTACCCGGATATGACAGTGCTTACGGCACGGCAAATAGGCGACCTAAGCTATTTTCCGCGGCCATTGCCTGATCTCTACCTTGCACACAAGCGTAGCGACACTACGCATAGGTACTTTGTGTATAACCTGCGAGACACAAAACGCTACGACATTGCTGTTCGTAGCACCATCACCAAACTCATGTCCTACCGTGAGTCCGAGACCTATGCAGAGTCGGGCAATGAGTTCCCAGCGATCCTGCTGGTCTGTCATTCAGCAGCCATCGAACGATTAGCCCAACGGGTCATGCAAAGTGCCTTAAACAAGTCGTATGAGTCTATACCGGTATATACGACGAGCTACCAAGCACTCGTTCAGCTTGAAGATACGAATCAACCCATATGGTCGAGCCTCAACGATCCCGACACTCTCATAACCCTTACAGAAACTGAGTAGTTTTCTGTCGTACTCAGGACATGGCGCCTAGTTATGGCAGTCTACCTGCACAACCCAAAGGCCATCCCAATTTTCCAAGTACTGCGCAAGGCTCACCTGATTCGTTATGGGGCTGCCATGGGTATCAAACAGATAGCACGCATTAGCATGATAGCCACTAGCTACACTAAACTGGTAGCGAGACAGATAATGCCCCTCAACCTGCTCAAACTTTTCATTAAAGATATCTTCGTCACTGTACACCTTACACATAAACAGAATGGTATCCATAGCCAAGCTAAACTCAGCTAATTGACCTCGCATAGCGTCCTCAACCAACGCTTGACCTTTCTTGGACTGGAGCTGTACCGGCTTCCAGCACTCCTCCCAACGACTATCATCTGCTTCGCTGCTGTACCAATCAAACTCGTGCTGTTCGATTAGCTGGTTCATCACGCATTCTGCGTGACTATTAGCTTCTTTGGCATCCTGTGCCTCAACAATAAATCGGATTAAGTAATGCATTTCGTTTCTCCTTATTAGTTAGGTTGTGGGTAGTTTTGCGTCATACCCAGGACTGATGAGCTAGGGCTAATACTCCTCAGCCAACATAACGGTTAAAACCTTGCGGCACTCATCACTAAGTGGGTCACAGTAGCCAGCAAAATCAAGACCGTAGTAATCTATCTTCCAAAACAGTTTGCGACCGTCTAGCTCAAAAGAACCGAAGTCATGCTCTCCGTACGGATCGTTGTCTTCAGTAAAAGCAGCAAACTCACGAACCTTGCTGATAACCTCGCTAATATTGCAGTTCTCCCACACGCCAGCCGTAATCGTAAACTCGGCTGGATTGTCAGTGCGGAACATGTCATTGTCCTCGGCAATGATTGCTGCCCGTTCTATTGTTGTAATGTCCATTGGACCCCTCCTTGTTATATTCCTGAGAGGGCTATTCCTGCCTCTCTGGCAAGGAGAAACGGGGGGCACACCAAAAGAGTCAAGGTGGAGACTTGTACTACCTTGAGGCTTTTGGTTTACCCGTATACTAAAAAGACAGAGGAAGGAATCACCCTGTCATATCAAAAACAAAAGATAACGGTATACTAAAGCTAGAGAGGTTTGTGCCTTACGCTTTTGCGAGAGGGCATAAGCCTCTTTTATTTTGAGTTTCGTTTGTATTCTCTGCGAGCCACATACACAACAACTCCAAGACCCACCAGAGCTAGTACAAGAAGAAAGAGGTAGCCAAATTTTGGTATGCCATACGCAAAGTAGTGAAGACCAACTATTAAATGCGCCACTAGTAGTACTGTTATTACGAACGCTAGTGTATACGGAAGTGTTCTAAGCGCTGCTTTTGTGTTTTTCTTCATAAAAACCTTATGGTCTGCAAGACCCTACGTTTGTGTATATCGCTATCTGGAAACATATCTACAATAGTAATCTCATCAATGGCTACCGAGTCGCCAGTATGTAATCGAGCCTTCTTTTGTACGGTTGCATGAGCACGATATCCGTCCTTCATATATTTCGGTTCATCGAAAGCTGCGCCTTCAGTCTCCAGTATGCCAACAAGCTTCTTGTGAAGTTCAAGCATATCTGGAGTCATAACCATGGCTGTAACCTGTATATCCCGATTTGCTCCGAAGTATTCATCCGCACCGGCGACTAGTTCAAGGGCTTTTTGATCTCTCAGTTTATCGCCAATTACATCAGCTAACTCCTGCGCATCATAGGGAACAGTAAAGTTAGCAACTAGTGTTATGTGCAATGGCCAATAGTTGTCGGCGATAAATTCGTCTCCCTCGTGCACGGGCTCTAGGAATTTAACGAGTACGTATTTTTGCATGTGTTAGCCTTATGATTTAGCTCCTGCTAACCGAAGTGCGGTAATCCCAGAAAGTAGCTGTAGGTCTCGCAAGCTTTCGTCACCACCCTCCCATATAGGGGTTGCCGCAGCATTAAGCCAGAACCCAGCCATCCAGTGAAATGCATCAGGATCTACTCTTTCAATAAGCTCAGCAGGAACATCAAAACCGGACTTTTGGATGTGCGTTAGCGTGGCAGCCAAATCAATATCTCTATCCCCGTATTGTGCCCAATTCCAGTCGACTAATCGAACTTGGCCGGTCTCTGGATTCCAGGCACAGTTGTCGGCTCTGAGATCGTAATGTACGAGTGTATCGTCAGCAAATTTATATTTGCTGGCTTTATCTGTATCGGCAGTAAAATCAATACCTTGTGCGATATCGTCCGCACCTACTCCATGGAGTTTATGTCTTAATACTTCTTGCATCTCGGGAGACTCTAAGAGAGGTCGCCAACCGTCCTCATCCTGGCTGATGCTACTTTTAATAAATATGGTACGTTCAGCATCACTGAGCTTTAATGCAGCCAAGTCGTCCATAGCCTTAAGCGTGGCTGCTAATCGTTCCGCAGTCCAGTTATCTTGCCAATCCCAACCATTTTCGGGGCTAAAGGCTTCAAGGGCAAAGGCTGAGTTGTCGGCATTTGTAGCAACAAGGTGCGGACTGTGTTCGAATCCATGAGCCTCTAAAGCCTTATACACGGCGACTTCTTTTCGTGCCCACATGCGAGTATTCTCCGCCGTGCCAACTTTTACAAACACTTCTTTGCCGTCCGGTAGGGCTACGAGGCCACGCTGCGCCTGGCTAAAACCGCCCTCAACATCCTTGAGATGTGGCAACTGTTGTTCGACAGCTTGCCAGTCGTCACTAGAATCACCGTCTGCTTTCAACACCATCTCAATCTCCGGAATCTCCACAACACCACGCTCACGAGCATCTAAGTCCTCAATAGCTTTTCCGGTTTTCTCGAAACCATTCTTTTCGTAGAAGCCGATGGCGTTGTCGTTGTAGCTGGCTACATGTAAGTAGATATCCTCATCTCGGCCATGCCAATCAATAGCTTTATCTAACAGCTTGCGGCCTAGACCTTTGCCCTGAGCTTCCGGTAGTACGTAAATAGCACCAATTCTGCGTTGTCCGTCCATAATGCCTGGAGCAACAAAGCCCATTACTTTGCCCTCGTCTTTGGCAACAAAGATTGCACGATTTTCGCCACTGGTCTCAATGCCCTTACGCCACCATGCTATTTTGTCGGCAACTAACTCACCGTGTTCGCCCTCTACACGATTGCGTACATCCTGTTCGGTAATGCCAGCTTCTTCGTTTGGGTAGGTATCAATCCAGGTTTGACGTTGTACCTCAAATACACCTGCTGCATCTTCTGGTGTAGCTGGTTGAACTTCGAGTGTTGGAGTGGGTTGCTCTGGCTTGGGGAGGGGTTGTTCGCTCATAGGGTTATTTTATCAGTAAGTTTTGTTTTGTGGGTCAGTTTCGACGTAGGATCAACTAAGAGGGTAATCGCTTTACCTAGATTTAAAGGCGGAAAACTGTGGGCTAATTGGAGTGGTGCCCGAGAAATCTACCGAGCCATGCCACACATCGGCAGTTTCATTATCCAGTTCGTACAGAATGCCATCTGCCAGATCTAAGGCAACGCCTCTGATCTCACGACCTTCTGTGTTGCGGTCTATGGCAATACTGGCAGGTGCGTACCTAGATAGTTCTTCGGCAATGGTATCTGAAGATGGCCACTTGACTTCGTCCTGACTTTGCTGTGTTTGGACGATCTGGACAGTGGCGGCCTCAAAGCCGTCACCAAATTGTCTGACTAGTCGTTCGATATCAAAGTCTAGCATGCGTGTATGTGACAGGTGCGCTAGTAAACCCCTCCCAGACTCACGAGAATGCACAGCAATAGCCTTACAGGTGAATAGCCCCATGGTTGCCACATACGGTAGTTCCGGCGAATAATCTGCCACTACAAAGTCACCTTCACGCACAGCATGAAAGTTGATTTTTCTATCCATCGGTCGGGTAGAAAAGGTATTAAATTCACCAGATGACATGAGAGCTATTATAACACTATACAACGCTTATGTAAATCACTATATTTGACAATCTGGTATTGTATATGTCCTAATAATCTGGTACTATGTGTGTGGATTGGGGTGTCCCCAATCGGCATAAGGTCTCCTTTTCGGAGGCTTTTTGTTTTTATATACGCCGCCTTAATCCTATTTCTGCTACTTAGGAAAGATCTTAATTCCGTAGCCTATGAAACCTCGTGGGCCACTACGTATTTTGCTACGGATAACATCAAAAGCGATGTTGGGTTCATTGTTATTAATAACATGCCGAGCAATCGGGTAAGCACAAAGATCTGCGATCTGTAGGCCACAGTCATTATCTCGCTTAAGCTTAACTTCTAATTCCTGGTCGTAGATATGGATGAGTCGTGCCGTGTCTATCTGGCTGGTGCCACGATAGAGGAGTTCGTTATAGCGTTTGGCAAGTTGGGCATCTTCACGCTTACCACGTCCTTCAATAATGACATGAATATTGTCAGCATCTCGTTTGTCATCAGCTTCAAAGACAGTGCGTTCGAGGACGAAGGTCAGAGCAATCTCGTACGGATCATCGGCAAGTTTACCGTAGGTTTGGATATGCTTTTCTTTATCTATGGCTGAGGCAATAATGGTGTAGTCCATGTCGGACAAAATGCTATTCAGCTCTTGGTAGAACCGTTTCTTAACTTCGGCATCAAAGAAGATCTCAAAGCCACGTTCGTACTTGCGCATGTCTCGACGATGCAAGATGACATCTTGAGTTGTGAAGTACTTGTGCTTGAGAGCAGCTATCTTCTGAAAACAGCACACCGGTTAGCACAAACACCGGAAAGTTAGGGTCAATCTTCCGAAGCCCATGGTTACCAGATTCATCCAAGAATAATAGGTAGTTGCTCACAGATCAATTGTAATACCTTACCAGTGGGTTTCAAAAGACGAACGCCGAGTAAGATAATCTAGGCAAACAGAGGTGCTATACTTAGTATCATGAAATTAGTCCTTGCTTCTCAAGGTTTTACTACTCCTGAGATAGCTAATGCTGTTGCTCGTCTCGCAGGAAAACCGTTTGATAAGCTTCGTGTAGCTGTTATCAACGAAGCCTACGTGGGTATTACGGCAGGTCGGCATGAAGGCTGGCTGATCAACGAACTTTCTCAAATTACCCAGTATGCTAATACCGTATCTTTTGTAAATCTCAGAGCATACGAGCTTGATGAGGTTAAAAAACGGCTTGAATTTGCTGACCTTATTTACATTGTTGGCGGTGCACAACTTGTACTGCCACAGTTATTCCGTGCAACTGGCTTTGACAAACTACTGACAGAACTCGCCGAAACTAAAGTGATTATGGGTACATCAGCCGGGGCTAACATTCTTGGCAAGCAAATTGAAGATGCAGATTACTGGCAAGACCAGTATGGTTCTTCGGAAGAATATCTAGCCAATCCATTCCTTGGCCTTGCTCCTTTTAATATTTTGCCGCATTTTGAACGCGAAGATCACCCAGACAGAACAACCGTAAAACTCACACCACTGCTTAAAGATCATCCTTTCAAACTGTACGGTGTCACCGATACTCAAGCCGTTATATTGAACGAAGACGCGGTTGAATTTGTTGGCGGCGAACCAGCCGAGTTTGGAGTCTCGCCAAAGGCCAGTGAAGTTAAGGGCTAATCACGAACATGGAATCAGAAAATATAGCACCAGAAACAGAAGCATCCTTCCTAGGACGACCTCTCGTCGTTGATAACCAGCAATTCCTTACTGACTTACCAGACGATGTTGAGCCATTTACACCCGATACTTTGGATGCTACAACAGACCCTCTTAACCCTAAAGACCTCGATAAACTTCAGCCTGGAGCCTACACCATCTACTTTGCTGGGGATGATCAAGTTGAGCCGTACGTGCCTGCTCGATCGATCATTATGCGCAATGGGCCAAAAGGTTTAGTGGTAGATAGCGAATCTTTTGCACCTACTTTTGATGGTAACCCAGCAGGATGGGTGTTTCCTACCGGCAGCGAGGGGTTATTGCAGGCTCTCGGCTATGAGTTTGCCGACGATGAGTCCGGTCTGTATATTTCTGGTGCACCAACGCCCGAAACACTTCGCAAGGCTGCTGCAGAATATGGTGTTGAGGTCGTGTTCTTTGATGAAAAAGAGATTCGCTCACCAGAGTATCTGACTGCAATCAGTGAAGGTAAATATCCTGTGTCATATGACTACTACGACCATGACATTGGCGACGATCATATCACAGCTTTTCTACTCGGAGGTAAGCTATTGAAGGACAGCCTAAGCCGTGTGGCTCAGGATGCCCTGAAACTGGAGCGAACAGAACAAGATCGAATCACGGCAGAAATAGATACCTTTACAGGATTGTTCCGTCTTACTATTGCTACAGGTGTTGATGCTCCTATGTCATCGGGCGGCAAATCTGGTCGTCAATGGACGCATGAATCAGGACGGCGGCTTGGTCTTACTGAAACTGAAATCGAAGACATGCTGCACGCTGGCGTTACAAATGCGGAGCAATTCAAATAATCTTATCCAATTTAGCTTTGTAACGGAATTAATTGATCTGCGAACATAAGAGACGTTCTTGTATTCAAAAGAAGCTACTGGCTTACTTCTTCGCAAATGCGAGTAGTAATATGCCGAGGATGGCTAGCAAGAAACCGCCTACGATTCGTATCCAGTGTCTCTTGGCATCAATTTCTTTAAACAAGAAGATCCCGATTGCCACTGTCCAGACGGCGTTGAGTTGGATAATCGTAAAGCCAATTGAAGCAGGCACGTAGCGGTAAGCTTGAAGCATAAAGAAACTTGCACCAAGATACAATACGCCAGCGCCAAGTCCTAGAGCGAGGTTGCGAGTATCAATGGTTTTTAGCTTTTTAAGCATTCCTTTTTGACTCGCAATATACATCAGCAAACTAAGAGCAATTGCCGCACTCCACACTACTTGCTGGGAATATACGCCGACTTCTGTTGTGACATGCTTGTTAATGACCGTAACCAGACCAAATGCTACACCCGAAAGAGTCGCTAAGTAGATGCCGCCCAAATTTGCTTTTGCTTCTTCCTTTGACCCAGAAATAGTAAAGGCTATAGCCGACAAGAACACGGCAATACCAGCGAGCAATGCAAACACTGGTCTTGTCTTGGCATACTCACCTAAGATAATGAAACTTAAAACTACCGCTACTGGACCTTGCAAGTTCTTCCACTGGTTTGACCGCGCCAAGCCAACCTTGTCGATAGACTTAACAAAAGCAACAAAGCCAGTTGCCCAGATGGCACCCGCCAGCACTGACCAGAGTAACTGAATATTTACTGGTTCATGAAAACCGAGGAGTGGTTTAAACAGATATAAAATAACTGAACTGATGAAAAAACCTGTCCCCATAAGTAGGCTAAAGAATACCGCTGGCTGGTTAGAAAGCTTGCGAGGAATGACGTACAGACTAAAGAAGATGGAGCTGACAAATGCTAGTAGGTAGCCGGTCATTTAGCTTCTCCCGAAAAATTAAGCGACTCACCCTTAAGTAATGCAAACCCTTTATAGATTGCTTTTACTTCATCATCTTCGAGGTCTTTTTCACTTACAAAAGTTTGTGGCAGTTCTTTCTCGGTAAACCAACCACATAAACTGTGATCTTCGGGATTCATAACCGGTTCTGAATCTGCATCTGCTAGCTGGGCAAAATAGATAACTTCAATAGAGTGCGAGCCTTTAATCTCATTCTGGTAGGTAAACACTGCGAAAGGGTCACCAAGACGTACTTGTACGCTAAACTCTTCTTGAATCTCACGGATTAGCCCATCAGTTACTTGTTCACCAAAGTCTATATGGCCACCAGGTAACTCGTATACACCGGGCAAAAACTTCTTGGTATCGGCACGCTTGGCCATGAAGACCTTGTGCACCCCATCTATCTTGCGATGAATAAATGCACAGGCCGTTATAACTTGTTGGCCTGGCGTTGGGGCAGCACTGTCTTGAGTTGCGTTAGGATGACTGGTCATAATTGGATTTCCACTAATACCGGTAAGTGATCTGATACATCTGTAGATAGCGTCTGTGCAGATACAACTTCTATATCTTGTGACCCAAATACATAGTCTAGACGATAATCGAGTTCGTTGACCTCAAAGCCGTTGTACGAGAATGGCTTAGTCGTCCAAGTATTTTGGTCGTAGTCTGGACCGAGATTTACAACACACTCTTGAATACGACGAATAACTTCGGAATTAGGCTGGGCGTTAAAATCTCCGGTCAAGATAAAATTGCTCTTGTTGTTACTGATCGCTTTCACTAAAGCATCGGTTTCTTGCAGCTTTCGCTCAGATGGTTCAAACGCATGAGTGTATGACATATGTACCGTACCAACTGTCAGCTTAACGTTGGCTACATCTATCACTGCCTCTACATACGCTCTATTTTCATCATCGTAATTGCCCGAACCCTGCTCCTGATTCACCCAGACTGTTCGAGTACTGGTAATTGGATGTTTGCTAAATATTGCATTAGCCAACTTGAGCTCCTTGCCTGCAAATGCTATTTCCTGAAAGTGAACGTGGTAGCCAAGTTGCTCGGCAATAAAGTTTGGCGTATGAATGTGCTGCTGTGTGTCAAAGTTGATAGTCAGCTCTTGCAAGCAGATAATATCGGCCTTGTGGGCCTTCAGGAATACGGCAATTTTGTTAATATCCTCAAGATACCAACTGTTCCACTGGAGTATTGAGACTTTAGACACCGGATAGCTCCTGTGCTAATTGAAAATCCATAAATTTCCCTGTTGTTGAGTCCTTCTTTGGTACGAGAGTATCAACGACTGCATCTGTGCTTAGAGAGCCATATATGTGTGGGTATGTTCCGCCCTTGCCGCTAAGTGGTGCCTCGAACTTTACTTCTGGCTTAACTTTATCGAGATCTACCATCAACAGTAGTATGTCATTCCTGTCAGTGAAATGACGATTGAGCATTGCAACTGTTTGATCTGGACTCGTTGCATGAATAAAACCGACTTCGTCGAGTGTTGAATCAATGGTCGATTGTATGTATTCGCCAGTTTCTTGTGCTTTGCTCCAAATATCTGGCGTTGAGGTAATAATGATGGTTTTCATTTAACTATCTCATCTAATAACTCAGGGAGCTTAATAGTCTTAAAATGTCCTCTGTCTGTGTATTCCTGGTATTCGATACCTTCTACTCTTTCTTTCAGTATTTCGACCGTCTTCACTACACTTGGCTCATCATCGCTTGAAATGAATACAGTTGTTTTAGCTGTGCGCGCCGGAAAACCAGTATCGATTTCGAAATCAAAGAAATCTGCGGTGTCAGAAACTTCGTAATTAAGTGGGTTTGTCCATGGGGCAACCAGCACAACTTTACCAACTTTTTTATCTTTATTCTCACTCAACCATCGTACCAAAAAACCGCCACCGCAACTGTGACCTACAAGTATTGTCTCTGGCGTAATGTCAAAACGCTCAAATTCTTGCTTCCATTCTTCATAGCGAGGGCGGAATGGAAACGGCGGTTCGATTGATACGGCATGAATATCTTTGAGAATTAACTGGCGTTGCAACCATGCAAACCAATAGTTCTGGTTATTACTCGGTAAGCTTGGGTCATAATGCTCATCTTTGTCTGGTCTACCTGGTACTAATATCGCATTCTTCATAGAGAAACTCTCTTATCTACATAGAAACCGTCCTTAGTTTCTCCATCATTCGTCCAGCCTTCTTTTGTAACAGCTTTGTAGATTCTGGTTGGAGCATCGCCAGTGCAGTTTTCTCGGTCAAGCTTAAATACAGTTGTAGATTTGTTATAGCGTTCAATTGCAGAATCGAGCTCTTCATCAGGAATTTCACTAGCCTGTGCGCGAAGATACAGGCCAACACCCTCACCTTCAGGTAGCGTAGAGTCGAAGATCGTTACATATATGTTGGGGTTTTGGCTGATATTTTTTGAATGCTGAGTATCAGCTGGCGACCACCAGTAGATATCGTGGTTGTCATCAAAAACATACCATACTGGCGCAGCCCATGGTGCTCCGTCTGCATCTATAGTCGATATAGTGGCGTATCGTATCTTTTCGAGTATCTTTTTGCCAGTCTCCGTCATATTATGCAGCTGCCTTTATAAATTTACGTTCAACCCAACCGTTGTTCTGTTCTTCATATGTCAGATCAGTTGGCTCAAAACCCAGTTTTGTTAACACAGCAACACTACCTGGATTATTATCTTCACAGTAGGCTATAAAATTCTCGACGTGTAATACGTCTTGGGCCGTCTCCATGACTCGTTGTACTGCATCAGGAATAAGACCATTACCTCGCTCAACTGGATCAAGGAAATAACCAAATCCATAATCATTCGGGCTGTCTGGTGCATCAAAGGGGTTATCTATGTCTCGCCAAAATGAGACAAGGCCTACCGGCCTATCTGCTGCAAGAAGCGTATAGCGCACAGTGTGGGGATCATCTTGATATGTTTCAACTTCTGCTGCAACATCTTCCGGTGAATGCATGCGTGATGCCACTGAGACTCGATCACGGATTGATGGATCGGCTTCTAGTATTTCTAGCATTCTCTGTGCATCTTCAGCTTCCATGGGCCGCAGTGTTACACCATCCCGAACTTGGATTTCTTTGAGCTCACTAATGCCGTGAAGATTCCTGGGGCTTGGCTGCAAAGTGTCTATATTTCTATCCATACTTTAAGCCCTCTCTTCAAACCAGGACTTATCCCGATTAAACTGCCACGGGTCACGTGTATTCGATTTGTGAACGGTAATATCACGCCAAACATCACCGACAACGTAAGGCTCCTTATCGAGCCAGTTTTGAAGTTCTTTTTCTGACGGGAAATCAACCAAAATCATGGAGCCTTTCATCGAACCATCGTCATGAAGCAAGGCTGCTCCGTACCACATATTGCCAGACTTCAGTAGATCGTCACCCATGTCTATATGTTGCTGACGAACTTTTTGACGACGTGCTGGAGCATCGGCATCTGTCCCATCTAGCCCAATTACAACGAACTGCATGTTATTTTTCCTCTCCAAAGCCCAAGTAGTTACCCGCATACCTCGTACCATTTAGCTCATGCCATAGCGCACAAACACCAGCGGTGTAGCTAATCGCTAATCCAAAGCTGTCTTTCTCTTCTTGTGTAAGTGGCTTGGTTGCCACTTCGTCATATCCTGAAAATAACATGTCGATAATTTCTTCTCTGGTGTAATCAGTTTCTAGGCGCATAGATAGGAAGGTGCGTGCTAAGTCAATAATGCGATAGTTATGTTCGGCTGTCTCCATATCGAACACCGCAGTTACCTCATCGCCTTCAGCAAATACATTACCGAGCCACAAGTCTCCGTGAATAAGTGTTTGTGGAAGATCGGTTTGGAACAGCTGCTCACCATCTGCGATGAGCTTTGTGATAGCTGGCTTTAGCCCACCTTCATATTTTTCAAGATCTTCATGGACGTTCTTGGGCTGAAACCATTGCATCTTACTGAAAGGGACGTCAGTGTCCTCAAGCGCGTCGTGAAACTGTGCCAAGGTTGACCCGAAACTACGAATAAGACCGAATGAAGCAATTTTTGGAACTTCACCTGCGATACGTTCACTTAAAGTAAAGGCCAGGCCATTGTGTTCACCGACATGCTTACCATTATCAAACGTCAGGTAGTGAGGGGTACCAATGCCAACCTCGGCTAGTCGGTGCTGCATTTCGACTTCGCGTTCAACCGTCTCAGGAAGTTGGAGTTTAAGAATTCGCATGACAAATTCTGTACCATTGGCAGCTCTCAAGTTATAGGCATCGTTGGCAAAAGCATCACCGTTCTTTTCACTGGCAGCCAGCTCATCGGGTGCATAGTGATGAAACAGTTCACTGAGGTCAGGAGTGGTAAGCGGCGCCTTAGTCATTACTTGCTTACCAATCCGTTTAACCTATCAGCAGTAGCGTCATCGACTTCGATTTCTTGTACATTCTCAGCAAAACGACGATTGTTCTCTTCGCCAGGAAGTCGTATTTCTGTACCTTCTTTAGGCTTCTGTGACTTCAATTCAGTGTTTAGTGAGTCTACGGACTTTGCAAAGTCATCGCTCGTACCCATTGCTTTGGGATTAAATACGATAAGAACAGCACCATGTTCTTCCGGCACGAAGTTATCACTCATTTCTGGGCTAGATGGCTGGCCTATGAGGCCACTGGTCAATAGCTCAAGGAGGTAGACCAGATAGTAGCCTTTGTAGCTACCACCCATGGGGACAATGTTACTCACGGGATCATTCGGATCGCTCTCTGGATCAACTGCTTCTTTGGCGTCCGTGGTAAAGTTGCCGCTACGATCAACGGCGGCGTTTTCTTGCAAGGGCTTACCACTCTTTAAGCTATCCATGAATTCAAAGAAAGGAATTTGCGAGGTTGCCATATCCACGCAGTGAATGTCTCCGTCTTTACCAGGGAAGCCATAGGCCATAGGGTTGGTACCAAACACACCGCGTGTTCCGTTGTGGGGCACAACCGCGCTGGGGCCGCCATTGCATACGGCAATTGCCACCAGCCCGCGCTTAGCAAGCCCCTGTACCCAAGCATGAAGGGTATGCATACTCTGCGAGTTAACGAACGAAGCCATGGCTATACCGTTTTTTACAGAACGTTCCTCAAGTTCATCGTGAATCCTCTTGATATACACCAACGGGCCCTGGCTACGGAAGTCTATCGACAAATACGATGGCAGATCGACTTTGTAGGCGATTGCATGGTCTTTATTCTTGATACTTGCTTCAAGATCACCAACAGTAGACTTTAATGGGTTAGAGCGAGGCGACTTCCGTATATGTGTCTCGATTGATTCATCGGCAAAATATTCAGCTTCCTTCAGTGAAACTACTTGCGATGCGGCAGCAATGAGTTTTTTCCGCAAGTCCTCTGTACTAATTTTCATCAGGAATCTCCTTGTTTGAGTAGTAAACATTCGTAATCGACAAGTCACTGAGCCACTTTTGCAGAGCTTTATAAAGCTTCTCGTAGTAGCCTTGTTTGTATGCCTCTGTGGTTACCCACCAACTAGCATCTACATCGTAGCCCAGCAGTTCCCCTGTAAGTGGTGTGCGTAGACCCATTGGGTATAGATAAAAACAGCCGATGTATGTACCAGGCATATCATAAACTGCATAAGCAAATGAGTCTCCGTCTCGAAACTCGCGTTCGTGCCAAGCAAGGTCTAGTACATCAAATTCCTCCGATACGGGTTCGGATGGCCATGTGCCGCCGCGTGTTTTTCGTATAATCTCTAGGCTGGAGTTGACCGCCTCCATGTCGGCTTTTAGGTCTGTCCGAGTTAGAGTTTTTGCCCGAAGATCTTCATACTCAAGCTCTCTCGGAGCCTGAAAGTTTAATTTTTTTGTAAGTTCTGCGTAGTTCATTACTCTAAGTTCTCGTCCAAGAACTGCTTAAGTGCTTCCATGTCTTCTTTTGTGTGGTCATAAAAATACGTTGCGATGCCTACTGATTCTGCGGTCTTGGCAGCTTCCGCACTGTGTTCAAAATAGACTACATCTTCTGGCTTGAGGCCGTATTTATCTAATAGAATCTGAAAGTATTGTGGGTCAGTCTTTTCGAGGTCATGCTTGAGGGTAAACACATCATAAGGCACTTGGTCTAGCTTGAAATGCTTAAACTGCTCATCATTTGCACCTGTTAATACGATCTTATTGTTAGGGTAGGTTTCTAGGAGCTGGTGCATTGACTGTAAGATACTGCCATCTTCTAGAACTAAACCATTGATTGCGTCTACCAGTATTGTTTTCATACCTATAAGTATACCGTAAGATAACCACATCTATACCATTACTCTCCCATAATGCAAAAATCGAGAGAAATCACTAACGATCTCTCCCGAAAGGCTGGAACATTTTGACTGTACCACGCTCAATTAATACAACCATGAGAGTAAAATAGTGTTAAAATCCATTCCATTATGAGTAAATCCAAAACATTCGTATTCGACGGGGGAGCCGGGACATATTGGCTCAATAGTTTTCTAGCATTCTTAATTACCATCCTTACACTAGGGATCTGCTATCCGTATGCTTTAGTCCTTAAACAACGTTGGATTGCCAATCACACGATTGTGGAGGGTAGAAGGCTAAAGTTTACGGGTACCGGAATTGGTCTTTTTGGAAACTGGATTAAGTGGCTGGTACTTATTGTCATCACTGTAGGTATTTATAGTATCTGGGTTACTCCTCGCGTTCACAGGTGGGTGGTAGAGCATACTGATTTCGCCTAAAGATTTAAGAAATATTTAAGATTTAGATACATGCATACTGCTTATGTATATAATAATGTTTGTATTTGTTCAAGTTTGTGTGTTAGATTATTTACATACACGGAGGAGTACCATGCGGGGTAGAAGCAAACTTAGACTAGCAGCATTTACAGTCAGCGTTTTCCAATTGGTTTATGCTCACCCCGTCTTCGCTGCCACTGGCGGCGTAAGCAATGTAGAGAACTTTATTAAGTCCATCATTGCCGTCCTCTCTGCTATCGCCGGCCTTGTCGCAACACTATTCCTGGTTGTTGGCGGTATCGGCTATATAACAAGCTCTGGCAATCCAGACAACCTTGACCGCGCCAAGCGAACTATTATGCACTCGCTCTACGGCTTAGCTATTGTCATCGGTGCATTCGTGGTTAGTAATATCGTTACCGAACTTGCAACAAAGGCGTTTGGGAGTTAGGAACCAAGATGTTGGGAATATCCGCCATGCCGCTCAGCATCATGGCCGATTCAGCGTCGGCTGCTTCCGTCATGCAAGCCTATGTTGCACCTGCCATTAGAACGCTCTGTGCCGTCGCATCAGTAGCTTGTATATTCTTCGTCATTTACGGTGGCTATAACTATATGACCAGTGCCGGTAACCCGGAGAGTCTTGCTCATGCCAAGAGAGTTATTAGGAATGCACTGCTTGGGCTTATCATTGTCATTGCTGCTGCAACACTTACCACAATCCTCACTAATGCTTACGGCGGCACTCACGTATCACAAGGCTCAAATCTACCGCAACTGCAAGCTATTGAACCAGATAAACCAAGTAATATCGTGGTGGCCGTCATTATTCGCGCCATCACTGGTGTACTTAACAATATCATCCAATCAGTCGCACAGCCCTTCTTAAGTGCCTTGTCGTATTTCACTACATCTACGGAACTTCTTGCCAAGAACTCGGCTGTCTTTAACTTGTGGCTAAGCATGGTCGGCATTACTGATGCTTTATTTGTACTGGTAGTCGCCCTGGTTGGTTTTCATGTCATGAGTGCAACGACATTTGGTTTTGAAGAGATTGAATTCAAGCACCTATTACCTCGACTGGCTCTTATCTTCCTGGCCATGAACACGTCAATTTTCCTCATTGACGGCATCATACAGGTCAGCAACGTCATGATTCGTGCCATTTCAGCAGCTGCCGGTGAAACTTCCATATGGAATGTATTAACGTTAGTCGTGAAACAATCTGGCAGTCAAAGCATAGCAGCACTGCTCATCATGATCGTGTTCCTCGTGTTCTCGGTCATTCTACTGGTTTACTATGTTGGACGACTGATTACCCTCTATATTGGGGCAGTCCTGTCTCCACTCGTTCTCTTAGCGTGGCTCATCCCAGGTTTTCGTGACTTTTCGGAGACTGCCGCCAAAACCTACCTAACCACCATCTTTGTACTGTTCGTACACGTCGTCATCTTGCAGCTATCCGCTTCGCTATTTATTGGTCTTGGGACGAGCGATCAGGTGCCTAACGTCTTGATGTCTATGGTAACTGGCCTTGCAACCCTAATTGCACTACTTAAAACCCAAAGTGTCATGATGCAGTTTAGCTACGTCAGCGGCGGTGCCCGCAACGCTCGTAAGCTAGGTGGCCAATTTGTAAACGGCGTTAGCCACATTACAACTCGTGGCGCAAAAGCCGCAGCCACCGTCACCGGTATTAAGAAAGTGATGTCTCGAAGCGAAGCTGGTAGCTCAAAGTCACCTACCAACAAACATTCAGATCCAAATCATACTCAACCGTTTTCAAATCGACCAAACACCAGTACCACACCTGCAAAACAAACCAACCGACCCAAGACCGGCACCACTACCAAAGCACCGAAACAATTATCTGAAGCAAAGGTTTCCAAGCCTATGGAGAAGAAATGAAAGCAACCGTCGTCCCAGCTCAAATCACCACCATCGAAGACCGCATAGTCGGCAGCCTTGGAATGTCGCAGCTTGTGCTACTCATATTGCCAGTCATCCTTGGCGGTGGACTATTCATTGTCTTGCCGCCCACCATGCACTTAGCTCCTTACAAAATATCACTCATCGCCCTACTAGCAGTCTTTTGTGCGACCATGTCGATCCGAATTAAAGGTCGGATCATACTACTATGGCTCGTTACGATTCTCCGCTATAACATCCGGCCTCGGTACTACGTGTTCAACAAACGAAGTCAGCGTGGACGCGAGCAATATCTGCATGCTGTAGAACAAGAGCCGCCCAAAGAGAAAGAAACAAAGACAGTTACCAAGCTTAAAGAGTTACGCCTGAGCACCGCTGAGATTATCCAAGTCGAACGACTATTGGCCGATCCAGCAGCAAATGTTTTTTATGCAACTGACAAGAAAGGAAGACTCAATGTCCGTATTACAGAAGTCAAACCGGAAAGCTAGCGCCCGCGACCAAATTGACATCCAAAGTGTCAAAAATGGAGTACTGATTCTGCCTGGCAATAAATATCGAAAAGTCCTGAACGTTTCGCCAGTCAACTTTGAACTGCGCAGCGAAGACGAGCAGGATGCCATCATCGACACCTACGAAAGTTTCCTAAACTCACTCGGTCATCCCTTACAGATTCTTATCCGCACCAGAGAACTCGATATGGATAAGTACTTAAGCGAACTCACGGACAAGCTGGCTGGTGAGGAAGTCCCTATCTACAAGCAACAACTGAAAAACTACGACGAGTTCATTAGGTCGCTCATCACCACCAACAAGATCTTATCTCGTTATTTCTACGTGATTGTGCCCTATGACTTCACCGGTAAACTCGACTTCGACAGTATCCTAGAGCAACTTAACCTACGAGTCGATATTGTACAGAAAGGGCTGGCACGACTAGGTATGCAGTCATCTGAACTTGGCAATCTCGAAGTGCTTGATCTGTTCTATAGCTTCTACAATCCGGAACAATCCAAGATCCAGCCGCTCACCAGTCAGGCGCTTGAATTGCTCCATACATCATTTATTAAAAAGGAGGCAGTATGACCAATCCTATGACACTAGTCCGCGACTGGAAGAAACAGCGCGACGAACGACCCAAAGAATTAAGCCTGCTGTTTGGCGAGCAAGATACGACTGATTTGTTCTCCTACGCTGGACTAGAAGAACAGGCAGATTACTTATGCATTGACGGAACCTATGTCCGTACGCTATTCATTTCGGGCTATCCGTTCGTGGCAAATAGTGGCTGGCTCGATTCATTGGTCAACTTCAACCATGATGTCGATATCACGCATCACATCCACGAAGTAAATGCCCTGCAAGCATTGCCTAAGTTGCATCGTAAGATTACTGAGCTAGAAAGCACTAAACGCCAAATGATTCGGTCGGGTAAGATCGTAGGGTCTGAGATTACCGATCCGCTTGATTCAGCCATGGAGCTACGCGACAAGATTCAGCGCGGCCAAGAAAAGTTGTTTCAAGTTTCAATCTCGGTAGCACTCCGAGCCAAAACACTACTGGAGCTCGACAAGATCACTAAGATGCTCGAAACAACGCTATCTGCACGGTTGTTCTATACCAAAGTAGCTCGCTACCAACAGCTCGAAGCCCTACAAACGGTACTTCCTAGAGGTGAAGATCAACTCAGCCAGAAACGAAACCTCGATAGTAGTTCGGCGGCCTTAACCTTTCCGTTCATGTCTTCAGAGTTAGTGCACGAATCAGGCATTCTGTATGGAGTAAACAATTCCAATAACTCACTAGTGATTCTTGATCGTTTCAGCTTACATAATGCCAACTCCATCACTTTTGCACAATCTGGTTCAGGTAAAAGCTACACGACTAAAGTTGAGATCCTGCGTCAGCTTATGCACGGCACTAAAGTAATCGTGATTGACCCCGAACGCGAATATAAAAACCTCACGGAGTCAGTCGGCGGTACATACATCAAGCTATCTACCAGAAGCAAAGAAAAGATTAACCCCTTTGATCTTGCCTCGACATTTCATACCAAGAAAGACCTCTCCGAACACATCCAAGATTTGACGGAAGTAATTAGTCTGATGGCCGAGGGGCTCGACAAGCGCGAAAAGGCAGCCGTAGACAAGGCCATTCTGAAAATATATGAGGAAAGCGACCAAGGTGAGCAGCCACTGCTACAGGATCTGTACGCCGAACTGCGAGAACTTGGTCAACTTCAACTTAGTGAAAGACTAGAGAAATATATCAGCGGCTCATTGGCCGGTGTATTCAACACTGCAACCAACATTAGACTCACCAACCGGCTGATTGTTTTCGACATTAAGGATATGCCAAATAATCTGCGTCCAATCATGATGCTTATTATCTCTAACTTTGTGCAAAACCAAGTTAAAGCTAAGCCGGAGAAACGGCTGCTGGTCATTGACGAGGGCTGGCTACTGCTTGAGCATGAAGAAAGTGCGCGGTTTGTCGCTGGCCTCGTTCGTCGTGCTCGAAAGTACTACTTAGGCGTTGCCATCATATCTCAGCAAGCCAATGACTTCTTGCACAGCGACTATGGCCGAGCCATTGCTTCGCAAAGTGCCCTGCGTATTCTGATGCGACAAGACACCACCACTATTAAGAATGTGGTAAGCGAGTTTAGTCTGAGTGGTTTTGAGGAAAATTACTTATTAACCTGCGGTAGAGGCGAGGCACTGATTATTGCTGACCAAAATCATGTAGCAGTCACCGTCAAAGCTAGTAACAAAGAGCATCCACTCATTACGACCGATCCGGCAGAAGTCTTTAGCCCATGAGCCCTGTACTTCTCCTAACGTTTTCAGGAAGCATCAAAAAGCACTTCTGGGTCGCTATGGCGACACTGGTGGTTCTAGTATCCATGCCTATGATCGTTGTCATTTCGTTTGGGCAGAACGTACTGCAATATTTATCTGGTAGTGGCGCGGAAACTACTTACGCCATATCAACCGAAGTACAAGGGTTCTACGAAGGCCCAGAAGTTGCTGGCGATACCTACGAGTGGGGTAACTGCACGTATTGGGCTTACGCGCTACGCCTTAAAGATGGCCATCCCATTCCGACCACATGGGGCAATGCTAACACTTGGGATGACGGCGCACTGCGAGATGGATACGAAGTAAATAGCACGCCAGAAGTAGGAGCAATTTTCCAGACAGACGAAGGCAAATGGGGGCACGTAGCCTACGTCAGCGAAGTTAATGACAGTACTGGCGAGTGGAAGATATCTGAGATGAACGTAAAAGGTCGCAATGTTGTCAGTAGCCGTACGTTTGCCGCTAGCTCAGCTAAGTATTTCAACTTTATTCATTACAAAATAGGAGACATAGCATGGAACTTCCAGCCTACGTTGCTATTGTAATGCACTACTGTTTGGTAGTGGTAATAACTTTTGGGGTACTGCTGGCAGTATATGGACTCTTCGTCGCAGTACGTCTATATCTCAACCGCAAATACCTTAAGAACCGTGAGCTTATCTGGCTAGAACTTACACCGCCAGCCACGCTTGAGAAAACACCAGAATCAACAACGCAACTTTTTTCGGTTATACATGGTTTGCGCACTGCCCGCTCTTTCAAAGATCATGTACTTAACCGTGCACCGGTACTTGATTTTGAGATTGTATCCTCCAAGCAGGAGGGTATTCGTTATCTGGTTTGTATAGAACGGTCATGGTCAGACGTTCTCCAAAAAGCTGTAGCTGCCTATATCCCCGATGCTAAAGTACGACCTACAGAATACACACCGTCACCGACTCAAGCCCTTATCGAGTTTAAGCAGCAACAGCATTACGTTCTGCCACTTACCACGCCACGTAACTTCGAACAACACGACCCCTTGTCGTATGTGACGGCGGCAATGACAAAATTGAGTGATGATGAACAATTAACCATGCAACTTGTCATCACGCCCGTAAAGCTCAGTGAAGCTACTCGGCTCTCCAAACGCATTAGGAGTAATGAAGATATCCTCCAGAAAGTTTCGCACGGGGGTATTTCCCGAATTAGTAAAGTCAGCGGCATGGTTGGTAGTGGCCTGCTGAATATGACGGATGCTATTGGCGAAACCTACCATGGGTCAACCTCCGCATATAAGCACAACGCATCGAGTCGAGATGCCGCTTTTCAGACCCAAGTACAGAAGCGCCAACGACCGGCTCGAACGCTGAGCGCCTTTGAGTTGGAGCTCATGGAGTCTATGAACCAAAAGGTCTCACAGCAACTGTTCCAGGTAAGCCTACGGATTATGACCAATGGCCAGCAAGCACACAGACAGCTTGCCGCTCTCAGGTCAGCACTGGATGGCTACTCCATGCCACCGTACCAAGCACTAAAAGCAAAGCTACGTCTTCCACTGTTTGATGAATATCACAAAAGGTTGGCCAACAAACGACTACCAAATCTATCTCGGAAACGATCCCTAATCCTATCTGCAACCGAAGTTGCCAGCCTATATCACTTTCCGTCAACTCGAATCAGTAAAACAGATAATCTCGTCACCTCACTGAGCCGTACGCTCCCAGCTCCCATATCCCTGAAGAATAATCCTCAGCTCGATGTTATCTTGGGCGAGAATACTCACCGTGATGTTCATACACCGATTGGTTTGACTGCCGCTGAACGAGAGCGCCACATCTACATTATTGGTGGCACGGGTAACGGCAAGACCACCATGCTTCAATATGGCATCGTACAAGACATGCAGAACGGTAAGGGACTGGCTGTTGTTGATCCCCATGGAGATATGGCCGAAACATTATTACGGCACGTGCCGGAGCACCGAATTAAAGATGTCGTGTACTTCAACCCTGACGACATCGAACGACCAATAGGCATGAATCTCCTTGAGATCCCAGATGGTTTAAATGAGGATCAGAAAAACAAGGAAAAGGATCTTGTTACCGAATCTCTTGTCTCCGTTTTCCGCAAAATCTTCTCCGAAGAAGATACCGGTGGTCACCGTATCGAATATGTCCTACGTAGTACGATTCAGACAGCCTTAACTGTTAAAGATGCAACAATCTTTACGATCTTTGAACTCCTCAATGATCCCGTGTATAGAACAAAGGTGGTCGCCAAACTCGATAATAAGCACCTCATCAACTTCTGGAAACACGAGCTTGGCAAAGCCGGAGACATGCAAAAGGTAAAAATGGCAGCCGGTATCACTGCTAAGATCGGCCGCTTCCTGTTCTCGGATAGTGCTAAGCGTGTTCTAGAGCAACCGAAATCAACTATAAACTTCGAGGAGATCATAGATGAAGGTAAGATCCTTATCTGCAACTTCTCGAAAGGGCTCATCGGTGAAGATACATCCGAGCTGTTCGGTATTACCGTTTTAGCCAAGCTCCAACTAGCCAGCTTACGACGTGCCCGCGTACGTCAGGGCACTCGTAAACCATTCTATTTGTATGTTGACGAGTTCCAGAACTTTGCTACTCAATCATTCGTCCAAATGCTGAGCGAGTCACGTAAATATAAGTTATTCCTGACCATGGCCGAGCAGTCTACCTCCCAACAGAAAGATCAACGCATGGTGCAAATTGTACTTGCCAATGTGGGGACAATCCTGTGCTTCAGAACTGGTAATCCAGCGGACGAGAAGCTTCTGCTACCACTCTTTAGCCCATACATTAATGAGGGTGAAATATCCAACCAGCCGCCATTCAACTTCTATGCACGCTTTGCCTCAACAATCTCCCAGGAACCGCTGTCTGGCAATACCATTGTTCTAGAGAGCGATGGTGATGAAACGATAGCCGAAAAAGTACGCAAAGCATCCCGAGCCACCTACGGTAACGACCCCTTGCCACAAGAAAAGCCTAGGAAAACAGCCAGCTCTGGAGACAAAGCAAAGTCGAATAACCAACGCAAAAAGACAGCGCAAGGCGACCCAGAAGATACACGCAACTAAGAGATGGTACAATAAACTTAATGAGCGACAGAGAACTAAAACAACTTGGCAATAGGATACGCGAAGTCCGTAAGAAGCGAGGGTTAACGCAACTTGAAGTTGCTAACTTAGCAGATACCAGCTCCAACTACTTTGCTGAGATTGAGCGAGGCCAAGCCAACCCGTCCTACTCTATGCTGACAGCAATCGCAAAAGCACTCAAAGTTAAGCTGAGTGATCTAATCCCTTCTTAGAAGCACCTCAATAAGCTTAATTAACAGAGTAGCCGTATTTTTGCTATACTTTATTCATGAAATCTGTTGGAGTAATTGGCGGACTTGGTCCTGAAACAACTGCTGAGTTTTACTTGGAAGTCATTTTTCAGTGTCAAAAACGAGATGATAAGCAGCGCCCTTTAATCGTTATATCTAGCGTACCACTTCTTTTTGAAATCGAAAGAGATCTCATTGAGTCCAATACGGGCAAAGAGCGCTACATTCCGTTTCTAATAGAAGAGGCGAAGCGACTCGAAAAAAGCGGGGTCGATTTTTTGGTCATGCCCTGCAACTCGCTCCATGTTTTCATAAACGAAATCAGGAGTGCAGTTAGTATTCCTGTACTAAGCATAGTTGAAGAGACGGCCAAATATCTTAAAAAGCAGGGCTTCGGCAAAGTCGGGCTTATATCAACCTCGGCTACTGTTGCAAACAACGTCTACGAGAGCAAATTACGGGATGAAGGCATCGAGTACGTTACGCCAGATGACCTGCAACGAGCCAAAATGGATAAAATCATCCAGAGGCTCATAAATGGTCAGCACCTCAACCAAGATAGGGAGCTGATACTCGAGGTCGTCAAAGGTCTATCAACACAAGACGTAGATAGTGTCGCCTTAGCATGTACCGATCTACAGCTTCTACTTCCAAGTAGTAGCGAAGTACCGATTTTTGACACGATGAAAGTCTTAGCAGAAAGTACCGTTGACACCATTCTCTCGTAGAGCAATGGAATTGGTATAGATACATTATGAAACTCTATCTATCGTCTTACCGCATGGGCAATCACACTGAGGAACTTAAGAAGCTTGTCGGCAAAGCTAATGCTAAAGTTGCGGTGTGTGTTAACGCCAGTGATGGTTCGGATGACGTTGAACGCAAAGCAGAGGGGCTTGCCCGGGAGCTTGAGGACATGAGAAGTCTCGGCTTTGAGGCCGAGCAACTAGACTTGCGTGAGTACTTTGGCAAAAGTGGACTTGCCGAAAAGATGAAATCCTACGATCTGATCTGGGTTAGGGGTGGCAATACATTCCTGCTTGCCAAAGCATTTCGGCAGAGTGGTTTTGATAAAGTCTTTGCCGACCAAGTTGTATCTGGTGGGCTCGTATATGCTGGATACAGTGCTGCATTCTGCGTACTTAATACTTCCTTGCGTGGCGTAGAACTTGTTGATGACAAAGACGCTCAAGCCGAAGGCTACGAGCCTGGTGAGATCTGGGAAGGGTTAGGTGTCATAGACTTTTATCCGATAGTGCACTTTAGGTCAGATCACCATGAGTCTGAGCTTGTTGAGAAAGAATACGAGTTTGTAGTCAAAAACAATATCCCCCACAAGACGTTCAAAGATGGAGATGTATACCTAGTTAATGGTTCCAAGCAGAGAACACTTTCTTAGTTGCGATAGGCTGCCTACTAGTTCGTCATAGGGGTTAAGACTTTGTTTCCCTGTACCACTTCTCAAGTAAATCGGGATTGGTATGAGATAGCTCGTGGAAGTTGGCATACATTTCTTCTAGCTTCTTAATAGCCATTTCGGGCGTGACGGTATCTTCTGGATATACAAGCTTTAGATGTCGAATCATCTTTTCGATATCGGCTTCGTTTAGTTCGTAGTCGTCTGGTAAATCGTTCATATTATCTCCTAGTATATCTTTTTACATTTATAAACCCTAGTAACTTATCCGCTAACTCAGCGGAGTCCGTGCGCCACATGATCTCACAGCTATCTATTTGTGACAGGATGTTAAGGCTCCCATTCCATACGATCTCTTTATCAATTACGGCAAGTTTGCGATGATGCCGAGCCGTGTAGAATACCTCCACCCCGATAGACTGTAGAGCTGCTATCGCATTGAGCGCCTGAACTTCGTATTCCTCATTATGCTCAATAGGATCACGAGTATTGACGATGATCGACACACCTCTGCTACGCAAACGTGAGAGCAATGGGAATAATGCATTAATTCGGTTCGTTGTGATGAAGGGACACTCAATAACCACTTCGTTTTGAGCAAATCGTAAGTCCTCTTCAAAAGCTCTGTAGAATGACTCCTGATCGTACATTTGGACATGACCACTAGGTACACTCCTGATGCGTCGAAATATGTTTAGCATACATCGCCCTCCTCGTAGATAAGCTTGCCATCTATATCGTGTACACCAAGTCTTCTGAGGTTGTGCGCTAAGTCAATAAGTGATTGAATAAGGGTATCTGTTATTTCTAGGTGCTGTGGATAAGTGTTCGCAACTGCACCCTCCCACCTAGCCAAACTGAGAACCCATCGAAAGATGGGTTTTTTGTTTAGGACAGATCATTCTTATAATCTACTGTGTAGCTTGTCGAATTCGATCAATTAGACTCAGAACGTCTACAGGTCCGTAGCCATAGCCAGCATCAGAGCTCATACCATCCTGCTTGAATGATGCAGTACCCCAGCCTCCACTCGGTAGTTGACTGACTATATCTACAGAGCATCTACCATGATCTGCAAATACTGACTGGTTCATTGTGCCACCCAAAGATACCCTAACAATTGTAGGAGTTTGGGATCCATAAATTGCTGCAGATGCTACTGAAAATATTGGATATTCTAAGCCACTAGCTTCTACTAAACGTTCGGCATCGCCCTCTGGCAACCACGGGAAAGGCGCGGTCAGTACGGTAGTTGGATGTTCCGCATTATCGCTGAATCCGCCCATAGGTCCTTGGCGCCAATTACCTAATACGGCTTCATCATAACCTTCTCGTCCTATTAGCTCATTACCTAACTCTTGTAGCCCTACTGCTTCTGGGCAAAGACCAATATCTAGCTTTGAAATCACTGTACAGCTCCTAAACAACTTCTTAATATATAGTATTATTCAATAAACAAAATAAAATGTAAAGTCATATCTCTGAATAGTCATGTACTCTCATTGAGTATACTGAAACTCCTGAGCTCGTATGCCAACTTTATAAGTGATTGAACCAGCCTATCTGACACTTCAAAATCTTGTGGAAAAGTGTTCGAATTTACACCCTACCACCTAGCCAAAGTAAAACGATCACCGTTTGGTGGTCATTTTATTTAGCAACTGTTCCCTAGACCCCTTATTGCAAACTAGGGTTCAGCACAAACAATGAATGCCACCACCAACCGGTGTACTCAATGCGTACGTGTTGTCCCGGACTGACCGGAACTGAGTAGTGCGACGTGCTGTATGTATTTGTTGACTGGGCTTGCACTAGCTCATCTACATAAACCTTTAGGCTACCTCGCGCCGTCAGTTCTAATACTGGCGGAGACGTAGAGCCTGCCGTATATTCAACAGTAGCCGCCACACAGTGATCTGCCTGGGGCATGACGGAGTTCAAGTAGGCCCTGTTAACTACGACCTGCAAACTACTTGGTAGTGTTAGCTGGTACTGCGGCACAGGGCTCAGTTCAACGAGGTTTGTTCCTATGCAACCATGCCCGAAGTCGTCACACTCAGCGTCTTCTGGACCGTTGCCGTTATCATCACATTCATGTCCATGCTCGTGGGTTGTGCTCCATATTTTAAGTATCGCTGGACGAGCACTAGGCCCATTGTCCTGTTGCACTGGAGTAACTGGAGGTACCCCCTGTGCTATGACGCCTGGCAAAGTAGGTGACCCGAGCTGATTCTTCACCGGTTTGGTAGTATCGTTTGGTGTGGCAGCATCTGCTGTCTTAGTTTCCTGTGGGGCAGCGTTTGCAGATTTAGTAGCAGCCGGAGGAGAATTGACTACATTGGGTGGGGCAGACGGACGAAAAACCACAGCTGCTGTAGTTCCTAGAACTGCAGTCCCAACAATCACACTCGCCATGAATGCAGGCGGATTCTTTGGTTTAGGTATTCGGGGCACCTTGGCTACCGGCATACCCAGAGCAGTTGCAGAGAACTGCTTGTACAGCTTCTTTTTAAACCGAGCATCTGGCTGAATAGCTGCATCGTCAAACCGGGACATGATTTTCTTTGCGTTCATCGCTTCACCTCGTTGTCACTATTTTCAATGATACGCTCAAGACTTCGTAGGGACCTTCGGAAGGTCACTTTGACATAGTTAGTGTCCGTCCCCAGAGCTGCAGCAATCTCTTTATTGGTGTGCTTAAGTATAAGTCTCTGGTATGCAATCTCACGCTGTTTTTTTGGCAGCTTCTCAATGTACTTTAGTACGCGTTGTTCTAGCGACTGTCCGGACCATTCACGGGCATCTTCTTCAACAGCAAGTGCAATATTCTCAATTGAGTCGGTATACACCACCTTCAAGTTATACTTTTCACGCAGATACGAGTTCCAACGATTCCGCATAATGCCATATAGATATTTAGTCTTGTCCTCCATGGCGGTTTCCTTGTCCATTTGCTCTGCGAGCGCGATAAAGCATTCGCTGGTGAGATCTTCTGCGACACTCTTATTCAGACATCTCATATAGAAATATCGATACACTTTATCAATATGTGCCTCATAGAACTGTTCTAGAGACTTTTTGTTACTCTTCATATATTTTGACATGCCTGCTCACCGTACAAATAGAAACGAGTGAACCACCCCTACAACACAGTAAGTTGTAGTCGGGGTACATTCATTTACCACGCTTTGTAGACAGCAACAATACCATATATTCTAAACTACCGCCAACTAACGGCGTATCTTCTGGGCGCAGGTCCAGGCTACGTATAGTTCCCTGGGCGAAACCGCGTTCAGGCGCCGTACAAGCTCCGTCTTGTTCTTCTCTTCGTCACCTATAAGCGACAAGCCCGTGAAGTCTAACATCATGAGCAGGTGCCACCGGTCAAGATTGTCGACCAAGTACCGTTGGGTCATGAACCAAGTTGTCTCATCCCATACGTCAGTTTCGTGCAGTAGTTGTTGTAATCGCCAGTGTTTATTTCGTAAAAACATATTCATAATATATGTAGGTAGCGGGGTACATTACGACGAAGCAGTTCGTAGGTATTGCATTGACTATTCTTTATATGTAATCCTGTATCTAACAGGCTGCAACGATTCTAGTTGTAGCCAATATCCAGGAGAGTGAGTGAGCGTGTCAGCAATAGAGCAAGGAAGTGAGTTTTCGATTGGTCCGGAAGATCTTTGGGCCGACGTTCTGAATTACCCATTTCCAGAAGTCAGGACTCTACTAAATAGCCTCCGACTTCCTCAAGAATTCTTCATGCATCTGACACCGGATGAAGTGGCTCGAATGCTTCAGGACAACAAGTTTGATTTTGACCCAGTCATACAGTTCGAGACCAAGAAGGGGTACGTTGATCGCGACCGTATGCACGTACCCGTCCTAGATCGTATACATGACCTACATCATAAAGACCAATTACCCGGGCTATCTACGTATAAGCACCGCTATGCAACCCAGGGATCCACTCAAGCCATTCGCGTCCTAATGCCTGAATGGAAAGCTAAAGGCGAGATGGCTGAACTCGCCGTCATCGGTGAGAATGGCCGTGAGATTGGCGATGAATATATGGGGTACCAGGCTGTGGCTGACAGCTTCAATATTCCTGTTCATCGAGTTCCCACACTCGCAGAGGCAGGCAAGCCCGTAAAGGGCAGGGTATGGTTTATCTCTAACCCAAGTGCTATCGACGGTAACTGGCTCAATGACGAAGCCCTGCAAGCTTTTATTGCAGCAGGGCATGAGGTTGTTCTTGACTTCGCCTATGGCGGCCTCGCGATCGATCCGCACGACTTAGACGTATCCGCACCAAACATTAGAGCCGTACTAACATCCCCGTCTAAGATTTTTGGAGTCTTCTGGCAACGCTATATGGGCGTGGCCTACACCCGTGAAAAAGTGAGTTCTCTGGAATGGGATGCCGTTATGTTTAAAGAAATACCGACTCTTTTAGCAACCCTCATGCTCTACAAAACCTTTAAACCGAATGAGATACCACGCTTGTATCAGCAACGTCAGATTGAAGCCTGCGTAGCAATTGCCGCATTACTCAGAAAAGACGTACAGGATATCCAGCCGAGCGATACCCTACTAATGGCCACAATGGCTGAGCCGTTACCGGATGAATACTCTGGGCATCTTCAATTCACACTACCGTCTGGCGTATCCCGGTTCAGAATACCTGGGATATTAGAGAAACAAGAACTGCATAAACTTGGTAGACAACTATGGTACCCACGAATTGATTAATATCTATACCACTTTCAACTGCGTTTCATTTGGTGCATAAATCCGAGCACAGTTTGGATCTTCATGAAAGAAAACTCTAAAACCTTGTTCAGTGATACGTTTGTAATGTCGTGCTTTTCTCATGGTATGCTCAGGATATTTAGGACTGCTGATAATAGCATCAAAGCCATGAGCAAACAGTTTGCCTTCAGGCCGGCTAAACCCTTGACCGCCCGGCTTTAACAAACGAGCCATTTCAGTAATATATGAATGATCTGGATCAGTAGACCCGAAGTCGTATTTTGCTGGTCCCCAGGTGGTTACGATAAGGTCAAAGGATTGGTCAGGTAGATCTAGTGCACTGTCACAGTCACCCTGGAGAAAAGTCACATTTGGTGGGTCGTTCGAAGCATCGTACCCACGCTCCTTGTCAGTGTAAAGATCTGCGCGAGTTAGTAGGGCATCCGGATGCTGCCGACCAATCTCAGCTGCGAACGTAGAATTACCACATGCCATATCTAACAGCGCACAGGCACCGAAGCGAGCCAAGCGATCACCAACCAGACCCATAAAGTCGATTTCGTGTTCTTGTACGACAGCAGCATAGGAGCGGCTAGAATCTCTTTCATTAAAAGGCAAATCGGTATAGGGGATTCTACCTGGCGCTCCATCAAAGTCTGGCATATTAGCAGTATTATCACATCATATACTATTTACAGCAATATCAAGCCTATGGAGTTGCACAATAAACGCGTTCGTCATCTTGGTCTATTCGTTCGGATAGCTGTTGATTATAGTTTGTAGCCGACTAGCTTTGTCTTGGTTCCAGCCCTCCGGCGGAACAACGGCAGACCAAGCCGCCACGATACTATCTGCATAATTGTGACCATGTCCGTTCGGGGCACTCGTGCCCAGGAATTGATCGAGAGCGACTTGCGTAAAGGTGATGAATGGATACCACTGCATGGAAGGCGAAACATCGTACCCACGTTTTTCGCTCAGCCAGTCCGGCTTGTTTAGGATGAGGTCAAAGTCAAACCAAACTACCGGGTCAGATGGATGCTGCAAATACAGCGTTCTTGGCTTCTTCCAATCGGACTGATTCTCGTTAAAGTCACTAGGGTTGGCCACAAACCGGATAGACGTACCGTCCTTATACTCTGGATCTATCTGCGGCGAACCAGGATCACGACCCTTAGTTATGGTATTCCAGAGTTCGGTATCGCTCGGCGTTCCAAGGAACAGGGCACCATCCGTCGTATATTTTAGGTCATTCGCACCGCTAAAGGCAGCCTGCCCGGCATACGACCCCAGGCTTAAGCCATACGTAATGAGCTTAGGTCGGTTATCTACAGGCAGCGTTGCCCACTTACCATACACGGCATTAAACAGCTGCTGACCAGCATCCTTAGCGTTCTGTTTGTCTACCAGGAAGGAGAGCCAACTTGGCAGATATGAATACTGAATGCTGGCAATGGCCGTATCACCGCCATACATATATTCAATACTGTCCATGGACTGTGGCTCGAGCCAGCCAGTACCCGTAGCATTGCCAATAATAAGCACCTTACGTTCAAAGGCTTTAGTACGCTCTAATTCTTTTACAGCTAGCGCGGCACGCTCTGCAGTAGACCGCGCGCTTTGGAGCCCCGCGTATACTCGAATGGGTTCTTTTGTGGCAACTCCACTGTTGCTAAAAGTAGCTAGTTGCTGTTGGCTTGGGCCACGGGCCACGAAGCTCCGACCTTGATACCCAAGCGTTTGCCAGGGGGCCAGTGATGCCGGACTACCAGAACGTTCAGCTGCTATGGGCTGAATTATTCCGGCGGCCGTGCTGTTATTGCGTTTGCTGTAGCTTTTATTGGCAAACCGTACAAAGCTACTAAAGAATAGTCCGTTAAATATGGTGATAAGAACGTAGGTAATAATGACCAGCCCTGCAGCAATACTAACTTTTCGAGGCAGCAGTTTGTCGATAAAGTTAATAAGAATACGGGTAAGGTAGCGAACCAGTCGCGACCCGTACAGTAGCGCCGAACCGGTTATCAGTGCAATGACGAGGATACGAAAGATATACCGGTGACTTTGTGGTGTCTCGCCAATAAGTTCACTGACCTGGGTCTGCCAGGTAGCGGCAAAATATAGATATATAACACTAATTAGTGGCCCAACGATACCCAGCGCCCACCAAGCAATATGCTTGGCTTTGCGTGGTGGCTCCCATTCGATTAGCCAACGAGTAACCCAGCTAACAGTACAGCCCACACCGTACCCAATAGCTAAACTAAAGCCAGTAGCTACGCCCTGGAACAACCATGGCCGCGGCAGTAGAGAAGGCAGGAATGACAGACAGAACCCAATAGCAGCGCCAAACAGCCCGAGGTAGTTATACTTCTTAAATATTGCCGTAGATAACCGAAGTTTTGGTCTGTTCATGATACGTATACGCTTATTGTTATACGTATCAGTATACGCTAGCTAGCGGCTGGTTTCGAGATACCACTCAAGATCTACCAGCTGGCTACGGATAGCAGCCCGATCTTTTAAGGTCGTGAGTTTTTTGGCTGCATCGGCAATATCTGAAATAAGGAATCCTTGTTCGGGATACTCGCCTATAAGGGAATTGGCGTAGTTTTGTACTGACTTGGCTGTATTAGGGTTGGCCAGAATAGCCGTCCGGAATGCCAAGTTTGGCAACGGGCGTGCAGTAGAAGAACGCTGATTCAACAGTAATGAAACCATACCAACCTCCCGTACTTAATGACCCTCGCACAGCCATCAAGATTACTTAACGACAATATTATATCATACTTAAGCTTATAATGCAATATTTACAGGAGTTATAAAGAATTTCAGAATTAGTTAAGAAAGATTTAATATAACCAGGTAATACTTATGGGTAGGATGAAACTGCTAATAATAGAGGATGACTCTAGTATCGTACTCGGACTCTACCACGCACTCAGTGGAACTTACGAAGTAGAGAGCGCCCAAACAGGGCAGGCGGGACTGCGAAAAATTGCTAAAGGTGCTTACGACGCCATTCTACTTGACTTACAATTACCAGATCTATCGGGATTAGAAGTTTGCGAGCGCATTCGCAGCAGCGGTGTAACCACGCCTATCTTAGTGATTACCGGAGTGAGTAACACGCACAGCAAGGTAACACTGCTCGATAGCGGTGCTAATGACTACCTGACCAAGCCATTCAAGCGTGAAGAGCTCGAAGCGCGCCTCCGTGTGCTTACAAGGCAACACCACTCCAAGAACCGTGCCCACACTCGACTTGTTGTTGGCGACCTCGTACTTGACACCGCTAAGCACCAAGTATTTCGTGGGGGTGTCCCCATTGAGCTACGCCGTAAAGAATTCACCTTATTAGAATGTCTTATGCAGAATGCTGGTAAGGTGGTAACCCGAGAGATTCTGGCAGCCCACGCATGGGATGATGATTTTGATGCTATTAACAATACCGTCCACGTGCATATAAATCATTTGCGTAAGAAAATAGATCACCCTTTTAATTTACCGCTCATTCGAACGGTCCATGGATTCGGCTACAAAATTGATGCATCTAAATTGGTAGCAAACACTAAATTAAAGGAGGGGGAAGCATGAAAGAACTACTAGAAAAAGTTCTAACTGACGCGTCAGCGCGCGATTCAGCTACCATGCCGGCAGCCGCAAGCAACATGGCGGAGCAATACGTACCATGGAGTGGTGACGAGCTCTAGGCAAAAGAAAGGGGGCGCTGCAGTAGTAGCGCCCCTGTTAAAAACAAGTTACTATACTGCTCAGTGTTAAAACGTTTACTGCGACAATTCTACACTCGTTTTATTCTGCCGAAATCGACAGATCCTGATTCAAAACGTCATGAGTTCATACTCAATGTCATTTTGAACGGTATTGGGCTTGCAAGCATCATAGGCCTCGTTGCCACCATTGCTAACGTCTATACCAAGCACGACAGTTTGAAGATTGAACTGATCCTACCCATAGCGATTTTCACCGCTATTGTGGGTTTGCTTATTTGGCAGTCTCGAAAAGGTCGTTACTTCCCAGTGGCAATTGCATTGGTATCAGTTACACTCCTGGTTGCTACATACTTACTCATACTTTGGAGTTTCTTACTCCCGAGCGTATCAGTTACATTTGTCATTGCCATCGTCTTTGCTGGAGTACTGTTCCAAGCGCGTGCTGCGTTAATTACCAGCAGCCTCGCTATCATAATCATGCTCGGCATTGGGCTAGCTCAAAGTGAGAGCATTATTCGTCCGTATACTGGTTGGCTCAATCACAGCCTGGACGCTTCTGATGTGGTAGGCAATGCCATTGTGTTTGGGATGATTGGCTTAGTAACCTGGCTGGCTAACCGCGAGATTGATCGGGCGCTTAGTAGAGCGCGTGACTCTGAACAAGCATTAGCCGTAGAGCGGGACAGTCTAGAGGTTAAGGTCGTAGAACGCACTCGTGAGCTAAAAGCCGCTCAGATGATCCGCGTGATGGAGCTACAAAGACTGTCTGAGTATGGACGCATGGGGATGAGCTTGCTGCACGATGTGGCCAACCCACTTACCTCCGCCTCGCTCAATATTGAACAATTGCAACTCCAGCACAAACCTGAACTTGTGGAGCAAATAAGTAATAGTGTGCATCACATAGAACGCTATGTGCAGGCAGCTCGTAAGCAACTTAAAACCGAAGGTGAAGTGATCAGCTTCAGCGTCTACGACGAGTTAGCTCAAGTAGTGAGCATCATTCGACACCGAGCCAAGGAGTCCAAGGTAACCATTAAGATTGATAAAAAACCACATGTCATCCTATATGGTGATGCGGTTAAGTTCAATCAACTCATTGCCAATCTGCTCATTAACGCTATCGAAGCCTACGATGATATTCACCACACAAAGCGCTTAGTCCATATATCCTATGGCAAACGTAAAGGAACCGTGGAACTCACTGTCCAAGACTGGGGGAAGGGTATCCCGAGCGATAAGACCACTGAGGTATTCGATCCATTCTTCACCACCAAAGGTCACACAAAGCACAACATGGGCATTGGACTTTCCATGGTAAAACGGTATGTCGAGCAAGAATTTGCAGGCACCATCTCCGTCTCAAGCAACTCACGCCGTGGCACACGCTTCGTCGTCAAACTCAACAACAAGGACATTCATGCATCAGATAATCATACAAAACGCCCTGGCGTTCCTCAGCCAGAACCAACTCCCCGACGGTAGTTTTAGCGGCTGGTCCGGAACCAGTGTTAACTCTTTCGATCCAACTTCGCAACAACCAACAATCTTTGCCACAGCTCTTGTCGCACGCTGTTTGAGCAGCTTGCCAGAAGCGAAACGCCTTACTCATAAAGCGGCAGACTTTTTACTGTCACAACGAAGCTCTGAGTGGTCGTGGAATTACTGGCGACGTACGCCGCCAAAAGGAAAAGTACCAAGTTACCCCGACGACCTTGATGATACCGCCAACACACTCGCTGCGCTCAGTCTTATTAAACCCAAGGTTATAGACGGTGCAGCGCTGGGGAGCATTGCCCAGCTTCTCATTGCAACAGAGCACAAAACAGGCGGACCATACCGTACATGGATACACGCCCCCACCGCAAAATCCTGGCAAGATGTAGATGTTGTAGTGAATGCCAACATTGGCTACTTTTTATCTCTCCAGGGGGTATCCGTGCCAGGGCTCAATGCCTTTCTGGCTCGATGCCTTACACAAAACAAACTCAACTCTCCATATTACATTGGTAATATTCCATGCTTATATTTCCTGGCAGGTTGGTACTCTGACGAAACCGGCATGCTCGATAGTAAACTCAAAAAACTGCTTACAAGGCCTGAGGAATTAAACAGCCTAATGCTCGGTCTTGTTATTACAGCCAGCTGCAAACGAGACTTACCCCACGGTCAAATAGCTCCTGCCGTAAGCCAACTTATTTCACTGCAGCAGGAAGACCACTGGCCAGCTGAAGCTCTATATCTCGATCCGGCCAGTAAAGGGGTGCAGCACTATGCGGGATCTGAAGTCCTAACTACTGCATACGCCATTGAGGCGCTACAGACTTATGACACACTTAGTCTGTCCAGAACCAAACCCGTAACGAAGGTAACTCGACGTAACTCTACACTTAATGCCGCACATAACTTTGGGCGTTCACTACCGCCAATAACGCGAGCTACGTACCGAGCAGGACTTACAATGATTGAACAGGCCGACAGTGCCTCGCAGATTACATTGGTAGCTAACTTGGCCGCAAAAGCATATGGTAAGCCAGTAGCTGCGTCCGTGTGCGAGCACCTTAACCTAGCCAGCCTGAATGGTTGGTTGGCCTACACCATATACGACGACTTTCTCGATGATGAAGGGCAGTCGCTGCAACTTGGAGCTGCCAACATTGCCCAGCGCCAGATGCTGTGGCACTTTGACAATGCACTACCCAAAAACACCGACTACCACAACTTAGTGCGTGATGTACTGACCGTCGTGGACACTGCCAATACCTGGGAGATAGCCCACGCGCGGGCCACGAAAAGTGGTTCTAAATTACAGTACACACTACCAAACTACGGCAGCTACCGGCAGTTAGCCGAGAAGTCCCAAGGTCACATGCTAGCTGTCTGCGGGGTAGCCATAGCATCCGGACTGGATATACAAAGTAGCGAGCTATATAACGTGCGTAGATTCTTCCACCATTTTCTTATTGCCAAACAGCTCAATGACGATGCTCATGACTGGCGAGAAGACTTACAGCGTGGGCATCTCAGTAGCGTGGTCTGTATGATCCTGCGGGACAAAGCTCCACGAACATGTTACTTGAGTCAGTTACCCAAGCTACGTTTGTATTTCTGGGAGACAACCATCCATGAAGTTTCTGGTCTTGTTCTGCATCACATTAAACAAGCTAGGCGCCACCTAGCCCTAAGTGGTATGCAGAACCCAGAAATCCTTGAAGCGTTGTTGAGCCCCTTAGAGAAGGGTGCACTGGATGCTACCGCTCAACAAGCTCAGGCTCAGGACTTTATTAGCTCTTACTCCAAAAGTACGGTGCAATCGTGAGCAACCTACCATTGTCACTCAAAGCATGGGATCGCCGCCTCATTGAGAAGGAGCTGTCTGCAGTCCTCAAGCAGCAAAAAGCAGCAGCTCTAACTATTGATCCAGCCTACGCCGACTTGCTACTCCATGTTCAGGAACTCGTGTCCCGGGGAGGTAAACGCGTCCGACCCTATTTAGTAGAGCTGGCCTACAAAGGCTATGGTGGCAGGCAGCTTTCAAAGATTAGAAAAGTAGCTGCCTCTCAAGAGTTATTCCATGCCTTTATCTTAATGCACGACGACATTATTGACCGTGACTATGTGCGGTGGGGTGGCCCTAATATTACGGGTCACTACCAACAGTATTTCGAGAAGTTTGTGAACCCGACGGAAGCTGCCCACTATGCCTCAAGCTGGGGTTTGCTCGCCGGGGATGCTTGTCTCGGTATATCCAACAAACTACTCTCGGAGAGCGGTTTTGCTGCCACCAAGAATTTGGCGGCATTGTCGATGGTACAGCAAACACTGTTTGCCATGATCGGGGGTGAACTGGTAGATACGGTACTGCCCATTGTGACAAAACCGGGGCAGACAGTAGACCAGGAACGCATACTGGCCGTATGCCAGTATAAGACATCGACATATAGTTTTTGTACTCCTTTGCAGCTTGGAGCCTTGTTTGCAGGTGCGGACAGCAAAGAGATCACACTACTCGAAGAATTTGGACACGCTCTGGGGATTGCCTACCAGCTCCGCGACGACGTACTAGACGTTTACTGTGATGAGCAAACACTCGGTAAGCCCACTGCATCCGATCTTGTTGAAGGTAAGCAAACTATTCTACTGCAATATGGGCTAGCCCTGTGCAGTCCTGCCGACCGAAAAACATTAGTACGGTCACTGAAGTCAGCCAAGCTAACAAGCGTACAGCTAGCCACAGTTCAAGACATCTTGGTTCGCAGTGGAGCACGGGCTAAAACTGAAGCACTCATGAACCACTTCTGCCAGAAAGCTCTGCTCATACTAGACCGGACGAACCTCAGCACAGACAGCAAGGTAGCACTACAAGAACTCGTTACATACTGCGCCGAGCGTCCTTGTTAGCTCTCTGTAATTGAGATTTTGTCTCAATTTATATATACTAAGTTAGTGAACGAACAAGACATTGAACTCCTCAGAAAAGTCCTCAAAGAGCACGGCCAAAGCCTAACGACGGCACGTCGTACCATCTGTGAAGCTCTGTGGGATCATGAACCGCAGACCATGCGCCAGCTTATCGACCGCACGCAGGGCAAGGTTAACAGAGCCAGTCTGTACCGCACCATAGAGCTATTCGAGAAACTCGGGCTAGTGAACCGTATCTATATTGGCTGGAAATACAAAATTGAACTCAGTGATACACTGACACATCACCACCACCATGTAAGTTGCGTTCAATGCGGTAAGGTAACCGCTATTCGAGAAGAACAGGCTGTTGAGAAACTTATACATGCCTTGGCCCAGAAATACGGGGTGACCCCACAGCAGCACCAGTTAGAAATACAAGGCGTGTGCACGGATTGCCAGACTAAAGCACCAACAAAACTCTCCTAACTTTATCCTTTAGGCATTGTCCTTTATACTTACTGGTAATGGCTAACTCTACAACAAAGATTCTTGTTATTGGTGGTGGCTTTGCGGGTGTCAAAACCGTCCGTAAACTCTACAAGAATCCCAATCTCGACATCACCCTTATTACTAACGAACCAACATTTCGCTACGGTGCGACTATCTGGCGGGCAACGACCGGGTATCTGAAGAACACTTCGTACATGCCGGTCGTGGATCTTATCCCCAAATCCCCCAACGTCCACCTCGCGTTTGACACAGCTACCAAGATTAACCGCGAGAAGCGTGAAGTAACCTTTAGCTCAGGTGAAACTTTGTCGTATGACTACTGCGTCATTGGGCTCGGTGTGGTTACGAGCTACTTTGGCATTAAAGGCCTGGAAGAATTCTCCTATAGTATTAAGTCCAGCGAGGGCTTCGATAAGTTCCGTGAACACCTCCACCAGGAACTCATTGATGAGAACGCACTCGATAAGAACTACGTGATCGTTGGTGCCGGACCAACAGGCGTAGAACTCGCTGCAGCACTGCGCAGCTATCTGAAGCAAGTAGCCAAAAAACATCACTTGCGTTCTAGCAAGGTAAATATGGAACTAGTCGAAGCTGCGCCACGCGTACTACCCATGCTTTCCGAAAAAGCATCACGCTTGACGCATAAGCGCCTCCAGAAACTTGGTGTCCATATACAAACTAATACCGCCGTAAAAGGCGAGACCAAGAACACTATTAATGTAGGTGGAGTATCAGTACCAAGTCATACCGTTATATGGACCGCTGGGGTAACGTGTAATCCGTTCTTTACGGATAATGCTGACCAGTTCACCTTAAACGAACGTAAGCGCGTGGAAGTGGACGACCACTTACGTGTAGATGAGCATACCTTTGTGATCGGTGACAGTGCGGCCACCAAGTACAGTGGGTTAGCACTTACGGCACTGCATAACGCTAGCTATGTAGCTAAAGTCATTGAACTCGCAACGCACAAGAAAGCCATGCCCGCCTACAAACCGCTAAAGCCAATTACCATCATTCCCGTCGGGGAAGGCTGGTCAATTCTGGAATGGCGCAAGCTTACCATGAGTGGTCGAGTTACGTCTTGGCTGCGAACCTTGTATGACTTCTTTGGTTACGGAGAAGTAATGGGGCTGCGAGGGGCTTTTGGTGTCTGGCTCAGACGCAACAAACGGCACGAGGATTGTGAGCACTGTACGAGTGCTAAAATTACTCAAACTCCCAAAACGACCGCGTAACCGCTACAATATAAGAGATGAGTACATCTGGGGTTTTTGAAGATTCATACGCACGGCTCAATGCTGCACAGAAAAGTGCAGTAGATGCTATAGACGGCCCTGTTTTGGTGGTAGCAGGACCGGGCACCGGCAAGACGCAGCTTCTCAGCATGCGGGTAGCCAACATCCTGCGCCAAACTGATACCGACCCAGGCAACATTTTGTGTCTGACGTTTACTAATAAAGCAGCCGTTAACATGCGCGAGCGCCTTATCGAACTCACTGGCGGAGAAGCAAGCGGCGTCATGGTCAAGACCTTTCACAGCTTTGCCGCCGAACTCATGAATATATATCCAGACTATTTCTGGAATGGTGCAAAACTTAGCACCGCGCCGGACGCTACGCAGATTGAGATCATCCAAGATATCCTTGGAAGGTTGCCGCTCAGCAACCCACTAGCACTGCGTTTTGCCGGCAATTTCACCGCCGGACGAGATGTAAAGAATGCTCTGCGTAATGTTAAGGAAGCTGGGCTAACTCCAGATAAGCTCAAAGCCTTGGTTGAGGCTAACCTGGCCTATCTGGATGAAATAGAACCAAAGCTCATAGACATATTGAGTGCACCGCTCAGTGCTAAAAATCTACCAGCACTCAAAGAAAAGATAGACAGTCTGCCAGATCAAGGAATCGGCACCTCGCTATTACCGCTCCAAGATCTTGGTCATACCATTAAGGAAAGCCTGGGCTTTGCTCTGCAACAGGACGAAGGCACTAACAAAACCAAGCATACTGGCAAATGGAAACAGCGCTGGATCCAAAGTGTAGAAGGCACGAAGGGCATGTTCAAGGAACGGGAACGTAATGTCTGGTGGCTTAACCTGGCAGACGTATACGCATCCTATCGCAACAGTCTGCACCTCCGTGGCTATTACGACTACTCCGACATGATCGTGGAGGTCATCACGCAGTTACAGACTCACGCGAGCATGCGTGCAGATGCCCAGGAGCGATTCCTTTACGTACTGATCGATGAGTTTCAGGATACCAATGCCGCACAGTTGCAGCTTGCGCATCTCATTGCCAACCACCCACTAAGTGGCGATAAACCCAACCTTATGGCCGTTGGTGACGACGACCAGTCTATCTACAAGTTTAATGGTGCAGAGCTCAACAATATGCTTTCGTTCCAAGCCAGCTACCCAAGTACCAAACTTATTGTCCTAACTGAGAACTACCGCTCCAGTCAGAAGATTTTAGACATGTCCGCCACCATTATTAACCAAATAGAAGACCGCTTGGTAACTCGTATGCCAGACCTAAAAAAAGATCTAGTTGCCCGCAACGAACCCAAAGAACCTGGCTTGCTTACACACCAAAGCTACGCCACAGAAGAACACGAACTCAGCAGTCTCGCCGATGACATTGCCGAGAAGCATGAAACAAACAAGGAGAGTATCGCCGTACTCGCTCGTGACCATGCCAGCCTCAGACGTATTGCTGCACTCTTAGATAGCCGACATGTTCCGGTACGTTACGAACAGCAGAGTAACATCCTTGACCACCAAGCCGTATTACATATTCACCACATCGCATCATTACTGCTGGCTATCCAGGAAGGTGACAAAGTTAATGTTGACGTGTTACTCGCTAAAGTTCTACGTGCACCCATGTGGCAATTATCTCCCGAACAGCTTTGGTCATTGGCTATAAGTGCGCGACAGGGGAAAAGCTGGTTGGACCTACTGAGTAGTAGCTCAGATCCAAAGTTATCTGATATAGCTCAGTGGCTCCTTTGGCTGTCTGTCCAAGCCAGCCAGGAGCCTTTGGCCGTCACGCTCGAATATATTATTGGTCTGCGACCTGGCGAAGCACTAACCAGCCCTTTACGCGAACATTACCTAGCGCACACCCAAATAGATACCGATTACCTCGAAGCTCTGTCGGCCATACGTTTGCTCAAGTCATTAGCTAACGACTTTGCTCGAAATACCAGTGCTGAGTTTGCGGACTTTGTACGCTTCGTACAACTGGCCATAGATAGCGGAGAGATAATCGCCGATGAATCCGTGTTCGTAACCGGCGACAATGCCGTAGAGCTTCTGACTGTGCACAAAGCCAAAGGCCTGGAATACGATACGGTATACGTAATAAATGCCGTGGACGGGTCCTGGAAGCCAAGCGCCGCCGGGCGCAAGTGCCCAGCAAACCTACCCCTGCAACCTGCCGGAGATGACATAGATGACTACGCCCGTCTTATGTATGTAGCTACCACTCGAGCTAAACGTTCGCTCATTGCCGCCAGCTACCGTGAAGACCTTGCAGGCAAGGAAGTCTTGGCCACACCACTTATACACGAAGCCTTGGAAGTCACTGAAATTGCCGCCAATGAAACGACTAACCCTGTGGCACTATTAGAAGAACATTTGAAGTGGCCACACTTAAACGTCGCTGACGAAAAACGCAATCTGTCTAGCCAGCTCGATTCATTCGCTTTGAGTGCGTCGTCACTCCTAGATTTTCTGGACGTCAGTAAAGGCGGGCCTGAGTATTTCTTCGAACGACACTTGCTGCATTTGCCCGAGGCTCAGTCGACTAGCATGGCATTTGGTACCGCCATACATGCTGCGCTAGAGTACGCACAAGTAGCCGTAAATAGTGGCAACCTAGATACCAAGAAAGTACTCGCCCATTACGAAACAACACTTACCAACCAGTTCCTTCCAACGCACGAATACCAACGTTTCTTGGAACACGGGAAAGAACTACTAACCAAGTTACTCGCCAGTGATACCTTCTGGATCGGGAAGGGCGGGCTGGCCGAACAGAGCATGGGAGACATCCGAATTGGAGAGGCAAGCCTGAAAGGTACACTCGACCGTATCGATGTCAAAAACGACGAACTGACAATTATTGACTACAAAACAGGCAAGCCACTCGGAAGCTTTATTACCCGTGACCAGACCAAGGCACTTAAAGCCTGGCGTCACCGAATGCAATTAACATTCTACGCACTACTCGTGCAGAACAGCAGTCGTTTCCGGCCCAAGACAATTACCGGACAAATGTGGTACGTAGAAGCCTCGAGCCCCAAGGAACTTATCCGAGAGTACATTCCAAGTGTCGAGGAATTAGATCGGCTAGAGAAGCTTATCCAAGCTGTCTGGCCTAAAATTAAGGGACTAAACCTACCGGACATTACGAACTACTCACCGGACTACACAGGCATCCAGGCATTTGAACAAGATCTTTTAGACGGAAAAATATAGCAAATAATAAGACCCCGTGGTAACGAGGCCTTATCTATTAGCTAGTACAGTTAACTATTTGCCAGTAAACTAGCGGCGCTTTTTAGCGGCTGGCTTCTTAGCAGTTTTGCTGGCAGGCTTTTTCTTAGCAGCGGCCACTTTGGTTGTAGTGGTCTTGCGTGCAGCTACAACAGCAGGTCGCTTAATAACGACTTCATCACTAAATACTAGTGCGTACAAGTTCATACCGACAATTGAGCCAATGATTGGACCAACGGCGTATTCAACGCTGAACGAACGGATAGACCACGCAACAGCTGGGTTAAGTACCGCGTTTGATCCGAGAGATGCAACCAGGATACCGATAAACAGTGAACCACCAACCGTAAAGGCGAGCTTAGTTCCTTCGTATTTCTGGTAGACAGCACTGGCAACACCAAAACCGAATACTAATGCACCGGCCGCCTCCGCAATGAGGAACTTCCAGTCAAACTCTTCAGCCGTGAGGTTGTTGAGCGTGTGACCGAGGAAGTAGCGGATGACGCCAAGAGCAGCAAAGGCACCGACAACTTGGGCAGCAATGTAGAGCAATGCTTGTGTAGTCTTAATCTTACGAACACTCCACAGACCAAGCGTAATAGCTGGGTTAACATGTGCTCCGGATGCAGAACCGATTGTATGCACCAACAAACCAAGTGTTGTACCTGCAACAAGTCCTACAAAGAGCGAAGATGCTCCTTGACCAGCAATAGCATAGACTGCTGTTGCCAGAACCGTAACTCCCATTAATTCAGCCACCACCATGGCGACCTTTTGACGACTTACCATTTTACCCTCCTTAGAATAACTAATGCTTAAACAATAGTACGAAGGGGCGAGAAAAGCAAATAGCTGACGCCGTAGTTTTTACTACTATGCTGCTTTTTCTTGGGCTACTGGTTGCTCAACAGCTCCAGAAACGACATATACAGGGAGATCACCCTTCGTTAATGTTCCGGCTGTACCGAGTGTGTAGACCAACATACTGAGGAATGCTGTGCGTTGCTTCTGTTCATCCTTAGGGTGCTTCTTCTGTGCAAGAGTAATAAGTCGAGGAACGTCAACTGCAAACACCTGTGTCTTACCGTCAGTAGCCTCAACAACATAACCCTGATCAACGGTATAGCCACTTACAAGATTGAGCACGATAGCAGCCTCGAGGTGTGCATCTTGTAGCTCTTTTACGACAGCGCCTTCGCCTTCAGTGTCGTCCATGATCTCATCCATAACTTCACTTCCAGCATAGGCTTGATCCTTAATCTCGTCAGCATAGGCGACGAAGTTATCGAGGATTGTCCCAAGCCCTTCAGTATCGTCCGTAAGTAGAGGCACGGTAGCTTCAATTTGCTTTCGGTATTTAACTACGTTTTGCACAATAGCTGGTGCTTTATCGATAGCACCACAGCCACAGTTTTCACCATGCGCATGGTTATCAGTGTGTGCACCAAACGGCACTTTTCGTTTACGTAGAATACCGATACCCTTGGACATGGCCTGACCTACGGTTAGACCATCTGCATCACCCTCACCAATTACCGTAGCGGTCATCATAACAGCGCCACCGCCAAAGATCTTAGAGCGGTGAAGTGAACGCTTCATAGTCTCAACAGCATCACCAACCTTTCGCTTAATCTTGCCCCACAAACGACCGTCGCCGCAGCCGTCATCATCGGCTTCAATTGGGACCAACAAACGCGGTGAGTGGATAGCCTCTTCAAGCTTCTCTAACGTTTCCGCTTCTAGTGGGTGAGCGTGTTCTGGATTATCAAGGCGGTCCTGTACGGAAATAGATCCGTCACCGAATCCTAAACCATCTGCACTGAGTTTTTCTACTGCTGTATTTAACTGTGGTTGCATAGCTTCCTTTCTTTCTGGCACATCAAATCTAATCTCACCACTCGGTCCTCGTTCCATGTATCTCCCTTTTTAGTGTCTGTATTTAGGCAACCAAAACATAGTACTATGCAGCCTTGAGATATTCAAGACCAAGATAGTTACTTCTGTTATTAGCGCCGCTTTTGTCGGCGTAGACCTGCTACTTGCAGCCGAACCGCTTGGCGATCTACTAGGTTCTGGGCATGTTGCAAAGAAATAGTGTCCTTAGCTTCACGACGGAGATTCTGGGCATGTTCAAAGGCCTTCTGAGCTTCTGCTTCGTTGATCTCGTCTTCTCGGTCAGCTTCATCTACCAGTACTCGCACTTTGTTATCGGCAATTTCAATAACACCACCATTAGTGGCGAAGTATTCTAGCTTAGTGTCTGGGTCGCCTTGCTTGCGACGGACACTAATAATACCAGGACTAGCGATACTGACGAGCGGCATGTGGTTAGGGAATACAGCAATGTAGCCATCTGCTGTTGGCAGCACTACTTCATAGACTTCTTCACCAAACTTAGCACCATCTAGAGTTACGAGTTCGAAGGTAATCATATTTACTTAACCTCAGCAATCGTCCCCTTCATATAGAAGGCACTTTCTGGCTTGTCGTCGTGCTTACCTTCAAGGATTTCTTTAACGCCCTTTACGGTTTCAGCTAGTGGAACGTAGGTACCAGGAATGTTGCTAAAGATTTCAGCAACGTGGAACGGCTGGGTTAGGAAACGCTGGAGTCGACGTGCACGGTTTACCGTTTGCTTGTCTTCGTCACTAAGTTCTTCCATACCAAGAATGGCAATAATATCTTGGAGGTCTTTGTAGCGCTGCAAGATTCGTTGTACTTCACGAGCTACGTCATAGTGTTCCTGACCAACGATTTCTGGGTCAAGAATAGTACTGCTTGAATCAAGTGGGTCAACCGCAGGGTAGAGACCAAGTTCAGTTAGCGCACGGTTTAGGGTAATGGTGGAGTCTAGGTGAGCGAATGTTGTAGCAGGAGCCGGGTCGGTAAGGTCGTCGGCAGGCACATACACAGCCTGTACAGACGTAATGGAACCGTTCTTGGTAGAGGTAATGCGCTCTTGGAGACCACCCATTTCCTGGGCGAGGTTTGGCTGGTAACCTACCGCAGATGGGAGACGACCAAGAAGGGCAGATACTTCTGCACCAGCCTGGGTAAAGCGGAAGATATTGTCGACGAACAGCAGCACGTCTTGACCATCGTCACGGAAACCTTCTGCAATGGTGAGGCCAGAAAGACCAACACGTAGACGCGCGCCAGGGGGTTCGTTCATCTGACCAAAGACGAGGGAAGTCTTGTCCAGTACACCGGACTCTTCCATTTCGTAGTACAGGTCGTTACCTTCACGGGTACGCTCACCAACACCAGCGAATACCGACGTACCACCATGTTCTTTGGCGATGTTGTTAATAAGCTCGGTAATAAGCACGGTCTTACCCACACCAGCACCACCGAACAGACCAACCTTACCACCCTTTGTTACGGGACAGATAAGGTCGATGACCTTAATACCAGTTTCCAGAACTTCCGTAACACCAGACTGCTCGCTGAGCTTTGGTGGTTCACGGTGAATAGGAGCACGCTTCTTGAAGTCGTCTTTCTTACCGTCAATAGGCTGACCAAGTACGTTGAACATACGGCCCAGCGTTTCTTTACCAACAGGTACGCTAATTGGAGCGCCGGTATCAGTTACAACTGAACCGCGCTTAAGTCCGTCAGTTGTACCAAGTGCAATAGCACGCACACTACCCTCAGAAAGGTGCTGTGCAACTTCAAAGACTAATGTCTTGCCGTTACTTTCAACTTCGATCGCGTTATAAATTGCTGGAAGATGCCCTTCGGGGAATTCCATGTCGACGACCACACCCACAACCTGGGTGATGACGCCTTGTTTAGTTTTTTCTGCTGTTGCCATTATTACTCCTTAAAATCTTCTTGTCGTATCATTAGCTCCGAACACTGCAGCTGGCGACGGAAAGCCAGCTCGATCCACAAATTCCTGTAACCCCATAGCATCAGCGCGATATAGGTCATCAAAAATCCCAAACCGGATGCCGTGACCCGCGGGCTGCAACCCATCCTCGCCGAACATTAATGGTGCTGTTGCCCACATAACATCACGTGTAGGTGGATGTAAAAGTGCAGACTGAACCACGAACAACCCCGCAGACTCCGCTGCTTCTTCTATGCGGGCGTCACGCGGATTAACAGTATCTCCAAGGTCGGTAAAACTTAAAATAGATGTAATTCCTCGTTCCAACATAATTGGTCTAAAAATTTGTCCTATTCGAGTGATATCACCGTGATCAACATCATGCAATACTACCAATGAATTTTGACTTACGCGCATTATTTTATTGCCTCCGCTCCACCGGTTATTTCTGCTAATTCCTGAGTAATTGCCGCTTGTCGAGCCGTGTTAAAGGCCAGGGTAAGGTCATCAATAAGGTCGCTAGCGTTATCTGTTGCGTTCTTCATAGCCATCATACGCATAGACTGCTCACTAGCTGCTGATTCCATAAATGCCTGGTTAAGCTGTGATTCGATTAAACGCTCCGTAACTTCTTCCAGTACCACCTTTGGAGATGGTTCAAAGACAGCATTCTCTAGATCTGGTTCTACCGGATCTTCTACATAAGCAGCAGGCAAGAGTCGCTCTACGGTAACTTCCTGGGCAATGCTTGATTTGTAATCAGTGTAGGTAACGTCTACAACATCTACTTCGCCGGTTACAAACTTCTCAACAACAGTTGCTAGAATTGGACGAATGTCGTTAGCCGTTGGATGGTCGGGGAAGTCCTGGTAGGCTGCAACAACTTCTACGTGTTCGAAGCGGACGATAAAGCGTGCACCCTGCTTACCAATCACGATCGCCTGACTAGCGATGCCAGCTTCTTTGTCTTCGGTCAGTTCACGAGTCAGCTGCTTCAAGACATTACTGTTATATGCACCAGCTAAACCACGGTTACTGGTAACAATAATGTGCAGACGAGTCTTTACTGGTCGCTGCACATATAGTGGGTGCTTGCGTACGTCAGTCAGCTCACGAAGGCGGGCCAGGATCTGCCGAGCTAGGTTACGGTAATCACGGCTCTTTACAGCCAGCTCCTGCGCACGACGCATCTTACTCGCACTCACCAGCTCCATAGCTTTGGTGATTTGCTTAGTGCTTTTAACACTAGTAATGCGTGACTTTAATTGTTGTCGACTAGCCATGCTGACCCCCTGGGATTGGGGCTGTCGGAGCTGGTACTGGTTCTGCCGCAAAATGGAGGAGTGAAGCTACCTGGACCCCAGCTAATGCACTTCGTGCGTTTTCTGTTAGCTCACCCCCGGGATCACGCTCGGTTAACGCCATAGCTCTCGATACGTCAATGCCCAGCGCTTCAGCTATTAAAGCAACCTGCTGGGAGTCATGCTGCTCGACAAGCGCATCACGAACCTGGCGAATTCCGCCGTTAATTATCAATAGATCATCTGCATTCGGATCGCGCTCAGCGTTACCGAACAAACCCTTGCCAACCAATGGCTTGTGGCAAACATCGTCTATGGCTCCAACACTCACACCAAATCGCGCGGCTATTCTTGCCCTATCTGCGGCAACAGCCCTCTCAACGGCGCGGTGCGTAACATCCGAATGCTCGCGAGCGCGTATGAGATCTGGAGAATGACCGACCCGGCTGTTCATTGTTAGTCCTTCTGACCTTCGGCGATTGTCTTAGCAACCTTCAGGATAATCTCTTTGGTCTTGTCAGCTGGCTTGTCACCCTTGTTGAGTTCATCCATTTCTTTCTTGTACTGACTCTTTAGTTCCTGGAGCAGGCTTGCTTGTGCAGCCTTAATCTTAGCAACCGGGACATCGTCAAAGGCACCGTTAGTTGCAGCGTGGAGAGATGCAGTTTGTTCCCACACACCAAGTGGTGAGTACTGTGGCTGCTTAAGGAGTTCGGTCAAACGCTGACCACGTTCGATTTTCTGCTTGGTTTCTGCATCTAGATCCGACCCGAACTGTGCGAATGCAGCAAGCTCACGGAACTGCGCCAGGTCAAGCCGAAGACTACCAGCCACTGACTTAACAGCCTTAGTCTGTGCAGCACCACCCACACGAGAAACAGATAGACCGACTGAAACAGCTGGTCGAATACCTTGGTTAAACAGGTTGGTTTCCATGAAGATCTGACCGTCGGTAATAGAAATCACGTTGGTTGGGATATAGGCAGAGATGTCTCCAGCCTGGGTCTCGATGATAGGTAGGGCAGTCAGGCTACCGCCACCCTTAGCGTCGCTCATTTTAGCAGCACGTTCGAGCAGACGAGAGTGCAAGTAGAAGACATCACCAGGGTAGGCTTCGCGACCCGGTGGACGTCGGAGAAGCAGTGACATTTGTCGATAGGCAACAGCGTGCTTACTAAGGTCATCGTAGGTGATCAGGGCGTGTTGACCGTTATCTCGGAAGTATTCGCCGATTGCTGCACCAGCATAGGGAGCCAGGTACTGCAGGGAAGCAGGGTCAGATGCAGATGTGGCAACCACAATAGTCTGGTCCATAACACCTTCACGTTTTAAGCGTTCAATAATACGAGCAACCTTGCTGAGCTTCTGCCCAACTGCAACGTAAATGTTAACGATGCCAGACTTCTGCCGATACTGGTTAATCATGGTGTCGACAGCAATTGCAGTTTTACCCGTCTGACGGTCACCAATAATGAGCTCACGCTGGCCACGACCAATTGGCACCATAGCGTCAATTGCAATAAGACCAGTCATCATCGGTTCACCAACACTTTGTCGGTCAAGTACACCCGGAGCAACTTGCTCTACAAGGCCCATTTGCGTGGACTTGATTGGACCCTTATCGTCGAGTGGACGACCAAGTGGATCAACCACACGGCCAATAAGCTCTGGACCAACCGGAATCTGTAGCACCTGACCAGATAGCTTAGCGCGCATACCAGCTTTAACATCTACGTCACCGCCCATCAGTACGGCACCGATTTCACCCTCTTGGAGGTTTAGAGCAAAAGCAGGGATGGTTACACCATCGCCCTCGATTTCGATCATTTCGTTGTAGCCGCAATTCTGGAGACCATAAATCCAAGCCACACCGTCACCGATGCGGGTAACGATACCAACGCTCTCAACTTCAGGGCTGGTCTTGAGCTCAGCAATTGCTTTCCGGATGTCGGCGCTTAAGTCCTTGATATTAATGTCTGTAGCCATATGTCTAATTCTCCTTAGGTAGTCTGACTCTTAAGTCGCTGTAATTGTCGGCGTACGGTCAAATCCAACTGGTGGTCAGCGGTAGTTAATCGCACCCCGCCAATTACATCGGGGTTAATAGTTTCTTGAATAATTACTTGCTTAGCTCCAGTTTGAGCCATAAAGATCTTCTGGATTTCTGCACTCTGCTCGTTTTGTAGGCTATACGCAGTCTCGGCTTGTACATATAGTTTGCCGTCTTGCTGTAGCAACTGCCGTTCGATGTCTCGCAAAATTGTACTCAGATCACCCATGCGACTCTCTTCAATTAAGTAGGCAGCTAGCGAACGGGTAATATCTTGCGTGCTTTTGCCGGCAGCTAGATCTTCTAGCAGAGCACGAGCGATGGTTGAGTTAGACTCTTTAGCCATTACGCTCGTACCCTTGCTAGCGCTCGCTCAATGAGCGATGCATCTTTCTTGGCATCGACTTTCTCGTCGATAATAACTTCAGTTGCCTCAGAAACAAGTGCCAGCATCTCACCACGAAGTTCTTTTCGGGCGGTCTGCATTTCCCGCTCAATGCGAGCGTTAGCATCCTTGAGCATCTGATCAACTTTCTTAGCTGCATTTGCTTCGCCGTCCTTGATGATCTGACTCGCTTCAGCTTGGGCACCAGTTAGAATCTTATTAGCTTCCTCGCGGGCTTTATGCTGCATGCCTTTCAGCTCTTCATCAAACTTCTCCTTAGCAGATTGCATTTCAATACCGAGTGCCACACCTTTATCGATGGTCTTGCGACGCTTCTCTAGGGTGTCTACGATACCGCGAAGAGCAAACTTTTTTAGGAGCAAGAATAGTAGCAGGAAAGTTCCGGCCTGAAGGACAATAGCCTTAGGATCAATACCAAGTACAGCAATACCTTCCTTCTCGGCGGCTTCTGCTGCAAATAGTACTGTTACGGGATTAATCATATATTCTTTGTCTCTTATCTCTTACTAATAATGGGCCGGATGGTTGCCCACCCGGTCTCCACAGTTCAGCTTATTTTACGATGATGGCGCCTAGGAATGCTAGAAGCGCTGTAACTTCGATCATAGCTGCGATAATCACAACCTGACCAGCGGCCTTACCTGCTTCTGGGTTACGGCCGAGAGCCTTCATATAAGCCTGGCCAACCATTCCGAGGCCTAGAGCAGCACCCAAAAAGGCGATACCGAGCATGAATGACTTAGCTGCAGTTGGATTCCAACCACCGCGTTGTGTGACTTCTGCTGCTTCTGCTGCAAATCTTGTTACTTGTGGAACCATATTAGTTCTCCTTAGTTTGTTACCATAAGTGCCCTAAAATTTAGAACGGTCCCATGGGTATTAATATAAAAGTTTGGCCACTCGAAGCGGGCCTAGCTTACATCGCCCTCAAGCCTTCCCACAACCGGGTCGACTTCGTGAGCGGTGTGCTCGTCATCGTGGCCGTGAGCAATCGCAAGACCTAGGTATGTGGCGGCAAGCACCGTGAATACATAGGCCTGGATGCACGCAACCAGGATTTCGAACATCGCTATGGGCAAAATCGTAAACGACTGGAAGTCTTTGCCAATGTAGGCAAATACTGCAATCAAGATTTCACCGACTACGGTGTTCAAAAACAAACGAAGACTAAGACTAATCATACGGGTAAACTCACCGAATACTTCGAGTAATCCAATAAACGCGTTAACCGGGTTCAGGGGCTTATCAGTAAAGTAGTGCTTAAGGTGACCGACAAAACCAGACTCACGAATAGAGAGGTATTGGACGGTAAGGATGGCAAAAACTGCCATAGCGATGGTGCCGTTGAGATCAGCGGTAAAGGCACGAAATAGCGGGAAGGTGCCCTCGTGGGTAGTCACGTGAATCCCAGGACCAACCCACGGCATGATACCCATAATGTTATTGAAGATAATAAACAAAAAGAACGTCCCAAAGATTGGTGCGTATTGTACTGCTTTCTTGCGTGAGCCAAGCGGCCCCTCAATAAGACCAACCACAAATTCTACGAGAATCTCAACAATTTGTGTAAAGCCCTTAACTGCATTAAGCCGTAATTTCTTGCGAGCGGCCAGCCCAAGAGCAAGAAGTAACACGGCACAGATAGCACCGTAGATAGTGGAGTTCGTAATAGGCAAACCACCAATTTTGTAGATAGCTTCAGGCGCCAGCGCAATATGCGGGCCGTCTTCAGAAGCTACACGGGTTAGTAGGGCGCCTAACATACTCCTCCGGTTGTTTTACACTCCCAGGAGTTCGTCGTCAGCCCACAATTGGCGATGGCGGCGATAGAGATACTCATCTTTCGGCAGTATATCAGGCTGACCTCATATATTCAATAAGGTATTCCATATGTTTGTCACAATTTCGGTGCTTTGCCTAGACCGGAGACACGGGTGTATACTACAAGCATGAGTATTACACTATATACCTCTCCAGCATGCGCTTACTGTCACATGGCACGTGAGTACCTAAAGAGCAAGAAACTCAAATTCAAAGAGTACGACATCGCTGACAATCCTAAGGCCCTCGAGTGGGTACGCGACAACGTAGGACAGCTTGCTACACCAGTTCTAGATATTAATGGCACCGTGATCTTAGGCTTTGACCGACCTAAAATTGACCTCGCTTTACGTGATTAAACACCACATATAGGGTTTGTAGTTTACACAACGACACCATTTATGCTATCCTCCTGACAGCGGAGGAACATCTATGGCCGAACCAAGACCTTTGATTGTGGATATCGCCCCACACCTCACCGTGGTACCGACCGGTCCCGCGGAGTTACTATTTGTTGATTTTGGTGGATACCGACCGTCTAGTCCTAACATGGCGGTCCTTGAGAATGAAATTTTTGATGCCGACAGTGCGGCCATTATGATGGCCAGTCTCGGTGCCGCTGGTCTTATCTTAAGCACAGAGACCGTACCGGGACTACGCAGAGAACTTAAGACACCCCAAGCGCGCAACGAAGCACGCAGGACGACGATCGAAGCAGCCTTGGCACGGCAACGAGCTGCAAGTGCACTCATCAATAAAACTATCGGTGACTTTACCGAGAATTTCACAATCACCATAGATGCCGCCACAGAGAAAGGCATGGCCCGACGGGTACTGGATCATAGCCAATACGATAGGCTATTAGCACGAACCGCCCGTGTGAGTGGCGCCACTCCAATAAAAGTAGTCACTGATCTCAAAAACGCTGCAAAACGCAAGGTTATTGCCGAAGAAGATCGACTCGAGGCAGAGAGAAGTATGCTCTTACTATACGACCGAGCTCTGCAAGACAGAGAACGGCACGCGTAGTACACTAGACGCAGATGAGTTTCGAAGACTATAAGACAAAAGAAGCCGTTGTTATTGTCTACACCGGAGACAGCAAAGGTAAAACCAGTGCCAGCCTAGGTCTGTTAGTCCGTGCCCTCGGCAACCGTTGGAACGTAGCTTTTATACAGTTTATTAAGTATTGGGGAGTAGGGGAGCACGTCTTTATTCGTGATATCCAATCTCTGTATAAAGACCAGTTGTACTTCTATAAAGGCGGCAAAGGATTTTACAAAGCTGGCGACCTCAGTCCACAGCACATTAGCGAAGACCAGCACAAACAGGCAGCTCAAGAAACATACGACGAAGCTTACGGCAAAGCCACGAGTGGTAAGTATGACCTGGTCATTTGTGACGAGATTAATAACGCCGCCAACGACGGACTAATCACCAAGGACCAGCTCAGGAAACTAATAGAAGACAAAGCCAAGAACACCAGTCTATGTCTAACAGGTCGAAACTTCCCAGAAGACCTACTACCACTGGTAGATATCGCTACCAACATGACCAAGATAAAGCACCACTTTGATGAGAAGTTCCTGGCAAATCCAGGGATTGACTATTAGATACTACTACCACGCTTGCGATAGTATTCACTCGCAGTTGCTGGTGGTGCAGCTACCCGCCACGCAGTAACGTGGCCTTCATGCGTTTCGTATTGAAGGGGGGTTCTGTTGCCAAGAATCCACTCCAAGCGATGCAGTACAACAGGTCTGATATCTTCTACTCCGAGTAGAGTAGCGATATCTGAAGTTGTTAGGACTTCACCTACTTCTCTGGATGCCAGAGCTGCACTAAGCTGCTCACCAAGTTCATAAATACCACCTTTTTTGTCCGAACCCGAGGCTAAGTAATCACGACGAAAAAGATGTGGTAGCGTAGCACGCTTCTCGGGTGTGTGTAAGTAGTTCCGTAGAAGACCAAGACCAGCCTCTTGCTGTCCTGCAGGATCTTCTTGATACGCGGTAATTAGGTCAACAACCTCTTGAAAGATCTCACGACCATCCTTAGTCATACGCCAGCTGTAAGGGACTGTGTTGCGATCACGCTTTCTCTCAAGCATCCTTGCCTTGAGCCACACATTAAGCCGATCTGTGAGACCTCCCTTTGCCACTGGCCCCAAACGAGAATCATCTAGCATGCGTTCAATCGTTACGCTTCCTGCAAGTCCTCCCATGTAGCCTCCTAACGTCAGAAGCCTGTCCTGGGCACTAGGCTCCGCTTCCTCTGGGCCACCTTTTTGGTGCGTAGCGCCTAGTAGTCTACGCAAAGCAATATTCCGCCGAAAAGATAAGTCCAACAAGTGACCTCCCCATGAAGCTTGTCGGACGCCATCCTCAGTCAGGCTAACCGCTCGCTCTCCAAGCGATCCTGCTCCCTCGGAGTTTATTTGGTGACTTTCTTGAGGCAGACGCTCAATCATATTCCGAATGTACGCTGGGCGGAGAAATCGTGCAGCATCAGGAATCAGCTTCCTGTACGCTTCTTGGGCTTGATCGAAAGTCAGGCCGTCAAAAGGCTCTTCCTGTGCCGCCCCAAGAACGCCCATCATAATGCTACGGCCTTCCGAATTGCCAACACCTAAGTCTTGAGATATTTGTGAACCAGTGACCTCTACAATAAAGGGGTGGTTTGCGTGCAAGTCTTTTATATCTAAAGCCATAGTACGAATCTCGTTAATTCAGCCTAATACTGTATAACTTTTTAAGAATATTTGCAAGCACAGCAATCCATCGTTGTACATTTTTCCTACAAAAAGCTACTCTAAATACATGCCCACACTCTACCTAATGCTAGGCTATCCTGGATCCGGCAAAACTACCGCCAGTAAGCTTATCCATGAACTCACTGGCGCCCAACACATGTGGGCAGATCAAGAACGCCGTATTCGTTTTGACAAACCTACCCACAGCCACGAAGAAAATCTGAAACTCTACGATGCCCTGAACCACAAAGCCCAAGCCCTTCTGGAAGATGGGCAGAGTGTTATATATGACACCAACTTTAACTTCTTTAGAGACCGTCAGAGAATGCGAGAAATCGCCGAGCAGACCAATGCAGAAGTAGTACTTATCTGGGTGCGAACTCCAAAAGAAACCGCTAAGGAGCGCGCCACCCAGAACGCAAGCCAGCAGGGAACCCGTGTATTGGGAGATATGCCGGAAGACGCTTTTGAGCGAATTTCAGGAAACATGGAACCACCACACGAAGATGAAGATTTCGTCGAACTAGACGGCACCCAGATTGGTAAAGAATATATTGCTGAAAAACTAGGGCTGTAACCATAGTGAGTCGTCGTAAAGCCAAGAAGACACTCATTATTGGCCTCCTGACGCTACTACTAGCATTTGCCCAGCAACAAGGCTGGCTAACACCAGCTGCCAAACAAGCCGAGAAAGCACAGCCTGGCCTGTACCGCGTCGTGACTTTCACCGACGGCGACACTATTGCCGTAGACATGAACGGGGTCACCGAAAAGGTCAGACTTATCGGTGTCGACACTCCTGAAACACATGACCCGCGCAAGGAAGTACAGTGCTACGGAGAAGCAGCCGCCCAGTTTACTAAAAACCTTATTGGCGCTAACAACGTCCGGCTAGAAGCCGATCCCACCAACACCAACCGAGACCGGTACGACCGACTACTACGATACGTATATCTGCCAGACGGTACGTTAGTGAACGCCGAGATTATTAAGCAAGGCTATGGCTTCGCCTATACCTACTTCCCATTCACTAAACTAGAGGAATTTAAAGATTACCAAAAGCAGGCCGAGGGTGCAAAGCTCGGACTGTGGGGTAATTGCAGCATCGTAAATGAAGATAACGGGCAAGTTCACACTAACTAAGTGATTACATAGTCCAGACTAACTCAACCAATTCTTGTCATGGAAGACCCACTTCATGACGTAGTCTATAGGCCAAAAGACAAAACTCACCGTGAAGAATATGGGCAGTAGAATCATGCCCGGCATGACCCACAGGAACGCCAATATCCAGAGGGGAGGGGAACGCTTCAGTGCCTTAAAGGCAGGACGATCTGCATGCTGCCGTTTTGTCTGGTAGGTTCGCTTAGTGTAGTGCAGAAGCTTAGGAAAGTAGTGGTAGGTCTGCTCGCTGGTTGTCATGAGCAGACGGTCGTCGCGACCAAGACTACCGCCAGATTCCAGGATACATAGTGTTAGGTCCTGGTCTTCGTGTACTAGTTGGTCGTCGTTAATGACGTCGTCCTTAACGTGTAACCACGCTTCGCGGCGGATAGCCAAGTTGGCACCCCACAGCATAGGCGTACGGAAGATACCGAGCATCCAGAAATAATACAAACTAACCCAAATAGTTGTTTGTGGCTTTTGCAGACGGGGCAGCAGTGCCGAATGCCCGGAACCAGCCAATCCTGCAATAGGGGAGTCTAGAAAGTTCTGCTTAGCCCGCTCTACCCAGTCCGGATCTAGAATAACGTCGGCATTAATTCTGCCTAAAATATCTGACTTGGCGGTGTTAAACCCTTTATTCCGGGCTGCTGCTTGGCCTTGTTTTTTCTCTGTTACAACTCGTACGAAAGAGTACTTCTTGGCGATCTCCGCGCTGTTATCTGTTGAATTGTTATCCACGACTATTACTTCGTCTGGTGCTTCTGTTTGGGTAGCAATAGCCTGCAGCGTCGCGTCGAGTACGTCTGCTTCGTTATAAACTGGTATAATAAGTGATAATGTTAACGCTTTCTTAGTGGGCATCATATAAATAGTACCAAATGAAACAAAAAACCAGAGTCAAACAGACCAGTACCAAGGAATTACGAGCTGAACGCAAATTGCTAAATCAGCACTACGGTGACAAAGAAGAGCGCCGCTACAAGCGCATCCTGAACCACCTACGTATTGAAAAGCCACGTTTCTGGTGGAAAGAACGCAAGATCTGGCAGAAGATCGGTATCGCAATCTCTATAGTAGTATTCCTACTAGTAGGATCAGCCTATGGTATTGCCCGGTGGTATATCGCCACCCAAGCTCACAAAGAGTTTAAGTTCGGCGCCACTTTTATTCCAAGCTATGCCCGTTACTTTGACCTTGAGCCCCAGGAAACCATGCAGGCCATGATCGACGACCTAAACCTACGCCATTTCCGGCTCGTAAGTTACTGGGATGAAATCGAGAAAACACCCGGGACATATGACTTTAGTGAACTAGATTGGCAGTTTAAGAAGGTCGAAGCTGCCGGTGGCACCGTGTCATTAGCACTCGGGCTACGCCAACCACGCTGGCCAGAGTGCCATATGCCTGAGTGGGCGACTAACCAACCCAAACAACAATGGTACGGTGAGCTCAAGACATTCATAGGCGAGGTAGTGAACCGCTACAAAGACAGCCCGGCATTAGATACCTACCAGTTAGAAAACGAATTCTTCTTAAGTGTTTTTGGTATCTGCACCGACTTTAACAGGGATCGATTAGTAGACGAGTTTGACTACGTTAAGCAACTCGATCCGAATCATAAGATTATCGTGACCCGCAGCAACAACGCATGGGGCTGGCCGGTTAATGAACCGAAACCGGATATCTCCGGCGTTTCTATTTACAAACGAGTGTGGGATAAAACCATTACCAAGCGCTACTTTGAATACCCCTTCCCAGCCTGGTTCTATGCGTTCCTAGCGGGTGGGACCAAACTATTCACCGGCCGCGACCTCATTGTCCATGAACTCCAAACCGAATCCTGGGGACCCGATAAGGGCATTAAAGAGATGACCATTGAAGAACAAAACGAATCACTTAATGCCGAGCGGCTAACCGACCGTATCGCCTACGGTAAAGCTACCGGTATGCGCGAGATAGACCTGTGGGGCGTCGAGAGCTGGTACTGGCGCAAGACCAAGATGAACGACCCAAGCCTCTGGGAAGCCGGCAAAGCCGCCATCCACGACCAGCAGTGCTACCAATGCTACTTACCACGAGACTAAGACAAACCCGGTATACTGATGCTATGCAAATCGGTGCCAGTCTTTCTATTAAGCAGTGTCGCAACTTTGGCCTGGACGACCAAAAGGTGCTCAAGAGTGCCATCACTGATCTAGGAATCAAGCACTTCCGCCTGATGAGCTACTGGGATGAGATTGAGCAGCAACAAGGAACATACGACTTTGCCTTATTGGATAAGCAAATTAAAACCGTCTCGAAGCACCAGGGTTACGTTTCGCTATGTCTCGGGGCACGCCAGCCTCGCTGGCCAGAGAGTCACTGGCCCGACTGGACTAAGAGCCTGAGTAAAGAGGAACGCAACCAAGCGCTCTATGCCTTTATCACAGCCGTGGTACAGCGCTACAAAGACAACAAGACGGTTGTAAGTTGGCAGCTTGAAAATGAAGCACTCCTCAAAAACTTTGGCGAGAACGGTGACTTTGACCGCAAGCGACTTCGTCATGAATTTAGGTTAGTAAAACACATTGACCCAACCCGACCCGTTATTATGACAACCAGCACCAGCTGGGGAATACCCCTCGGAAGACCCACACCAGATATTGTGGGGTTCTCCTACTACCGAGTCACCTACGACAAAGGTAATTATCGTAAGTCGATCTACCAACCGTGGATCTTCAGGCTCCGGGCCTTACTTATCCGGATTATCTGGCGACGGCCAAGCTTTATTCATGAACTCCAAGCCGAGCCGTGGGGACCACAGAACATTTGGGAGATGAGCAAGACCGAACAAGCCAAGTCCATGAGCCCCGACCTTCTGCAAGCCAACGTAGCGGCCGCGAAGAGTACTAAGCTGCACCCCATAGACCTGTGGGGGTTAGAGTGGTGGTATTGGCTCAAGCAACAGGCAAACCCTGAAATATGGAATACCGTAAAAAAGCTTACCAAATAATATAGCATGGCAATTATATACTTGACGTTACCACTTACCTCTGTTAGAATGGATATATGGAGTCATTCAATCTCATCCAGTTCTATCAGAAGTTCGGTACTGAAAAACAATGCCAGAACTTCTTGTATAAGGCTCGCTGGGTGGATGGTGTAACCTGTCCGAAGTGCGGTGAGATTAATGTTAAGACCTATAAACTAGCTAGCGGTCGTATAAAGTGTGCCAGTTGCCGTAATACTTTTACCGTTCGTACTCGCAGTGTCATTGAAGACAGCCCAGTACCACTCCAGAAGTGGTTCCTAGCAATCTACTTGTGTGGCAGCTACAAAAAAGGCATCTCCTCAATTCAGCTCAGTAAGTATATTGGCGTCACGCAGAAGACTGCTTGGTTCATGCTTCAACGTATCCGCTACGTCTTTGAAAACGACAGCTTTGAGCTACTGAACGGTGAAGTTGAAATGGATGAGGCCTACATCGGGGGCAAAGACAGCAACAAACACGCGCACAAGAAACTAAAGGCTGTCACTGGCAAAGGTGCACAAGGTTTTGGTAGCAAGAACAGTAAAGCTCCAGTTGTTGGCATGGTCGAACGTGGTGGCCAGTTGCACGCTATCGCTACAAAAGATACTGGCAGCAAAACACTCATGACCTTAGCCCGCATACATATAGACATTAACGCCACGATCTACACAGACGAACATATGCCCTATCGAACACTGCCTAAGATCGGCTTTAAGCACGAAAGCGTTAATCACGGCGTTAAAGAATTTGTAAACGGCATGGCCAGTACTAACACGACCGAGTCGTTTTGGTCACATTTAAAACGAGGCATTAATGGTATTTACCACCACGTCAGCACCAAACATCTGCAACGTTATTGCGATGAATACAGCTACCGTTGGAATACCCGTGAGCTAACTGACGGTGAACGGTTTGAGGACTGGTTTAATCACCTAAACGGCAAGCGACTAACCTACAGCAGCCTCGTTGCTAAAAAGAACTAAACTTACCTACTGATACCCAACGTATCTTTCTTGAAATGCCCCTACATATTCCTCCTTTCTTTTCTCCCTCTCTTTCTATATAAATATAGAAGAGAACAGATTAATTGAGTGATGTAGGGTTATGAGTAGATGTTAGGTGTAAGTTTTGTGAGTTGTATGGTCTGTAGTGTTGAGTGTAGTTTTGGTGAATTAGTGAGTACCGGTAAGTGATGATATGGGTGAAGTTAAGTATCGAAGACCATTGAATAAACAGCAGATTAGAACTCTACATTTACTGTATTGGTACCGCTTTTGTACGAGCAAACAACTTGCTAGATCTTTTGACAAAGCCAGTCCCAAAGCCATCCAAAACAAACTGCAGATACTGGAAGCCCAAGAACTTATTAGCAAGCGCTACGATAAGTCCTACAAGTTAGCTGGACGATCTGCTGAATACTTCATTACCCCAAAAGGTGCTCGAGCACTGGAAAAAGCCAACCCTGATTCAACTAATGCTTGGGCAACTAAGAGCCTGTATAAGAATAAAACAGTTTCAGACGACTTTCTCAAACACTGTATCGCTGTAACTGAAACGGCTCAAAGACTCCGAGAAATATACGGTGACAACAAAAAACTACACATACTCCCTAAAAGTTATATGGCGCAATGCGACCATTACCCAAGCTGGACACCCGACCTACATCTTGAGATACATGGCACAGGTGAAACACCAACCAAACACTACTTTCTAGATGTATGGGATGACACCAAACCATTCTTTGTAAGTGTCAGGAAAACCAGAAACTACGCTAACTTCAAGGATAGTGGTGACTGGCAAGAAGACGAACCGTACCCAGCAATCTCAGCTATCTGTAAAGATGAACGAACCCAGAAGAAGCTAAACCGACAAATGAAACGTATCTCCGACGAACAATGGGATGATGAGTGGGTGTTTACAACCACGACCAGGCAACAGCTCGAGCATGCAACAAGAGCAATTGAGAAGATATGGTATGTCGTCGGAATGGGTGAGCAGAGGTCGCTAATACGAGTACAAGATACCGAAGATTAGGCGATACTACTACAGTGATTTGTGTGACGTGACTAAACAGATTGACAATAGGGGCTATGTGTTACAATAACCGTAAGCGTATAAAGTAAAACAGGAAATTTCTCCATGCAAAGCATCCTTAGCTCACTCAATAACCTTACTAAAACAAACAAACTCGTACTCGCCACCTTCGCCTTCCTGGCGGTGTTAGCGTTTGGAGGTGGAAGGGCCCATGCAGCAAGTCTTACGGTTGGCGGTGGCTGCACGCTCCCTATTGCCATTAACTCAGTCAATGCAGGATCAGTACAAGTAGGCTGTGGTTCAAATACTTCTGGTGTCTATGGAACTAATGACACTATTACATTGCCAGCGGGGACTATTACGCTTTCTGCGGATCTTCCGCACATTGAAGACAAGGCGGTTAGTGTTATTGGAGCTGGCAAAAATACAACCACAATTGATGCTGATGGCTACGCTGGGTTCTATATTGATGCATATCCTGGGCCGTCAGGTGTCTATAGTCACGTACTCAGAGACTTTACTATAACGGGCGCAGCTACGGCGGGTATTATCGCGCTGGACGCAGATACATTCACGCTCGAGAACATGGTGGTTACCGACTCAACAATGGGGGTATTTATCCGTGCCATTCATACGATAGTGACAAACTCCAATATCATCAATAATACTAATTCGAGTGTTAACGACAACTGGATCGAAGGTACCTTTGGGAGTTCTCTTGCCGGGCTAGGCATAGTCCCCCAGGGTGCGTCCTCAAGCGACATCCCGTCTGTAGATATTACAGGCAGCGTAATTAGTGGCAACCAGTCTGAGTCCGCAGGACTTTCAGTACATTTCTTTGCAAATACACAGTCCGGCAATGTTGACAGTCTGAGTTTTCATATGGACAACACCACAATATCTGACAATATTGCTGAAAAGTGGGCTGGTGCTATTCTGTTCGAAGAGGGCGGAACAACATCTGTTGTTGGGGTTGACCTAACACTTGACGCTGTTACTATCTCGGGTAACTCGGTGGAGGTTCAGGATGCCGACCCGCTCGTAGACCCCTTCCAAAGCAAACCATATGTTTCGGGATTTATCTTTAACGGTACACTTGAAGACACTCGGAACCTTACTAATGTGACATCGGCATACAATACCATTATCAATGATATGGATAACCAATTGACCGTTGCCGGGTTCATTGGGAGCCTATCTCCTGATAGTGCAGGTTTAACTTTTACAAATGCCACTATAGTCGGTAATGAGGTTACGCAGTCACAGCTTGGAGCGTTCTTCCAGGACTTTCTAGCCAGTGGAGTTAACGCCGCCTTCTTTGTACACACAACCGATCCTAACGCTCCAGATATAAACAACGCTGCAAGCGCACAAAATAGCTTGGTGGCTGGGAATTCGCGAAACGGTGATGTAGGAAGTTGTATACAGGGCGATAAGTCGGCGCTTGGACTCTCCGGCATGATGGATCTAACACCCACCAGTCTTGGCAACAACATCACCGATGATCCGAACTGTACCGGATACACCGTAGTGTCAAATATCCTCTCGACGCTTGGTCCATTACAAGATAACGGTGGCCCGGTAGAAACTATCGCCTTGCTTGACGGCTCTCCAGCCATCTCCGCTGGTGGTGCGGTCCTCGGTGTGACTACCGATGCTCGTGGTATCGCCCGTCCTAGCAGTTGTGTATCTGTTGGTGCCTTCCAATTCGAAGGTGCTGTGTGCGGCACTTCTACAACCAACAATGGCACGAATGCTGGTGCTCCTAACACCGGAATAGGCTCAGTTTCCAATACACTGAACGCTCTGGCCAGTCTCGTTGGGTTAGCTACCATTAGCTATACACTTCGTAAACGTGAGGTATAGTTTGTTTCCTTAGCCAATCATACGATTCCTCGTAGAGTATAATTCAGGTACTATGACAGATAAGAAACCTAGCAGTGAGCAAATTAAAGCACTAGAAGCACAAATTAAGAGTGACCAAGATAGACCGGTACGTGAGAATGAACGACGTGTAAGGATTGAAGAGAGCGTTGACAGCGCTATTGAAAAGATGGCAAAGGCTCCACCTATTACTAACAAAAACCTCGTACAGTGGACTAAGAAACAAAGAAACACAAGCCAAGACTGACACAGAACCATAACAATCTCCTGTAATTTGGTAGCGTCAAGTATATAATTGCCTATAGCATTAGCTTTGTCTATTCACTGTTATCCGTTACAATGAAAGGATGGCCAAGAAGAAGCCCAATCAACCAAAGACCATTAGTAATCGCCGAGCCCGTCACGACTATGCCCTCGACGATAGCTTGCTCGTGGGCATTGTTCTGACTGGTGCCGAGACAAAGGCCCTCCGCCATGGCCACGGACAGCTCCGGGGAGCCTACGTAACCATTAAGGATAATGAGCTGTGGCTCATTAACGCTACTATCTCAGCCATGCCCGGAATAGCCATTGAAGAGACTGCCCAAACCCGTACCCGAAAACTCCTGGCTAAACGAAAAGAAGTCGACAAACTTATTGAAGTAAAACACCAGGGCAGAACCATTGTGCCACTTGAGATTCTTACCCAAGGTAGGTACATAAAGCTCCGTATTGCTGCCGGAAAAGGTAAGAAGCAGTACGACAAACGTCAGACCTTAAAGGCTCGCGACCAAGGCAGAGAAGCCAAAGCCGCCATTAAGCAGCGGGCGCGTTCCTAATGAGTGCTACGGGCGACGGCATTGTCGTTGACGACGATGACAATGTTATTGCCAACAAATTCTGGCCTGAAGTTATACCAACAGACCGCGTCCGCATTTCTGCGGTATTCATTGAGAATTCAAAAGGTGAAGTCCTTATAGCCCAGCGCAGTCACCACAAACGACACCAACCAAACCTGTGGGGGCCTTCTGCCAGTGGCACCGTGGAGCCAGGTGAGTCATACGAGCAGAACGCTTACAAGGAACTTGAAGAAGAAGTAGGACTGAGCGGTATTACATTACGGGAAGTAAAGAAACTTAAATGGGACGGCAGTCCTACCGACAAGCGCTACTGTGTTTGCTACCGAGGTGTCTGTGATTGGCCGATTAAAAAGTTTACCCTGCAGGAATCAGAAGTAGACGCCGTAGCCTGGATTAGTATCCCGGACCTACTGAAAGAACTTAAAGAACAACCGGATAAGTATTTGCCGAACACCGAAACGTGGCTAAGACACTTTGGTTTGATTAGTTGAGGTGGTTAGTGACCCCTGCAGATAGATAGCAATCCTTCATCTAAGCATTGCATGAACCGCCTCTGTTAGGTATAATTTGTCGGTCGCTACTTTGCGTAGCATGTACCTTTATTTTACAGGCGATGAGAACTTGAGTATTCAAGCTTCTCATTGTTATTCGGGAGTAGCTCAATGGTGGAGCAAGAAGCTGTTAACTTCGAGGTTGCCGGTTCGAGTCCGGCCTCCCGAGCCAAGTATCGAACCAAAATAACAGAGGTGAATAGCCTCTGTTATTTTTATTGGGTGGACACAGCGACGGATTTCGAATCGTCTGATTATTGACATGGGTCAATGGTTATGCTAATATAGTTTAAACGTAAAGGAAGAACGTATCCAATGATAGATCTAATCAACAGCTAAGATGTCACGCTAACAGGCGCAAACTTTGCTATTGATTTGATTTCATTACTAAAATTCTGAAAACCGAGCGTGCGTGACATTTGTCTGCCTGCTCGGTTTTTCTTTTGGAAAGAAATAGAGGATAAAGTAATGGCTTTTTTACGTCATATATACAAATCATTCCCGAATAAGACTGTTCTTGAGGACGTCGACCTGGCCATTAACCGTGGCGAAGTAGTCGCTCTAATTGGTGAAAACGGAGCTGGTAAAACAACTCTGTTGGAGATTCTCAGAGGAAAGCTCAAGCCCGATGCTGGAAGCGTTCAAGTTTCTGGTGTCGTTGGGTATGTTCCACAGGAAGCAGTACTCGGGAAAACAATTCGACAAAGTTTTTCGGCTACGACGCAGTCCTGGCAGATTAATTACGCCCTGGGGCGAACAGGCTTAGGTGACAAAAATCTAAGCACACCGATTAGCGTGTTAAGCGGCGGCCAGAAGACTCGGCTAGCCTTCGCAGGAGTTCTGGCGCAAGATCCAGAACCGTCCCTATTACTACTGGATGAGCCGACTAACAACCTGGATGCAAACGGCCTGGTTTGGCTGGCGGATTTTGTTCGCAGCTTCGACGGAGCTGTGTTGCTCGTTAGTCACGACCGTGAGTTCATTAACAACACGGCAACCAAAATTGCTGAGTTACACAACGGAAAGCTGACTCAATACGGTGGAGATTACGATTTTTACCGAGAGCAGAAAGGACTTGAGGAGGCCGCAGCACGGATGCGTTACCAACAGAATATCGAAGAGCGTAGCCACCTCACTAAAGCTATTACGGCTCAAAGAGAAAACAGTAAGCATGCTCACGAACACTTTAAGTCATCCGATAACGATAAGATGCAGAACCACTACTTTAAGAACAGGGTGACTGTTAAGTATGGCAAGCAAGCTCGTATGCTGGAAAAGCGACTCGACCAGTTAGAAGAAGTCGAACGACCGGAATTCGCCAAAGATTACCGCATTGTTTTGGGTGGTGAAGTAGATAGTGGCAAATTGGTGCTTAGCTTGAACGAAATCTGCAAAGGATTTCCAGAACCAGTGCTTGACAGTGTGGATCTAGAAATCCGCGGCGGAGAACGAGTTCATGTGCAAGGCAAAAATGGCAGCGGTAAAACTACACTGCTTACCATTGCTGCTAGACAGTCTAACCCAGATAGCGGGGAAGTCAGTTACGGCACAAGAATCAGCGTCGGCTATTTCTCACAGAATGTAGACGGCCTAGACCATCATACAACCGGGCTAAATAACCTTGTTGCAACCGAAGCTCAGATGACCGATATCTTCCGCGAAGCTCGCAGTCTAGAGCTAACTGACACTGACCTAAAGAAACCAGTGAGTGAGTTGTCGCGTGGTCAGCAGGCCAAGCTTGGCTTTGCCAAGTTGCTGCTTGGGTCACACCATCTGCTGATCCTGGATGAGCCAACCAATCATCTGGACATTCCAACCAGAGAGCAGATTGAATCTGCTCTACTACAGTACCGTGGCGCAGTTCTGTTTGCGTCGCACGACAAGTACTTTGCCCAGAAACTAAAACCAACCAAGGAATTACAGCTATGAATTTGCTAAAACATAACATGCGGGCTTTGTTCCGCTTTAGCTTCTTGTTCAGTTTCCAGCCCTACTATGGGGTACTGATACTGTACTTCGCACATATACTCCATTCATACACGCTTGGTACTAGCGTTTGGGCATTCGTTCAGATCGCCCAAGCAGCCTTGGAGATTCCCACCGGTGTTGTGTCCGATCGCTTTGGTAGAGTTGTTAGTTTACAGATCGGGACGTTGGCCAACCTGGCTGCATTACTAATCTACGCTCTGTCGCCAAGTTATGTGCTTCTGTTGGTGGGCGCAGCACTGCAAGGACTTAACCTTGCCTTGTTCAGCGGCAACAACGACGCCTTAATGTATGACTCAGCACGACATGCCGGAGAAAAAGAAGGATTCCATCATCATTACAGTAAGATTAATATTGCCATGGAGGTCGCCGGCGCCATCTCTGCGATTATCGGGTCGATCCTGGCTGCCATCTCCTACTCCTTAGTATTGTGGATATCGGTAGTACCACAGGTTCTTGCCATGCTGGTTGCTACTACATTGATTGAACCACCAAGAACCACAGCGTTGTCTGGCAATATTCTGAGTCACCTTGGCGATGTCTATAGGTATTACAAAAAGAACGCCCACTTGCGCATGCTAAGTGTAGCTTCAATCATGAGTGAAGGAATAGGTGGTGCTTCGTGGAATATGATGCCAGCGTATTACCAACAGTACGTTCCGTTGTCATACGTCGGAAGCCTCAGGTCGGCTAACTATATTTGGAGTACAGTTGGTTTTAGAATAAGTGGTTGGTTCATGAAGCGGTTTAAACCAGCAACCATTTTGCTCGTCAGTGAGGCGTATTCCCGAGCGGTTTCATTTATAGCTTTGGCAGTATCTTCGGTAGCTTCACCATTCATTATGGCATTCCATGGTCTACCATACGGCCCTAGTGACACCGCTAAACAACATCTACTACATGAAGAGTTTACCGATGCACAACGGGCGACCATGGCTTCGCTGAACTCGCTAGCAAGCAGCGGAGTCTATGCAGCTTTCTTGGTGCTAACTGGCTATCTAGCCGACAAATTCAGCCCGAGAGTTTCGATATTGGTCTGCAACATCTGTTTGCTACCGGTGTTTTTCATTACTCGAGCAACCTTCAGATCAAAGTTAAATGGTAATATTAAGTGATGAGTAGTAAAAATAAGACATATATTGTGTTCCTGCTCGGCTATCCGGGCGTAGGTAAACGAACCGTGGGTACTGCACTTGCAAAGCTCCTTGACGGAGTATTAGTGGATAACCAGCTGATCAATGTTCCGATACTCACTCTTTTTAAGTGGGATGGGAAGTTTCAGTTGCCACCAAATGTGTTTGATTACACAGCACCAATTAGGCAGGCGGTCCTTAAAACCATTGAAGAGCTGGCGCCTGCAACAAATAGCTACATATTCACAAACGTACTTGAGGCTGAGGACGCCGACGGTTCACAAAAAGAGTATGACAAGCTGCGGGCACTCGCAAAGCACCGTGGTTCTGTGTTCCAGGCTGTGCGTATAACCTGTGACCCAGAAGTACAGATTACTAGGATCGATACTCCGGATCGGCGCGCACGGTTAAAGGGCTCCGATCCCGAAGGCTACCGTTGGTTCACCCAGAATGTGCCACTATGGTGGCCGCCCGAAGATGATCTACTTACAATTGACTCAACGAGTGCAACTCCTGAGGAGTCTGCCAAACTGATCTATGATCACTTGCAGTAGCATTATAGTTGCAAAGTATGTCCACTGGGGGCAAGTTTAGAACCAAAGTGACAGAGGTTTCCGCCTTTGCTACTTACTTTGGTATCATAACTCCATGAAAGTACTATTCGTTTGCCGTGGCAATGTTGCACGGAGCCAAATGGCCGAAGCGATATATAACAAGCTTACTAATTCCCAAGACGCAAATTCCGCAGGAACACACGTTGAGGCGCAAGGCGAAACACTTGGGGCGCGTAAAAAGCGAGTTGGCAGATCAGATGCCGTGGATGTCATGAATGACCATGGCCTTATACCAAACGACAAGCAGCAAACTCAACTCACCAAAGACATGCTATCCGAGTACGATCTTGTGGTAAGCATGGCCGCCAAGAGATACACACCTAAGTGGTTATCTTCGTCACCAAAGTACGTCTATTGGAAGATAACAGACCCAAAAGGACGAGGCTATGAGATTACCAATCGAACCAGGCAACAAATCGAACGGAAGATTCGAGAGATCACCTAGTTTTCTGTCGTAGATTTAATTAATTACGTAATTCTTTGTGCTTACAAGCATTTTGGCATACCATTTATGTATGGCTCGTCCAGAAAACGATCAAACTAGTAAGCGGCGCCTCGGTCTGGTCGGGGCTAAGACCTACGCGGTCAGCATCCCCATTGAAATTGTGCGTCAGCTCAAACTCAAAAAGGGAGACGCCCTGATTGTACGACGGGTCAGTAACAAAATAGTCATTGAAAAAGGGGAATAATATGTGCGGCATCATGGGGTATATCGGCAACAAGCCAGCAAAGAACGTAATCTTTAACGGGCTCCAACGGCTCGAATATCGTGGCTACGACTCAGCCGGTATCGCAACTATTAATAAAGATCTGCAAGTCACCAAGGCCGTAGGCGAAACCAGCAACCTAAACCTAGATGCTATCGATGACAAAGCCCACATGGGTATTGGTCATACACGCTGGGCAACTCATGGTAAGCCCACAGAAACCAACGCACACCCCCACACGTACGGCGCCGTCACCCTTGTACATAACGGCATCATCGAGAATTATGAAGAACTAAGAGGCGTTATAGATACCTCAAGGCTCCAAAGCCAAACCGACAGTGAAGTTTTAGCCGCCCTTATAGACCACTACTTCACCAAGAGCAAAGATCTACTCCAAGCTACTAAGTTGGCACTTGCTGACGCTAAAGGCACACTTGGGATAGCCGTGATATCTAAGGCTAGCCCCGAACAGATTGTAGTAGCCCGGCGGGGAAGCCCCATCGTGATTGGTGTTGGCGATAAGCAACACTACGTAGCCAGTGACCCCTCTGCCATTATTGACCATACCGACAAAGTTATTTACCTCGAAGACGACCAGATTGCCGTCGTAAAAGCCAATTCGGTTGGACTATATGACCTCAAGTTAAACTCACAGGATTTTGCGGTTGAGACGCTAGAGAATAAGTCCGAATCGTTAGACAAAGGACACTTTGGTAGTTTCCTGGAGAAAGAGATACACGAACAACCAACGGCACTCGAGAACGTCATGCGAGGACGCGTCAGCAGCGACGAATCCATCGTATTGGGTGGCCCAAACCTCACCCAGGAAGATATTGCAGGCCTTAAACACATCCTCATCATTGGCTGCGGCACAGCCTACTACGCCGGCTACTACGCCAAGTACGAACTAGAGAAGATCCTTGGTATACCGGTAAGTATTGAGCATGCCAGTGAGTTTAGGTACCGTTATGGTGCTTTTGATTCTGAAGCTACGCTCGCTATCTTCATGAGCCAGTCCGGCGAAACGGCAGATACCCTGGCATCCCTCCGCGAAGCTAAACGTCGTGGTATGAAGACTATGGGTATCATTAACACGGTCGGTTCAACCATCGCACGCGAAGTAACCCACGGCGGTATCTACCTGCATGCTGGTGTCGAGTCGTCCGTTGCCAGTACCAAGGCCTACAGCTCCATGGTAGCCGCACTCCTGATGTTCGGTGGATTCATCGCCTACAAGCAAGGGAAAGATGCCACCACTACCCGCAAGATCGCCCATGAACTCCGGGCACTGCCAAACGAAATATCTCTCGCCACCGAGCAAATGCCTACCATAGAGAAGCTGGCCCAGAAGCTCACCAAGTACCACGACTGGTTCTTCTTGGGCAGGGAAACACTGTATCCAGTAGCCCTCGAGGGAGCTCTTAAACTAACTGAAGTAGCCTACATACATGCTCAGGCATTCCCCAGCGGAGAAATGAAACACGGCCCCATTGCACTCATTGACGAGAAACATATGTCGGTCCTATTACTACCAGAAGATGGGTTGCTGTACAAAAAGAGCCTATCCGCTCTAGAGGAGATCAAAGCTCGCGGCGGTAAGACCCTCACCATCTCGACTCGTCCCAAAGAGCCACTTAGCGACTTCCATCTTGAAGTAGCCCATGTTGGCGAGTATACCGACGGCCTTATCTACAATGTATGTCTCCAACTACTGACGCTTGCCATAGCTACCAAGAAGAACCTGAATATTGACCGGCCTCGAAATCTCGCTAAGTCTGTGACCGTAGAATAAGGTATTACTTAGACTTCGAGCGATTATTAAGCACCCACTGCACCGACTTGCTGACTTCTTTGTCGGTTCGGTGGATACAGCCTATCCAGCAACATGGCCGACGTTTTCCTTCTTTGAGTTCTTTGGTAGTTCGCTTGATGTGGTCTTTTCTAGTCGCTGCTTGCTTAACCGTAACATTCCAACAAATCCATTCATTGCGGGCCAGGGGAGTAAGACCGTTCCACAGAACCAGAGCCTTACCATCTGCCAGGAGTGCTTTCTTCAGATCGGCAGGCATTTCGTGTACCACGCCCCCGGCGATCTGTGTGTTACTTGTTGGTGCAAATCTCATACTATCCAGTGTATCTCAGCTTATGTTTAGTAAGCAAGGCATCAAATTCAAGCGGCGTTACGCTCCGTAACAGAAGCTACAGCAGCGCCCAGACTAGCAGCAATCGCCTCCATATATGCACCAGCGGGTTGGCCAGGTCGTGGCGGAACCGGTTCACCAAATGCAATCTCAAGTTCCTTAGGAATGTTGCTTGTTTTCTCAGTTTTCGAAACGAGCGCAATAGGCAGCGCAGTAACCTCTTCCGTAAGAGACATGACCATACCAATACCTTCGCGTAAGATTGTGCCACCCTTAGTCCCGGCAGGAAAACTACCCAAGACACTGAGCGGTGAAGTGATGAGGCGTTCCCCAGAATGACTTACTAACGCTTCGGTGACGGCCTCCTTCTCCTCGTCGGTCGGAGACAGTCCGAACTTGGCGTAATCACCGCTACGGTTAACAGATATTCCTCCCAGTCTGGTTACGATAGGCCCAAAGACCGGATGATTCATATATGGTGATGCTGCCCAAACATTGGTATATTCGACCCGGTCAATCAGAGCTGGCGTACCGAAAACCGCTGCTGCCGCAGCTATGGGATCATGGAGTTTCTCTAGACCTCGGTGGGTAAATGTTAGGGCTAAAGGGCCAGGCGGAATACTTCCGAAATAATCTTCCGCACTCACACCACCATGGTAAGAGAAATGCGGTTTAGCCAGTCGCATAGCACCATTACCTACAATTTTCACCAGCCATGGATGGGGGTAATTCTTAAACGCTCTTTCATAGAATGCGTCAGGATTGGCTAATGCGTGGGCGGGGTGATCAGGGTTTCGTCTACTCATATAGTCACTATAGCCTCACACAGCCCTTTTGCAAAAAGCTCCTGCTAATATTCAAGTAGGTCTTTTAGGGCGCTCACGTCCTTAATGGTTATCTGCTTCTTGCGGATACTAATATGACCCCCTTTAGTAAACTCCCGAAGTGTTTTACTAATACTCTCACGACTGACGTGCAAGAAGTTGGCAATAGTATCCTGGGTTAGTGGCACCATTATTCGTGTGCCTTCGCTCGTCTCTTCACCGTAGTAGCGAGCCATGAGCATCAGCCAGCGCACACAGCGATTGTGTATGCGATTCTCGCCAAGGTAAATAACCAGGTCAGTGGTAAATATCCTAAACAGCAATGCCATCTGCAAATACTCTTGGTTAAACTTTGGTACTTTTGCCACTTGCTTTAGGAAGTCGTCTCGATGCACCCGCAAGATAACTGTCTTGGTAATGGTCAGGTATTTTAGATCACCGCCGGCATCGTCAAAGAAAGAACGGTTCTGGGCAAAGATTGAATTTGGCACGAAGTAGCCTAACATCCGATCAACCCCGTCAGGGAAGGCGTAGCTAGCCTCTACAATACCGTCTTCTAGAAAATAGACCCAGGGCTGGGGATCATCGGCACGCACCAGCGTCTGTCGCTTCTCATATTCAAGGCGTTGCCCATGTTTTTCAAAGTAGGCGTGCATGGTTGGAGATTCTGGAATAAAACTCTGCATATAGACATAATAGGGAATTCTTAACTTTTTGTGAAATGGATCACGAAAAAAGATTGAAATTTGTCACGTCAATCATAGGCTATACTAGAGATATATGAGTAAACACTACGTAATCTATTCTCATGGCTTTGGGTTCGTAAAGACGGCCGAGGCTTACTCACTGATATCGCCGCGACACTACCCAAATACGAACACATCTTCTTCGACTACAACGACTTTGACGACACCGCTAACACTCTTACAGCACGCCCTCTCGACCAACAAGCCCAGATGCTTCTTGCGCAGATTACCGCCATTACAGAGAAGAAAGAAGATGTAGTCATAGACATTGTCGCCCACTCCCAAGGCTGCGTCGTAGCCGCTCTAGCCAATCCAAAACACATTCGCCGTGTAGTGTTCCTAGCTCCACCAGCCCAATTCCTAGGGCTGGAGAAACGTGACATTCTTGCTGGCAGAGCAGGCGCAAAGACAGCAGAAGACGGTACGGTCTATATGCCTCGCCGTGACGGTAGCACCACTATTATCAAGGAAGATTACTGGAAAAGCCGAGAAGGCATTCGGCCCATTGAACTCTATAATGAACTCGTGAAGAATACCGAGCTCGTCATTGTCTCTGCCACTAAGGACGAGATCCTCACCAGTACCGACTTTACTGGACTAGCCGAAGGTATCCAGATAATCCAGCTCGAAGCAGACCACGACTTCACCGGAACATATCGCCCAGCACTCCTCGATACGATCACTGGCCTACTAAATAATAAGTGAAGATTTATACACGACTCCAAAGCCGACTGTGAAACAATAGAGTAAACAACATAAGAGGAGTAATAACCATGCAACAAATAACACCCAACCTGTGGTTCGACGGTAACGCCAAAGAAGCAGTGGACTATTACGTTTCCGTCTTCCCAAACAGTAAAGTCATCTCAACTGCTTACTACCCTAAGACCGAAGCAGAAGGCCTTGCCGACTTCCAGAAAGACCTCGCAGGACAGCCGTTGGCAATTGAGTTTGAACTAAACGGCATGCACTTTACGGCCATTAACGCAGACTCCACCTTTAAGTTCACCGAAGCAACTTCGTTTGCCGTGTATTGTAAAGACCAGGAAGAAATAGATTTCTACTGGGAGAAACTATCTAAAGTTCCTGAATCAGAACAGTGCGGCTGGTGCAAAGACCAATATGGATTAAGTTGGCAGATTGTTCCCGAGAACATGGAAGAACTCATGAGCAGACCTGGCGCCTACGCCAAGATGATGCAGATGCACAAGCTTGAGATAGATAAGTTCTAGATATCTAGGCCGTAAAGTTCTGCAAGATATTGTAGATAAGAATAGCTGGCCACACAGCAGCCTTAAGCAACGCCGCCACAATATTCCAGAAGCCATCTACTTGGTTCACAAAGTACACTGCTGCACCAATATAGGTTAGGAATGCAACCGTACCGGACTGCTTCCTTTCCTTACCGATCTTAATAAAGTTGTTTTCGGTCTTACTCATTACTTGATCCTCTCTAAGACGCCCTTACGTTTTACTATATTCTTGTAGTCCCACTGAATGGCCTCAGCCTTCTTTAGCCACCGCTGGACATCTTTACTGTTAATCTGGTCAACACTGGTATAGCGCTTCTCGGCAGCCTTAAAAGAGCCTTCCTTGGCAAGCCCTGGTTCGTCAAAGGACTGTCCGCTCCAGAAGAGCAGGCGGGTTGAATCTTTGAGTACGTCGTAACCCACTACTGGGTTACCATCGATAAACCATACCGGAGCACCATGCCAAATCTTGTTCTCGGCGTCAGGCAGCCCTGTATATATCTCGCTGGCAAGCACTTCGCAGATGCCTTGGCGATCTGGGGCCTGGGTATCGTTATAGGTTTGTATGTCTTTGTTCATATAACCATAGTACACCATACGAATTCACTTACGGTTAGTGTACTCTAGATATATGGGTAAGACACAGGTAGAACAACTCAAACTGAAGCAACTCCTTACTGAGATCCAGAGAGACATAACCATTGGGGCTCGTTACGTACATTACAAAGGCGCAGACAAAATCTATGAGGTAACCGACATTGCCTTCATGGAAGTAGATAATACCCCGTGCGTCATTTACAAGGCACTCTACGGTGAGCAGCTAACTTTTATCCGCCCCGTGTCCAGCTGGATCGAATCAGTGAAATGGCAAGGGGAAACCGTCCCACGCTTTACCAAACTCTAGTAGACTCTAACTTGTATACTTCTTGACCGCATCAACGATCTGGTAGGGGCTGTAGTCAGCCTTTAGGAGGTAATCCGTAGCGCCAAGCTTCTTAGAAGCTGTCACAACTTGTTCGTTATCTATATTACTAAGCACCAAGATTACCGCCTTGGGTAGCTTCAATGCCTTGTACTGCTTAAGAAAATCTATGCCGTCCTGCTCAGGCATGAGCATATCCACGAAAATAACGTCTGGTTCTTCCTTTTGAGCTATCTCTAGAGCATCCGTAACTCGATTGGCAACGAAGGCCTTGTGCCCAGCCTTTTCCAGTACCTGACTATATACTTCCGTCAGAACTTGTTCGTCGTCTATTACTAATATCTTCATAGCACTCATGGTCTAGTCGCGGTGTAGCGCCTCAATTGGATCGATCATAGTAGCTCTTCGAGCAGGGAAGAAGACGACAATAAGGCCGATAAGAGCACTGAGAGCAAGAGTTATGAGTATCAGCTCGGCCGAGAAGCTAAAGGCCGTTATATGGTCCTTAACGCCGTTATGCTGGGCGTACCTATTGAGTGCAAAGTTACCGATAACCGACAAGGTTATAGCCCCGATAACACCGAATAATCCACCAAGGAACGATAGCAGTACCGCTTCAGTTGTAAATAGCCGACGGATGTCTTGCTTACGAGCACCAAGCGAGATCATGAGAGCAATCTCACGAGTTCGCTCAATGAGCGAAATGGTCAGAGTGTTAAACATACCCAAGATCGCAATCACAATACCGATACCGCCAAAGCCTACAAAGACGTATCGCAGCAGATTAAAGACCTGGTCAATCTGTTCTAGCGTGTCTTGCGGTGAGGTTGTCGTAAAGCCAAGGCTCTCAATAGCCTTGCGCACACTGTTGATCTTGTCCTTGTCATTAACCACTACTTTCAGCTGGGTGGCGTCTGCTGTTCCGACTTGTTCAAAGTTCTTAGCAGCGATAAAAGATTCAGCCCGTGACTCACTCTCGAATACCGCCCCAATAACAAAGTCTTTGGTAACAGTCTTCTTTTCACCCTTGTCATTCACCGTATCGAACGAAAGATTAACTGACTTATCGATAGCCTTACTGTTATCACTAAAGCCCAGCACGTTAGCTAATGAATTATTAATAATAATCTTGTTGCCGGTATCGGCATCAAAGTTATTACCAGCTGTATACTTCAGCCCGCTTAGATCTACAAAATTGGTATCAGCACCATATACTACCGTCTCGGTCTGGGAGCTCTGCTGCTTAATCTTACCAGCGGTGTTATACGACCTACCCATCTCATCAACGCCGCCCATACCACTAATCTGGTTGTAAGCTTCGGTGTTTAGCTTGAGGATCTTAGAACGCGGGGACGTAACATCTATGGTTTGCACTGAACTAGATCCTACCACTTGCTGGCTTACGAGGTTCTGCAGTCCAAAACCAAATGAGAAGAGGAACACAATAGAACCAATACCAATAATCACAGCTAGAACGGTGAGCATAGTACGGAGCTTGTTAAAGAACAAGTTCTTGTAGGCTAGCCGCATAAGAATATGGAACTGAATAACACCACGCTTGTCGGCGGCACGAAATTCACTACCGTTACGTACGTTATTAACCACCGATCACCTCTTTTGCTGACTTACTTAGCTTCATCATACTAGCAACTTTGTTAAACTGCTGGTTAATGTCCGCACGGTAACCACCTTGATCCTCGGTCACGACACCGTCACTAATATACAAACGGTGGTCACTAAGCGGCAGATAGTCGCTGTTGTGAGTAACCAGAATAATAGTGGACTGGTGTTCGCTCTTGTAGCTGGTAATAAGCCGCATAATCATATCACCATTCTTGCTATCGAGGTTTCCGCTTGGCTCGTCAGCTACGAGTAGCAGGGGAACAGAGACCGTGGCACGGGCCATGGAAATACGTTGTTGCTGACCAACAGACAAGACCTGGGGACTGTAGTTAGCATACTTATCGAGCTCAACACGCTTTAGACTGTCTCGAGCCTCCCTAAAGGCAGCATCCCGATCATGTCCGGACAAGTACAATGGAAGAGCAATGTTCTCGAGTACGTTAAGACTGGATACCCAGTTATTGGTCTGGTAGACAGTGCCGAAGTTTCGAGCGCGGAACTTGGCCCGATCGTTCTGGTTAAGCTTGTATAGGTCTTCGCCGTCCACAATAATCTGCCCAGAACTCGGCGCCAACAGTCCGAGAATCATATTCAGAATCGTCGTCTTACCACTACCGGATGGACCATAGATGATCGTGAAGGTATTACGCTCAATCGTAAAGCTCACATCCTTCAGAACTGAAACGGTTCCTTCTTGGGTGGTGTACTGTTTGTTGACATTGACCAACGAAACAAGAGTATTACTAGCGGGTTTACTCATAGATTAGTACCAGTATATCTGTTAAACGTAAGCATTACCAATTAATTTCGCCTTCCAAATATCGACTCAAGGGCATTGAAGATGATAGTAAAGACATTTTCAGAGGCGCGGCCCACTACTACCGTCTGATTATCTGAATGTGAAATATTACGCGCTTTATCTGCCGAGAAGACTTGCAAGTGGTAGATACTCGAAACCTGTACGTCAGACAACACTACGACATGGTCAGTCGTCAGGTTATTGTCTTCGCCAGTACGATTCGTGAGTGCACCCGTTTGGCCAATACCGTAGCCTACCTGGCTAGTAGATAGCTCATCCGTCTTCCAGGAAACCACTACTTGACCTCGAGCCTCTGAGCCAGTTCCACGAACAGACGATTCTATAACTACCTCAGATATCTTTGGTGGGCGAGTATCCAGGGCCGTCTTAAAGGTCCGTACTTCGGAGCTCGCACTAATACCTTCGGCATTCACCGATATAGCCTGTAAGGCGTAGTCAGTGTCATCGACAAGGCCAGTAAGGACAATGCTGTGCTGCGTGACAAGTGCGGAATCAACAGCGTCCTTAGGTGGTGTGCTCTGTGGTCCGTAACTTACCCGCGAAGTAGCCGGTACGTTGGTATCCCAGGTAATCTGCTGAGTAGAACTTGGAGCGTCTGCGACGGGCTGGAATCGCAAGTTTGTAATCTTTGGTCGTGCCTTGGTGGTAAAGGTTTGTACATCCTTGATATACAAGTTGCCGTCAGCGTCCACTAGATCAATCCGGAAATAGAACTTCGTATCGTCAGATAAACCGTCAAGGTTAACTGAGTACGTAGAAGTTGTAGCTGCCGTATCAATAGTCTTAACAGCACCGAAGGACTCACTGGCACCGTAACTCAGTCGAGCCTGACTAGCCCCCGTAACTGAGAAGGAAATAGTTGCACCGGAAACACTAACACCTGTTATCGCCACTTCACCAACATTCGGAGCGGGAAGCGTCGTAAAGCTCTTCTCCGGGCTGGTGCCCGTATTACCATCACTGTCCGTCCACTTGGTTACATAGTAGTAGGTCGTAGAAGGCTGCAGGTTAGTCAGATCTACCTGGTGGTCAGGTTGTTGGGCAGAATTACCGATCTCTTGCTGGGCGTATTGCCCCGGCGCTGTGCCAATAGCGACCTTACTGTCGCTGTCTCTATCTGTTGTCCAGGTGATGGTAGCCTTCTTGGGGCCAATATTCGTTGCCTTTGGTTGGCCAGAAACTGTTAAGTTAGCAGGACTAGTGAAGCGACCGGTTGGCTTCTTGGTTGCCACGTTGCTCGGAACACCACAGTTATTAGCGTTGTCACAAGCTCGGACGTAGTAATAGTAGGTAATTTGGGACAGGCCAGCATCGATAAAGCTCAGGTTAGAAGGTGAGGTAGTACCCACCTGCGTGAAGCTAACATTGTCGGTGGAACGATAAATCTTGTACGAGGCTATGCCACTCCCTGGCTGCGACGGCGCTACCCAAGAGCTTGCCAATTTCCAACTGGAGGTTGCTCGTGTAGAGACATCTGCTAGATCCATGTCGGTAGGAGCACCAGGAGCCGTCGTACTGGCAGAGAAGGTGACGGTAGCAACATTGGCCGCACTAAAGTTACCCGGCTGGTCCTTGGCAACTATCCGCATCGTGTTTACACCTTGCTCAGTAGCGTACGGTCCGGCCGCTAGCTGAGTTACGCCAGCACCCGTCCAGTGACAATTACTCTGGTCATCTTCAATGGGCTCATTCACTGTCCAACAATAGTTTATATCTGGGGTCGACCCAGAGAAACTAGAGGGAGCATCCCACGTAAACGAGAAATTATTACTAGTACTGCTAGATGGGGTAACCTGTAGGTTCTGTGGTGCAGAAGGAGCCTGCACAGAAATGACCACGTAAGGGGCTGATGAAGCCATTCCTTCGACATTACCGGCATTATCTACTACGGCCATAAGCACCCCGTTAACTCCAGAACCGCCTGTAGTGCCGTCATCGAGTCGAGCAGCGTCGGCTGCCACAGTGGTAAAGCCTTGAGCACTCATAGGCAATACATCACTAGTATCCCGTAAATCCCCCGACGTATGGTTTGCACCGTACCAGTTCATATCGTCTTCGTCACATCCTGCAAAGTTTTCGTCTACCTTTGCAACACAGTACTTAGCACCAGCGATACCTGAGTGTTCATCAACAGCTTCAAGTAGTCCCGGCACAATGGTCCATGCAGTGGTGAATATCTTGCTGTTCTGGACCGTACCCGGCGTGTTATAGAAAACCATGCCGTCCGGTTCTTCATCATCAAACCTAAAACTGGTAGTAATCAGCGGATCACTCTGCGCGTTGCCAGCGTTGTCTACTGCAGCGATTCTAACGTAGTAGCGCTCACCAGACGTCATGTTGCCCGGCGCCGCCTGAGCAAGATCTAGATACGTGTTACGCGTACTAAAACCACAATCCCCTACGATATAATTATTAAGCGCGTCTGAACCCAATACACCCTGTTCACCTAGACTACCCGGGTCTTCCTGTGTACCTACATACACACAGTAGCCAGCGATACCTGAATCAGCATCAGTTGCGGCCGTCCAACTTACATAGGGCTTGAGTCGGACCCAACCATCTGGTGCTACAACCGGACCAGAGCTAGATTTTTTAATAGTCAGACCACTTGGTACGCCTGGGGCATTCGTGTCATTAGAGTACTCGATACTAACGGAGTTAACACTAATGTCAGGCGTAGCCTCGTCGGACAGAATAATCTGGTACTGCACATACCGCTCATTCAATGCTACACATGCAGTAGCCGTGATAGCATCGCCACTAGCAAGTAGTGGGCAGTCATTAAAGTCCTTAGCACCAGCCATAGAGTCGCTTGCTGAAGTACGTACCCGTATACCCGATATTCCTGTCCCACTTGTATTGTAGATGACATTACCGAAGTAGGGGTGTTCGTCAAAGTCAACGATCGCAGAGGTGAGTCGGCCAACACCACCACCGTTAAATTCGGTCAATCCCAATGAGGACACGATCACTCTATGGGTATAAGAATAGGCTATGATCGACCTAAGTTTCGATTGTCTACCACCACCACTGAAACTAATACTTTGATTCACCGAGTAACCAAAAGAACGACTGAGACCCGGTATTGTCTGGTATGTTAAGCCGCCATTACTGCTATATGTCAGGTCTGCGCCATATCCCGATTGACTACCGTAACGGACCATACGGAATCGGTACCATGTATCAAGTTGAAAATGTGTCGCTCGGAGCTGATCCCAGTTGTAGCTCGTTCCTTGGGGACCGCTTATGTGGAAATAATTCCCATCATCACAGCCGATGTCCACTCCAAATATAAGCTTGTACCCAGCATAGTTACTAGAATTACAGTCGCCAGGTGCTACCTGAAGGTCGAATTCTACGACTGCATCTTTTGAGTCATCCAAGCCATTCATGGCATTGAAACTCGCACCGTCATACAATGTTGCAGTATCCCCGGTAATACTAAACCTGGCAGGGTCGTCCCACTGGTACCACTGCCAAGGACTTGGCAGACCCGTACCGAGATTAGCATCGTTATAGTACGTACCCAGCAACCCTTGAACCGTGTTACTAGTATCGGGGTCTACGGCCGTTAGTACACTAGAGGGCACCGTCTCAATCGAGATAGCGTTACTTGACCAACGTAACTGTGCATACCCAGGACCAGACTGCTGCTGATACTCTATACGTATATCATGCTCTCCTGCCGTAAGAGAGATGATCTGAGCGGTCGAGGTAGGACCGCCCCAGCTTCCAAACAGCGGGTTGCCGTCCACGAACATTCGGTTCCCATCGTCACTCGATATGTAAAACGTATAATTATCGTCAGCCGGGATAGTAATCTTACCCGTCCAACGCACACTCCAGTTATCGGCGCCAACTCCAGTAATTGGTGACGTACCGTTCAAGGCAAAATCAATGTTTGCGTCAATCCTTGTTGCTGCCGGGGTACCCGCACTTGCAAAATTATCCTGGAAGAGCAGGCTGCTTTTGGCTGACCCCGTGCTAGCAGCCCCATTGCCAAAATACACATACATATTGTTGGCTCCACTGTAAATATTAGTAGGGCTAACAACATACTCTGCAGAGACCCCGTCGGTCTTAGCGTTTAGATAGAAACCGACATCGTATGCACCGTCCTGACTTACAAACCGAATGTCGTCAAAGTCATTCTGCATAGCCGCATCGTATGGAATTGTTATACGGAACGCTGTCGAGGCAAGGAAACCATTGTCCAAATTAGTTGCGGTAAACAATTTACGACGAGTCCAACTGCTATTACACTTAGCCGTATTACACCAGTCAGCATTAACCTGATTACCAATCGCAAGTGTCGCTCCAGCATCCATATTAGTGGCTTCGCTATACTGAGAACTTGGATCAGTTCCAACGCCGCCCGACCAGTCATTCTGTGTATAGGTACTTAACGCACTTACCGTTGCCTTATCGATAAGGGGGAAGGCGATCGTTGCGAGCAACACGACGGCCAGACCACCTGCCACAACTCGCTTACTTCGCTCGACCGCTCGAACTCTTCGTCCAGCCTGCAAGAATTTCTGACCAATAGTACGTACTAATTTCATTCCTTGACTCCAAATATTTTCTGCAGGGCGTTATATATAATACTGAATACATTGTCTGAACCGCGTCCGATAATCACAGTCTGCGGATCAGAGACCCTGGCGTTAACCGCTTTATCTCGGCTGACGGGCTGCACGCGGTAAATACTCGAAGTAGGAATATCTGACACGATAACGGTGTGCTCAGTGGTTAATCGAGCGTCTTCCCCAGTTTTGTTGTTAAGCGATCCTTCCTGCCCCTGGGCGTAGTTGACCTGACTCGTAGAAGGTTCATCTGTCTTCCATGAGACCACTATCTGTCCTCGGGCCTGTAAACCACTACCACGAATAGTTGATTCTATCTGCACGTCACTAATCTTTGGAGGGCGAGTATCAAGTGCAGTATGAAAATTCTGTACGTCTGAAGCAGCCCCGTTACCAAGTGCATCTGTACCGGCAGCTACCAGGGTATAGTCCTTGTCATCCTGGAGGTTCTCCATGGTAATAACGTGTTCTGTCGTCTGCTTGGCATCTAGCTGTTCTGTCTGCTTGGCACCCTTGACGCCGAAAGTGATACGAGAATCTGTTGCTACGTTGGTTGTCCAGCTAACCTGTAAGGTACTCTTTGGTGCGTCAGTAACAGGCTGGAAACGAATATTAGTAATGGCCGGTCGGGGTGGAGTAGTGAAGCTATACACATTGCTGTCGTATTGCTGTCCGTCGATGTCAAACATAAGGAGACGGTAGTTGTACTTAGTGCCGTCTTTTAAGTCCGGCAAACGTACAGTGTACTGAGAAGAGCGGGTTGCGGTATTAACCGTTAGTGAGCGGTCATAGTTGTCGTTGGCTCCGTAGAGGACCACTACTTTAGTGGCATTAGCTGCTGTAAAGGTTAGGTCTCCGTAGGTATTAGTTAGACCAGAAACGCTAACTTCGCCAACACTTGGCGCAGCCAAGGTTGTGAAGCTCTTCTCGCTACTTACACCAGTGTTGCCATCCGTATCAGTCCATTTAGCAACATAGTAATATGTTGTACCTGGTTGTAGGTTGGTCAGGTCTACTTGGTGGTCAGGTTGTTGGGTGGAATTACCGATCTCTTGCTGGGCGTATTGTCCGGGCGCTGTACCAATAGCGACCTTGCTGTCGCTATCTCGGTCGGTTGTCCAGGTAATAGTAGCCTTCTTTGGACCAATATTAGTGGCTTTTGGCTGACCAGAGACCGTTAGATTAGCGGGGCTTGTAAACCGTCCTGTCGGTTTCTTGCTGGCAGTATTGCTTGGGATACCGCAGTTATTAGCGTTATCGCAAGCCCGGACGTAGTAGTAATACGTAACCTGGGAAAGGCCAGCATCGATAAAGCTCAAGTTAGAAGGTGAAGTAGTACCTATTTGCGAGAAGTTAACATTATCTGTAGAACGGTAAATCTTGTACGAAGCTACACCGCTGCCGGGTTGCGTTGGGGCAGACCAGGAACTAGCCAATTTCCAACTGGAGGTTGCCCGACTGGAAACATCTGCCAGGTCCATATCGGCAGGGGCACCAGGAGCGGAAGTATTAGCAGTGAAGGTTACACTGGCCGCATTATTAGACGAAAAGTTTCCTGTCTGGTCTTTAGCCATGACGTAGAGAGTGTTTGTTCCTTGTTGCGTAGCATACGCACCAGCCGCCAGTTGCGTAATACCCGCACCAGTCCAGTGGCAGTTTGATCCGTTGGCCGCAATAGGAGTGTTGATACTGTAGCAGTAGTCCATCTGATTAAGCGGACCTGTGAACGTTTCAGGCGGAGACCAAGAAAAACTAAAGTTGTTCTGTGCACTGCTAATCGGCGATGCCTGGAGATTTCGCGGTACAGAAGGCGGATTTTGGGTAATAAATATGTACCCAGCTGAGCCGTCACCCGCTCGTGCATTACCAACATTATCGATAGCAGCAACATAGATAATATTAAAGCCAATACCGTTACCGAAGGCTCCGCCGTCGCTACCGTCATCCAGTTCACCTGCAGCTTCAGGACCAACGTCTATTCGACTAGCGGAGAAGGGTATAGTGTTTGTAGAGACGTTGGCATAGCCCTTGGTTTTGTCCGCACCAAACCAGTTTGGAGCACTCGGATCACAGTAATCATCCGGATCAATACCGCCTTCACCGGTATACTTAGCGATACAATATTTGAGACCTGCTACGCCTGAGGCACTATCATAGAGCGAGCCCAGAGGCGGTCCTATCCAAGAAACGGTGAAATTCTTACTACCAAGAGTACCTGATGGGAATGAGAATATGGTACGAACTTCTGGGTGCTGAGTGTCAGCTTTTAACGTTAGTGTACTCGAGGCTCCGATATTGCCAAGGTTATCTACCGGAGCTACTACGAAGTAGTACGTATCACCATTATTAAGACTAAAATTATTAAACTCCTGTTTGTCTAGAGAGGTACCCGCCCTGGCGTACGCACATGAGGTTTGTATAGGGCTAGTGGTGCTATTCGAAAGCATTCCGCCCGTTTGAGTCAACGACGGTGACGAGTCTTGCCCAAGATACAAACAGTACCCAGCCAAGCCGGAGCCACCATTTTCATCCGTTGAAGCATCCCAGCTGAAGTAAGGCCTGTCCTGGACCCAACCACCGTCTGCTACTGTGAAGCCATTTACGCTGGTCTTCATAGTTAAGCCGGTAATACTGCTTGGCGCAGTCACATCGGAGTCATACTGCAAGGTAATACTCGTAAACTCGGCGTCCCGAGCATTATTTGTTGTTAGCATAATCTGGTACTGCATGTATGCTTTGCCTGTAGTTACACAACTTGAATTCTGAATGTCCTGCTCGTCATACAAGGTATTACAGGTGGCAAAGTCAGCGGCGTCACTCATATCAGATTGATTCGCTGTACGTATCTTAACGCCAGCCTGGCCGTCGCTATAGCCTAAGAAGATCTTCCCAAAATGTGCTCCGCTAGGGAGGGGGATCGCCGCTGAATTGAGTGTTCCTGCATACCCGTTGTACTCTTCGGTAACGCCAGCCTGAGCAGTTACCCCCAATGCCGAGTGATATGCGACTACATTGCGAATTAGCTTCTCCGCATTAGCACCACTCATATTAAAATATATGTAATCGGTATCACCATACTGCATCGGCAGATCAAGGCCAGTAATCTTTGTGTAGGTCTGGCCACCGTCGGTACTAAAATAGTGGGTGTTGTAGTGGTAAGAGGGCCATTGGCCATTCGTACGCTCAACAACACTCCTCACAATCTTAAATCGATACCAGGTATTGTAGTTAAAATCGAGCGCACTGGCCATTGCACTGTTAGCATAATCAAACTGGACACCCATGCTACTAGATACCCCAGTATTTCTATTACAACGGTGGTCGGCATAGCTATTAAACTGTATCCTTCCGTTCATACCGAACCCATCCGTATTAAAGTCTGAGGCGCCCCGACAGTCATATTGACTGCCATCAATCTGCACATCGAATTCAAGTACAGACTCCTGTCCAGTAGTATATTGTCCGGTTGTAGGCAGATTATCATATGCGTGGAGCCGGACAGTATCACCAGATAGTGTCGCATTAGTACCGCCCCACTGTGGACCTAGTACTCCGTCACTAAAGTTGTCCTGCAGGTCTACGATTGATTTCGTAGACAACGAGCTTGCACCGGTATTACCGAAGTACATAGCAATGCGTGAAAGACCATATGGAATATCTGCAACCTTGACGTACACAACCGCCGAAACACCGTCCGTCTTGCTTTGTACCCAATATGGTACATCTTGGTCGCCCGTTTCGTTGGTAAAACGTAGGTCATCAAAGTCAGCCTGCATGGCAGCATCGTACGATACATTAATCTTTACCGTTTCGTTGGTATAGGAAGGTACTCCATTACTAAGAGTATTGAATTGAATCATCTTTCGATATGTCCAGCTACTACTACATTCGCTTGTTGCACACCACGCTACTCCAGCCGTATTACCAACGGTCAAAGTGCTACCATCAGTAATATTATCTGCCGATGCATACTGATTTATCGGGTTGGCCCCAACTCCACCGGACCAATCGTTCTGGACAAAATCCACGTAGGCGTCAGCTCGGCTATAGTAGAGAACAGGGGCAACAATCGTAGCAATAAGCAGCAGAGCGAGCGCACCGGCAGCCATCCGGCTCTTTGGCCGCTTCAGAGCATTCCGAAGCTTATTCCAATTACCGTTTAACCGTTGTGCCATCTTCAGCTTCATAGGGTATATGCCTTCACAATTCCCGCCGTAGGTCGGACGCTTAGTAGATTAGTCCCCAGGGCTTTACTGGACATCAGGAAGGCAGTGAAATACTGCGTTATTTCGCCGCGCCTATCTGCTGGCAATGCAGAGACGTTAGTTGTAGTAGAGGCAAGTTGGGCCGCTTTCTTGTTTGAGTAATACTCTATGCGCAGCGACGATGGCTTAGGAATACTCGTCTGCGTCTCATACTCAACATCTTTGCCTTCTGCTTCCTTATTGCCAATCGCATAGCTATCCTTGTAGTGCTCGAGTAGGGCATCGTTTAGCTTTGTAATTTTAGCTGAATCAGTATCTGAGGCATAGACCGTTACCGTAAGTGTATTAGCTGTTCTTCGCTGGCCCACGAGCTCGTATCCAGAAGTGCCGACTGGGGCAGGAATAGGGTTCTCCAATTTCTGAGCAGGCAATGTCTGTACCTTTGCTGCTGGTTTGCTAGTTTTCTTTGCTTCCTTCTTACCACCTGGCCATACCAGCAATCCAACCCCAGCAACCACCAGCACAACTAATGCTGCGTATATGGGGTAAATTCTACGTTTACGAAGAAGCTTAATATGTACTGCCTTATGCCAATAATGGCGATATCCAGTGGCGAGTAGCAGTACCACAACAATGCCTAATACAATCAATAGAATTCTATCGCGACTATATACTTGACAAACCTAGCAGATAAAACTACACTGTAGATATGAGCTTGCTAGACTTCCAGAACCAATTCAAGACTGAAGAAGCCTGTCACACATTCCTTGAGGAACAACGCTGGAAGAATGGCCGTTTTTGCCCTCATTGTGGCACGTATGAGACGTATAAGTTTAAAGACGGCAAACTATTCAAGTGTCAGGACTGTAAAAAACAGTTCACTGTTAAGGTTGGTACCATATTTAGCGATAGTCACGTCCCGCTGACTAAATGGTTCTACGCGATTTATCTTAATACCTCCCTCAAAAAGGGCATTTCCTCAATCCAACTAAGCAAGTATCTCGGTATTACTCAAAAATCAGCCTGGTTTATGCTCCAGCGCATTCGTTACGGTGTTGAAGCTGCTGGGCGCAGCGACCTACTAAATAACATTGTTGAAGTGGATGAAACCTATGTTGGTGGTAAACAAACGGGTGCACGTCGTGGCCCCGCCGATAAGGCTGTGGTCTTCGGTGCAGTTGAGCGTGGCGGTAAAGCCATGATTAAACATGTACCAAGTTCAGGCGTGCGTGTACTCATACCTGAGATTCATAAGAACATTAGTCCTGAAGCTACTATATATTCTGATCAATACGGGTCATACAAAAGCCTAAAGCGTCGTGGCTATACACATACTACCGTTAACCACTCAAAGCTGGAGTTTGCTCGCGGGCTAGTTCACACAAACACAATTGAAGGAGCTTGGGCACACTTCAAGTTAGGCATCGCAGCCATTTACCTAGGCGTTAGCGTTAAGCATTTACAGCTTTACTGTAGTGAGTTTGAATACCGCTATAACACCAAAGAGATGACTGACTACGAACGATTCACGAGTTGGTTTGGTAACTGCCGAGGCCGTGTTACCTACAAAAAACTAATAGCTTAATCCTCCAAAACTGCCATTTTTATTGCTATTGTTCTTTGCCCCCATGGGCGAGGGCAAGAATGCGCTTGTGTCAAACTGTTAATTTCAGAATATATTGGTACCTACCTTTAAATAATACGGGTAGGAGGGTTTGGCAAAATGAAACTAACGCAAATTCCAAAAATAACCTATAAACAAAGAACAATACTAGATCTCATATATACCCATAGATTCCTTACTAGAATACAAATACAGACATTCCTAAAACATAAAGATAAAAAGACTATTAACCTGTGGCTTAAAGATCTTAGAGACAAAGAATATATAAATTGGATCTACAATAAAGATCACTTTGCTGAGAAAACTAAACCAGCTATCTACTACTTAGGCATTAATGGTATACGGCATATGCAGAATATGGATTTCCATCCAGACAAAGAAATTCATAAACGCTACCGGGAACACGAACGCAGCCAGGGCTTTATTGATCGTAGCCTTCTGCTGGCAGAAGTCTGCTTAGAGCTTGATGACGAACGAAACGGCAGCTACTACATGACAACACGGTACTACTACGAGACTGAGGCCGATTACCGTAGTGAGATGCGTTACCATTTCTTGAGCGACAACGAGCTAATCCACCCCGATATATGTATTGCTCAGTCAGAGGGTGATACAGATGACAGCATTGGCGATCCCGACACCACCGTAGCAAGCTACTTACTGGAGATCTTTGATGCTACATTGCCGAGGTACCGTTTACGCAACAAACTGAAGAAGTACGTACAATATCTAGAGGAAGAATTAGACGAATGGGATGAACAGACGGGCAAAGATCCAAGACCGACTATATTACTGGTCTGTGCTAGCCTCACAGACCTCATCTACGCTAAACGTAGAACCAGAGGGCTGTTGGCAGAAATCTGGGAGTATGATGACGAAGAAAGACCGCAAGTGCGGTTTACGACTGTAGGGAATCTCAAAGACAATGGCGTACTTTCCGAGGAGAGTTGGGAGACGGCGTGAGTAGCGTGCTCAACTCTTATTACTCCATATGCCCCAAGTTGGTACTAGAACCTTTTGATACTCCCGTGGTTATTTCTTCTCAGTACAGTAATACTCAGACGATATCGTAGTAAGGGTAAGGTGACTATTTTGATGTGGTGGCCAAAGGTATAAGGAATAGTCGAGTCTTCCTCAGTAAGTGGTTTCTTATGACGTCGGTAGTCTATATAGATATATACCGTTAAAGCCACTAACAAGCCAATGAAGAGTAGACTTGGAAGAAGAACGCCGCCAGTAACTGCTAATGTTGGCTGTTTTGTATCGGGGCTGGTAGGACCCGTTCCTGGGTTTGGTGTTGGCGTCGGGCTGGGTTCTGGCTCTGGTTCGGGATCTGGGATGAGGCGAGATACACCAATCTTATTCACGCCTGGAGCGGATTCTACAAACCAAATACTGCCGTCGGTGCCTGCGGCAATACTATTGGGATATGATGCTGGCGTTGGAATATCATACTCAGTGACCGTACCAGAGGTAGTGATCATAGCTACCTTGTTATTAAATAGTTCGGTTACCCAAAGATTGCCGTCTGAACCTACCGTAATGTTTCTGTAATAACCAAATGTTTCACCCGTCAATCCTGGGACTGCAGTGAAGTTTCCATCAACGGTAATCTTTCCAACTTGATAGATGCCTGTACCTGCTACACTGACCCATAGATTACCATCTGGGCCTTGGGTAATGCCAGATGGATACCCGCTTCCACTCGGCAGGCTGTACAGTGTGACGTTTCCATCAACGGTGATCTTTCCAACTTCCTGCGTTCCAAATTTGGTAAACCACAGATTTCCATCCGGACCGGTTGTTATGGTACCTAGATCAAACGTACCGGTATTAGCAACGGGATACTCGGTAACCACTCCGGCAGTAGTCATTTTACTTATCTTCCCTTCCTCTGACTGGGTAAACCACAGATTTCCATCCGGACCGGTTGTTATGCTATTTAAGTATGCATTAAGGTTGCCGACGGGATATTCAGTAACAACTCCTGAAGTAGTGATCTTACCTATTTTATCTATATTCCTTTCTACAAACCACAAATTACTATCCGGGCCAACGGTTATCTCGTTTAACCCGGAACTTGGGGTTGTGACTGGATACTTCGTTATGCTTCCGCTAGGCGTAATCACCCCGATCTCGTTAGAACCTACATCGGTAAACCACATATTATTATCGGGGCCACGAACAATTGACCCAAGGCCTACGTTGTCGCCACTGACAGGATATTCTTGAATTTCACGTCCTGCGGCGTAGACGGCAGGGAGCAACAATGATGCTGAAAGAATCATGCAAAACGCCAGAAGCGATAAGCTGACAATCCGATGTTTCATTGTAATCATATCCCTTATGGTATTTGATGGGTAGAGACTCGTCAATGAAGTAGCATACTAGAGCATCAGACTTGATGCAACATACAAATATGCTTATACTTAATGCTAAAGATGTGAGGTGAAATAAATATGCATAAAATAAAACGTAGTTTTACAACCGGCAGTCTCGTAGCACTTCTATTGATTACTGGGGTACTCTTTGGTTTTCAGAGCTGGCAACCCGTCCAAGCTGCTGCCATTATCGAAGTTAACTCTACTGCCGATACAATGACAGCCAGCGACGGCGAATGCACGCTTCGAGAAGCGATCATAAACGCGAATAATGATAGCGACGGCACAGGCGGTGACTGTACCGCCGGTTCTGGCGCAGACACTATCAACTTCAATCTCTCTGGCACCGCAGACTTCACCAATGCCTCCCAAGATGGCTACACGATTTCACCAGCTTCTCCACTGCCGGCAATCACTGAACAAGTTACCATTGATGGTTTTTCACAGGCGGATTCAGCACCGAACTCAACAGCCAGCCCGCAACCTTTTGATGCAGTCCTGCTTATAGAGATTGATGGCTCTAACACCACCATTAACACTGGCTCCTGTCTCAAGGTTGAAAATGCAGACGGCACCATTATCAAAGGTCTGACTATCAACAACTGCGCCAACCATGGTATCGAAGTGGAAAATTCCAACAACGTAACCATTCAAGGTAATTACATTGGCACAAATCCTCAAGGAACTTCTGGAGAAGGCGCAGGACGAAACTATAGCAGTGGCCCCATCGCCAATGGCATCCTAGCAGTTGCATCTAACCACCTGAAAATTGGTGGTACTGCTGCAGCCGAGCGCAATATTATCGCCGCTAGCCAAACCAACGATGTGTGGTGGCACAACGAAGCTGATGACGCTAATCCTTCAAGTGATAATGTTCTCCAGGGTAATTATATTGGCCTAGCAGCAAATGGCACCACACCGCTGCCAGCTGGCTATGTATCAGGTGTCGGCAATGCGGTACTAATTGGTAACTCGCAAAATGACCTTATAGGTGGAACAACTTCTGGTGCACGTAATGTCATAGCCAGTTCCGCTGAATACGGCGTTGGCACCAGAGATGCCGTAACGGGACTCGTTATCCAGAGTAATTATATTGGCACCGATTATACCGGATCGGCAGCCGTAACACATACGTATGGCACCGGTCATCCATATGCAGGCATTCACATCGGAGTGGTTAGTAATGCGGGCTTTACGAACCCGCCACACAACATTGATATTGGAGGTACGACTGCAAGTGCTCGCAATATTATCTCTGGCAATACGCGAACCGGTGGCTTTACGCCAGGAGTATTGATGAATGATGATGCATATGACGTGCGGGTTCGCGGTAATTATATTGGCACCGATGCGGCTGGTACCGCTGCCGTACCTAATCAAATTGGCGTTAGTTTCGACACCTTCAATGGGCATCCAACCTACGATAACATTATTGGTGGCACGGTCGCAGGTGCCGGCAACGTTATCTCGGGAAACATCTATAACGGTGTCGTGTTTAGTGGTGAGGATACCTACGACAATCTCTTGCAGGGAAACCGGATAGGAACTGCGGAAGATGGGACGAGTGATCTAGGTAATGACGAGGAGGGCGTGCGCGTTCAAAACGCTGCAGCGCACAATATCATTGGCGGCACCGCTTCTGGAGCCGGGAATATCATTGCCTTCAATGGTAGTAACGGGGTTAACGTGGTTGACGATGGTTCTTCGGCTTCAATTATTTCTAACTCTTTGTTCTCTAATACTGGACTGGGTATCAAGCTCGGTTTTGGTACGGGCGTTACGGCGAATGATTCGGGTGACGTTGACAGTGGACCAAATAATTTACTTAACTACCCGGACCCAATTCTTTATTGGTCATATGGGGGAGATACCTACATCTCTTATGACCTTGATGTACCGGCCGGTAACTACAGAGTAGAGTTTTATAGCAATCCATCTGCTGATAGCAGTGGCCATGGCGAGGGGAAAACCTTGATTGGTAGCCAAAATATTACAAGTGGGGGCCTGGGCGCACAAGGCTACATAACCAATTTCGTTGCGACCGGTCTCACCAACATAGTTGCCACTGTTACGCAAGTAACGACTGGGTTTAGTGGGTTTGGCTCAACCAGCGAATTTAGCACTGTTGCCCAAGCGGCTCCACCAGTGAATGATATTGCACTCAGTAAAACCTTAACGAATCCAGAAGACGTTAGTCCTGGTGCGGAACTACACTATGCGATAGAAGTGGCGAATACCGCAGAATCAACCAACGCAATCGATCTATCACAAAGTAATAACAGCGCCCCTGGCGTCAACTCCTTGTTCATCGACTTATTACCACCGCAACTTACTTTTATCAGCGTAACAACGCCTGACATTAGTTGCATCACCCTACCAGCCACCGCCTTTGGCCCTAACAGTATGAGTAGTGGTGACCATGCCTCGTATAACCTGATACTCTGCGGATTCACCGGTGCTTCACCCACCATGCTAAACCCTAACGAGAGTATCACTATTGACCTCGTGGCGACCGTTAACCCAGGCGTAGATACAGCCTTCACCAACTACGTCGTTGGGGGTATCGTTAGTAGCGATCCAGATCTAGCAGGCATTGGCGGGGTTTTTGGCAGTGGGACAGATATTATCGATGGGCTGACGGCAACACCGTATAACAACTTTGCTTCAGCTGCCTACATGCCCACACCTCCTGAAGAACCCGGAAACAATTCCGGCGGTGGCAACAACAACGGGCAGTCTAATGCCGGAACATCGTCGCCTCTTGGTACCACTGGCCAAGCAACATTAGTTGTCCTGCCACTCGTTCTCCTTTGGTCGTCACTTGCAATGCTTCGACATATCAAACGAAGAACCGCTTCCTACCGGCACCGTTTGTAACTGCCTACAGAGTGCGCTCCTGAATACAGAAACGTTCGCTGACATAATCAATGTACTGCACTGTGATAGTCTACTATGCGAATACACTGGCAATGACGGTTTTCCGACATAGTTTTGGGCACATGTACTGATTGCGTTGCCGTTAAGCACAATGACTTGTTGCACAGTAAGTTTGATTCACAAGTTGACAATGACCGCAAAATAAAAAACAAGCAATGCACCCACCTTCAGTAAAAATTTAGCAGCATACTTTTTGTTTGCAAATCGAATTATATTGAAATCTAAGTGATAAACTGTACATATGACAGACCAGCATAAGCTTAAGCCAATAACAATTGCAAAATTTACGAAGGTTGTTGAGATACTGGCCAGTACAGCCCCTATTAGCAATAAGGAGATCCTCAAAAGATCTAAGAAGAGTAAGAAGAAATAGATTATTCCAGACACAAGAAGGTGATCACTATTCATTGGGTGTGTAAACTATATAGGTGCGAATTCTATTCATTACTTCTGTTTTTATGCGAATCTGTGACTAACCACAGATTAATCCCCTCAAGGTACGTTTAATCATAATTAGTATACGTCACTACTACCGTAAGCACAATGCTTTTTGATCTGTTTTCTGAACTTACTTGCAGCTGCTAAAAGTATCCATTAATTGCAGTTTCGTCTATAATATTAGGTAACTACTATGCGTCACTATTCCTACGATAAACAAACCAAATCAAACAAACGACTACGCAGTCGCAATACTCTCGTATTGGGCATCCTTTTAGGATTCGTTATAGGAGTTATTTCATATAACCGGCTATTCACCCATAAAACAGATCTACACGCTCAAGAAACAGCATCCCAGAGCCGTTCAGCCGGCAGCCAGAGCCAATCTGCCACTTGGCAGCCAACCATTACCGAACAGGGACTGCTGGATGGAACGAATGCTGTCCGCATTACTGCCGGGCTGCCAGCACTTACCCTCAACAAACAGCTGACTGCGTCAGCTACGGCCAAATGCAAGGACATGACGCTCAAGGATTATTGGGCCCACAACGATCCGCAGGGTAGAGAACCGTGGCATTTTATTGATGAGTCAGGCTACATCAAGCAGGCTGCTGGCGAAAACTTAGCCTATGGCTTTAGTGACAACAAAGGTGTTATCGACGGTTGGATGAACAGCCCCGCGCACAAAGCCAATCTGCTTGACACTCGTTACCAAGATATTGGTTTTGGAATCTGTCGCAGTGAAAACTTTGTGAAGTCCGGCAAACAAACCATCGTAGTCCAGCACTTCGGACAGCCTTTACCGCAGTAGAGCTGGTGCACCTAGAAACAATCTGGTCACGTTTGCTATAGTTTAGAGCATGAACATTATCGACCGCTCTATTAAAAATCTCGACGTCTTCCAACAAAAACATCCGGTTATCGGCTTTCCGTACGCCGTCATAAAGAAAGTCGGTGAAGACGACGCCGGGTACCAAGCAGCACTCATAACCTACTATGGATTCCTCTCACTATTTCCGCTTCTTCTGGTAGCCACTTCGCTCGTGGGCATCCTTTCGCTTGGCAATGCAAGCGTAGAAGCCAAGGTCATGCACAGTGTCGGCACCTACTTCCCAGTGGTCGGTGACCAGCTGTCACGCAATATCCAGGCTTCCAGTAAGTCAGGTCTGGCCCTGGTGGTTGGTCTCGTATTAGCATTCTACGGTGCACGGGGTGGGGCAGATGCCTTCCGTAATGCCTTGAATCACCTATGGCACGTACCCAAGAAACGACGTACTGACTTTCCTAAATCACTTATTAAAAGCCTGGGCATGACCCTATTCGGTGGACTCGGCCTCATGATCGCTGCCGTACTGTCTGCTTCTGCTTCCGGGCTTGGCAGGTCAGTGGTCTTCAAGATTCTGTCGACAATCGTTAGTTTCGTAATCCTGGTACCGACCTTTTACTTTTTGTACTGGATTAGCTTACCTCGTAACTATGTTCCTAAGGTTCATCTTATCCGGGGAGCGGTAGCGTCGGGTATTGGTATTGTTATTACCCAGGCTCTGGGGAGTTATCTGGTTACTAGTCAGCTTAAAACACTTAGTCCACTGTATGGCACCTTTGCCATCGTCCTGGGGTTACTATTCTGGATATACTTGCAGTCACTTATTGTGATGTATGCCGTAGCCTTTAGTATTGTCGTAAAACAGAATGCCTGGCCGCGTAGTTTATCTGGCAAAGTCCTCACAGCCGCCGATCGATCTGCTACACTAGAGTAAATGATTGCTCAACTCGCTTCAGCGACGGCTGAAAACGTCCACCATTATCATGTGCCCTGGTTTATGTATCTCCTTATTGGTATAGCCTTGCTCGGTTATACGGCTATTGAGATCCACCATACCAAGAAAGATCACGAAATCAAGTTTAGTGAAGCAGTTCGCTGGTCAATCTTCTATATCTCTATCGCCTTGGCCTTCGCTATCCCGGTCTTCTTCTTTATCGGTCATCAGGCTGCTGGTGAGTACCTTGCTGCCTGGGCCATTGAAAAAGCTCTCAGTCTCGACAACCTATTTGTGATGGGACTTATCTTTACTAGCTTCAACGTCAGCAAGAAGCTAGAACGCCGTATGCTCAACTACGGTATTGCCGGTGCTATTATCTTCCGACTTATCTTTATTCTGGCCGGGCTTGAACTCCTCAAACGCTTTGAGTGGGTCAGCATTATCTTCGGTGTCATTCTTATGCGTGCTGCCTGGAAGGCCTTCCAAGAGGCCAGGGGAGGAGACGACATAGAGGAAGAAGTCGAGATTACCGACAAGCGACTCTGGAAAGTCATGACCAAGGTTCTACCAATCCACCACGAATTCGTTGGGCACAAACTGACCACCAAGGTTAACGGCAAACGCATGTTAACCCTCATGGCCGCCGTGATTATCCTGATCGAGCTCACCGATATCATCTTTGCCGTGGACAGCGTGCCGGCCGTACTGGCCGTCAGCCCTGACCGCTTTGTGGCCTATTCCAGTAACGTCTTTGCCTTGCTCGGACTCCGAGCACTCTTCTTTGTCTACCAGTCAGTAGCAGACAAGTTCTGGGCTCTGTCATGGGCACTCTCTGGCATCTTAGCTTGGATTAGCTTCAAGATGATCGCCGCTCCACTGGGCTTGCATGTTCCGGTCGCTATAAGCCTAGCAGTACTAGCAGTCTTCTTGTTTGGCAGTATCTTTGTGTCACTCAAATGGCCCAAGAAACTCAAGAGCCAGCCGATTCATATCGACGAGTAGCAAACCGCATCCGAGCCTAAACTACTGAACAATTGCTACGAGTTGTCTAACGACAGGTTCGAAGCTACTAGACGGTGGACATTGGTTATACCTGACAACTGTCAGCCCTTGTTCTGTGCTATCCACGTCAAAGCCAAAGCCAACTTCATCACCCCCCAAATCTCCCAGTGCGCTGTAGACCAAGTCGAATCCTTCATTTCCGGATAAGTCAGGATGATGAGCACTTAGTTTAAATTCCATTGCATGCCTATCTGCAGTGCCTTCAGCCGCATACCCTGCGTCTGAGAGCAGCGTTACAGCTGAACCCATTCGTAGTAGGTACTCTTTGTGCCAAATGCTTTCTTGTCGGTCGGTATTACCTGGTATTCCATACCACTCATTCTCTGCGCTAGCCACAGCATCAGATTCTGCGTAACTCAGTAGAAAGGTCGCGAAATCGTATAGGTCATCTGGATGTGCCTCAAACCACGTGTCGACTGCATCGGCGACCTCGAGGAGCATTACTCCTGCAGATATTGCATCATCATTGCCATTCTTTTCGCGTACAGCAGCTATTTCTCGATACATAGTAGTATCATGTGACATGCTTCGAGCAAGCCATCCACCTTCAGGGGGATATTCACCATTAAAGTGCCAGTTTCTATTTGCCATAAAGTAAGTCTATATCTGCAAGTACAATTTGCAAGCATAAGCAAATGATGGAGTCCCCATGAGCGAAGGAGCAACCGTGCCCACAGCGGACTAGTCTACTTTTTGACGATCTGATACTCAGACTGGATGTACAGCAGATCCCTAATAACGCGTTGCAACTCTACGGTGGCGACGTCGTTTTCTTGGACCTCAGCACAGATACTGTCTAGCTCGATAGCTAGCGCCTTGAAATAATCCCCAGAGTTAATGAGTGACTGCAAGTACAGAGCCTGCAAATGTCGTTTGTTCTCAGCCATGTCCATGACTAGACTATTGCTATCCATAGTGCCGAATAGGCTGTGCAGGGGGCTTAGTTGGTAGGTTAGTGTATACATCGTTGCTCCTTATGCGTAATCATTATCTGGCAAGATACTCAGGTATTCATCTTCGGCAATCACCAGGTGATCCAGCACGTCTATGCCTAAGAGTTTACCGGCAGTTATAAGTCGTTCGGTCACCTCGTGGTCAGCCAGGGTTGGCGCCAGACTACCAGAAGGATGGTTATGGGCGATCAGAACGGCTACGGCACCGTGCTCAATGGCTGGCTGAAAGACTTCCCGCGGATGCACAATATTAGCCGTCAAGCTACCAACTGAAATAACCTCTTCGTGGATAACTTGGTAGCGGCTGTTCAAGTACAGGCCGCGAAGTTGCTCTTTCTTCATGGTGCCCATGTCACGCAGGTAATCAAACGCTTGGTTGGCAGTACTAATAAATACTGAGCGACCAGCTCGCTTCTGGTAGAAACGGCGACCGAGCTCGAGGCTGGCGACAATCTGACAGGCCTTAGGCAAGGGAATAGCTAGCGAATCCGCCAGTCGTTGTGCATTACGCTCATTCACAATAGCTGCTTCACCGTATTCTTTGAGGATACGGTGGGCCATCTGCATGACTTCCTCTTTCTTAGTACCAACGCCCATGAGAATAGCAACCAGTTCAGCTACCGAAAGGGACTGAGGGCCTTGTGCCAACATCTTCTCTCTAGGCTTCTCTTCGAGCGGCAGATCTCGAACTCGAATGACATACTGCGTATCACCTTCGCCCATTACTTGGTCGTTATCACGTAACTGGTAGCGCTGAAGCACGGCTGTAGACATAGAACCCCCTTATGTACAGGTATGATCGCACAAGGCTTCCGGTGTGTAAATCGTGTGATCAGAAGGATTTAAGATTTGAGTGCATCTTCTAACTGGCGACGCTGTTCTTTGATCGTCTCAAGTCGTTTGGCGTAGTCAGCAAGGTACTCTTTCTGTTCCTTGGTTTTACCAGCCTTTGCTGGAACGACCTTAGTGAAATACTCACCAACAATATTTTGGTAGTCGTCCAGTAGGGTATCGTAGCGTTTGTCGAGATCACGCGTCTGCTGGTACTTACCGCTGACTACCGGCCCAAGCATGACAGCTTTTATATGTAGTTCTTTTTCTTGGTAGTTAGCCAGCAGGGTCTTCATGTCAGCGAAGGTTTCAGACTCAGATTGTTTCTGCTTCTCAATAGCGTCCGTACTAGCCCGCAGCGACCCAAGCTCGCTCTTAAGCGTCACGCGGTACTTGCTGGCTGTGTCGTTAGCGATAACGAAGACGCTGCCAAGAATACCAATAATAATGGCTAAGGAAAGCAGGACAAAGGCTAAAGGGATCTTTCTTTTTGTTGGTGCTGATATTTCTTGCGTAGCTTCTGTAACTTCCATAGCGACCTCCAATTCAGTGGCTTTAGTCTAGCACAATGCCCAATATATTGCCCGGGTCCGTATCTGTTAAGTCCTCATTATGGTCCGCCCAACAGAAGTCCAGTAGTTGTAAAAAACAAACTTGTGCAATGCTAACCGTAAGCGCATACTTGCTTCTAGCAATATGGGTGCTGGTTCAAGGTCTCTTTGAGGCCCTCAACCTTCCTACTCATAGGCTTACAATCTCCACCTGCGGGTGGTTAGTCAACTCGGGGACCACACTCACTAGCTATGATCTTTTCTTAGCCAAGCGTCACTGGAAACCTTCAAGATTTGCTCCTGGGCATACGTAGTTCGCATCGGACGGTTGCAGTTCTACGGCACAGAAAGCTCCAATCTTTTATCCGTCCTGTCAAAGGGTTAACCCTCCGACAATCTCTTACAAATTTATAAAATCTGGAGCACAAATCATGTCGATTACTCATTATCAGGAAACCGAAAACCAACAATTCGTAAACAAAGAAGTCACCGTTAACTCACTCTCTTTCCGCGGCCGCGGCAAGCTCCGCAGCTTCCCAAAGCAAATTACTATCGATGCCGAGGAAGTAACCTTTGTCGAAACCGGTATGCGCTACTTACTCCAAAAAGGACAGAGCATTGTGCAGCTATTCGACATGACTGACGGCAACAAGAACTACCGCCTACAGTTCGACAACCAGAGCTTCACCTGGACCTTGCTGAACGTGTCTAACGTACCTCGTTAAGACTTACTAATACGACAGCATAGAACACCCCACAAGGGGTGTTTTTTCTTTCCACCTGCATTAGCGACACTAAGCATTAACTGGTATTGCAACCGTAAAGGTCGCACCCTTGGCCTTAGCACTCTGCACGGATATGGAGCCACCATGACGCGTAACTATATCTTTAGCCAAGGCCAACCCTAACCCATGGCCACTCGACTTAAGAATTGTTGCTTGGGCACCTCGATAGAAACGTTCGAAGATCTTTTCCTGCTCAACTAGCGAGATACCGGGCCCTTTATCACTTACCGTCAGTAGTAAGTGATCGGTTACTCTCTTCAGCCCAACAGAAATGTCCGGTTTGGCACCACCATATGTCACGGCGTTATCTACTAAGATGCCGAGTACTTGGGTATACAAGACAGGGTCAACATTTGCTGTCAGCTTATCTTCCACCGAAACGGCAATATCCTGTCCATGCCGTTTGGAGAGCTTGATTGTCTCATCTAGAACAAGCCTACTGACAGTAACTTTCTTGAGCTTAAGTGGAGCTTCTGCACGGGTCAGGCCGAGTAGCTGGTCACTTAACTGTCGGAGTCGTTCTACTTCCTCTAGGTTGCTCTTAAGGGCTTCTTTGGCTTCACCACTAGAAAGTTTTTTGTTACGCAGTGCAACTTCAATTTCGGTCTGCATTACAGCCAGCGGAGTACGGAGTTCGTGACTGGCGTTGGCGGTGAACTTGGCCTGGGCTTCGTGAGCATCTTCTATGGGTTGCAGGGTATGACGGGCGAACCAGTAGCCGGCAAAGCCACCGATTAAGGTAATGGTGCTATCTATAATGACGAAGCTGATGAAAAGCTCGCGGCGATCTTCAGCCAGTTGTTTCTCACGCTGCTGCTCGATCTGTGGAATGAACTGACCCGACTGGAACGGATCGGGTAGGCGACGCACGATATCTGTTTGCAGTTCTGCACCACGGCGCAGCCGTGCAGAAGCAACATTGTAGAGGGGGATGCTAAAGACAAAGCAGACAAGAACCAGGACAGCAACGTACCACGCAGTAAGCTTTACAACCGCTGATTTAAACACGACTGGTCCTGAGACGGTAGCCAAAACCGCGGATCGTTTCAATCAATGAATCGCTTGAGGTTCCATCGATCTTCTTACGCAGACTCCGGATAAACACCTCAACAGTATTCGGCAATACGTCTGAATCAAAATCCCAAACGTGTTCCAATATTTGGTCCTTACTAGATATCTGGTCAGTATGGTGGGCAAGGTACTCGAGTAGGGCATACTCTTTCTTGCTGAGCTTCACTGGCTTACCAGCCACCTGGACCTGTTTCAGTACCGTGTCGATACGTAAGCTACCGTGAGCGATAACTGGACCAACTGTTTGGCTAGGGCGGCGCTGCAGTGCCCGTAGGCGAGCCAGCAGTTCACTGTACTCAAAGGGCTTTACCAGGTAATCATCGGCTCCGGCATCTAGACCCGTCACACGGTCAGTGGTTTCACCCCGGGCGGTCAGCATAAGGGTAGGGGTAGTATTTCCTTGCTTACGAAGCTCGCGGCAGATATCTAGCCCGTCTTTGTTATCTGGTAGCATACGGTCCAGGACAATGACGTCGTAGTTCTCAGTTTCAGCATAGGCCAAACCTTCGTCAGCAGTCTCCAGGTGATCTACGGCGTAGCCATCTTGTTCGAGTCCTGCCTTAATGGCGCGGCCTAGTTTCGTTTCGTCTTCTACAAGTAGTATTTTCACTCTTGTATTGTACTGCTTGTTGGCTGAAAAATTCCTGAGCTCAATAACGCTTCACCCGCAGAAGCAAGCAGAGCCTCAAACGTGTGGTTCGAGTCCCTGCTGGCCCTCCAATCCCGGTTATGTTTAAACTCCTCAAGCGAGGAGTTTTTCTTATGCTTGCACTTCTAAGATTTAATGACACAATAGCCATATGGCAAATCCAAGTATTGCAATGATTGGTAGCTTCCACAGAGCACTTGAAACTATGCAAACAGCAATTGATACGTTCAATAAACATGCTATCCAGGTAGTTAACCCTCTTAGTACCGTGCCATTTGAACCGAGTGATGAGTTTGTGCGCTTTGAAACTGATGAACCTGGATTGTCGGATGCCGAAATTCAGGTCCAGGCACTTCAAAGGATCCTAGGTGCTTCGGCAGTTTACGTCGTATGTCCAGAAGGCTATGTTGGCAAGACTACCTCTTATGAATGGGGTTTTATTGAAGAACGCCAAAGCCCTGCATACTTTAGTGAAGAGCCAGAAGTTTGGTTTATGAAACGACATGCCCAGGACCGTATTGTAACCCCGCAAGAACTTGCAGTAATGGTCTGCGATGGATCAATATCACCTATCCACAAGTTTGAAGGCTAGTTGCGATTAGCTCCACAATGGCCCTCCAATCCCGGTTATGTTTAAACTCCTCGTCTTGAGGAGTTTTTGTTTGGTATACTGCCTTTATGAATCAGGCAGGCGTACCCTTATATCAATACATTTTTAATCTACTCGATTTTGGCGATGAGTTGCTAAAGCAACTGGCCGAGGCTGATGAATATAACCGTAATAACTACATACTAATCTTAATATACATTGAAGATATATTGGATAAAGGTGGCCGCGCGATAGTGTCTAAGAGTGCGCGAGAGCATCTGGGTACTTATGAAGAAGGTGAAAAGATGATGATAGAAGCAACAAAAAGATTGGATTTGCTACGGGGCGAACTAAAAAGATTAGTTGCTAGTTATGATCTCGATGAGACCATTAAGTTTAGGAGTGCTGCCATCTTCCAGACTTGGCAAAGGCGCTAGTAGCTAGCTGTAGCTAACGTTGATAATGTAGTTCCAATAGAGTCTACGATGGCCCTCCAATCCAGTTATGTTTAAAGTCCTCAGAAACGGGGAGTTTTTCTTATGCTTGCATTGTGACAGGGGTATTGTATATTCATTGGATGGCCTCAGTAGAAGCTCCTGTACGGATTGCCACCCAAGGTAATCAATATTCATATCATGCCCATGCTGCACGGATGGCTGTTGGTGCAGCTATCGAGGCAGTCGATTTTAGCAAGTTCGATGACGTAGTAGCGGCAAGTCGACGAAAAGATCCCGGACTTGGCGTAATAGCGATTAACACTGCCGCCGGGGCGGTAGAGGCTTCTGCGAAGGCTATGTTTGGCAAGCGAACTTCAGCTTTACCTTGGATTGTAGCAAGGGAAGATGTACCAATCCAGCTTGCACTTATTAGTTCACATGAACAAACAATAGCAGAGCTACAACGCGGCGGTGTCAGGTGTGTCGCACAGGCAGCAGCTGCAAGGCAAAGTTACGACCTGCTTAAAGAGCAGTTTCCGCGTATGCGTATCCGAGATAATGGTCCCGAGTCCACTCGTTGCATTCGTACTGTCGTTGAGCGTGGCGATCGTAACTTTCTTACCATTGGCCCTGCTCATGCAGCCGAGCCAATGGGTGGCTTTATCGTCGAAGGACAAGAACGGGTTAGCCCGGAGGGTAATGTGACAAGTTTTTACGTGCTCCAGAGGGATCCAAGGGAACAAATACTACCGGCTGATGCAGATAAATCAGAGAACCTAACCGTACTTGCCATAGCATACCCCGAGGGAGAAGGTGAACTGGCTAAGTGTTTAGAAGTTGCCGAGACCATAGGACTTGAAGCAGTGCGATACATGCCCTATAACCCTAGAGATTCAACGAGGCATAATCCTAATCTCAAGCGTGATGGGGGGATTCTGGAGGTGCGTGGAGGTTATTTTGACGAACATATTACCGAGTTTTGTGCGCAAGTTAACCAGCTTCAGGCGATTGACGGCGCGGATGGTCCTTTCAACGGCAAGCGCCTTGGGCAATATCAATGGTATCCTGGTGATGTTATTGACCTTCAAGCCCTTGCGACATAAAAATTAGTTGCAATAAATTCCACGATGGCCTCCAATCCCAGTTATATTCAAAAGCTTCTTCGGAAGTCTTTTCATTAGCTATACTTAGTGCATGTCAGATCGTAATCCAAGAATATTCATTTTGTCTGGATATCGCATGACTTCTCAAATAGTTTGCGAAGCTGTAACTACTGCGCTACCAGCAGATATCGGGTTATACAGAATTCCGTATTCGCAGTGGTTTAGCTGGGTAGCATATAGGATTAAGCGTTTTGGTGCGATGACAATGATCGGGCATATCGGACTGTCACTATACCTAAGTTTTCGGACAGTGCTACTTCGCTTTAATAGACACGCTTGGAGTAAAACAAGTCATTACACACTTCCTGACCGAGCTGTGAGTCTGAAATCCGAACGAGCACTCCTGGACAAGTTTAAGAGTGCAGATGCTGTGCTGCTGATGGAACCGTTCCGCTTACCGAGATCAGCCTACTCTAATAAATCGACAACATACTTAGAAGTTGTTTGGGGCGGAACGCCAGACTATATGGGGGATAGCGCTGGCTGGTGGCAGAAAGTAAATGAGGATGGAACGAGTACGAGCGTGAGTATAATTCAAAGGGCTGGTGAAGCGTCGGATCTAACGTTACTGGCAGCTTGGGAGGTCCCGCTTGAGCCCAACTATACCATTGGTAGGGTACGTCTTGAACAGGCAAAGGTGCTCATGAAGCAGCTTCCAATATTCCTAAAACAATATACGGTGAATAAACCAATGCAGAACAAGTCGGTAGTAAGACGACAAAGTGGTTATAGTTACGTCTCGCCTACACTGGGAGAATACCTTAGATACAATCGGGCAAAAGTTGTGCCAGAGTCAGTGATTAATCGACGCAGAAGTCGTGTTGACTATAAAGTGAGGGTACATGAAGTTAAATAGCCGCTATCAGGTTGCACTATTCGCTGTTGCTGTGTTTATAGTTTTATTTTTGCACGATAGTAATCTCTATCCTCAGTTATCAAATGCACATCGCTTTGTTTTAAGCTCGCTACGGTTCACTCTACTGGCTGGCCCAGTATTGCTTTCCGTTATGCTTAAGCACACAAAACTGTCTAGCGTTAGAGCTGTCATTTCGGTCGCATTAGCATTGTTCATCCCATATACGTTGTACAGTGTTACTGAAATCAGGCATATCACAGAGTTGTGTCCCGTACACTCTGTAACATACTTTACCGATAGCTGCAGTCTTTCCAGTTGGAAACTCTTGCCGCCAATCGTCTATGCCATGATTGGCATAGCAGTATATGGTGTGTGTTTACAACAGCTGAATGTTCGGAGAATGAGGTGGTGGCTGGGGCTGTTTGTACTGTATATCGCTCTTGCTTCACAGTTTGCACTACAAAGCAGATTGAACATTTGGAATATTGCCACCCAGCCGGCTGATGTACTAAATGAGCTAATCAAGGCTGCTACAGCGAAAGAGTTTTGGCTGAACAGCGGGGCTTACTTTCTATTCTTTATGGCTATAACGGCTGTAATTACTCATTCAGTTAATAACATGGCCTTTAAACAGAAGTGAAGAGTTTAGTTGCGATAACATCTACGATGGCCGCTCCAAAACTAACTAAAACCACTTGTTCCGCTTGAAGAAGGCAGCAGCAAATCCAATAAAGCCACCGGTTATGCTAAGGATAATCCAAAAGGCATTAGGGTTGTGTGCTGCTGGCAGGGCAATATTCATGCTATAGATACCGGTAATCAGGGTAAAGATACCCATAAGTATCGTGATGCTGGTCATGAGCTTGAAGACCTTGTTTAGGCTATTGGCCATAATAGTCGCGTAGGCTTCACGAATGTTACGCAGCGTAGTCAAACGTGACTGCGCAAGCAGCGTTAGCTCCTGATTCCCCAACGAGAGGTCTTCGATTAGATCTTTGTCTTCTTCATAGAGACGCATAAAGCGTCCGTTGAGCAATGAATTAAGCACCGCTGCCATTGGCTCAAGTACAAGTAAGAAATCGTTAAGATCTTCTTCGATGTCGATAAAACCAATGAAGTCCCTGTTGGTGATCTGGTCTTTATCCAGGTGAGACCGCGTTTGCAGAATTCGGCGGCTTGCCGTGTTGATACGCCGCTTGTAGCCTCCGTTAATTGCCTGCAGGATCTCGAGGATCAGCTGAGCACGCTTGCTGGTAATAATACCGAACGGGCCCTTGGTGATTTGCTCCAGGTGTGTAAAGGTTTGTTCACAGATCGTGATAGTAACACCTTTGGTATAGACAATAAGTAGTGGGGCAGTGGTTATCTTTTCGGCTTCAGGCAGGCAGAAACGGGTAAATATATATACTTGTTCACCATCCCGTTCGATACGGGGCGACTCGTTAGGGTCAATGCCGTCCTTAAGCAGGTCGAGGTCTAGCTTGTGTTCAACACTGAGGGCGGTAAGGTCGTCTTCTGTCGGAGACTCTAAGTGAATCCAAGCACCATCTGTTACTTGGGTAAGCTCTGCCAGCTCCGGGGACTTTGTCGAGCTATGGAATATTCTTGTCATGAAACGTCTTTCTATTTTTGAACTTCTTAGATCCTAGTATAGATCACCTGTATCACAGCAGGCAACCTGAAACAGATATGACACGGGTCGCTGCTTTATACTTGAGGCCCTTTACTCTATACTTCCGGCTATGGGGCAACCTATTAAAACCGACTTAAACATTCCATTTAGCCAAGAGGTTTCTGAGTGGCTTGCCGGCAAACAGACCAAAACTCTGGGCACCATGATCGATATGTTCGAACAGAAGAGTTTTGCCATTGTCTTTCTCTTAATGCTGAGTGTGCCGGCACTACCCGTCACTACCGGTGGCATAACCCACATCTTACTACTCCCCGTTTCCTTTATCGCGGCCGCGCAGATGTTGGTTGGTCGCCGTTCACTCTGGATGCCACAACGCTTTCGGAAGATCTCACTGGAAGGTCGGATCCTCAAACGAGCCCTGCCATTCATGGTCAGGCGCATCAAGTGGTTTGAGAAGTATTCCCGGCCTCGGCTCAGCGGACTGCTCGAGAATAACATCATCCGCTCAATCTTGGGGTTCATAGTGCTACTCTGTACGGCCGGAGCATTCTTCGCCGTACCGTTCTCTGGTCTCGACACTCTCCCAGCGCTTGGGGGTGTGATCATAGCATTAGCCATTATCTTAGAAGACTTTGCGCTCAGTATCTTAGGTATTGTAGTGGGCATGGTCGGTATCGGCCTAATCATCGGCTCAGGTGCCGCTATTACCTCACTCTTGCAACACGCGTTCTAGTAGCGCTGCCAGATGTATTAACTTTTCTTTGCGTATCGGTAGACATGCCAGCTACCGCTGCTTGTATGTGCAGTCTTTTTGCTCACAATAGGAAAGATGTAGCTCACCAGCAGCGCAGAGGGCTTTAGTTCTGTAGCTGCCTTGCGATCTAGCTTTGGCATTGTGCGAGGTACCAGAAAGGCCATGACAACATCTGCTTTACTCAGATCTGCTTTCCAGAGATCCCCCAGCATTACAGTCGTGTTCGGTTGTCCTAAGCAACGGAGCCAGGCAACGACCCACAGAAAGGGATTTAGTTCGTACCCAATAGCCTGAGCACCTCGAGCTGCAGCTGCTTTGACCAGGCGACCGTCACCACAACCAAGTTCATAGAAGACATCGCCTTTCTTGAGTTTGACATCGTCCAGGAGTTTCTCGATGTCAAAGGAACGAGCAGGCACCCAGGGAGCACCTGAGATACTAGTGACCATAAAGATAAGGGCGACAAGTAGAAATATACCAAGAAAGACCATTCAGCCTATTATACCGGAACGGGGGTATCAGCCCCTCGCAATGTTGTATACTGCTAGTAGTTATGAATCTAAACAAAAAGTTATCTCTGTCAGACCTCCCAAACATTAGCCTCAACGTTAACCCAGTGACCTTAGCAGATATTCTGTTCCAAAAGGACAAACGCATCCGCGTATTCCTTGAACTCGAGCCTGACAAGCGCATCGATATGCTGCGCTCAGTCACTAAGGCTGTACGAAAAGACCTACTCCGCAAGTTACCAGAAGAAGAGCTAGTAAAACTGCTCCAGACGCTATCGCCAACTGAGGCGACAGATCTGTTGCAACTACTTAGCAAAGCCAAACGAGAACGCGTACTGAGTGGAGTAAGCCAAGAGCTCAAAGACTCACTGTCTACGCTACTGGCCTTTGACCCGGAAACGGCAGCGGGGCTCATGAACCTGGATTACATACAGGTGGAGGCAAGTGAGAATATTGAGGCGGCAGCTAAGAAGTTCATGCGCCACGAACAGCAAACCGGACGACCACCGGTCATTATCATAATGGACCAAGGCAAAGCTATTGGTACACTACCAGGTCACCGATTGGGCCTCGCTGCCAAGAGTGAACTTATTGGTAAGTACAGTAAGAAGCTACTAACCGTAACGTATGCTGCGCGGCACCGAGATGTGGTAGCTCTATTTCAGGCCAACCCGCATAACAAGATTGCCGTACTAAACGACAGTAACGAAGTAGTTGGCATTATCTACTCCGACGACATGCTCAAGATCCTGCAAGACGACCAAGCATCTTCACTGTATAACTTTGCTGGTATCGTCCAGTCAGAAAGCGTTACTGACTCTGCCAAAGCTAAAGTAAAGAACCGCTACCGCTGGCTGATTATTAACTTAGCTACCGCATTCCTGGCATCCTTTACCGTTGGTCGGTTTGAACCGGTACTCAGTAAGTACGTGCTACTTGCTGTCTACATGCCAATCGTGGCTGGCATGGGTGGTAACGCTGCCACCCAAACCCTTGCAGTACAGGTGCGAGGTATTGCCTTGAAGCAGATCGAACTCAAGACTGCCTGGAAGACCCTGCGCAATGAACTGGGGGCAGGCCTCATGAACGGCCTTATTAACGGCGTGCTCGTGGCAGCTGTAGTAATGGTCCTGAATCGAGATGCCAAGATCGCCATTATTCTAGCCATGGCCATGATCATTAACCTCCTGGTAGCAGGCTTTTTTGGAACACTCGTACCACTCATCATGCAGAAGCTTGGTAAAGACCCCGCAACCTCTGCGACCATCTTTATTACAACTGCAACTGACATCTTAGGCTTTATGGCCTTCTTGGGACTGGCTACGATAATCCTGAAGTAGGCAAGTAGAGTACACTGTAGCTACATGGAAGATTCCAACAAACTAATCCAGGAGCGTATTCAGCGAGCTAAAGAGCTCCTCAAAGTTCGGCATGCCAGCATGGCAACCGTTAACGAAGATGGATCACCACACAATAGTCCATATCGTTTTATGTATAGCCCAGATCTTACAAAGCTATATTGGGGCTCCCACCCAGGCTCTCTCCACTCACAGAACATCCTCCGAACTGGACAATTGTTTGTAGCCGTTTACGATGCGTATGAGCGAGGTGGGCTATACATCAAAGCTAGCAATGGACACATCGCCGACGGAGGCGAACTAACCGAAGCCTTAGCGGTACATAACAAACTCCGAACTGAGAACAACGAGACGCCCATTGAGCGTAGTTACTACGAAGGCGATGGCCCTCAACGAATGTGGGTAGCCGACATTACAGAGCTGTCTATTAACTACTCCGAGAAGAATGAACAAGGTTTGTTAGTCCAGGATCTACGTCGTGAAATTACGGCAAACGATCTGCTGACCTAGCAAAGTACTAGTTTGTTTTAAAATCCACCAGTTCGTAGAGCCTCAATAGGATCTTTTCGGGCTGCCTTGATAGCTGGGATAGTACCAAACACAATACCAACCGCAATGGACACACCGGCTGCAATAACGACCACTTGCCAGGTAATAAACGGATGGAAGTTGGTGGTAATACGCAGCATATAGTTCACAAAGAACGATACTACGACTCCTACAATACCGCCGGCAAGACTGAGGACAATGGCTTCTGCCATAAACTGGTTACGGATCTGCCTGTTAGTCGCGCCTACAGCCTTACGAATACCAATCTCATGGGTACGTTCGCTGATCGACACCAGCATAATGTTCATGATGCCAATTCCGCCAACCAGTAGGGAAATGGCAGCAATACTAGCTACAAAGCCAGTAAGCAGTGTCAGCATGTCATTGGTTACCATGACGTTCTCGTCCTGACGCAGGATGGTAATGTCGTGCTGGCCGCCATGTGCCTTAGCAAGATTAGCGGTCAAGTCGTTCATGACCTTAGGAGTTTGGTCGAGGTTATCTGGTCGAATAAGAATCTGGACAAGCTGCGTGGAGCCTTTTGCCACTTCGTTCAGCATAGTACGCGGGACAAAAACTGCTTTGTTAAGATCAATGCCTTGGCCAATAGTAGTGCTACCAAACTCATCAAAGACGCCCCGTACAATAAAGTCCTGACCTCGAATAGTTAGGGACTGGCCGATCGGAACATTTTCCTTAAACAGTTGTTCGGCAACGCGCTTGCCAATAACAGCTACCTGCCGATTTTCTTCACCTGTACTGAAGTAACTGCCGAACTCTACTTTCTGTTGGACCATTTGGGGGAACAGGTAGTCCGTACCAAGTATAAAGCTGTCGTCATAGCGGTCAGACCCGGACGAAACACCACTGTTCAACAAACTCAAGGGGCTAACGTCTTTAACGCCACCCGTTTTGTGTACCACCTTAATATCATCTTCACTGAGGCTACCGTTACCAAAGCCGTAGGCGAGGGCAGGGTTAACCTTGGTAATACTGCCGTTCTTATCCCGCTGCACGATCTTGCCCGGTCGAATAGTAAGCAAGTTGCTGCCAATGTGACCAGATTGCTTAAGGACCTGTCGCTTAATGCCTTCGCCAAGACTGACGGTCGTAATGACCGAAACGATACCTACTACAATACCGAACATAGTAAGGGTACTCAGCCACTTAGAACTACGTAGCCGTCGTAGTGCCGTACGGTAGTTGCCACTAAACATTACTTAGTCCTCCGCTTGGTGGTTCGGGTAGTCGTGCGCTTGGTCTTGCGGACAGCGCGTCGCTTCTTTGGTTTACCAATAGTCTTATCAGGCAAGGTTTCCATCATGGCAGAAACACCAGCAAGGTCATCTTCTTCAGTTCGGCGGGGGAATAAGTACATAGCCCGGCTAGCCATATCTGGCACCTCACCAAGTGGTGTCCGTTGGTCGTGCACAATACCGCCGTCGTGCATGTAAACAACACGATCGGCATAGCGGGTAAGTTCAGGGTTATGGGTCACCATTAATATGGTGTTGCCGGTGCGGTGTAATTCACTCAGCAATTCCATGACTACCAGACTAGCGCTACTGTCCAGGTTGCCAGTAGGTTCGTCAGCAATAATAATCTGCGGGTCATTAACCAGAGCCCGAGCAATGGCCGCCCGTTGGATCTGTCCACCAGACAGAGCTCGAGGCATAAAGTATTGTCGGTCACTCATACCCACCCGTTCCAGCACTGCTGCCGCACGCTTCAGTCGTTTAACCGGCGTAATACCTTTGTACACTAGGGGCAGGGCAACATTATCAAGCACATTGAGCTTGGGGAGTAGGTTAAAAGCCTGGAACACAAAGCCAATGCGATCTCTACGGACTTTAGCGCGTTGGTTCGGACGCAGCTTGGCAACAGATCGCTTACTGAGCGTGTATTCACCGTGAGTAGGGCGGTCAAGCAAGCCAATGATGTTCATAAGGGTGGACTTACCAGAACCGCTTGGGCCCATGATGGCCACGAACTCACCAGCCTCAACGTCTAAGCTGACCTCGTCTAGTGCAACGGTAGTTGCATCGCCGAAGCCGTACAGTTTACTGACGTCTTTAAGTGAGATTAGGGGCATAGTGTGAGGACTTATTAGAAATAATTCGTCTAACTAATTCTACGCCGACCGTTGCACGAGCGGCAAGTAAGTAATGTAGTAATTTTCTCTGTACTCAGAAACAGGTATAATGGTCAGGTTCGTTAAACGCGGAGGGGTCGCATAGTGGCCTAGTGCGCCATCTTGGAAAGGTGGTAAGGGGGCAACTCCTTCGAGGGTTCAAATCCCTCTCCCTCCGCCACAACTACAAAATATTGACACTATACAGAAAGGTTGTATAGTGTTTTTTATGTCTCAGACTTCTGTTATTGGGCTCGGTGCATTGGCAGGTGCAGGCAAGGGCGAACTATCTGAACAACTAATCCAGTTCGGTGTGGATTATATGCACATTGGTACTGTGGTTCGCTCCACTGCACAAGCGAATGGTTTTATCCCAGAGAACGACGGACGAGAAGCATATCTGCCTTTCTGGGGAGAGTACGCCCAAGAGCATGGTCAAGATTGGCTATCTAAACTGGCGTTTGAACGCGCAAAAGAGATAGGACGACCCGTTCTTCTAGACGGTGTACGTATTCCTGCTGATGCTGAAGTTATTACTGCTAGTCCTAATGGTCTGATGTGTTGGCTAGAAGCAGACATAGAGACTATAGCCGACAGGGCCATACGACGTGCGCGTGCTGATGACTTAGGTCTGTCGAGAGAAGATTTTATTGAGAAAATGCAGAAGGACCTAAGCGGTGAAGGTAGCTTCTCAATGGGTGCAGTACGAGATGCTTCGGAATTATTCTTACTGCGCACGCCAGAGATTGATGATCTACTTGAGCGAGCGACCTATTACCATAGCCTAGCTCAGCACGTGCTAGCCGCAAGCGGAATGACGTCTGGTTTAACGAGTTAATTATCTACGGCCCGCCAGTAGACAAAATACCATTTTTATGGTATTTTTTGTTTTATGAGCGAAGTTTCTTTAAACGATTTTGTCACAGGGCCCATCGGCGAACCAATAACTCGACCCGATGGTAACCTCGTTGAGCTTTCTAAGTCACATGATCGGCTTTGTGTATCGATCGGCTGTCTCTCTTCTGTCTATAGTGAGGTTGAGGTAGCGCATTTGGGTGATGGCAGCTTCTCAGAGGGTATGATTGTTTTAGCACAAAATGGCTATAAACAGGAACGCATTGTAACCGACACTGGTCTAAGACCATTCCATGAAGAGCTAAAAGCAAAATAGTTCCACACCTGCTCCGCTATGGTCCGCCAAAAGCTACAAGCTCTAGCTAATCAGAGTTCCGACCGTCTGACCTTGCACAACCTTCAGTAGACTATCTGGCTGCATAGCGTCAAAAACAATCACTGGCATCTTGTGCTCCATAGCCAGTCCTAATGCAGCTTTGTCCATAACACTAATCTCTCTGTTCTCAACTGCTTCTTGGAAAGACATAGTTTCAAGTCGTTTGGCATCTTTGTGTTTAGCAGGATCCTTGGTATACACACCGTCAACCTTAGTGGCCTTAAGAACTACATTGCAGTCTAGTTCGAGAGCAAGACTTACAGCCGCAGTGTCGGTTGTAAGATATGGTCGGCCAATACCACCAGCAACGATAACCACTCGGTTACTCTGCAAGTGTTTGTTTGCTAGACGGAATACAAAGGGTTCGGCCACTTGTTCAGCGTAGATACTACTGAGGCAACGGGTCTGGACGTCGTGAGCTTCGAAGATGTCAGTAAGGGCCAAAGCGTTGATCATAGTACCGAGCATACCCATGTGATCTCCGGTGACTCGCTTAATGCCATGTCCGGCTATTTGGGCACCGCGTACAAAGTTACCGCCGCCCACCATGATTACTACCTGGGCACCAGAACTAGATACTTTCTTAACTTCTTCAGCAATCCAAGAGGCTAGTTCAGCGTCGATACCACTTTCGAACTTTCCGGAGAGCTGCTCACCTGACAGCTTCAGAAGAATTCGTTGGTATCCTTTACTCATTACCATTCAGTCTAGCACAGTACGAGTAATCTCCACTGCAGGTACTGCCCCTTGGGGTATACTAGTGGTATGAAACTATACTCATGGAACGTCAACGGCATACGGGCAGTACTAAACAAAGGAACGTTCCAGAAGTTCCTGGAAGAACACAGCCCAGATGTTTTGTGCCTACAAGAAACCAAGGCCCAGCGTGACCAGTTCGAGATTGACCTGCCGGGCTACCACGAGTTCTGGTACTCAGCCAAGAAGAAAGGCTACTCCGGTACAGCCATATTCAGTAAGGTAAAGCCTATGCAAGTTATTAACGGCTTTCCAGAAGATATCATCAAGGAGCACGGCGTCAGCGGTGATACCTACGGTGACCCTAACGACGAAGGTCGTGTCATGGCCGCTGAGTTTGACAAGTTCTGGGTACTCACCAGCTACACTCCGAATAGTAAAGGGGATCTCTCTCGACTAGAACTCCGGCACAAGCACTGGGACCCAGCATTCCTGGCATATGCCAAGCGATTAGAAGAAACTAAACCGGTGGTGTTCTGTGGCGACTTGAACGTCGCCCACGAAGAGATTGACTTGGCTAATCCTAAGCCAAATGTTGGCAAGCATGGTTTCACCAACGAAGAGCGAGAAGGCTTTGGCAAATTCCTGAGTGCTGGTTTTATCGACACCTTCCGTTCGCTTCATCCAGAGCAGAAAGATGCCTACAGCTGGTGGACTCACTGGGCCAACGCACGCGCCCGGAACATTGGCTGGCGTATTGATTACTGGCTGGCTTCCAGAGACTTGAAAGATAATATTAAAGCAGCTGCTATTCACCCGGACGTTATGGGATCAGATCACTGTCCAGTAAGTATTGAATTAGATATATAGCAGGAAGGTAGGAGTTACATATGAACCCAGATGCACATACTATTAGCGAACAGTTCCTGGACGTCGGAGACGGACACAGTCTGTATATACAGGAGTGGGGCAACAAAGAAGCAGAGCTACCAATACTGTTTCTACACGGAGGCCCTGGGGCCGGGTGTAGTGATGGGCACAAGCAGATCTTTGACCCCAAATCCCAACGAGTAATCTTGTTTGACCAACGCGGTTCCGGAAAGAGCCTGCCAAAAGGACTGCTGGAACACAATACTACAGACGACATGGTTGAAGATATTGAAAAGATCGCAGACCACTTCAAACTAAAGAAGTTTATTATCACGGGCGGCTCATGGGGAGCATGCCTGGCATTCGCCTATGCGCTCAAACACCCAGAGCGACTTCACGCCATGGTACTCCGCGGTATCTTCACAGGATCAAAAGAAGAAACAGATTACTTAGATAATGGTCTATTTAAACAGTTCTATCCAGATGTCTGGGACGCATACCTAGAACGGACACCAAAAGGGCACCACGATGACCCAAGCGCTTACCACTACAAGCAAATGAAAAGTAGTGACCCTGCAGTCGTGAAGGCTTCTTCATATGCTTACAGCGAGCTAGAAGGGTCACTACTGCGACTAGACGACCGACACACGGCAGAGAACTTCGATACATACCAGCCAGAGGGCATGAACATTGAGCTGCATTATCTTGCACAGCTTTGCTTCATGCCAGACCGCTACATACTAGACAATGCCCACAAGATTAAGACCCCAACTTGGTTGGTGCAGGGCCGTTACGACATGGTCTGTCCGGCTAAAACTGCGTATGAAATGCACAAAGCGATGCCTAACAGTAAGCTCATCTTCACAACTGCCGGACACTCAGGTAGTGATCGCGGAATATATGAAATAACATCTGCACTTCTTAAAGAGATCACCGACCCGTCTGCCAGCTAGTGGGCAATAAAAGAGAAGTAGGTACTATGCAGGCATATTGGCAAAAACAAGGGACCGAACCACTATTCCCAGACCTTCTATGGAGCCGCCCAGAAAACCGTCAGCATGCCGGCAAGTTGTTGATTATCGGCGGGCATGCCCACGGTTTCGCAGCACCCGCCGAGGCATTCAGCGCAGCAGAGAAAGCAGGTATTGGAACTGCTCGAGTATTGCTTCCGGACCACATCAGGCCGCAACTTGCTAAGTTCCAAGGCGCAGGACTTGAAACTGAGTTCGCACCCAGTACGCCCAGCGGAAGTTTTGCATCTAAAGCACTCGCTGAACTACTGGACGCCAGTAACTGGGCAGACGGAGTACTACTCGCAGGGGATCTGGGGCGCAACAGTGAAACAGCCATTGTGCTTGAGAAGTTTGCCGCCAAAACTAAGCTGCCACTTATTATCTCGAAGGACGCAGTCGATTACTTCACGTCCAGCCCCGACGTACTACTACCACGCGGCAACGCATGCATTGTACTCAGTATTGCCCAACTCCAGAAGCTAGCCGTGCAAGCCAAGTTCATCACAGCCATTACCTTCGGCATGGACCTTATGCGCCTGGTAGAAGCACTACATGACTTCACGAGTCAGTACGATATACACCTTATTACCAAGCACCAAGACTCGTTAATAGTTGCAAGTAGTGGGCAGGTTAGTAGTACCAAGACATCTCTGGATGTTGAGGATTCATGGCGAGTAGCTACCGCAGCAGCCGCAAGTGTGTGGTGGATACAGAACCAGAGCAAAACGTTTGAAGCACTAACAACTGCGCTTCACAAAAACTAGCAGAGAAGAGTTAGTGCAAAATAAAAAGCCGGCCAGAAGGTCGACAGATTTAATGGTGGGCGAGGAGGGAATCGAACCCTCAATCCGTAAGGAACACGATTTTGAGTCGTGCGCGTATACCAGTTCCGCCACTCGCCCAAGGCTTTAACAGAGGCCATTATAGCATATCTGTCGTCGCAGATACCCATCTCTACTGTATACTAGTAAGTAACCATGACCGATTCATCTGATTCACCAGCAAAGTCTAGCCAGGGAAGTAGTGCCAATGACCCAGCGGTTAATTTGATTCGGCAAAAAATTGATGCTCTGTACGACGGCGAGCCCAATGCCAAAGAAGAAGCTAAGGAAGTCGCCAGCCTCGACCACCGGCCTAGCAAACACCAGGCCTACATGAAGGAACTAACCGAGTCCGGCAGATCACTGGCCGAGATCCAGACTGCTTGGCACAACTACTACGTTGGTCTGCCTGACGCCGAGAAGCACCAAGTCTGGAAAGAGTTTTATGCTGTCCATGACGCTCAGAAAGCCAAGAAGGACGAAGAGAAGAAAACCGAAGATAAACCCCAAGAACTAAAGCTACCAGCCACTAAAGAGTCCCCAGCAGCTACTAGTCATACGGCAACTGCACCAACACCCATCTACAGCCACAACACGTCGCAGCAAAGACAAAAGGGGCGCCATACCGGCACCCGAACCGTCGCCCAAGTGAGGCACCAGTTAACTTCTAAGGCATCTAGTAGTGCGGCTGGCAAGCTACAAGCAAAGCAGCACTTCCAATCACTCCTGTTCGGAGTGGGCATGGGGGCAGTCGTCGTTCTCGTACTGCTGTTCGGATTCTTTAACGACCGTTTTATTGCACCGTTTATCACTCCTAGCAAAGCCGTTAGCTCCACACCAATTATCATAGACAGTAGTAGCAGTGTTGACCCAGTTTCCAAGGTTGTCATTCCTAAGATTAACGTCGAGATACCAGTTGTCTACGACGAACCGTCCGTAGAAGAACATGCCATCCAGAACGCCCTCGAGCGCGGTGTCGTACACTACGCCACCACTCCTAACCCGGGCGAAAAAGGGAACTCTGTTATCTTTGGTCACTCCAGTAACAACATCCTAAATAAAGGCCAGTATAAGTTTGCCTTTGTGCTACTTAGTAAGCTAGAGATTGGTGACACCTTCTATCTCAACAAGGACGGTGTACGCTACGGCTACCGTATCTACGAAAAGCGTATCGTCAAGCCAACCGAAGTTGACGTCCTGAATGCCACCACCAAAGCTGCCACTGCCACCCTTATTACTTGTGATCCTCCTGGAACGTCTCTGAATCGCCTCATTGTTATTGGTGAGCAGGTCAGCCCAGACCCAGCCAATAACAAGGCTAGCACCGCGACCAAGTCAGAGGGTCAAACCAAGATCATTCCAAGCAATGCGCCAAGCCTATGGGAGCGCATTAAGGATTGGTTCTCGTAGGGTAGTAGTACGAGAAACTATGGCTTAAGGTTAACTTTGAGGCTAGAGCGAGTCAGTGTAACTTTTGTTGGATCGTTTTCTACAGGTGACAAAGTATATAGTCGTTGGTAGTCACGAGTGAAGTAGGGCAAGACACCACCAATTGTAGTAGATAGTTCTTGTCGGTTAATACCGTCAAAGTCAAAGACGACTACTTTACCACCTTGATCCAACATATAACGATGGCCATCCATCCAGGTTGCTTTCTGTGTAATCGGCACGTCACCCGGGACTTCGTAGGCAGAACGACGGTTGGTTTCAAGGTCGTAGACGGCAAACTTCTTTCCAGATTGTACGCCCACAAAGCGAGTGTTAGCCGAGAAGGACAGGAAGGCAGCATCAGTCATCTTCATAACTGCAAAGGCAGTAGCCTCGGTTGCTGGCTTAGCCTTAATCTTGTCGAACGGATCTTTGTAGATGTATACACGACCTTCCTTGACTGGCACAACAACGACATACCAAGCTCCGTCAAACTGGGCAAGATCTAGTAGAGTGTCTGTCTCGTTAAAGGTATGCAGGGTATAGGGTTTGTTGTCATCCCAGACCTTCACAATGGTCTTACCAGGCTTAGCAGCATCGGTCGTAGAGTACAGCACCATGTCAGCACCATATGACTTGTAGGCATTCACGTCCTTAATAAGTGGGGTGATCTGCTTGGTTTTAGTCTCCGCAGTGCTGAGTTGTTTGGTCGCAGCGTCGTAGAGATACAGCTGGTCGAACTTCTTATCCCGCAGTGTGACCTTACTTGGCGTTACGGCAAGTAAGGTATTGATATTAACGGCGTTCGCTGCGTCTTCTCGGTCGAGCATTATGAATTCAGACTTGTCGTCGTAGTTGTGCTGCAGCAATACGTGGCGATTGTCTGACGCCCATTCGGTGAGTTCTAGAGATTGGTTACCGGTCGCTGCAGTCAGTATGTTTGGTGGCAGCTTGAGTTCAACGGGGTCCTTAGCTGGGTCGTTGGTATCAAATATCTGGTAGTCGGTCAGCGATCCAGGCTGGGCTACAACTAGCCAGCGTCGGTCGAGACTCTGGGTAGAGAAGGTTGGCGTACCCGAGTAGGTTGCGCTGGTAGCTTGAGAAAGTTTAGTAGGGAACAGTCGGGCGTAAACTAGGCGTTCAATGGTACTGCCTTCTAGCTGCAGAGTCTTCTTCCAGGTACGGTAGCCGTCTCGTTTAAACTCAATGTCGTACTTACCAGCTGGCACCGTTAGCCGTTTATCGGTTTGGCCATTGTCTTTACCATTCAGATATATGGTTGCCGATTCCGGAGCGGTGTCGGCGAAAATCAGGCCGTTCTGGATAACTTCACCTGTTTTGCGGTCTACATCGTAGCCATTGGTCAGGAAAATCAGGATGATGGAAGTCAGCAGAATTGATACGCCTACTAAGATATACCCGATAACGAGTCGACGATTGTGTGAGCGCTTCTTTGCTGGGTCTAGAAAATCCATAGTTTTTGTTAGGCAACAGTTGGTCCTAGTATATCACGCCGGTGTGAGGACTGCTTGTAAGTTACAAGCATTACCGGTACTATTGATGTATAAGAGCACGCGAAGGAACAAACACTTGGGTGTCAAAAAAAACACAATAACAATTAACGGCAAAACCTACGATTCTACTACTGGTCGTCCTATTAATGACCTCTCTACTTCACAGGTTATTAGTCCCTCACACACCACTATCCCAGTCACTCGGAAGCACGCTCTAGCAGAACCGATATCCAAAGCCCACAAGATTACGGTCAAAGACCCAAGTGTCGAAAGAAGTTCGGGGAGGCAGGCAACTACTATACACGTCCGGAGAGAACGCCCTAAGACGCTGATTCGTAGTACCGTCAGGAAGCCCGTTATTGAACAGGCCCCACGTCCTGCTAAAGCCGTAGCTGGCCTCGTTAACCAGCCAAAGCACACCGTTTTTCATGGTCATGATCGATCTCAGGAAGTACCACACAGTCAGGTTATTCGGAGCAAACACATTTCTAAGTTTAACCATCACGGCACGGTAGTAGTTAAAACAGCCAGTCTCCCTGTCCAAGTAGCACCACAGGCTCAGAAACACCGATCAACCGACAGATACGACATACACGACACGCCGCCGACACTGGATCACTTTGCACCCAAGGCACACGCTCGCTCAGGCCATGCCAGCCAGCCCAATATCTTTGAAGAAGCACTCAAGTCCGCCAACTCGCACAAGTCTACCCACAAAACCCACAAGAAGCACCAACGTCTTGGCCGACTAGGTCTCGCTGGCTTAAGCGTCCTAATCCTCGGTGTGTTCTTTGCATACCAGAACGCTCCTCGTATCGCACTGCGTAACGCTCAATCTACTATTGGGTTTAGCGCTTCAGTACCAAGCTATAGCCCAGCAGGGTTTAGTCGAGAAGGCGCAGTCCAGTACCAGAAGGGTATGGTGGTTATTAACTTCCGTTCCAATAGCGACGACCGACAGTACGCCATTACCCAGACGGCAACAGGCAAGAGCAACACCAGCCTTGGAGAAGATTACCTGGCCACACAGAACAAGCAGTACGAAACAACGTCTATTAAAGGCCAGCCTGTCTATATATACGACGACTCACGGGCAACCTGGATTAGCCATGGTGTCTGGTATACCATTGATGGCAATGCCGATCTCACTCGTGACCAGCTAACAAATATCGTTGCTTCTATATAGTCCCATTGTGCTATCCGCCCCTGTTAGCGTATACTACCTCAGATGAAAACTGTACGAACTCGTTTTGCACCTAGTCCAACTGGCTACCTACACGTAGGTGGTATTCGTACGGCATTGTTTGCATGGCTTATAGCGAGGCAGGCTAAGGGAACTTTTATACTTCGCCTCGAAGACACCGACAAGGTAAGGGAAGTAGAAGGCAGTGGTGAACATATTCAAGAATCTCTGCGTTGGCTAGGACTCGAGTGGGATGAAGGCATATCAGTTGGGGGCAATCATGGTCCCTATAAGCAAAGCGAACGACTCGATACCTACAAGCCATGGGCTCAGAAGCTCCTCGACGCCGGCCGCGCCTATGTAGACCCATACACGCCAGAAGAAGTGCAAGCCTTCCGTGAACAAGCGCAAGCCGCCAAGAAACCATTCCTGTACCGCAATCACCGTCCTGAGAACTTATCTACCGACTGGGATGGCACGAAGCCACTGCGCTTTAAGTCAGACCCTAAAGCTTACCAGTGGAACGATGCCGTTATGGGAGATCTCCACGCTGGACCCGAGGCTATTGATGATTTCATTCTTATAAAATCAGACGGATACCCAACGTACAACTTCTGCCATATTATTGATGACTACCTCATGGAGTGCACTCATGTTACACGTAGCCAAGAATTCCTATCTAGTGTTCCGAAGTTTCTCAACCTCTACGAAGCGCTCGATATCGCACGGCCGATATTAGCTACAATGCCATACGTCTTAGGACCTGATGGTAAAAAGAAACTGAGTAAGAGGGATGGTGCCAAAGATGTCCTCGACTATGCTCGAGAAGGCTATCTGCCGGAAGCAATGGTCAATTTTATGGCGACGCTTGGCTGGAACGACGGCACCGAGCAAGAAGTCTTTAGCGAAGACGAACTCATCCAGAAGTTTAGTCTCGATCGCGTCCAGAAAAGTGGTGCCCGCTTTGATGAACAGCGTTTACTGTGGCTCAACGGCGCGCACATCCGCGGCCTAACTCTAGACGACCTGTATGCCCGTACAGAAGGCTTCTGGCCAGAGAATAGCGGAGGATTCAGCGAAGACTACCGCAAGGCCGTCCTAGCCATTACCCAGGAACGCCTCAAGATTTTTAGTGAACTACCAGAACTAACTGAATTCTTCTTTAGCGAACCGTCAGCGGATGCCGTCCGAACCCTCCTGAACGATCCCAAGAATAAACAACTCAAGAAGTTATCCGAGGAAGAGAAGAAAGACCTGTTACGAGCAGTTGTGCAAGAACTACAAAACTCCGATTTTAGCGTGGGCGATCTAGAGAATCGCTTGAATAGCCTGCTCGAAAAACTAGATACCAAGCCAGGTATTCTGTTTAGCCTCGTGCGTATTGCAACAACCGGTGCGCCGTTCTCACCGGGTTTGTTTGACACACTCCATGTACTAGGTAAAGACAAAAGCCTGAGCCGACTCAATACTGCTATTAGTTCATAGATCACGGGAAGACTGAGCAAAAGTAAGCATAAGCTCTGATACAATAGATGGCATGAATAACGACTTTGTCTTTAAGCCAAAACAAACACCCCGGCCACCAAAACCAGAAGAACCAGAGCTAGAAGACAGCGAAGCTCCGTCCGAAGATGGGCATGAAAGCGTAGATACGTCTTCTGAAGACGACAGTAACATTCCAACAGAAGATTCACCGGCACCAGAAAAAGAGCCAAAGTCCAAGGAAAAGAAAACACGTCGCAGCCCTAAGCAATGGTTCTTGGATCTTACTAAGAAGCAGAAGATCCTTCTGGGTATAAGTACCGGGCTGTTCCTAGCCGGCCTAATCGTGCTAGGTCTTGTAGTATTTGGTGGGAGTAAGAAAGCAGACGCTCCAGCCAAGAAGCAGGCAGCCGTGAAGAAGGTAGAGAAGCCCAAGACCGAAGCCAGTAAGCTGACTGGTGTACAAATCTCACCAGAACTCAACAAGCGGAGCATTACGGGGATCATGATCGAGAACAGCCTGGACGCCCGTCCACAAGCTGGCCTCAAGGATGCTGGCGTCGTATACGAAGCCATTGCCGAAGGTGGTATTACCCGCTTCTTGACCCTATTCCAAGAAGGACAGCCAGACTACATTGGTCCCGTGCGTAGCGTACGACCATACTACCTGGACTGGGTACAGGGCTTTGACGCCCCCATAGCTCATGCTGGAGGCAGCACCGACGCCCTCGCTAAACTCCGCGCAGACGGAGTCAAGGACCTCGACCAGTTTGCCAACGGTAATTCCTACACACGTGTAAACAACCGAGAGGCACCACACAATTTGTATACCGGCACCGCACAAATGGATGCCCTAAAGACTGCAAAAGGCTTTACCACCAGTACCTTTACCAGTCTTGCTCGTAAGAAAGAACAGCCAAACAAGACCCCAACGGCAAAAACAGTTGACCTGGTTATTTCCAGTACCGACTTCAACCCACACTACGACTATGACGCCAAGACAAACAGCTACAAGCGAAGCGAGGGTGGTGCACCACACACCGACGAACGATCCGGTGCACAACTCAGCCCTAAGGTCGTAATAGCCCTTGTTATGTCACAAGGCCGACAAGGAGTGTATACAACATATAACGCTATTGGCTCTGGCGCGTGCTTTATCTTCCAGGACGGTATCGTTACCGAAGGGACTTGGATCAAGGCTAATGCCAAAGACCAGACCACCTTCAAGGACGCTCGAGGGGAAGAAATAAAGCTCAACCCAGGCCAAACCTGGATTAGCACTGTTGGCTCAAGTGGTGCGGTCACCTACGCTCCGTAAGTCAGCTTACTTTTACGACAATCCCTACCAGGCCCTGTAAAATAGGTATATGGACCATGAGGAGTTAGTTGAAAGCGGCGTATCCGAACATACCGGGTTTCCTAATGCTGCCACCGACCAGCGACTGTCACCGTTAGATCTTTCTAAGTTACTCGTACGGCATCCCTCTAGTACGTTCTACATGCGCATTGCTGGAGACAGCGGAGTGGAGGAAGGTATTTATTCTGGGGACATTGCTGTTATTGACCGAGCCCTGGCTCCTAAGAAAAGTGACCTTGTTATATGGTGGGATGACGCTTTTATGATCAGCCGAGCAGGTAAACTACCTCCTAAAGTCATCCCGTGGGGTGTTATCACCTACATTATTCATGAGTATCGAGGCAAGACATAATGAGTCAAGCGGTCTTTGCATTAGTAGATTGCAACAACTTCTTCGCAAGTTGTGAACGTATCTTTCGTCCTGACTTAGAAGGCAAGCCCGTCGTAGTCCTGAGCAGTAACGACGGCTGCGCCGTAGCCCGCAGCAACGAAGCCAAGGCTCTTGGTATCCCCATGGGCGCTCCGGCGTTTAAGTACCGGGAGCTCTTTAAGCGGGAAGGGGTAACCCAGTTTTCCGCTAACTTTGAATTGTACGGAGACGTCTCTAAACGTATCATCCGAATCCTCACTGAACTTACTCCACGAGCCGAAATCTACAGCATCGACGAAGCCTTCCTGGAGCTTTCGCAGCTAGCCAACACCGATTACCAAGCAGTGGCTCAGATCCTCAAGCAACGTATCTGGAATGAAGTTGGCATTCCGGTCTCTATTGGTATTGCGAGCAGCAAGACTCTAGCCAAATTAGCAAGTGACTATGCTAAATCCCATCCTGAGGCGGACGGGGTCGTAGACCTGACGAGCACTGAAAGTGATTTGTACCACAAAGTACTAGATGAAGCTAAGATTGAGCACGTCTGGGGAGTGGGCTGGCGGCTTGGCCCCAAGCTCCGCAGTGAAGGCATGGCAACGGCAGCCGACTTAAGTAACTTACGCCTGCAACGAGCACGACAACTCATGGGTGTCCGCGGAGAGCAAATGGTCCGCGAACTCAAAGGAGAAACTTGTTTTGGGTTGCAGCTACTGGACGCTAAACCTAAAAGCATTGCTCGCACCCGCACCTTTGGCGAAGATACCAGTGAATTCCATGTTATCGAATCAGCGCTCGCCAGCTTTGCTACCCAGGCAGCGTACAGACTACGAGCCTCTGACCAGGTAACTCGTCGGGCGGGGTTGTTCGCTATGACAAACAAACACAAGCCCGGCTTTAAGACCTGGAGTCGGGAAGTGGTATTTAATACACCGACAGCCGATACCGGCACCCTTATCCAAACCCTTGTAACCCTCATGGCCGATATTTTCGAACCGTCTCAGAAATATCACCGTGCCGGAGTATGGCTGCATGACTTTAAACCAGCTGGCTACCTACAAACAGATATCCTCGGTTTGGCAGACGCGGAACAGCACGACCGTTCTGCGCAGCGCATGGAGTCCTTTGACGCCGTTAACAAACGCTTCGGGCGCGGTACCATTCGATATGCCGCAGAGGATCTAGCCGAGAAGTGGCAACCCATTCGTAAACTGCGTAGCCCTCGCTATACCACCGAGTGGGATGAACTGCCTATAGCCCAGTTCCGCTAAAGCCAGTTATACTAACTGTAATGAAAGTTAAGTTACAGAAGTTAAACCCATTACAGATGCCACGCGTGCGCAAGCTGACTGGAAGGCTACGACGCCTTAACCGCAAGAAGGTGCTAGTAGTTACCGGGCTTGTAACTGGACTCTTCTTAGTCGCTAACTTCATTATATTTGCCTACTACCAGAACCGAGTTCTGCCCAACAGTACCCTTGCCGGACAGAGCATAGGCAACAAATCCTTCACGCAGGTTCGTGACATGCAACTGCTGCCGTCCACCATAACGTTTACCACGAACTATCTTAGTACAGACAAGCAAGTCAGCCAGAAAGTTACAACCAAAGAGCTTGGCATGCAGATTAATTGGGATTGGGTGAGTGGATATCTCAAAGAAGATCGGTCGTGGCTGCCACTGGCCAATCTATTCGGCAAACACACCTACTACACATCCGTTGACTACGACCAGAAGCAGTTCGACGGAGCACTCAATAAACTGAGCAAAACCTTTAACCGTGCGAGTGTCGACTGGACCATTGACGTTTCCGGTGACAGTGCTAAGCTGGTCGCTGGCAAGAACGGATATTCCATTAGTAAGAGCGGGGTAGTACAAGCCATCCAACTCTATATTGGCGAGGACCCAATCTGGATGCCCCTCGATACCATTACCCCTAAGGTCACCAGCAAAGATCTGGAGCCAGTAGCTAAGCAGCTAACCAGTAAGCAAGCAGTGGAACTCCAGTATAGCTACAATGGCACAACCAAGAAGGTAAGTTCCAAAGACATCCTGTCATGGTACGACATATCCGGAACAAAGGCGTCCGTTAACTCAGGTAAGGTTTCTGCATATATTAGTAGCTTGGGGACTGGGCTTGGTATACGAGTGCAGAATCTGAGCCAGCTAACCGTAGACACGGTGAGTGCATTAGACAAGCAGACAAAACTCAGCGTCACACTGGTAGCTGCACCAAAGCTGGTTAAGAACTATACCTTCTGTGTGCGAGCGCGTAATGTTAGCGAAGGGGAGTTGCCAGCCTTTGCAGCTAAGCTGACGAGCACCCTCAATGATCCACGTGGTTGGTCACTGGATGGACAGGTCAGCTTTACACAGGTAGAAAGTGGCTGCAATATGGTGGCTTGGCTGTCGAGCGCGACTGACATGCCGAGCTTTGGAGCTATTTGCGATAGCGACTGGAGTTGCACGGTGTCACCCAACGTCATTATTAACTACGACCGCTGGCGCTATGCCAGTGACGCCTGGAACGGCGCTAACGGAAGCCTCGACGACTACCGTTCCATGGTCATCAACCATGAGTCTGGTCATTGGCTTGGTTTTGACCACCGCTACTGCGGTGGCGCAGGGCAACCAGCACCCGTAATGCAGCAGCAATCTATTAGCTTGCAGGGCTGTACCTTTAACCCATGGCCAAATGAGGCTGAGAAGAATACCTTAAAGGCGCAGTTGGGTATTTAGGTATATGTTATGAAGATACATCTTATTACCATTGGTGAACCAAAACTCGCGTATGCCCAGTCTGGTTGGGCTGAATATACTAAACGGTTGGCACACTACCACCAACTTCGGGTGACGCATCTAGCAGATAAACAAAATACCGCAGAGAACATTCTAGCAGCCGCTGGCAAAGCATACATTGTGGCGCTCGTCATAGAAGGTGAGCAGCTATCTAGTCACCAGCTGGCTGAGCTCCTGGAAAGGCGAGCTCAGACCGGGCAGGAACTGTGCTTTATAATCGGGGGCCCAGATGGACTACAAAAAGAAGTGAGAACAGCAGCTCAGATGCAGCTGAGTTTCTCTAAGCTAACGTTCCCCCATGATCTGGCCATGGTAGTCCTAGCTGAAACACTGTACCGAGCCAGCACTATTAATGCTGGATTACCGTACCACCACTAAGTCTGCTCTAGTGAAAATGTTTTCACTGCTTTTGTAGTCGACTCCCAGGATACTGAGGACATGACCAATCCAGACATACCTCAGACACTAAATCTACCAATCTACAGCTTCCCAGATGGACCTGTTCTCAGTAAAGAAACGGATCCATCTGTGATTAAGATACTTGAAGGACCAAATTACGTGGCAGGTACCAGGGTGTTCGAGCAGCAACGAGCTGGCGCGGAGATTATCGATCATGTCATGGATGCCGTCGTTCGTGAAGAAATTGAGCTTACTGATGACTTTGCACGGGTTATGTCCTGTTTTGTTTTGGGCTCTGGGATAGTTCACCTCAAACAGCAGCTCTGGCGTGGAGCAGAGCCTGTTCTGGATCGCAAAATTGATATTCCTCGACTGTACAACCCTCGACGTGGTGCAATAAAGCAACCAGAAGAAGTTATCGGCATGGCCACTATAGCACTTGCACCGCTTGGGCTTTATGCATCCCGAGCTGTAAGAGAACACGGGGAAGGTGGTATACGACGAGAAACCCACCACGACCTTGGTTATAGCGCCGCACACGCTGCACTTACACTATGGAGCGTTGGCCTGGCTCGCCACCGCAAAGCAGAGCATTCACAACTGACTACCGAATTAGAAGCCCAAATGGCCGTCAAGTTTGATAGTCACGCTGCCATTAACGCCAGTCGAGCCCTCGGTTGGTCAATGGGCGGACTCCTTACGCTAGCTACACTGGGAGACCCTGACAGTAAAATCGCCGGAATAATGCGTACCGAAACGGTTGGTTCCACACAGGAAACGCAACTTCTCAAAGATCTGTGGGCTTCTACACCCACCATCCGACAGGCAATGCGTCAGTCAGCCTGAAGTGTCTGTTCGATATAAAAGGGTTCGTTGCGTTGGCAATAGTCAGCCAGAATGGTCATGTTAGGTAGCATTTCCTTAGCAGCAAAGTCAGGACTAGTTTGCCAGATATAGTCAGCAAACTCGTCGTTTACGTTGAGGTCTCCGCTCGCGTCGTCACAGACAAGTAGGGTGAAGTGAGTAAAGCTTTCTAAGTCATCTTGGTCGAAGACTCTGAAGTATCCACCACCAAGAGCCCTAAATTTACCAGTTAATCCGGTCTTTTCCTTGAGCACGCGCCGTGCCGTTTCAGTGGTTTGCTCATTAGCCACCGGCGTAGCGTGCATAAAACCCGTTCGCCCTATGAGCGGATGAGTGTTGCGAGTATACAGCAGCCAGGTGTCATCTGCCGCTTTTCGTACGGCCATGAATAACACTGAGTAGGCTTGGTCTACGATTGCCTGTCCGTTATTGAGGGCATGGATACCCAGCTTGCGACCTTGGGGTGTCAAAGCATATTGGCCACCTTCGTTCTTGACTACAAAGCCAGCTTTTATGACTTTCTTTAGATGGTAGTCGAATAGCTTGTTCTCGATGTCTGCCGGCTTGAGTTCACTAAAACGCAGACTAGGGGAGAAGGCCAGGCGGTAGACGATGTTTCGTTGTATGTGATGGTCGAGCATAGGCCTAGTATAACTCCCTGAGCTTATGATTACTTGCGGCGTGGACCTCGCCCAGTAAAAATATCTGCGTACCGCTGGCGACTCGGCACATCCTGAGCATCTTCAACAGCCCACAGTATCGCAAGACTAGACTCCGCGGTCATAGGGTAGGGCAGTTCTTCTAGCTGGGCGAGTGTCAGTCGACCTCGTGTACCTTTATAAATAGTCTCAGCCATTTCCTGTCTGGCTGCAATGTCTTGAATACCAACATTTGCATAGTCAACCCACATACGAAAGTAGTGTTCAGGAGGAATACCTAGCTCCCGTGCTATTAGTTCAAGGGCTATTGCTGCCGGGCTAGACGCAGACCAGGTGTTCTTATTAGGAGTGTCAGTCGACCTCGCGTACGAGGCGACCATATCAGGCATATCTGTACCACCTTCGCTATACCGCGTCGGCACCAACCTGAGCCTTCGGTTTACAAAAGATGCGACACCCTCTGCTACCGCCTCTTCTAGAATAGTACCTCTCTCCAAACCATCCGATCCGGTATAGGTTAGCCCTCCGATCACTGGAATCCAATCATGTCTGATACTGTGCCCCATGCCACCATCTAGTTTAGTCGTTGCGCGTAATGCGAACCCAACCTTAGACATCCCGCAGTGACCAAACTCATGGAGTAACGCCCAAGCCGTTGGATTTTCGGCCGGAAGACTGACCCTTGCCGCTAACTTATTTGAACTACCGCCCCAAGAAACATCCTTATCTTCCACTTCATCATAAAGCTCATGGGGCTGCAATCCCGTTAGAGTATAGAATCGCCCAAGCTGTACTGCATTTTCCTCGTAAGATAGGTCTGCAGCCTCCGCGATGTCAGTGACAGGATCAATCTGCCGGTATATTACTGACGGTAGTCCGGGGTTAATGCCATCGGAGGCATCCACAAAACGATCTAATAGAAATTGCAGACTGGGCCGGTGTCTCTCCGGCAGGTCTACAAAAGGGCGTAACTCATCACTCGGCTGCAACTCACCTTCTACGAAGTCATTAAAACTATCAAGTGTTTCCTGATCCGTCGCGTACTCACCCTGGGCAGTTCCTATCCCTCTGTCTAAAAGTGGAGCTACGATAAAGCAGGGTTCTTCAAACTCTGTAGCAAAACTACCAATACCTGCGTGTCTCATGCTAAAAACAACTTTAACATGATTCTAAATATTTACAATGGCACCACAGTATCAATTATCTTAGAAGGCACCACGAAAAAAGCCCAAACCTTTGGCTTGAGCTTTTTGCGTGGTGACCTCACCGGGGTTGGAGCGGAACACCCTAAGCTTACAGGAACTGGATGAGAAGCTTGAAGAGCTAGGTCTCGTTGAAATAAATGGTAAGATCGTCCTTATAGACAGCGAGGAGACTCGCAATGTTTAATTTACTGCGCCGCAACCAATCACCCCTCGACCTGCTAACGTCAAAACTACTCAATGAAGAGACGTTTTATCCTATGTTTACCAAAGATTTAAACAAATGCTCACAGGAGGTAATCATTGAGTCACCATTTGTGACGAACAGACGTCTTTCGCAATTGCTACCAACTTTACAGAAACTCAAAGACCGCAAAGTACGAGTAATAATTAATACTCGTGATCCGATTGAGCACGATGATGAGTACCAAAGAGGAGATGCTCATAGTGCCATTGCAGCGTTGCAGCGAATTGGCGTTCAGGTTCTATATACAGCCGGGCATCATAGAAAGATAGTAATCCTCGATCGACAAATACTTTACGAAGGTTCACTCAATGTTCTATCCCAAAACGATAGCTGTGAAGTAATGCGACGAGTCGAATCTTCTCAGCTAGCATGGCAAATGGCCAGATTTGTCGGAATTGATAAGTTCTTAGGCTGATATACTATGCGTATGCAAGGCTACAGACTAAATGACGAAGATACTGACGCCATGGTGCGCTGGCTGAAGCTGAATCACCCAGAAAATGCTAATCGTGAGTACGCAGAATCTATGTTGATAGCAATGAAGCTCGCCTACAGGGAAATAGGCTGGAGTGATCCGGATGCGTTAGAAGGTTTTTACCAAGAATATATTAAGAAGCTGGCCGATCAAAACGGTAAAACATCTGAAGAGTGAACACCGAGAGCAGATACTACTTTTTTCAGCATTTTGAGTGACGGGGTAGACACAGCTTGCTCAAGTTTGGCGTAATACTTTTCATGAATACCAGCCTTCTTAGCAACCTGCTGTTGTGTCATGCGTTTATCAAAGCGTGCGTTCTTTAATGCCTGAGCAATATCGAGGGTCATTTTATCTGCCATATGGCTGTAATTATAGCACCAGAGGTCACTATTCTGTAAAACAATATTGCTTTACCCGCAATATTAAGCTACTCTTGCACTAGGAATACCTAACAGTGGTGGGTACGGGAGAAACGATGTTCTTGCTTGCGTCCACTCAACCTAGCTTTATCGAACGATATCTTATCGGCACGTCGCCCACTGCACATCTCCTCAATATCCCAATTATAGTCATTGGCGGATGCCTCTTTATATGGTTCATCATCCTACCTATCGTTCGGATAATCCTCGACATTCTAGACTACCGGCGGCTACGTAAGCGTAAGTTAGTATTTCTAGAGTTAACACCGCCTCATATCAGTACTAAGTCTCCACTGGCAACAACTGAGTTATATGACACTATCCACGGGTTGCTTAGTAGCGTTACGCACAAGGAGCGTCTATTCAACCGTAAACATATATTGCCACTTGAGGTCTATGCTACTCGGGAAGAGGGCATCCGCTTTCGAGCAGCCCTTGATCCAGACGATGTTGAGCTTTTTCAACAACTAGTTATTGCATACCTTCCTCAGATACAGTTTCGGGAAGTTAAAGATTACATGACGGCTGCACTCAATGGTCAAGATTTTCGTATTTTAGAGTTTGCTCAGACCAACCACTTTGCTTACCGACTAGCTGCCCATGATAACCTGAAGCAACACGATCCCATGGCCTACATAACCACCGCTATGACAAAACTTGGTGAACACGAGCTACTGGCTATGCAGTTGGTGCTATCTCCAGCTTCACCCAGAGCGGCAAATAAAATACGAAGTCAGTTACTGCACGGTGAAGATAAGGGATTAAACCGCGAATGGTGGCACTATCCATTTATCTTTGTTGGCAAAGTTATCAAGCTCATTTTTAGTATGCTCGCTGGCTTATTGGAGATTCTTGGCGATGAAATGGCAGGCGTTCGAACGCCTCGCCAACAACAAGGATCTGGGTACTACGGCTCGCAGCAAAATATCGGTCCGATCAATAAGCCTGCAATTGATACCATCCATGCCAAGCTGGCTGAACAGCTATTCAATGTAGATATCCGTGCGTTAGTTGTCGGACCAAACAGTGGACAGCGGGCACAAGGGTTGGCCAACGCCCTCTATATGTTCCGTGTACCTGGCTACCAAGGGCTGTACTCCCGAAAAGTGCGGTTGTTTAAAACTAAGCGAGTGGAGCATCGCTTGGACGCCTTTCATAAACGTTTGCCAGCTACGTTAACCCGTAACTCTTCGGTGCTCGGGACTTCCGAGTTAGCCGCCTTGTACCACTTCCCGTACGGGGAGCATATGCAGTCAGAAGATATGGTTAAGTCAGTGGCGAAAACACTGCCAGCCCCGCTATCTATGAAGAACCACGCTAATGCTGCCGATTACGATATTGTTCTCGGAACCAATAATCACCATGGTAGTCGCACCGCTATTGGCTTAACGGCTAAAGAACGAGAAAAGCATGTTTACCTCATTGGTGGTACCGGCAACGGCAAGACCACTATGCTGGAGTACGCCCTACTGCAAGACATCAAGGCCGGTAAAGGCGTAGCTTTTATTGATCCGCATGGTGACGCTGCTCAGAAACTCCTTTAGTACATCCCCAAGGAACGTATTAAAGACGTAGTGTATCTAAATCCTCGAGATATTAAGCACCCGATCGGTCTCAACCTCCTGGAGTTGCCTGAGGGACTCGACGAAGATGAGCTACTGGTCGAACAAGAGCGAGTTACTGAAGCAGTGGTGTCGGTGCTTAGAAAAGTCTTCGCCGATGACGATGCTAACGCCCACCGGATCGAAGGAATGCTACGCAATACCATTAGGACAGCCTTTAGCACTGAAAACCCAACATTGTTTACATGCTTGGAGTTACTGCGAAACAGCGAGTTTCGTAATAAAGTTGTTGCTAAACTCACGGAAGCCCACTTAAAAGATTTCTGGCGAGAAGAGTTTGGTAAAGCTGGAGGCATGCAACGAGTAAGTATGACCAAGGGTTTGACACATCGGTTAGACCGCTTCGATGGGTCACAGTTTGTAAACCGTATGATGAGTCAAAAGAAATCTACCATTAGCTTCGAGGATATTATTGACACTGGGAAGATCCTTATCTGTAACTTTAGTACTGACATGGGTGAAGATACCGCAACGTTGTTTGGTACAACTGTATTGGCTAAACTCAAGATTGCCGCCGAACGACGCCACAACCAGCCCGAAGCTCAGCGTAAGCCCTTTTACGTTTACGTAGATGAGTTCCAGAACTTTGCGACTACGCCGTTTGTGAAGATGCTGTCTGCTTCACGCAAATACAAGCTATTCTTAACCATTGCCGAACAATCTGCCGCTCAACAGGAAGAACAACGCTTAACGGAAGCGATCCTGGCCAACGTCAGTACAATTGTGTGCTTTGGATTGGGCAGCCCATTCGATGAGCGACTGTTATTAGGGCGGTATGAACCTTGGCTTGAGAAAGGCAACCTACTCAACCAGCCAGCCTACAACTTTTACCTGAGAGTTAAGGCCGAGGAACCGATGGAGCCGGTATCTGGGGAGACGATTGTTTTGCCGACGGAAGACGGCAGCGAGCAACGCGCCGACGAGGTGATTACAGCTTCCAGAGAAAACTATGCGGTTGAATGGAAAAGTTATATGCCCAGCAGGGCAAAGGACGCCTCCAAACAACCCGACGTCAAAGTAGCTAACAGTAGGGAGGGTGCTGAGAAGAGTGTAGATTTTCAAGCTAGAGCGCTGGATGCTTAACAGTTTAGTAGAGAATTGATAGCAACTAGATTATTTTGGAAGTTACTAGTAACAGCTCGGCCAAATTGTGCTAGTTCCGTTTAGCGGCGATAGAGTAGCCGATGGCAGACAAACCAAGTAGTGTGGCGATAACCACGCCAAGTAGAGATACTGAATTGATGCCGGTGTTTGGTGCGGCAGCATTAGTGCCAGCATTTGCATTGGTGGTTGTAGCTGAGCAGACAGCACCTTCGAATTGGTAGGCACCAACAGATGGACAAGAATTACGGGCTACACCACGAGCATCGGTAGATATGCCTAAGACCTGACCACCGGCGTTAATTGCCGGACTACCTGCCAATAAGGCCATGGTTGGTACAACACCACCATTGTCCTGCAGCGGGCCGAGAGTGCTGAAAAGATTGGCAAGATTTTGTTGGTCGCCGGGTTGGGTAAAGGTGGTACACGTACTATCGTCGGATAAATTATGGCCGTCGGAAATAATCCCGGTAGTAACCGTGCCTGTCAGGCCACCAAATGCCGCATTACCATTTAATTCAGCACAGTTGGACGATACATTATCGCTGATATTATTGGTGAGCAGGCTATTTTCGACGTTCATAGTAACGGACGAGGTGTGCGGTGTCGCCGCTGCTCCACCGGTGAAGAAGGCCACTGAATTTTCACCAATCGAACCAGTACTTCCGTCAAGTCCGACAACTGTTACGTTTTTTACAATCACACTGATGGTGGTATCACCGCTCAACGCCGCACCAATGCTTCCAAATCCTAGCGCTGCTGCAGAAGCAGTTATGTTATTAATAGTTGTATTGTAGACATTTGCATTTACCGTGCCGGTTCCGGCTATTAGGACAAAGAAGGCTCCGGCATCGCCAGCAGAGTTATGTATATTTGCTACCGTAGTATTCTGTATATTGGCCGTAGGTGTAGAGGTATTGAAGGCATATACCCCACTAGTTGCCGCGGCGTCTAGATCATGAATATAGACGTTATTAGCTGTCGTGGTAACATTGGCCGCTGCGGAGTTGCCCAGTTCCACACCCTTTAATTGGTTCCCCGTTGGCAGGGCGTTAGTGCCATCTATTTCAATGTTTGATAGTGTCACACTGCCATTGGTGCTGATAATTCCTTGCCCAAGATAGCTGGCTATTTTCAAGTCCTGGACAGTAACGACAGCCGTAGAACTGTTGATGCGAATTGTGCGATATTGCCCAGCATTTCCATCAATTGTCGTCTGGCTCATCCCAGCTCCCTGGATCTTGACCGACACCGATATTGTCGGTGAATCTGCTGTTAACATCTGCGTGCCGGCAGGTATGGTAATAGTGTCATTAGTTCCGTAACCTTCTGGTGACACAATAGCCGTACAGCCAGATTGGTCAGAGCCAGCATTTACTGAGTTAATAGCAATAGGGAGCGTACAACCACCAGATACATTTAGGGTTGCGGCGTGTGCTCGTCCAGAACCGGAAGCCATGACTGCCAAAAAGGCGAAAGTTGCCAGGATTAGTTTGTTTGTTTTTGTTAGATTTAAAATACTGAGCATGGAGTAATTCCTTTATGCATGTTTTTTAGCGTTACCGGTATTCTACCCCCCCCTGAGATACAATGCAAGGAACTAGCCTTATAGTTCACCACTGAGTATTCGCGAGACATCGATGTAGCGTTGGCAGTCATCAATACTACGATCAGCTAGGGGAATGGCGAGGATACGCTCAAAGTCAGTCTGTGCGGCGGTCAAGTCTTCGTCGTAAGTTACAGCTAATTCCGAGGCCAATACTTTAGACCCGAGTGAAGACGGAAAATATAATCCATGTTCGGCGGCTATCAGCTCATAGTCTGGTATTCTGTCTGTCATCTGTTAACCATACCATGAGGAACAATATTTACTAACGTCTTTCTGTTGTGACAATCACCAGAGAGTCATAAGTTTTACTGGTTTTATGTATTGGTTTTCCTCAAACGAGCCATAAACCTACTTTAATGCAGTCCTCTTGCGTAGTGCGTAGGCAGTAATGCCAAGACCCAGAGAAGTGGCAATAATCGTCATAGCTGGAGATACAGCGCCAATACCTGTGTTCGGAGCTCCTGCATTACCGCTACCAGGCGTAGAAGGAGTAGAGGCGCCACAGACAGCGCCTTCAAATTGGAAGGCTCCAACGGATGGACAGTCGTCTGGGCGTGCCACACCACGAGCATCGGTAGTAATACCAAGCACCGAGCTACCAGCTGCGATGGCTGGAGATCCAGCTAGAAGCGCGCGAGTCGGAACATTGCCGCCGTTGTCCTGAAGTGGACCAAGGGTTGGAATAATATTATCGAAGTTTTGCTGGTCACCAGGTTGGTTGAAGCCAGCGCAGCTATCGTCATCGGAGATGTTATGGCCGAGAGAGGTAATACTCGTTTCGACATCATCTTCAGTGCCATTTCCACTAAATATATCCGTTAGATTAGCGATGGAGCAATTTGAGGACACGCCGTCATTAGTATTGTCCGCCATAAGACTATTGGTAACGTTAACTGCTACGTTAGCGTGATACCCAACTTGGAAAGAAGCTGCTGCGGCGTAGAAGGCGGCCGACTTAACACCCGCAGCACTGTTCGTGCCGGTAAAACCTCGAGTCCCAGTAATGGTTATATTCTGCACACTCGTATTGACAGATACGTTGCCCGAAGCCGCCACCCCAAAACTACCAAACGGCGCAACAAGATCATCGCCCGTAACGTCATCGACTGTTGTATTGGCTATGCTCGAAGTAACACTTGCGCTACCCGTAGCCAGCATAATGACACCAAAGGTAGGACCCGCCCCACTTCCGTGAATATCGGCCAGCGTCACCCTATTGAGGTCGGCAGTTATTGCCGTCTCGTTGGCCGCATTTATATAGAAAGTATATAAGCTATTGTTGCCTTGTATATTGTGGATATATACATCGTCCGCATCGACGGTTAGCTGAGCACTCTGGTCGCCAAACACGCCCACAGGAGTATCCGACGATAGTTCCGCGTCCTGCCCATCCACTTCTAAATTACGAAGAGTGGTATTAACGTCGACCATTTGAATCGCACTTCCAGAGTAGGCTGTAATTTTCATATCCCTGAGTGTCACATCAAAGGTCGCCCCCAAACTATCTGCAATGAAAACATTGTACAGTCCGGCATCACCGTTAACGGTTGTCTGCCCCATGCCCGCACCAGCAATGGTGACTGGCTCGGTAATTGGTGGCAAGTCTGCAGTAAGGGTTTGAGTTCCGGATGGAATGTTAATGGTGTCGTTCGTTCCATAGCCAGACCCACCGCAACTTGCCTGTGCGGAACCAGCGTTGACCGAGTCAACCGCATCGTTAAGAGTACAGCCAGACCCAACAGTAATGGTTGCAGCATGAGCTCGTCCAGAACCGAAAGCTATTACTGCCAAAAAAGCGAAAGTGGCCAGGATAAGCTTATTTGTTTTTGTTAGATTTAAAATGCTTTCCATTTATAATTCCTACTTTACGCTAGTGTTTAAATGGTAGTCTACCCCCCCGTAAGTTATTTGCAAGAACACCTGTTTGAACCACTCGTATGTATTACCCTTACGGTTGACGATTGTGGCACATTTGAGGTAAAATGTAGCTACAATTGATTCGCTTTCCGAACTGTCACCGTATGGTGCGCGTGCCTGGGACAACCAGGATAGGAAGCGAATTTTTTATTTGAAGTACCAAATATCTTCAGTGCGCTTGTTGATAACTTTTAGGTAGATATCGCTGTCAGTTTTACGCTTTTGAGTTGTTCGTAAAAGACTACCCGCAACCATATCTGCCAGCTGAATCAAGTTATCATTCTTAGAGTTAACAAACTTCATATCTTTTATTATGCTACCGTCTGGATTAGCCTGCTGGCGAAAATACGTTGTTGCCGCTTTCTTGTAGGACCGGTCTTCGTGACCATCAAGACGAATCCGTCCATCGGTAATCTTGCCAGCACTTTTAGAGAGCACCTCTTTGATCATGTAGTTATAGAATTTATCCTTGTTTCTCCTAAGTTCAACGCTTCTGATGATAGACTTATCGGCGACTATTGCCCGAACCCGGAACTTACAACTTTTTATCTCGTTTAAAAAAGCGAGACGTATATCTTTACTAGCTTTGTTGAACTTAAACTCATGATCGTCTCGCCATCCAAGCGAACGACGCAATCGCTTGATCTTAAGTGCCGTTTCTTCGGCATCAAGGTTGTCATCAAAGACAATGCAGGCAATAACAAAGTGTGTGCTCGAACCCTTATCAAATTTAAAGCCCGGATCTCCTGAATCATCTATGAATACCAGTATGTATTATATGATCATATTTAGATCAAAGCCACCGGGTAGGTCTATACTAGGCTCGCTTGCGAGCGAAGACATATCCGAGAGTTAGTAACCCGGCAAAAGAAGCAAACAACGAACCAACGAGAGAGACAGAATTAGCGCCGGTGTTTGGTGCTCCTGCATTACCGCTACCAGACGTAGAAGGAGTGGAGGCGCCACAGACAGCACCTTCGAACTGGAAGGCACCGACAGATGGGCAAGCGTTTGGACGAGCGATTCCACGGGCGTCGGTGGTCACACCGAGTACTGAACCGCCAGCAGAAATAGCTGGAGAGCCAGGCAGAAGTGCACGGGTTGGAACGGCGCCGCCGTTGTCTTGGAGAGGACCAAGGGTAGAGTATACATTGGACACATTATGCTGATCGGTTGGAGAAGTAAACGAACCGGCACAACTGTTATCATCAAAAATATTGTGACCTAGCGAGTTAACAGAAACTACTCCTGTCCCAAGTCCACTAGCTAATGCTGTGAAATCTCCTACAGCACAGTTATTTGATACTCCATTACTTTTGTTGTTTGCCAGAAGACTATTGCCAACCGAGATTGTACTTGTGGCGGTTGTACCTGCCCCAACGCCTAACGATGCTGCATAGAAAGCTGCCGAGGCTGCTAATCCGGTTGGGTCTAGTGTACCGTCTGTCCCAGTGACAGTGACGTTATTAATGATTGTATTCACAAGTGCATCACCATTATTGGAATAAGCGTTATTGGAGAACGGCGCAGCAATTGTAGTAGTCGAATAGACATTATCAATTGTAATATTAGCAGCGTTAGCGTTGAGCGTACCAAAACCACCAAAGACGTTATCCCACAAGCCGACTGAAAGCATTACGCCAATAGTACCGCCCCCAGAAGTAGTATTTGAGATGTTTGCAATGGTAATATTTTGCAAGGATACATTTGATACCCCACCTTGCCCCTGGTTAATTAACAACGCTCCAACAACATTCGCCGAACCTACAATGTCATGTACATAAATGTCACTAAGGTTAACCGTTCTTGTACCCGAAGAAAGGGATTGCAAGAATATAGCTTCAAATTCGCCACTTGCTGGCTGGGCATCGCTACCGTCTACTTCAATATTATTTATATTTAGAGTCTCATCTGTGTTAGATAAGATTGCGTAGCCGCTATACGCGATAACCTTTAAATTGCTGATGGTTGCAGATATCCCAGTACCGATTTCTATACCATTATACTGTCCATTGTCTCCATCAATTATGGTTTGGCTCATACCGGCACCGTTAATAACTATATCTTCGGTGATTACAGGTATGTCTGCAGTCAGCGTCTGAGTTCCCGACGGGATATTGATGGTGTCATTGGTGCCGTAACTGCCTACAGCAGTACACCCAGACTGGTTGTTACCAGCGTTCACTGAGTCAATAGCAATAGCAAGCGTGCAACCACCAGTTATATTGAGTGTTGCGGCATGAGCTCGGCCAGAACCAAAAGCCAGAACAGCCAAAAAGGCAAAAGCTGCCAGGACTAGTTTGTTTGTTTTACAGAGATTAAGGATGTTTTGCATGCAGAGTATTCCTATCAATTTGTTTACGCTTATGCTTATTGTATCATTTGAGCCTTGCTCATATGTAATTGTTAACTTATGGGTGTGATTACAGTTGGAGCAAACCCTGTTGGGCTTGAATGACTTTGTGGAATTGTCATAGAAACGGTAGTGCCTTTTCCAGGAGTACTTTGGACAGTTATGCCTCCGCCAAGTTTCTGCAGAATCATGCGGGTGATATACAAGTTAAGTCCAAGTCCGGGGTGATCAAAGGTTGTCGAATCTGTACCGCGAGTTAATGGCTCGAAAAGATGTGCCATCACCTCCGGTGACATACCAACCCCTTTGTCATGTACTGTTATGAGCGTTTTGCCGCCAACAGATTTACTGCTGATAGTTACGGCACTATTGGCATTGCTAAATTGAACAGCATTTTCGACCGTTGATCGAATAATCTGAGTTAGTTCTTCTGGCTGCATTTGCACAACAGAGGTGGAGCTGAGTAAATTGCTCACGGTCACCCCTTTTTCGGCAGTCAGTTTAGATAGTAACGGTGCAATATTTTGCTCGTAAGCGTGTTGGACAGAAATATTTGGAGCAGGACCGCCAACAACACTAAAACGGCTTACCTTTCCAAGTGACTCAGATAATTGGACCAACTGCCCAATACCATTAGTAAGCAGCTTAGTGTCGGGGAACTGCTCCAGACCTACCGTGCCAGACTGTAATGCACTGGCATGGGAAGCTAAACTGGTAGCCGCATCAGCTACAAAGGATTTCTTTTGATCTAGTAATTGTTGCTCGGTTGCTAGTCGCTGTTTTATTTGGGTGTGAAGTTGTCGCTGTTTTTTCCAGGCCAGAAACGTTACTACTGCAGCGATCGCACCAAAGAATGCCCACATTAATTGATTCAGGTATCGCCCCCAGCTATGATCGTAGGATTTACTAAAGTACAATGCCAAATCTGTCACCGTCACGAGCCCTGCAATGCCAGCCAACGGCACCCACAACTGTTTGTTTGATGTGGCCAGGACTTCGCCAGAAACTACCGGACGATCTCCAGGTGCTAATGCTTGCTCTGCCTGATACGTGAGGTTATTTGATGTTGTCTGCAGGGCGACAAGCTTAGCCTTGAATTGGGCAATAAATTCCGGCTGCAATGCATGCTTTGATGCAATCAACTCTAAAGCGCCGTTCATGATACTAAGCGGCGTATTAAGATAATGTGTAATTATCGCCAAGAAATCCGAGACTGATTGCCTAGTAGTACTAACTTTTGTTAGTAGGTCGGCCATAGCTTTCTGGTACCGATACTCACGCCATGCACGGTAAGCATAGTACAACGCCAGGAGCAGTAACCAGGACAAGAAGAAATATGGTGCGAGGCTTACTTTTGGTTGCTTCGTTATCAGGGGGAATGGCGCAGGAAGTTCAGTCTCTGGAACTTTTGAGATATCTAATAGTACTGGCTCTTCTTCACCAGCGGGCGTCTCGATAGTAGTCACCGGACCTCCACCCGAACTCGTTGGTCGATTTGGGCGTGTAGGGGTAACTGGGGTAGTTGGTGTTGTTGGATTAGTAGGAGTTGGCGGAGTCCCGGGCACCAGCACATCGTATATGCCAAGTACCCAGCTACTCTGCCCGACAGCATTAACGGCGGATACCTGGAAATCATATCGGGCACCGGATGTTAGGCCCGTAATGGTAGCCGAAGTATTTGTGCTCGGCGGATGGCTAAACTCAAGCCACTCATTGGTACCCTTTAGTCGATATTGTATGCGGTAGTTAATAATCGGTGTACCGCCATCGTTAGCCGGCGGATCCCACGACAATGCCATGCTCGATGAGGTGGGAGTACCGCCAAGGTTACGCGGGGGCCCAGGCAGGCTCTCGCCTGGAGTAAACGTTGGATAGATGGCAACATGGCTGTACCAAACGGGTAAGCTAAAATCCCACGTATCAAGCGGCGGGTTGCTTGTATTATTTTTGAAATAGTTCGGCGATTGATTGCCTGCATTTACCGTATGACACACTACCGTATTGTTGTAAATACTCTGAGTTAGTATAGGATCTGCGTCGGGATCGACTGGGCCCTCGACCTCTAGCCAGTTGGCACAGGGCACATCACCGCTGAGTGAAGCATCAAAGTAGTTATTGACAAGCATAGTATCGGCTTCGCTGGAAGTGATTGTCCCTTGACCTTCACTAAAAACGTGGGTAAAACGACCGACGAGTGCACCTTCGTTCGGATTGCTGGTGTTTGGTATCGTCGCGGCGCTGAATGAATTAGTAATAGTGCTGCGGGGGTTAGGGTTTCCGCTTACATCTGTCACACTGACTCCTCCGACAAGACCTCCGGTATTTGAGTCGTAGGCATTTTTTGCAACCTCGGGTGTTTCTGTTGCAAACTCAGGCTGTTCATTACCTAAAACCCCAGTCGCATATGATGAGGTTATATCGGTATGATCGGCAGTTCCAATCAGGCCACCAACAGAGGCTCCAAGTTCGATATATCCGTTTTGATCATCATACTCTAAAGTTGTGACAGCGCCTGATACAACACCGGCTGCGTAGGTATCGGTCAGTGTCACCCTCGCGGTGCCAGAGCCAATCGTTCCACTCACGCCGATCAGGCCGCCCAGTGCGTATCCGGCCTGCACCGAACCGGTAGCATAGGCCTGCCGTATAGCGACTTGGCCTTGGGCAATACCAATCAATCCGCCCGCGCCAGCTCCACCATTCTGGTTAGCAAAGTAACCTTGGCCCGCTACCGAACCGGTAGCATGTACTCGAGTAATCGTTGCGGTTCCGAGCGCGCTAATACTACCAATTAGACCACCCGCTCGAACCAGTGTGCCTGTACCCGCTACATAATCTTGTGCGAGGCCAACCGACCCGGTAGCATACACGTCCTGAAGCGCATGATTATATCCCTGCAAAGACCCAGCAAGTCCGCCGAGTCCACCAACAACCTGTTTGCCACCTATACTCACCAGTCCTGTAGCGTAGCTATCACGCAAAATACTTGGCGTGGCTGTTTGCGATACCGCAATAGTCGTACCAAGCAGTCCACCTGCCAAAGCCGCTAAGTCATCACATTGATCCACCTGACACGCTTGGTTGAGCGTCACGCTCACCTCGCCCGAAGCATGTACACCTTCAATTCTCGACCACCCAACAACCATACCAACTGCGCCACCAACTATAGGGCCGCCTAATGTATCGATAACAGGACTTACTGCCGAAAAATCAATCGAACCAGTCGCGTACGAATTCCGAATACGCATCGCACTTGTTAAATTATTTCCCCCAGTAGCCCCGCCAACCAATCCTCCCGCCGCACCAGAAACTCCGCGCACCACTTGGTTGCCGTCTTCAACAGTAATATCGCCCGATGCAAAAGAATCAGCAATATCGAGCAAAGTGGCCGAGCCTACTAGCCCCCCGGCGTAAGATACCGTACCATTCGAAATAGTTATGTCCATCGACGAGCTAGAGTCTTGGATCTTAACGCCCCTCACCAAGGAAGCTTCTGGATCGGCGGGGCTTACAGTTCCTTGATTGGCGCTAAAGCCAACAAGTCCACCGCCAGACCCTTCGCCTAATTGAATCTGCCCTGTAGAGTTACTGTTCGTTATGGTTAGCGACGAGTCATAGGAGCCACCTACTAAGCCACCGGCAAATGCAGGATCGGGATTACCACCAGAGATTGGACAGGCAATTGTGCCGCTATATGCTGAGTCTTCTATGGCGACCGTGCCGACCGCTGTTATTCCTATTAGCCCTCCAGCTCCTTCGCTGCATGTACCAGTACTACCCATATCGGAGATAGCATTTCGAAGTGAAATATTAGCGTCTGACATTGCTCCACCAATTATTCCTCCGGAAAGACTACTATCTAAAATTGTGCCATGTGATTGGATATCCTGCATGGTAAGTTCGGATTGCTCAACATTTACGTATATCATGCCCAATATGCCCCCACTGGTGCCAGGAGACTGCACCACCCCTGTATAGGAAACATCCTGCCATAATACCGACCCGTCAAAGCCGGTACTATCAAAATCAGATAATGTGCCTACAATGCCGCCGGTAAAATCTTCCCCAATAACATCCCCGGCAACTGTAATGTCGTCTAAAATTGTGTCCGGAGAGGCAGAGGCAATCAGTGTCGCCGCAGGAACATCGTTAGACAACATACTTGCAACAGAGGAATTTGTTACAGCAAGGTTCCGAATTTCGGCGCTTTGGGCAAACGAAAACATGCCAACCCCTTGATAGCTGGCATTTGCAGGAATATTCATTTGCAGATCACTAATACTGAACCCTTGACCGTCAAGAGTTCCTTGGAATGGCGTACTGGGATCACCCACAGGTATCCACCCCTCGCCACCATTCCAGGTAAGTGTATCGCTACAGTCAATATTGTTCATCAGATGAAATACGCTGCCTCTATACTGATCAAGCACGCTGTGCATCTGTTGACACTCGGTAATGCCGATGAATACCTGAAAATTCTGCACACTACTCCAACTACCCTGGCCAAATGAATTTACCGCAGCAATACGAAAGTCGATGCTATCAATAACCCGTGCTTCGGCCTGAATAGCAAGAACAATGGCCTGTGCTAAATCGGTATCGGTTGTATTAGTACTGTCGAAACTCAAGTCTGTTCCGGTGCCATCTACAACAGTAGTCCACGTGCCGTTTGAAGCCGCCCACCCATAGTTTTGGAGCTCAGCTTGGGAAGCCGCCCAATCACTACCCGGACGGGGCTTGAACTGAATAACGTAATCGGTAATTGGGGCGCCAAGATCTGGTGCTTGCCAATCGAGCTTAGGGAAAGAAAACGGTGCGAACTGATTGGTTTGTTCCACCCCGGTTACTATCATATTTTGTGGCGCAGACGGTAACCGACTAGTACTAACGTTTTCGAGAACTTCCCAATCCCCTTGACCGATAGCATTAACTGCGGCAACTCTAACATCGTACAGTTGACCAGCAACCAGCCCTGATATGAGCTGAGACCGGTCAGTCGATGGTGATCGGCTAACACTATTCCAGGAACTGTTGCCGTGGAGTTTATACTGCACAGCGTAATCGGTGAGTGGGGTATTGCCATCCAATATTGGTGCCAGCCACTGCGTCGTTAAACTCGAGGGATTTACACTGTTAGTCGTTATAGTTCGCACTTTGCCAGGTAACGTAGGTGCCCCCAGTGCCTGGGAAAGAAAGATAGGGGTAGACGAAGTAACCGTCTTCCAGACGTTTGTGAAATCCCACTCTTGGTTTCCCCCGACCCTAAACGGTGCATAGGTAGAGTTATTATAAAAATAGTTAGGCTGCGAATTACCTGAGTTCACCGCCGAGCAAAAGCCAACGGGCGACTGTTCTGGTAAAATTACCGAGAAGTCACTATCTACATAGCCACCTATACAGTTATCAAGCCCGGTTCGAGATGCGTCAATGAAGTTTCCGCTGCCTGAGATATTTACACCAAATGGTGGATCGGCATTTTCTTCGTATAACCCCACGCCAATAAATCCACCAAATGCCTCACGCTCCATTGGACCAGTCGATATCGTCTGTGATCCAACGGCAAATGAATTGTTGATCTCAATTGCCGCTGCCATTGCCGCAAAACCACCTGCCAAAACGACGGAAGGGTCTAGCTCAGGACTACGAGTAATAGAAATAGCCATTGAACTATAGCTATTGTCTACTGTGCCTCCTAATGCTTGGCCGAATAATCCGCCGGCAAACATGGTAGTTGCCCCTTGGGTGTAAGCACCGGTTATCGTACCAGTAGAATACGAGTCCGAGATGTTTGAAGAGTAGCTTACCAGCATCAAACCACTAGCGAAAGCCGCCTTACCACTGTCTCCATTACTATAACTATTGTTCGTAATATCCATATCGACCGATATCCTAGTCGCCGTGCTAAACATAAACATGCCAACAAATCCGCTGGCATTAACACTTCCACCTGTACCCTCGCAGAAAACCGTTCCAGAAACCGAAACATCACTGAATGAAGAATTACTAGCCTGTGAAGCAATGGGCGCCAAAAGAACATCAGCATTGTCTGTTGCAAGATCTACATTGGTAAGTTTTACATTTGTAACAGAAGCACCGATAGCGAGTCCGAACAACCCAGCCTCGGTGTCGTCCGTGAGTATCCGCTGATACAAACCATCTATGGCATGACCGTTACCCTCCAATGTGCCTGTGAATTCTTGACCGTTGCTGCCATTTCCAACCGCCACAAATCCAGCACCACTATTCCAAGTGTTTGTTGCCGTGCAATCTATTGGTCCGGTTAATTCGTAATGGCCCGCTCTATCGTCTTGCATTTCTTGTAATTGTTCACACGTCGATATTTGGTATGGTTGTTCCGGACTGCCTAGACCAATCCCCGAAAAAGCCTGTGCTGCAGGAAAACCTACAATGGCAATAACTGCAATAAATACCGCTACACACACCTCCGCAACAGCCAACCAGTAGAATGCAGGTCTCCAGCGGTAATGAAAACGTGGAAACACAACCACACGCAAGTGGTGCAAAAAACCGTACTTAGTTTTTGGAGTAATTTTTATAAGCGGCTTCTTATGGTGCTGATAATCCATCCACATATATAAAAGAGAGCACACCGATAGAAGTCCAAGACTAGAAAGAGGTGACCACAAGAACGAAAAATTTGTTATCTGGCTTGCGCTGGACTCAATTAACCGACTGACAAATTTACTAGATTCTGGTTTGACACGTAAGTAGATCAAAGCGGCAATTGAGGCCAGCATAACAAAAATAGGCAGCATCTTAACACGTTGCCGATACATCCTATCACTAAAAGCGCCAGCCCTATCTGCTAGGCGTTTACGCTGAACAATTTTTACAGTCGCCTTCGTCATATATACTCTTATGGTTACCTCTATTGTACTAGAGTTGCCGACTACTTACTGACATTTTGTTAATTTGCACACTGTAAGTACAATTAAGCACAAGGACATACCATGAAAGTTTCATCAAAATTTCACCCCATAACGCCGTATCTCTGTCTTATATTAGTTGCAATCGGGATAACTGCCTATGTCGCATATCACAAGGGTAATACCAACAGACAGGACCAATCAACCAGGCAAGCCAAAGCACAAACTCTAGACAGCGCCTTCGAGAGCTCAGCAAGCTTCTTTAAACGTAATATTACTGGCACTGTCAGTAAAGTCAGCGCAAAACAGATTACCATTGTATCGCCTAACTCTACCGAACAAACCTTTAACCTTACCCCAAAAACCATATTCCAACGTGCAGGCCAGAAAATATCCGTAACCGATCTAAAGAAAGATCAGCAAGTAACTATCTTAAGAAGTATATCTGACTATTCACAAGCAGCTGGAATTACAATCAATAGGTAGTCTAGTCAGCTAGTAGTAGCATCGAAACATCTTCGAAAAGAGCATGGTCTTGTGCTGTACGTAAATCGATGGGAATAGCACCTAGTCTTTCGAATTCACTCTGGGCCCAATCCAAACTCTGCTCGTACGTCATGCCTATATGAATATCGAGCATTTCAGGGGTCATACTAATTCTTTCAGGAGCAGCAAACCCATTGGCCGCCGCCGCAAGATCCGCTTCCCCAATCTGTTCTAACATGTTACTAGTTTACTATTCTTTTCGATACGTGCAACTATTCTTTAGCGTATTGCTTGGCTATAAAAATAAGCATGCTAAATCCAGAAGTAAGTGCAAATACGCCACTTAAGACAGACTCATGACCCGAGCCAGTGTTAGGGGCGGACGCACCGCCGGTAGATGAAGGATTCTGGGTTTGGTCTCCAAGAACACCCTGGTAGGCACCTACACTGTAATAACCAGTCCGAGCTACACCGCGAGCATCGGTTGTAATACCCAGCACTTGTCCGCCCGCGTTTATTGCAGGGGAACCAGGAAGGAGCTTAATTGTTGGTACGGGGCCGCCATTATCTGCAACTTCGTGCTCTATGGTGTCATATAAGTTAGGAACGATCGTATAGTCGGTGCACTTTGGATCATCGGCCATATTATTTCCGAGGTTCTCGGGTGTTAGGTCATAGCTGCCGCTCAGACCAAGAGCAGAACCATCAAAATCAGAACGACAGCTATAGCTATTGCCGTTAAAGGTATTGTGAGCTATTAGGCTGTTCTGAGCCGAACCACCCGATTCAGCATCGATTGGCTGGCTATTGCCATCCAAAGTCGCACCAACTATGAAGAATGCTGGTATTGATCCAAAAGGACTAGGCGTAATTTGTGTCACACTGTTGCCTACAACAGTAGAGTTAGTGAAGTTTATTTTTTCAGGCGCGTTAATGAGTAATCCGAAAAACCCACTGACGGAAGCGTGGTTATCAAACTCGTTAATAGCTTGATTATTCACGACCGTCACATTTGTTAAGTTCAAGCCAGGGTTGATATTGGCGACGCCAAGATTAAAACCGGTGACATAGGCAGGCTGAAAGGGGTTGCCACTGCTTGATGCCTGTGTCGGCTGCGAGATATTTCCAGCGACCGTAACCGCATCTATTCTAATGTCTGCGAAAGCACTGTTCTCCTTATAATCAACGTTAACACCTGCGTCACCCACGGATTGATTATCCATAACGGTTGTTCGTTCCAATGTTAGTGCTAGTGAAGCCGCAGTAGCTGAATTAGCTGCAACAGACAGACCAGCAACTTCATCAACATCAGCACCCGAGTTATTATTGACTTGAGAATCTGCAACGGTTATTGAGATGTCATCAGTACTATTGACTGCATTAGCAATTAGGTACAACCCAACGGAATTACCTGTTGCAACATTGTCATGTATATTCGTATTGGTCACAGTGATATGTACTGCTCCAATTCTGACACCAAAACTGGAATTCTCTACCTCTACATCATCAATAGTTATGTCGTGAGCACCGTTTATATCAATTGCGTAGGGCGAGGCATCAATTATTTTAAATCCATTGAGCGTTTTATCGATGGTGTTTGCAGCGTTTGCTGTAAAGCCTCGATAACCATTCGCGTCAATAGTTGTAACTGCCTTGCCAGCACCCTGGACAACGATGTCTGCACCAGAAGTAAACGAATTCAAATTTTCAGAAAGTGTAATCGTTCCTGCTGGCAGATTAATAGTATCGTTGGTTCCATATGCTGTACCAGTTTTTACGCAACCATTTCCATCTACTGCATTATTAGTTGCATCAATTGCTTCGTTGAGTGTGCAGTTGCTATCTACTGCTAGCGTGGCTGCATGCACCCGACCCGAACCAAAGGCAAGCACTGCCAAGAAGGCGAAGATTGCCAGAATGAGTTTATTTGTTTTTGATAGATTCAGAATGCTTTGCATGTGTTAGTTCCTATGTTAACGCTTGTGTTTAATAGGTAGTCTACCCCCCCCGGAAATTTTGAGCAAGTCTAAGCTACCTAGAAGGCTTCTGCGACAACAATCACCCGAGAGTCATAGGTTTTACTATCTTTGTCGAACTTACCAGTGCAGGTAATTAGGTTAAGCTGCTTAGAAATGGTCTTGTCACGCACAAAGAGAGCCGTATCGGCCTCTTTGGTGGAAACTGTTTGGACTTGTTTGACTTTGAACCTTCTAACGCTTTTATCGCCAAATGTAACGCTAAACTTGTCGTCTGTTTTAAGTTTGCCAATGTTATAAAAGATACCTTTGGCATACAGCCCATGTACATGGCCATCCAGAATGCTCAGACCATCTGCACCAGGCAAAACACTGCCCGTGTACCAGCCAGCCATATGCACATTATTAGGCACTACCATCCGGTTTTCTTTATCTACGCCTACCTGCTGAATGAAGCCCCCTGCCTTAACAGTTGGAAGCTGGATTGATAGCGGTTTATCTGCGGTAACACTATAGTTTTTTGGGGGGAGTTGCTCACTGGGCTCATCAGTAGAAACGGTAGCCACGGTGTGCCCAGCCGGTACGCCAGCATGCTGGATTTTGTACCATTTGCGCACAGCATTTACGCCGATACCTATCAACACTACGCCAACAATAAGAGCCACGAGCCGTGTTTTTTGCCGAGTTGAAAGCGACCGCCACTTACCCTTTGCGATGTTCTTGGTGGTTTTCTTTGATCTTTTCTTATTGAGAGCCATGTACCTATTTTACCGCAACTCGCTTGCGGAATGCATAGGTAATCATACTTATGCCAAGTGCACTTGCAATAATAGTCATCAGGGTTGAAGCAGTTTTTGCTCCGGTGTTTGGGGCGGCAGCACCGCCAGCATTTGCATTGGTTGTAGTTACTGCGCAGACTGCCCCTTCGAATTGGAAGGCTCCAACAGATGGACAAGTGTTTGGGCGAGCAATACCGCGGGCGTCGGTGGTAACTCCCAGAACTGAACTACCAGATGAAATCGCGGGGCTTCCAGCCAACAGTGCGCGAGTAGGGACTACTCCACCATTGTTTTGGAGCGGGCCAAGGGTTGAGATGATATTGATGACATTTTGTTGGTCGCCTGTTTGATTAAAGTTCGCACAACTAGCGTCATCTGATATGTTGTAGCCAGCTGAAGTTATGGAGGTTGTAACCGTACCTTGGCCACCAATATTGCCGGTCATATCACCGAACGAACAGTTGGACGGCGACCCGTTGCTAAGGTTGTCTGCCATAAGGCTATTGCTCACCGTAACTGCTACATCAACACTGTCGCCAGCTTGATATGCGTTACCTGCCGCATAGAATGCCGCGGTGTTAAGCCCGGCCGTAAAGCCAGTCCCAGCAATTCCGCGTGTACCCGTGATAGTAATGTTATTGACCGTGGTGTTGATGGTTGCATTACCACCGTTCATACTGCCATAGCTTGCAAATGGCGCAGTCAAACCAGTGCTTGTAATGTCATCGACTGTCGTGTTGGTAATCGTCGATGTCAAGGCAGCATTATCACCACTAGCAACCATGATAATGCCATTCACACCGTTACCACCATTGTTATGCACGTCGGCAAGCGTAACATTACGCAAACTAGCATTTACGACAGCGTCCGTCCTGGCCTCTACCCAGAATCCCTGTACATAACCACTTGAACTGTTAATCCCATGTATATAGATGTTTTCCGCTTCAACGGTATACGTTCCTGCAGTATTAGTCGAATACTGAATTCCAATGGTTCCAGTAGCATCTTGCCCATCTATCTCTATATTAGACAGCTGAACATTACGACTTAGCCTAACTGCGGTATCGGAAAACGCTGTAATCTTTAAGTCCCTAATAGTAACGTCAGTGGTTGCTGTAAGAACTCTATATTGACCCATGTCGCCACTAATCGTTGTCTGGTTCATACCTACGCCAGCAATCGTTACAGGTACTGAAATATTGTTAACGTCACTGGTTAGCGTTTGTGTTCCTGCAGGAATATTAATGGTGTCGCTCGTTCCATAGCTTGTGCCAGTACAACCGCCCGTGTTCGTAGCATCATTTATGGAGGTGATGGCGTTGAATAACGAACAGCCGCCAGACACTGTTAGTGTTGCAGCATGTGCCTGACCGGAGCCAAGACCAACCACAGCCAGGAAGGCAATGGCTGCCAAAATGAGTTTGTTTGTTTTTGTTAGATTTAAAATACTTTCCATTTATAATTCCTACTTTACGCTAGTGTTTAAATGGTAGTCTACCCCCCCGTAAGTTATTTGCAAGAACACCTGTTTGAACCACTCGTATGTATTACCCTTACGGTTGACGATTGTGGCACATTTGAGGTAAAATGTAGCTACAATTGATTCGCTTTCCGAACTGTCACCGTATGGTGCGCGTGCCTGGGACAACCAGGATAGGAAGCGAATTTTTTATTTGAAGTACCAAATATCTTCAGTGCGCTTGTTGATAACTTTTAGGTAGATATCGCTGTCAGTTTTACGCTTTTGAGTTGTTCGTAAAAGACTACCCGCAACCATATCTGCCAGCTGAATCAAGTTATCATTCTTAGAGTTAACAAACTTCATATCTTTTATTATGCTACCGTCTGGATTAGCCTGCTGGCGAAAATACGTTGTTGCCGCTTTCTTGTAGGACCGGTCTTCGTGACCATCAAGACGAATCCGTCCATCGGTAATCTTGCCAGCACTTTTAGAGAGCACCTCTTTGATCATGTAGTTATAGAATTTATCCTTGTTTCTCCTAAGTTCAACGCTTCTGATGATAGACTTATCGGCGACTATTGCCCGAACCCGGAACTTACAACTTTTTATCTCGTTTAAAAAAGCGAGACGTATATCTTTACTAGCTTTGTTGAACTTAAACTCATGATCGTCTCGCCATCCAAGCGAACGACGCAATCGCTTGATCTTAAGTGCCGTTTCTTCGGCATCAAGGTTGTCATCAAAGACAATGCAGGCAATAACAAAGTGTGTGCTCGAACCCTTATCAAATTTAAAGCCCGGATCTCCTGAATCATCTATGAATACCAGTATGTATTATATGATCATATTTAGCTCAAAGCTACTGGACAGGTCTAAACTAGGCTCGCTTGTGAGCGAAGACATAACCGAGAGTTAATAGCCCGGTAAAAGAAGCAAGCAACGAACTTACGAGAGAGACAGGGTTAGCGCCGGTGTTTGGAGCTCCGGCATTAGTTCCTGCGTTAGTCGTAGAGGCCGCACAGACAGCTCCTTCAAATTGGAAGGCTCCAACGGAAGGACAATCGCTTGGGCGGGCAATACCACGAGCATCTGTAGTTACACCGAGTACTGAACCGCCCGAAGCTATGGCTGGTGAGCCAGGAAGGAGAGCACGAGTCGGAACAGCACCACCATTGTTCTGGAGAGGGCCGAGAGTGGAGATGATGTTATTGACGTTTTGTTGGTCGCCTTCTTCAGTAAAGGAGGTACAAGTAGCATCGTCGGAGATGTTGTGACCGAGGGAGGCAGTAGTCGCAATTCCAGTTCCCGTCCCGCCAAAGCTACTAGTAAAGTTGGCGGACTCACAGTTGGAAGAGTTAGTATCAGTTAGGTTATCAGCGAACAGACTATTACCCACACGAAGCGTAGAGGTTGCTACATCGCTACTACCCAACCCTGCTGCGGCTGAATAGAAAGCTGCTGATTTAATACCAGCAATCGGGAAGATAGCACCAGTCGAACCTCGGTTCCCAGTAATAGTGCTATTATAAACATCTACTGTTACATTTGCCGTGCCCCCACTAGCGAAAGCAAAGGTTGCATACGGCGCGCTAATTTCGCTGGCGCTTAGGTTGCTAAGAGTTGCATTACTGATAGTGCCATTGATATTGCCTACTGCACCAAAAGTGGGTACCGCCCCAATACCTAAGACAAACCCATCGAACGAGCCGCCGGAGTTGCTGGAATCGGCTAGAGTTATATTACTAAGATCGGCGGTTGTTGTTCCACCCCCGCTTTGGTGAACCGAGAATCCATACATAATATCATGATCATCATTAATGTCATGTAGGTAGATATTATTGCTTGTGATTGTCTTACTAGATGAAGTACTGTTGACGATAATTATGCTATAGAAAGCGTCTGTGGCCCCCGTACCATCAACTTCAATATTCTCTAGTGTTACGTCACAGTCCTCGGTGCTGACCGCAGACTCTCTATATGCCGTCACTGTTAGATCAGATATAGCGATAGTTACATCTTGAGCTTCAAAGGCAACAGCATCACTGTCACCATCAACAATAGTATCGCCAATACCAGCCCCCTGTATCGTTACATCTTCAGTAATAGCGGGTAGACTTGCGGTAAGCGTAATGGTTCCTGCAGGAATAGTGATCGTGTCATTTGTGCCATATGAATCAGGAGATACCACTGCAGTACAGCCAGATTGATTTGCGCCAGCGTTTACTGAGTTGATGGCAATTGGTAGCGTACAGCCTCCGGTCACGTTGAGCGTTGCAGCGTTAGCTCGTCCAGAACCAAATGTAAAAACAGCAAGAAAGGCAAAGGCGGCAAGAATTAATTTTGTTGTATTTGTTAGATTCAGAATGCTTTGCATGATTTAGTTCCTATGTTAACGCTTGTGTTTAATAGGTAGTCTACCCCCCCCCGATATTTTGAGCAAGTCTAAGCTACCTAGTAGGCTTCAGCCACGACAATCACCCGAGAGTCATAAGTTTTGCTATCTTTATCAAATCGACCAGTGCAGGTTATGAGGTTGAGCTGCTTGGGAATGGTCTTGTCGCGTACAAAGAGAGCGGTATCAGCTTCTTTGGTAGAAACTGTTTGGACTTGTTTGACCTTGAACTTTCTAACGCTTTTATCGCCGTAAGTTACCGTGAATGTATCACTAGTCTTGAGCTTACCCAGGTTGTAGAAGATTCCTTTAGCATATAGCCCATGCACATGCCCGTCGATAATACTGAGGCCAGCATCACCAGGCAAGGAGCCCTTGGTGTACCAGCCAGCCATATGGACGTTGCTTGGTACTACCATCTGATTATCTTTGTCTACGCCTACCTGCTGGATAAAACCTTCTGTCTTAATTGTTGGCAACTGAATAGACAATGGCTTATCTTCTGGAACGCTGTAACTGTCCGGTACTGGCTGTTCGCTGGGAGCATCGGTGGATTCTGTTGCTACGGTGTGTCCAGTCGGTACACCGGCATGTTGAATGAAGTACCAGTTTCGTATTGCATTCAGGCCAACGCCAACAAGTAATATGCCTACTATGAATAACGCAAAGCGAATATTTCGTTGATTCTTAGAGACTGCTCCACGCTTTGATGAATTACTTCTACGCTCCTTGAATCGAACCATAGGTACTAATATAGACTAGCTCGAGCGTTGTTGCTTGTGGAATACGTATGTTAGTAGTCCAATGCCGAGCATGCTGGCAAGCACATTGAGTATTTGTGCTACAGATCCAACGCCCGTGTTTGGAGCTCCTGCGTTACTACCGCCAGATGCAGATGGAGTAGAAGCACCGCAGACTGCACCTTCATATTGGTAGGCACCTACAGATGGGCATTCATCTGGGCGTGCTACACCACGGGCATCTGTAGTAATACCGAGGACAGAACCGCCAGCAGAAATTGCCGGAGAACCAGGAAGAAGTGCACGAGTTGGGACTGCGCCTCCGTTGTTTTGAAGAGGGCCAAGGGTGGAAATGATGTTATTAACATTTTGTTGATCGCCTGGTTGGTTGAAACCAGCGCAACTGGCATCGTCTGAGATATTGTAGCCAGCAGAAGTAATGATGCTATTTACCGTGCCGACTCCGCCAACGTTACCTGACATATCTCCATAGGAACAGTTCGACGATACACCGTTATTTAGGTTGTCGGCCATAAGACTATTGCTAACTGTAATGCTAACGTTGGCCTCATCACTAGGACCTCCGGCAAGTCCGGCGGCATAAAAAGCGGCCGTGTTTAACCCTGCAGTGATACCGCTACCCGCAAAGCCACGCACACCAGTAACGGTGATGTTATTGATATTAGTCGTTGCGGTGGAATCGCCATTTGTCGCTGCAGCAAATGTTGCAAACGGCGCTACGATAAGTGAACTCGTGATGTCGTGAATAGTTGCGTTACTAATAACAGACGTGATAGTGCCGCCCCCATTACCTGGATAACCAGCGGATAGAATAATCCCGTTCACGCCAGCCAAAGTATTGTGGACATTAGCAAGTGTAATGTTGTTGATGTTTACATCATAATGCCCACCAGCTCGTGAGCCGACGCTGAACCCCTCTGCATATTGCCCGTTTGTGCCAGTAAGACTATGGATATAAATATTCTCGGCACTGACATCTAACGAAGCACTGTTACTCGAAAAAATTATAATGCCATTTGCATTACCTGTCTGGCCGGTGCCGTCTACTTCGATATTCTCGAGGACTACATCGCAGTTGACCAGCTGAATTGCTGTCGCCTTACTTGCAGTAACTTTTAGATCGGTAACGGTAACAGATCCTGATGCCATACCGGTTTCAAACACCTTCCATGCATTACCGTTAATTGTGGTTTGGCTCATGCCAGCACCATGTATTTCCACTGACTCTGTAAGCAGCGGCAGGTCGGCCGCCAACGTAACGGTACCGGCAGGAATGGTAATGGTGTCACTCGTCCCGTAGCTAGCACCCGTTGCTGTGCAACCAGACTGGTTTGCTGCAGCATTAACAGAGTTGATAGCAATTGGCAGCGTGCAGCCACCCGTTACATTAAGAGTTGCAGCATGTGCCCTACCCGAACCAAAAGCCAAGACTGCCACAAAGGCAAAAGCCGCTAGGACTAATTTGTTTGTTTTAGTTAGATTCAGAATACTGAGCATGGTGAGTTTCCTTATATAATTTATAGCGTTACCGGTATTGTACCCCCCCCCGAATATAGTGCGCAAATTATTCTGGAAGATCATGTCTCTTTCCTTTGGAAACAGACCAACCATTATTTGCTTTGCAAACACTGGTTACAAAATAAGGACTTCACATACTAACGTTCTATGAATAGAAACTCAAATTTAACACTAACCCAGTTATTGTCTAGCTCTCGTTTAGTCAAATTCTGTAGTCTTCGCTCAAGAGCCTTTGCGTCACAAGCTATGAGCACTACGGGAAAGTCTTTTTCGGTGGCTTTCTGCCACTTTTCTGATTCGGCATAGGTAATGTAGCGTCTTATGCTGTTTCTAATCCTCCAGTAGGGCGCACTGGCCTCATAGAAGCTTAGGAAATAGTCTGGAGCGGTTAGTTGAAGCTTGCGTACAACGGCGCTGTCTTTAATATCTTCGTTCTTTTTTAGGTACGCATCGGTTAGGTCTCTTGGGAGCTTATATTTCAAGCTAGGCAATTCGCTCTTGCTGAAGAACTGAAATTGCTTGGGGTAATTTTGTTTGATGAATACGTAGGCTTTAAAGACGTTTAGCCTGTGTTGGATATGAACGTCGTCTTTGTTCTTGTCATAATAGGCTTGCTTGAGTACGTTTGGATCTACAAATGGCTGCTGTCTGAGTATTTGTATTCCTTTTGGTAGTAAGTGATATGTAGCCGGTTTACCAATGATCTTATAGCTTTTGTCATAGTTCTGCCCGATGTATCCTTGATCTACTAATATCTTTAGTCTTGTTAGTATTACTCTAGTATGTTTAGCTCCTTGACTTGAGGCAATGAGTTGAGCTGTGGTATAGCGAAATTTATAGAGTGTTGTGAGTAGTTGAAGTTGATGTGAGTTTATAGGTCGGTGTTTGGTGTTGGTAGGTTGTGGTGGTGTATTCATAAGTAGAGTTTATATACGCCTATCTATGTTAATAGATAGGTAAGTAAAGATGCAAGCCCTTAACTCCTTATTATTTAATATTTATATATCGTATCGGCAGGATATCCACAGTTGTATTTAATACCTTGGTAATACACTTGTAGGTATACTTATTAGTGGTATATACTAAGCTTATAAGTGGGGGTAGCCATGATACAGAAAGAACCAATCCAGCCGAGCCCAGAAGACACTTCCGAAGCGCCGTTGTCAGATAATGAGCGTATCGATCTCATCGCTAATTTACTTTTGGATTACTTAGATGAAGAGCAATCGGGAGAAGAAGGGTCATGCAAGACGACGCAAACAAAAATGCTGTAGCCGCGATTAGAGTCTCGACGACCAAGCAGGGTACGGAGGGTGACTCTCCCGAAGCTCAGAAAGAGCAAATTGAGCGCTTTGCTTTAACCCGTGGTATCACCATAAAAAAGTTCTTTGTCTTTTTGGAATCCGCCAGTAAAGAGCAGCAGCCAATGCAGGAAGCTATTGATTACTGCAAGAATCCTAAGAACGGCATTGAACTGTTTATCATAAAATCGATTGACCGTTTTACTCGAGGCGGATCACTATCGTACGACCTGCTCAAAAACCAGCTGGAAGCAAATAATGTGTCATTGGTAGACATTTACGGCGTGATTAGCTCGCGGCAGGTGAATACCCTAGAACACCTCGGCTTTGAATATAAGTGGAGTAAATACTCTCCAAGCAAGAAATCCGAGATACTAGAGGCCGAGCGTTCCAAGGATGAACTGCGGGATATTATGAGTCGTATGATTGGGGCTGAAATCCGCTATACCCAACTCGGTTTTTGGATGCGACAACCGCCGTTCGGTTTTGTCAGTGAGAAAGTCGAAACGAACAATGGAAAACGTTGCATATTACAACCCCATCCGACTGAAGCCCAGTACATTACAAAGATTTTCGATCTGCGTGCTCGTGGCACGATGCGTGATATGGAGATTGTTGAGGAAGTTAATAAGCTAGGCTACCGAGGACGGGTGCACTATGTTCGTGATAAGAGCGATCGATCTAAAGTTTTAAAGAAGCGCGGAGGCGATCCCTTAACCCTCAAGGCCTTAGATCGTATCGTCACTAATCCAATCTACGCTGGGATTAATGCCGAGAAGTGGACAGACGGCAAGCCGGTACAGTGCGCTTTTAAAGGCCTAGTATCTATTGACCAGTTCAACCGAGCTAACAAAGGCAAAAAGGTCATCACCAAAGACGAGCAAGGTGACATTGTCATCATAAAAAGAGAGCTAGAGCCACGGTATGCGACCATCAAAGGTTCTCGTAACCCTGATTTTCCGTACCGCAAGTTTGTGCTGTGCCCAGAATGCCACAGACCGCTTATCGGCAGTGCTTCACGCGGCAAGTCCGGTAAACATTATCCGGCCTATCACTGTGACAAACGAGGCCACTATTTCCGTGTGCCTAAAAAGGAATTGGAGGACAGAGTGAACGAGTTTATTAACGGTATTCGTGTCTCGCCGGAGCAGGTCGATAGGGTTCTGAACGTTATTGAAGCTGAGTGGAAGAAACGGGAACAAGCACTCAAACAAGAGCTTGAGACGCTTGATAGCCACATTCAGGGCTTACGTACTGAAATCGAAATGACTGGAAGCAAGATTAAGCTCGTAAGCAACGAGACAGCAATTAAATATATAGAGGAGGACATTGTGCGTATAGAACAACAAATTAAAGAGTTGGAGGCTACTAAGATGAAGAAGATAAACCGTAAACCTATTAATTGGCAACGCTTGAAGGCTAGGGTTCGTTACCTGGCGGAACACTTTGATGAGCTACTGTTACAACAGATTGATCCGGTCAAAAAAGCACAGTTTTTTGCCGCATTATTCAATAATTTTCCAACATTTGAAGATTTAGCCAGCGGAACACCCGGCAAGCCAAACTTTACAGGGGTGAATCCAATATTTTCTCTCGCTAAATTACCTACTACCCATTTGGTGACCTCACCGGGAATCGAACCCGGATTGCCGGGATGAGAACCCGATTTCCTAACCGTTAGAAGATGAGGCCAGACTTGCAGATATTACCACATTAACAGGGAAGAGTCTAGATATCTTTCGGTGTCGTTGTGTGCCATAATTCTTATGGTAATTATGCCAAACCTGATACACCGTATACCTGTATCAGCAGTCCCGGCACAAACAGGGTGGGATTTGCTGTCGTACTCACGCTCAGAACATGGAGTGGTGTTTGTTGCATCTGTTTATCCTGGAAGGTATGTGTCGTGAATACCACGACCTTACTAGTCGTCATGCCCATTTTATTATTGGCATGTCTGGTGCTCTGGAGACTTGGCGGCAAGAAAGCCTCCGTTAGTGCCTTACATTCTCCCGGTGGTGGCCCGGAAGGTTCTAACATCCTGGAAGCTGTTTCTGATGGTGTCGTTATCTTAGACACTAAGGGGACCATTAGTATGATAAACCCGGCAGCCGGACGCCTCGTTGGGTGGGAGCCTAAGGATGCCATTGGCATTGACCACGCACTCGTCTTCAAGCTCTGCGACCAAAAAGGCAATCCGTATCCACCGGCCGATGATCCGTTTAGTCAACTCCTCAAGGATGGGAAGCCGCACCGAGATAACAACGCTAGTGTTATCGCAAAGGGTAGCGAGAAACGCGTCATGCTCAGCATGACAGTTTCACCATTATTCCGACACGGTGAACTGAGCGGAGCAGTAGGCATTCTCCGAGATGTCAGTGAAGAGCGAGCCGCGGAACGACAGCGAGCTGAATTTATTAGCACCGCCAGTCACGAAATGCGCACACCAGTAGCCGCCATTGAAGGCTATCTAGCTTTGGCTCTTAATGAAAAGGTTAGCAAGATCGATGCCAAAGCTCGAGGGTATCTGGATAAGGCGCACGAATCTACGCAGCACTTAGGTAGCCTCTTCCAAGACTTGCTTAACAGTGCCAAGGCCGAAGACGGTCGGCTTATTAACCACCCCGAGGTTGTCGAGATGGGACAGTTCCTCGGTAAGCTCAGTGAAGACTTGCGGTTCGTAGCCCAAAAGAAGAATCTTATCGTAGAGTTTGTGGTCGGCACTTCCGGCGCTAACATAAATGCCTCGCTGGAAAAGGGAAGCATCCGGGTCGTACAGCCGTTGTACAACGTCTATGCCGATCCAGAACGCTTGCGTGAAGTTATTACCAACCTCTTCGATAACGCCGTGAAGTATACTGAACACGGCAAGATATCTATTGGCCTCACCGGAGACAATAACGTCGTGCAGATATATGTCCGGGACACAGGCAAGGGTATTCCGGCCGTAGATATTCCACACTTGTTCCAGAAATTCTACCGGGTAGACAACAGTGACACTCGTACGATTGGCGGCACCGGACTGGGGCTATTTATTAGTCGTAAGATAATCGAGCTGTATAACGGTCGCATTTGGGTGGAGAGTAAGCCTGGTGAGGGTAGCACCTTCTTCATCAACCTCCCGCGGTTGTCCCGTAACCAAACTAGTGAATACTCTGGTGATTCAGGGAACTTAGTCCGTACAAATAACCCTACCACCTAGGGGTAACGCGTGATACAATACGATAAACATAAGCAGTAATAGGAACACACAACACAATGGCAAAAGTGATGCTCGTCGAAGACGACAACAACCTGAGGGAAATTTACGGCGCACGACTGCTCGCCGAAGGATATGAGATTGTTTCCGCTAAAGACGGTGAAGAAGCTTTGGCGCTGGCCGTTAAGGAGAAACCCGACCTGATTATTAGTGACATTATGATGCCCAAGATCAGCGGCTTTGACATGCTCGACATCCTCCGTAGTACTGCTGAGACCAAGAACACTAAGGTGATCATGATGACCGCTCTCAGCCAAGCAGAAGACAAAGAACGAGCCGACAAGCTCGGAGCCGATCGTTACCTCGTAAAGTCCCAAGTCACCTTAGAGGACGTTGCTAAGGCTGCGGCCGAAGTACTTGGTAGTGATGCCGCTCCCGCAGCTGCAGCAACTGCAGCAGAACCGACCGCTGCACCAGAACCAGTAGCAGAAGCTGCTCCAGTGGCCGTTGCTGAACCAGCCGCTCCTGCAGAACCTGCGGTAGAAACACCAGCCGTTGTACCAACTCCGACTCCTGCACCTGTGCCTACACCAACGCCAGTGGCTGCCGCTCCAACTCTAGCCGCAGATCCAGCCCCAGCTGCTGCTACTCCGGCCACCACACCAGCTGCAGAGCCTACTTCAGCGCCCGAAGAACGTACCAGCACCATAACTCCAGGAGAAGGTGATCATCCGCAAACTTCGGTACACACCAAAGTCATCTCGCCCATTAACGACCTCAGTGCTAAGCCGCCAGATCTCCAGGCCTTACTCGCTAAGGAAGAAGCCAAAGAAACTGTTGCAGCCCCAACTCCAGAACCTAGCACAACTCCCGTCTCAACCGCTCCCGTAGATGAGCCAACTCCTGCACCCGCACCGCCTGCTAATCAAGCAGTCGTTAACGATGTAACACCACCGCCTCCACCGCCAGTTAGCATTGCACCTGACGGCACCATACAGTCATAGGGTATACTTACCCCATGCGAATTAATAAGTATCTAGCTCTCAGTACTGGCATGTCTCGGCGCACCGCCGACGCTACTATCCAGGAGGGTAGGGTACAGATTAATGGTGTCCTGGTAACATCTGGACAACAGGTAGGCCTAGATGACACTGTCATATTAGATGGCAAGGCTGTCAGACCGGCGGAGACCACTCAAACCATTATCCTCAACAAACCAGCTGGCTACGTCGTCAGCCGTGACGGACAGGGTAGTAAGACTATTTACGATCTACTGCCAGAAGAACTGCATATCCTCAAACCTGTTGGGCGGCTGGATAAAGATTCATCTGGCCTACTACTTCTAACCAACGATGGAGAACTAGCCAACAAGCTGACTCACCCTCGCTACCAGAAAGAGAAGGTCTACGAGGTTAGTTTGTATATCCCGCTAAAAGACAAGGACCGAGAGGCTATTGAGAGCGGCATAGAGTTGGAAGATGGCATCAGTAAGCTGCAGTTGGATGGCAAAGGCAAAGATTGGGTCGTAACTATGTCCGAGGGGCGAAATCGACAGATCCGACGAACCTTTGCAGAGCAAGGCTATACCGTGAAGACGTTGCACCGAGTACAGTTCGGCGACTACATCCTGAAGGGGACCGCAACCGGCTCGCACCACCTGGCGTAATATACTATTTTAGGTTATAGTTTATTTTCATGTTCAGACGCTTACCAGATATCTCACGCAAGGCGCACCGCAAAGCTAGGCAAGCATTTGCAAACGGCGAGCTTTGGCTACCAGAAGATCCCGACCCACAGCTTGAGGAAAAAGTTGGGGATTGGCTCGCTGATACGACCCTTAAAACCGAGCGTGCCGTCGCCCAAAGACTTTCCGAACTATCGCACACTGTTATTACCAATGAAGCCCCTTTGGCACAACCTAACAGAGCTCTCCCAGCAATCTCTAAAAAAATAGGGACTTGTATTGCTCACACCGAGGTTGCACTTGGGTTTGCGACAATACACAACCTCCGCCTACTTCCTACATGGAGGCTACATGGGGCTGGTCATGCAACCGGCTTATGGCGTGGGGCGCTCGAGCCCTGGAAAATAAACTCTTATGGCGCGATAGCAAGCACATTTTTTGAAGATGAAGAAAACTCCACCGCGCTTAACGCAGGCATGTTTGCCCTCGCTGACCTCGTAGAAGCTTCGGGGCAAGGAGCAATGGCGGTCGTGCATTACGAAATGAGGACCGAACCTCATGTACCAGCCCTGGAAGCAACACTTATACGCTCGCCGCATGAGAATCCATATGAATCAGAGTCAAATAGACTCCTGATTCTACCCCCTCAAATGGCATTGAAATTACTGAACGCTGCCTAAGTCAACATGGTAGCGTAATAGGGGGTTGGCCAACAGGGGCAATTTGTGGTAAAATAAACGTCAAATGGCAAAGAAGTTACCCATCGTCGCTATTGTTGGCCGCGCCAACGTTGGCAAATCAACTCTGTTCAATAGCATCCTCGGTCGTCGGGAGGCTATTATTGCTAATGAAGCCGGTACGACGCGTGACAGTATTTGGGCCAAAGCTGACTACCAGGGTAGCCAGTTCTGGTTAATCGATACTGCTGGTATGAAGGATGCTGAAGACGACTTTGAGTTCACGATTCAGGAGCAGATCATCCAAGCCGCCGACAGCGCAGACATAATCTGGGTTGTTATCGAAGGTACCACCATTCTCACTGAAGAAGACCGCCGGGTGGCTAAGATGGCTCTTAAGAGCAAGAAGCCGGTATTCCTCGTTGTTAACAAGATGGACAAAGCTCGAAAGAAGACCTACAAGGACTTCGAGCGATTGGGTATTAAGCCAATCCACCTAGTAAGTGTTACTCAGAACATTGGCGTCGACGAACTACTGGATCGCTTGATAACTCAGATCCCTCAAGTATCTCAAGATGATGCACCAGACCGTCTGCGCCTCGCAATCTTGGGTCGACCAAATGTTGGTAAATCACACCTGTTTAATACCTTGGCTAAGAAGCAGCAAGCCGTGGTAGCCGACCGGGCAGGGACCACCCGAGATATTAACCGTACCGTTGTAAAGTACCAAGGCCGTGAGATCGAATTACTTGATACCGCAGGTATTCGCCGTAACGGCAAGATCGAAGTCGGCGTAGAACGCTTTAGTGTTATCCGAAGTCTCAGTGCCATTGAGCAGGCAGATGTCTGTCTAATGCTCATGGATGTGAATGAACTCAATGTCCAGCTCGACCAAAAGATTGCCGGCATGATCAAGGAAGCCGGTAAGGGGCTCATCCTGGTCATTAGTAAGTGGGATAGCATCAAGGACGAGAAGACTGCCTTTACCCGTGACAAGCTAGCTGCTGAAATCCGTCAGAACTTTGCCTTCATGCCGTGGGCACCCCTCGTTATCACGAGCTCTGTCACCGGGCAGAACGTTGCGAAGCTATTTGAACTGGTTCTAGAAATAGATAAGCGTCGTCAGCAGAAGTACACCACCAGCGACCTCAACCGTTGGCTCCGTAAGGTAGTCAGCATGCACCCACCAGCAGGACTCAAGAACCGTGCACCTAAGCTCAATTACATCGTCCACGAAGACGACAACCCCATCCCAAGCTTTAAGGTCTTTGGGGCCCACACTAAATTCCTCCATTGGAGTTACAAGCGATTCATGGAACGCGACTTCCGTGAAAGCCACGACCTAGTCGGCACACCAGTACAGTTTTGGTTTATAGAGAAGCACGAGACCCACAAGCACGGTACTCGACCCGACAAAGACTAGCTAGGCCATTATGGTATACTGCTCGTAAAGGACCCCTTATGAGCGAGACTACAAGCGACCAGACCGTACCTGAAGGTATCACCTATGACGATGCGGGTGGCTTTACTGCAAAAATTGGATATGGAGTCATCCGGTGTGTCAGGTCTACTGAACCAGGAATAGTTACCAGCGTTCCCGGTGATGGTACCGTACGCCACATATTGCCTCCTCAAGAGTTTGCCGAAATATCGGCCAGAGTAGTAGAAGCTGCTCGAGGTGACGGGGTTAGTATGTAATGGGACTATTCACTAAAGAACCAATTAGCACTAATACTTCTGCACCGTTATACACACTGGGCAACCAGCGAACCATTCTGCTAGTAGGTCTTGGGAATCCAGGCAAGGAGTATGACGGCACCCGCCATAACATTGGCTTTGACGCTCTAGACGCCTTCGTAGGCAGCCAGAGTGAGTTCAGTGGCTGGATTACCAAGAAAGATCTACAGTGTCAGCTCACCACAGCAACACTCGGCGGTAATCGGATTATCGCTATTAAGCCCACGACATTCATGAACGAAAGCGGACGAGCTATTCGAGCAGTACAGGATTTCTACAAGATCACCACCGCAGATACATTAGTTATTCATGACGAGCTAGATATTCCATTTGGCCAGATCCGTTCTCGTATTGGCGGCGGCAGTGCAGGACACAACGGCATTAAGTCAGCTACGAGTCACATTGGGGATGAATATGGGCGCATACGGATTGGTATTAACAGTGAGCACCGCGTAAAGAACGACGAAAAAGACTTTGTACTTAAGAAGTTTAGTAAAGAAGAACAGGGGCAACTGGGTAATCTACAAAAAGAAGTTACGGCGCTTCTGACTGAATATCTGTATGGCGGTTCTTTGGCTGCCGAAACCCGAAGTTTCCTTATTTAGTTTCCTTTTTTAGCCTTCTCTTTGAGGTACTGCTCACACTCAGCCACCATGATTGGGCCGGCTACTGGTGCGATAACGGCAACCATACCTTGCCGCACCTCTTCTAGCTGAGCCTGAGCGGCCAAGACCTCAGTGTAGGATAATCCGGTCGGATCCACAGTAGTACTTGCCAGACTATCAACTCTCCTAAGAAGAACGTCGAGATTTAAAAAGGTCCACGATTCTTTACCCAGCAGGTTAGCCTCCTGCACCGTATCACAGATAAACTCAAGACTGTCTTCGCGGTATTGCATATGTTGTTTATAGCAGTAGTACTGACTAGGACACAAGCGGCGTATACTAGGTTTATGATTAAAAAACTCTTTGCCACTCTTACGTTACTGCTATTTCCGCTCCTTATAACAAGCCCGGTATTCGCAAGTACCCAGGACTTTACCGTCCAGAGTTTCACAGCAGATTACTACCTTACGAGGACCAGCGAGAAATACAGTCGTCTGTCCGTAGAGGAGACTATTGTGGCTCAGTTCCCAACCTACGACCAGAATCATGGCATTCTGCGAGCTATTCCTAAGAAATACCAGGGGCATGGTGTAAATTTAGAAGTCCAGAAAGTTACCGATGAAACAGGCAAATCATATAGCTACACGACTTTGAGCGAGAACGATAACAAAGTACTGAAGATTGGAGATGCCAATACGTATGTACATGGCCTGACCACCTACAAGATTAGCTATGAGCTACGTAATGTTATTAACTTCCAGAATCTGGATGAATTCTACTGGGACATAAACGGGGATCAGTGGCAACAACCCATGACTAATGTCACTGGACGAGTACATCTATCTAAAGAGCTTTTTGAGCAGCTGTCAGGTGACCAAGTCTGCTATACCGGAGCATCCGGGTCTACGGAGCAAAACTGTATTATCTCCAAGTCAGAAGACGCAGCCGATGATCTGATGATAACGACAACTGCCGAGAACCTTGGTTCAGGTCAGAATGTCACCTTCGATATTGGCTTTACTAAGGGAACTTTTATCCAAGGCCCTGAGGTGGCAGCCGAGAAACGTAACTTTCTGATTGGCCTGATCGTTATCATTGCAGGCACGTTGATACTACCGTTCATTACCTTTGTCATCTTGTACCGCAAATGGAAAGCTGAAGGTAAAGATCCAAAGGGCAGGGGCGTTATTATCCCCGAATACGTATCGCCAAAGGACCTGAACGTTATAAGCAGTGCCTACGTATTGGAGCAGAAGACGGCCGCCAAAGCCTTGTCGGCGGGCATTATCGAGGCAGCAGTGCAGGGGTATCTGCGTCTGAGTGAGATAAAGAAAGATAAGCTCATTGGCTCTTCTACTGAATACGAGCTAGAGATTACTAAGCCCATCTCCGACCTGAGCATTGAACAGCAAGATCTAATCAGCAAACTCTTCGATGGTAACGTCAGCGTCGGACACACCGTTTCGGTCAATGCCCAAAAGAATAAGCTGTACAGTGTTCTTTCTAAGATAGATAGTCATCTAGCGCAGAGCCTTACGACTGCTGGTTACTTTACCAGTAATCCGGCAAAGGCTCGTAGCAGGTTCGTCGGGCGAGCTACTGTTATGCTGTTTGCCGGCATTGGACTACTGTTCTTTATCCCGATTCTATTCCCAATTGAGATTAGCCTAATACTATCCGGTGTTATAGCCTTCGTGTTTAGTAGTATCATGCCAGCACGCAGCGAGCAGGGCGTTGCCACCCGCGATTACCTACTAGGCCTTAAGGAATATATAAAGCTGGCAGAAAAAGACCGTTTGTCCTATCTACAGAGCCCGCAGGGCGCTGAAAAGAAGCATATTGATCCCAATAGCCCTAAACAGCAAATCAAGCTCTTTGAAGACCTCCTGCCATATGCCATGTTATTTGGCCTAGAAAAAGATTGGGCTAAACAGTTCAAAGATCTCTACAGTCAACCACCAAGCTGGTATTCAGGAAATATGAACACTTTTAACGCAGTGTACCTGGCTAATTCACTGGGTAGCTTCAATAGCGCAACGACAACTGCTTTCACCGCACCAAGCAGCTCAGGATCGAGCGGTTTTGGTGGGGGTGGCTTCTCTGGTGGTGGAGGAGGGGGTGGGGGCGGAGGAGGCTGGTAGCTCTCCCTGGATCAGTAAATTTTTCTTATTGAATCTGGTCAGCAGTTGGGTTTGCGTGCGGGTTAATACGGCCTGCAGCTTCTGCTTCTGGTGAAAGCTCGAGCAGATCAACAGGTGTTATTACAACATCAGCTAACGTGATCACCGTATCAGGAAAACGATGTTCTGTCGTTTTACCAACATTGTTTCCGTCTTCTCCATCACCGATAGGTTCATAGCCACCGTCAACATCTGGCATCGCAAGTAGCACTGGCGCTACTAGATCATCAGCGTGTCGTGCTCCGATTCCTGGCGTAACATCTGCAACCCAACGCTTTTGTGTATCACTATAACCGCTCCATACTGGTACTTGAACATCTGATCCTTCGTACATTGGCATATCTTTATCTCCTTACGTAAATTTGTACTTATTTTAACACATTTTGTGCTGTATTACAATCATAATAATAGTCTAGAAATGTAAAGAGCCTACAGAGGGGGTGGGCACCGCTGTAGGCTCATTACACCCTTCAACCCACCCGAGCGAAGCATCAGCGCCTAATAATATGTAATGGCCTGTGCCGTCCCAAGAAATCTTGGGAACATCTGTAAGACTCGCTTTGAATTCGGGGCTCCTTTATCGTCGAAACGATAGGGGGACTAGTTAAAGGGGTTAGTCTGTTTTAGAGCGCTGCAGACAGTAAACTGCTGCAACGAAAGAAAAGTGGAGGGTAACAACTTTTGGCTCGAACGCTCTAAAACAATCTAACAATTGTTAGAATTTGGGGTAGAAGGTACGTAATCCCAACAATGTGGAATTACAAGTTGCCATATTAGCAAATTAGTTACATAATGTCAATACTATTTATTCTTTTTGAGGGGAAAGCAAATATATTGCTTATGGAAATTCAGAGGGTATATCCACAAGATCAGACAGCAACAAAGGTGTTATCACAGCTAGCGCAGCCGGTACGAGAACTGTTTTACACTGGTAATCTTTTAGAGCTATTGGAACGGCCATGTGTAGCTATTGTGGGCAGTCGCAAGGTGACCGATTACGGCATAGCTGTCACGACCCAGTTAGCTAAGGAGTTAACTCAAGCTGGCGTAGTAATTATTAGCGGCCTAGCTCTTGGTGTTGACTCTATCGCGCACCAGGCAGCCTTAGATGCTGGCGGCAAGACTATTGCTATCCTGCCAGCAGGGCTGGACCAGATATATCCCAGTCGCCACCAGAGACTAGCAGAAGATATCGTGAGGCAGGGTGGGGCACTGGCGAGCGAATTCCCAACCGGGCAGGGGCGACCGCAGAAGTACCAATTTATTGCCCGTAACCGGATTATCGCGGCACTATCCCAAGGGCTACTCATAACCGAAGCGGCTCGCAAAAGCGGGAGTCTGCATACAGCTAACTTTGCCCTGGAGCAGGGCATTGAGGTGTTTGCAGTGCCTGGCAGTATACTGAATCAGACATCCGACGGCACTAACGAACTTATTAAGAACGGTGCTGCACCGGTAACAAACGTACGAGATATCTTAGAGGTTTTGAATATGCATGCCAACAAGGAACTGTTTTGAGTGAATCTAATAGCGAACTGCCGCGTCCTGAATCTATCCCCTTACAGACTGTTACCCAGACTGAGATAGCCAGGGTAATCATGGGAACTTTGTTCGATCTTGAACGCCTAGCAGTAGATTACGGCGCCGATCCAAGCTTGGGAGGAAAAATCGATGAAGTTCCTAGTTACGACTTTACAGAACTTTACCAAAAGACAGACTGGGTATGCAGCCTGAGGGACCCTCTTTTCGAGAGGCCGTTCGTATCAACTGACAAACGTTTTCCCATTGAACATGCTCCAGCTACAAATGAGTTAACTCGATCATTAGATATTCACTTTACGCACGGTTTAGCCGAACTTGATGGAAAGCCTTGGGAAGGACCTCGTATAGGTATGCATGACTGTGGCTGGGGCCAAAACCCGGATGATATTGATGAAGAGATTAGCCTGGAACTATTCTACGACTCCCTTGCAGACCTAATCGGTAACACACTCCTACCAGACAACCCTAACTTTTATCCGAGCTTCGTGCGACGATTCGTATATGTCCAAAAAGAGGAAGAACCACAACGTGAAACTACTAAGCAGGATGACCTAGGCAGCTTATCCACTTGGGAGCTAATAGCCAAATACCTTAAACAGTCTGAAGAGAGAGAATTAGCATATCAGGCCACAAAAGCACAGGAACGAGAAGACATGGCCACCCAGGAAGCCATGGGGCTCACTATCGTATCCGAGACGGAGGCCCAATCATTTCTTGCATTGGCCAGAAGAGTGATGTCATAGCGGTCTAAGATATAAAGTTGCATTCCCTCAGGTTTTGCCGTAACCTTACGCTTTGTGTGCCCGAACCTGGACCAGTACATATAAGTAAACGTTCAGGTTGCGGGTGGTATACTTAAGCGGTATTTACATATATATGGCAAAAAATCTTGTAATCGTAGAGTCTCCAGCAAAAGCTAAAACCATCGAGAAATATCTCGGTAAGGATTTCCATGTCCTGAGTTCTATTGGGCATATTCGTGGCATAGCTAAGAAGACGAAAGATGGTAAAGAGGCAATTGATGTTAAGAACGGCTTTGAAGCAGTCTATGAAGTAGACCCTGAAAAGAAAAAGACCGTCGCTGAACTAAAGAAAGCTGTTAAAGCTACTGACAGCGTTTGGCTGGCAACTGATGAAGACCGCGAAGGAGAGGCTATTGCCTGGCACTTATGTGAGGTATTAAAGCTCGATCCTAAGACAACGAAGCGTATTGTGTTCCACGAAATCACCAAGGATGCCATTGAGGCAGCTGTAAAGTCACCACGCACGGTAGATATGAATCTCGTTAAGGCACAGCAAGCTCGACAGATCCTGGACCGCCTGGTGGGCTTTGAGTTGTCTCCAGTAGTCTGGCAGAAGGTGCCTGGCGGTAAGTCTGCCGGTCGTGTGCAATCTCCAGCCGTGCGTCTTCTTGTAGAGCGAGAACGTGAGATCAATGCCTTTGAAGGTTCCGCGACCTTCAAGGTTACGGTGGAGCTCAAAGCCAAAGGTACAACCTTTAAGGCAGAGCTGCCAAAGAAGTTCGACAAAGAAGCAGATGCCCACAAGTTCTTAGAGAGCCTTATCGGAGCTAAGTTCACTGTAACAGATGTTACTACCAGCCCCGGCACTCGTAATCCCGGCGCTCCATTTACAACCAGCACACTGCAGCAAGAAGCCAACAGCCGGCTCGGCTTTGGGGCTAAGGCCACCATGGGCAGTGCTCAGAAGCTCTACCAAGAAGGTAAGATCACCTATATGCGTACCGACTCTGTTAACCTCAGTGGTCAAGCCCTTGGGCAAATGACCGACTTTATTAAATCCACGTACGGCGAAGAATACCACCAGTTCAGGACCTTCAAGACTAAATCTAGTGGTGCCCAGGAAGCTCACGAAGCTATTCGCCCAACAGATGTACGCGTCGAAAAGGCTAGTAGTGACAGCTATAACCAGAAACTATATGATCTCATTCGGCGCCGAACACTCGCCAGCCAGATGGCCCCAGCAAAACTAGAGAAAACTACTGTTACCATTGCTATCTCTACTGGTAAGCAAGTATTGGAAGCTAAGGGCGAAGTCATTATCTTCGATGGTTTCCTCAAGGTGTACGGCACCAACAAGAAAGAAGACGATATTCTTCCAGCCGTTGCCGCAGAAGATGAGCTTTCTCTGGTAAATGCCAACGCCAAGCAGGTCTTTGCTCGGCCTCCCGCTCGCTACTCAGAAGGTAGCCTGGTCAAGAAGCTCGAAGACCTCGGTATTGGCCGACCAAGTACCTACGCCACCATTATTAACACCGTGCAGGTGAGAGGTTACGCCGAAAAGGGTGACTCAGAAGGCACTCCACGTGATGTGATCGTTCTCAACCTCAAGGGTGGCAAGAGGGTAGAACGAGAAGTGATACAGGAAAACACCGGTAGTAACAGAGGTAAATTAATCCCAACACCCGGTGGAGAAGTGCTTACTGACTTCTTGAATGACCATTTTGACCAGGTTGTAGACTACGATTTCACCAAAGATGTAGAGCAAGAGTTCGACGATATCGCCGACGGCAAACTAGAGCGTAACAAGATGCTCCAGGAGTTCTACGATCCATTCCACAAGCTCATCGAGAAGAGTGGTGGCATTAAGCGAAGCGACGTAGCCCAAGCCCGAGAAATAGGTAAAGACCCTAAGACCGGTAAAACAGTTCTCGCTCGTTTTGGGCGTTTTGGGCCGATGCTGCAGATGGGTGACACCGAGGCTAAAAATGCCGAGGGTAAGGAAGAAAAGCCACGCTTTGCACCACTGCCAGCTGGCGCCCGACTGGAAACCGTTACCCTAGAAGAAGCCCTGGAAATGTTTAAGCTCCCTCGGACTGTTGGTCAAACCGACGATGGCAAGGATATAAAGGCCAATATTGGCCGCTTTGGGCCATATATCCAGGTAGATAAGCTGTTCGTAAGTATCAAACCATTAGATCCATTCACCATTACTCATAAAGAAGCTCTGGAGCTCTACAAAGCGAAACTGAAGGCCGAGGCCGAGAAGTACATAAATACCTTTGATGACGGCGTACAGGTTCTCAACGGCCGCTACGGACCATATGTTACTGACGGTAAGAAAAACGCCAAGATCCCTAAAGATACCGATCCTAAGAAGATTACTCACGAACAAGCATTGAAGATTCTCAAAGAGACCCCTGAAAAGAAGGGTCGTTTCGGTCGTCGCGCCAAGAAATAACATTGACCTCTCTGTTACTATAGATAGTAATGAGAAATCTAGAAGTTGCAGGCGTCATGGGTATCTCGGCCGCTCTAGGGCTTGGGCTTGGCATAGCGGCTGAAGCACGCGAGGATCAGCTTGCCGCTTCCAACCTTGCAACCGCACAGGCATGCCTTGATGCCTATACCAATCCTGCACAACCGGACGCAGTTACAAAGGAGACAGAAGACTGCCTCCGCAGAGAGTGGACCCCAGACTCGCGGTTCAGGACCGTTCGCCTAGAAGATCTGAATGTCGTGGAGGGATCTCCAGTAGCCTTTGTTCGAGCCTTTATCGAACACGAGCGAGATGAAGCAAATGGCCTCAATCTTACGTTTCCGGCGTGCGGAGCCGTGGTTGGGGCACTGGTGGGCCTGTTGCTCAGTGGCTACATTGTAGGAAATGAGTCCTCCCCATATAAGCCACTAGACACGCGACTATACCAGCCCCAAGATGAGAAAGATTTGAATAGGTTACTCCGTGCTGCAGAGCCAGTAACAAGCCTTGTATCACAACGTGCCAGCCAGGCACCCCCAGTGGCCCGAAAATTCCATGCAGACCCTGGAGCAACAACATACGTAGGTCTGCGTGAAGGCTCTCCGGTAGCATTTGCAAGCTACAACCTCAAAGAGATTGTTGCCGATGCCCCTGTGCAAGCAGACGAAGCTCAAGCTCAAGAACCAGATTCGTACGCAGTGATCACTAGCCTTGTCATAGATTCTCTACCAGACAAGAGGGGGCAAAACAAGCTCCTAGCTGGACTTGAGGCAACGGCTATAAAGAATGGCATACAAACTCTTTCGGCCACCGTTACAGCAGATCAAGAACTGCTTCGAGCTCTCCTTGAACGCAGTCAATATGCCTTAGTAGACAGGCAGTCAATGGCAGGTCCTGAGGGAAAACTTGTAGATGCAATCCTGTATACAAAGGATTTATCGGCTCCTGAAGTTGCGTAATCAGATTGTCCACATATTTGTATCTATTACCAGTAAATACTGCAGTAATATTGACATACACTTTTTGTGCTAATACGGCCATAAACTGCTACAATAAGTTCATTAGTATATATGTTTGACTTTAATGAGTATTAGTTATATAATTAACGTAAATAAAGTCATATAACACTTAAAAAGGGAAGAACTTTATGTCAGACACCGCAGACCGCAAGACCGATATCGAAGCTATCGTAAAGGATATTCTAGATACCATTGAGCGTGAGCGAGAACGCGAGATTGTCTCTCGTCGCTTCGGCCTCTTCGACCGCAAAGAAACTCTTGAGCAGATCGGTGAGCTGCTTGGCATTACTCGTGAACGCGTTCGACAGCTTGAAAAGGCTGTTATTGCTCGCCTTAAGACTGCAGCAGAGCAGGACCTTCCTCACGTTAGTGATATTGAGAAGCAGTTTGTACAAGAGCTCGTTGCCGTCGGGAATGTTGCCCGTATCGCTGACATTACTCCTAGATTTACTGAAGAGAATGACCGGATCAACCAAGCTCGCGTTTCTTTCCTCGCAAGCCTCTGCCCTAAGCTCGTCGTTGTCGATGACAATGACCACTTCTACCACACTGTTGGTATCAAGTCTGTACATGACGAGAAAGCCCTTAAGGAGCAGGTTACTGCTATTGTAGCCGCTATCAAGAAGATTGGTGAACCAACTGCTATCAAGGCTGTTGCTGAAGCAGTTAAAGACACTGACGTACGGCACGCTGAAGCACTTGCAAGTGCCAGCAAGCAACTTGCTACCCTTAACGGCCTCTGGGGCCTTGTAAAGTGGCCTACCGTTAATCCTAAGAACATTCGTGACAAGATCTACGTAATTCTGCACGTTGGTGGCAAGCCACTTCACTTTAATGAAATCGCTAAGGCTATCAAGGATTCTGAGTTCAAGCGCAAAGATGTTACTACTCAGGCAATTCACAACGAACTTATCAAAGACGGCCGCTTCGTTCTGATAGGGCGCGGGATTTACGCTCTTAAGGAATGGGGCTACAGCAAGGGTACTGTTGCTGACATTATCATTGATGTCCTCAAGAAGGCAGGGGAGCCACTGCACCGTGACGAGATCGTCAAGCGTGTTCTCAAGAGCAGGCAAGTGAAGGAAACCACTATCCTTCTCAATCTCCAGGGCAAAGCTCAGTTCAAGCGTGTAGCTAAAGCTACATATACGCTTGCTGAATAGGGAGGAGGCTTCCTGTGGTTGAAGCTATCATTGATATTCACGATCAAACAGGGCTCCCAATCTTTAGTCCTGACTTCCCGTACTTGAGTAAGCATGACCTCCGTGACATAAACGCATCGACGGAACCTGAGTTTTTACGCGAGTTAAGTATGAATGTCCCACCTCAGGGATACGACATAAACGACGTTACTGCTCGCACTGACCGTGAGATAGCGCGTCTATTAAACTATCGTGGCATGCCACCCTCAGCCGTAGTTGAGCATCAGTGGGGTCTACGCCCTCTAGATCGTGACGCACTCCACGACTATCTTATGCCGGAAGGATTTACTCTAGTAGCTAAGGTTGTTCGAATTGACCAAATAGAAGAGCCAGCGTTAGCAATTGCTGAGGGTTTCGCAAAAATTCAGCGAGTTATAGATCGTCGATATTTTGGACGATTCGCACAGATACACCATCGCCCATGGCTATGGGACATGCGCAATAGCGGGAAACAGTTCATATACGGACGAGATGCCCTAACGCAAACAGAGCAGTTCTGGATGTCTGACCTTGATCCACGTCTTAGATAATACGAACAATTTACGAACAAGAGATTACAGTCGTTCGTTGTAGGTAAATATAGCAGTAAGCCCAGAACCTAGGGTTTTTGGATGAATATATGCAGGGCAGGACAAAACAAAAAATGAAACACGGAAAAGTAGGGCTATAAAAGCTGAAAGCCAGGCGCGCAGAGCAACAAACAAAAGCATACATGCAACGTCGCACAATGTATATTTTGCGACTCGAGTATGGTGTTTAGAGTTGAGTATACATACCTCTTCTGCAGGGGACTATCTCCCATTATTACCATACGTGGGTGTAATTACTCTATTCGTAAGTGCTAACATGTATTGCTTATAGTTATTAATATCCCCCACGGTATGTCGCATTATATATGCACAGCCTATGTCGCTTTCCACAACAAGTTTTCCACAGTCGCTATTTGCATTATTTGACTTTTGTTACCTTTTATATAGTTTTATAGTTTTCCCTGCACTATGTCCAAAATTGCAATATTTGACTTTAGCACTACCCTGCAGTGTAGTATAGTTTTTTATTCACCATCAATAACAGCAAACATGTGAACATTTTACGAACACGCGGGCAGGGAGATCAGGGGACTTCCCAAGGTTCGCTCGCTATGCTGGTATGCATAGATCCTGTACATGATACGAGCTTGCCCAGTAATAGAGTGCATGCTATTGCAGGCGTCATAGGTTCCTACCCTCTCCTCCTCGCTATATACCGCACATACCCTGCTCCGCCTGGCTGGGTTATTTTTTATTCTCTACTCGGGCTATTACTAGATCAAATACTTCTATGGGGGTCAGTCCTGGAGTATCAATAACCCAACTGGGGTCGATAGAGCCATCTTCGAGACACGCTATCTGGCTCACGGCATAACTGTTTCGGTTTTCTAGATCATTTAGATCACCTGGACGACCTCGCTGGTGCATCTGAGCGACGATCGTACTAAGATCCGGCTTCAGAACTACTACATTAAGGGTGGTATTTGTCTTACGTAAGGATGCAATGTATTTCGTCAGTGGATTAGGAGGTGTCTTATACAAGATAAACTCCAGTGCCACGTTCTGGCCTTGGTCTACAAGCTTACGTAGATCCTGCATGACTTCTTTTTGTACGGTCGTTTCTTGTTCTTCAGTCCGGAGGCCGTGCCACTTGTGCCGCGCCCAGTAGTCGTCTTCGCTTATTCTAACCCAACCAGGAAGCTCTGCTACCACGGCAGCCAAGGTTGTTTTACCACTGGCTGCGGGGCCAGTAATGAGCAGTACGGTGCCTGGAGTTTTAGTTTCTATCTCATGTTTCATGATTTCAGTCTATTGTACTACTTGTAGTAGATACGTTCTTCCACCCGTGAGTCCACGTATTCAGTGGGAGTTATCCTGTCTGCTTCAAGCTTCTTCTTCAGGGCAAAGTACTGTCCGGCGGCAATACGAGCTTCAGACTGTAAGTTAAACTTAATATAATATGGCTGGCCTGTGATTCGTACATGCAACTCTGAGGCCAGTGTAGGTAACGTCATGGAAGATACTTCGATATCTTTGGCCTTGAACTGTTGATAGAGTGTTGTGATAAATGTAACATCCTGTTCTGCTAGCCCTCCCTTCCCTGGCTCGATAGAAAGTTCGGCTTCATCTCGCACATTAGGAATATCCGGCAGACCTCCGTTGAGATCGGTAGCCTTCATGAGAACTCGCCCACTTGATCCGACAACAAATACACCCTGTTTACTAGCTAGTAGCAGTGCCGGTTTTTCAGATATAGCTTGGATGATTGGACGGTGGCCCGTCAAAGGTAGTACTACGCTTACATCACTGAGTTCAGGAAACTTTTTTTGGAGGTCAGTCTGCAGACCTTTCGTATTAACAGTCAACTTACTCTTGTTAAGGATCGATCCTCCCAGAAGGTCATTGGCGGCGTCCTGGTACGTCGCAACAGGACGCAGAACCTTAAAGTCATCTCCAGGGCCGTCTATCACAACTTTGACATTTGTAGATAGCGTCGTCATATACAGCCCGCTCGCAAGAACCACCAGTAAGGCTAGGACGGCTGGTAAGCGCTCCTTACTTGTGAACTTCTGGACAGAACCAACACCCATGGGCGTTCTCGTTGGTCGATCCGCTACTGACGACTGTCTAGTGACGTGATGACGGGAACTGGCATCCAAGGTCTGTCGGCTGGCGTGGTAAGAGAAGAATTCCTTCTTGGGAGTTTGACTAAGCCGAGGCTGGCGTCCAGTTTGCTGGGGCTGTCTTCTCAGTGCCATTGGGCTTTATGCCTTAGCTTTCTGAAGCGAGTCTAAGATAAGTTCTGCCAACTGTTCTGCAGCGTCACTGGTACTTGTTTTATGCAGTTCTCGGGCGAGACTTAGCCGAGCCCTCGGGTCATCGAGGAGTCGCTCCACCTGTTGCAAGAGAAGTTCGGGGTTCTTTTGGACGGCTTCATCGGACACGCTCACAATAGCTCCAGCTTTCTCAAGCACTTCGGCATTCTTGAGTTGGTGACCACCCGTAAGCTGCTGATTAGGAACCACAATGCAAGCTTTAGCCTGGGCTGCGAACTCTGCTAAGTTAGTGGCCCCTGCCCTTGCGATAATAACGTCAGCAGCACCGCTATACCGATAGAACCCATCTACAAACTCTTCTACCACTACCTGTGCCGCTTTAATACCCAGCGCCTTCTTGTACAAAGCAGTAAGTGAATCTACCTTACCCCGCCCTGCAACGTGCACAATACGGAGACGTGCGTGGCGTGCTATGAGGGCCTTGGAAATCTGTGCCACAGCTTCGTTAAGACGTTGAGCTCCGAGTCCACCGCCCGTAACCAGAACTACTGGGTTCTTGGGATCAAGGCCTAACTCCGTCTTATAGGCTGTCTGTCGTTCGGCCGTCACCATAACGTAGTCAGCTGAAATAGGAACTCCCGTCTCATATGTCTTACCTTTGGGGTAGCTATATACTTCTTTCGGCATAGCGACCGCGTGTGCGACTGCCCACCGTGCAATGATACGGTTCGCTAGGCCCGGTACGGCGTCAGAGTCGTGCGTGATATAAGGAATGTGTAGTAACGCTGCCATAAGGCCTAGAGGCACTCCGACGAACCCACCCTTAATAAACAGAATGTCGGGACGTTCTTTACGGAGAAGAAAGAACGATTCAACAATACCAGCCAGAATCAAGAACACGTCCCGGATATTCTTAAAGAGTGTTGGGATATCTAGTAATTGTCTCAGGCCCTCGCCGTGATACCGACGGAGTTTCCCTGAATGAATTGCCCGCACCCCGTCAATAATTGGATTGTTAGTGACGACGTCGCCAAGCTTGTCGCCTTTGCCAATGACATAGATAAGTTCAGCTGACGCAGCTTGCTGCTTAAGTTCGTGCGCGACCGCCAGCGTTGGGGTGATATGCCCCCCTGATCCGCCGCCGACTAGAAATATTTTCATTCGTTGTACCCTCGGTATTTTGGTCTGTAATGACGCTATAGCTAGTATACCGTGAAATCTGGAATACCAGGCCTATTGCCGCTGTTATAAAGATAATGCTGGTGCCACCATAACTAATAAACGGTAGTGTTATGCCCTTTAATGGTAGTAGTCCTATCATGGCCCCAATATTAATCATAGTTTGGGTGCTAAGCCACGCCAGTACGCCTACTACTAGTAGTCTACTGAAGTCATCCGGCGTACGTTCAATAATACTCTTAAGACGAGCGAAAAATGCCACAAAGAACGCCAGCAGAATACTGACCCCAATAAAGCCGAACTTCTCCGCGAATATCGCAAAGATCGAATCGTTAGCCGCTTCAGGTAGATACCCATAAGCCTGCACGCCTCTCCCGAGTCCAAGGCCCGTTAAACCACCTGATCCAACGGCAATGAGAGCCTGACAAGCTTGATAGCCGCTCGCTTGGCAATCCCGTGTAGGATTAAGGAAGGTTTCCACGCGGCCTCGTCGGTAGCTTGAGGAAGCAATTAACAGCGTCGTACCAATAGCGATAATGCCCCCGATCATAAGGATCTTCTTAAGTGGCAATCCAACTACAAAGATCATACTGGCCATCATCATGACCATTACACCAGTAGAACCCAGGTCACTCTGGATTTTCGCCACTACGAGAGCAACAAGCCCTAGTGCAATCAGAATTGGTTTGAAGGTTAGCTTTTCATCTGCCAGCTCACCTCGCCTGGCACGATCTACCAAGAATCCAGCTAGCCAAACTAGTAACGCAAACTTAACCAACTCAGCCGCCTGGAAAGATAAGCCACCCACCTGAATCCAGCGGTAGGCCCCGTTAACCTCTTCACCAACAAAGCGCACGGCGATGGCAGCAACAGCGGCAGCAATAATTAAGGGCTTTTCAAAGCGTCGCCACCAAGTGATCGGAATGTTAGAGGTAATCAGAAACGCCACAATACCAAGCGTAACTGCAAGTAGTTGTTTACCTACATAGTAGTTTTCACCTACCCCTTTTTGGGCACTGAGCCCCGGACTAATGGCGTAGACCACCACCAGACCAAGTGACAGTAGCACAATACTCAGAAGCAGCAGGATGTAGTCCGGCTTGTGCCGCCTATGTGCTTTCTCGTTGGCGACTGGTCGACGCCGTGCACTTCTAGCGTCCATATAACCTCTGTGATTTCCTGATTGTTTTTGTTTTAGTCATTACCATCTTTATTATACCGTGCCGACTACGACTTCGGGGTGACATTAAAGTTATTAATGAGCATATTAGTAAGACTCGTGAATATTGGAGCTGCCGCCTTAGAACCGGCGTAGCCCTTAATACCGGGTTCGTTAACGCGCACTACAATGACGTACTCCGGTTTATCACCACCAACAAAGCCCATAAATGTTCCGTTAAAGCGATCTTCATAATACCCACCACCCGGCTTGGTTATTTCAGCAGTTCCGGTCTTACCGCCTACTAAATACGTACTAGGACGCTCTTTAAAGCCGTACAGCGCGTAATTCTTGTCCACCACACCCTTCATAAGCGTTTGCATTTCACCACTCACCTGCCCACTTACAACATTGCTCTGGAGCACTTCAGGTTTGTGGTCGTGCACTTTACCCTGGCCGTCTGTGGTCTTGTCAACGAGGTGTGGTCGGTAATAGGTACCTCCGTTAATAACGGAACTCAAGGCGGCCCCCATCTGTAGTGGCGTAGCTGTCATACCCTGCCCGAATGAAGTGTTAGCATACTGGATGTTTAAACCGAAGCCGTCATTAGGATCTGGCACACTGCCATCAGCTTCGTACCCCTGCTCTATCCCTGTAGCTTTACTGAAACGGTAGTGATTAACCATGTAGTCGTGCCATGTCTCGCGGGCTTTCTGGTTTACTTCACCACCACCCATCTGCATGAGTAGCCAGGTAGCACCAGTGTTAAGCGACATCTCTAGAATATCTGCCACACTACGCGTCCCTGCTCCACCATCTTCTTCGATGTTGGTAACTTTAGCGTCACCAATCTGGTAGAAGCTGGGGTCGTAATAGGTTGTGCCCGGACTTACTACTCCCTGATTAAGTGCAGCTGCCGCAGTTAAGGGCTTCATAATAGACCCAACTTCCAGTGGTGAGCTAACAGCAGCATTGTTAAAGGTTTCACCGTCCTCCACCTTGTAAAACTCTGCTGGGCTATACGTTGGATAATTAGCCATGGCTTTAATAGCTCCGGTATACGGATCCATGATAATGGCACTACCGGACTTAGACTTGGCCGAATCCAAGCCGCTCTTTAATAGATCTTCTACTTGGCGCTGCATGGACACGTCAACGGTAAGTAGTACTCGGTCGCCAGACTTGGGTTGAGTGACAATGTTATCGGTATTAGCAACCAGTGGCACACCCTGTGCATCAGTGATAGCCTTAAGCTGACCTGGTGTGCCTTTAAGTTCTTTGTTAAGAGCTTGCTCTAGCCCGTACTTGCCTGTTCCCTCGTCATCAACGAAGCCCAGTAGTTGTGCTGCGAGATCACCCTGCGGATAGGTACGAATAGCTTCTTCGCGTGTCCCTACCCCTTTGAGATCTAGCTTGTCGAGTGCGTCTTTCTTATCTTTAGGGAGCTTCTTGGCCAGAATAGCGTAGCGCGTGTCGCTTTTGAGTTTCTTCTCAATGTCGCTTTGGTTACCACCAATGACTTTCTGTATTTTGTCTGCTACTTCTTCGGTTTTCTTGATGTACTTTGGGTCAGCAAACAAGGTATAGCGCTTCTCGTTTAGCACGATTGGTACTACCGAATCACCGTCATGGGCTTCGATGACTCCTCGATCAGCAACGATCTCGTACTGCTTTAATTGCCCTGATAGTGCGGTCTTCTTGTAATAGTCGTGCCGAATTATCTGTAAGTAAAAAAGTCGAATACCAAAGATCGCCATCACCACAAGCAATGCTGCGTACCATACTCGTACACGCTGCACTGGTCCTGATGTGGAATGAGATGTTTGTCTTGGATTCACTTATGGACCATTATACCGCTTTTGGCTAGTTTATAGGTAGAACGGATTAGTTAGAAAGTGTACCTGCTGGGGTTGCCTGTACGAGGCTTTTGGCCACCGTGCTGTTCTTAACGCGGTCGAGTGCTTGCAGACGTGCTGAAGCAACTTCAAGTTCGTCATGTTCTTGCTGAAGGTCACTGGCCTGAGTAGTCAGTGCGTTGATTTTATAACCGTAGGCATTAGTCTTTGTAACTTGTGTCAGGTACAAAAGACCTAATACGCACGCGAGTACGATAAGGATAATAGTGTTACTAACTGGACCGAGCGCTGCTTCATTAGCTCGGAACTTAGTAGTGTTTTGATTATTCGCTACGAAGCGTCGCTGGCTTGTAGCTAGGGAGTGTGAGTATGTCATTGGTGTTTGTTTTTGTTACTTTCTTATTCGTGGTGGTCCCGCCTGGGAGGCGGGACCGATTGGCTTACAGTACTTTTACTTTTACTTTGTAAGCACGGGATTGGCTTTTTACCTGGATCGGCATTAGTCTTCCCTTTCTTTTTGTTTTTTATTTTTTCACTGCGGCTCGTAATTTTGCACTACGGGCACGCGGATTAGAAACTATTTCGGTTTTGTCGCCTACGACTGGTCGTTTGGTCAGTAGTCGTAATTCGGCGTCATAGGTGTCTCCAGCCTGATCGGATAAAGCGTTTTTAACGATTCTATCCTCTAAGCTATGGAAACTTATGACGACGATGCGTCCTTTTGGCTTCAGAAGCTTAATCCATAACGGTAAGGCCTCTTTCACCTGGCCTAGCTCATCGTTTACGGCGATTCTCAGCGCCTGGAAGGTGCGAGTTGCCGGATGCGTTTTGCTGTGGCCTCGGAACGTACGAGCGACGGTGGTTGCAAGCTGAGCAGTGCTGGTGATTGGTCGCGCGGCAATAATTGCTCGAGCGATGGTGAAAGCCCTGGGCTCTTCACCGTATTCACGCAGGATTTGGACAAGATCTTCTTCGGAGTAGCTGTTAACGATTGTTTCAGCTGTTAGCTCCTGAGTCTGGTCCATTCGCATATCCAACGGTCCATCCTGTTGGAAAGCGAATCCTCTGCTTGCATTATTAAGGTGCACGGATGACACGCCGAGATCAGCAAGTATCATGTCGAACGTTCTACCTTGATCCACAAGATTTCGGCTCGCCTCCAGAAAATCTGAATGGATAATCTCGTCCTGTGCGGTAAAGCGTTCTCGCAAACGACCAATGGCCATTTGATCTCGATCGACAAGTGTAACTGGTGCAGTGGTGACGTGTTGTACTGCTGAGGCGTGACCTCCGTAGCCTGCTGTCAGATCGAGGTATGATTCCCCGACTACTGGCGCAAGATACTGGAGTGTCTCGGTCAATAGCACCGGCACATGCAACTCTATCGTCTTGTCTGTCATGTTTGTTTTTGTTTTGGCGTTTTTGTTTTATTACGCTAACGGTAGTGTACTACCTTCCAACGTATTATTCAAGATCACCTAATCAGCAGCCAACTTTTTGTTTTTTTGGTGGTTTTTGTTTTTGTTTGTTAGAGATCATATAGGGAGTTGTTTTGTGCAGGTTGCCCTGTAAAACGCTCCTTAAATCTTTAACTAAGTTTGAGAGACTTATGTGTGAGGTGGAGTTTTGGGAGGTGTTTTTTTGAGAAATGTACAAAGGTTTTTTGAGTGGTTTTAAAGATCCTTCTACCCACTTGTTGACTGCCGAATAGCTAATCTTGAGATCAGATACTCGTCTGCTGTGTTGCTTCTAATAAATTGTTAAAGATCTTTGGGATTATGCGGCTATCAAGCGCCAATATCGGCCTGCACGCACTGCAGTTACTGCTCGGTCAATACCGGCAAACTCTAGCAATGCTGGTTCTATAGTGATTCGCCCCTGTTTTTGGTCCAATGGGCTTTCACTTTTCCCCGTCCGGAACCGAACGTTAAGATCCGCAATGCGCTCATCCAGGATATTTCCTTGGAGCTGCGGTTCGACTTGTTCGTCCCAAACTGCTTTGGGATATACGTGAAGGTATTTTGAGAAGCCTTTCGTCACTACTACTCCGCTCACAAACTCGTCTCGAAGCTCAACAGGAATTGTTAACCTGCGCTTGTCGTCAAGTTTACGTTCGAAATAATCGACAGTAGCCATCTCACCTTTCACCTTAACTTGATATTTTTGTTTTTGAAGTGCCGCGGTTGTCTTGGAATAAGCCAGTTGTTGTTTTGAGGCTTACCCACGATTACCCACTAACATGAGCATACTACCCACTGCTACCCACAAGCAAGCACTTTCTACCTAAAATGCTTGCGTTTTACGCAAAGTTATCCACAGAAATATAAAAAAGGACTTATCCACACAACATATGGTGGATAAGTCCTTGGCTAATACGCTAACGGTTTATTAGTTTCGTGCAGTAGCAATGTCTGATGCAGCAATATCACGCATAGCTTCTGCAAACTGCGCGGTATCTGCGATGTGTACGGGTATAACTTCTGCGCCAGCCGCGATACAGGCGGTTTCACCTGCTACGACAGTTAGCTTGTCACCTTCGCGAATTTTTGTCACCGCTTCGTTACCCAACGCATCATCCATCCCTCGATCAAGAGATGCAAGTGGTCGATCCTGAGAGTCACGAGCATCTACTACACTTCCCTTACCGACATGTAATCCATTGGTAATGGTACTTAGGCGATCACCATCTTTCACCGTTACGATACACGCAATTGCGTCCTGAGCTGTACGGTCAACAGCGGAGCCGTCGACAGAAGTTTGTGCACCAGCCTTATTAGCACTAGCAATGCTAGCATCGGTTGCACCAGGGCTCAATAGTGAACCTACGCCACCTGCTGTAAGAAGGCCGACCGCTACTGTTTTGCGTACTGTTGGTGAAATTCTTTTCATAAGCATTATCATAACAAACATTAGCGTTTTTGTCAATGTTTATGCTTAAATATACTACTCACGGCTTTACTTTAGCTAAAGTTCGTTGGGGTGCTTGCCTGCAGCGCCGGCTTTAAAGCCCCGAGCATAACTAGCACCGGCCAACAAAGTAACCTCGCCACTCTTCAGATACTTTAGATTACTATCAATGGCACTCTGGGGCATGTCAGTTCTTACTCTATACAGAGCAGACACTATAGATCTTACGCATAATTGCTTCGCAAATGGCTGTCGTATATTTACACTAACAGGCACAATGCCGTCTGCATCAGGAAGACTTAAAGATAGCGAGATATTGCCTTCATGGGGATATTGCTGTTTTAGGCCAGCTTCTTTTAGTCTCCCTAGTGAGTAGCCTGCCATAACAGGCACTCTTTGATACAAGTACCTAAGCATATCCATCGGGCGGTACGGATTGAGCCCTTCCATGAATACTGGCGTCTGTGCTGCGGCTACCCTCATCGAACGTGTGAGTATTTGTTGCGCCAGATCACTTCCTAGACCACCTTTATATAGGTCCCAAAGTCGATAACTATTAGGCATCTGGCGAATGGCTATAACTGGCTGAAGTGCCGGATTCCTACGGTTGTAAGGCAAAAGGTAGGGTTGTATTCGGCGGTAACTAGACATAGCATCATGAGCAGGTCTTACGCCATCTTTAGTTGGCATTTCTACAAGCTTGGCAACAGCAAGAATCTGTTCACCAAAGTCAATCCCACGCTCCTGCATAAGCGTACTGCCCTTGTGTGCCGCTTCAGCATCACGGTAATACATGCCGAATCTAAAATCCCTATATGGTAGAAGATGGCTATCCCAATCAGTTTTCAAACCCGGTTCCACCAAAGTGCCACCTTTTATACTGATATCACCCGCTCCATCTAGTAATTCTACTTTGGGTACATCAAGTGAACGATGGTGTTGTTGAGCAATTCGCACAAGCGAAAGACCTCTCTTTAGTCCTTCTGTGGGCATTTCTTCTGGGAACAATACCGGTACCTGCCCTGCTTGCATCCATGACTCAACTAGTTCCTTGGCGGGGCTTACAGCAAGTTTATCAGGTTGCGTTAGCTCTGGATCGAACTCTGCATTAACCATCACGGTCTGCAGCTCGTTATCAAGTGCCGGTGCATATCCTACGGCAGGACCACCAAATTCAAAGAAACTCATATTACATATATTCTATAATAAATAGGCCAAAATTACAATAGTTTCACCTCTGTACTATATATCTTTGGTTGGGAGATCACCACGCTGCAGTGATTTGATCTTCTTGGCAAACCAGATAGCACTCGGACGTGGGGTACGCTTCATACCATGTTCTCGGTCGACCTCCACTAGGCCGAACTTTGGCCACCAGCCATATTTCCACTCAAAGTTATCTAATAGACTCCAGTGGAAATACCCTCGGAGATCCACTCCTTCGCTGAGTGCTCGTTCCATAGCGACTGTTGTTTCCTCTAACCACCACTGTCGGTATTGGTCTTGCCCATCTGCCACGCCGTTCTCGGTAATATAGATTGGTTTTTTGTAATGTGCCCAGACTCTAGTGAGAAGCGGATGCAGGCCTTCCGGCTCCATGTACCACCCCAGGTCACTGAGTGGTGCATCCGGATTGTCTACCTTGCCTATTTTGTAATAGTCAGAAAAGTAATAGTTAAAACCTACAAAGTCGATCTTACGCTTTACCCTATTAAGCCACCACCAGTTCCAGAAATAGCGCATCCACCAGGTTGCCACCATATCTATAACATTATTCGGTCGCTTGGATTGTATGTTGGCCAGTGCCGGGGCCACGCCGATCTGGAGCATGGGGCTGTTCTTACGGAGTATCTTATAGGCTTGTCGGTGAGCTCGAGCCAGATTATGGTATACGCGGCCAAAGTTGATCACGTTCTTTTCCTGAGGTGTCCACTCGCCGGTAAGGTAGCCAAAACTGGCGTAGACGTTTGGTTCATTGAGGGTAATTATGTACTTAAGCTCACTAGCGTATTCGTCCGCAATTTTCTGGACAAAACGACGCCAGTATTTTAGGTTACTACCTTTTTTGAATTCGCCTTTAGCTACGAACCAGGTCGGCATGGTCCAGTGCCAAATGTTGAGGAACGGCTCCATACCCCTGTTACGTAACTCACGAATGTATTGTCGGTAGTGTTCGACAGCATCTTCGTCCCATTGCCCTTCGGTGGGTTCAATACGCGACCATTCAATACTGAAGCGAAACGCGTTGAGATTTAGCTTCTTGGCTATATCGAAGTCTTCTTGGTAACGGGCATAGTGGTTAACGCCGTTAGCGGATACATAGTTATTGGGGTTCTCAGCATGTACCTTAACCGAATCCCAGTCAGCAACAATATGCTGCAAGCGCTGCTTGGCACTTTTAGCTAGTTCGCTAGCGTGCGCTAGTTCCCACTCGCTCCACTGGTTAACCGTCCCGCCCTCTACCTGGTGACTGGCAACACTTGCACCCCAATAAAAGTCTTTTGGAAACACGCTTTTTGTCATTAGAACTATTATACCCTTACTTAGCCGCAGGTTTTACAATTCGTTCAAGATACTGCTGGTAAGTTATATATGTTTTGGAGTCTACGACCCTATCTACGAACAACATCCCCGCCAGGTGATCTACTTCATGTTGGATAACATGTGCAGGTAATCCGCTGAACTTTTCTTTGTGCAACCTGCCTCGTTCATCTTGGTACTCAAGTTCAAGTTTTGGATAGCGTGGAACCTTAGCGAAGAAGCCTGCCTGCCCGTCGCCGCTACTGATACAGCTTTCCCACAGTTGCTTTGGCTTCCCAATGAGCTTCGTAATCTTGGGATTAATGATGACCGCCTCAAAAGGAATGGCTTGTGGTCGGTGTGGCAGCGGCTGAATGTTGATAACAAACAGTGCGACATTCTCGCCCACCTGCGGTGCAGCCAAGCCCACACCAAGCTGCAAGGAGCTCAGTGTGTGGATCATATTAGCAATAAGCTTCTGAGTCTCTGGAGACGCTATATCTTTCTTAGATAGACGCTTAGATTTCTGACGTAGTTTTGCGTCTCCAAATTGTAGCCGTGGCAACCACTTCACGAGCGATATTCCGGATTCTCGAAATCAAAGCGACTACCAGCATCCCACTCCTTGCGTTGATTGCCATATGCCGGTATGCCACCTTGGTCTTTGAGTATCCGTGCCATATGAAGTAAGTTCCAGGTCATGAATGTCGTGTTACGGTTGGTGAAGTCGTTATCCAGCCCAACCTTGCCCTTCCCGCCTTCCTTTTCGTCTCCGTAGCTTGGCCCCGGCCCTGCTTCCCCGATCCAACCAGCATCTGCTTGTGGTGGTATGGCATAGCCAATATGCTGCAGGCTGTAGAGGATGTTCATAGCACAGTGTTTGATGCCATCTTCGTTACCAGTTATTAGACAGCCACCTGTTCTGCCGTAGTAGATCCACTGCCCTTTGTCATTGAGTTCACCTGAATAGGCGTACAGTCGCTCAATGACCTTCTTCATTTCGCTGCTGTTGTCACCCAGCCAAATAGGACCTGCTAGCACCAGAATGTCTGCCGCAAGTACTTGCTTAAACAGTTCTGGCCATTCATCTTTGTCCCAACCCTTTTTGGTCATGTCCGGATACACTCCAGTGGCAATATCATGGTCGACTGCACGAATAACAGAGGTTTTGACACCCTGCTTCTTCATGATGCTTTCACTAAGTTCAATAAGTAGCCCCGTGTGACTTACATCAGGTGATTTAGTCAGTGTGCAATTAATAAATAGCGCCGTTAGGTTGCTGTAGTCTTGTTTTGAATCAGCCATAACATTCCTCCTGTAATGTTCTTATTGTAGACCTACTCTAAATTTTAGACCAATAGATACTACTGTTGTTCTTCAGGAACTGGAATAGGTTGAATGCACTCATCTAGTAGAGTCGCAATACTTTCAACGACAGCTGGCGTTGTATGGTAGGCTTCTGCAAGCTCGAGTGTTTGTGGGTGAACGCCGTCAACTAGCTCAACAGGGCCAAGCTCTGGTCGCGCTCCGGCAATCTCTCTGAGGGCTTCTCTAACCTGCCCTCTGGGGTAACTATAAATCATAGGATAATTACTATAAACTAATGGTGTTATTTGGTCAATTGCCTATCAGGCTGTCTTCTTCCCCATAAGATCAGTACCGCCATAGCACCATTAATAACTACTATGTACGCTGGGTAGCTTGCTGTGTAGATACTGTAGCTGGTAAGCGCCATAAAGCTGAGTGTGCCCGAAAGCGTATCTAGCGCAAAAAATTGCCAGTTCTCACTGTATGGTAACCTATATGTTTTAACCAATGCCGGGATATTACCTACAACATCGGCAATTATCGAAGCGTACAGTCCAAGCAGTGGCTTACCAGATACCTGCCAGATGATTACACCAACTGCTGCAATTATTAGACATATTATATCAAGCTTAGCCCAGCCACCATAGCCATGTTTAAAACTAAGCGCCAATACAACAGATGTCTGAATCATACTGGCGGCCGAAAGCCAGAAAGCTGCGCTAAAATTACTATCGATAAGCGACCAGGTGGATAATAAGGTAATAGCCCATATCACGAACCGCGTTGTTCTGTGTGGTTTTGTTTCGCCTCCTAAAATTGATCGTATGTATACGATAGGCGAAAGTAACACTAACACTGTACTGATCACTATTAATACATTTCTCATACAGACGCCTGCCTGCCCTTTTTCATTACCAGAATTAACGCAATCGCACCGTCCATGCAGAAAATATAGGATACATATAACAAACTGGTGACACTGTAGTTAGTCAACGCTAAGATAGCAAATAGCGCACTGGCAGTAGCCAGTACATACGAGCTGGCTGTTTCTTCTTGCGGCTTTAGTAGTGAGTGTCGGACAGTTGGCAGTGCCCCAATAAGATCAATTACTACGGCGGCGATTAGAGCAATTAGCGGAGAGTTAAGTAGCCACCATAACAAAAGACCCACCAGGGCGCTGATCTGGCAGATCCAGTCGAACTTGGAGTACTTTGCATATCCATATTTCAGTCCTAGAAGTACGATCACAAAGACCTGAAAAGTTATGGCCCCTGAGAAAATAGCCGACCGATACTCATGCGCCGCTATCTGAGCTGCCGTTGCAATACCCGAGAGAATAGTCCACGTTAACCACGTCGTAATATTGGGACGAGTCTGGCCCTTAAGAATGTCACGAGCATACGGGATAATACTTACTAGACTAAGTAAACCGGAGACAAAGAGTAGTACATCCTTTAAAGTCACGTTACGGTTTCAGCAGTCCTATAATCAGAGCCATTACTTCTAAAGTTACGAGTTCATGCCCTATAGCAAGTAGCGTTAGTTTGGTAGGACGTCGCTCAAACAAATCATGCGTAATTATACGGGCAGCCGTAAGACCCAGCCACAGCCAGAACGCAGTTGTTAATGCGTCCTGTAGAAATGATTCATGACCATAGAACTTATGAGACAAGAATGTTACATGAGCTAGTACGTATGCCGTAATGAGTGACACAACAGCAGTTCCCCCAAGCGCCTTAGCATTGCCTTCTCTAAGTTGTTTGTCACTAAGATGTACCATCTTTGCCCATTCTCTCCCGAACACACCCATAGAGTACCAAACAGCACCTACCACCATACTACTTACCATCGCGAGGAACACTGCGAGGTAGTTTACTTGCACTTCCATCACCACTCCTTCAGTTACTTGTTGGTTTTAGTATGCACCTGGGAATAACAATAATCAATTAGGCTAATCGGCTTTGGCAGAAGCCGTTTTGGCCTTTCTGTATACTCGGTAAGATAGCTCCCTACGGTGCTTATCTATCCGCTGGATGTATGAGTCGTACTTGTTATACAGACTTGAGTAATGGGAGTTGGGAGCAAGAAGATGTAACAATTTTTTCTCTGCTTGCAGGTATTCTACGAGACTGTAGAAGTCTCCGTCACCACTGACAATAACGGCCTTTTGGTAGTTCTTCATTTCTTTAACTGCCCACAGTACTAGCTCGGCATCGACATTACCCTTCACCGGCTTCTTGTCTTCTGGCTTATCTGAGTCTTCCTTCTTCTCTACTTCTACCTTTTGAGGTTTGCTCATGTCAAAGGTGGGTTTTAGGACAATAAGATAGCCGGCGTCATGAAGCTGCAAGTACATGTCTTCATGCTCTGGCATATGACCAATAAACATGTAGGCGTCCGTGACATTGTATTCGTCCTTAAGAAACTTCCGGAATTTCCGCCAGTCCATCTTCCAGCCAAGCTTCTGGACCCCGAGGTTTAAGTTCTGATTATCGATAAAGGCGGCGTTGCCCTTAGCGGGTCGTCTTGTATTCATTACCTTAATGATACCACTCTACGCACCTGGTTCGGCTGCATCGTCCTCTTTTATCTTAAGTGGACGCTTGCTAATGATCTCGTAGCGCTTACCAGTAATAGCCGATTCCATGTAGTCTTCGTTGAGCAAGTTCACAAACATATTGAGGTCTTTGGTGTCCATGATAATAATGGCGCCGTCATTATCGGTCATGAGGTTGAGGCCTAATTCTTCAGCCTGGTTCATGAGTTCTTCTTGTTTCACTTCCCCAACTTCAATCTTTTGGAGTTTGTTAACCAAACTTTTCTGACCTTGCACTAGGTTCTCCCAGCTTAGACCCTCATCAAAGTTAAAGGTAAAGTTTGCTTGGATTTCCTTCATCTTCTTAACGGCAATGCCGTACTTCTTAGCATTGTAGCCAAACAGCTGCTCGAGCTTCGGCTGACTAAAAGCATAGATGTCGTTTTCTAGTATGAGTAATTGGTTGTCTGGTGGAATGCGCACACCACCTTCTGCATCGAATGGTACGAACTTACCGGCCTTTAGCATCCAGGAAGAAGCACCCTTCATGACCATACTGCCAGGTAGTAGCTTGATAACATAGAATGGAGCTGGTAGATCAGTATGTCGGCAACGAGCGAGTATACCTTTAATGCGCTTTAGATCGTGCTCTTCTTCTACAAACGTTTCCATCTCGGCTTCCTGGGTCTTGACCCAGTTTAGGAGCTCTTGCGCCTTCTGCACTTTGTCGAGTGTGGTGCGCTGCAGTACGTTATCTTCAGCTTCTCCATCTTCAAAGTCACGCACTTCCATGCCTTCACCAGCTCCCTGGAGTACATATTCGAGGAGTCCGTCGATAAGTAACGGCTGATACGATTGAGTCAATTCCTTACTCACTTTTGTACGGTACAAAACGTAATTTTTATTAAACAGAAACAGATCAATTTCGAGTTCTTCCTTGATTGGTACTAAGTTATTAGCCCACAGGAATACGTCGGTCCGTTTATCTTCTTGTTTCTCGTCAGCAGCGGCTGCAGCCTGTTCTTCGTTCATGTTTTCCCTCGTTTGTTCTCTGCTATTCTACCCGAAATCACTAAGATGTGGTGGTGTAAAATTTGCTAGCCTAGCGTAACCGTATCAAGACTAGCCACAACTTCTGTATGGTCTTGCCAGCTATCATGTAGTTTGTCTAAGTGCGCCAGTGTTTCGCTACCGCGGTTAACGATGATTGCCCGAGCCCCTAGGTTGTTAGCGAAAAGTATGTCTACGTATTGGTCGCCAACTACGAGCGTAGTCGAACCGTCAGGTGGCGCACCATCGAAGACCTCAATAAGTGGCTTGCGATGCGGACCGTCGTCACCAGCAATTACCTGCTCGATAAGGTCCTTTAGGCTAGAGTTGGCTACGATACTTCTGGGACTACCATTGAGCCTGCCCTTGTGCGCACGGTTCGTAACAATGACTTGCTTAATACCCGCCTCCTTGGCTCGACGAGCAAGTTCTAGCGCGTCAGCAAACAGATGTTGCTCAGCAACTTCATAGTGTTTGTTCTGCACTTTCAGCCAGTCTTTCATAACAGCCTCTAGTACGTCAGGTTCAAGTCCACCGGCAGAATTGTTAACAGAATCCTCAAGTGAACCATGGAAGTTTTGTGACATTACCTCAATAATCGGTACTGGACGTCCGTGAAGCTTAAGAACCTCACTTGTCACCTCGCAGAAAACCCCGAAGCTGTTAATAAGTGTCCCGTCAAAGTCCCAGACTATAGTCTTGATACCCTTATAGGACACTCCGCTCATAGCTGTTCGCCTGCTCTTGCTCGGTTAGCCCATTCATCTGCCAGCTCATTACCAGGATCGTCGGCATGGCCGCGCACCCATGTTAACGTTGCTTGAGATGCCTGGTAGAGCGGGAATACTTCCTGGACGATATCTAAGTTCTTAATAGGTCCACTTTTCTTTTTCCAACCGTTGGCTGCCCAGCCTGGAGCCCACTTAGTAATCACGTTGATCCAGAACTCACTGTCAGTAAATATCTGACACTGCTCTCCGCCAGAATCCTTAAGGGCCGCCACGATAGCCAATCCTTCCATACGGATATTAGTTGAGTTCGGATCATTACCGAGTACTGCAGGCTTCATGTTTTTTATCACGGCAAAGCCACCCGGACCAGGGTTAGGGCTGCAGCTTCCATCAGTGTAATAGGTGATCATTTTTGTTCTTCCTTCTGCTTAGAGTTATGGTGATTATGTAACGCTCTGTTAAGCATTTTGTCAGTATTAAAGATATACCACAAGATAGTTGCCGTGTGCCCCAGTCCACGTTTTCTAAACAGTTTTACTTTTACCCCTTCGTCGTGCCAACTTTTCATCTGTTTTGTAGCCGCTTTGTAATCAACTACGCGGTCTATGGTGCCATTTACAATTACAAATGACTTGTCGTTAAGCAGGCGATCTCCTTCTCGGATTTCTATCTCTTTCCAGACTTCTGCTAACTTCTCTTTGTTGTAGCCATTCTTTATGAGGGCATCACGAACTGGTTCAAAAGTCTTCATCCAGAAGATACCTTCTGACACGGCGATACCTGCTGTGGCATACGCCCCTACGAGGGCCTTGGGGATGCGTCGTTGCACATTAAAAGCTATGAAGGCACCGAGACTAACACCCATGCAAATGATGCTGTCGTATTTATCAGCCTTTTCTTCAATATGTTCTGTTATGTGATCCATAAGGTCTAAAATCTTCTGTGGATCTCCGTCTAGTAGCACCGCGTTGTCGTAGTCAAAAGCCATAACGTCATAGCCACGCTTCTGTAGTTTCTTAATGGAGTACTTAAACTGATTAACTTTGGCCGTAAAGCCGACAACATAACAGACTAACTGATTGTTACGCGGCCCAATAGCCTCAAAAAATACACTTCTTGCTTTCAAAGATTCCTCTAGTTCTGGTAGTTATTTCAATCAACCCACCGCATTAAGTGCCTTGCTTTAGCACGTCTCTATATTGTATCAGCTTGCAACACTATAGTGACACAGCTCGGGTCCGCTCAGACTCTCGACGGCCTTACGGAATTCAACAATAGGTTTTCGCTGGTAAGCGCCGTCTCCCCGAACGTTTGGGTTATGGAAAATAACTTCTTTGTCAGTGATGTCTATAAGCACAACACGATGCACACTAAAGCCCTCTCCGGTATCAAGCAGCCTTCCATTAAGTGTCATGTCGCAGATACCTGGTTGCTTTACTGAATCAATAATCTCATTCCAGGTAACGTGCTTTTGGGTATACGTAAAGTTTGGATGACTGGAAGTTTTTCGTAGTTCATTGGTAACTTGATTGAGATCGTAAGTATTCTTCTCGTAGAACGCGAATTCTTTTTCCGAGACTGAGTTTCGAAGCCCATCTACCCCATCTTTAAGCCACATCTCGTTACTGCTGACATCCTGGTCGTGAATAATAATTCCATGGTCCATTAGCCAACTCCATACAGGAAATGCCCAGACGACATATCCCTCGCGAGCATCTGCTAGCTTTTTGAATTTCCCAAACGTAATTCCCGCGTCAGGCAGTAAGTACTGCCCTACCATGACATAGCAAGCAAGCGCACACCAGTCGTTATTTGGGTTGCTATAGTATGGAACTTTTTTCATGACTTACTTACCAATGACAAAGAATTATTGGACTACGATAACGCCTTCATCACCAAAGTGATGAGTTATTCTACTACGATCAGGGTCAACAAAAGGATCCATATCTACCTGTTCGATTGTTACCGGAAATGTCGTGCCTAGCGGCAGATAAACCATGACATCTGAATCTCCATCAATCTGTACAGCTGGTGCTTCTGTTGTTGGCATATCTGTCCGCACCCACGTCTTGGTATCGCTGCCACACAAACCGTTGCGGTCCATAACAAAATCGCCGAACGCAAGTTTCCTCTTTTCGTCGTCAGTTAAAGTTATAACCATGTTACCTGGTCGACGGTGTTCAATATCCATACACTACTCCTATTGGACACAGTATACCCTTGCTTGCTGGTTTTTACAGTATTACTAATTACTTATTAGCTATACTTCGGCTCATTCATCCAGAAGATTACCCACATGACCACCGAGATAACACCAGATGCCAGCAAACCGTATGACAACTCGTAGTTACCAATGAAGTTAACTAACAGCACCAACGTACTGGTTACTACTCGGTACAACATACCATACACAGACAAAGCCGTAGCCTGGATATCTTCAGGAACCACTTCCTGGATGTAGGGCTTCACACGAGCAGTGTTAATACCCCGAGCAAAGCTGGTGAGCAAGAATAGCGTTACCGTGAATAGGCTTAGCTGCCAACCCATAGCAAAGTACGCCACTGCCGAAATCAGGAACGGCGTAGCTGGCTTCATCTTTTTGTCACGTGCAACAAACTCACTACCAGCTATAGCGATAATAGAAACAGCAGCAAAAAGTAGGCCGTGGAACTGTATGTCTATACCCGCTGCCAGCCATGAGGGCGTCATGAACCAGACCATCATCATGGTCGAACCCATCAGACAGGCACCGAGTGCAGAACGCCAAGCTAGCTGCGGATGACCGCGCAGACAGTACCGCACGATACGACTAACGTCTCGCAGCGGATGGACATCAGTTTTTCGTTTCTCTCCCGCATTCTTAATCTGAAACGCTAGAATTGCAGCTATCGCGAAGATAATCGCTTGAGCCAAGAAAGGCCACCGTATGTTATGCGCACCCATGAAACCACCTAATATGGCACCTATTCCACTAGCTACGAATCCAATGCTTTGCATGCGAGATGCTAGCTTTAGATATGGTAGCTTGCGCTTCTCTGCGTGTGCCTTTAACAGCGCACTGTCTGCGCCACTCGTCAGGCTATACCCAATACCAAAGAGTACTTCAGCGATAATGGCGTGCCAAAAGCCGGTCGCAACAAAGTAGATCAGCACACCACAGGCCATGAAGATATCTCCACTGGCGTTACTAATCTTGCGGCTAACCCTATCGGCGAAGTAGCCGGTAGGAACTTCAAACAATAGCAAAGTAGCCGCAAAGACGAATTGCGTTACACCGATCTGGAATTGGTTCATACCCAGACTTTTAAATAGTAGGTATGCTACGGGCATAAACAGGACGAAGCTGGTCATTGCTGATTCTGCAAACAACAGCCATATGTCCCTGCCCAGTTTGGGGGTTTTCATATATTTCCTTTGATTAATTGTGAGGTTTTAGTTTTAAAGTTCGTCGATGGCTATTCGAGTTTGTTCGGTGGTGTCACGATCGCGAACGGTGACGGTATTATCTTCGAGTGTCTGGAAGTCGATGGTTACACACTTAGGTGTTCCTATCTCATCTTGGCGACGATAGCGCTTACCAATATTGCCGTTATCATCCCAGATGACTGATCCGTATTTCTTCTTCATTGCTCCGTAGACTTCACGGGCTTTCTCTACGAGTTCCGGCTTGTTCTTCAACAGCGGTGATACCGCCATTTTAATGGGCGCAAGATGGGTTGGAAGTTGTAGATACGTACGGGTTTCCCCATTCTGTTCATCTTGTCGATACGAGCTGTCTATGACTGCTAGTAAGAGTCGGTCGAGACCAAAGGTTGGCTCAATAACGTGCGGTAGGTACGCGGGACTTCCATCTTTTGGTATGTATTTAAGGTTCTTGCCAGACGCATTAGCGTGGGCGTTTAGGTCGTGGTCGGTACGATACGCACACCCACCGAGTTCTTTCTGCCCAATGCTGAAGTCGAATTCGGTATCGATTGAGTGCTTACTGTAGTGCGCTCGATCTTCTGCAGGTACTTCAATCTTGTGGAGCTTCTCTGCGGGGAGACCAAGGCTGAGGTAAAAGTCTTGCTGTAGCTGGAGCCACTTCTCAAACTGTTCTTTCCAAGTATCTGGATGGACAAACAGTTCGATCTCCATTTGCTCCAGTTCCCTAACCCGGAAGATAAAGTCACGGGGACTAATCTCATTCCGGAACGCCTTACCAACTTGCGCTAATGCAAATGGTACATCTGGGCTAAAGCTGTCTACCACGTTCTTGAAGTTTACGAACATACCTTGGGCAGTTTCAGGACGGAGGTAGCTAATAGAGTTTTCGTCGTCTGTTGCACCAACAGCTGTCTTGAACATCATATTGAACTGTCGGATATCGCTGAGTGCATTGCCGTCCGGACTCTTAATGCCCTTTTCTTTAATGACTGCATCCATTTGTTCAATAGACATTGCAGCGACACCTTCGATACCAAGATCTTCTAGAAGGTTATCTGCACGGTAACGCTTCTTGGTCTTTACGTCTTCTACAAGAGGATCGTTAAAGCCATCTACATGACCACTTGCCTGCCAAACCTTCTGGTTCATCAGGATTGCTGCATCCACACCATAAACGTCGTCGCGACTTTCTACGAAGAAGTTCCACCAGGCGTTAACAATGTTACGCTTCAGTTGAATACCGAGCGGACCGTAGTCCCACGTACCAGCTAGACCACCATAGATCTCAGAGCCCTGGAAAATAAAACCACGGCGCTTACACAAACTAACTATGTCTTCTAGCTTAACTTCACTCATTAGCGGTGATTATAACAGATATTAGCCCCGCAAGGCGAGCTGTCCTAAATCAGGATAAGGTACGTCAACTGGACGAGGAGCAGAAATACCTTCCCTAAATGGAACACTTAACATACGTGATATCACATTAAGTGCTTCAACGTATCCATTCGTGTGAGGGCTCGAGGTGCTAAAAACTGACTCCCACTCACCGTCCTTGAAGCCATTAATAGCAACATCTCCTGCTCGCCCCAGACCAAAGACCAAGGTATCGTACAGATTTGGTTCAACCTGTTCTGAAAACAAGTCACTGCTGGCATCGCCAATCACCGGAAGTGCTAGAGGCAAGCGCTCAGTATGATGGCGAGACCTGTGGAGATTATCAATCGATACCACTATGCCATCTTGATCAGCCGCAACCCCAAGATCTAGCCTCATCTTACTGGTCCTACCTGCCGCAATAATTTCGTGATCAACGACAGGGCGACCCCCTGAGAGTACCGGTACACTTACGTCCCAAGCAACTTGCGCGCCTTCGCCGTAGAAGTCTGTGAATGCTTTGAAATGCTCACCAGAAAAAATATTCCTAGAGAGTACATTACCTAGGGGTGCTCCACGCTGTGATTCTGTAACGCTGTAAGCAGTCATAATAAGTATATTGTAACATAAATAGTAATATTTTACAATCTATACCCTCACGTTTTGGGCCAGCATGGTTTTGGTCAACTGAACCAAGGGTTTAAGTAGGTCCTGCACCCCTTCTACCTTTGCCAGTTGCATCGGTGTCGTACGTTGCACAAGCCGCAATAGTTTCAAGTGTTTACCACTAAATCTACCCGACGGATGCTCAGCAAACGTCATGTCTTCAAAACTAAAGTTATACAGCCCGGCTTCTGCCAATGCTTTCCCCTCTGTATCTGTTAACAGGTTTGGAGAGTGCCCGCTAAAATCCAATAGTCGCACAGTCAGCCACAGCTGCACATATTCAGTTCCAACGTCTGCAATATTAAGCGCCGTAAGGCAGTTCTGGAGGATATCGAAGTACTCGGACTCAGGTGAATCTTCGGTAACCTTGTTAAGGAGCTTTAATACCTCGTAGGCATACATCGTCCGGTTTACATCTTTAATAATATTGCCGTAGTTGGTCTGCAAGCGCGAAGATATGAGCGTTCCCAGTTCACTCCGCCCCTCTATATAGGTAATATCGTTCACACTAAATAACTCAATGCCGCCAGCCATGCGACTTTTAATCTTCCGCACTCCTTTGGCGAGTAAACGAATCTTCCCTTTATCTGGGGTGAGTACCGTCAGTATGCGGTCTGCTTCACCATAGTTAGTCCGGGAAAGCATAATGCCAGTCGTTACTTGTTGCTTCATGTCGTCAATGCTGGTTGTAGTATTTTCTCAATAGCCTGTACAAGTTGTGCAAGTGTTGTACTTGGCTTATACAGATAGTCGGCGATATTTAGTCGAGCTAGTGCATCCTCTGCAAGCTGACCTTTACGCACATTCGTGTGTAGTATCACTGGTATACTTTGCCACTCGCTGTAAGATCGCATTTCATACAGGAACTCCACACCGTTGTGTACAGCCAAGTTTAGTTCAAGAACAACGACGTCAACGGATGCTTCATCCAACGCCATGACGGCACTCTCGGCTGTTTGTCGCCAGACTACTTTGTAGTCTTTACGTTCCAAATACGTTTGCTGGGTCTGTGCAAGTAGCTTGTCCGGTTCAATAAGCAGAATAGTCTTCATGCCCTATACCAGTACAAGTTGTTGGCTTGGCACAAAGGTTGCCGCCAAACCTGTTAGTTTCTGGTGGTGAGCTACACGCAGCCCTCCGGACATATTCTTGAGCAGTGCGTCGGCTACGAATATGCCAGCGCCAGTAGTAGATGTCACCTGGTTAAGTGGCGTAGCTGCTTGTCCGTATACCTGCCGTGCTCGACGAAACATATCGGTACTTAGTCCTTCTACGTCAGCGAATATACCAGCTACAATGCCATGCCTCGTACGATGTGCTGCAAGCTTCAAAACCGGCCGATGAGTGTGCGTCCGCTGACTTTGGGTTTCGAGAAAAACCGTTCCAAGATCTAGTAGTGCTGCCGACAGCCCTGCTGAATGCGCCATGATCGGCTCATATCTCCCGGCGATATGGAGTTCAATGTCACAGAGATACTGTTGGGCTGCCTTCTCTAGTTTATGGGCCACTTCTGTCAGGCTGGCAGCTAAAGACACCGGCTCTAGATTCAGCTCTGTTCCCGCTCGCTGCAACCGAAGGCTCAAGAGGTAATGGTCGAGTAATTGAGTAGCGGCGTCTGCCGTAGACTCGATATTCCGTAGCAAAACTACATCTGGACTTTCTACCAGTAGTTCTGCCGTACGGGCGATGGTTGTAAAGGGTTGTTTGAGGCTTTCAGCTAGCACTGCAAATAGCCGTGCCTCCGGCAAATCTGCATAACTTTTTTGATCATTTTGCAAAGCTGTCAAAACCGTCCCCTCGCTTAGCTACTCGTAGTATACATGAGCCGAACCTGCTGTTCTGTTTTAGTTTTGACTACGAGGCTATGGAACAAACGTCAGATTAGGCAAGATAGTATCGTTAAAGTCAGGTACAAACTGTGAAGCTTCGGTCCAGATCTTCAATGTCTTATCTCGAAGCGGTAACAGAACCAACGCACCAGTCTTTCCGGTCATTATTTCACCTTCAGCCCGTACGCCGATGGCACTTCGTACCTTAGCAGCTACAAACGGTGTGGTCCTGATCTTCCCTGACTTAACAAGTGCCTCAAGGCTTCGAGCATTCGTAGCGTATGTACTGTTAATAACCTGGAAGCGAAGTGCAACATTAGAGTTTGTTTGCAATCCTGGTACAAAAGCAGGGTTTAAATAGCCGTCTACCGGACTACTGCTACTGGATTTACCTGATTCATCGATATACGCTGCCCAGGTTTTTGGGTAGCTAATCGTCAAGCTACCGTAAGCCGTTGGACCGGTATAGGTACGAAGTGGGTTTTTCTCTTTTTCAGCAAACTCAACTTCTTTTTTCTCGCTGAGTTTCTTTTCGGCATCTTCTACCGCTGCAGAAATCTTGGTCTCTACGTTATTCTTGTAATCCTGCCGAGATGAAAACATCGACATACCAAAGCCAAGTGCCGCAATAAGAAGCACGACCGTCAGCCCAAATGCAATAAGCCAGGAATCAACAACACCTTGCTGATTTAGTTTCTTCATACCGCTAATGGTAGCATATCTGGCCAGTGCTGCGCTAGCAGCTACTCGCCCTTTAGCTTCAGTACTTTATTCTCAGCTTGTTTTAGATACGTTTCGAGCTGCTTAGTGAGCTTAATAGCATGTTCGTACTTAGCTATTGCCTCATCTACATCAATGTCTTCACCCTCGAACCACATGAGTAATTCATCTAGCTCTGTTCGGAGGTCTGCATATGTTTTAGTAGTTGCCATTGTTCTAGTATACCTCTTTCACGTCAGCAGATAGACTACCATCACTCAAGCGTAGTGTCAGGCTATCCCCTGCTTTTACATCTTTAATAGACAGAACAGGCTGTGCATCTTTTCGGACTAGTGCGTAGCCCCGCTGCAGAATCCTTCGTGGGTCATATCCATGCAACTGCAGTTCGGCTCGCTGTAGCCACTGTTGCTGCTCATGGATTACATGCTGCACACTACTGCCTGCATTATCTAGCGAACGTACCACGTTAGCACGAGTTGACTCTACGATACTAGAGATATATGCCCCAATCGTTCGTAAATCTCCCTGCATCTGCATACTTACTGCCACGCGGTCTGGTACTAGCAATTCAGCTGCATTACTCGGCGTACTAGCCCTCGCGTCGGCTGCGAGCTCTGCCAGACTCTCATCTATCTCGTGTCCAATAGCCACTAGGGTTGGTGTTCTACTGGTCGCCACGGCTCGCACCACTTGCTCCGTACTAAACGCAGCGAGGTCGTCTGCACTACCGCCACCGCGGGTCATGACAATAACATCTAGGTCGTTAGTGGCGTTCAGCCGCTCAATGGCAGAAACGAGTTGCGGAACAGCTAACTCACCTTGCACCTGCGTCTCTGCATGAATAATCTCTACCCCACCCCATCGAGCACCGAGGACTTTTATAAAGTCGGCATATGCGGCTGATTCCCCTGAAGCTACTAAACCGATGCGCTGCGGCGGAAATGGTAAGCTACGTTTCCGTTCTGGGGCAAAAAGACCTTCTGCCGTCAGCTTTGCTCGTAGTAGATCTGCGGCTTTCTTGAGAGACCCCTCGCCTACTGGGCGAATACTACGAACGTTAACGGAGAACCCAAAACTTTGGTGCATCCGTGGTGCACCAGTAACCTGCACTACCATACCATCTTCTAATGGTCCCGGTAGCGAGTAGATGGTGCCAAAGAATCGTACGCTCGACTGTTCGTCTTTGAGGTCAAAATAGATCCACTTGCCTTTACTAATCTTGAAGTTACTGAGCTCGCCGACAATAGTGACAGATGGGTAGGCATATTCTAGGGTTTGGTTTAAAACCGCAACAAAATCACTGACCGAGAAGACTGCGTCGTTCATGACACACGGCGTACACGACGTTGGTAAAAGTAGTAACCTGGCACTAGTTGAATGATCATACTCAGTACTCGGTACATAACTGTTACGGGGATGCTAATCGCTGGTGGGACACCACCAATTGCCAGCACACCAGTCATAAGGGCTTCGTACACACCTACGCCACTTGGTAGTACCGACAAAAGACCAGCGAAGTTAGCCAGTGCGTACGCTAGGATAACCGCACCAGGATTTACCAGGTGGCCGAATGCTAAGTAAACAGTGTAAACGGTCAGGATCTCGGTCATTACCGCAACCAATGACCATACTAATGGCCACTTCAGGACCCGGTAGTCGTTTTTAATAATGGCGTAGTTCTGGTGCAAGTCTTCAAAGGCATTCTTAGCACGCGCTACGTTAATAGTTTCCGGGTGCTTTGGACGTACGACATGGATTGCTCGGTTAATCGTCTTTGTTAGGAATCCAAAGAAGGCGTTAATACGCCGCTGACTGCCAATGACAAAGGCCATAGCTATGGTACCCACTACAATTAGAGTAGATATGGAGCCCCCTGCTAGCAGAACGAAACGATTTACCTGCCCGCTAAAGCTGAGCATGATAAGCGCCACGATCAATGGCACCATGAAGGCTATATACACCAACACAAACCTAAACAACTGCACCAGTGATGCCTGCGCCCCACTGACGTTCTTGTCTTTGAGTCGCAGACTAAAGTATGAGAACCCTGACACGCCACCACTGGGGAAAACATGGTTAACAAAGTTTAGTTCCAGATTCACCTTGTATAGAAACTTGTATCTAAGGTCCTTACCCAGGATTCTAAATAAATCCCTGTTCTGCCGAGCATAGGCGTCATAGTTAAGAAGTTGCCAAACAGGCAGAAGGAGTAGCCACCACCACCGTATATGGCCAATAGTCCTAAAGCTCTCGGCAATCTGGTGTCGGATGGCAAAGACTAATATCAACAATCCTAAGAACGTCGCAACATTCAAGATAACTTTCCATCGAGCTTTGGATTGTTGACTCATTACAGGTCAGTATAATGCAGATCACCTAAAGTGGAAAGAGTCCACCTCTGGTAGAAAGTGCTAAAAAGCGGTATAATGCAATGATGCAATCTTTATTAATTCTTGGTCGGCAACCAGCACTTGGCCTGGCGGAACTCGAAAGCCGTTTTGGTGCTGACGCGCTTACTCTTGTTGGTCAACAAGCTGCAATCCTAGACAAAGATCCTCAAGAGGTTCCTTTGCAGCGCCTTGGTGGCAGCATTAAGCTTGCCAAGCTACTCACTGAACTCCCTACGACCAACTGGAATCAACTTATTAGTCTTGTCGAGAAAGCACTTCCAGAACACCTTGGATACTTGCCCGAAGGCAAGCTCAAGTTTGGTCTCAGCGCCTATGATCTTGGCGTAGATGCCGGCATGGTAAGCCGCAGTACACTTCGAATCAAGAAGGTTGTTAAGTCTACTGGGCGTTCCGTACGAGTAGTGCCAAATAACGAACCAGCACTTAATAGTGCGCAGGTACTATACAACCAACTTACCGGCCCACTCGGCATGGAACTACTTTTAGTACGCAGTGGCGACAAAACCCTTCTGGCTCAAACTGTGACTGAACAAGTTATCGATGCCTACGCCGCCCGTGACCAAGGCCGGCCCAAGCGAGATAGCAAAGTTGGCATGCTTCCTCCTAAGCTTGCGCAGATAATCGTTAATCTCAGTAACATTACTAAAGGCACTTTACTGGATCCCTTCTGCGGCACAGGGGTAATCTTGCAAGAAAGTCACCTTATGGGACTCAGCGTATACGGCACTGACCTTGAGCAGCGCATGATCGACTACACCAATGCCAACTTACAGTGGCTTGAGGAAAAAACGGGTAGTCACGTGCAAGGAACAACCGAGAAAGCAGATGCCACGAACCACCAATGGAAAGAGGCTTCCTTCGATGCCATCGCCTGCGAAACCTACTTAGGTCGCCCCTTCTCTGCCCAGCCCGACCCTAAGGTGCTCCAAGAAGTCATGCAGGATGTGAACCATATTCATAAGAAATTCCTCCAGAATGTAGCCCTCCAAACTGCATCAGGATTCCGAATGTGTATTGCTGTTCCAGCTTGGAAGACACCAAGTGGTTTTAAACACCTTAAAACCCTTGATGTTCTCGAGGAACTGGGGTATAATCGTATTGAATTTGTTCACGCTCGGTCGGAGGATCTTATCTACCACCGCGAAGGCCAAGTGGTCGCCCGTGAACTTGTAGTACTACAAAAGAAGTGATTAAGGATGTAATATATGTCACACGTCAAAGCCGGCGGTACCAGTAAAAATAACCGAGATAGTCAAGGACAACGTTTAGGCGTTAAGCTATTCGGTGGTCAAAAAGTTAAGCTCGGCGACATCATCGTTCGTCAAGTGGGTCTTACAAAGCGTGCTGGTAAAGGCACCTCTCTAAGCCGTAACTTCACTATTCATGCAGCCAAAGATGGCATTGTAGCCTTCAAGTCTCGCAAAGTCCGTACCTTCAGCGGCAAGTCAGTACGTCGTACCGAAGTTACTGTTGAATAATATCGACAGCTCCACTTACAGCTTACTATTACCCAATAACAATGGCGGTCTTGTCATCGCGCTTGCGAGACATATCAACGAGCTGTACTGAAGCTGCCTCGGGACTTGGCGCCCAATGCAATACACTGCGGATTTCATCATCTCCAAGTATATCGCTACCGTAGTCACCAGTTATACCGTCAGAACAAAGCATTAGTCGATCATACGCATCAAGCTCAAATGTACCCACCTGCTTGACCTTCGCATTTCGGCCGCGATCACCACCAAGACAGTTATCTAGGTATCGTCCCTCGCCTTCATCCTTGCTAATCATCTTTAAGCGACCAGATTGAGTATTGTAAACGTACAAGCGACTATCACCTACTGATGCCCATGTAGCATACTCTTTTCCACCTTCATGATGAATCTTTACAACGACAGCCGTTGTAACACCATGGCCTGCCACTTCACTACCTTCACGTAGTGCGTGTCGTAGCGTATCTTCAATTTGGCGTGAGGGTGCCTTAGGGTCAAGTGACTTCATAATCTCACCAACCTTCTTAGCAGCACCTTGTGAAGCCTCTGAGGCACCACCGTGGCCACCGGCACCATCAAATACTCCATATAATCCCTGTTCACGATCTACTAACGAAGCGTCTTCGCCCTTTAATGCCTTTTCAGCAAGTCCTTCACGGAAATATCGAGGAGGACGTTCTCCGATGTAGTTACCGTTTACATCAACATAGTCTTCACGACGACCGTGAGGCTTAGCAGTAGGCTGTACGTAGTCAGCGGTAACATCATCATCAAATGCAGTTTCTGTACCTTTATTCCTTATAGCACCAGTATAAGTGCCGTTTAAAGAACCCTTGTCTAGTACTGCTACACTGTTAGCTTCTGGTACAAATAAAATCTCTGCATGATTTCGAGAAACACTTGCATCCCTAGGAGTGACTATATCCTTAGACACATCTCGTCCGACCGTAAGAGGAATACCTGCCTTAAGGAAGTGCATTTGGGGCTTTCCGTAGGCATCACGAACGGCATCAACTTTTCCTTCTCCGTCGCGCTGCAATAAGACAGCTGCTAGTCCGCTTTCTCCTGCATTAAAAGCCATGCTTTCTTGCCCTGGTCCATGAGGACCTGCCCAGATAACACCACTAGGGGTCATGCCCTTAGCTTTCTGATAGGAATCACGATCTACAATACCGATGGACGTATGCTTACCGACATTTATTTCGAGTACGAGATCGCCCCAAAGTCCGGTAGTTTCTGTAAATTCGTTGCGATCAACGATTGGCTCTAATTCATCAAGCTTAAATCCTGAACCGTCGCGCACTGGACTCCGCTCAATATTAGGGTTATTACTAGTAATCATGCTTTGCATATTTCGCACTTCAGCAGCAGATACTCCCCCTGTTAATGATGGGTCGAAGCCTGGATTGCCTGGATTGCCGTGTGCCATGATTTCTAGTGATCCTTATGTTTAATTAACTGAACATATACTAGCATAAGTATTACAAAAAAGCAATAGCGTTATATGCTATTGCTTTCTGTTTTTGCGTTGTGTATCTATTAAACAGTCAGGTGGTGCTTAATGCGCTCTACTACATCAGCGATTACAACCTGTGATTTCACGAGGTAGTCATCTGCTCCAAGTTTCTGGGCTCGTTCCTTGTCACTGTCCTGGCTGAGAGCCGTCAACATGACAACCTTTACTTTGGCAGTTTCTGGGGTGTTACGGAGGATGTCGAGTACGTCAAAGCCACTTACTTTGGGCATCATGACATCAAGGACGATAAGGCTTGGCTTGTACTCAAGAGCACCAGCAAGGGCGTCCTCACCATTCGGTACACGCTTTACATCGAAGCCTTCGGCTTGAAGTCGCGTTTGATACACACTGGCTAGCGCATCGTCGTCCTCAACGAGAAGAATTTTATACTGTTTTGTAGGCGCTGCATTAGTAGTTGGTTCATCCATAGTGCTTATACTAATATATCTAGCGCTTGGCTGCAACTACTACTAGTGTAAACAAAGGTTATTTGTAAACTATTTCTTGCTGAGACTATCTACAAATCCGAGGAACATTGGGTGCGGAACGTTTGGTCGAGATAAGAATTCTGGATGGAACTGACTTGCTACGAAGAATGGGTGGTCGATGGCCTCGATCATTTCGACTAGCTGGCCGCTTGGTGACTTACCAACCGGCTTAATACCCCATGATTCATATTGGTCAACGTAGTCGTTATTAGCTTCGTAGCGGTGTCGGTGTCGTTCGGTAATCTTAGTCGTCTTATACAGCTTAGCCGACAGGCTCTGCTTATCTATAACGCAGGGGTAATCACCAAGTCGCATAGTACCTCCAGTGTTTTCCTTGCCCTTTTGGTCGGTCATGGTTGCAATCACCAGGTTGCTGCCATTTGGATCAAGTTCCTGTGAGCTGGCGTCAGTTAGTCCAGCATTACGAGCAGCTGCGATAACACCTACCTGCATACCTAAACAAAGACCGAGATACGGTAGTTTGTGTTTCAGTGCGTACTGAGCAGCCTTGATCTTACCCTCAACACCACGCACACCAAAACCGCCAGGAACCACGATACCGTCGAGTCCCTTGAGTAGCTCTTCTGGATCTGCATCTTTGCCGAGCTTCTCTGCATCTACCCACTTGATGTCTAGATCTGCCTTGTGAGCCCATCCAGCAGCCTTTAGTGCCTCGAAGACGCACATGTAAGTATCTTGATTGTCCATGTACTTAGCTACTACGCCAACAGTTAGAACGGGCTTGTTTGGAGCCAAGATAACATCTACCATCTTCTTCCAGACCTTCATGTCTGGCTTCTTAGCCTTCAGGCCAAGTCGTTGTACGATGTAATCGCCAATACCTTGCTGTTCTAGCGTGAGCGGAACTTCATATACCGTTCGGGCATTCGGTAGGATCGCCACACCCGCTTCAGGTACACCACAGAAAGCACTGAGCTTAGCCCTGGTATTACCATTAGTTGGCACTTCACTACGAGCAACCAGTACATTCGGCACAATACCGATACTTCTGAGGTCTCTGGCAGCGTTCTGTGCAGGTTTAGTCTTGATCTCTTTACTGGTAGACAGATATGGCATATACACCACCTGGACGTTCAGACTGTTGTCTGAACCGACTTTGTAACCGAGTTCACGAATGGCTTCGAAGAATGCAGGACTTTCGTAATCACCAACTGTACCACCAATTTCTACAATATGTACGTCAAAGCCTTTAGCAGCCTCTTCGACTACCTTCATGATGGCACTGGTGAAGTGCGGCACGACCTGGACGGTCTTACCAAGGAATTTCCCGGCACGTTCATCTTCGATGAGCTGTCGGAGGATACGGCCACTCATGACCGAACTCTTGTTGGTCAGCTGAATATTCAGGAATCGTTCGTAGTGACCAAGGTCAAGATCGGTTTCAGCACCATCTTGCGTTACAAAACATTCACCGTGTTCGGCAGGATTAAGTGTCCCGGCATCTACGTTCAAATAAGGATCGAGTTTTTGGATGTTTACACTGAGGCCGCGGGCTTGAAGTATATTGCCGATTGAGGCGGCGGTGATACCCTTTCCTAATCCGGAAAGCACTCCACCTGTAACAAAGATATACTTAGGCTCTTTAGCCAATGTGACACCCCTCGTTTAATACCTAACGAGTCTATCAGATAATGCCTGATCAGACAATCGGAAAGTAGATTTTACTGCAAATGCTTAATTGCGGCGTCTAACTGTGGATCTTTGTCGTTCTTAATGTCATCCACGGAGCGTTCTACCTTTTCGTCAGGTGTAATACCTTCCTTGTCGATGTTCTTGCCCTTAGGAGTAAACCAGCGAGCGATTGTTACCTTAAGTAGTCCGCCGTTCTTCAGGGTCTCTGGCTGTTGCACACTACCCTTACCAAAGCTCTTGGCCCCGATCAGTGTGGCCACCCCGTTATCATGAAGCGCTCCTGCCGTAATTTCGCTGGCACTGGCACTACCACCGTCGATAAGCACCACTGTAGGTAGATCTTTAAGCACTGCTTCGCCACTAGACCGGTAGGTCTTAATAGTTGCACCACCACGCTTCTCTTCAAGTACTGTCTTGTTAACCATCCAGAGACTTGAGACGCTTACCGCAGAATCAAGATATCCACCCGGGTTACCACGCAGATCCAGTACTACAGACTTCACATTCTTTTCTTTAAAGGAGTTAGCTGCTTCTCGGGCCAGAGTTGAGGTGTCGTCCCCAAACTGCGAGATCTTAATATAGCCAATATCACCATCAAGCACCTTATACTCCACACTTGGGATATCTATCTGCGCACGAGTAATGTCAAAGCTGAGGTCTTCTGCGCTGTTACGAATAACTCGTAGCTTCACGACTGTGCCCTTCTGACCGCGAATCTTGTCTACCGCTTCGTCAACAGTCCAGCCCTTAGTACTCTTACCGTCTACTTCAGCAATTACATCATTAGGCATCAACCCAGCCTTCTTTGCGGGGAAACCGTCGATCGGCGAAACAATGACTATATTACCAGCGTCGTTCTTGCCGAGCTGTGCGCCAATGCCCTCAAAGGTACCGCTCAGCTGACTCTGAAACTCTTTAGCCTTATCAGGGCTCATGTACTCGGTATATGGGTCGCCACTAGCTGCTACAAGCCCTTGTTTGAGGCCGTCCATAAGCTTGGTTTGGTCTAATTGACCGTCATAGTTTGCCCGGAGTTCGTCATATACTTGCTCGACTGTGGTGTAGTCAAGGTTAGCTGGAAGGCCCTTCTGAGTACTCTTTAATCCACCACCAAGAAGTCGGAAGCCTCCCTGTCCTGTTTGCATGCCAGCAAGGAATATTAGTGCGGCCAGTAGTAGTGCAGCCAGCTTTTGCCTGACACTATATTCTCTTTGCCCATTAGTAGATTTTTTAGACACAGCAGACCCAAGCTTTGACACACGCCCTCCTCTAACCATTAGTACATATATTGTACATGAGACTGCTTGTATATACGCCTAAACCGCAATAATTAGAAGCTTCTCGTCTGGTAACTCAATGTACCAGTAAGATACGTATTGTATTCAGAGGTAGTAAACGTACTACCGGAAACAGATTCTACATACATTGCATGACCCCAGTATCCTGCAGTGCTAATCGCTACGTCTCCAGGTTGTGGTGAACGAGATACGGTAATACCGCGAGAGTAAGCTGCAGCTACCCAGTCACGTGCGTTGCCGTAGTACATAGGAGGCGTACGACCTGATGCAAGCACAGCCCATGCGGTGTAGGATACACACTGACGAGTACAGTAACCCCAAGGGTCAGGACCGTCATTGTCGACACAGCCAGGACCAGGACTCATACCGAAACCCCCACCTGCATACGGGTAACTAGACGGACTAAAGCTGTTAACTGCACCCGGGAAGCGGAGGAAGTAATACCCACCATCTGGGTTAAAGTTAGCTCGCCTCTGGGAAGCGATTAGACCGTCAATTTTACTTTGGTTGTCTTTGGTCTTCTGATTAAATTCTGCCTGTTGTCCTTCGTTATATGCAAGAAGGTTTGCTTGCTCTGCTCGACTACTTGCTAGTTGGTCCTGCTGGCTGTGCTGTTCTTTAAGAAGTGATTCTACACTTTCTTTCTTAGCAGTAAGTTCGAACTTCAGCTTAGTAATCTTATCTAATGTCGTTTTGATCTTACTCTGTACAGAGTTGCGATACTGTTGCTTGTCGACAAAGTCACTCAGGTTCTTACTGGAAGCAAGCATCTCTAAGGTACTAATTTGCCCTTCGAGATACATGGTCTTAATGTTTTCACCGAGGACCTTCTTTTGCTTCACGAGCTCTGCTTCAGCAGCAGTTATTTCAGACTGCAAACGTGCCTGCTCAGCAGTGTTGGCATCTATCTGCCCCTGCAATGTATCTATCTGAGCCTGGAGCTTGGTAATAGCGTCGTTATAGCTGGTTGCCTGGTTACGTAAGTCTGCAACAGCCTTCTTATTCTGGGCATTTTCTTGCTCCAGCGCAGCAATCTGCTCAGATATACTTAACGCTTCGGTATGCAGGCGTGGGATAGCCCCCATCACCAGAACGGCGATAAGCACTAATACCCCTGCCGTAGCAAGAGGTCGTGATGTTACTATCTTTTTTAGTTTTTGTTTTAGCATATCCGCTAATAACATACCACTCCTGACCTGAGTTTGCAAGACGCTCGCCTAGCGGCTGGTCTTGAATTTAAGATAGCGCCGCGTCGCGATGAGCGATGACATGGCCCCGATAAAAATACCTGCTGATAGCTGCAATCCAATGAAACCCCACAAGTGATTACTAAAGTACTGGTTTGAGAAGTTAATATCCAGAAGCCCGAGGCTACTCGCCTCAAAGGTCTTGGCAGATATAGAGAAGATGGCACGGACGATTATGATAGATATCACTCCTGACACCAACCCATACATAATACTCTCAACAATAAACGGACCTCTAATAAAGTTCGTACTTGCTCCAAGCAAACGCATTATGGTCAATTCATCTCGACGGTTGAATATAGCCATCTGGATAGTATTAAAGATGATTAGCATAGAGATGACTGCGAAAATAATTACACCCGCCACACCTGCTCGCCTAAAGAAGCTGGTGGCACTGGTAATCTTATCAATGGCTTCCTTACGGTCTCCTGAATATGACGTCTCATCAGACTGCTGGGCCTTAATCTCTTTTTTCTCGAGGAAACCTCGAATATCTTCAATCTTATTTGGATCTTTTGGCTTGATCTGCAGACTCACCGACAATGGATTGTCAGTTTGAGAGATAGCTTCGAGCAGCTCTGGATTGTCTGAGTTCTGCTCACGGTACTTCTTGAGTGCCTCTTCTTTACTGACTCGTGCTACATCTTTAACGTTTTCAAGTCCTTTTATCTGTGCAATCAGTTGGTCTTGTTGCTTAGTCGTAACCTCGTCCTTTAGATATACCGAGATGTCTATCTTGTCAGTAATGGTCTGTACGGTATTAGAAAACGTTGCATTAGCGATTATAGAAAACAGAATGATAGTCAGGGTTATGACCATGACAGCGATAGCGGCAATCCCCAGCCAGGCATTACGAGCAAAGTTCAGGACTCCGGTCCTCACAATCCGTCTGAACATTATGGCACTGCGGCGAACGTTCACGAATGGTACTCCGCATTAGCTCGGTCACTAACAATATTGCCGTCCTGCATAGTAATGACACGGCGCTTCAACTTGTTAACAATTTCTTGGTTGTGGGTTGTCAATAGTACGGTGGTACCAAATCGGTTGATCTTCTCTAGCACCCTAATAACATCCCAGGCGTGCTTAGGGTCAAGGTTACCGGTGGGCTCATCTGCAATAAGGATCCGTGGCTGCCGCACAATAGCTCGGGCAATAGCTACACGTTGTCGCTCACCACCAGATAGCTCACGGGGCATACGCTTTTCCTTGCCCTTTAGCCCGACAATGTCGAGCACCCGGGGCACGGTATGATTAATCTCTTTGTTACCCATACCTACTATCTCAAGTGCAAAGGCTACGTTCTCGAAGACTGTCTTATTCGGTAAAAGTTTAAAGTCCTGAAAAACCGTACCAATCTTACGGCGTAGTAATGGTATCTCTTTGTCCTTAAGGGTTTCGTAATCAATACCACCGACGATAATCTTGCCGCTGGTCGGCTTCTCTTCCCTAGTTAGCAGTTTTAGTAGTGTCGACTTACCAGCGCCACTGGGGCCTACGATAATGACGAATTCCTTCGGTTCAACGTGTAAGCTAATGCGCTCTAACGCTGGTCCATATCGGTTGTATTTCTTTGTTACCCTGTCCAGTAGAATCATGTCTATGTATTATACCAAACCATTAGCACTAAGCTTCCATCGAATCGAAACTTTCAATTCCGGGGAGGAGCATTCTGAGATAGTCTGGCGGCACCAGATCGCCTTCGCGCGCCTGGAACGTCAATGAGAAGTAACCACCGTGTCGATTTATTGACCAGTCGTCCCACCACTTTGCAGCTTCAGATCGATCGAATAACTTTAATGCCTTTATCGCATCAATCGTTCGTACCTCTATAGCATCAGGGACAACATATAGCCCTATTGGGCCAACCTCATTAACATCTGCAGTCATGGTTGTGATGGGTGCCTCTTGAGAACGATCATAGCGAAGCGGAAGTGGAACACCGATCCACTGGTCTTTAATCTCGTCCGGAGCAGCACCAAAAGGCTGATTCCGGATTACAAACCAGCTCCTTATCTCCCCGCCTGGAGCAAGCGTATCTCTCCCAGCCATCCCTAATCTCCACCGAGATTCTGTTCCAAATACGCATTGATAAGCTCTCCCAGATTGCCATCCAGTACGCCCTCTACATCACTTGTCTCATAACGCGTACGTAAATCTTTCACTTGCTTATACGGATGCAGTACGTAACTCCGAATCTGGTTTCCCCACTCTGCAGACTGGTTTGGTCCTTTTAGTTCACTCAGCTTTTCTTGGTGCTGCTCTAATTGCATAGCTGCAAGTCGTGAACGCAGAATCGTCATGGCTACTTCTTTATTCTGCAACTGAGAACGTTCGTTCTGGATAGCTACGGTTACACCTGTTGGGATATGAGTTATACGGACTGCTGAATCAGTCGTATTCACACTCTGGCCACCATGACCGCCTGCTCGGTATACGTCTATTTTTAGTTCCTTGTCATCTATTTCAAGTTCAGTCGGACTATCTATCTTGGGCATGATCTCCACCTTAGCAAAACTCGTTTGCCGTAGACTATCCGAATTAAACGGGCTCAGCCGGACTAGCCGATGTACCCCAGCTTCTGAGAGTAGTTTGCCGAATGCAAACGGCCCAGATATTTCTAGTGTTGCACGCTTGAGGCCTGCTTCGTCTCCAGCTGATTCTTCGATAAGCACAACCTGGAAGTCTTGTTTCTCAGCCCAGCGGGTATACATGCGTAGCAGCATCGCCGTCCAATCCTGAGCATCCGTACCACCTGCTCCGGCAGATAACGTCAGGATGGCATCATGGTCATCATAGGGGCCGCTGAATTTGAGGTCTTCTTTCAGGCCACTGAAGTCTGTCTCTAATTTGTCGGTCTGTGCCTTAATGTCAGCTGCCAAACTAGCATCATTTAGTTCGAGCAACTCTTTAACGTCTTTGAGTTCTTGTTCAAGCTTCAACCATGGCTCCGCGCGAGCCTGCAAAGCAGACAGCTTCTTCATGGTATCTTGAGCCGATCGGTTATCATTCCAGAAGTCTGGCTTTTCAGATTCTTTCGTTAACTTCCCTAACTCTACATTCAAATCGGCAATATGCAGCTGCTGTGCAGCTGCAGCGTAGTCTGCCTGCAGTTGTGTAATCTGTTTTCGAACCTCATCCATTGCACCCTAGTATAGGGTATGTGCCCAAGCGAAGCTACTTCTTGCCGTCCCAGAGACCTGCGGCCTGAGCTTGTAGTTCTTTCACGAACTTTGGGCTAGCGTTGCCGAGTGCACCGATTCCCCATATGTTATCTGCAAATAGAGATTTACTAACCTTAATGATTCCTTCTTTAGTAATAGCCTGGATACGTTCAGGAACTTTGTAGTAGTCGTCTATCTGGTCATCAAAGAAATATCTAAAGCTGTAGCCGTTAGCCGTGCCACCAACTGTTTGGCCACTGCGCTGGTAACGCCCGAGAGCATATTGCTTAGCAGACTCAATGTCTTCATCAGAAATGTTGCCAGCGAATACTTCACTCAGCTCATGGACCATGATGTCAAACAATGCTGGAGCGTTCTTAGGCATAACCTGCGCCCCAAACCACCAGTTAGCGCTGTTCTTAGACTGCCCAATACCAGAACTCATGCTGTATACAAGTCCTCGCTCACGAGCTGCACCGAGTATCTTGGAGTACAGCGTTTCGGTCAGCATGGTATTAATGAGGCTCAGGTTATCTGACTCCGGGTCGCTCAGCCGGTGTCCGGCAAAAGTATCTAGGTAGAAGTACAGGTTATCTACTGTCTCGTTATGTATATATAACGGTGCGCGAACTCTTTTAGGAAACTCATCTGGCAGTTCTGTGCGACCCTCACCCTGGGGTAGTTCTATGTTCTCGAGCAGCTGTTCAACTGACTTACGGCGTGCAGCTAAAAGATTACCAGCAATAACAAATCGTAGGTTACTGCTGGTATGAGTTTTCTTGTAGTGGCTGGTTATGTCTTGCATGTTAACGTTTTCCATGAGGCCTAGCCGGTCTTGGTCAGTGAGCACATGGAAGCCATACTTCTTGCGAAGCGCGAGACTCAAGTGCCTAAAGTGGTTGTTAGATCGAGCCGTCAGCTCTTCGCGAACGTTGCCAAACTCAGCTTGAAACTCTTCGTCTAAGAAGAGCGGCTTCGTAATAGCAGTGAGCATGAGGCCCAGGATTCGGTCCCATTCAAAGTCCGCACATTCAGCTTCATAGATAATGTCATAACTACCGGTTGAGGCGTTACAGTACGCACCGTTCTTCTCAAACTCAGCCTGGAAGGCTCGGGCCTTAGGGATCATCTGGTTAGCACCCAGTAGCATATGTTCCATAATGTGGGCAGTTTCCCACTTAGACTTCTCTACTAAGTACTCGCCCGCCCGAAAGTTAAATTCAAAGGTCATGACACTAGCGTCAGGAATGTGAATTAACAGTCCTTCGGTGCCATTGGCAAGTTTAATGTTGTGTACTGTATGCTTCATGGAATAACTTCACGAAACATTAACGTTTCTTGCCCTGTTTTCGTCGTTTACGTTCTGCTTTGTGTGCTTTTTTGCGTTTGTTTGCAGTCGTAACTTTCTTACTACCACCCTTAGGAGCATTAACATCTCCGACAAAGTCTTCTTCGGTAAATTCATCTGCTTCAATAATCTTGTCCGCATTATCGACAGACTGGCGAGCAGCGCGAGTTAGTTCTGTTTCAACAGGAGCATTGTTAACATCTGCTGGTTCTGCATTGAAGACTGCCCGCATAACGTCATGTCGCAGAGTATCCTGCATTTCTTCGAACATGTGCTGACCTTGGCGACGGTACTCTACCAACGGGTCACGCTGTCCAACACTAATCCAGTGAATACCTTCACGGAGGTGATCCATATTCTCGAGGTGCTGCATCCAGAGGTTGTCGAGAATCTGCAGGTAGATATCTCGCTCGATCTTGCGCATTGATTCTTCGCCAAACTCTTTGACACGCTCTTCGTAGAGCTTTTTAGCTTGTTCTAGTAGTGCCTCTTCAAACTTCTCTGCTGGAGTATCAAACAGCTTATCGAGTGTCTTTTCGCTGAATGGGAAGACTTCTTTTAGGAGTGCTTCGTACTTGTCAGTAGTAGCCAAATCAGAAGCGGCAAGTACTTTTGCTTCTTCTTCAATGTATAGCTTAATACGCTTACTGATATCGGTCTGGTGGAGGATTTCACGGCGCATGGCATATGTTGCCTTACGGTGACGGTTCATAACATCGTCGTATTGCACCACGTTCTTACGCTGGTCGAAGTTGTGACCTTCCACCTTCTTCTGGGCACCCTCTAGGCTCTTGCTAATAATACGGTTTTCAATGGGAGTTTCGTCGTCTACATTGAGTCGCTCCATAACACCGGCGATACGTTCACCACCAAAGATACGCATTAGGTCATCTTCAGTACTGACAAAGAACTGAGTTACACCAGGGTCACCTTGTCGACCAGAACGTCCTCGAAGCTGGTTATCAATACGTCGTGACTCGTGTCGCTCTGAACCAAGTACGAATAGTCCACCAAGCTTCTTTACTTCTTCACTAAGAACAATGTCAGTACCACGACCGGCAATGTTCGTAGCCAGCGTTACTGCACCTCGTTCACCTGCTTTAGCAACAATAGCTGCTTCACGTTCGTTATTCTTGGCGTTTAGTACCTGGTGTGGAACACCTTGCTTATCCAGCAAACGTCCTAACTCTTCGTTCTTCTCAATAGAAACTGTACCAATAAGTACGGGCTGGCCCTTTTGGTGTAGTACTTTCACTTCCTGAGCGATGGCCTTAAACTTACCAGCTTCGGTCTTGTAGATACGGTCAGATCGGTCGATACGTGCTAAACCTCTGTTAGATGGGATATCCAGAACGTCTAACTTGTAGATCTGATGGAATTCTTCGCTTTCTGTCTCTGCTGTACCGGTCATACCAGCCAGCTTCTCGTACAAACGGAAGTAGTTCTGGAAGCTAATGGTCGCCAGTGTCATAGACTCTTCTTGTACTTCTACACCTTCTTTGGCTTCAATTGCCTGGTGGAGACCTTCGTTATAGCGACGACCCTTTAGGAGGCGTCCGGTGAATTCGTCCACGATAACCACTTCACCATCACTGGTAACAACGTAGTCTTTATCTCGTTTAAACAGTGCTTCGGCTTTTAGAGCCTGATCTAGGTGGTAGATATTCCTAATGTTGTCGCTTCCGTACAAACTATCTATACCAAGTGTCTTCTCGATGTGTTCAACGCCTTCGTCGGTAAGCACGGCAGCCTTACGCTTCTCATCGATCTCGTAATGCTTCTCAGCCTTGAGGCCGCGAGCTATCTTGGCAAACTGGGCATAGGCATTTCCACTGGTCGCGGCTGGTGCAGAAATAATGAGTGGCGTTCGCGCTTCGTCAATAAGAATGGAGTCGACTTCGTCCACGATGGCAAAGTGCAGATCCCGCTGGCGGAGCTGGTCAAGCTCACGCACCATGTTGTCTCGGAGGTAGTCAAAGCCAAATTCGTTATTCGTGCCATAGGTAACGTCAGCAGCGTAGGCTTCTTGTCGAGTACAAGGTTTTAGGTGGCGGAAACGTTCGTCTTCGTGCGCTTCGTTAGTAAAACTAGCATCATAGATATATGACTCATCTGCAATGATCACACCAGTAGTCAGACCCAGGAATCCATATACCTGACCCATCCAACCAGCATCACGCTGGGCTAGATAGTCGTTAACGGTCACCACGTGTACGCCCTTACCAGTTAGTGCATTCAGATACACGGGTGCCGTAGCCACCAAGGTCTTACCTTCACCGGTCTTCATTTCGGCCACACTACCTTCGTGCAAGGCCATACCACCGATTAGCTGTACGTCGAAGTGACGCTGCCCAAGCGCACGGGTTGCTGCTTCACGAACTACCGCAAAAGCATCTGGCAGGATCTTATCAATAGCTTCTTTTTCAAGACGCTTCTTGAGCTCAGCAGTCTGTTCTTTTAATTTCTTGTCAGACAGCTTTGCATACTTGTCTGCTAGGGCATTAATGTCCTTAACTCGTTTTCGCAGGCGTTTGACGGTCTTTGCCTGAGGGTCACCTAAAACTTTCTTAAATACCTTATTCATTCGCTACCAGGCCTCCACATCCATGCAGTCAATAAATTTGTTGATTAGCAGCTTATATTGTAACGCACTTCTTGTGTCTTACAGAAGTAATTTTTACGTTAATCGAAAGTCTTAGTTTGCGTTAGTAACGGCTCGCTTAACGCGGGACAGAATACGGTGGTGCAACCGTCCCGCACCATGCTTGCCCTTATACTTAGTCAGCTGGTTCTTAAGCTTCTCTTCCACTACATCTACGGCAGCAAACATATTTACAGTCGTTTCTTTAGTTGCAATCACTTCTTTTGGCAGGTGCAGAATGACTTCACAAGTACAACTGACACGTGCCTTATTCTTCTGCTCTTTGAGCTTAACTTCGGCATGGGCAGATTTACGGGCATGAGGAGACATGTACTGGTCGAGCTTACCGATCTTCTTCATGATATATTTGTTCAAATCTTCAGTAACTTCAGTATGAATACCGCTGACTTCTATTTTTTGGATCATATTTTTGCTCTCCCACCCATATATGGTCTTAATACTTCTGGTACAACTACGTCACCTTCCGCATTCTGGTAGTTCTCGAGGATCGCTACTGGCCCACGACTAAGCGGCAAAGCAGTGGCGTCATTAGTGTGGATTAGCTCCGCTCCGTTAGCTCGTCGAACACGTGTTTTTAGACGTCGCGCCTGGTAGTCAGTCATGTAGTCAGCAGTATGTGTTTCACGATACTTATCTTGTCCTGGCATCCAAGCGTTAATATCAACACCATGTGCATTAGGCTTACCAATATCAGCCGTACACTTATTCATAACTTCGTACGGAATACCCAAGAGAGTCATGAGTTTTTCCTGGATCGCAATCATAAAGAGATGCTCTTGCATTCCAGCTTCGGCAACACCCAGACTTTCCATTTCAAGCTTATCGAATTGGTGCATACGGAAGATACCTTCCATATCTTTACCATATGTCCCAGCCTCTTTGCGGAAGCTGGTTGCATAGCCGATAAGGCGTATAGGCAATTCAGCTTCAGGGATAATCTCGTCGGCATACATACTTCCAAGAACGTGCTCGGCACTACCCTGTAGCCATAGCTCTTCACCTTCAATCTTGTAACGATCGTCACTAGGCTGCAAGCGATCCATAGCATCGTACATATCGGTGCGGATCATAAATGGAGGCAATACGGGTGTAAACGGTTTGTTGCTTACCTGAAGATTATTCTCCTGAATAACCTTATTAATAAAAGTCTTGTCTGAGAGCTTGTCCATTACGAACTGGATTATGGCAAACTGTAGTTTTACGAGATCACCCTGGATGTACGCGAATCGAGTTCCGGTTACCTTGGCAGCACGTTCTTTATCAAGCCAACCTTTTGCCTCAGCGATTTGCGCATGATTTTTTGGCGTAAAATCGAATTTTGTTGGCTCACCAACACGCTTGGTAACTACATTCTCATCCTCACTAGCGCCAATAGGAACACTCTCAAGTGGCATGTTAGGTATATCTTTAAGGAGTTTAAGAACGTCCAATTCCAATGGTGCGAGCTTTTGCTCAAGCAGAGTAACCTCGTCTTTGAGATCCTTACCTTTTTCAATCTGCTCTGGGGTTGGCTTGCCTTGTTTCAGCTGCCCACTGTGGTTATTGCGCCGCGCACGGGCATCTTCGAGCTCTACTAGAACATTACGTCGATCTTCGTCAGCTTTCAGAAGCGCCTTAACGTCAACTTTGTAGCCCTTTTGTTTTGCTTTTTCTTGGACTAGATCTGGATTTTCTCGGACAAACTGGATATCTAACATAACCCTATTATACCTCAGATACCCTGCACCTTATTTAAGATTTCTTATTTGCCTGCATAGCCTTCAGTGTTAGCTCGGTTCGCGCTCGGGCATACGTACAGTAATCACACGGCCCACCCATGGCCGCCGTACCAACAGGAGGCATATCGCCTTCCATGCAGTCCTTCATTTTCTGCAGAGTGTCTTCTACCCATGCATCACTGCCTTCATGTGGGAATACATTGGTACGAAACTCAACAACATCGTTAAAGCCGTCCTTGCTAGCGTCTCCATTAGCGTACACAAAATAGCCGGTATTACTAACACTGAAGCCGTTAGCCCGAAGTAACCATTGGTAGACTTCCATCTGTCGACGGTAGCTATCTTGCCAACCACCAACCGGACCAAGACTGGTAATCTCTTTATCTTTTGCCGTAGCCTTGTAGTCTACTACGATGAGCTCACCAGCGTCATTAACCCAGACATCATCTACAGCCCCAAAGACATGTAAGTTTGTTGGCTTATGCACCGTAAAAACTCCTACAAAGTTCTCACGCCAGGTATCCAGGTCTTTGTGGACATACGGCTTGGCAGCAATCTTAAACTTCACCTGTAGTGGATGCTGCGTACCGGCCGCACGATGCACATCAAACTCTTTCTTAAACAGTTCGTCTATCGCTTTATTAATATTGAACGGTGGACTACTTGGTCGAGTGATTTTGTGACGTACGTCGAGCCAGAAACAGCGCGGGCACTGGGTATACAGTTCAATCTTACTGCGGCTAACCTTAAATGGCGCCGTTTGACCAGGCGTATACGGCCGGCTTCGTTCCCTCCAATAACTCATCCTTCTATTGTAGCAGTTTGGTAATTGCCGTGAGCGCCGCAGTTTCCGCCCGAAGCGTGAAGTCATGCAGGTTGAGGTGTTTAATCTCTAAGTCCTTAAACAGTTGTTTTTCGGTATCACTCCAGCCACCCTCGGGACCAATGAGCACACCGAGATCTTCGCCAGCTAACTCACCTTCACTACTATCCTGTTCGCAGATATACAGAGTTGCTTTGTCCTGGTACTGCTCAATGGCTTTTGCCACATGCATAGTATCTCGCACATTGGGGATGTCGCTCCGGCCGCATTGTTCGGCTGCTTCAATAACAATCTTTCGAGCACGTTCAATGTTAAAGCCTGTCTTTTCAGAGCGATCTGCTAGCAGTGGAATAAAGTGACTAACTCCTAATTCGGTGGCCTTTTGTAATACCCAGTCATTCTTGTCTTTCTTAAGCAAAGACCAGAACAAATAGATATTTTTACGCGGCAGTTGGCGCTTGTAGTCTGTAACCAATTCTAAATGTGCTTCGTCAGAACTCAGCTCTGTAATCTTGTAGAGACGGTCGTGTTCTAGACCATCAAACAATACGATTTGCTGTCCTGCACGGAAACGTAGAACCTTGTTCCATTGGTGTAGCAATACTTCTTCCTTAAACCAGAAGTCATGTTCAAGTTTTAGTTCGGGTACGTAAAAGCGATGTATCTTCATTTCTTTTCTAGTATACAGAGTGTTTCAATGTGTGGCGTCCGTGGGAAGAAGTTGTAACAAACAAAGTCACGAATCGTGTAGGTATCCTGAAGTAGCGCTACATCACGAGCCTGGGTTGCTGGGTTGCATGATAAATAGCAGATTTGCGCCGGGCCTGCTTCAAGAATTCGCTCTATCACGTCTTTATGTAGACCGCTTCGTGGCGGATCAACAATAAGACAGCTATCAGGCGTTATGTACTCCAATGCTTGCTCAGTACTAGCTTCAATGACTTCAATGTCTTTATTGCCAGCATTCTTTTTGGCCATAGCCACGTTAGCTGAATCTAACTCCACCAAGGCCTTCGTGTCGCCAATTGGTATACCAATACTGCCGACGCCGGCGTACATATCTACTTTGTTTTTAGTGCCGTGACTTACCTGATCTATTTTCTGTAGTGCCAATTCAAAAACCGGTAAGTTAACTTGGAAGAAGCCAATAACGTCATATTGCATCAAGGTTCCAAGCAGTGTGTCATCAAGTTTCGTATCACCAACTTCATACAGTAATTTGGTCGCCACTGACGCCGGACTTTTAGGGTTTGAGTGGTAAACTTTGATGCCACTAATGCCTTCTGGTAGTTTGAACTTTGAGAAGGTTTCAGGTTTCACAAATAGTGCAGCAACTACCTTCCCGGCCTGATTACACCTTAGGATTACAGATTTTAGATCTCCAGCCCGAACACTATTTTTGTTCAATTCGACTAAAAGCGCCTGTGCTGCATCATTAATGGCTGGCAGCGCCAACGCACTACCCTGCACTATTTGCTTACGATGCGTGCCGCGATTGTAGAACGCATAGTGCAGTCCTTCGTCGTCTCCGTAGAACGAAAACTCAATCTTATTACGATACCCAAACTCATTGCCATCACTCACTACCTCAAAATCTGGCAATGTCACGCCTTCCCGCTTAAACGTCTCCTGCACAATGTCGTGCATGGCAATATGCTCTGCGTTAAGGGTCATATTCTGCCATGGAGATGTTGCAAGATAGATCGATTCCTTTGGCTCGATGCGCTCAGCAGACGCCTCTAGAATCTCTTCTGCAATACCTTCAACAAAGTCTTTCTTTCGCTTCGTAAGGAGCGCCCTAACTTGCTCACTTGGCAACGCATTCCATATAAAGGCCTTGCGTCCATCTGCTAGCGTGCCGAATCCTTGGCCACCGTGAACCAATTTCTCAATAGCTAGTTCTTCATAAATTGGTGTTTTTTGCTTCATTAGATCTCAATCTCGGTTATAGAAGCCTGACTAGGAATAAAATGTTCAGGGTCTGATTGGCCCAGTGCGGTTAATAGTGCTGCGATAACAAGACCATGCGTTACCCAGATACGTTCTTCTGGTAGATTCCGTAGAATGGCTTGAGCTGCTTCTATAGCTTCTTTGGGAAGCTTACCTTGCTCTACACCTTCTTGCGTTCTCTTTGGATCACCAGTATTTATCTCATCTATTATTTTATTGACGTTTAGATCCGTAAAACCTGCCAAACGCGCTGTTTCTTGTGTCCGAATAAAGTCAGAAACAGCTACAGGCTGACTGAAGTCTATACCTCGTTTTACCAACTCTTGCTTGAGTTTGGCTGCCTGCTTCCTTCCCGCTTCATTGAGAGGTGCGCCATGCTTACCCTGCAAGGCCCGTGTAAGTCGATTGGCGTCAGTTGCAGCGTGTCGAATAAGAAGATATTTCATGTTCGACTACGGACGGAGGGTACCGAAGAATACCTGCCATGCAAGCGCTGTTTTAGCTACCAAGCTTAAGATCATATAGACACGTTCACCGTATAGGTAGTTAGCCCATTGCCCCTTCTTGGCGTACTGCAGATACATATTAACTGCAAAGCTAGAGAAGAATACGAACATACTTCCGTAGATAAAGTATACGAACGTTGGAATGCCGCCAGAACCATATGCGTTAGCGCCAATTACGTAGATAGCGAACACGATCCATGGCACTATACCAGCAACACAGCCAAGGTTGTAGGTAATCCAGTTGGTCTTCTTTGCTCCTTGGTTTGTAAGTTCCATAACCAACCCCATGCTATTCATGAGAAGATCTAAGATAAAGATCATAAGAAGTGCTGAAAAGTCGTACACGCCGCTTAAGAGTGCAATAGCCACCATCATGACACTGGCGCTGAGGCCATATTCAATCCAACGAGCTTTGTTAATCCCCTTCTTGAGATCTGCTTCGTAGGTTTTACGATACTTTGTTGCAATTACAGCGTGAGCAATCGCTGACATAAAGAAGAAGGTCGCTACGAGATAGGCCAAGTTGACGTTGAAAATGTTATGTATAGCAGGAGCTAGTACCGGCTTCTCGGCGATCTTAGATGCTGCAGTGTCCTGTGTAAGGAACGTTGTATGTACGGGCCATGAATTAGCTTTACTGAGTACCAGTACAAGGATACCTTGCACTGCGTGCAGAACTGCAAGCCACTTGTTCCATGAGTTAAGTGAGTTTGGTGTAATGGTGAGCGGTGTTTTTTTGCGTAATTTCATGTCTGCACTATACCACATAATAGCCGTCCCGAAGATGTTATACTGGGCGTAAGCACTATGAAACCAAAACTAGCTATCCCCCAACGCAACTCCCTGAACTATAACGCCACCAAGAAGAACAAGCGCTCACTAAAATCGAAGCTTGTGCTCATAATCTTAGGACTAATCGCTCTCGGTAGTTTTACCTTACTGGCACTCCCTTACCTGCCTCGGCTCCGCTATCTCATATTCAAACCAAAGATAGATGCCACGTCATACCAACAAGCTGCTCAGTCGACAAAGGAAGGTAAAGAAGCCCCTATCGACAACGAAGCTCAAAAGCCCGGTAACCGCCTAGTCCTACCCGGTATTGGTGTCGACACCCAGATCATAGACGGCCGGAACATTTACGTTATCGGCAAGAACCAGGGAGTCTGGCGCGAGACTGGGAACATCGACCCCACACAAGAAGGTAACATTGTCATTGCGGGACATCGCTTCCTTTACACCGCTACGAATGGTGGCTGGTTCTACAACCTCCCGGAGCTCCAGAACGGCCAGAAAATCTATATTCGCTGGGACAGTAAAGTATATGAATATGAGATCTACAACTCTAAAACAGTTCTACCAACCCAAGTAGATATACGAGATACCGATCCAGATGTTCCCAAGAAACTCACGCTGTATACTTGCTACCCTCTCGGAAGTACTGCTAAGCGATTCGTTATTGAAGCCAAGCAACTTTAGCACAAGCAGTTGATCCTATCTGTTAGACGCGGTATCCTGTGCCTATGTCAGTACCAAACTACGAACACTTATTCAATCCTCTGCTCGAGGCGCTTAGGAAACTTGGCGGTTCTGCCACAATCGAAGAACTCGAATCTGAAGTGTCTATAATTCTTGCTCTGAGCGAAAAGGACATCAACGAACTTCATAGAGGGAGTCGAACCAAACTTTCTTATCGCCTAGCCTGGGCCCGGACCTATCTCAAACGTTATGGATTACTCGAAAACTCAGCTCGTGGTGTTTGGTCATTGACTGACAAAGGAGAGAAAACCAGTAAGGTCGACATAAAAGTAGTACAGCAGACCGTCAGGTCTCTGGATAAGAAACAAACCGGGACCGCATCTTTCACTGAAGATAGTCTTGTAGACGAATGGGAAGAAAGACTTCTTGCAGAGCTGCAAAGCGTATCTCCTGCAGGTTTTGAACGCCTCTGCCAAAGACTTCTGCGTGAAGCCGGGTTTATAGATGTCGACGTTACGGGTCGCCCCGGAGATGGTGGCATAGATGGCATTGGGACTATACGTATCAATCTCATTAGTTTTAGAGTGATCTTTCAATGCAAACGATACAAAGGAAGCATTTCCTCTCAACAAATACGCGAATTTAAAGGTACTATGTCCGGGCGAGCTGAGCGAGGCCTATTTATAACAACGAGCACATTTACCAAGGACGCCCGAGGTGAAGCCAATAGAGACGGGTCTACCCCCATCGATCTGATCGACGGCAAACGACTCGTAGAACTCATGAAGGAATATCAGCTAGGCGTTACCGTAAAAACCACGGAACAAATAGATATTCAGCCCGAGTGGTTCAAAAGCTTCCACTAAGCTAGTAGCTTCTGGAACTTCTGGCGTAGTTTAGCGAGCTTCGGATTAATAACCACCTGGCAATACCCGGCTTCAGGATGTTTCTGGAAATAGTTCTGGTGTTCATCTTCTGCTGGGTAAAACACCTCAAGCTGCTTCACTTCAGTTACTATTGGATCTTCCCAAAGCTTGGCCACTTCTCTGAGAGACGTATTTATAACCGCCTCTTGCATAGCATCAGTGTAGTAGATAGCCGAGCGATACTGACTTCCTTCGTCAGCTCCCTGTCGATTTAATGACGTAGGGTCGTGCATAGCCCAGAAAATGTCTAGTATATCTTCCAGGCTGATCTTGGAAGAATCAAAAGTAACTTTCACTACTTCGGCATGACCAGTATCGCCGCCAGCTACCGCGTAGTAGTGCGGATCTTTTGTATTGCCACCGGCATACCCAGATATGACTTCAGTAACACCGTCTACGAGACGGTAGCCGGCATCTAAGCACCAGAAACAACCGCCTCCGAGTACAATGCTCTCTTGTTTTGCCATGAGCTACTCCGTAACAGCAACGTCACGCCAGAACGCAACATAGTTTGAAAAGTCTTTTTTAACCTGGTCGATACCTGATTTTAAGGGTTCTGGGTAACTCCAGGCATTGTCTTGACTCTGATCATCGCCTTTGCCTATGTTAAAGTACTGGCAAACACCTTTCCATGGACAAGTATATGGTGTTGGGCTTTTACTGAGGAACTCTTGCTTTACTGAACTCGGTGGGAAATACCAATTCCCTTCGATATAGATGAGATCTTTTCTATCTGCTTCTGCAATTACTTGGTCTTTCCAAACTGCTTTCATAGCTTTCTCCTTTATTCTGTTCTTAGTGCTTCGATCGGATCAAGCTTAGCTGCTTTACGAGCCGGTAAGTACCCTGCCACCATAGCGACCAAGATAAGTACTGCAATCAGGGCAATAATCTGTGCTGGTCGGAAGATAAGCAAGCTATTACCTGCGCCTAGATCAAGTTTCTTAGTTACCCATGGATTGAGCGGGATTCCAACGAGTAATGACGCAACGGATCCAATAAGACCGCCGAGGAAGCCAATCCAGCCTGCCTCGAGCATGAACAGCCGACGTAAGTCACGCTTGCGCATGCCAAGGGCCTTCATAAGGCCGATTTCTCGAATACGTTCTAGTACACTGATGTATTGAGTATTCACGATCCCAAAGATCGAAGCGATTAGCGTTATCAAGCCGAATACCCCCACTAACGCTTGGAGAATATTTACTATCTGAGTAATAGACTGCTGTATATCCTTACTACTCTGGGTGAAGTAGTCCTTGGACTTCAAGTCATTCTGCGCAGTCGTAATCTTGGCCGCATCTTTACCGTCCTTCACTCGCACAAACACATAGCTGTACTTACCGTAATTAGAGGTGCCTTCCGTGGTGTAGTCGTAGATATTTTTAGCATCCGCTGTAGACACGAGTACCGGCAAAGTACCAAAGTTAATACTAGTTGCAGCCTTCTTAGTGACAGCAACGATCTTAAAGCTTCGTTGCTCAGATGCTGGCTGCAAGGTCTTTAGGTCTCGGCCCTCACGAATAGCTTGAATTACTTCCTCACCAGTTGAGTCAACAAAAGGTTTCTGGACATCGATCTTAATAGTTTTGCCAAGCGCATCGTTGGCACTCTTAAAGCCAAGAGCCTTAATGTAACCATCCGGCAAAGTTGCTTGGCCAGCAGCGATGTCACCTTCTGTCGGTAACTTACCTGCCTCAACCTCTGGCTTCTGTGCAGGGTTATATGCAGTTGCGCTCAACGTAAAGCGCTTCTGACCATCACGGGTAACGTAGCGCGCATTGAGGATGTAGTTAGCCCGTACCTGCTCAATATATGGTAGCTTTTCTAGTTCCTGAATATCTTCAGTGGTAACTTGTTTAATCTGCAGACTTGAGCCGTCTCCGCCCACCGTGAGCGAGGATACTGATTCATCATATTCCTTAGGTTCAGTACTTGGAGCACCATTATTGGCAATCTCTTTATCACGACCCACAATAAGCTCTGCAGGATCGAAGTTACTAGCTACTAATCGGTCGGTATAGGCTCGGATGCCGTTACCGGCAGCTAGCGTAGTTGTTAGGGTAAAACCACCAACTGCAATAGCCAGTGAAGTGAGAATTGTACGGAGCTTTGCATTACGCAAACTTCGGCCACTTCGTCGAACAGTGTCAGTAATGCGCATTATTTTTTCCCCTTCTTGGCTACTTTGGTCTTAGCACTCTTTGCCTTAACAGCGCTTCCAGTAATACTCTCGATGCGGCCGTCTTTGAGACGTACTTGCATCTGGCAACGAGCGGCAAGATCGTTATCGTGCGTCACAATCACCAAGGTACTACCAATACTCTTATTGATATTAAACAGTAGATCAATGATCTTATCTCCCGTAGCACTGTCTAGGTTACCTGTTGGTTCGTCTGCAAAGATAAGTTTTGGCTTGTTCACAATGGCACGAGCAATAGCTAGACGCTGCTTCTGGCCACCAGATAAGTTACGGGCCTTAGAGTTAACTTTCTCGGCTAGATCTACCGCCTCAAGTGCCTCAAGCACTCGTTGCTTGCGATCCCGTCCGCGTACTTCAGCAATCTCAAGTGGTAACATAACGTTCTGGTAACACGTTTGGTTACCCTCTACGAAGAAAGCCTGGAAGATAAAGCTCATAGACTCTGCTCTAAAAGCATCCATCTGCTTTGCCTTCATTTGGCTTAGTACTGTTCCACTGACGCTAATATGCCCGTCACTTGGGGTGTCCAGCCCACTCATAATATGCATGAGTGTCGATTTACCGGAGCCACTCTTACCAATAATGGCAACAGTAGCACCTTCCTTAATATTCAAACTAACATCGTTCAGTGCCGTAAATGCACTATCCTTCTTCCCATACGTCTTAGTGACGTTAACAACCTCTATCATGCTACTAGTATAGCAAGACGGGTAAACTATTTCTGGAGTTTTAGTCTTGCAATAAGCCAATCCCGAGGAAGGATACTCAAGAACCAACCAGCACGCGGACCAGAGTCTTGGCCAATCAGGGCCTGGTATAGAACCGTGAATAGTTCTTTGGGCGCCAACTCAGCTTTATCTTTGAATTCGTAGATAGCCTGATGGAACCACGTGCCGTCAGCTTCTGCTGGGGCATCACTAATCTTATCTGCTAAGTCCTGTAAATACTGCTTTTGGGGACCGGTAAGTTGTAGCGATGAAAGATCTTCACGAAGCGCAAACTTAACTTCATCAGGAGCCCAAGTATCGAGCCACTTATCTATAAACTGCAGCTCATGGAGAATTACTTCCTTGTCAGCCTCAACCTGGTCAGCATGTTCAGTCCGCTTCATAATCTCAATAGTCTTTGCAGGGTCACGAAGTGCTGCTTGGTAACTCGCAACGAGATGCGAGAATGGCACCCTGCTCACTACTACGCGGTCTCCAAGAGGACCTCGACAAAGATCTAGTAGCTGTTCTTCTTGAGGTGTTTTATCTTTCTTTGCCAGTAGTTCAGCGAACTCATCAAAGAGACGTACAACTCCTACTCCTTGATCAAAGTAAAGACGCTTGCTTGGTGGGAAAGATAGGACAAAGTAGCGAACTAACTCAGCAGGAAGCACCTGACTAACTTCTTTAGCACTAATTCCGGTACCCTTACTGGCGCTCATTTTCTTGGTATCACCCGCTCGGTTAATAAAGTCGTATGGCACCGGAATAGGAGCTGGGGTTTCAAAGATATCCTTCATAATTGCTACACCGGTGTCATAGGAGCCGCCCGCACTGGCATGGTCCCGTCCAAAAGGCTCCACATGGACGTTAAGCTGCCACCAGCGAGCTGGCCAATCAAGACGCCAATCTAGCTTTATCTCGCCCTTGTCGTATCCTGTAGTCTTCTCTTCACCATCTGCATTCTGGTACGTAAGCTGCTTGCTTTTATTGTCGATGGAGATAAATCGACGATTCTTTAACCGTCCAGACTCCATAATCTGGATAGGTGACCAATGTTCATCAAGCTGACGACCGGCCACAGTCTCAAGTGTCTTGCGTGCTAATGGAACATTAGCTAGAACCTTTTCAATAGAAGGCACGAAGAAACCAGCACGGTACTTCTTGTGACTTCGTTCAACACCCATGTCTATGCCCAGTTCACCTGCCACACCTATAAAGTCATCGACAAAGTAGTCCGCGAAGTTTCGGTCGCTGCCATCGGGAGCCGGGATATCACAAAGAGGCATGCCAAGATACTGCTCAAACTCAGCTGGAATATTCACAGGAATCTTACGAAGTCCATCGAGATCATCCACGAACTGGATATGACGCGCCTCTCGGCCACGTCGCCTAAGCTCTAGCATGATAGCATCTGAGGTAATAATCTCGCGCAGGTGACCAAAGTGATACGTTCCCGAAGGAGATGCACCGGACTCAATTAAAATCTCACCGGTTGGATACCGGTCGATAATCTGGTCAACAAGTTGGTTTAGCCATTGCATTTGCTTTATTCTACCCCATTCACCCCTGTAAATCCAGCCTTAGTACAGCTTGCCACCAAGTGGAACAGCCTTATCGGTCGTAATGAGCATACAGTTATCCGTGCCGTCAGGAATACCAAGCGTCAAAACTTCACTCATAAATGGCCCAATTTGCCGTGGCGCAAGGTTAACAACCGCAAGCACTTGCTTGCCCTTAAGCTCTTCCTTTGTATAGTTAGCAGGAAGTTGCGCACTAGACTTCTTAACGCCAAGCTCTTCCCCGAAATCAATGGTCAGCTTATATGCCGGCTTACGTGCCTCAGGAAAATCCTGGATGTCTATAATCTGCCCAACTCGAATATCTACCTTCTCGAAGTCATCGTAACTAATAAGCATATGTGTACCTGTTACTAGGAGATATCTACAATCTTGTAGGTAGTAGTCTCAGCAGGAGTGGTAATCTCTACTTCATCACCCTCTTTTTTGCCAAGAAGTGCCTGACCAATAGGTGATTCATCTGAGATCTTACCATTCAGCGGATCTGCCTCAACAGTACCAACTACTTGGAATTCTTTAGTGGTACTACCACCGTTCTTAAGCTTCACCTTAGAGCCAATCTGGACCTTGCTGTCACCTTTTGGCTTAGTAATAACCTTCACGTTCTGTAGGATGTTCTCGATTTCAGCGATTCGGCCTTCAGCACGTTCCTGCTCCTGACGAGCTGAGCTATATTCGGCGTTCTCACTTAAATCACCGAATTCTCGAGCAGTTTTAATGCGGTCTGCAAGTTCGCCTCGCTGACCAACAAGTCCTGCGTGCTCTTGCTTTAGTTCTTCTACACCTTCTTTGGTTAACAAATACTCTTTCTTCATAATTATTCTCCTTCTACCTTCTTTAGCAGTTATTGTTGTCTAGCCCCTGGATACCCCTGATGGTGTGGCTAGGAATTCCAGTATATCATCAATGGCTAGCATCCGCGGCTCTGTTTCTGTGCGGCCCTTTAATTCGTGTTGGCCCGCTGCCACGGTCTTTTCACTAACCACTAATCGATATGGAATGCCCATCAGGTCGGCATCAGCAAATTTCTGGCCTGGGCGGGTGTCACGGTCGTCCCAGAGCACTTCGATACCTGCGTCCGTCAGTTGCTTATAGATTGCCGCAGCCTCATCGTTAACGTCACCGATCGTGGCCATATAGACCTTAAACGGTGCAATATTCTCCGGCCACACCAAACCTTTGTCGTCACATAGTAGCTCGGCAATGGTACCCACTAGTCGACTGACTCCGATGCCATAACAGCCCATGATAACCGGATGATTTTTACCTTCTGCATCGTCGACAGTTATTTCAAACGGCTCAGTAAACTTAGTACCAAGGCTAAAGATGTTACCTACTTCAATGGCCTTAACTTCTTCCAGGTCTTCACGCTTCAGCCCGATGTGCTCGATAACGTCATCGGTGAATACTTCCTTGTTAATAGCGATGCCCTTGGCGCGGTCGAGGTAGATAATATCCTCACCTGCTTCAGATAGTGTCTGGAATTCATGACTAAACTTGCTGAATACTCCACCGCTAGCAAAGGTCTTAAAGGTTCGTTCACCGATACCGAGACGAGCGTAGACTCGGTCGTAAGCCTCGGCAACCTTCTCATAGAACTCTTCATGCTGGTCCTGCGTCAGTGCATAGGAATACATATCCTTCATGAGGAACTCTCGTCCACGCATAAGACCACTTTTAGAACGTAGTTCATTCCTGAACTTCGTCTGAATCTGGTATGGTGCAAACGGCAAATCCTTATATGAGTTTAGATAGGACTTCACGATAGGAGATAGGTTCTCTTCGTGTGAGAAGCCTAGACCAATATCTGCTCCGTTCGCAAGCTTGGTCTTAAACCAGTTGTCTACAACCTTGTCGTCCCAACGGCCGGTCTTCTCATACCGCTCCTTAACCTGAAGTGCTGGCATTTGAATCTCTTGTCCGCCGATGGCGTCCATTTCATCACGAACAATATCCGCGATCTTGTTGAGTACCTTTAAGCCGAGCGGTAGGTAGCTATATACTCCAGCCATCTCTTTATGCACAAAACCGGCCTGAATTAGCAGCTGTGCGTTCTTAGCAGTCTCGTCTGCAGGGACATTCTTGCTCGTCTTAGTGAATAGTCCTGACATTTTCATAATTTTCTCCTTTTTCTTTCTCTTGGTAGTAGCCTATTAAAAAACGGCCCCTTGGCCGTCGTATCACTTATTTTTGGGATAATCTAGCCAAGCCTCCGTTGTGTGAGCGGGGTGACCGGCTTCATGATTGCAAGTGATTTATGGTAAATCATACCCCCACTATACTATGTTTTGGTTCTCAGACAAGATGAAAAACAAACAGACTTAAGAAGGCTATTAAGTTCTTTAGAGCATGCAAACAGATAGGTGCCCACAAATTCCCGGTCCGTTCCTTGAGGTTAATAAGGACCATAGACAAAATAAAGGTATCGATTGCTGCTACCCATAGCAGCGGCGCTCCACTACCAGCCTGCAAATGAGCCACTCCAAAAATAACACTAGTGAGTAATGCTGCTCTTAGCCGTGGCAGTTTCTGCTTGAGACCTGTATACAGGAAGCCTCGAACGACCAGCTCTTCAACCAGCGGCGGAAGAATGACAAGACTAATAAATACAAAGGGCAGTTGTGCTGAGCCTACTTTATCGAAGCCTAGCTGTTGTTTCTGGTCCAGATCAACGGCCGGTATAAGCACCTCTACGAGCTTAGAGGCCACGATAAAGAGCGCGATATAGACCCCGTAACCAAGTATTGCGTACCCACCATCCCGGAATTTTGGTCGACCTTTGAACCCAATGGTCTTGAGGTTTGCTTTACGCCGCTTCAAGAATAAAAGCAATAACCCAACGGTAACTATTTGAATAGCAGACCCTAAGATAAACTGGCTATATACTGAACCGCTAAACCAATCTGATATACGGTCTTGATTCCAGCCCATGACACCAAGTACCACAGCAAATATCATGCCTACGAAAAGCTGACTAAAGAAGTAAATAAAGAGGGTTACCGCTGCAGACTCCAGGGGTGACCAGCGTATCCCCTTTTCACTTTCCTGCCCCTTCAAGAAATACGATACAAACCCGAATAGCCCTAAGAGGTACAGTATGGGGACAATAATAGTACCTGCCGTAACTTCTCCAAACAGGCTGAGTAGAGGCGCCATCTAGAGCCTCTTAATGTCTACAAAGGTAATAACGGCCATGAGCGCCAGTAGGAACATAAAGCCCGTACCGTGGATACGTTCTTCAGTTTCCTGACTTAACGGCTTACGGAGCACCAGACGATATAACAATGTTACGAATAATCGCCCACCGTCGAGAGCTGGGATAGGTAGTACATTCATAATTGCCAGCGTCAGTGAAATAAGCGCAATGATCATAATCATAAATTGGATACCGATAGTACTGCTATCCTTTAGGAGTACAAAGATACTTACCGGACCAGCTACCTGCTCACTGGCCTGCTTACCGTGCCCACGAAGTGCATTCCATGCAGCCGTTCCGAGGCCCTTAAAGGTCGCGATCGTAAACTGCTTCATCGTCCCAGCAGCCACAACAGGTGCTGACCATGTTGAGCGCGTTAGGGTAAATTCACCGGGTGAAACACCTAAATACCCCTTGGGATTGTCTGTCTTACGACTTTCTTCTACGGTTTTCTTGTCACGGAGCTGCGCAGACAGGGTACGATCCTTGCCATCTCGCTTGACCGTAATGTCTACCTTCTGGCCAGCGAATTGCTGTGTTATAACCGGCAATGAACTGGCAGCCTCAACTGACTTTTGGTGACCTTTCGGCCCAATAGCAACGAAGGTATCTTTGACCTGCAGACCTGCCTCAGAAGCCGGTGATCCATCTTCGACTGACCCAACCAATACTTGGTTCCGCACTACTTTAGCATCTGACTGTACGACAAACTGGTCGTCGATAAGCTTTGGCATGCCTACTAGGGCTAATATTGTAAACAGCACAAAAGCCGCCAACAGATTCACCCCAACACCGGCTAGCATAATAGCTATCTTGGTTCGCAGCCGCGCTGCACCAAAGCTACCCCTAGCTTTAGCTGAGTCATGCTCACCTTTTAATCGTACAAATCCACCAAGTGGCAGCCAGTTAATGGTAAACAGGAGACCACTCTTTAGCTTCTTCCCCCAAGCTTTTGGTGGGAAGCCCAGACCAAACTCTTCAACTTCTACTCCGCCCCTGCGAGCAACATAGAAATGACCAAGCTCGTGTATTACGACGAGACCGATAAACATCAGAAGCCCAAGGATTAGCAGGAGTATAGTCACTTACTTACCAAACCTTCTCTGTCGGGCAGCAAAGTCGTCGAGTGCTGTTTGCATGTCAGCTTCGGTAAATGCTGGCCAATGTACATCTGTAAAATACAACTCACTATATGCAGCCCGCCACAGCATGAAGTTGCTAATGCGTTGCTCGCCCGAAGATCTAATAATCATGTCGACAGCTGGTACTTCTGGTCTGTATAGGTTTTTCTCGATCAGCTCCGGCGTAATCTCTGTGATACCCGAATCTTTAGCCAGAAGCTTGTTCACTGCAGTAGCAATTTCCTGCTGGCCACCGTAGTTAAGACAGAGTAGTAACGTGCCGCCCGTATTATCTTTGGTACGCTCCTCAGCACTCGCCATAGCCTTGAGAACACTTGGAGACAAGCGTTCTTCTTCCCCCAAGAACTGCACTTTAATATTCTGCTTATCCAGCTCTTTAATCTCGTTCTTTGAGACCCAAATAAGCAGCTTCATGAGGTAGTCTACTTCTTCAGTAGAGCGCTTCCAGTTCTCGGTTGAGAAAACGTAGGCCGAAACGTACTTAACTCCGCGATCAAAGGCGTACTTAGCAACCGTCTTGAGGTTTTCGTAGCCCTTCTTGTGCCCCTCCATGGTCGGAAGCCCTTTGTCTTTCGCCCAACGACGATTACCATCAAGAATAAGACCAAGGTGGGTCGGTACAGTTAAAGTAGGGTCAGACATATGGGACAATTATACCGGATTAGACCTAAACGGTCATGATTTCTTGTTCTTTTGCTTTGGCGACGGCTTCAGCATCAGCCTTAGCTTTAGTCATCGCTTCTTCTACTTGTGCTGCATAGCGCTTAGCATCATCTTCGCTGATATCTTTATCTTTCTTAGCCTGGTCGAACTCATCTAACGCGTCATGTCGGACGCCACGCATTCGCACCATGCAATCCTCAAGCTTGGTACCCACCTGCTTGGTAATTTCTCGGCGTCGCTCTTCAGTCAGTGGCGGAATACTAATGCGCACCACTCGACCGTCATCGGATGGATTAAAGCCAAGACTCTGATTGTCGCGAATTGCAGTAGAGATTGCCTGCAGGTTACTGGGGTCAAACGGTGTAATTTGGAGAAGTTGTGCCTCTGGAGCGGTCACATTAGCTACTTGATTTAATGGCATAGGGCTACCATAAGCCTCAACCATAACACCATCCAGCATACCCGCACTGGCGCGACCGGTACGTAATCTCTTTAATTCTTCTTCAAAATGACTAACCGCCTCGGCTAGCTTGGCTTTAGCTTGATCAACAACCTGATTTGGACTCACTGTAACTCCTTACTTTTCTCCTATTAGTATACACCAGGAAAGTCGACCCGGCAGATATGGTTAGTTGACGTAAAAGTAATCAAATGTTATTATAAGTCTCAGTAACCAGTCAGCATTGACACATATCTCGTAAATGGTCGCTTGAGATATGCCGAGCTAATAGCGAATCCACGGCTGCCTCTCTTTATATGAGGGCCGCATCACACGACGGCTACTTATATTATGTATGGAGAAATATTAACGTGCCGAGTCCCCGAGAGTTAGACAGAATCACTATTGATTTAGGTGGAGCAAAAGTCCTCGATATTGATACTTTCCTGCAGCGCAAAGCTGAAACGGGAGCTATTACCGAGGAACAATTAGCTGCTCGACAAGCCCGCTTAAAGGCTGCCCGCCTCATGACCAAGGCTGGCTTGCTTGATGATACTCCACGTATTTATGGGGCTACTGCGGACGAAGAGCTCATGATCTTCCCCCATTTCAAGCCGCGAACTATAAAACCCATGTCCGTCGCTCAGCAGACCGCCCATGATCTCAGCATCCTGGAAGGTACTTTCGACAAGCGTAACAGTGACATACAACGCACACTAAGAGGCAAGCTCCTTACCCGCATTGATGCCGATGAAATCCCTGTTAACTACTGGATCGGTGTTCACAACTTATTTGGAAATGGTCGCCCTCCGCTCGTTCCAGAGTTTTTCTCTGAAATGTACGAAAAGTTTGCAGCCGACTTTAATATGACTCCTATGGAGTCACTCCAAAAACTCCAGGTTGGATTTTTTACTGTCTCTGCATGCTTCGGCGCTCGCATTATGGATGAACAAGGACGCCCGCGCTACATGGAAGCCGTCCAACTAGCAGAAGAGGCTTGGCCACCGAAGATCGACATGATCAAAGCCACTTTCTCAGAAGAATTCTTATCTCAAAAAGGCAATAGCGGTAGCGAGCAATCTCTACAGTCGAATGTTCCTATAATTGTTGGGTAAACTAAAAGCTCCGAGGACAAACCTCGGAGCTTTTTAGAACAATTTTGTTTGCGTAGTACTTAGCTAACTTCGCCAAGTGCAAGTCGCTCAAAGCGACGTACAACAACGTTCTCACCAAGACGTGCGTTAGCTTCTTTTACAAGATCGCCAACGGTCTGGTCTGGGTTCTTTACGAATGGTTGGTTAAGTAGACAAAGTTCAGCAAAGTGCTTCTTGAGCATGCCTTCCACAATGTTATCCAGCATGTTATCTGGCTTGCCTTCACCCTTAGCCTTTTCGGTAAACTCAGCCTTCTTGGCCTCTCGGTCTTCAGCTGGAATATCTTCGAGGCTTACGTATACCGGAGCGGCTGCTGCAACATGCATAGCAACATCTTTAACGAGCTCAGAAAAACCTTCGGTGCGAGCAACGAAGTCAGTCTCACAGTTAACTTCCACCAACACGCCGATACGGTTATCATGGTTATAGGTACCAATAACACCGGCACGAGCTTCACGCTCACCACGCTTTTCAGCCTTGGTTAGGCCTTTTTTGCGCATAGCCTCAAGTGCCTTATCAAAGTCACCACCAGCTTCTTCAAGTGCTTTCTTAGCGTCGGTCAGACCAACACCAGAAAGGCTTTTTAGTCGCTTAATGTCTTCAATAGATACGTTCATTATTTGTCTCCCTCACCCTTATCTGCTGCTGGCTTGGTAGCCTTTTGTTTGCTCTTACCTTCGGCGATTGCCTGCTTGATGTAATCAAGGATCAGGTCGATGGTCTTAATAGCGTCGTCGTTAGCAGGAATAACAAAGTTAATATCAGTTGGATCTACGTTGGTATCGGCAATAGCAATGGTCTTAAGACCAAGCTTCTTAGCTTCGCGTAGTGCGTTAGCTTCGTTAATAACATCAACGACGAACACTGCACCAGGTCGAGCATCAAGATCCTTGATACCACCGTATTGGTGGTTCATCTGGTCAATTTCTTCTTGGAAACGCTGTACTTCAAGTTTGTTGTACTTAGATTCAAGCGCGCCAGCAGCCATTCGAGTCTCAAGATCCTTGAGGTGCTTGATACGCTCACCAATGGTTTGCTTGTTAGTAAGCATACCGCCAAGCCATCGCTCAGTTACGTATGGCATGCCTGTTTCCAGAGCCGCAGCTTTCACGATATCTTTAGCTTGTCGCTTAGTACCTACAAATAGAATTTGCTTGCCTTCGCTAACCTGCTTAGTAATAAATGGTAATACTTCTTCCAGAGCCTCTACAGTTTTTGTAAGGTCGATAATGTGTGTACCGTCTCGCTTACTGTGAATGTAAGGAGCCATTTTAGGGTGCCAACGACTGGTCTTATGACCAAAGTGTGCTCCTGCGCCCAATAGTTGTTTAATGTCTACTTCTGTAGCCATAGTTGATAAATCCTTTCACTTCGGTGGAGTACTGCCCGGACCGCCCTACATGAGTCGGTACAGGAGGATTAATTACTCACCTGCTTAATTAATAGTGAGCCTATTGTAACAGATTACATTGCCTGCTGCAACAGATGAAGGAGAGCTTCAGCCTCTTCGAAGCTAACAAGTCCAACTCCCTCGGATCGATCATTCATAATTAGATCGATTTCAGCGCCAGCCACGAGCTCCTCTATGGCATGCGGCTCTTTTGCATTTGGCTCATATGATTCTGAAGCCATATACCTCTGATGTTCGGCGAGCTCTTCCTTAATTATGTCCTCAAAAGTTGGCTCATCATTAGCAACGTGCTCAAGATCAACAATCCCCCTTCGAATACTCATCTCTTCCATTTGCCTTTGGAACAGTTGCCCTCCAAGCTCATTCGATTGTAAGTTAGTAACTACTCTCGTAAGTAGCCCTTCTGAGCTTCTATGCAAAAGTATACTTCCGTCTTTTCCTTCCCAAATCTGATACTCCAAGTCTTGCCGCAACGAACGAGGAGCGACATGCGACTCAACACTATGGACTAAACTTACCTCTCCTCTGAGGGTATGGTTTTCACCTGGTACAAGCTCTACATCATAGGCCGAACAATAAATAGCGGTTCTCCCTGCACTTCGAGCAAAACGCGTAAGCCACATGTTATTCCGATAAAATCTTCGTATGGTTTCGGGTGACATGTCTACAAAACTACCCAGTATCTCGTCTCTGCCTGTTGAGTCAAAGCTCCCCAATGCGTAGACATCATAAAAGGAGTTATGAAGAACATCAGGCAGACTCTCTGTTGGCGTAACTGGCAACTCAAGATTAAGATCACCGTCAATAGTGCGAAGCTGCCCAATCAAAGCTTCTGCCTGCTCAGGAGTCGATAATTCTAGGCCCGGTGATACCATAATTAATACAATTATAAAACTTTTGTATCTTAAATGCAAATAGTAGTTGACCATGTGACCCCTGATGTGTATAATTAGGCCTTGATTATGAAAAAAGATATCCACCCCAAGAACTACCGCCTTGTGGTCTTCAAGGACCTCAACAACGACCAAATGTTCCTCACCCGCTCTACTGTAGCTACTGAGGAAACTGTTAAGTATACCGATGGTAAGGAATACCCTCTGGTAAGCGTCCATATTAGCAGCGCTTCTCACCCATTCTTTACTGGTCAGGAAAAGATGATCGACATCGAAGGTCGTGTTGACCGCTTCAAGGCTCGTCAAGATGCCGCTGCCGCTCGTAAAGAAGCAGCTATGAAGAAAGCTGGCAAAGTTCGTACCAAGAAGAATGCCGACGAAGTTGACGCCCAGAAGATTGGCGCACCTTCAGCAAAGCGATAACTAGATTTCATTAAAAACGGTCAGATCATATTGGTTCTGACCGTTTTCTTTTATACTGGATAGGAACATGAGTAAAGAACAAGCCCTCCGAGACGAACTTACAAGCCTTCAAGCTGAGCTCCAAGACCCAGCTATCTTTAGTTCTACCCGCTATCCGAAGCTAGCTAAGCGCCAGAGCGAACTAGAAAAGACGGTAAATCTCTTTGACCGACTTTCTAGTCTTAACTCGGAAGAAACAGAAGCCAATACCCTCAGCCAAGATAGCGATCCTGAAATTGCTACTATGGCCAAAGAGGAGTTGTCGGCCATTGCCGAACAACGAACGACAATTGAATCTGAACTCGCAGAACTGCTTACTCCCAAAGACCCTAACGACGAACACGATGCTATCGTAGAAATCCGTGGTGCCGCCGGTGGCGACGAAGCCAGCCTGTTTGCTGGCGATCTTTTCCGTATGTATACCCGTTGGTGTGAAACCAAGGGCTTTAAGGTAGAGCTTATCGAGGAAAGCCCCAGTGAAGTTGGCGGCTTCAAGGAAGTCATCTTCGCCGTTCGAGGTGTAGAAGTATACAAGGCTCTTAAGTTTGAGGCTGGTGTACACCGAGTACAACGCGTTCCGAGTACCGAATCCCAGGGACGCATTCATACCAGTACCGTAACGGTATCTGTACTACCTGAAGCTGAAGAAACAGATATTGAGATTAACCCGAGCGACCTGAGAATTGATGTATACCGCAGTAGTGGCCATGGTGGACAGAGCGTTAACACGACAGACTCTGCCGTACGTATTACGCACATCCCTTCCGGCCTAGTCGTAACTTGCCAGGATGAGAAGTCTCAGATAAAGAACAAAGATAAGGCAATGGGTGTTCTGCGCTCACGGCTGCTCCAGATAAAGATCGACGAAGAACAGAAGCAACTCAGTGACGCCCGAAAGAAACTTATCGGTTCTGGTGATCGTAGCGAGAAGATTCGTACCTACAACTTCCCGCAAGACCGTATAACCGACCACCGTATTGGATACAGCCGGAGTAATATTCCCGGAGCACTGAGTGGTGACATCGAGGATATTATTACTGCCCTCCAAGACGCCGAACGACAGATTATTAGTGATGAAAATAACTGATTGGCTCACGGCCAATACTAAAACTCTTGAAGCCGCCGATGTACCCACTGCTCGTCTGGACTGTTTAGTCCTGCTTGAGGATCTACTCGGCAAAAATAAGGCCTCGATTCTGGCTCATATGAATGAAACCCTTACTAGTGATCAATTGAGCACACTTCGTACCCAGGTCGAGAACCGAGCAAAGCATATTCCGCTCGCCTTTATCCGCGGACGCACCGAATTCTATGGTAGAGAGTTCATTGTCACCGAAAATGTACTCGAACCACGTCCCGAGTCCGAGACGATGATCGACTTGCTCAAAAAAATTAACAAGATTACCACAATTATCGACGTAGGTACTGGCTCAGGCGCACTGGCTATTACGACTGCGCTAGAATTACCTCACGCAAAAACACATGCCATAGACATCGACCCTAAATGCTTAGACATTGCTCGTAAGAACGATGCCAAGCATAGAACAAATATTACGTTTCACCAAGGTGATCTTGTAGACCCCATCCCAAACAAAATACTACAAGGAGCGACGCTACTAGCAAACCTTCCGTATGTACCTAATGACTACGCCCTCAACCAGGCAGCTATGAATGAACCACGTATTGCTATCTTTGGTGGCAAGGACGGACTTGATTTGTATCGACAGCTCTTTGAGCAAATCAGTGTCAAATCCCGTCCCAGCCACATCCTCACCGAAAGCCTACCATTCCAGCACCAAGACCTGCGGTCAATCGCTCTGCAGCACGGCTATATCCAGACTACAGAGGATGACTTTATTCAGGTTTTTACTGCGTCGGAGCAGCTTCAAGCGTAGCAGTAATCTTCTGTTCTTTACCGTCACGGTTAACGGTCAACGTTACCTTGTCGCCGACACTGTGACGTCCGAGTACTGACGTTAGGCTATTACTCTCATTGATAGATACATCGTCAATCTTAGTAATGATATCCTTCTCTTTGAGTCCTGCCTTCTGTGCTGGACTATCTTCAAGTACTACAGCTTGGCCTTGAGAAGGCGCAAGATACGCCCCTCGCTTAACATCTAGATTGTACTGATAAGCAACGTCATCAGTGAGGCTTATATATCGTACTCCAAGGTATGGTCGTAGCAACTTACCTTCCTTGAGGACACTCTTCACAAGTCCCTGCAAGTCATTAATAGGAATAGCAAAGCCGATATTCTCGGCGTTACCGGCAACAGCAGTATTAATACCAATTACTTCTCCACTTGTATTAACGAGGGGGCCACCGGAGTTACCCTGGTTAATTGCCGTATCTGTCTGGAATAGGTTCTGCAGTGTCTCACTACTGCCGCCACTCTCGTCGCCAGCCTCAACACTACGACCAAAGCCCGAGATAATACCGCTGGTAACAGTATTCTGGAACTGGCCTAGTGCATTACCGATAGCAACTACCTTGTCGCCTACCTGTACTTTGCTTGAGTCAGCCAACTTAGCGGCCTTCAAAGTCTTGCCTTGCTTGTCCTTAATCTTTAGAAAAGCTACATCAAGTGAGTCGCTCTCACTAGTCCGGCCGATGACTTCTACATCTTTCAGCGTTGTGCCGTCTGACAATGTAACCGTCACTGCGTTAGTGCCAGCCGGTACTACGTGACGGTTAGTAATGATAACCCCGTCCTCACTAATAATAACTCCGGTGCCCGCACTCTGTTGCTGCACTGTTTCACCAAAGATACTTCGAGCACTTGCACCCGTAACATTTACTGAGACTACGCTCGGTCCAACATTTTTAGCTATTTCACTGATAAGCTGACTCTCGCTAGAAACAATCTGTTGTCTCGCCTCAGTTGACTGATTGTTAGTTGAGCCATTAGAACCTTGTCCAAGCCAACCCCCAAGAAACCCTAAGCTTAGACAAGCCAAAAGCAGGAGCGCCACTTTAGCGCTAGTCGTCTTTTTCTCATGAGTTTTACTACTACTCACCTCTTTCAATGGGCTAGAAATCGGCATTATTGGTTCGCGCTCTATGAGAGCTTTATCTTCTTCGTTATCCATACCCCTCCCTTTTACTTCTCTTAGATAGCTTTATCACCCCAGTCGGAAAATGTCAGAACAATCATTACGACTGCAAAAACTACAAACACAATCTGTCGCCTCAATACTATCGACATACGGTCAGACTTTTCTAAGTAATAAATACCGCCTAGACCGAACCCAATAACAGATAGCAGTAAAGCCGGTTGAGCAATTGGTCCGTAAAATAACAACCAGTGCCCCAGTATCCATAACGTAGCTGCCGAGAAATAAGCCCATACGAGCGCAAGATAACGGGTCATTCCCTCTTCGAAATTCGCAAAGAAGTGTCGTGCCGACATATAGCTAACGAGCCATGCCCCTACAACTAATACTGCAAGCGGTGAGCTACCCCAAGCTATAAGCAACGCCGTCAGACCAACCGACTGAGCTACTAATGCCTGCAGTGAAATACCGAGTGCCGTAGACTGTGGCTTTAGAACGATCAACCAGACTCCATACAAGACTGCCCACAGTAGCTGGAAGACCTGGGCATCACTGTGAATCATAAATATTAGCGCTGACAAACCAACCACGATATCGACCGCATTAGCACGAATGTTAGCTGGCCAGTGACGAGGCTTCACCGCGAACATGCGCCACTTACTTAATAGGATCAATGCTACACCTAATTGTAGCTGGAAGAATCCGAGGCGCACCAAGACAAAGAGAAGTGTTGGCAACAAACACGTAAGCAGGATATGGATAATGTGAGAAAAGCCAGCAGCAGGTTTGATTTTAGAAGTTATTTGTCCCATTTCGTTTACTAATTATAGCAAATTGCCTGAAAGTTTGCTGAGATATACCGTGACTACTGATAACGTATATGTTTGTTGGCAGTCCTTACTATTTCCAGTATAGTGAGAAGCCATGGACGACAATACCGAACAACCACAACCCGTCATCGTTGACGCGACAGCTACCCCTGAGCCAACCACCTCTACCGACCCAAATCTACAGGACAATATTGTCTCTACGACTGAGGATCCGAGTCAAGCATCAGATGGTGCCAGTAAGAAAGAGGGCATTAAGGGAATTCTATCTACTGTCGCAATCCTAGTAATCGCGCCTATAATCGCTCTAAGTCTCACACTATTTGTATTCCAATCATATGAAGTAGATGGGCCAAGTATGGAAACTACCCTACAGAATCATGACCGTCTCATTGTCTACAAGTTACCGAAGACTATAGCTCGCCTTACTGGCAATAACTACCTCCCAAAACGGGCCGAGATTGTGATCTTTACCCGAAAGGACAATATAGAATTCGGGAGTAGCAAACCCCGGCAACTCATTAAGCGAGTTATCGCGCTGCCTGGGGAGCGCGTTGTCGTAAAAGACGGTAGTATCACCGTATATAACCAAGAACACCCTGAGGGTTTCAACCCTGACCAAATTGCACCATATGGCAAGGTTATAACTACCACCAGTGGTGATGTAGACCTTACCGTCCCAGAAGATAGCATCTACGTCTGTGGTGACAACCGCCCGCAGTCTCTTGATTCCCGTTCCTTCGGTCCCGTACCTATGAAAGATCTCGTCGGTAAACTTTCACTACGCGTCTACCCCTTTGGCAAGGGTCAGAAATTCTAATCCACCCCAGTAGCTACGCATAAACTGCTGCCTAGCATATTCCGATCTTACTATAATTATTTAGCTTTTGAGATAAGCGTAAGTATACGCTTAAGCTCGGCATCTGACTTGAAAGCAATCTCAAGCTTCCCACCCTTGGCTGTTCGTCGAAGAGTAACCGGAGTTTTTAGTACCTTAGCAAGATTCTCGGTTTGTGCCGTCTTGGTAGCTACCTTCTTCTTAGCTGCCGTTGGTGCCGTAGCCCCTTCACGGTGAGCCACAACATACCGTTCAGCCTGTCGAACTGACCATGAATGCTGGAGAATTAACTTCAGTAGTTCAAGCTGGGCACTTTTATCCTTAAGCCCTAGTATCGTTCGAGCATGACCCTCACTTATCTGCTTGGCGCGCAAGGCATTCTGCCCTTCTTCAGGTAACGTCAGTAGGCGTGCCATATTCTGTACGGTCGTAGCAGCCTTGCCCAGACGCTCACCGATAGCCTTGTAGTCTAGACTGAACTGGTCACGTAGGTACTGAATAGAGGCTGCTTGTTCCAGGGGCGAAAGATTTACCCGCTGTACATTCTCTACCAGTGCCAGCTCTAAACGCTCTAGCTGCTCTACTGATCTAATCACTGCCGGTACAGACTTTAAGCCCGCTAATTTGGCTGAACGCCACCGTCTTTCGCCCGCGATGATGTAATACTTGTCTGCATTAGGTGTTACCACTAGCGGCTGCAAGATACCGTGATTCTTAATAGAGGCAGATAGTCCTTTAAGCTCATCTTCGTCAAAGATAAGGCGAGGCTGATCAGGGTTGGCCATTAAGTCTTCAACTTTGAGCTTTACGATCTTTTCTTCTCCAGATGTCAGGATAGAAGCATCGAAGTTCTGTGGAATAAGCGAGTCAAAGCCTCGACCTAATTTAGATGGTTTATTACTTGGCACGACTCTCTACCTCCTTAGCAAGATTCTTGTAACTACGAGCACCCTTAGACCACTTGTCATGCTCCAATATAGACTTACCAAAGCTTGGTGCTTCTGCAAGGCGCACATTTCGCGGAATAATAGTCTCGAATAACTTGTCGCCAAAGTGTTTCTTTAATTCTTGGACAACCTGGTCAGACAATGATGTGCGGCCATCATACATGGTCACTACGATTCCAAGCAGATCCAGTGTTGGGTTTAGACCTTGGCGGACACGCTGGATTATTTCTAGTAACTGACCAAGCCCCTCGAGTGCGTAGTATTCAGCTTGAACCGGTATAAGCACTGAGTTCGCCGCAGTTAGAGCATTGATACTGAGCAGTCCCAAAGACGGCGGGCAGTCTATAAGTACGTAGTCGTATTCTAGGTGCGATACCGCATTCTTAAGTCGGTATTCGCGCTGCTGCTCACCAGCTAGATCAACTTCGGCCGCAGCGAGCTGCGCGTTCGATGGAACGATATGTAAATGTGGAGATGAGGTATCTTTGATAATCTGCTCCGCAGTAACCGTCCCAAACAGTACGTCGTACATTGTGCTGTCTAGTGCCTGCTTGTCTACACCAATACCACTGGTCGCATTACCCTGCGGATCAAGATCCACTATCAGCACTGAGTGGCCCCGTTTCGCTAGGTAGGCCCCCATATTAATAGTGGTCGTAGTTTTACCCACTCCACCCTTCTGGTTTAGAACTGCAATAATCTTACTCATCTGATCAACCTCTATTAAACCATAAGCGGCCCTCAGGTACTATCGACAATGAGTGTTTTTACCACTAGCACTATATGGCTAGCTCTATCATGCTAGTGCTTTATGTGACTTTTCCACATAAAAATAGAGCCCTGCTGGAGGGCCCCATTTACAAGAGTCGGTTTAACTTACGCGATCTTCTTGATTAGGATATGCGCGTTGCGTTGGCGGTGACCGTGAATCTTATGTACACGCTTCTTTGCCTTGTAACGAATAGCAAGAACCTTGTCGCCGAGCACTTTTTCTTCAACGATTTCAGCGGTAACTTTAGCACCAGATACTTCTGGAGCGCCTACTGTTACATCCTTACCGTCGATAACCATCAGAGGAGTAAAATCAACGCTCTTAGCGCCTTCTTTTAGGTCTGTTAGTAGCTCAACTTCAAGCGTCTGCCCTTCGGCCACAACATATTGCTTACCACCGGTAGCAATAACTGCTTTTTTATCGCTCATTTATTTTCCTTACTTAATCTTAGAGAAAATGATACCAATAGATATTAACAGATTACACCGCCCCTGTAAAGCAGTCCTCAGGCTTTCGCAAGACTAATAGTAAGCTCGTGGCCTTCAACCGTAACGGCTACGTCAAAGCCAAGTACCTTCTGGCCTTCTGTAAGACTGGTAGCCAGCACTTCTTCTGCAATAGTGTCTTTGTACTCGTCTATAGCTTTAGTGAGCTCTGCCGCCCCCGAATGAAGTTGTAGCGCAATACGATCGTCTACGTTCAGGCCTGCTTGCTTACGAGCGTTCTGGACTTGGCGAATTACTTCGCGTACCAGCCCTTCTCGCTTTAGTTCGGCAGTAAGCTTAGTATCGACTTCAACCCTAATATCTAGCAACCCATACGTTCCTTCTGCAGCCTTAACAACATCTACGAAGCTCTGGTCAGCGGTCACCGGTGGTGAATCCGGGGTAACAACAACTTCTTTTACATTAAGCTCATCGGCGATGATGTCTACGAGCTCACTATCCAGATTATGTAGCCCGAAGACCGTTACCTTCTGCAGTGGCTGACGTACCTTAATACCCGCAGTTGCCCGCTGTGAAAGCCCTTGGTTTATTGCTTCTCGGACACTGCCCATATGGCGCAACGATAGCTCATTGATATGTCCGGTCTGTGGCCAATCTAGCAAATGTACCGACTCACCACCGGTTAGCTTCTGGTATAGCTCTTCGGCGAGAAACGGCGTAAACGGTGCCAGGACCATAGAGAGCTGCACCAGTACATAGTGAAGCGTACGGTAGGCATTGTTCTTATCCGCGTCGTCACCACTCTTCCAGAAACGACGTCGAGATCGACGAACGTACCAGTTAGAAGCATCATCTATAAATGGTAGGATTGGCTTCATGGCATTCGGCAGATCGTAGCCATCCATGTGCCTCTCAACTTCCTGCGTTAACTGATGAACTCGACTAATGATCCAGGTATCGAGTGGGTTCTTACAAAACTCACTTGGATCTTCATGTTTACTATTCCACTCCCAGCCATCTACTTCAGCGTACATAGTAAAGAAGTCGTACATGTTCCAGATCATACTGAGCTTCCGCGCTACATCACCAACCTCTTTGTCCTGCAAGGTAAAGTCTTCTCCGTTAAGCAGTGGGCTTGAAGCGAGTAAGTACCGCAGACTGTCTGCCGAGAACTTGTCCATGAGTTCGTTTGGATCGGTGTAGTTACCGTAACTCTTGCTCATCTTGCGACCATCACTACCAGCAACGTTGCCAGTAACAATCACGTTTTTAAACGAGTTATCTCCAAAGAGAGCCACGCTCATTGAGTGCATGTAATAGAACCAGGCCCGGACCTGGCCAATATACTCCACGATGAAGTCACCGGGGAAATTAGCCTCAAATTTCTCTTTGTTCTCAAATGGGTAGTGGAACTGTGCAAACGGCATACTACCGGCTTCGAACCAGCTATCCATTACCTTATCGATACGCTTGTAGTGCACACCATCGAGGTCAAACTCGATGTCGTCCACCCACGGTCGGTGGTAATCATCTAACTCTCTGCCAGATAACTCCTTAAGTTCAGCATAGCTACCAACTACCTTAACCTGCTCTTTGCCATCCTTATCAGTACCCTTCCAAACGGGCATAGCAGTAGCCCAGAAACGGTCGCGTGACAGATTCCAATCTGGTGCTTGCTCAATAGTTTTGGCGAAGCGCCCGTTCTTCACATGTGGCGGGAACCAGTTAACATTGCCGTTTTGCTGGAGCATCTGCTCGCGCTGAGAATCAATGTCCATGAACCAGCTAGGGTGTGCACGGTACATGAGTCTTGTGCCACACCGGTGACAGTGCGGATAGCTGTGTCGATAGTACTCAATCTTCCAAACGACGCCCCGCTCGTGAAGCTCCTTAGCAATTGGCTTGTTAGCCTCCCAAACATTCTGGCCCGTCCAGTCGCCTTCAGTATAGTGGCCATTCTCGTCGATGACATGCACCACAGGAATACCCTTCTCACGAGCTAGGTCGAAGTCTTCTTCACCATAAGCTGGTGCGAGGTGCACAATACCGGTACCACTCTCAGTAGTTACATAGTCAGCATTCCAGACTTTGTGAGCATTCTTGCCCCGATCTGCAAACAGTGGCTCATAAGACACACCGACTAATTCACTTCCCTTGAGTGTACGTTCTACCTTATATTCAAGCACTTGGTGCTTTTCATCTGTTAGAACCTTATCGAGTAGTTCCGTAGCGAGGATTAACTTCTGTCCATCGATAGTTACTTCGGCGTACTCTACGTCTGCGTTTACAGCAACAGCAGTGTTGGCTGGCAGAGTCCAAGGAGTTGTAGTCCAGGCTAGTAAGTACGCGTCTTGGTCGGTTAACTTAAATTTCACATACACACTTGGATCCGTAACATCCTGGTATGCCCCGGCGTCCATGGTGACTTCCGCTTTACTTAGAGGAGTGGCATCCAGGGTACAGTACATGAGGACCTTCTCACCTTCGTAGATCTTGCCCTTTTCGTACAGTTCCTTAAAGGCCCACCAAATAGATTCCATGTAATCTTTATCCATGGTTTTGTAGGCACCCTTAAAATCCACCCAGCGACCGATACGATCTACCGTATCTTCCCATTCACTACTGGTCTGGACCATATTTTCACGACAAGCTTTGATGTATTTCTCGATACCGTATTCCAAAACCTCTTCGCGGCTATGGATACCGAGCTTCTTCTCAGTAAAGCGTTCCGCTGGCAGGCCATGACAGTCCCAACCCCAAACCCGCTCTACTCGTTTTCCCTGCATAGTCTGGTAGCGTGGCACGATATCCTTGATGATCGAGCTCAGCAGCGTTCCATGGTGAGGAGAGCCAGAGATAAATGGAGGACCATCGTAGAATACATACGAGTTGTCCTTTGGTCGCATTTCGACCGACTTCTCAAACGTCTTGTTCTTTTTCCATTGCAGCACGAGATCCTTCTCGTACTCGAGCGCTCGTCGTCTGGTTCCTGATTTAAACTTCATCTTTTCTCCTTATTCTTCTTAAAAGAAAAATCACTTCTCTTGTCTGCCAGATCCCACTAAGGGAGGTACCATCTGGCTTCCAAAAGAAGTGATTCTTTTAGCACTTAGTTCGAGTTTACGGACTCTGACCGACTGGTTCTACTTTGCAAGACATTTCTTCCAGCTGCTTCACGGGTGATAGCCGCTAACCCGTTTTCACAGGACGCATTTGTAATTTTTACTATACTCCTTACGTTCTCATCTGGCAACTACTGTTGCGTATAGTATGAGATCTCATTCATGAGGGGCATAACCGGCCCCTGCCACGCACGCAGCAAATCTCCTGAGTCGCTCATGGCTAGAATAGCTGGGTAACGCGTAATGTCATATAACGTAGCCGTTGCTGCTCCGTCTCGTGATTCTAGACTAACCAGCTCGAGTCGTCGCCCAACCTGGTGCGAGAAATCTCGAGCGAAACTCTCAACAGTCTGAGCATGATCCGACTTCGGATGATAAAGGATAACCACTTTCATTCCCTCCAGTTTACCATAAGAAAAAGCGGAGATTACTCCCCGCTTTTCCCTGACTTAAAGTCCGTTATGGACTATGAGCAACCAGTGGTGCTACCGCAAGCAGTACATACATAGCATGAACCGGCACGCTGTGTTTGGTTACCACAGTTGTAGCACAGTGGCGCTGTATCGTCTGCCTTAGCAGATGCTTTTGGCGCAACTGCTGCACTTGCCGTCTTAACAGTCTCTTCAGCTTCCTTGATGACTTCAGTAGCCTGAGTCTCAAGGGCTGGAGCTGGAGCCTCTTGTGCTGCAACACTGTCTAGTAAGCTAGTCTGGGTGTCCGGCATGTCGTCAAGATCTGCTAGGCCAAGTTCTAGTCGATCGTCAAAGCTCAGGTAATCAAGGGCTAGACGCCTAATGATGTAGTCAGTCAGGGAGCTAGCGGTCCTGATCTCCTTATCGTCGGTGATACCTGATGGAGCAAAGCTTGTACCTCTCAGGGTCTTTACGTAGCTCTTTAGTGGCACGCCATACTGCAAGCCGTGACTAACACTAATCGCGAATGAATCCATTAAGCCTGATAGAGTTGAACCTTGCTTAGAGACGTTAATGAACAGCTCTCCAGGTGTTCCATCTTCATACTCACTGACTGTAAAGAATCCACTCAGATCTGAAATATGGAATTTATACGTACTGCTCTTGCGGCGCTGAGGAAGCAGACGACGAATCGTACCTTTAACTACAATCTTGTCTTCGACAGTCTTTACTGTTTCTTTCTCTTCAGAGCCTTCCTTCTTAGCCATGTTTAGTGGCTGACCAACCTTACAGTTGTCGCGGTAAACGGCAACTGCCTTGAGGCCCATTTCCCAGGCATCCATGTGAAGCTGCTCGATATCTTCTACACTAGCCTCTTCTGGCATGTTTACGGTCTTACTAATAGCGCCAGATAGGAATGGCTGCACTGCAGACATCATCTTTACGTGACCAAGGTAGTGAATAGCGTTGTCGCCCATAGAGCATGCGAATACTGGCATGTGCTCCTGCTTCAAGTGTGGTGCACCAGTAATGGTCTTTTCAGTGTCGATGTAGGCAACGATCTCATCTCGCTGCTTCTTGGTGTAACCAAGCGCGTCGAGTGCTCGTGGCACGGTCTGATTCACGATGTGCATCATGCCGCCACCAACCAGTTTCTTAACCTTAACAAGGCCGAGGTCTGGTTCGATACCAGTCGTGTCACAGTCCATCATGAGACCAATGGTTCCGGTTGGAGCCAGCACACTAGCCTGTGCATTTCGAACTCCGTATAGCTGACCGAGTTCAACAGCTTCGTCCCAGGCAGTAGCCGCAGCACTGAGGAGATCTTCAGCAACAAGACTTGCGTCAATGTGCGAAACTGCTTCACGGTGCATCTTAAGAACCTTGATCATACCTTCCTGGTCCTTGTGGTAGCCAGCGAATGGTCCAACTCGTCGAGCGAGTTTTGCACTGGTAGCATATGAGTGACCGGTTAGGATCGCCGTAATAGCTGCAGCGATAGCGCGACCTTCTTCTGAGTCGTATGGAAGACCCATAGCCATCAGGAGTGCACCAAGGTTAGCATAGCCAATACCAAGCTCTCGGTAAGCCTTTGCATTCTTGGTGATATTCTCTGTTGGGTATTCTGAGTAACCGACAAGGATTTCCTGTGCGGTAAAGATGAGCTCAACAGTGTGACGGAAGGCTTCGATATCAAAGCTGAAGTCATCGTTCAGGTACTTCAACAAGTTGATACTTGCGAGGTTACAGGCTGAGTTATCAAGATGCATGTACTCAGAACATGGGTTACTACCGTTGATGCGTCCAGCATTCGGTGTGGTGTGCCACCTATTGATAGTAGTATCGAACTGCATACCAGGGTCAGCACACTCCCAAGCAGCTTCAGCAACTTGGCGGAATAGCTCACGAGCCTTAATCTTCTTTACTGACTTACCACTGGTAACGGCACGAAGATCCCACATGTCGTCGTTTTTAACTGCTTCCATGAACTCATCAGTAACACGGACTGAGTTGTTAGCATTCTGATACTGAACTGAGAAGATGTCCTTACCGTCTAGACTCATATCAAATCCAGCTTCTTGCAAAGCACGAGCTTTACGCTCTTCAATAGCCTTAGCCCAGATAAATTCTTCTACGTCTGGGTGATCTGCATTCAAGATAACCATCTTGGCAGCTCGGCGTGTCTTACCACCACTCTTAATCGCACCGGCAGATGAGTCAGCACCACGCATGAAGCTCATAGGCCCACTTGCGGTACCAGCACTCTTACCAAGCGGTTCGACTGAAGAACGGATATTGCTCAGGTTAAGTCCTGCACCAGAACCACCCTTGAAGATCATTCCCTCTTCTTTGTACCAGTTAAGAATCGAAGGCATAGTGTCTTCAACGGCAAGGATGAAACATGCACTTGCTTGCTGAGATCGCTCTGGAGCTCCAATGTTAAACCAAACTGGAGAGTTAAAAGCAGCACGTTGTGTAGCGAGGACGTACTTTAGTTCTTCTCGGTAATCTTCGGCTTCGGCATCAGTTTCAAAATAACCCTCTTGGAGACCGTGACGAGTAACCGTATCGACAACTCGATTAATCAGATCGCGAAGTGAGGACTCGCGCTCTGAGGTACCAGGCGTACCAGTAAAGTACTTTTGGGCAACAATGTTAATAGCATTCAGTGACCAGCCTTCCGGGAATTCAACTCCCTTTTGTTCGAAAACTGGCTTATTTGTCATCGGATTAACGATGATGGAGTCGGTCTTGACCCACTTTAGAGCGTCGTAGCCCTTTGTTTTAGGCTGAGTAAACAGCCTCCTGCGACCCAGGATTGTTGATTGTCCCATAGTACCCTCACTTATTGTTTATAAATTTTATGGTTTTTATTAGAGGTCACAAAACGCGCGTCTCTCGCAATACGCGTCCTGTTTACTCCCCACTTAGCTCCAATAGCAGCTTATGTCTTATTATAAGCAGGTTAAAGCCTGGAGGGGAGCCGTCAAATTTACCACGTGAGCCCCTTCTACCGAAGAGACATCTCTGTTAGTTTTTGACGTTATTAGTTTTGAGATCTCGAATCTGAGACAACTCTTTCTCAAAACCAGCTATATCTTTGAAACGTCGGTAGACACTTGCAAAACGGACATATGCAACTTCATCAAGCTTGGCTAACTGATCCATGACCAGCTGTCCAATCTTAGTAGTTGGTATTTCCGTGTCACTGCAATTATGAAGTTCGTTTTCAACGCTATCTACGAGTCGTTCGATCTGCAAGCTTGTAATTGCCGTCTTTTCACACGCCCGATATAACCCAGCCATTAATTTCTCACGGTTAAACATTTCCCGTGTACCGTCATTCTTAATAACGATTAACTGTGGTCGCTCTAGGCGCTCATAGGTCGTGAAGCGGTGCTGACAACCGAGACACTCACGGCGGCGGCGGATAGCCTGGCCATCTGCGACGTCCCTTGATTCAATAACTTTTGTCTCTGCTTTCTGACACTGATTACACTTCATTCCTACCCCTTCGTCTCAATCTAAACGTACTATAACACTGTATGTATCCCTATATATAGTGTTTATGCTTACTAGCATACCCCCATGTATAGCGCTTTTCAAGCAAGTTCTTGCTGTATTATTTAATACAGAAAGTTCCAAATTAATCCTTATTTACTTCGGTAGAATCAGAATCTTTTTCAGCACGACGCTTCTTTAGTCGGCGGAGGAAAGATGGCTTTTCAAGTTCACTATCTTCATCCTGACTATCAATTAGTGGATTCCCACGATTAGCGTCATCGTCGTGATTGTGGTCGATGGACCAGATATTAGGGATAGCCGGCTCGCTACTGAAGCTACTTTCATCAGCCTTAGACTGTTCAAGGTCCATATTAAGGTTCGAGACATCGGCTTCATCTTCTACGGCAGGTGTGATCGTTGGCTCACTGGTAGTCGTGTCATCGTCATCGACCGTTAGGCCTACAGATGGATTCGTTCGCTTACTAAAGTAGGTAGCGTCAAAACCAGTAGCAACAACTGTAATAATAAGTTCATCTTCTAGATCAGTATTGATAGTTGCACCGAAGATAATGTTAGCATCAGGATCGGCAGCAGCTGTAATCGTCTCGGCAGCAGTGTTGATCTCATGCATTGAAATGTTGTTGCCACCAATGACGTTGAATAGTACGCCCCGAGCACCATCGATAGATACCTCAAGTAATGGTGACTCAATAGCCTGCTGAGCAGCCTGGATAGCACGATTCTCTCCGCTTGCTCGTCCGATACCCATAAGAGCTGAGCCGGCATTACTCATTACGGTTTTTACGTCAGCAAAGTCGAGGTTAATAAGACCGTGCACCGTAATGAGGTCTGATATACCCTGAACACCCTGTCGAAGAACGTCGTCAGCTACTTTAAAGGCTTCTAGCAGCGGTGTCTGGCGATCAATGGTCTGAAGCAAACGATCGTTCGGGATAATAATAAGCGTGTCTACTGCTGTACGTAATTTCTCAATAGCATTTTCAGCGTTTCGACGCCGCTTCTCGCCCTCAAAGGCAAATGGCTTAGTAGCAAACCCGACCGTTAGGATACCGAGTTCATTAGCAACCTCAGCTACAACATGACCGGCACCACTACCCGTACCACCACCAGCGCCCAAGGTAACAAACACCATGTCAGCACCTTCAATAGCTTTTTTAATCTCGTCACGAGACTCTAGTGCAGCTTTTTCGCCCACAGACGGATCTGCGCCGGCACCGAGTCCGCGAGTCGTATCCTTACCAATGTGTATCTTGGTAGAGGCTTTAGAATAATGGAGCGCTTGAGAGTCAGTATTAACGGCAATAAATTCAACGCCATCAACGCCTGCTTCAACCATTCGATTGACCGCAGCACCGCCGGCACCGCCGACACCTACTACCTTAATTCGTGCGAATGTTTCAATAACCGGTGCAACTTGTGGCATATTGTCGTTAACCTCTCTGTCTTTACCTTGAAAAGTATACTGCATTACTTTATTGGTATCAATGAACAAACATAATTGATTTCATCCACAGCCCCCAAAATGCCAGGACAAGAATTGTGTACGACGCAAAGCCTAAGAGCGCTTAAAGCGCTTCATAAAGCCGTTTACAAGCCCTGCAACGTCGGTTACGCTACGAGATTGCTCATAATCGGTCATTGCTGGCCCGAGTAACATATCTAGTGACATCAGACCAACCGCACTTGCATAACTGGGGTCCTGTACCGTATCAAGGAGACCCGAAAGGCTTTGTAGCTTACCAACTCGAGCAGCAAGCTCAAGTTTCTCTTTCGTGAACTCTGCAATACCTGGTAGTTTTGCAGTACCGCCCACGAGGACGACTCCCCCAGGAAGTTTACGAGATCGCTGGATCTTCTTGAGCTCTTTATCTACGTATTCTAGAAGCTCTTCTACCCTAGCTTCAACAATCATATAGATATCTTCACCATCAAACTCATGCCGACTCTTATTAACCAGCACCGACAGGGGGCCCGTCTTTGCGTGCTTACCGAGACCACCGTGTTGTAGCTTCACTAGTTCCGCCACATCGAGATCTGTCTTTAGGCCAATAGCAAGATCGTTGGTTATATTAATACCCCCGATCGGAATAACAGCGACATGCTGCACTTCGCCCTCTTCTAGAACCACCATGTTAGTTGTACCAGAACCAATATCAAGTAGTACGGTACCGGATTCTTTTTGTTGCTGAGTAAGTACCGCTTCGGCAGCAGCAAGGCTTGATACGGTGTGGTGATTAGCGTTTATATGTGCCTTCTCAAGAACTAGATCAAGATTCCGTAGTGTTGGGGTTGCGGCAGTTACAATGTGCGTATCTACCTCAAGACGAACACCTTGCATGCCAACAGGGTCTTTAATACTTCCTTGACCGTCTAACCGATAGTTCTTAGCAAATACTTGGATAATCTCTCGATTTGGCGGCAACTTTACGATAGTAGCCGCTTCCTCCACTCTCATCCGGTCGTCTGCAGATATCTCTCTGTTAGCTGCACTAATAGCGATAACCCCACGGGAGTTAATACCCAAGACCTGTGCCCCATTCACATTGACCGTAGCCCCCTGCACGCGCACCCCAGAGACTCGTTCAGCTTCTGTAATTGCTTGGAGGACTGAGTCAGTAACATCATCCACTCGTACGGCAACACCTTTGCGCATACCACTATTAGGCGCACTTCCGTGGCCAATAACAGATAGAATAGGCGTATCAGCCGCTTCTACCATCCCGATTACACAGCGGACAGTACTAGAGCCAATATCGAGACCAAAGTAATGTTGAGGTGCTTGATCACGCATGAACGTAAGTATAGCGCTTGTCCTTACATGCTACAAGTGGTCTCGCACCATAAAAAGTATTCTAGGCGAGTGTAAGGATTTCTGCGGCGTGTTCAGTGATTAAAATTGTGTGTTCAAAATGAGCTGCCAAAGAGCCATCTGCCGTCTTAATAGTCCAGCCATCCGTGTCACAGTACACCTGGTGGCTACCGAGTGTAGCCATTGGCTCAATAGCAATGGTCATACCCGGCTTGAGAAGCATGCCACTGCCCTTACGGCCATAGTTAGGGATGTTAGGCTCCTCGTGCATTTCATGGCCCACACCATGCCCCACTAGATCTTCTACAACTCCATATCCAGCTTTTTTCAGTGTTGTTTCTACAGCGTTAGCAATATCACCCACTCGTGTATCCCCGTTAATGGTGCTGATGCCATCTAAGAGTGCTCGCTCAGTTGTGTTAACAAATTGTTGTATTTTAGGTGACGATTTTCCTGCCACAACGCTTAAAGCCGCATCAGTTATCATTCCTTGATACTTCACTACAAAATCTAGCCCAACAATGTCACCTTCTTTAAGAATGTGATCCTCCTTCGGGATACCGTGCACCACCTCATCATTTACCGAAACACATAGAACATCTGGATAGCCGTGATAGCCGAGCGTTACCGGCTCTGCCTTAAAGTCCTTTAGTCGTTTTGCAGCATGGTCAGCTAGCTCTTTAGTAGAAATACCTGGCTGAACTTTCTCTTTGACTTCCTGCAGTATCTGAGCAAGGATCTTGCCGCCAGCACGCATAGCGTCGATTTCCTGAGAGGTTTTTATCTTATTGAACATGGCTAAGAATCTGGTCGTGAACTTCCTTCGGTGTACCCGCACCGTCTATATCGTATACAGGAACACCATTTGCTTTAAAGTCGGCAATGATAGGCAGTGTCACGGCCTTATATTCATCAAAACGGTTTCGGATAGCAGCATCGGTATCATCGGTTCGGCCACGCTTCTTTAGACGCTCCAGCACTACCTCTTCAGATGACGTAAGGTGGAATACCGCGCTAATCTTAAATCGCTCTAGGTGAATCTGGTCCATAAGCCATTCAGCCTGCTTTACAGTGCGAGGAAAGCCATCAAAGATAAACTCCTCATTTAGGTTTATTAGGTCTAATACCTTATCAATCATCCGGATCATTTCAGCATCACTGAGTAGTTTGCCTTCAAGCATCTCTTGTCGGCGCTTGCCCGTCACGAGCACACGAAGAATCTCACCAGTTGAAATCCAGGCATAACCCTTCTCGTCCGCCAAGATGCGACCCTGCATACTCTTACCCGCACCAGCAACACCCATTAGAATAATCATGCGCTAAGGTACTCCTTTACCGTTTTAGCTATTAATGACCCATCCGCTGCGCCACCACTCGCTTGCTTAACCGCACTAATAAGCTGCCCCATCTGCTGCATAGAACTAATCTGCAGTTTCTCTGCCTGCTCACGTACAAGCTTCTGGATCTCTTCTTCTGAAAGCTGAGCTGGTAGATACTTCTGAATTACCTGGTATTCAGTCTGTTCTGCCTCGGCACTCGTCAAGTTACCACCCTGCCTATAAAGTTCCGCACTCTCATGGCGCTTCTTTGCTTCTTTTTGGAGTAAGCTGATCACAATCTCGTCCGACAGCCCGGTATCTCTGTTACCTTCTGCTACTTCAACATAGAGAATAGCGCTCTTGAGTCCTCTGAGCGTTGTAACAAGCACCTTGTCCCCTGCCAACATCGCAGCTTTTAAGTCTTGGTTGATTTGTTCTTTAATTGTCATAAATCTCACCCCTAGTGTACCAGAGAAGCAAAAAAACGCCATATCTAGTTTTTATGCTTACATTTATTATTTTTGACATTAAAAAACCTAGCAGTAGCTAGGCCTTCTAATTCGGATTACTACTTAGCGAATTCCGAGTTTGAGTTTCTTCACCTTGATAGCTTTACGTTCTCGACGAACAATAGCTTTCTTGCGACGGTCTCGCTTGCTGATTGGCTTCTCAAAGTATTGAGCCTGCTTAGCAATAGCAAGAGCACCTGACTGCTGAACCTTACGGTTAAAGCGTCGGAGAAGATTCTCGAATGACTCTTTTGAGTCTTTGCGTGTTACTTGAATCATAGTTACCCAGTATACGCTAACAGATGTAGTTACGCAAGAGCCTAGGAGGCGCTTGTTCGTTTTTGATTGAGTCGTTGAGACTTTAGAACAATACTTTGGAGTTCTTTGAAGATCGCAAACTGCTTATTAGTGTGATAAATCTTGGTGTTACCCTGTTTTTCAGAGATTAGGAAGCCAATTTTTTCGAGACGCTTTAGTTCACGCTGAATATTACCAGCGTCTTCTTTAATAAGTTTAGCTAGGCCACGAACGTGCGTCTTGAAGTCGGGGTACTTTGCATACACCACGATAATCTTGCGCCTAACCCTTGAAGTGATAAATACGTCTAACATAAGCTTCTTTATTGTTATTCAAACAACGTCAGAACCAAGTATAACTAGTATTTAAGCAGAATACAACCCCTGCTACGACCCCTGTTAGCAAGTTGTTCCAATAAAAGATATACTACAGTCATGCATTACTACAAGGTGCTGGTGGCAAGCAATAAATACCACGGGAATGAAGCGTTAACTTACGCTTCTGAGACCCCATTACTGACAGGGCAGACCGTCCTTGTGCCTCTTCGTAATGCTCGAGTTTCTGGGGTTGTTATAAGTGAAGACTCTAAGCCTAGTTTCGCCGTGAAAAACATTCTATCGATTCAGATAGACGAGCCGCTCCCTAAGGAAAGTCTCGACTTATTAACATGGCTCAGCGACTACTACCCGGCCCTAGCGAGCACACTAATCTCTCTTTTTATTCCGAGTAGTTTACGCCTCAAAACTAATAAAACACCGCCGACCCTAAGCCCAAGTAACCGCGCTCTTCCTGAACTACCCGCACTTACGAGTGACCAAGTTAAAGCGCTGAAGACACTTGAGACAGCCAAGACTGCACTCATCCACGGAGATACAGGCACAGGTAAAACTAGGGTCTACCTAGAGCGTGCCAAAAAAACACTGGCCTCAGATCGTAGCGTTATTGTCCTGACCCCCGAGATTGGACTCACCTCCCAGCTCGCTAGTGAGTTTAAGCAAAATCTTAATAACCCCGTATTAGTACTTCACTCCAATCTGACAGGCCAACAACGCCGAAAACTCTGGCAACAAATTCAGACATCTCCTACACCTCTCGTCATAATCGGGCCACGCTCAGCACTCTTTGCGCCGCTACGGAATATTGGCTTAATCGTAGTAGATGAAGCCCATGACAACGCCTACAAACAGGATCAAGCCCCTTACTACCAAGCGCTCCGTGTGGCCGGTAAACTCGCTCAGCTTCATAATGCACAGCTATTGTTCGGAACGGCGACCCCTTTAATCTCAGAGTACTTCATATTTAAGACTAAGGGGCTCCCTATCATACGTCTTACCGAAATTGCTGCTGGAAAAGCAACCGCGCCGGACGTAGAAGTAGTCGATGCGCATGACCGTAGCCAGTACACCAAGAATCATCACCTCTCAGATCCTCTTATTAAGGCTATAGCCATAAAGCTCGAGGCCAAAGAACAATCCCTTATTTTCCTTAACCGCAGAGGTACGGCACGTATTGTTCTGTGCCAGGCGTGTAGTTGGCAAGCGTTGTGTCCTCGTTGCAGCCTACCCCTTACTTACCATGGCGACAGTCACAGCATGCGCTGCCACACCTGCGGTTTCAGGCAAGCCGCACCGACCAGCTGTCCTGAGTGTGGAAGCGCAGATATTGTGTACCGGAGTATCGGCACTAAAGCACTCACCTCTATGCTTGAAAGCCTGTTCCCCCATGCCCGTATACAACGCTTTGACACAGACAACTCTAAAGAAGAGAAACTAGAGCACCACTACGATACTGTTAAGGCAGGTGACGTAGATATACTTGTCGGGACACAGATGCTTGTTAAGGGACTGGATCTACCTCGTCTCAGCCTAGTCGGCGTCGTAGCAGCAGATAGCAGCCTGTACTTTCCGGACTACACTGCCGACGAACAGACATACCAGCTTTTGTCTCAAGTTGTAGGACGTGTGGGACGGGGTCATCGCGATAGTAACGTTGTAATTCAAACTTATAACAGTGGCGGTACTGCACTACAGGCAGTGCTGAACAAAAATTGGAATGAGTTTTACACACAACAACTAGACGAACGAAGAACCTTCTTATTCCCTCCGTTCTGCTATATTCTCAAACTCAGCTGCGCTCGTAAGTCTCAAAGTGCAGCAATTACTGCGGCCAATAAACTCGTAGGTATCTTAAAGAAATCTGGTTTGCCTATAGAAATCGTTGGGCCGAGTCCTCGATTTAGTGAACAATCGAATGGCAACTATAACTGGCAGTTGATTATCAAAGCTAAGCAACGCAGTGCACTACTTTCAGTACTCCCCCTACTTCCAGCGAACTGGAGCTATGACCTCGATCCCACAAATCTTCTCTAGTAAGTTTTGCCTGAATAACTAAATATTTAACAGGGATGGTATACTGTTAATAATGTCTGCAACAAAAGAAAATATTATCACCCTTCCGAACAAACATTTACGACAGCGCTCGCAGCGTGTCGGCATTGTTACGGATGCAATTCGTGAACTCATTACCGACATGGAAGCTGCCGTACATGACTGGGATAGCAGTCGTGATCATGAAGTAACCGTTGCCCTTGCAGCTGTACAGATAGACAAACTGTACCGAGTGGTCATTGTCCGTGAAGACTTCGATCACCAGACTCCTCCTCAGTACAGCGCGCTTATTAACCCTGAGATCGTTAAATACGAAGGGGAAATCGAGCGAGACTACGAAGGTTGCCTCAGTATCAAATCAATCTACGGATACGTACCTCGACACTCAAAGGTCCGTGTTAAAGCACTAGATATCAACGGTAAACCTATTAAATTCTCTGCCACAGGTTTCCTTGCCCGCGTCATCCAGCATGAGATTGACCATACCAATGGAAAGCTCTTCGTAGATCACATCAAAGATGAAGAAGACGCCTTCTTTGAGTTAACCGACAAAGGAAAACTTGAACCCCTCGACTTTAAAAAAGATATAAAAGATAGCACCGTACTATGGTAGATACCTCTATTCCTCCCCTGGTCTTTTTTGGTACTGGCCCGGTAGCAGCAGAGAGCCTCGGACTACTCGCAAAGAATTTTGCTATTGAGGCGGTGGTTACTAAACCTCGCGCACCGCATCACCATGGGCCCGTACCGGTACTAGACGTAGCTCAAGAACTAGGTTCCAAGGTGTTAACGGTACGAAACAAAAAGGAGCTCGACGAACTATTTTCCAAGGGTCCTGTTACCAGCAAGTTTGCCGTGCTTATCGACTTCGGTATCATCGTATCGCAAAAGATTATCGATTACTTCCCGCTCGGCATTCTTAACAGCCATTTCTCAATCCTACCTGATCTGCGCGGTGCCGATCCTATAACTTTTGCAGTTCTTTCGGGACAGAAGCAAACAGGTGTAAGCCTTATGTTTCTCGTAGAAGCCATGGATGAAGGACCTTTAGTCGGATATGGTCAATACAATCTGTCGCCAGACATTACCACCCCTGAACTCACCAAGGAGTTGATACTCCTCAGTGATGCCTTATTAACGCACGATGTGCCTCGCATATTCACAGGTGAAGCAAAAGGCGTAGACCAAACCATTACCAAAAGAGGCGTCTCCTACTCTCACAAGCTTTCTAAGGCAGATGGCATCATCGACTGGAATAAGTCTGCATCCGAACTAGAACGAGAGATTAGAGCTTACGTCGGATGGCCAGGCAGCCATACAACACTTGGTGATAAGGCCGTGATCATAACAAAGGCCACAGCTATAGATGGAGATGCGACACCCGGGACACTAGAGGCAACGAAGAAGACTCTCTCCGTAGGGTGCAAGGAAGGCGTGCTACAGATAGAGCGCATCAAGCCTCTAGGCAAGTCCGAAATGGATATTGCCGGATTCTTAGCTGGGTACGGAAAAGTACTTAGTAGCTAGATCTTTGCTGTTGAGCACCGTACTGATTATTATCAGCTGGAGGGATCGGCGGCTGAGGGTATTGCGGCTGTGCGGTAGCCAGTGGCGCTTGAGGGTACGGTTGAGGTGCGGCTGGATACTGTGGTGCTTGTTGCGGCTGTGCTGGCTGGTATATCGGTTGCTGTGGAGCTGTCGGTGCAGACTGGGCCTGAACTGGCTGCTGGTATGCGGACTGAGCAACCTGTGGAGCTTGCTGAGGCTGAGCAGCAGCCTGTTGTTGGCTGGCAGCCATAATCTGGGGAGCTGCCGTTTTGATTTCAGTCTTAAGAGTCTCTAGCTCATCTGCAACAACCTGTTTGTAATCTGGGAAGTTCGTCTCGAGCCATTTTAGAGCACCTGCTTCGTCATTCCGATCAATAAATGCCTCAAACTCATCAAGCTGCTCATTTGTCATCTTCTGTGCAAGCTTCATACCAACTCGCATCTCAAGTGTTTCGTATATATGACCGAGCATACGATTCTTCTCAGCTGGAGTTAGTGCACCCAGGCCAAGTTCGATAAGTAAGTTGTCGTCTAGTTTAAACATGTAATTCCTCTATTCCTTCTTATTCTAACTTACCTGGTGATCAGATAAAAGATTACGAACAACAAAATACCAACTGCCGCACCAACAGCTCCTGTTGCAGCAGCTTGCTGGTACTCACCCTTCCTAGATCCAGCGTCATCATTTTGGTTTGGTATCTTGCTATGAGCACTAGAACTTGGCATAGACCAGCCACTCTGCGCATCATCACCAATAGGACCAATTCTCTGTGCCCCACTACTGTCTTGTGCAGCTACATAATCCTCGTTACCTTTTCGTTCGTGACGAAGTTCGTACTGAGTTTCAATGGGAACATTCTTTTCTGCTGCAGCCTCTACCTTATGGAGAATTGTTTCTGCAGTTGGCAAAACTATATCAGGAGAAGCCACGATATTTTGTTCAGGCATCTTGTACTCTACAGCGGGAGCCTTATAAACATTGTCTACATTCCTTACAACATTATTCTCAACAACATTTGTTGTTGTATTCGCTACTGTCTCCCTACTCTGCGTATTTACTTCTTGTACTGTTGTTCTAAAGTCATTACTTCTAATTTTAGGGAGTCGATTGAGCTGTTGTTTTTCTTGCCTTTCAACTCGCTTTTGAAGTTCTTTTTGGTAGAGCTCCTGACTTGCCAACTGCTTAGTGACCTCGGTCTGCTGTTTCTTTTGCTCTTTCTCAATAGTTTCATCACGCTTGATGGATCGTGCTTCAATCTTTTTATCCCTACGCTTACTTGCCATGTGGTCTATCAGATCAACAGCGAGAAGTGCTGCTGTGGTGTCTGGTCTTTCGTTTATAGCTTCAGGTGTAACGCGCGTAAAAATTGGCAGACTCTCTGATGAAGTAGCAAAGACTGAACCGCTCTCAGTTGGAAGTTCTCCTAACTGGTGCTGGCGTTGCAAGATAGTCTGGACGCTCTCTGCAGGTGCAATGTTCCTTACTTCTGTCACGGGTGATTCGTAGCCACTATGCAGAGGGACTTCTTCGGCCGCCTCAGCAGGAATACTGTCGGCTATAGGCTCAAGATCAGGTAAATCAGATTCATTATCAACCGGTGGGATCTCAAATTGAGAGTAGCTCTCCGCCTCAGCAGGAGTTATAGACCGTTCTTCCGCTGCGTCCGTCGGAGCAGTATCACTCTCACTCTTGCTCAAACGATCACCAACGATATCCTCTACTGCCCCTGGTGACCAACTTTCATAGAAGGCGTCAGTAAATGAATTTTCAGGAGCAACGTCATCATGATCGGCAGCCCCTGTTTCAACCTGCTCGGCATGATGCACCTCAGGCTGAATACGATCCGGCTTTGGGATGATTAGCCCACGAAGGCCACTAAAGAACTTCGAGCGCTTTTTTTCTGGAACGCTTTCGGTCTTAGTGTCGTCCTCACCAGTATCTTCTGACTCTTTCTTCTTATCGACATCTTGCTCGTCTGAGCGTATCAGATCACGAACACGATCAAGAAAAGACTGTCGTACGGGCTTTGCCTCTTCTCCTTGAACTGATTCTTCCTTTAGATCTGGGTTAGATCGAGGAGCGTCCTCAACTGCCATGGTATTCCTTATAGGTGCCTGCTAACAGACTCCCGAGTAAATAGCTGAACTTCATCACCCTCTTGGATTTCCAAGCGAGTAGTTGTAGCAATATTCAATCCACACATTTCACCTTCAAAAACTTCTTTGGTATCTTGCGGGCCGCGCTTCAGATTAGTAATTTCTACTTCAGCAAGCATCTCCTTGCCACGGTACACCTTGGCAAGCGCAGGAGCCACAAGCTTACCCTTGATAACTTCACCACCACAGATAACTTCAGTCTTTGTAGTCTTGAAGATGCCCTTAACAGATAGTCGTCCGAGGTCGGTCTCTATAATCTCAGGAGATAATAGTTTGCTCAACTCTTCTCTAACATCGTCGATAAGTTCATAAATAACGCTGTACAAGCGGATACTAACTTTATCTCGACTTGCCAGTCGCTTAATACTGGTAGGTAGCTGAATATTGAACCCGTACACTACTGCACCGGTAGTGTGCGCAAGGTGTGCATCACTTTCGCTGACGGATCCAACGCCGCTACTTACGACTTGTACTACAACTTCATCGCTATCTAGTGACTTAATGCTATCGATAACAGAGGTTAATGAACCCTGCACGTCAGCCTTGATAATAACGGGTAGCTCAGTAACCTGATTGGTTCGGTTAATCATACGGATAAGTTCACCACTACCGATATCTTGTCGACTACCGTCTTGGCGGCGTTGTTGGCTCACAGCCTGCGCCTGAGATCGGGCTGTCTTTTCATCTTTGACGATGTGGAATTCATCGCCAAACTGTGGAAGCTCCTTGAAGCCAGTAATTACTACTGGAGTAGAAGGTGTAGCTTGTTTGAGTATCTCCTTGGTGGTTGTCTCTAGGTTTCGTACCTTTGCATAAGTACCACCAGCAACCATGTAATCACCTTGCTTCAGGGTACCTTCGTCCACCAAACAGATAGCAACCGGGCCACGGCCTTGTTCCAGGTGCGCCTCAATAACAAGTCCGGTAGCAGGCACGTTCACCTCTGCCTTGAGGTCCTCAACATCGGCGACTAGAAGAACCATATCGAGAAGTTCAGGGATACCTTTCTTGGTCTTAGCTGAGACTTCAACAACAACCGTGTCACCGCCCCATTCTTCGACTAACAGATCCTGTTCTGCAAGTTGCTGCTTGAGCTGAGGAACATTTGCCCCTTCTTTATCAATCTTGTTCACGGCGACAATGATCTTAACGCCGGCCTTACGAGCAAAGCGAATAGCCTCAATAGTCTGAGGCTTAACTCCATCGTCAGCAGCTACCACGATGATAACTACATCTGTTAGAAGTGCACCGTGCTCACGCAGTGCCGCGAAAGCCTCATGCCCTGGAGTATCCAAGAACGTAATGGCTCGCTTGTTGTGGGTTACTTGGTACGCGGAGATATGCTGCGTTATACCACCCGCTTCGCCCTTTGCAGTCTCTGCTGCTCGTATTGCATCTAGAAGACTGGTCTTACCATGGTCTACGTGGCCCATAACAGCAATGACTGGTGGTCGAGTGTCGCCTTTTTCGTTCGACTTACGTCGTTCACGAGGTTCGGTGTCTACAACGGCAGCTTTTTTGGTGAGTTCAATATCCAGACCCAGTTCACCAACGATGATCTGGGCTGTATCGAAATCAATACGTTCATTAACGGTAGCCATGACCCCGTTCTTCATGAGCTCACCAATGAGTTTAGTTACCGGTAGCATCAGCTTCTCGGCAAGAGCGCCTACGGTGATTTGGTCTTCGATCTCGATGGTTCGTTCTGCCATGTCGCCCTTTCCTTTCGCATGCTACCAGTATCTACATAGCGCTATTTAGCGTCTTTGAGACTGAGAGCGATCTTACGTGCATCGGTATCAATATCGAGCACTTTAAATTGTTTCTTTTCGTTCAGTTGGAAGATCTTTTCTGGATCTGCACCTTCGTCGTTGCTCATCTCTGAGACGTGTACGAGAGCTTCTACTGCAGGACTGAGTTGTACGAATGCGCCAAATGGAGTAATTCGAGTAACTTTTCCTTCTACAGTTTCACCCTTCTTGAAAGCCTTGACCTCAGATAGCCATGGATCTTCTTGCATCTGCTTCATGCTGAGGCTTAGTCGATCCTTATCGATAGCGATGATCTTAGCCTTGATAGTCTGACCAGTCTTCACGTATTCACGTGGGTCTTCGACGCGTTCCCAAGAGATTTCTGAGATGTGTACAAGGCCTTCAATACCGTCAACGTTTACAAAGGCACCGAAGTCGATAACGCCAGTTACAACACCTTCTACTTCATCACCAACCTTAAGTTCGGCAAAGCGTGACTGCATGTCATCTTTAACAGCTTCCTTCTCAGAGAAGATAAGCTTGTTGTCCTTGCGGCTAACGTCGAGTACACGGACTCGTAGAACTTGTCCTGCTAGAGCGTTCAGCTTCTGGAGGATCTCATCCTTGTCTGCGCCAGATACACGTGGGTAGTGTCCAGCTGCAAGCTGTGAAACAGGGAGAAATCCTCGGATACCTTCCATCTCAACCAAGAGGCCACCACGGTTAGCGTCATAAGGAGTAATCTCGATGATTTCTCGAGCTTCAAAGATACGTTGCAATTCGTCCCAACCTCGGTCCTTAACAGCACGCTTCATGCTAAGCAGTGCGTAGCCTTCGTCCATCTCAGGGTCAACAACACTAGTTGTTACCTTGTCGCCTACCTCGAGCTTCTGGCCATGGCCAATCTCGCGGCGCATAACAACACCAACACCGTTGGCGCCAAGATCTAACCAGACCTCGTGCTTACGTACTGAGGTGATTGCTCCCTCAATGACGTCTCCGACCTTTAGTTGCTTGATATCGCTTGACGCCAATAGTTCGTCCATTGACATCGTATTATTTTTTGACATGAATTACATGCCTCCTTAAGTCTGCGGCAACCCTTGAGCTGTGGGATTAGGATCAGACCTAACCTTATCCGTTCAGATTTACACCAATTATACCCTGTTAGGCCCCTGTAAGCAACTATTTAAAAGTACAACGGGGTGGAATTATTCTTGAGCTGTCGGCTATACTAGCAGCATGTATTTGGCGGTAGATATCGGGGCGACAAAAGTCCTTCTTGCAGTGTTCACCAAGGACGGGAAATTGGTTGAGCAGTATAAGTTCCCTACCGGGGAAGCTTATACCGATCTTATCAGTGATTTTGAGAAGGCCCTGTCAGAACTACAAACAAAGGAATTCAGCCGTGCCATTGTGGCCGTACCGGGGCGACTCGATAGATCCAAGGGAATCGGCATCGCTTTTGGTAATCGCCCCTGGGAAAACGTACCAATCGCCCAGGATATCAAGAAGATTCTGGGGTGCCCCGTCATTATCGAAAACGATGCTAAGCTTGCAGCGTTGTCTGAAGCAATTCTTATCAAGAAAGATTTTAAAAAAGTACTCTATGTAACCATAAGTACCGGAATTAGCTCAGGACTTATCGTAGATGGTGTCATAGACCCAAGTCTAGCCGACAGTGAAAGTGGTCAAATGTGGTTTGAACATAACGGCAAGCCGACCCAGTGGGAAGACTTTGCATCAGGCCGCGCCATCGTCGCTGCGTATGGTAAGCGAGCAAGCGAGATCACCGACAAGGATACCTGGAAAGAGATTGCTCACAACATAGCCCTCGGTCTTATTGAGCTAATCACTGTTATTCAACCAGAAGTCATCGTCCTCGGTGGTGGCGTAGGTACTCACTTTGATAAGTTTAAAGAACCGCTTCTTGCCGAACTTAAGAAGATGGAACTTCCTATCACTCCTATCCCTCCTATTCAGAAGGCTCAGCACCCGGAAGAAGCAGTGGTATATGGCTGCTACGAACTAGCCAAGCAAGTAGTATGAGCACCATTGTTACCCAGCTCATTAAGGATTTCCCTTCTCTGTCGTTTTTAGAGAGTGATAGCTTCTACTGGTCTCCACGTAAACATGCTATCCACTATGCAGCACTCGATAACGAGACGACTGTAAGCAAGTGGTCACTCCTCCACGAAGTGGGCCATGCACTCCTTGAACACCAGGATTACCAAACTGATTTTGACCTCTTACTCCTAGAGATATCCGCCTGGGAGAAAGCCAAAGAGCTTGCAAAGAACTACAACGAAAAGATAGACCCTGACCATATCCAGGACTGCCTGGATACCTACCGCGATTGGCTCTATTCGCGGAGCACATGCCCGAAGTGTACAAACTGTAGTTTACAGATTGATACGCACACTTATAGTTGTTTTAATTGCAACGAAGTTTGGCATGTATCTCGTTCACGTAAATGTCGCACCTACCGCAAGAAACAACCCCCTAGCCAACTTCAAACTGCATAAAAAATGACCCGTCATTGTGACGGGTCATTTGCTTTAGTAGATATCTACTTACTTAAGCAGCTTTGCTACGACGGCTAATACGGCCACCCTTAGCACCAGCGATACGAGCTAGTTCACGGTTAGCGAAGAAGCCACCAGTTCGGCCCTTCTTGCCACCCTTAGCACCGATTTTTGCATAAAAATCTGCACCGTACTTAGCTTTATTGGTTGCAGCAGCTAATTCGCCGCCCTTTTTCGTTCCAGCCATAGTCTAGGCCTCCCTTTAGTTTTACTAACGCCCCACCCAGACTCTGCCAGGAGACAAAAAGGATTCGCAAGGCTCCACCAGCCGTACGAATCCCTCTCATCCCTTTCAGAATTACTTAAATGATATCACTGTATTGCGCTAATGTCAATTAATATTTATTATACTTAATGAAGATTTAAGATTCGAGCGGTTTGAAGCACTTTCAGGGGCTATTTTCTAGAAAATTACAACGTATCTCTACTTATGCTTGGGGTTCAAATAAGCATATAATTAGGGTATGCGAATGGACACAAACATCACTACAATCGACGAGTATATAGACCAATTCCCTAAAACCACCCAAGTTATTATGAAGAAGATCCGCAAGATCATTCGTGACAGTGCCCCTGAAGCCAAAGAGAAGATTAGCTACGGCATCCCAACCTTCACCTGGCATGGCAACCTTGTCCATTTTGGAGCCTATACTGCCCATATCGGCCTCTATCCCACTCCACCAGTCATCGCAGCCTTTGAGAAAGAAATAAAAGCCTACAAATATGCCAAAGGCTCAGTACAGTTCCCGCTAGATCAGCCAATGCCTTACGACCTCATAGAGGCCATGGTCGATGCTCGCGTAAAAGCCGTAAATGATAAGTACGAAAAATGAAGTACGGCAAACTAGAGTTCTCGCCGGCCAAGGATGTCTTATCGATTATTGGTGAACCTACCCGAAATGCAATACAAGCTAGCGATCTGGATGTTCTGGCGACAGAGATAGACCCCACCCTAGCGGATACCGCTGCTTTCTGTGAGAAGTATGAGATTGGCACAGATGTATCTGTTAACTGCGTGATCGTGAAGGCTAAGCGCGGCGAGTCCGTCACCTATGCAGCTGTCTTGGTTCTGGCCACCACTCAAGCTGACGTGAACGGAGCGGTGCGCCGAGAACTCAACGCCAAGAAGATATCCTTCGCTCCTATGGAAGAAGCCACGAACCTTACCGGCATGGAATATGGTGGTATTAACCCCATTGGCCTGCCAGAAGACTGGCCAATCCTTGTAGACGAACGTGTCGTACCCCTAGAGAAAGCTATTATCGGCAGTGGTATCCGAGCATCTAAGCTATTAGCAACAGGCAACCTCCTGGCCTCCCTACCAAATGCCAAAGTCTTAGATATAGTGAAATAAGTTGGCTCAACTAAGTCGCGCACAAATGCTTGGCTATAACAGACTATGTTAATACCTCGGGAGGTAACTTTAGTGAGTGAGCAGGATATGCGGGTGTGACTCATAACCAACAGGTAGAGTTCTGGGGTTAATCACCTGCATTTGCAGTTCGGGTATTTCCTGGGCACGGCTTGTGACGTACTCCATGGTAACAGAGTCTGAATCAATGGCTATTACTCCGTCTTCCCTAAGCGCCCCTAAAGCAGCATGGATGAACTGTTCTGGTAGCTCGAGTTGAGGATCATCGGCAAAGGCATTCCTACAAGGGCCAAATCTGTGAGCAAAGATTACATCAAACCTGCCGGGGTTAGCGAGCATTGTCGCAATCCCATCATTTGAGACATCACCCACCGTATCCAAGATTGATGCAACCATAGTGGACTGTACATGTCTTGACTCATCTGCTTCACTGCCCGTTAGTTGTGCGAGCTGACGATCACCTGACTTGGCAAGCATATCGAGCACTATCAACCCTATCCCTACCCCTGAACCAAATTCAAATACATCAAGATCCCTTTGCGGGACTTTCCCACTTCTCTCAGTGATAGCAAGTGAACCTGCCGCTCGCCCAAAGCGCATAAAAAACTCTTGCATGCGATGTTCATCCACTGGCATAAGAGCTTGTAGATCGGGGTGACGCTCAAACATTTTAGCTACCTCAGAGAAACTGAACCAATCTGGCGTGTCATACCATCTCTTTGAGGTTATGCTAATATGTTCTACATCGCCAGTTATAATATGTAGCTTATCTTGAAACATTATTATATATTATACAACATTACTGCTTAGTCCTTCTTGGCCATCTGACTAAAGGCACAATACCCGATTTCCATACAAACAAAAAGACCTCCGTTCAGGAGGTCTTAATGAAAATTCGGCACCGTGCTATTTTCCCAGGGCTTGATGACCCAAGTATTGTAACCGCTACGAGGCTTAACTTCTGTGTTCGGCATGGGAACAGGTGTCTCCCTCGTGCTATGGGCACCGATACGGCGTCTGGAACGTATTCCGGAGGCCATATCGATACCCATATAGGTGACGAATTTGAAATAACAATCGTAAATATGACAAACGTATACTGTTTTGATGTATGATCTACACCAATAACTAGTCAAATTGTCTCTGCTTTCCACAAACCATGTATCCGAAGATACGTAGTTTATGGGTGCAAAAAGTCAATGTCCCTATTAGTACGCTTCGGCTCAATACGTTACCGCACTTTCACCTTGCGCCTATCAACCAGATCGTCTTTCTGGGGGATCATAGAGAAATCTAATCTTGGGATCAGTTTCGCGCTTAATATGCTTTCAGCGCTTATCTGCTCCGCACATAGCTACCCAACGATGCTCTTGGTAGAACAATTGGTACACCAGCGGTGCGTCCACTCCGGTCCTCTCGTACTAGGAGCAGATTCCCTCAAATTTCTTAGCGTCCACAGCGGATATAAACCGAACTGTCTCACGACGTTCTGAACCCAGCTCACGTACCACTTTAATCGGCGAACAGCCGAACCCTTGGAAGGTGCTCCCCCTCCAGGATGTGATGAGCCGACATCGAGGTGCCAAACAGCGCCGTCTATGTGAACTATTGGGCGCTATAAGCCTGTTATCCCCGGCGTAACTTTTATCCGATAGCGCTGCCGATACCACACTCATGTACGAATGTACGGACAGCGGAAAACTTACTCCAACTTTCGTTCCTGATCGACTTGTAGGTCTCACAGTCAAGCTAGCTTATGCGTATGCACTATCGATTCGATTTCCATCCGAACCTAGCTAACCTTTGAACGCCTCCGCTACTCTTTAGGAGGCAACCGCCCCAGTTAAACTACCCACCAGACACGGTCCCGGAACCAGTACACACCCACGAACCGTTGTTCATGGACACATAATGGTCCCGGTAAGAATAAAACTACAACAAGGGTGGTATTTCACTGATGACTCCACTTAGGCTAGCGCCTAGGCTTCAAAGTCTCCCACCTATCCTACACATGTTGCAGCTCGATTCAATGTCAAGCTGTAGTAAAGCTGCACGGGGTCTTTTCGTCCTGCTGCGGACAGACGGCATCTTTACCGTCAATGCACTTTCACCGAGCTCTTCGTTGAGACAGTACCCATATGATTACTCCATTCGTGCGGGTCAGAACTTACCTGACAAGGAATTTCGCTACCTTAGGACGGTTATAGTTACCGCCGCCGTTCACCGGGGCTTCAGTTCACGCCGTGAAGCGATCCCCTTAACCTTCCGGCACTGGGCAGGAGTCAGCCCCTATACATCCACTTTCGTGTTAGCAGAGACCTGTGTTTTTGGTAAACAGTTCCATGGGTTCCTTAGCTGCGGCCCCGTCACACTATCTACCACGATAGCGCTTAAGACTGAGGTCAGCTCTCTTTTCATATAGAAATTTCTCAAACAATGCTCGTTTATACAGGCCATTCCAAGAAGTTAAAAACTTGGTTTGGTTCTGTTGTTTTCTGAAAAGAAAACTGGCAAGTCACGCTGTCATAGACAGAGTGACGGGGCAGACCTTATCCCGAAGTTACGGTCGCTGTATTGCCGAGTTCCTTAACGAAGATTCACTCGTACGCCTTGGTCTTCTCGACCTGAGCACCTGTGTCGGTTTGCGGTACGGATAACTATGTACATAAGCATGGAAGCTTTTCTAGTCACCACTCTCGCAGGAATTAGTCCAAAAGGACCTTTCATTCGTAGTTATTACGCTACTTAGACGGATATAACCATGAACCCGCTCCTACTAACATGATGCGCACTCCATACAATACAAAGCTAGTACGGGAATATTAACCCGTTGTCCATCGCCTACGCTACGCGCCTCGGCTTAGGACCGACTAACCCTGGGACGATTATCGTGGCCCAGGAAACCTTGCTCTTTCGGCGGGCAGGATTCTCACCTGCCTTATGGTTACTCATTCCAACATTCTCACTTGATACCGCTCCACCGAACCTCGCAGTTCGACTTCAACGCAGATATCAACGCTCCTCTACCGCTCATATAAAATATGAACTCGCAGCTTCGGTAATACACTTTAGCCCCGTTACATTTTCCGCGCAAGATCTCTTGACTAGTGAGCTGTTACGCACTCTTTAAATGAATGGCTGCTTCTAAGCCAACATCCTAGTTGTTCGAGAAATCTCACCTCGTTTCCCACTGAGTGTATATTTAGGGACCTTAGCTGGCGATCTGGGCTGTTTCCCTTTTGAGCGTGGAGCTTAGCCCCCACGTTCTAACTGCCGTAGTTCCGCAAGTGGTATTCGTAGTTTGTCAAGGGTGGGTAATCTTACGACCCCCAGTCCGAAACAGAGCTCTACCCCCACTTGTTACCGTACGACGCTAGCCCTAAAGCTATTTCGAGGAGAACCAGCTATCTCCAGGTTCGATTGGCATTTCACCGCTAACCACAGGTCATCCGGGCATGTTGCAACGTGCTACGGTTCGGTCCTCCACGCAGTTTTACCTGCGCTTCAACCTGCCCATGGTTAGGTCACCTGGTTTCGGGTCTACTAATATGTACTCGGTCGGCCTATTCAGCCTCGCTTTCACTGTGCCTCCGTCATATGACTTAGGCTTGCACATATCAGTAACTCGTTGGATCGTTCTACAAAAAGCACGCCGTCACCCCGAAGGGCTCCGACTCCTTGTACGCACATAATTTCAGGTTCTATTTCACTCCCCTTCCGGGGTTCTTTTAACCTTTCCCTCACGGTACTTGTACACTATCGATCGTAAGATATATTTAGCCTTAGAGGGTGGTCCCTCTAGATTCAGTCAGGGTTTCACGTGTCCCGACCTACTCGACATACGAGTCCGCCTTTAAACCGAAGTTTCAAAACGTACTCCTACAAATCTAAGGTTTGCAACGCTTGGCATACCGGGCTTTCACCGTCTCTGGCGGAACTTTCCAATTCCTTCTGCTCGCATTGCAAATTTCTTACCTTAGGCACACCATTGGTAGAATGTGCTAGCCATACAGAAGATTCGATTGCTCAAATCATCTGCATGGTATGTTTGTAGTGTCACAACCCCTGTTTTATATTCGTCTACCAACTTATCCATTAGGCAATAAATTACCAGATGGAAATAAAAAAGGTTTGGGCTCTTCCAGTTTCGCTCGCCACTACTCCCGGAATCGTTGTTTACTTTCTCTTCCTCGGGGTACTAAGATGTTTCAGTTCCCCCGGTTACCGCTCTCCAACCCTATATATTCAGGCCGGCGCTTATAGACATTACTCTATAAAGGTTTCCCCATTCGGAAATCTTCGGTTCAAAGCTTGATTAACAGCTCCCCGAAGCTTATCGCAGTTTTCTACGTCCTTCATCGGTATCTTACGTCAAGGCATCCATTGTGTGCGCTTGAGTAACTTTTTACTTTGAATAGTTAAACTATTCGTGCATCGACAATTGACTAGTTATTGGTATATATCATCCACTCTTCACATAACGAGCGAACAATGCCAACAACTAATGCCGTTTGTCTTATTTACTTATTTCTTCACCAAATTGTTAAGTTACAAACTCGCAGAATTCATCTACAGCATGAATTTACTGACAAAATCCTTTGAGTTTACATTGATGACTTCTGGATTTACTGAGGACCATATGTCCTTTACCTGATTGGTCACGTATCTAAACTCAAAGATACCAAGACAGTTTACCAGCAATAACAGAGGCGGTCAAGCCCCTTATGATGCAAAATTTGCTACAACTTTACCCCTCTGACAAACAAAACGCTGCATATAACAATTCACATCAATTGTTATCACACAGTAGAACCCTATGACCATCTCTAGAACATGTAAGAAATATTATAAAAGCCAGGTAACAATTTTAATAGCTGCAGTGTAAGCACTACTCTTATACTTCCCAGCGAACTAACTGCTCATAAAGTGGCTGTTCGGGAGGGTTCTAATGTCTACACCGCACTCATCGTCGGAAGCTAGTAATAGCAGCTTTATTCGTCGGCATCGTTCACGTATTGTGAGCTCTATAGGAACTGCGGGCGTCCTCCTCATCCCCATCGCAACGTACGCTCTATACAACCCTGCAGGAAATGACTCCCCTGCCTACCAGCAGCCCACCAACCAGAAGACTAGTAATACTTCTACTGACGGTACAAGCGCAGGTCCGCAATCAGAAGCTCAGCCAGAACAGCCTAGTGGCAACTCATCTTCTTCTACGCAAATTACAGTTAACGGCCAGAACATCCCCATACCAGCTTCAGGCAGCGTCCACCAGACCATGCCCACCAGTGACGGTAATGGAACCGTAACAGTAGATGTCCAGAATCAAAGCAGCCAGAGTCAGAATACACCGAGTAACTCAGACTCCTCCTCTGTAAACGTTCAGGTTAACTCTTCTTCACAGAGTGACGGTAACAGTTTTAGTAGTTCTAACACCAGTACATTCATCAATAACCAAAGCTTCAGCCAATCGAGTGGACCGTAGCACTAGAGTTGGTCCCCCAACTCTGCTCGAGAACTCTGTCCCTCTCGAGCGAAGCTGGGCGAGCAACCCAGGGAACTTAATAAATCTAATAATAGGAGGTCGTATGAAGAAACTTCTACGATATGTCGCGGTTGTAGCCACAGGATTGAGCCTGGGAACGGGTGTTGTTGGAGCCCAGACCGGTTCAATCAACCAGACAGGTGCTAGTTCATCTAACACCGTAAGTTCAACTACAACAAGTCAGCATCAAGCAACTAACAACAATAACCTTGGTGTTAGTAATTCAAATGGTCAAGGCGCCTCAACTGGCAGCGCTAACAGTAGTCAGAATACTACTGGAGGTGGAGCTACCAGTGGAGCAGCCGGTAATGCAAACGCATTTAGCGCATCTGCAACTGTCAACAACAGTGGTTCAGGTGGCGGTAGTGCCGTAGCACCAGCAGCCAACGACTCAGGAACTATCAGCAACACAGGTTTCAGCTCTACCAACACTGTTACCTCAACTCATGTGGATAGCTCAACTGTAACGAACAACAATAACTTGAGCGTTACAAACAGCAACAGCCAGAGCGCAAGCTCAGGTAGTGCCAATGTTAGCCAGAACACCACCGGTGGATCTGCAATGAGCGGCAACGCTTCTAACAGCAACACAACTACTGTTAGCTTCAACGTTACTAACTAACGTTGACCTCTAGAGTGGGCCTCTGGCCCACTCTATCCTTATCTATAACTTTGTATCATTTCACTTTCATTTACCTAACTCACCAGGAGGACACATGCAACGACTTCTATCTGTTATCAAATCCAGTCTGCTCGTTGGCTTAGTAGCCCTACTCACCGGTATTATTCCTTCAGCGGCAGTATATGCTGAGACTACTGAAGAATGCGTACCTCCTGCTGAATCTGCAGCTGGCGTCCACCGCCCCGTTGGCGCTGACGCTGCCGCGTATACCTACAACTGTGATACCGGACTCTGGGAAAGCTCACACTATATCTTTTATCCTAGCTCCGGCCAGATCCTCCCTAAAGACCCTGTAATTTATACCTATAACCAAACAAGTGGTCAGTGGGACTCTACCGTCTGGTCATATAACGCACCAAGCGGTCAGTACATTGCCTGGACCAATTCTGTTGCTTCACCTCCTGACGGAGCCCAGAGAGTTGGTGGGCCAACACCGAGCCAACCGACTTCCTCAGCTAACGCGTCTCCTTCTGGAGCTAGTGCCAGTGCCGGAGTTGGTAACGGCAGCACCAGTTCCTCTTCAGTAAGTGGTACGGGGACTCTAAATGCTACTACCCTAGCCGCCATAGCCAATGCTCTTAACTCCTCTGCTGCCAGTGGTAACGCAGGTGTTAAGCAGAATACTTCAGCTGGAAGTGCCAGTACTGGAGACGCAGTAGCAATAGCTAACATTGTGAATATGCTTCAATCAATGGGAAACGCCTTTGGTAGTGTCTCTGATCTGGTAACCTTTATCTCTAATATAGATGGTGACGTATTTGGAGATCTATTCTTAGATCCGGGTCAGCTGAGTACTCTAGGTAACAAGCTCCAGGACAAAGATCTCACCATCAATAACAGTTCGGACAATAAGATTAACAACAATATCAATGTCCAGGCACAGTCTGGTAACGCCGAAGTATCTGAAAATACCACTGCAGGAGACGCCTCAACCGGAGCTGCTAAAGCTGTTGCTAACATCGTGAATATCATCAACTCAGCTATAACGAGCGGTAAGTCATTCCTCGGCGTCGTTAATATTAACGGCAACCTCAATGGAGACATCCTTCTCCCTGCTGATTTCATAGATCAGCTACTGGCAGCTAATGTACCAACTACAACAATCAATACGGCTCAGCTCATGCAAAACGATAGCTCAGCAGCTAATGTCACTAATACGGGTATCAATAATAACCTGTCAGCAACCGCCGGCACGGGTAATGCCAACGTCGGTCAGAATACCACTGCCGGTAATGCCACTACTGGTGTAGCCTCTACCAACATTACAGCCTTCAACCTAACAGGTAGCAATACCATCGGTAAGAACAGTATCCTGGTCTTCGTAAATGTCCTTGGAAACTGGGTCGGTATGATCGTCAACGCTCCAGAAGGCGCTACAGCCGCCCAATTGGGTGGCGGAGTCACTCAACATAGTACTGGCAATAAAAACGTCTCAAACACTACCAATAACCAGATTAATAACAATGTTACGGTTGGTGCACAGAGCGGCAACGCATCAGTAGACCGAAACACCACCGCAGGAAACGCTACTACTGGTGATGCGGACGCCGCTATTAACCTTCTCAATATCGCCAACAGCAACATGTCCTTTAGCGACTGGATGGGTATCCTCTTCATAAATGTCTTCGGTACTTGGAACGGTAGCTTCGGTATAGATACAGCGGCCGGTAACAGGCCGGTAAGTGCTGCCCCCGAAGTAGCTTTGCCAGCACAAGTGTTCCGCTTTGCTCCGGCAGCAGCGTCTGCTCCTGAGAAAAAGACCAACAACCAGGCTGCAACGACTACCCCTACCAACACACCCCCTACAGAAGAAGCTAAAGATCAGGCCCCTGCCAGCACCTTAGGTAGCGAAACCAATACCCCAAGCCAAGCTACTCCGCAGTCAGAAACAGACAAATTACTCAGTAGATGGACGATACCCTTCCTCTTTACTGGCGTACTTGGCCTCATAGTCTTAGCCTTTGAACGACTTGCTCAATATCGTCGTAATAAACTTAACCTCGCTAAGCCCTTGTTAAATTAGCGATTTTTAGGTAAAATAACCGGAGTAATTTCGGCGTGGGGCAATAGCTCAGTTGGCTAGAGCACTGCCTTTGCAAGGCAGGGGTCCAGGGTTCGAGTCCCTGTTGCTCCACCAGAATTACTCGGGCGATTAGCTCAGCTGGTTAGAGCGCGTCACTGATAATGACGAGGTCGGAGGTTCGAGTCCCTCATCGCCCACCATACACATTCCACCCAATGGGTGGTTTTTTATTTTAACAACTCAGGAGTTGATACCTACCATCAAGAACAATCAATTATAGAGTCGGACCACCCCTTCAGACTGGCAGCCTTCTATGATTCAAAATAGGAATCTAAAATCCCATCATAATCTAGCCCTATCAGATTACGTAAAACAGTTCTTACAATACCTTCGGTTTTCTCAATTAAGAAACTTAACTCGGACAGGTTAAGATCAAGCCTTCCATCATGCACAAGATTTGACCTCACTCCATACATGCGACCAATCTCTAACCTCTCGTTTATTATCACTTCTTGTTTACCAAGTATTTCTGAAAGCAAGGTCTTAATAGGTTTGATGTTACTCGTCTGTTTCATTGGAAAAATCTCAAGAATTGTCCATAAGAAGAGAAACTTCTCTTCACCGGGATCATATACTAACGCTTTTGCATAAAATTTACACATTAGCTCATACCGTGACTTCATAACTGTACTAGATAACATCCCGGAATGGATATTCAACGATAGTGACTCAATATCTCCACTATCTATACTAGTTCGCGGAACTAGCTTTACCCAAGCCTCAAAAACTGCCTTATTATCTTCGATTAACCAACCCCTATATAGTGCCTGATTGAATATCTCTGGACTATAACGCATGGATAACGCAGTGATGGCATTATCTATCGCGTTCGAGCAAAATTCTTTAGCAGTTGCACCACCCTTCGTGCGAGCCACTACCTCAATATACCGTCCATCCGGAAGATCTAGGGTCTTTTCTCCACCTATAGTTACCTCCTCCCCGGCAGGAAGAAATCTAAAGTTTTGAGAAGGAACTTTATACGATCTTGGCCCCGAAAATACTTCTACCCTGACCGGATCCATTACAACAGTTACATCATCCTTTAGAAGACTAGTATTAAAAATGACTGCGTATCTCAGGTAACCACTCATACGTTCAGTATAGTCTGTAAAAATTAAAAAGAACTCCCAAAAGGAGTTCTTTTCTTAAAAACTGAATTGTGCAAATCAAACGGTCAGTCGGTTACAGAACTGATATCTTGTCCCTCTCCGCGCTCGCAAAAGAGCGGCGAAGGATAAGTACATTGTCAGTACTGATTTTACAATGTACCAAGATCGACCTAGCTCTACATGGGATTGCTCCGCATATATGCTAGTTTTCTCCCTAGAAAGGAGGTAATCCATCCGCACCTTCCGGTACGGATACCTTGTTACGACTTAACCCCAATCATCTCCCCTACCTTAGGCCTAGGCAAGCTAGGACGTCAGGTATTGGCGACTTTCATGGTTTGACGGGCGGTGTGTACAAGACCCGGGAACGTATTCACGGTAGTGTGCTGACCTACCGTTACTAGCGATTCCGACTTCATGGAGGCGAGTTTCAGCCTCCAATCCGAACTGAGACCGGCTTTGATGGGATTTGCTCCGTCTCGCGACTTGGCAGCCCTTTGTACCGGCCATTGTAGCGTGTTTGTAGCCCCAGACGTAAGGGTAATACTGACCTGACATCATCCCCCCCTTCCTCCCTGTTACCAGGGCAGTCTGACTAGAAAAATTCAACTAGCCACAAGGGTTGCGCTCGTTGATGGACTTAACCAAACATCTCACGACACGAGCTGACGACGGCCATGCAACACCTGTCACTTGGTTCCCGAAGGCACACTCTGCTTTCGCAGTGCTTCCAAGGATGTCAAGCCTGGGTAAGGTTCTTCGCTTATCATCGAATTAAACAACACGCTCCACCGCTTGTGCGGGTCCCCGTCAATTCCTTTATGTTTTAGTCTTGCGACCGTACTCCACAGGCGGGATGCTTAACGCGTTAGCTTCGCTACTAGAAGGGTCGATACTTCTAACAGCTAGCATCCATAGTTTACGGCGTGGACTACCAGGGTATCTAATCCTGTTTGCTCCCCACG
>CALCZR010000059.1 GCA_937903325.1 uncultured Candidatus Saccharibacteria bacterium
CGTTTACGGCGTGGACTACCAGGGTATCTAATCCTGTTTGCTCCCCACGCTTTCGTGCCTTAGTGTCAGAAACGAGCCAGTAAACTGCCTACGCCATCGGTGTTCCTCCCAATATCTACGGATTTCACTCCTACACTGGGAATTCCATTTACCTCTCTCGTTCTCTAGCTGAGCAGTTTAGAAAATGTATATCCGGTTGAGCCGGACGCTTTCACTCTCTACTTACTCTGCCACCTACGCAACTCTTTACGCCCAGTAATTCCGGATAACGCTTGGATCCTACGTATGACCGCGGCTGCTGGCACGTAGTTAGCCGATCCTTATTCGTGAGTTACCGTCGGAAGTCTTCACTCACAAAAGCAGTTTACAACCCTAAGGCCTTCATCCTGCACGCGGCGTTGCTCCATCAGACTTTCGTCCATTGTGGAAAATTCCCTACTGCTGCCTCCCGTAGGAGTCTGGGCCGTGTCTCAGTCCCAGTCTGGCTGATCATCCTCTCAGACCAGCTACCGATCGTCGTCTTGGTGAGCTTTTACCTCGCCAACTAACTAATCAGACGCAGGCCGTTCCCAAAGCGCATAAAGCTTTAATCCGAAGATCACATGCGGTATTAGACACCATTTCTGGTGCTTATCCCTCACTTTGGGGTACGTTCCTACGTGTTACTCAGCCGTCCGCCGCTCGTGTACTCTACACACATCATTCGATCTGTTACCACTTCTAGCCTAGAAGTGACGTTAGGAGACTTAACTCTCGATCAAATAACCTGTGCAGAGCCTTACCGCTCGACTTGCATGTATTAGGCACGCCGCCAGCGTTCATCCTGAGCCAGGATCAAACTCTCCAAAAAAGAATTCATTCCTTAACTTCAGTCGAACATGTAACCCGAAGGCTACACTGACTTTATTTTCAAAACATATTCACTTTCTATCATATAGATAGAAAACTGACGTTGATTTGCACAATTCAATTTTTAATGAACATTTTCGAGAGACACTTCAAGACAGTCCTCAAAAAGATCTCATGTAATACTACTGGTCTCAAACCACTATGTCAAGAGTTAATTACCCAAAACAATGGTTATAATTACATCACTTTCCGGTTTAGGCTTTTGGCGTCTCTGCCACTTGCTCAGACTCATCGTCCTCTTCGCCCTCGATCTTGTCGACAAGCGCCAGCGATACAACCTCGTCCCCATCCTTGATTCGCATGATGCGAACACCTTGAGTAGCCCGACCGAGTTCAGGTATATCCTTCATGCCAAGACGAATGGTCTGCCCCTGACGAGATATGATAATCACCTCTTGTCCATCGGTTTCGGACAGTGTCTTCACACTAATCAGCTTACCGGTCTTGGTATTAACAACTGCCGAACGGATTCCGACACCACCGCGAGCGTGTGGTGTAAACTGTGCCACCTTGGTGCGCTTACCATAACCAGCCGCACTAATCACGAAAATACTCGATCCGGCCTGCACAGTGTCCATACCAATGACTCGATCGTCAGTTCGAAGCCGTATACCACGTACGCCACGAGAAACGCGTCCCATAGGCCGTACGTCCTTCTCATGGAAACGAATTGCCTGACCTTGTGAAGTAGAGATCACAATCTCATTCTCACCCGTTGTCATGCGGATCCACTTAAGTTCATCACCTTCATCGAGGTTAATGGCTATCAGACCACTCTGCCGTACATTCTTATACTGTTCAAATGGGGTCTTCTTTACTACCCCGTTCGTGGTACACATAAACAGATGTCCAGTGTTATTCGTTTTGGAAAGATTAATAACTGAGCTAATCATTTCCTCCGGCTGCAGTTGCAAGAGATTCACGATAGCAACACCTTTGGCATTCAAATTAGTAGCTGGCACCTCATAGGTCTTCATTCGGAAGACTCGTCCCTTATTCGTAAAGAACAGAAGGAAGTCATGCGTACTGGCGTTAACCACATGTTCAATAACATCCTCTTCTCGAGTAGCCATACCACGCTTGCCCTTACCGCCCCTGTTCTGCTTGCGGTAGTCGGCAATCTGAGATCGCTTGATGTAGTTAGCAGAAGTCAGCGTAACGACCACCTGTTCGTCAGGGATAAGATCTTCGTCGGCCATCTTGCCAAGTTCACTCGGGATAACCTTAGTTCGTCGTTCGTCACCGAATTGTTTCTTAACTTCGAGAAGTTCGTCTCGTATGATCTTGAGAATCTTCTTCTCGTCTGCCAAGATGCCTTCTAGCTTAGCGATAAGCTTCTGGAGTTCAGCCAGTTCGTCTTCGATCTTCTGTCGCTCGAGTCCGGTTAGGGCTCGCAGCTGCATTGCGAGAATAGCTTTCGCCTGGATCTCGCTGAGCTTGAACTTAGCGATCAGGTTCTCTTGAGCCTCGTCAGTACTCTTGCTAGAGCGTATAACCTTGATAACTTCATCAATATGATCAAGAGCGATCTTTAGACCTTCTAGAATATGGGCGCGGTCCTTAGCCTTACGAAGCTCGTACTCAGTACGACGCCGGACGACTTGCTGACGGTGCTTAATATGCTCCGTAAGGATATCTTGGAGTCCGAGGACACGAGGCTGGATACCGTCGATCAGCGCCATCATATTAAAGTGGAAGCTCTGCTGCAGCGGTGTTAGCTTATACAGCTGATTGAGAAGCTTCTTAGGATAGGCGTCTTTCTTGAGATCAAGGACAATTCGCACTTCACCACGTGCCGTTTCATCGCGGAGGTCACTGATACCGGTAAGCTTCTTCTCCTTAACGAGGTCTGCGATCTTGAGGACAAGTGTCTCTTTATTAAGTGCGTATGGTATCTCTGTAATAATGATCTGGCTCTTACCCTTATTGCCTTCTACGACTTCTGCCACACCACGAGTCACGACCCCACCACGACCAGTGGCATAGGCAGTCCGGATAGAATCCTTACCGTAGATGATACCGCCGGTTGGGAAGTCAGGACCTTTTACGTGTTCGAGGAGATCATCAAGCGTAGCCTGGGGATTATCAATAAGAGCTACCTCTGCATCCACCAACTCACTAAGGTTGTGGGGTGGAATGTTGGTTGCCATACCGACCGCAATACCAAGCTGTCCGTTAAGCAGCAAGTTTGGCAGCTTAGCAGGCAGCACCGTTGGTTCTGATCTCGTACCATCATAGTTGTCGCGGAAATCAACGGTCTCTTTATCGATATCGGCTAGCGTCTCATCAGCCAACTTCTGTAGTTTAGCTTCGGTATATCGATACGCAGCTGGAGGATCACCATCCATTGAACCGAAGTTACCCTGCCCGTTAACGAGCATGTAGCGCATAGCCCATGGCTGTGCCATACGAACCATAGCGTCGTAGATAGAGCTATCGCCGTGCGGGTGGTAGCGACCCATCACATCACCGACAACAGTCGCACTCTTACGGTGCCGAGCGGTGCTACGTAGTCCCGATTCATTCATGGTGTATAGGATTCTTCGGTGAACAGGCTTAAGACCATCACGCACGTCTGGTAGCGCACGATCAATGATAACGCTCATAGAGTAGCGAAGATAGCTGTCTTCCATGACGTTCTCAACTGTTCGACGTTCTACACTTCGTGAGTGACCAGAATCAAGAATGTCGTCCGGTAGCACCACACCTTGTCTTCTCTCATCCATAGAAAGCTCTGCTGTTGATTGTTCTTCTGGTACACCCGGGGCGTTATCAAAATTCTCAGCATCAGCATTATTGGTTGTATCGTTAGAATCGTTTACTGGGTCCATATTAGATATCCAAATCCTTCACAAATTTCGCATTGGTAGTAATAAAGTTCTTACGTGGTTCAACTTCTGAACCCATCAGCTTGTTGAAGATGGCATCAGCCTTTTCAGCATCTTCCACTTTAACCTGTACCAGTACACGTTTCTCGGGGTTCATAGTTGTCTCGAATAACTGCTCTGCGTCCATTTCACCCAGACCCTTGTAGCGCTTCTGCTCAGTAAAGCCAGCCTGCTTATACTTTTCGTCACTCGAATTTATTTTATTACCTTCGGTCTTTCGTTTCTCAATTGCAGCGTCTAAAACAACGTCGAGCTCTGCTTCATCGTAGATAAATACGGGGTTCTTACGACTAGATCGAACAAGCTCGAACAGTGGTGGCTTAGCAAGATACACATGTCCTTGGTCAACAACTTCCTTCATGTACCTGAAGAAGAAGGTCATGAGCAACGTACTAATATGACTACCGTCAACATCGGCATCGGTCATGATAATGATACGAGCATAGCGCAGGCCAGCGATATCGAAGGAATCTTCGATACCAACACCGAGTGCCTTAACAAGACTCAGGATTTCATTATTCGCCAACATCTTATCAAGTCGAGCTCGCTCAACGTTCAGCACCTTACCACGGAGTGGCAAGATAGCTTGTGTCTTGCTGTCTCGCCCAGACTTTGCAGAACCACCAGCGGAGTCACCCTCTACAAGGTAGATCTCTGAGTTAGCTGGGTCTTTGCTAGAACAGTCTGCCAACTTACCAGGCATGCTTGCACCATCAAGAACTCCCTTACGGAGAATGTTCTCACGGGCGGCACGGGCAGCCTTACGGGCACGGGCAGCAAGTAACGCTTTCCCGATTACCTTCTTGGCAATAGCCGGATGTTCTTCGAGGTAATAATTTAAGTGTTCAGCAAGGACTGTCTCGACGTAACCCCTAATTTCTGGGTTACCTAGCTTGTTCTTGGTCTGACCTTCAAACTGTGGGTCTGGTAGTTTTACGAGGATAACAGAAGTAAGCCCTTCTCGGGTGTCTTCACCGGAAAGATTCTCTTCCTTCTCCTTAAGGAGTCCGTTCTTGCGAGCGTAATCGTTAACCACTCGAGTCAGTGCCGCCCTAAAGCCCGTTAGGTGGGTACCACCATCCGGGTTAAAGACGTTGTTAGCAAACGCCTTAATAGTTTCGGTATAGACATCTGCATACTGTAGGGCGATTTCTACTTGCACATCTTCAACCGTCTTATCAACGTAGAAGACGTCCTCATCAACGACATCCTTACCAAGATTTAGATGCTTAACATAACTCTGAATACCACCTTCGAAGTAAAAGCCGTATCGCTTGCCTGTTCGCTCATCTTCAATACTCGTATGGATACCTTTGGTTAGATAGGCAGCATGTCGCAACCGATCGAGTACCGTATCGTAGTTGATTTTAACTGTCTCAAAGATCGTATCGTCAGGATAAAATGTGATCTCTGTGCCCTTTAGTGTTGTTTTGCCTACAACTTTAAGGTCAGACTTAGGAACGCCACGTTCATACTCCTGCTCATGTATCTTTCCATCACGGAACACTCGCACGATCAGCTTCGTAGACAGTGCGTTTACCACACTGGAGCCCACACCGTGCAGACCACCAGATACTTTATACCCACCGTCACCGAACTTACCACCAGCGTGCAGAACAGTAAGTACTGTCTCTACGGTACTCTTCCCTGTCTTAGGGTGAATGTCTGTTGGGATACCGCGTCCGTTGTCATATACCGACACGCCACCATCCGCCAATAGCTTCACTTCAACAGATGTAGCATGGCCAGCTAGAGCCTCATCAATACCGTTATCGACAATTTCCCATACAAGGTGGTGAAGCCCCTCGACTCCGGTTCCACCAATGTACATACCCGGTCGTTTTCGTACTGGCTCCAGTCCTTCAAGCACCTGAATCTGTGCTGAGCCATAGTCTTTTTCTTTGCTCACAATCTAATACCCCTCCAAGTCACACTTGTTTTTCCACTCTTATTACTAGTATAGATGAAACGGGCTGCTACTTCAATATAAAGCCCTTGTTTGAACACCTACATTTATGGTTCAATAAGCTTAAGAATAATAAACGAAAGCAACAACAATGTTCAACAAACTGCTCAGCAACCTTCCGTTTAACCCAAGTCTCATTGACCAGGTGTCTTTCTATGCCAAGAGACTCCATAAGGAAGCCGGTGTCCGCCGAGCGGGCTTTGCCCTTATAGCCCTGGCTATGGTGGTACAACTCTTCGCCGTACTCTCACCTGCGCAGGCCAGCCTGTCATGTGATCCATCTAATAATGACATCATCCAGTGTGGATTTAAGACTAAAGCTGAAGCGGTAAGTTACTGTCAGCAAAATACCCGTGGCTTTGGAACTATCCTGCTCTACCATGGCCTTACCTGCGATAAGCTAGCTACTGCCGAAGATACTTCTATCAATACCCGTGCCATGGGTAACCGATTAATGTCAGTCGGCCGGAAGCCTTTTAATAAGCCTGGTGAATATGCACAGCAAATTCCCGGCATAGGAACTCCAAACGACTACGTATACTGGCGCCCACTCTCAAGCTGGGGCAGCTTTACGACTCGAGTATTAAAAACTTCGACCAATGACGGCCAGACTGTTATGGTCATGTTCGAATGTGGTAACCTGGTCCGGCTTAATGACTTCCAGCTTAAGCAACCTACTCCTGACTCGGACCTAAAAGTAGCTAAGTCTAATAGCCCTACCGGCGAGGTTAGGTCAGGCGATATCATCGATTACACCCTTGCCTACAGCAATAAGGGTGGCGACGCAGCATTCTTCTCGGTTAACGACATCCTCCCAGATAACGTTACCCTTGTCAGCACTAGCCAAGGTAGCTGGGCAATGGAACAGAATGGCAAGAACCTCAAGTGGCACAATAATGCCCCACCATTCTACGTCTTTGGTAATACCGATGCCTTTGGTACACCAGGGTTTGTATTCGTAAAGGTCCGCGTGAATGATCGAGTTCCCGGTGGCACAACGCTCTGTAACCGAGCCTACGTACAAGACGTACCTAAGGGCGGTAGCTCTGCTCGCAACTCTAGCGAAGTTCAAGTGTGTAACACGGTAGTTGTTACCTGTCCTGGCGGCCAAATCCTCGGCAATGACGGCCTCACTTGTGAAGAAGTTCCTGTTCCTGACGCTGTATGTACTTCCCTCATTGCACTACCAGTGAACGGTGATAAAACGCACAAGAAGTTCAAGTTTGCTAGCAAAGCCACCACTGTCAACGGTGCCACGATTAAGAGCTACAGCTACGACTTTGGTGACGGCAGCAAAAAAATAAACACATCTACTTCATTAGAAGACAGTGTTGACCATGAATTCAGCCAGGTAAAAACATACGACGTTAAAGTCACCGTGCAATCCTCAGTTGCCGACAAGCCAACTCTAACCTGCCAGACAAAGGCTGTCGTACAGCCCGAAGATAAGAGCCCTACTACTAGTGTTAAGAAGGCAGCTGCCAACATCACTAAGAAGATTGCAGATGCAAATAACACTACTGCGGCTCCTGGCGACGTTATCGAATACACGCTAACGACAACAAACATCAGCGACGTAGATTACAACGGTGCAGTCTTGCAGCCGGAAGATCTCGGCGATGTACTCGAATATGCCACGCTCGATATGAACACCCTGCAAGGCGGTGTCTTTGACCAGGAGACAAAGACCCTTTCCTGGAACGGTAAGGTAGATATCAAGGGTGGTGAGTCCATCAAGAAAGTCTTCCGTGTAACCGTTAAGAACCCTATCCCTAGTACACCAAGTCCAGACACGACCAACAAGAGTCGTGGTGACCTGGTAATGCATAACTGCTACGGTAGAGAGAGTTGTATTGATATCAAGCTCCCTGGTACACCTGTAAAGACCATCGAGCAAACCACAACAACCCTACCGAACACCGGGCCAGGCACCAGCCTGCTCATCGGCTTCTTCACGGTCACCATCGTTGGCTACTTCTTCGCTCGTAGCCGCCTACTTGCCACTGAACTTGATCTTGTAAAAAGTGAATATACTACAGCAAACGGAGGCTACTAGTAATGAGTGAACGAATTTCTCAACCAACACCTGAAGCTCCACGCAAGCACGTAGAGGCTAGTCCTGAGCACCATCGTCCGGCGCATAGTAAAGTTGAACGACATCAGACCGCCCATGAGAAGCAAGAGAGTATTAGTACCGCCCGTCATGAAGTCAGTAAAGAAGCCCGCGCTTCTGGGGATACAAAGCTTGATCACGGCAGTGAGCAAAATCACGCCCCTGCAGCGCCTGTAAACCGAGAACTAAAGAGCATGATGCGCAACCGTACGCTCAAGCGCATCCAGAAGGAACTCCCTGCTCCTCAACGCGCTCTAAGTAAGGTAGTGCATGCAAAGCCTGTTGAAGTAGTTAGTGCCATTGGCGAAAAGACTATCGCACGACCAATGGGACTACTAGGTGGTGGCCTCTGTGCCTTCATTGGTAGCATAGTAACGTTCTACATGGCTAAGCACTACGGCTTCCGCTACAACCTGCTACTCTTCTTTATGCTCTTTGTAGCAGGTTACGTGGTCACTTCTATGATCGAAATTGTGGTACGTACCACTCGTCGCGGCTAAGATACAGCAAACACCCAAAGACATCCATCTAAGCAGCCCACCGGGCTGCTTTTACTTATTGCTGCTTGTTATTAATAAAGATGGTTTCTTCTTGAGAATTATCTACAGGCATGGTGCCTGTAGGAGCACTAGCTATTGGTTGTGTAGCAATTGGCGCTGGAGCATTATTCAATAGTCCTTGTTGGCCAGGCGCAGGTTGTACAACTGGTTGTGTAGGGATGGGTCCTACGGGGCTCTGAGAAGCTGTAGGAGCAGCGTAAGCATTATTCTGGGGTATGGATCCATATACTGGAGCTGCAGGCTGTTGTGCGGGCGCATAAGGCGAAGGTGCTGCTGCAGGCTGTGCACTATTAGCTCCGGCTCCAAAAGCCCGAGGAGCCTGAACCGGGCGATTCTTCTTAGCGAGCCATTCGTCAAGGAAAGAACCCGTACCAGCTGGTGCTGCTGGCTTTGGAGCACCGCCAAAAGCAGCAACACTACTACCCGCCCCTGGCGCTCCGGCTGCTGGTTTTGGTGGTTCAAGAGTTTGCAAGCGTTCCGCGATCTCTTGATCTACCTGAGCCTTAGGGCGTCCATACTTAGCAGAAGATAGCTGGCGGAGAGCCTGACCAAGATTAGCATTTGGCGTACCGAGAGGCGGTAAGCCGGCCATACTGAATGGTTGCGTAGGTACACCACCAATCAGAGTTCGTACCACGGCGTTATAGTTTGGTACACGAAGAAGATCATCCCCATCAAACAGAGGTTGGAAGTAACGGGACATAGCCTCGACATCATTCTGCCCAATACGGAACGATACGATAGTACCCATGTTACCGAAGACAGCATCACGAATCTCTTCTGTAAGCTGAGTGGTAAACTGGTTAGCCACCACAAGGTTAAGGTGGTACTTTCGAGCTTCTGACATGATCGTAGCGAAGGAGTCGGTTGAGAAGTTCTGGAACTCATCCACGTACAGACAGAAGTCCTGACGTTCAGCCTCTGGGATATTAGTACGACTCATAGCAGCAGCCTGGAACTTCATAACGAAGATCATACCAAGCAGCTTCGAGTTCATTTCACCAGTACGCCCCTTACTAAGGTTAACCAGCAAGATCTTCTTGTTATCCATAATGTCACGGAGGTCAAAAGAGCTCTTGGTCTGACCGATGATATTGCGCATCATTTCGTTAGACAAGAAGGCGCTAAACTTACTAACGAACCACCCGAGCACTTCACTCTTGTGGTAATCACTCGTCTGAGCCATTTCCTTGTTCCAGAAATCGAGCACCGTGTGATCTGTTACATACTTGAGCTTCTGCTTCGCGTAGTTGTTATCGGTAAAGACCTTCGGAATATCAATAAAGGTCGAGCCTGCAGGGTCGCTCATAAGGGTTAACGCCGCCTGACGGAACCAGTGCTCATAACGAGGCCCAATAATACCCTGGTGTTGTGGGTCATAGAGCTTATACAGCATATTAATAGCTTCCTGGACTAGGAAGTCCTTCTGCTCAGGAGTATCAAATTCAAAGAGGTTAAGCCCCATCGGGAACTCCATATCACCAGGGTTGAAGTAAATTACATCTTCGGTACGCTCCTTAGGCACCATAGAAAGAAGCTTCTCTACTGTGTCACCGTGCGGATCAACAAATGCAAACCCGTTGCCGGCAAGCATGTCCTGTAGTGCAAGGTTCTCTAAGAAAGTAGACTTACCAGTACCCGTCTGCCCTACTACGTACATATGTCGTTGTCTATCTGCGAGCGTTAGACGTATTGGTTTCTTAGCACCGCGGAACAAGTTGTAGCCCAGTAGCAAACCTTCGTCAGGGATATTACGTGGTGCATCTACCTGCTTAGAAGCCTGTCGCTCCAGCTGTGAGGTTGGAATATTCTTCTGATCTGGGAAGTGGAATAAAGTTGCCAGTTCAACTGCGTTAAGAATGCTCTGATTATTCTCAGGTGGGAAGAAGCGCAGAATAAAGGCAGTAACAAAGCTCTCGATATCCTTAGATGCAGTATATTTAAAACCGTTCTTACCTGGTGCGTCATACAAAGCAAAGGCGGCAACGATGTTGTTTAGAATCGCCTGGGCGCGTTGTGAGATGTTTGAAGAAGCCACGACACGAATAAGAACTTCGTAGCCCGGGTGCCTGGTCTTGTCTTCAATGGCGTCCACTATGGACTGATCTAGGTTAGAGATTTCTTTCTTTTCCTCACCGCCCTTACCAGATTTATCTTCGGGTGGCTTTGCTACCGCGATAGCAAGCTGCTTAGACCACCAGAACAGATTCTCCATCCCCTTCTTATCTTTTGTGCCTTTACGCTTTTTGCCGGCCTCACCATGGGCGTCCTTACGCCAACTGGGGTTAGCTGGACGTAGCAGTATCTGAATACCTGCGCCATCTTCTTTCTCTAGCGTGGATAGCGCATTAAGCAGAGACTGCATAGCATCTCGCTTAATCTCCTGGTAGGTTGCAATCGGATACGCAGACTTTTCTTTCAAAGACAGCTCTCCGCCAATCGTTCCTGCAAGCCTACCAACAGGGCTAAATATATTGTGTTCGGCCACTTCCTCTAGCTGAGCCGTAGGATAAGCGCTAATCACTGCTTGCTTCACTACATCCACCATAACAATAGGTACGACAGCGTAGAACTTCACGAAGCCCTTGGTACCAATAATCTCGAAGGCGAAGTGTCGTTGACCATAGAAGTTATTCTTGAATCCCTTCTTAAAGGTACTGGCAATAATGCTATATAACGTCTGAGCTTTGGAGATATTCTCCTCTACGACATCACGACTATCTCGGCCCCCGGCTTCAATATCCTCGCTGGATGGCGGAAGATGGATGAGTAACGGGACCATCTTGAGTCCTCGTTCGTAGTTCTTCTGCTCTCGGAGTAGCTTGCGGTAGTGGAAATACAGAATAAAGCTTGTTGTTATGACAAGCCCCAAGAATACTGCAACAAGAATTAATGTCAGTGGCATAGGTCTTACGTTTCGCTAACTTTTATATCTTTACTGTATCGAGTCTTAAGGTAATCAGCCTTGAAGCGATTCATAGCTTTATTCTGTTGATTCGGATCATCCTTAGTCTGAGCCACGATAGCCTTAGCCTTAAGCACCCACTCCTTCTCAATAAGATCCACATCGTCCGCTACTACCGGTGAATGTGGGCTACGCGCAGCAGCAGGCTGGTCGGTGGCCGGTCCCGCAGGCATGCCAAGAGGTAATCCGTCTATTGGTACGGGTTGAGCAGGCTGGGATACTTGCGGCGTCACAGGTGAAGGCGCTGGCAAGTCTGCCTGAGGACTAGGTATGTTCTGACTTGGATCCATCTGTTGTTAAGTATACCAGAATGGAGTTAGTCATATCACTCTATTTTTTGAGCAAACTTAAAGCGTCCAAGATAGAACAGGCCAATTGCCGATAACATTACAATAAGAATAATGTCCTTAGCAGTAAGCTGGTCGATCGATCTTAGTAGAAGCATGCCTATCGGGACTGCAGCGCCAATTGCCGCATATCCCAACTGTTTACGAAGATCCTCTTCACTTTTATGTGGCTGTACGAGTCGCAAAATAAGTAGGCCAGTGCCAGTCAGACTCATAAAAAGCCAGACTAACGGCAAAAGTAATATTGCTGCGGGTATACTCCGCGGGTTTGTAGTGCTCAGAAAAATAAAAAGTGCTCCATACATCCCCAGGAGCACCACCGCGAGTCTTTTGTTTGTTATGTTTGGCATATTTTTTCCAATTTAGTTTAGTGTGAGGTTTTGTATAAAGGGTTCAAGCAGAGGCTTAAAAAATATGGTGCCGGGCGGCAAATGCGCTGCTTTAAAATATACTATTAGAGCGCTTGCCGTCCCAGCTGTGACTGACCGCTCTTTCCGCGTTTCCGCGGTTAGAGCGACGAAGAGTTTTTGTAAGTTTTTGTTTTTTGCTTACACAGAAACCATACCTAAATGCTTATGGTATGTCAATAATTTATTGTTGTATCTTTAATAACATTACCCTGTAGATCTCTAATCCGTATCTATCTGGGTATATATTTTATGTAGCTTTTATAACAATGTTATTTTAGTATCGCCGGCTTTCGGGGTCGTAAAACCTTTACACAAACTTGCTTTCGTAGTCTACTTCACGCTTCTCATACTCACTCATTATTGGTGACTCTTCAATACCAATTCCCATACCCTTTGGGCGCACTTTTCACGGCAATTTAAACGCCCATTCCGATTCTACAAATTCCAGCTGTGCAATCTTAATTAAGATATATCAATAGTAAAAGTGGGTACCATAATTAATAATCTACAGGATCAGAATCCCTTCTACTCAAATTTACGAGTACTAAAAATAACAGTACGTATGTCGCCAACACTGTATACAAGTGGACCGAATCCATTCAGTTCGTACTCACCAGGCCTAATAGGTCTTAGTACATGGCAGAACAGCTAGTACGTATCTCACTCAATTTAGTATCACTGACGCTCTCATTCCAATAAGCGTTTCAAGCCGCGTCGCATAGACTGTATAGCATCACGAATCTCATATGGCTCATCGGACTTCACATACTGCACATAAAGGCACGTCAAAGGCCTTGCTTTGCGGCGTAGCGACATACCCATGATGGCTACAGTGGCATTTAATGATACCCCCACTTACCTGCGCCATTCACGCTAAGTTTAGTGCCGTCTAACGGCCAAAATATTGCCCAAAAATGCACAATATAGGCATCTAAAGTTTTGGTTATGCTCATAAAGTTATACACAGGTTTCTGCCTTTTTGCCATAAACGTGTTGACAGTAAAAAAAAGTACTTATAAGATGGGTTTAGCACTTGAATAAAAAAAGTGCTCAAAAACAAAAACGACCCCTAGATAACAGTTCTCAACCGACTGTAATCAAAACAAAAAGAGACGAAGCCACAAGCCGAAGCTCAAAAACAAAAACCTCAAAAAAGAAAACGGCCTTCCTCGCAAAAGGCCGTTTTTTATTATATTTTTGTGGACGCGATTGATTGTCTACAGACGCACACACAGGCCCAAGAATAGCTAACTTATACGTCAACTTTTTCTCATCATTGCACGGCCACCTTAAGGATTTTTCTATTATTATTTTTAGACTTCAGGCCTTCACCTAGCTCGCTATACATCGTAAATTCTAACCAACCCGTTTCTGGATATTGCCTTGTCGTATAGCCCTATAAACAGCACCCCATGAACTAGATAATAAGCTATTCCTACTGCTCCACGCTGAATATGCGACACAAAGCAACAAAATAAGCGTAAGAACCTGTGCGTATCTGCTTGACCCCTGTTGCTTAATTTGGTATATTAGAGGTCAACCTTAATCGATGCAAGGAGCAAGCAATCGCCAAAGTAACCCGCTTGAATCAGATGATTCGAGCAACCCAGCTACGGGTCATAGATCAAGATGGTAAACAGCTTGGTGTCATGTCTCGAGATGAAGCACTACGCCTCGCAGAGGAACAAGAGCTCGATCTCGTAGAGATATCGCCTGAAGCGAACCCAACTGTTGCCAAGATCATTGACTGGGGTAAATACAACTACCAACGTACGAAGCAGCTGCAGAAAAGCAAGCGCAGCGCCAAATCGTTTGAAGTTAAGCAAATGCGCTTTGGGTTAAAGATTGGCGAGCACGATTTAGGCGTTAAATCGCGTAAGATTCTAGGGTTCCTGGAAGCAGGCCATAAGGTTAAAATCACTGTATTTTACCGGGGTCGCGAACTAGCCCATAAGGATCTAGGCTTTAAGCTTGCAGATAAAGTAATCGCTGGCTTTGGAGATCAAATCGTAGTTGATCAACAACCACAGCTAGCAGGTAAACAATTAAGTTTTGTGATTAGGAGTAATAACAATGCCAAAACTAAAGACTCATAGCGGTACAAAAGACCGCGTCCGCGTCACCAAGAACGGTAAAGTTCTTCGACGCAAGTCTATGGCCAGTCACTTCTTGCAGAAGAAGAGTGCTAGCCGCAAACGAGGCCTCGCCGGCGTTATAAACGTCGAAGGTCAAGCCAAGAAAAATCTAAAGAAGATGTTGGGAGTCTAAGGAATGCGCGTAAAACGAGGCGTTACTTCTCACGCTAAACATCAGAAAATCCGTAAGGCTACTAAAGGGTTTACCCGTGGTAACCGTTCAAGCATCAAGCGTGGACGACAAGCCGTTACTAAATCACTTCAGTTTGCTTACCGAGATCGCCGCAACAAGAAGCGAACCTTCCGAGCACTCTGGAATGCGCGTATTAACGCTGCAGCCCGATTGAATGGTACAACTTATAGCCGCCTGATTGCAGGCCTTAAGAAGGCTAATATCACCTTAGACCGTAAGGTTCTAAGTGAAATCGCCGTTAACGAACCTGCTGCCTTTGAAGCAGTTGTTAAAGCAGCTCAGAAATAAACATCTTCGGCATTGTTACTAAAAAACCGCTCTAACTGAGCGGTTTTTTATTGCCCTGGGATTATGCAATCAGAGCCCGACACTCTATAGAGATAGTCTAGCTCGCCCACATCAATAGAAGCAACTGCAATACCCGCTTCGCTTAAGACGCCCTCTGTAATTGTTAATAGAGACTCTACAGAACGCTTACCCAATCCCTTTATATGGCCGTACGGGCCCCAACAACCATCGACATCTGCCCTACTAATCCCCCACAGGGCCAACGCATCCACATCAATTTCATACCCTGGACTTTCCATGAATTCGAGAAGCTTTTCACTGCTTCTCATAGGATCCGGCGCTATCGGCCTAAAAAGCGATGTTTTTAGAGCGCTGAACGGATTTCTGCGACCAGTATTAGTGCGCTGCTCATTGCTCATGGCATTCACTGTCGCGACAACACCTCCTCGGTCGGTGCAGACCGGGCGTAGCCGCCTCGTAAATTCATGTAGAGGCATAAATCTTGAGGGTTGTTCTTGATTTTCAGCAGTCATAATAATACTCAAATAAGGTGTCAGATTGTCTGTAAGCCGGGTTCTGTTCTATCTGGCCATCTATCTAGTTCTACAATTGCTCATAGAATCAAGCGGATCTTGTGACAAGCCTCGGCGGGAAACCTTATGAGACATATCTCCTTGCAGCAGATAGGGTTTACCTACTCCCATCGTCACCGATGGATGTTGTGGGCTCTTACTCCACTCGTTTCACCCTTACCCAGTAAACTGGGCGGTTTCGTTTCTGTGGCACTTTCCCTAGAGTTACCTCCGGTTGCCGTTAACAACTATCCTTCCCTGCGCTGCCCGGACTTTCCTCCTGAGTAAACTCAGGCGACCAGTCGACAATCTAACATAAGTATTATACCATAAAATTTACGATTTGAGAGCATCGAGTACTTCGTTGACCATGGCATCAGCTTTGCGATTACGCTCTCTGGGAACATGAGTGAAGGTTACCTGACTAAAACGACTCACTAGGTCCCTAACTGCCTGATTAATAGGCATAAGATCGGTGTTCTTAACTTTATATAGTCCGTTCATCTGATTAACTACTAGCATACTATCCATATACGAGTGCACTACTGTTGCATTACGCTCTAGAGCAGCCTCGAGACCTAACTTCAATGACCGGTATTCAGCCTGATTATTCGTCGTAATACCTAATGCTAGTCCGTTCTCTACAATAACCTGATCGTGCATGTCCATAAGGACGTAGCCACAGGCAGAAGGCCCCGGATTACCTCGCGAGCCACCATCTGAGAAAAGCTTCATCTCGACTACTAGTACCTGGCTGTTAGCTACAGTTCCACTGATGGGTTGAGGGGTGAATATAAAGGTAATTATCTTAACAGGAGTTTCTATGCTCACCTGTTGACCATAGTAGCTCCGATACTCCACCAGAAGCTCCTTGATGGGTTTTAGCTGCTCTCCTGGAGCGATATCCTGGGCCGTCACCGTGCCTAGCTGCTTCTCAAGGATACTCGTTATCCGAGCAGTTCCTATGGGCTGCCATGTCTCAGGCTTCAAGGGATCTACTTTATCTATAAGCTGTACATCTTCGTTTACATGGAGGTCTTTGTCGTCATTAATACGCCACGTAGAGGTCTTTTGCCCCTGTAGAATTAGCTGAGCGAACTCATGGTTAAGCTTAAGGCTTTTCATTACCTTATTATTGCATACCTTAGAACTGGTAGCCGTACTTCAATAGACCTCTTACTGCCCGACCGTGAACTTGGGCCATGCGACGTACACCTCCAGTAAACGATCCTGTCTTTACTCGACTACCAACGTTAACGATATCGTCCCAAAGAAACTTCTCAATTCCTCGGTTAAGCTTCACGCCGTACTCGTCTCTACGTTTACGTGCAAATGTATTTAGCGCCGCTTCAAGTTCCCAACCACTTATCCCGATATTTCTTTCCTGGCTTTCAGCTATGAGCTGATCGAAAAAGTCAGCACGCACACCTCGATTACCACCTAGTGCTCCCCAATTTAAAAGCGTTCTTGTTCTATCGGCAAACCAGTTACGCTGTGGCATACCGATTGTCATTGGTATCCCCCGCTCTAATATCGGGGCGGTAATCTGATCAATTCGCCGGGCTAGACAATCTATAAAGGCGTCTTCTGTTCCCGTAACCCCTACCTCCTTCAGTAAGCCAGTGTGGCCAAGTAATCTTGAAGTTAGTTTCATATTTTCTGGGGTTAGGCGTGACCATACAGGCGATAGATCTGCGTCAATAAATACTAGAGCGCCTATTCTCGGTAGGCCAAGTTCCTCATATGCTACATCAACCCCTGTCCGAACAGCCTCTGTCTTCCCAGCGTTAAAAGAATGGCTAACTACCTCAAATGGCTTGGGACTGTTTTCACGCTCAATTGCCCGCCATGCTTCAACTACAGTCCTGTCACGAGAGCCATCATCAACAACAACTATCCCGTCTACCGACTCTGCCCTAAGTGCGGCCCTAACTACAGGTCCAATCGTCCTTTGTTCATTAAAACCAGGGATAATAGCCGTTGTTTGAATTTCTGTCATAAAAATTTGGTCGGGGTGACAGGACTTGAACCTGCGACCTCACGGCCCCCAGCCGTACGCGCTACCAACTGCGCCACACCCCGACATCTGCCATATAGTAACAGATGGGAATTTAAAAAGCACTCCTTGAAGTGCTTAGTGACTGGCCCCAACATGACAACCTGGAATTAAACCCAGGTGGGTTTCCGCACAACTCGGCCACAGCCTTGTTAAATGTTGGAATCCCGTATGATAAATATTCAGATTATCATATTATTGGCACCAGCCTCCTCTATTATAACTCATTAAGTACTAGGCCAAAAGGACTCGGTATAGCGCGTCAATTATGTTCCCAACTAATGTTGAACCACCAAATTGAATAAAGATAAACATAAATAATAGAATAGCTGTAAAGCCCATTGATTCGATCTGATACATAAACTTCTGTAGTGATTCTGGTGCAAACGCGTACAGTAAACGAGATCCGTCTAACGGCGGGAATGGAATCATATTAAACACGAAGAACGCCAAGTTGATCTGTATAAAGATACTAAAGATATGGAATACATCAGTCCCTACCGCTATGCCAGAAATACGCACAATAAGTGCCGCTATGACTGCTAACACAAAGTTCGTGAATGGTCCCGCTAACCCTATGAGTGCAGCACCAAACTCCTCGTACTTCACCCTGTTCGGATTAAAAGGTACTGGTTTAGCTATAAAGAACGGCGTTATGCCTACTAAGATCATTACCAGTGGCAGTAATACAGTTGTTATAAGATCAATATGCTTTAAAGGGTTTAGTGTAAGGCGTCCTAGGTCTTTAGCAGTTGAGTCCCCGAGCCAATGAGAGGTAAACGCATGCATAGCCTCATGGATTGCCATAGACAGCAATATAGAGACAAAAACTATGATTAAATCACCACCAGATAACTCTGAAAACATCGTCCCTCTAGTATAACAAAAATAAGCATCATGGGATGCTTGACTTTAAGAAGTAAAACCTCTAAAATAACACTTTGAATCTTCAATAAATCTATTAAAGGATCGATCAAATGCAGATATGTGAAATCACCGGCAAAGGAAAGCAATTCGGACATAACGTCAGCTTCTCTCAGCGCCACACCAAGAAAGTCTGGAAGCCTAACCTTCAGAAGAAGACTCTCGTTATTGATGGCAAGAAAGTACAGATGAAAATCAGTACTCAAGCTATCCGTACTCTCAAGAAAAAAGGCCTTATCGCCTAAACCTTCTTAGGTCACTACTAAAACACCGGCATCACGCCGGTGTTTTTATTTGAAGAGATAATAGATACAGCTACTGTCGCTCTAGAACGAACAACTGTGGTTGGTCACTGAGAAGCTCAGAGCCCTTGATCTTGAGCTTAGAGGTAGTCTCTTTGACTTCCATACCAAGCCCCTTCACCACATCTTCCAGGCTTGCGGCGGGTACTTCGTAATTGAGCTTACTATCTGCATAGTTAGTTGGAATAACAATCTTTGGATCTACTTCCTTAATAATCTCTAGCGCCCCTATAGCATCTAGTGTAAAGCCACTACCACCCACGGGGATAATGAGTACATCGATAATACCAAGATCCTCAAGCTGAGCTTCAGTAAGCTTTGGATAGATATGCCCGACAACTGCTACACGTATGTCGTCAGCAACAACACGGTACATAGTAGCGGAAGATGTACCTTCTTCGTCCATATGAGCACGAGCAGCAACACCGTTAATTGAGAGGTCTGCAATTTCATAGTTACCAGGTCGAGCAACGGTAAACTTAGGGTCCTTGGCTTTTCCAACTGGTCCAGTGTAGGCCACAATATCCCCTGCTTTGGCTATATCACTGCCACCTAGAGCTTTGACATTGTCATCTATCACAAGAGTTGCCTTCTTAGTACTAAGCTTTACGCAGTTGCCGCCATAATATTGTATATCCATTATTTCTCCTTAATCTTTCTCTTCAAAAATACCATTCTTATCTACTAATACCTGCGTCTTAGAAGCCATTATATTCGCTACGAAGCGATCCTTAATGCGCTGACGGTAGGTAAAATCTTCATATGACATGAGCGTGTAGCGAATCTCTTTGTTTTCTTTCTTCTCAAGTTCTTCTACATATTTAGTAAGCTGGGTCTGGTTAATATCACCGACTACTAGGAAGTCTACACCACTCGTTTCGTCACGAGTGAACTGGCCCGTATACAGCGCGAGCTCAACATTACCCAGAGCCTTGAGTGGGTCTGCAACCTTAGTTTCAGTAGTCTTTTTACCTTGCGCAGTTTTACCGTCACCAAAGATTTGGCTCAGTGGTTTGTAATATTCAAACTCCTGATTAACTTCGTAATACAGCTTGTTATTGGTCGTATCTGATGTAATTATTCCAACACTAAGCAAGTTGGCTAATTCTCGTCTGACCGAGTTAATTTGCTCATCGATCTTACGAGTAATTTCACGTACGTAAAAAGAGCGATTTGGATTGCTATAGAAAAGTCGCAGCAACTTTACACGTGTTTTAGATCCGAATAACTGTTCGATCATGTTTGTTCTCCCTCAAGTAGCGAGCACCTGCTGTACTCATTACCTCTCTATTGTAACAGACCGCTACTATTTTATTCAGGGTTTGTTGTTCAGGAAATTTGTTACTAAATCATTCGTCTTACTGGGGTCAGAGATCCAGTGAATACTATTATTTCGTTTAAACCAAGTACGCTGTTTTTTAGCTAATTGTGAGTCGTATGTAACAAAATCAGACATAGATTCTTCCATTGTTTTAGAGCCGTCAAGGTAGCCGCGAAAAGCTTTGTAGGCTGGCGCCTGCATAGGCGATAAGTTCCAATCGTAAAGATCACCGAGCCTTTTGACCTCATCCACTAGGCCGGCATCCAGCATGCTAACCACACGCTTACCAATCCGCCCACGCAGCACTTCTGGATCCACCCGCATACCTAGTACTAAGGTATTGTCACGCAAACGAAGTTCTTGCCGGGGAGCATCTGCGGCAAGATGTCGAGGATTCTGGGGATCACGCTCACCAGAAGTAGATGCAAAGTCATACCCATAGATAACGGAATCTATATATAGACCACTACCTCCTACCATTATAGGTAACTTACCTCTTCCATGAATATCGTCGATGGCCTGGTAAACCAGCCTTTGGAAGTCGGCTACCGTAAAAGGCTCATCCGGCCTAACTACATCTATTAGATGGTGCGGAACACCCTCTTGCTCTTCTTGGGTTGGTTTGGCTGTACCAATATCCATACCTTTATATATAGTCCGCGAATCGGCACAGATAATTTCACCATTAAACTGCTTCGCTAGTTGAATAGCTAGCGCCGTCTTACCACTGGCCGTTGGGCCAACGATTACGAGAAGAGGCTTTGCTGATTTGGTTGCCATAAATATTTACCTACATCTACTGTAAACTCTTCACTAACCTCAAAGCCTTCAGATTCAAGAACTTTCTTGTGCCCTGCCTTACCGCCCGGATAACCACTAGCTAATCCACCCTGCTTATTCACTACTCTCTGCCATGGCAGATCACTAGGGCCAGTATGGGCGATCTGCCCTACTTCCCAGGCCGCCCAGGCCGCACCGCAAGCAGCAGCCAGCTGTCCATAGGTCGCTACCTTGCCTTCCGGTATCTGCGCTACGAGTGCATATATACGGTCGTTAAAGTCTGGATCAACCCTGCTCATTAAAGTACTCCTGAACTGCTTTCCAATCCTTAGCTCGTGTCACTCCCGAAGGAAGCTCAAGATCTCGGTTCCAACTATAGTCTCCAAACAATACAGCCGGTATACCTTCTGCAGCCACCGCAAAACAGTGCTTAGGATGGTCATCTATGAAGTAATCAGCACCTAGTTCCTTGATGAGACTCGCCTTGGTCATCAGATTAGCCACATCTACATCATGTTTACCATCCCATATACCAGCAAAGTGAATGTCTTTGAATAGGCCACCGTAGTACTGCTCAAGCCACTGGATCGTCCCTTTTTGCAGGACCAAAGGCCGGGAGGTGACAATAATAAGATCGAATCGTTCTCCAAGCTCTGTTAATATCTCCTTAACACCAGAGAAAGCCTCCAGATTTATCTGCACCGCCTCTTTGTATATATGTTCACGACGCTCCAAAGATTCTTCAAGATCGATCCCCCACATTTCAGCCCAGTGCTCGGAATAGTCATCTACCTCTAGACTGGTTCCCCATTGCTTGTTGCTAAATGCCACAAACTTAGCAGCACTGTCTGCTAGTACGTCATCTAAATCAACGGCTATTGTTTTACGCTTCATCTTCAAACTACCTATAAAGCTAGTAGATATTCCTGCAGCTTATCAAGGGGAACTTTCTCTTCTTTATCCTTGAGGCGCACGCTCACTTCACCAGCTTCTACATCCTTAGGGCCGACAATAAGAACGGCTGGAATTTTCAGACCCACAGCATCACGAATCTTCTTACCAAGCGATTCATTACGTTCATCTACTGTGTAGCGAACCTCGTTGTACTTAACTGGCTGCATGAGTACCATACCATCTAGTATGTCCCGGATCTTACCCACGTATTCGTTAACCGAGTCATTAATAGTAAGAATACGAACCTGCTCCGGCGCTAACCAGAACGGGAACCAGCCACCAACATGCTCAATATATATACTAAGGAATCGTTCAATTGAACCAAGTAGCGCACAGTGAACCATTACTGGTCGTTTTTTGCTGCCATCTTCTGCCGTGTATTCGAGGTTGAATCGCTCTGGCTGCGCGTAATCAAGTTGCACGGTTGCTAGTTGCGTCTTACGGCCCAGCGCATCGGTAGCCATAAAGTCCATCTTTGGTCCATAGATAGCAGCCTCACCAATACCTACCTCGTATTCTAGATCAAACGAATCAGCCAAGCCTTGGATAGCAGACTGAGCCCGCTCCCACGTTTCCAGCTCACCCAAATAATTGTCCGCATCGTCTCTAAAGGAGAGACGGAGAGACAGCTTAAGATCCAATAGTGCGTACATTTCCTTAGCGCTCTCTAGCAGCTCGCTAAAGATTGCTTCTACCTGTTCATCGGTACAGAAGACATGAGAATCATCTTGAGTAATGGCACGTACCCGGCTTAGCCCACCAAGCTCCCCACTCTTCTCATCTCGGTACACTGATGTAGTCTCCATGTACTTAATAGGCAGTTCTTTGTAGCTTCGAGGCTGAGAAGCAAATATCTGCGTATGGTGTGGGCAGTTAACCGGCTTGAGGGCTAGCTCATCCCCTGACTCTGTAGAGGTAAATCGGAGGAGTTCTGGGAACTTCTCAAAGTGACCAGATGTCTTATAGGTGTCTATCTTGGCAATATGCGGTATCCAGACCTTAAGATAGCCCCGGTCTTTTCGGTAACCTTGTGCCAATTGGTCTATCTTATCTCGCAGTATCGTTCCTCTTGGGCTAAATAGCGGCAGCCCCGCTCCTATAAGTTGTGAGCTTGTAAACAAGTCTAGCTCCTTGCCTAACTTACGGTGATCCCTTGACCGTGCTTCTTCCAGCATTTGGAGATAGTGATCTAGCTCTTCCTGCGTCTCAAAAGCCACACCGTACAAGCGCTGCATCTGGGGGTTCTTCTCGTTACCTCGCCAGTAGGCACCTGCCACCCGCATTAACTTAAAGGCACCTACCTTACCGGTGGACTCTACATGAGGACCTCGACAGAGATCAGTAAAGTCGCCGTTGCGGTAGAATGAAACATTCTCTACCTGACCATCTCCTTCAGCTACGGTGCCCATTTCGTCAGCACTAAGATCCTTAGCAACAGTAGTACCAGCTCGCTTCAGGTCATTGAGTAACTCTTCCTTATATGGTTGTTTGGCTTCTTTAGCCCAGGTTATGGCTTCGTCTACAGGGAGTTCAAAACGCTCAAATGCCTGGTCCTGAGCAATAACACCTCTCATCTTCTTTTCGATTGTCCCGAAGTCTTCTTCAGATATCTTCTGCTCACCAAGGTCTATATCATAATAAAAGCCGCTCTCAACTACTGGTCCCACTCCCAGTTTAGCCTCTGGCCATAGGGTGGTTACGGCAGTTGCCATAATATGGGCGAGCGAATGACGCATCGCATGTAGTTGGTCTTGATTGTCTGCCATAACTTCTCCTTAAGTTTTAAGCAATTAAAAAACGCGGGGTTTAGTATTCTCGCATTACACTAAACGTATCCGCGTCTTGGGTCCTTAGTTTCAAGGAGGTTCCACCTAAGACTTTTACTCTTGTAAGCGCTTGTTTCCCTGCTCTTACCATGCCCGGGTCAGCTCAGCAGTTGGTGAGGCTGCTTCATAGCTAGTCACAGTATATCACATCTGTTACTTCTCTTATGGCAAACAAAAACGGTTGAATGATCTCGCATGCCATTCAACCGTACTGTTTGGGCGTCCAGCCCGCGATTCGTTTTCAAAAAAACTAATCTCAAAACTTCACAAGAATAATCATAACAAGGTTAGTACTATATGGCTAGTACATAAATGTCGTTATTTCTACATTTTCCACTGGGGATAACTATCTGTGGATTTATACCACGCATGACGTTATAACGCTCACCCGTCCTATCTGGCACTCCCCTCTGTTTTATGCTAAAGTATCAAGGCTTCCGGGCGATTAGCTCATTTGGCTAGAGCGCCACATTGACGTTGTGGAGGTGATAGGTTCGAATCCTATATCGCCCACCATCCTCTGTCACCTATATCTTTTGTAGGTCGCAGAGGATTTTTTTATGCCATATCCGTCCTCTTCAATCGTTGTGCAATCTGTTAGCATGATTGACTTTGTTGTATTTTTGTGTTAACATAAGCGTGTTAATTGAGGTGTTTTTGGTTTTGAGTACCAAGAAGCAAGGCTCACTTGAAAGCTTTCAACTTTTCTATGAAGAGTTGTTATCTCCCAAGCAACTGAGTCGAATCAAACGCGTTCGTACCTACATCGGCTAAGCCAGGTAGAACGATACGCAATAACGCATTTCTAACCTGTTTTGGGCCACACGGTATCTTTTGCGTTACCCAAATATCTAGACTCTAGTGAGGTACTTATCCTCACTATTTTTATACTTATCCACTAGCGTTTTGAATACCTATATGTCAATATGTAGACATGGTTTGTATATATTGTGGTGGGAATACGCAGGTTGGCAACTCTCGCCTGCAGAAGAAACAAAACTCCGTATGGCGCCGGCGCACCTGCGATGAATGCAGTGCAACCGTTACGACCCTTGAAAAAGTAGACTTGAGCAGCGCTATTATCGTTACCCGTGGAAGCCGTCATGAGCCCTTCTCACGGGACAAGTTGATGATAACTATTCATGACAGCTGTAAGCACCGTAAGTCCGCCCTAAAGGACGCTATAGCGCTTACAGACACTGTTATCTCCCACTTATATCCTTTAATATCAGAGGCATCTGTACCGAGGGACACAATAGTAACCGAAACGACCAAAATACTCACCCGCTTCGACAAAGCAGCAGCCGTACAGTACGCTGCGTTTCACCCGCTATAACCTATTGGATACGCCCACTTCTAGGAGTTAGGGTCTGTTACACCTTCTGGAACAGCATAGCCAGAGTCTGTTATATCGTGACGCTCCGTGATGCGTAGATAATACCCAAATGGGTCTTCAATTCGAAAGTCTTTCAGTCCCCATGGCCGCGTAACAAAAGGATCTACTATATTCGCAAACACCTCAACCTTTTTATAGTACGCATCTATGTCATCGACAGTAATGACAAGCTCTACCCCATAACCGCGTTTAGTATCTTTAGGAAATTGCTTGAAATATGATTGTTGGTAGACGCTTTCATTGCCTGGCCAGAAGTTAATAATGACACCGTCTCTATTCATCACTAAATAGTCAGCATTCGTATCTTCGCTCCGGTCCCAAACTGTCTCGAACCCAAGCTTGCCATAAAAATCTCGAACAATATCAAAATCTGGAACATGCAGCTCAACCTGCAATTTGTTATTAGTGTCTTTACTCATATAACCTTCTTATTGTCTTCGGTGATCATGGCCTTATCGGTCACGTCGAACTTGTCGAGATACTTACCAAACATAAGCCTAGTCTGGGCATTAATAGCTGAGAACGCGTTATACAGAATAGTTGTTACTGGTAACAATACCCACTGCAACACCATGAAGATAGTGCGGTGACGCTTGTAGCGAGCTGGCTTAGGTGGCAACGTCTTGAGGCTGAGATACAACGTAGCCAGAATACCTACCATAGCAACCGTCTGGATGCGCCCTGCTAGGATCGGTAACTGGTTAGACGAGTAGTCTAATGGATTAATAAGCTGTGGGATAAAACCACCTACGAGGAGGATAATCGCTGAAGTAGACCAGCTAATGTGTCCTTCGGTTAGCCTAGCCAGCTTCATGATCAGATCCTTCTTAGGTACCTTGTTCTTACTAAAGAAACCCTTATCTACTACGTAGGCAATGTCAGAGGCACCCCAGGCCCAGCGACGAATTTGGATAAACTGCATCTTGAGTGTTTTTACGTAGGAAGATGAGAACACTGCATCTTGGTAGATGGGTAGATAGAGTGGATACACTTCGTGCTTACCGTCAAAACGGAAGTAGGTCCGCCAGAACTGGTGACCATCTTCCACGACGGTACGCACACTCCAGTAATCTGTTTCGATAAGGGCAGCCATACTCTGAGCATGAGATGAGAAGTTGCGGATCATATGGGGGCGCATAGATAATACGATGTTCCAGAAGGAGTTTCCCGTTGCAATAACCCGCATTGGGGCTGGGGCATCCCAGATGTTATTAGTGTAAATTGGCACCGGCTGAAATGATGCATAGAGCGGATCGGGACATACTACGTATAGATAGGTAAGCGCGGCCAAGTACTCTTTATGTGGCCGGTTATCTGAATCAAGCGTAGTCACTACTACATTGATTGGATTGATCTTCTTATCTTCTAAATACTTCTCGAGCTCTCGGGCTGCATAGGTGATGTTACCGCCCTTACCTCGTACTTCCTTGGGGTTAAGTGGATGCTTCGCAGTCAAGGTGTGTGCAAAGTGGTTGCCATACTCCTTGGCCAGCTCTAGCACGGCCTTCTCAGACTGCGCCCCATCTCGACCTTCGTAGGCCATAACCAGGATAACCTTCTTCATGTCGTAATTAGACTCCAATACAGACTGAATCGTCGGCTCGAGCACCTCTTTAGTCTCGTTATATGCAGCGATGACAATGGCATGGTACACATCATCTGGCTTCATGGTCTTTACGAACCTTAGATTCTCACCGTGCCACTTAGGAGCGACCCGGTTCTCAGACACAACACCGGATTGCAGATCCTCGGTCATAGCCCGCCAATCGAGCTTTTTAAACTCTTCCATACGTTTCAACCCTTGGAAGTTACGGACTAGCATGCCAACCGATTTTACAAACCACAGAAGAATATAGGTAATAAATATAAAGATCAGGACATGTGGTGCAACAAAGGCTAGAACAAACGGGAGGATAAAAATACTCCAGGTCAGCACCCCGGGTAGAATTTCAAAAAACCTGTAACGACGGCTTCGGTCTTTCTCGTACGGAATCTCAATATCCTGTACTCGCATGGTTACCTCAGCACAAGAAGCGCATTACTTACAATAATGGTCAGAAGGCTTAGTAGCGTACCCATGCCAAGAATGGTGAGCGCGTAGCTACGATGGTGACCATACACCTTGAGGCTTAGTACAAAGTTCATACCAAGCATGAAGAACAAAAACAGTATAAAGACAAGGATGTCTACCGCTTTACCAGCGGTATAGGCACTGATACCCAGGTTAGCTCGATACTCAATAATATAGCTACTGCCCCGTCCACTCCCTAAACGGAGCAAGATAAGGGTTGTGCCGAGCAGTGTTAAGAAGGCGTTAACACTTAGGAGCAACAGAACAATACGATCACGAAGATAGTTCTTAGGAATAGACATGTATACAGATAATTCTACACTTTTTATATAGTACGAACCAGCAGCTTATGCACAAGAATTTTTGGTGCGAGTGGCGAGAATCGAACTCGCGACCCAACCTTGGGAAGGTTATGTTTTACCACTAAACTACACTCGCTGGAGCCACCTAGCAGGATCGAACTGCTGACCTACACGTTACGAATGTGTCGCTCTACCAACTGAGCTAAGGTGGCGTATCCGAAGAATTATATCAAAGTCTGTTGCTTTTTACCCCTTAAATTGGTATATTATCACCTGTCATTTTGAATTCAATAAGCCTGCCTTATAGATGAAGCAATAGACAAACAAATGCGGGCCCGTGGTGTAGCTGGCCTAACACGCCTCCCTGTCACGGAGGAGATCGCCGGTTCGAATCCGGTCGGGCCCGCCAAGTTGACTTACTACCATTTTTATGGTAGTATTTTTATATAAAGTAAAAACAAAAATATGACCTCACCTCAAGAGTTAACCCCAACATTAACCCCGCATATAGAAATGATGCCTACGCCAGCATTACTTGAACTGGAAAGAGTTCCTGAACAGAGCCTAGAAGACTTGGGGCATACGGCAATACTTACAGAGGTCCAGAGTCCAGAGGAAGCACACGATGCGTTAGTTGGAAATTATGATCACTTAACCACTCCCCTGACTGGTAACATAGACACAATAAAAAGAGATTTGGGCTTGAGCAACAGTCAGGATAGCGATTCATATCTACAGTCAATTACATGGCAGGCCGAACAAGACCGACCCAATGCAAGAGTCGCTATCAATATGCCAATTAACGCCCTGCCACGTTTTCTCAAAACTGGTGGGTACATCCCCGCAACCGAAAGCGGCGTTGGTACTTCATCTGGGCGCGCCGAACAGGAGTTAAAGCGGGGCTATAGGACCGCCGAAGAGCAGCCGCTAGTCTACGGCTACCTAACAACAGCTGATGCTTCAACAGTTGAGCAACCTGAAGTATTTGGATATGGCGGTGTTATCGCTAGGCTTACATCCGAAAAAACGGCTGACTCAACTTTTACCAGTTCAGATAGCATGGATATGGGAATGAACAAGAATTCCTTGCTCAACCTAGCCGATGGCCTACTAATTGAAGAATCCAGGCGTCTTCGGGTCCAGACTGGAGAAATTGGCAGTAAAACTCGTTACGTTGAATCCCAGATTCATGGTGGCGTTGTTACATCTGATATTGAATCAATCTCCGTACCGCTTGATACTACCGAAAAATCAACTGGTGATGCGTTAGCAGAGACTATGACTATGCTTGAAGCTGAGTTGCCAAATGCCGAGCGAATTGTACGTGTAGATGTCACTGACAGTTTAGAGAATGCAGCAAGGATTCTTGAGCTAGCTCAAGAGTACCCAGGTACAAAAATCGAGTTTGTAGTTCGTCCAAGCACTTCTGAGGGCGACATAAATCCAAGACAAGCACCTTTTATTGGCAATAAAGATGGAAGCCATCCCGAGCTGGCGGTAGCCCATGATCGAATGAATGAGAGAGTTAGTGAACTCACAACTAAACTGTCTGTATTCGCCCAGAAAAATGGCCTGAGCGAACTACCGGGTAATATCACGATCCAAAAAGGTGTTTACGATCAGAGCTTTTCGGCAAGAAAAGAGAGTCACGACCCAGCTGGCTTAATTAATAGGCAAGTTGCGTAAGACTAAAGTAGTTCCAGATCTCTAAGGTTAAGGCCCGCCAAGTTGACTTATTACGATTCTTATATAAGTAAATATGTACGCCTTTTAACCATATGTATTTTTGTTCTATACTAAACGTAATATGAACATCCAACCACTGTCCCCGGGTCCGATTCAACCCAAACAAAAGCCTCAGACCACCGCCACACTTCCGCTTGAGCCACAGCAACCGCCAGATGCTACAGAAAAACCCTTCCAGGACCTAAGTTCTATTTATCCAACTCCAAGTGCGGGATTGGCAGATTCCCAGCACAATGGACAATCGGGAGTATTCTTAGAGTCAAAGGAGACAAACTGGGTTGGGAGTATACCAAATGGTGTTGTAATCATCTGCGTTCTGTCGGTCATCAATACTATCGCAACCTTTTTTCAGTCCACTAGCCTGCAGACTTCAAACGGCTTAGTCAACTTCATGCTGATCTTAAACCTGCTACTAATCTTTGGGTTGTTCACCCTACATAGCTTCGCTAGAGTACTTGTCGTGATCTTCTCTTCACTTGCCGTTTTTTCTAGCCTTATGGGCTTATTCCAGATGGTGGATATCCAAAATCGCCTAGCCCAACAAAAGGAAACCTACACGCAACAGATTCAGCAGATAGAAATTCGTAAGAACCTTACGGCCGCGAACCAAGCAAAGCTCGACGCAGCTAGAGCAAAAGTTGCAGAAGCAGAAAAAGTAACTGGTGCAGCCATTACCCAAGCCTATCTAACCCTATTCTTCAGATTGGGATACTCAAGTTTTGTCGTTATCTACCTATTACGACCTTCTGTAAAACAAAAGTTCGAATAACCACTTCCCTATTAAAGTTGCAGGCTAGCGACTAGGGTTTGATATAGAGACTAGCCTTCTTCTTATCTTTGAGATCGTTCAGATACGCACTAATATCCTTAAAGGTAAAGGTAATATGTGCAGCTCGGACCTTATCACCCTGCATCTCCATGTTCTTTACAATCTCTAGGCTATACCCGGCATTAATCACCCCAGATACCTCGCCAGCTTTGAGCTTAAACAATGCCGCAGAGGTTTGCGCAGCTATATCTCGATTAGACTTGTCTATTGGGAAGCCATATTCTCCCCCGTTCTCTTTACTACCAAGATCATCCGAGTACTTCTTAGCAACGGACGCAAAGTCAGCTCCACCATCTAGTTCCTTCTTGGCTGCATTTGCCCGGGCCACGACTTCTGGGTCCATAACAGGGAGCAGCTTCTGAGCTAATAACTGCTGCTTTAAGCTTCGCTTGAAATCATTAACAGTCCAGCCCCAATACTCCTTAAGCACATCTTCGAACACCTTATCGTTCTCACCAAGTCGGTTCTGGGTACGCACAATCTGTATTTCAGTGTCCACTTCCTTATCGCTAACCGTTACCTTCTTCTCTTTAGCCAACTGCTTTACGTAGGCATCGTCGACAACTTTCTCTAGCGCACGCTTTTTAAACTGCGCTAACTGCTGCTTACCCGACTCTGACTTGAAGTCTAACTTCTGTTGATTCTGGTAGTAGTGGATGTAGTGTCTTAGTTCAAATAGGTAGTTCTCGTACGCCACAAAGCTGTTGCCTGCTTTAGCTACGGGGAATGGAATAACCCTGGTTACCCCATACAGGAAGGATGAGTGTGACTTGAGCTTGTACAGCGATACGGTTGCGTAACCAAAGAAACCGACAATGGTAGCGATAAAGATAGTAGTCGTGACAAGCACAATCTTGTGTTTAGACTGCTGTAAGGGGTAGATATACTTACGAGCACTCGAGAGCACTTCTTCTCGGTGCTCAGCTACAGTCTCGTTAGTAATGCGTGGCGCCTGGTTTGCCTGGTCGTCAGTACTGTTAGAAGATCTACCTGCCTTCTGCTTTATCTTACTTAGGTACTTTTTCATTTTTCACCCTCTTCTTTGTCATCGTTAGTGGCCTGCGGCTCAATTTCTTCCGCCACAATTCCCTGCTCTCGTAATACGGTAGAAAGCTGGCGTATAACCTTAGCGGGATGGTGGACTTCATGAATCACCATGTCCCCCATATAGGTTTGTATAACTATTGTACCAAACCCCAGTAATGTCGCTTGCACGCCACGCACCTCATAGTTGGTGGACTGAATCTTAGCCAAGCCAAGATCCACAACACTCTTATGAAACAGGCCTTTCTGGGTAATCTGTATAAACCGTTGGTCAGTCACGATAAAGACACTGTAGTACCAAGCAATCCAGGATGGCAGCATGAGGAGTAGTCCTAAGATAAACCCGATGCCTAGTCCGCCAAAAAACCAACCAAAGCCAAGGGCCGGTCGGATAAACGCCGGTATGATCCCAAACAGCGGTCCCAGGCAAGCTAAGATGAGTCCCTTGCGCATTACAATCGGGTGTTTACGAAAGAGAAACAGTACTTCTTCGTCATCAAATTGGTCATCAAAGTATTTGACGTGTTCTTTTTGTTTTTCTGCCATAAGCGCATTATACCCTAGACACTCATAACGCACACCTGTTATCTCCTGATAATGCTGTATACTGTCAGGGTAAAAGCCACTTGTGGCCACACCCAAGTACAGGTCCCCATAGTTCAATGGATAGAATACCTCCGTCCTAAGGAGTAGATAGCGGTTCGAATCCGTTTGGGGATACCAAAAAACCGGCTTTGAGCCGGTATTTCATTTTCTCACCACAAGTCAGCGGCCTTCTATAGGTCGGCTACTCTCGTTCGGAGGGAGCGTATACCTGGCTTAGGTGGTCTTTCTGGTAATCGAACAACTCTGTATCACTAAAGAAACGTTCTACTTCTTGTTTACCGTTCTCAACAGAATCTGAAGCGTGGATAAGATTTCGTCCATTGCCAATAGAAAGGTCACCACGAATCGTTCCAGCAACTGCCTGGCGTGGATTAGTAGCCCCGACGATTAAACGCACCGTATCAACTGCTTCGTAACCCTGAAGTGCCAGAATAACTACGGGAGAACTTTGCATGAATGACTCAACGTCTTTATAGAACGGCTTGTCAACAATATGTGCATAATGACTGCCAAGCAAAGCTTTATCTAGACGCATCATTTTCATTCCAACAATATCCAAGCCCTTGCGCTCTAGCCGCTGAATAATTTCACCAATTAGGTCACGCTGCAATGCATCTGGCTTGAGAATAATAAGTGTTCGTTCCACGTAGATCCTTTTCTGTTACAAGGGTAATTATACCAGAAAGTCCCGTTCAATAAGGTTATACTAATAAGTATGCTCCTATCTAAAGCCAAAACAGACTTTCTAGAATACCTCGAGATTGAACAAAACCGTTCACAGAAAACCATTGCTAACTATGATCACTACCTCACCAGATTACTCGACTATGCTGGTGAGATCAGCGTAGCAGAAATAGATGCCGAACTTATCCGTAAATGGCGGCTGTGGCTGAATCGCCTCGGGACCAACACCAGTGATGAACTTCAGAAAACTACCCAAAACTATCACCTGATAGCCCTCCGAAGCTTTCTTAAGTACTGTGCTAAACGAGATATTCCCGCCCTTCCCCCCGCAAAGATTGAACTAGCCCGTACCGTACGTAAACAGGTAACGTTTCTAACGCCTGAGGAGCTCCAGCGACTCTTCGACCAACCTGACATCTCCACTATCGGGGGTCTCCGTGATCGTGCAATCCTCGAATTGTTATTCAGTAGTGGCCTCCGTGTCAGTGAACTCGTAGGCCTGGATAAAGATCATGTGAACCTCAAACGTCGAGAATTCATGGTAAGAGGTAAAGGGCAAAAAGATAGGCCAATCTTCATTAGTGAAGCTGCCGCCAACTGGTTGCAGTCCTACCTAGACGAGCGAGATGACAATGTGAAACCATTATTTATACGTTACAGCGGTCAGAAAAAAGTAGATCTTAGCGGTAACTTCCACCGTCTTACTGCCCGCAGTGTTCAGCGACTTGTTAGTCGCTATGCCCTACTCGCAGGTATCACTAAACACGTTTCTCCCCATTCACTTCGTCACAGTTTCGCCACTGACCTACTCATGAATGGCGCAGACCTCCGTAGTGTACAGGCACTGCTAGGCCATAGTAACATTGCAACCACTCAGATCTATACACACGTCACCGACCCGCATCTAAAGTCAGTGCATGAGAAGTTTCACCGAAAAGAAAGCTAGGTTCGGTAACGGATCGTCTTAGGTTACGGTAACGTGATACCGCAGGCGCTGAGACTGGTTGCCTCAACACCACCAGGCCAGACTTCTAGTTTCTTACAGATGTCGTTCTTTGACTCAATACCAAACTCTGGGAAGTTATCCATATCGGCAACATCACTCACGTCGTCTACGCGCACCTTAATACGCTTCAGCACATCGTTAGCCTTACCTGTTGAATCTATTTCTGCTTGCGAACCCGTGACTAAGGTAATGCCGCCACATTCGTTCATACACATCTTAACGTCTACCGGGTTATAAATGGCTCTTAGTCGTACATAGTATGTACTTGCAGCGGCAAGTCCGCTAACAACAACCTTACACTCACTCGTACAATTAGCGCTAACTACGCGACCATTGCTCGATGGGCCCGCAGCACCACCGCTATTAGACGGATACGCAAAGAATGTCAGCATATTATTAGATAGACTCGTAGGACTCAAGCTACCCGACAGAGGGATAACGTCTACCCGTAGCGCACCAATATTACCAGCGCCCCAAGCGCTATAGGCCGGGAACTCTCCCACACTCCGACCAGTCAGATTGGCACCGCCGCCCTGGGCTGTCCAGGTAATGGTTAGTCCTGTTATGTTCACGGGTGCCCCGCCACTTACTGCATTCATAGGGATAATACGTGATTCATCTGGGGTGATAACATGCTGCGTAGAAGGTAGTTCTTGCTTTATAAGCAGACAACTGTAGCTAATTTGCCCGTCACTGCTAATAACGTTGTTCTTGAGGCTAGGTACACTAGCAATCGGGCCGCAATCAGGCTTATTCGTAGTAAAGTTATCGTCCTTAATAGCTCGTCGTGCATCATTAATGCCAGACTCTGCTGCGTAGAAAGCCTGTGTGTTAAGCTGACGATCGAGTGCTTCGCGCTGTTCGCGACGAGCGAGTTGTGCAAACCCCGTAACAATAAGGCTGAGTACGATCATTATGATCATTGTTACGAGTATTGATACAATGCCCTGCTCATTGCTTTGTACTAAAGATTGTTTTTTGTTCATACTTCTTATCCTTACCTATTGTATCCTACGCTGAACCGATGTGTTAAATGTAGACGTTGCACAGAATTGACTACCGGCTCCAGGGTTACATTTTCCAGCCGTCAATTGATCATCATCGCCATATGCAACCGATAAATTAATATCAAAGCTTTCATCATCCTTCTCTGTTATAGCCAAATCCACAATCCTCATGTTCTCACCGAGAAGCTCTCTGGCACTGCCTTTACTAAAGTCGAAGACACATCCACCACCAGTTGGCAGCTCATCCATAAGAAGTGCCCAGTTAGTACCCTGTACTCGAGTATTCCTATTGAAACGGTATCGAACGTTCCCAGTACAGAAGACGCCATTACTCTGGGTGGTGGCCACGATCTCTCGGGCAGGACCAGTCATGGTATCAACAGCGTTTGTCAGCACGCCTCGCCCACCATACTGAATAGCCTGCGAGATATTATCTATGGCGCCACGGTTGATATTCTGGGTCCTAACAGCAGTACTTCCCTTATAGAAGGTATTACCAATCTGGATAAGTCCGTAAGTGCACAACAGCAATATCGTCGAGAACACAGTCGTTGCAATAAGTAATTCAAGGAGTGTAAAACCATTCTGTGACTGACCTATATTCTTAATTTGCATTACGGAACCAGTTTCACCCTTCCGACACGGTAATCCATAGCCACTTGCTGTTGTACACCGGACAGACCGTCCCAGGTAATCGTTGCGGTGAAGGTATATCTAAAGGTCGTGGAGCCATCCCCTGGGTTTGGAGCTCGTCGGATAGTTATATGGTACAAGTCTTTGGTACAGTCACTTGCCGTATCAACAACTACTAAACCCGCGCTAGTACCGCAAAAGGGGCCTGGATCAGTTGGAGCAACAAGGGCGGTATTGGTATTTACCAGCGTATCAAGCTGCTCAACAGCGGACTGAGCCACACGTTGCGCTTCTCCACGTTCCTGAGACATCCGAATCTGTTTGTAACTACTGTTGGAGACTGCAAACGCCCCGGTAAGCACTAGGCTAACAATTGCCGCGGCAATCAGAACCTCAACAATAGTATCGCCTACCTGGTTAAGTCGCTTTATCATAGGTTGCACTCCCCTGTATCGATCACCATCGATGTAGAGGCGCCACTTCTACCATTCTCGCTACCTATAGTGATAATCGCCCGCTGTCCATCTGCCGAGCTACTATCTAGACAAAGTTTTATTGCCTTATTACTGTTCGCATCGTAACTTGCCTGCGTTAAGCCGCCAAGCACAGAGGCCACGTTACCATTCATGCCTAAAAAGTCAGTTTGCTGTGCAGATGTCTCGAGTTGATCCGTATGACCGGCAACCGTAGACCGTTTTCCAAGCGTACTAAAGAAGCCCACAGCCGTCAGGTTATGGCCGTCGATATCCTTTAAGCTGGCACCGGCTGGCGATACTCTAAAACGCAGACCGTTACGGTAGCTAACTACCTGTTCAGTTCCTGCGGTTCTAGTAATAAGTGTTGGTGAGGCACCGCTAATAGTAGTTACTTCTCCCCCTGAACTATCTGTTCGCAGCCCAACGACGTCACGTATGGTAAAGGAATCGGGGCTATTAAAGTCGAGAACGCGGCCGAGAAAGACGCAATCTTTGTTAGTACCTCTGGCCTTTGACCCACCGTCACTGGCAACGGGGTTACCTCCAGACACAGTACAGGTAACATCGTCACTACCTGTGTAATAGCCATTGGCAACATTGTTAACAACCGCATTAACCTGCTGCAAAACATCATTGGCAGCTTGCGTGAACTGAGTTTTGCCTTGTGTACCAGAGATAAAATACAGAGCACTTACTAATAAGGCTCCCGAGACAGCCAAAAATATCAAGACCTCGACAATAGTAAACCCTTGGGGTTGTCGCCCACGCTTCATGAGGTTAGTATAGCATAAGCATTAACGCCAACAGCTATATTCCAGCCGCAGCACGGTACCAGCCAACAATGTCCCCACCGAAGAGGTAGACCAATATTGTAGCCAAGATCAAATACGGACCAAAGGGTATCTTAGTAGACTTCTCTGCCTTACCAACCAGAACCAGTGGCAACGCCACCAAAGTGCCAAAAATGGAGGCCAAGAATATGCACAACAAGCTACGTACAGGCCCACCAAGCAGTAAACCGTACACTACACCAAGCTTTACATCTCCCCCCCCTATAAGACGCCCATTCGACAACTGGAACAGCAACCAGAATAAGCCTGCACCGAACAACACGCCCCATAACGCCCCCAGCAGTCTATCGACTCCCCCGCTCCAGAAGACCTCCACGACCACTTGGCCAAGTACTAGGGCCATGAGAACAAATACGATTCTGTTAGGTAACAGCTTCCACCGCAAATCATATATGCAAAGTGCCACAAATCCCACGAGCAGCACTAACCACACCGCAAACAACATAAGGCCTTTTGCCTCAAAGCCGTATGGCCAGAATGCATAGGACACTATAAACAGTAGTGGCGTTAGAAGTTCAGAGAATGGATTATCTGGGATCGGCTTATGGCAGTATCGGCACTTGCCGCGTAAGGTAATCCAGCTTAATACCGGAACTAAATCCTTAGCAGCCAGACCATGCCCACAATGCACACACATCGATCTGCCTCTAGATATAGATAGATCCTTGGGCTTAAACTTAGATCTCTTCTTTTGCTGCTCATACAGCCGCCACACAAGCGCATTAACAAAGCTGCCAAAACACAGCCCAAGCAGTACAAGAATAGCGATAACCATAACCTACACCATACCACAAAAGAAAAGAGAGCGACGAATCGCTCTCTTTAGTCCCTCAAGTCCTTATCTACTAGCTACCTAAGCAGCGAGGAGCGGTACCAGTACCTGAAGTTTCAACCAGGTAGGTAAGCGTAAATGAACGGCTACCACCGCCGGCACCAGATGTTGTGCCATCAGCACTACACTTTTGTCCGTAGTTAAGTAATGCACCATCCAAAGCTGCAGTTGTGTTAACGAGCTGTTGGTTATCAGTCATTGTGATATAGCTGTTTACTTTTGCACCGGTAAGCGAGTTACAGCTAGCAACTTTACCGTTGTTGTTGTTCAAACATTCGGTAACTGCTGCTGAGATACGTGAGGCATCGTTTGTTCGCTGTGAGTTACGGCTGTTTCGCTGCAATGCAGGGACTGCCAAGAATACGATCAACATGATCAAACCTGCAATAGCAAGGACGATCAAGACTTCGATGATCGTGAAGCCTTCCTGTTTACGGTTTTTGATTTTGTTTAGCATTCTTAATGCCCCCTTAAGATGATTAACGTTGTTTATGCTTACAATGATACTGCTTCTGCTTTAAAAAGCAAGCACTTTCTTCCCTGTACACCCATGCTAGTGGATAACCTACCCCGCGAGATTCTTGCCCGCAAGACCGTAGATCGGTAGCAGTACCGCTGCCACGATAATGAACGCAAAGACGCCAAGAATTACCATCAGAGCTGGCTCAATGATGCTCGAGATGTTACGAATTTCTGTATCAACCTCTTTTTCATAGTAGTCAGCTACCTTTTCAAGCATGGCCTCTAGCGCACCAGACTGCTCGCCAATCCGAAGCATGTTGGGGACTAGTGGCAAGAAATTGGGGTCACCTTCCAAGGAATCAGATAGTGCCTTACCGCCCTTCACTTTCTCAGAGGCCTTACGAAGTGAACCCTCAACGTGTACGTTACTAATGGCATCACCAGTAATCTGGAGCATCTGGAGGAGTGGTACACCACTACTAATGAGTGTGGCTCCCGTACGAGCAAAACGCGCCATGTAGACCTTCATAAACAATCCACCCACTGGCCATGCCCGCATCTTCAATTTATCAATAACCTGCTTTCCACCAAGTGTTCGTGCCCATCTGCTCATCAGCAGACCAAGGATAGCAACTATTATGATAACTATGTACCAATATTTTGTTGCGGCGTGCGAAACAGCCAATAAGATTCGAGTAATTAGCGGCAGCGTTGCTCCTGGCAAGTCGTTATACAGTACCTCTACCTGAGGTAACACCTTAATAATCATGAAGCCTACCACCGCGAACATGACACACATAACGACCGCCGGGTAGATCATTGCGCCACGGACCTTGCTGATAATTTCTGCGTCCTTTTCTTGCTGGTTGGCTAGTCGTTCTAGTGCCTTGTCTAGCGTACCGGATGCCTCACCTGCAGCGACCATGCTAATGAACACTTTATTAAAGGCAGTTGGATGACGCCCCAAGGAAGCAGACAGTGCCGAGCCACCTTCTACATCAGATATAACCTGATTAATAATTGCTCGGAGCGCTTTGTTCTGAGTCTGACTGGCCACATTACGCAAGCTTTGCACTAGGGGCAGTCCGGCATTAATTAGGGTTGAGAGTTGACGAGAGAACAGAACCTTATCAGATGTCTTGATACGATGCAGGATCTTACCTAGACCATTCTCAGAATCAATCTGGGCCTTAATACTTAGCGGTGCAAGCCCTTGGTCACGGATAAGTTTAGCGGCCGCCTGCTCACTTTCAGCAGACACCTCTGATCTAACCTTCTCACCAGTTTTACTGTTGCGGGCCGTATATTCGTAGGTCAGCATCCTAGCCTCGCATTAGCCTGTCTAGTTCATCAAGATCAACTGCATAGTTACGTGCCTCATCGTAGGTAATTGTTCCGTTATGGATAAGGCTTACTAACGTTTTATCCATAGACTGCATACCAAACTCTGCGCCAGTCTGAATAACTGCTTCAAGTTGGTGGCTCTTACCTTCACGGATAATATTACGCACAGCCGGCGTTGCTATCAGGATTTCTGCCGCTGCTACGCGACCACCACCAATAGATGGAATAAGACGCTGTGAGCAGATGGCCATCAGGATGTTAGCTAGCTGTGAGCGAATCTGCGGCTGCTGGTGTGGTGGGAACACATCAATCATACGATCGATACTCTGTGCAGCCGAGTTTGTGTGCAGGGTTGCAAATACAAGGTGACCCGTTTCAGCAATGGTAATAGCTGAACTAATCGTTTCGAGGTCTCGCATTTCTCCGATGAGTACAACATCAGGGTCTTGACGTAGAGAAGAACGAAGCGCAGCTGAGAATGAATACGTATCGTAGTGCACTTCACGCTGGACAATAACTGACTTAATGGACTTATGGGTAAACTCAATTGGATCCTCAATGGTCACAATATGAGTAGCCCGTTCGTGATTAATCTTATTCACCAATGCAGCAAGTGATGTCGACTTACCGGAGCCAGTAGGACCCGTAACCAATACCAGGCCACGTGGGTAGTCGGCAAACTTATTCACAATAGCGGGTAGGCCCAACTGTTCAATACTCAAGATCTCGTTAGGAATAAGACGGAGCGCAGCGGCAAGATTACCCCGTTCGTGAAAGGCGTTTACACGGAATCGGCCCAGATCACCAAAGGCAAAACTGAAGTCAAATTCCTTATCTTTAAGCAAAATCTGCTTCTGGTCTTCATCCAAGATGGCAAACACCAAAGCTTCGACGCTCTCTTCAGTTAGAGGTTCCGTCCCAGCAACTGGGGTTAGTGCACCGTCTACCCTGAGCATAGGCGGCAAACTTACCTGCAAATGGAGGTCAGAAGCCTTCTTCTTAATGACTTCTTCGAGCAGTATTTCGATTCGTGGTTGCATGTACTCCCTACCCCTTATGCCTATTAGGCGCTATCCGTAGCCGCAACGCGGTTAACTTCTGCTAACGTTGTTTGACCAGTTAATGCTTTTAAGTATCCGTCTTCGCGCATGGTAATCATACCTTCAGCCCGTGCTTGTTTTTGTATTTCTGCACTGGTTGAGCGCTTGAGGATAAGATCCTGAATGGGTTCACTTATCTCGAATACTTCGTATAAGCCCATTCGCCCCTTATACCCACCGGGCGTTTCTGGCGAATCCGTGCCCTTGAATAAAGTATAAGCGTTTTGGGCCTTCAGTGGCAAGTTATCGTAGCCAAGATCTTGAGCTGCTTTCGCCCTGTCGGCAGCCGTCCCAGGGAGTAAGGCTCCAAGTGTAGCCTGAATTGCTGCAGTTTCTGCCTTTTCTGACTGGTAAGTAGTCTTTTGCTCACTCGTACGGCGTACCAAGCGCTGACCAATAACAGTATGTACTGTACTGGCGATGAGGAATGGCTCGATACCCATATCGAGTAAACGCGGGAGGATACCGGCTGCAGAGTTGGTGTGAAGCGTACTAAAGACAAGGTGTCCAGTAAGCGCAGCCTGTACCGCAAGTTGAGCCGTCTCCTTATCTCGAATTTCTCCAACCATCACAACATCAGGGTCTTGACGCAAGATGGAGCGCAGACCATTAGCAAATGTTAGTCCTACTTCCGCATTAACCTGGATCTGGTTAATGCCCTGCATTTTGTACTCAACAGGGTCTTCAAGGGTAACGATGTTAACCGTGTCACTCTTAATCTCCTGAAGCAAGGCATACAGCGAAGTAGACTTACCAGAACCAGTAGGACCACTGGTTAGGATCATACCGTTAGGCTGCTCCAGCGCCTTCTTAATCGTCCTGAGGGCCCGTCCATGGTATCCCATGTCGGCGAGATTTAAACTAGTACCGCTCTTATCGAGCAAACGAATAACTACCTGCTCACCCCAGACTACTGGGCTAATCGAAATACGGAGGTCAATTGCGTGGTTATCTACCACGATGGCAAAACCACCATCCTGCGGGATACGGTGTTCGTCAATTTTGAGGTTGGATAGAATCTTGATACGAGAAACTAACGGCGCTTCGGTGCTTTTTGGTAACTTCATAATTTCTCTGAGCACCCCATCGATACGGGCACGAATCTTGAGCGCTTTCTCTAGCGGCTCTATATGAATATCGCTCGCCCTATTTTTAGCGGCGTACTCCATAATCGTAGAAAGTGCCTTACTAATTGGTGAGTCCTGCACAATAGTCTGTACGTTATCCCGAGCAGCCGCTGCTTTTTTATCTTCAGCATCTTGCCCGGCAGCAGCATCAGCTGTCGCTTTGAGATCACCAACTACGCTTGAATCCAAACGCTCGGAGTACTGCTTGAGAATGCGCTTAATGCCAGCCTCGCTCGCTGCATACACCTTGAGTGGTCGGCCAATCTTGTTAGCTAGGAAGTCGGCAGCCTGTACGTTGTCGGCGTCTAACATAGCAACTACTAAACGGTGCTGCATTTCACCAAGTGGTACCGCCATATATCGCTCGGCAATATCTTGCGGCAGTAGGGCTAAAACTTCAGTATCTATTCGTGCGTCACTCAAATTTACATAGGGCACCTTAGCCACCTTGGCCGTAGTACGAGTAAGATCTTCATCGGTAATGAGACCACTACTTACAAGAGCGCTGAGTAGCGGCGTTCCCTCGCGCTCAGATTGCGCATGAAGATCCTGCAGTTGCTGGTCATTCAAAAGCCCCTGCTCTATCAGGTCTTCTTCAACTTGTTTTTGGGTAGTTGCAGATAAAACGCTCATGAGGCGCGTTCCAGTCCGTTACTGAGTAGTTCCATTAAATGGTGAGGTATTAGTTCCTTCGCCAATCTGGATAAGCTTAGTTGGGTTCACTGAATCCTTATTGAAGTATTTGTTATCAGAATCAGGCACGCTAAAGTCTGCAGTGATTGGATTAACAACTTCTGCTTGCTGCTTCTTAATTTTCGAAGGCGTGATCAGGAAGTTAGAGATAACTACAGAGAACACTGCGCTTACCATGCCGACTGCTAAAAATAGTGCGATATCTTTTTGTTTCATTACTTTACATCCACTTTCTTTATATCAAGTGACTTCTCTGGGAGATAGTACGACACTGCGTCTAGCGTCAGCTTCATGTCACTAGCACCGCCCTTGAGTTGTACCTTCTTTGCCTGGAATGGGCGGATAGAGTGTTCGAATACAGTGAACAAATCCTGTATCGAAGAGTACGATCCGCTAACGATAAGTTGGAATGGCATCTCAACTGGCTTTGGATCACCAGAGTCCTTAGCCTCAGATTGAGCGACTTCGTCATCAGTACCACTAATACCCTCGATTTTTAGTTTCTTGTCAGTAGCCACCTTCTCAAGACTTGTGGTAAGTGCTGGGAAATCGTATTTGCTAGGTAGAGCATCAAGGATCAATCGAGCGTTATCTCCGTCTTTCTCGCCTGAGCCCTTAGGGTTGCCACCCAGCATGTTAGTGCCAGAGTCAACAAACTGCTGGTATGAGTCAACAAGTCCCTTTACAGATTCTACATTCTGCTGCAATTGGTCGCGTGCTGCCTGCTTCTTAGCGATCACCCGAGCCTGGTAGGTTCGTTGAGTCCATAGTGACTTAGTTGAGACTAATGAGAAGACAGCAACGAATACTGCTCCAGCAACAACACCCACAATGGTTGCCTGTGCTTTATCTATCTGAACTTTTTTAGATGTGAGTTGTACTTTTGCCATATTATTCCCTACTGCTTCTTCACTTCTGGCAGTGCCTTAAACAGATCTGTTGGTTTTTCAGTCTCGGAACGTGTCGAGGTAATCTTTGGGACAGTAAGCGCTATATCGTGATTGACATCGAAGATGACTGAATCAAAACTAAATGCAATCGTGTAGGTCGTCTCTTTGTCGTTACGCACAAATTCTTTAAGTACGACACCCGTGAATGGCTTCTTGTCACTCACCGCTTCCCCATTATCCTTGTAGGTAGTGAACTTGATGGTATCTACGAACTTGTTAACATTCTGGAGTGTGTCGGACGTCCCTTTAATCTCAATAGTTTTCTCATCAAAGTCAGCTACCGTCTCGCCAATATTTACTTGGGCCGGTGTAATAGCCGACAAATAGTTCGTAAGCCTGGTAACTACTGGTTTTTGATCATGAAGCTCAGGAAGCTTACTAAGTTGATTCTGAATGGTCAGGATCTTATTCAAGTTCGGTGTTTCTTTGAGTGTCTCGGTGCTTGCTTCGATATCACTATTTAGGTTGCTCAGGTGTGCCTTCTGGAAGACATACACGGTTAAGAACATCATTATAAAAACAAACAGTGAAGCAGCTGCCACAAGCAGTGATATAACTATCACCGAGTGCTTAAGCCGTTTGGCCTTAATATACTGCTGCTTTACGTCAGGAAGTAAGTTAAATTGGATCATGCGTCACGCTCCGCTAGCCCAGCAGCCACACCGAAGTGATTAGAAGCTGCAAGGAGTTCATTTTGTCGATCGGCTGGGAATGACACATTACGCCATGCGTTTCCAATCTCAACGTTGAGTCCAAACTTATTCGCAACGTACAGAGGAAAGTCAGGTAATGCTGATGCGCCACCGGTCATAATAATGCGCTCGATCTTAACATCAGGATAACGAGATTGGAAGAACTTAATGGACTTCTCTACCTCACCAACGAGGATATCGATCGTACCAATAATAGCATTGTAGATCTGGCCCTCAAGCTTGTCTTTACTTAGGCCAAACTTATTCACAAACTGCTGAGCTTGCTTCTCATCAATGCTCAAGTTCTGGATGGCTGCCTTAATAATGGCTTCGCTACCAGTTGGAATCGCACGAGCAAGATGCGGTGCACCGTTCATGCTGACGACAATGTCAGTAGCCTTGTTACCGATGTCGATAACCATCTGTGGCGCAGCTACATCAAAAGGTATGACAGCTCGACTCATAGCCAGATGATCTGGTTCAAAGGCAATGACGTTAAGACCAATTGATTCCAGCATATCCAAACGACCTTCGATAAAGTCGTTTGTTACGCTCGTTAAGAGTACTTCAACCTTACTCTTATCTTTAGGGGAATCACCAAGTACTGCCCAGTCAATTTTAGAATCGGCGATTGGAGTTGGAATCAGTGAATCTGCCTGGTATTGAATCGTCTTAGCAATTTCCTGTTCACTTAATCGGTCGATATCTACCACTGTAGTAAACACTCGCTGAGATGGCAGACCGACAGCTACGTTACGAGTAGTAACCTTCGATTGTTCAACAAGATCCTTAATAGCCTGAGCGAGCTTCTGCTGGTCACCCTTAGCATCGCTCATCGCTATCGTGCTATCGAGCGGCACATAGGCGTACTTAACCAGCGCCTTGGACTTGCCAGAGTTATGTAGCTCAACCAATCGAACAGCGGTAGTCCCGATGTCGAGGCCAAAGAATTCAGATACCCCACTCAGTATGCTCATATTGGCTAAATTATAGCATAAGCGTGGTCATCACACACAAGCTTTTTACAGGTTATCTACAGAACCGGAGGTAGTGTGGTGAAGTATTGGTATTTCTTGACGATCTTCTTCTGCACATGATCGGGCGTGACCATCTTAAGTTCAGGTCCTACTTCAATAATCTCTGCGGCGTTACTAGTGGCAGGATTTCCCTCGGTGCCAGCGCTGGCGTTGCGCAGCGAATTGGCCGTAGTTCTAAGAAACTCAATCTTATTAGCTATAAGGGCTCCGTTAACAGTTAGCTTCGTGACGCCACAGGCGGCAAACAAGTTAACTCGTGCGATATACCCGCCAGCACCATCTGTACAGGTCACAATCTTACCCTTAGTGGTGTCAGTAGGTGTTAATGGCTGTGCGACATACATACCTACCATCTTAGCAACCGTATTCTGGATGTAGATATTCCCTTTCACGTAGAGGTGAATCGATGGAATAGCATCCGTATCACCCCATGTTGGGCTTGCGTAATCGATACTACTGTCGATTATTACATCACCTTCAACATAGATGTTTGACCGATTTGAGTTAGTAAGCGCTCCCCCCATGAGGATTCGTCCTGAAGCAGGCTTATACACAATATCCTTGGATTGATTAAAGTTAACACGCGTACTCGTCGTGTCCACCGGCGACGTTACGAGTGCAGAGTCGGCGAAGTAGTCTTTTATACAGTGCGAAGAACCGAAGTTACCGAGCCCGCCGACGTTCGCAAACGCCAGACTACCTGGAGCGCCCCTACCCCTCGCCGTAGCGAAACCGTTAATAGCACCGGTTGCCTGGGCAGCGAACTCTACGCCAGCACCGAGCCCACTACTATTGTTATTGGTGTTAATCCCGGCTGTACCTGCGCATGCTCCTCCAGCAAAATCACCACCCGCGCTTACGTCACCACCGTAAACTGAAAGGTATGGTAGGTTTACGAAACGCTTACAACTTGGAGTAAACTCCTGGGCAGGCTGCGGGTTGAGAATTGCCCCACGGAAGCCAATAGTTACCCCAGGGCTATCTACCGTAACTGCACTACAAATCAGATCGCCAACTTTTAGATTCGCAGGCCCTCCTTGGACGTTAGTAACTGGGATGTCATCAAATACCTTCGTGCCGGTCTGCGTATAGGTAACATCAGGCATGAAGTAGACACGGTCTGCTGGGTTGTTAGGGTTGCCCCCTGCTCGAATAACATAGAACTTGCGGGTCACTGTTACGCCGTAGTTAGGGCTGGTCTGAGTAATCGAAGCACCGAAGGTTACCGTATTAGGGTTTTCAGTGTTATCTATATTTGTAGAAGCAGTACCACTAGTTGTAGATGCTTTTGGCGCACACGTAGCAACACCTATGGTTTTAGGGCTACTACTCAACTGCCGGTTGTCACTACCGCCAACATCAATGGCATAGGCATAGACTGTGTGCGTACCGCTATATAAATTCACCGGTATTCTGGGGTCAGATCCATCAATCGAAAAGCCGTAGTCTCCTTGCAACGAAGGGTCTGGACGATAGATATTAGTCTTTCCTAGGTTAACTCCTAAGCCAGGATTACCAGGGTCATCAAAGTAGAGATGCACTTCTGTAACTCCGTTCGGTGCATCAAGGTCCCGAGCCCATCCAGAGATTTGCTCACAGTCTGCTCGCTCTAAATTCCCTTCTGGCGGATTCTGTATTGAGGTTAGGCGATAGCTAAAAGTAAAATCATCGTTAATGTTATTAACATCAATCGTTCCACCGCCACGACCGTTGCTTATAAGTCCAAATGGCTGGTTCGCAACCCAGTAACCAGAACCACCTGCATCGTTGATGCCTACTGGGGTGAACCTAAACCCTACCCCGTGTCTACGAGCATCACCAAGACCCCAGTTACCCCATAGACAAGCGAGGAATGGATGCCCGTCGACGCCATCACCAAAAACAAGCTTGGTACTGTTCCCGCCGATATAAGCTGGACACTGAAGTGTACCGCCACCACCTTCAGTAGCCCTAAAATTTGCATTAGAGGTTGGGAACCCACCGTGTCCAGGCCAGTTGATAGCCGTATTCGGATTGATAGTACTCGGGCCATATGGCAGTGGATTGAGTGTCTCAACATTAATAGTGAAGTCTTTCGACCACTTTCTAAAAGAACCGTCTGGGTTGAGCACTGCTACCTGGATTGCCACATTGTAGTATGCGGACGTACTCGCAACCAGGTCTGGGTTACAATCAGCTGCTGCAGCCTTAGGAGTATGAACAACACTAAAGAACAAAAAGAAAAACAGCACTAAAAGCAAAGACTTGCCTGTTTTTGTCGCTAGTTTCGCTAGAATACTACTTCGCATGATCTACCACCTTCACACCCTTAAGAGCATCGTTATACTTCGATTCAAAATCTTTATCAGCCTTTAGGTTCTTATTCTTAACCACGAAGTAGTAGGCTGTGTACTTCGTTTGCGGAGATGACGACTGGAGATCATAGTAGCTTTGTATATCGTCCTGCAATGGAGATACTTCACCTTCCTTCATAGGCTGCAGTAACTTGAAGAACTTACCAACTGTGTTACTAGCCCCAATAACTGACGAGTCTAACGGATAGGCAGATGTATCTACCCTAAATTGTCCAGACTTATTACTAGAGCTACCGTATTCCAAGCTGCTATCTGCTTTAATCCTTTTAACAATACTCGATGCATCTGTTTTGCCGCTCATAAGATCACTCCGTGCTGACTCGGCTTTTGACTTTGCCGACTTCCTGTCTGCTTCGATAGCGGTCGGATTATTAAAGTCCGGATCGGTTGGTGTTGGCTCAGAGCTTAAGAAGTGACGACTGTATGGATAGAAGAACACGTACCCTTCATAGCCATCCCTATTCCGACTCTTAACGTACGACTCTACGTAATAGACCTTGGACATAAGTTGCCCAAAATCATCTCGGTCATATGCTTTATTTGAAACAGACTGGCTTAAATCAGTAGCTGAATCATCAATAGTAATATCTAGTTTCTTTGCTGTATCAAGGACTTTATAGGCGTTAACGATCTGGGCTTTTGCACCTTCCGAGTTTATCTGCCGCTTCCTGGCCTGACTGACAAGGAGGTCATACTGTTTCTTGTAAATTTTCTGCCCACCTATAACAAGTACGGGCTTCTCGCGCGTGAAGTACACCACTCCACCAGCTATGACAACCAAACCAACGACCACCGCGAGCACTCGCTTAAGAGGCGGTCGCTTGCCACCCCCAATGCGCTTACCGAATCCCAGGAACCCGTGCTTCCTATACGCGAAAACGCTTGCCTCAGTTTTCTGCTTCTCTTCCATTTGTATCTGATTATACTTATGCTTCTCTACAAAAACAATACGGAGAAGTTGAACACAAATAGAATTCTCTACTGTCTACCCTTGCTCGCTATAGCTACCGGTCTAGACTACTGCTCGTGGTCTACGGCTTTATTAATAACAAACCACGTCGCTTTTTTACCGCGTAACTCCTTGCGCGCTAGACCCTCTTTTTCAAGTCCACGAAGATCAAGCCTCAGTGATGCAGTAGAGAGTGCACTACCGCGCATAGTCTCAATCTGCTTTACTGTTAGACCATCATTCTGGCCCAGTAGATCAAGGAGTGAAGCCACTCGCTGCGCTTGGTCTCCTCGGTTTGCCTGTGGTGACTTCTCCCGTGCTTTACGAATCAGTTTTTTTACCGTTTCTGGGTCACGCATAATTCGGGCCGCTTTTTGCTGGCCTTCTTTCAAGAAGTCTTCACTAGGATGCTCCAGCTGTAGGATCAGCTCCATACACTCTTCTAGTAGGGCTTGCTGTTCTTCATCTAGGGTGATCATCGATCTCGCCTCAAAGGTGAAGTCACCAGCAGGGGTTAGCGCTCCCTTTTTCGTAAACTGTTTAATCGATACCCGCACATTTGTTTCAAGCTTATCTTGATCTGCGATAATATAGGCCGGCTTACGTTGCTTGAGTTCTGTCAGAATCTCCGAGATTGTGACAGACTCAGTCGTCCCGTCTGCAAAAAGCTCAACGAGCGTATCCCTCACATCAGTTGGCAGCATGGACTGTTCGGTTGGCAATTCTAGATCTCTCAGATCCACAGTTCCTAAACTACACTCAATCATACGGTCACTTCGCTCTTTTTTGCTAACCGTAATTAGACCGACTTTGGCCATTGCATCAATGTGGGTAGATGCCATTGCATCAGAAAAACTCTCAACTACATCAGATACCCTAATTGGTTGCTCACGGGTGAGTAGTTCACCAATTATTTCCATTCGAACCATTGGCGCACGAGTATTATTTTTTGAGTTTGTGGCCGTCTTGCCAAATATCTCTTGGAGAGAAAAATCAGGATGACGTAGTGAAAACTCAAGTAAGTGACCACTCGCGGCGTTCCCGATGCTGTCACCCCACTCTGTTTTAATAAAGCCAACCGCACCCTTGTCGGCATCAATAATTTCTTTTGCGACCAGCCCAATGGGTGCCAATGAATTTTGACAGTAGGCAAAGGCCAGGTTTGACTTGGTTGTCCAAGCTGGATCCTCGCCTTGTATAGACTCGAATAGATCCTTTAGTCCCCGCCAGCTATACACGACGTCGGGAGCCATGGCTGCACACACAAGAGCTTTATTCTCATGATTACCAATTGCCGATATCAAATCACCAACTTCATAGTTCGGGAGTGCTTCCCCTGTACCAGGATTAAAATCCTGTACTTCTACAGTAGGTCGGTGTAGTAGTTGGGGTTCAGCTGCTGCTACATTATCTGACATATTTTTGTTTTTAACTTTCAGTATATACATTAGCATACTTAAGCAGTTTGGTCAAGTACATTACCTCTGTTATAATGGAGCGTATGAGTTCACTATCTATCGGTATCGTCGGCCTACCAAATGTTGGCAAATCAACCTTGTTTAATGCCTTAACCGATAATGAGGTTCTGGCCGCAAACTACCCCTTCGCAACTATCGAACCAAATACAGGTATCGTGCCCGTCCCCGACGAACGACTTACCAATCTTGGTGAGTTATATAAGACGCAAAAGATTGTTCCAGCTACTGTTACCTTTGTCGATATTGCTGGCCTTGTCGCGGGCGCCAGCCAGGGCGAAGGTTTAGGCAACCAATTCTTAAGCCATATTCGCAGTACGAATGCCATTGTGCACGTAGTGCGTGCTTTTGAAGATAATGACATTCAGCATGTCGACGAGCAGCATGATCCTAAGAAAGACATGGAGGTTATTAACACTGAACTTATCCTGGCCGATCTGCAAACCATCGAAAAACGCCTCCCTAAGTTCGAAAAAGAAGCCCGTGCTAATCCAAAGCTAAAGCCAGTCCTCGACACCTACCAGAAACTTAAAGAAGGACTCGACAACGGTAAGTTAGCCTCACAGTTAGACATCGATCCTGAGCACATCTCGGATCTGCAGCTCATAACTGCTAAACCGGTCATTTATGTGTTCAATGTAGATGAAGATACCCTTGGCAACGAAGCAAAGAAACAGGAACTTACCTCACTGGTAGCACCATCTCAGTGTCTGTTCATCTGCGCTAAGCTAGAAAGCGAGTTACGAGGCCTCGACGATGCTGACCGTGTGGAGCTACTCGAGAGCTACGGACAAAACGAGTCTGGGCTTACTCAACTTATCCATGCCGCATATACCACCCTTGGCCTCCAAAGCTACCTCACAGCTGGCGAGAAAGAAGTCCGCGCCTGGACCATCAAACAAGGCTCCACTGCCCCGCAGGCGGCAGGTGTCATTCACGGTGACTTTGAACGAGGTTTCATTGCTGCCCAGGTCGTCGACTACAATGACCTTATTGCTGTAGGCAGTGAACAGGCAGCCAAGTCTGCTGGCAAGGTCCGCACTGAAGGCAAAACCTATGTCATGCAGCCTGACGATGTCGTTGAGTTCCGCTTTAACGTATAAGCACCCACCCCATTACCCTACTAAATAAACCGACTGCCTACGTGGCCTGGACGGTCCAATCTCTCACCATTTCCTGCACTATCCGCACGATTACTTCGTGGTCAGGTAAATGGTTCTGCTCGTAATAATGGTCGGTACCCATAAAGTTCTGAATAACACTTAAGCACGCTATGTCATCGGCTAAGATGTGCATACGGTCTACTACATTAACGCTCGCAAACGGTGTAGCAATAATCAGGTTCTTAACTTTTACTGACTTAAGAAACAACACTGCAGCATCTATCGAAGCCACGCTTCCGAGCCCATCTGCCACCAAGATCACCGTATGCCCCCGTAGTAGGTCTTTGCGGATCAACTCGTTACTACCGAGCAGCCGGTGCATTTTACTCAGCTTTTCTAGCTTTTGCTGCTCAAACATATGGTGGTATTCCATATCGAATTCATCATGTTGGCCCTGTGAATAGGAGCTGTTCTGGCTGTATATGCCAGACTGGTCAATACTTGCTACCGCATCCGGCTCTCCCGGGGCGTGGATCTGCTCTGCCAGTAGCATGGTGATAGGACACTTTAGTTTCTGGGCTACCTGCGCCGCTACTACAACTGCACCATCTGACAGGGCTACCAGCGTACAGCGCTTGCCCTTATATTTCAGCAGTACATCCGCCAGCTGGTTGCCGGCTTCAGTTCGATTAGTAAAATACATTTCCTAACTATTTTACTTAGTTCTTATGCTACTGCCTAGCCTGAGCTGCTAGTTTTAATAGATAAAATCGTTCACGGTTCCCTTTAGCCCCTGCTACATCTGAGTCAGCTTTATCCACTAAGACAAAGAGCCGCCGAGCCCATTGTTCAAAACCCTGCAGGATATCCCGGCGTACTCGTTCGTTCTTAATGACTCCGTTATGCTTCACGTTACTGTTACGCGCTTCAAACTGCGGCTTCACCATAGCCACGATCTGGGTCTGCTTACCGCACAGTCGTGCCACCGACGGCAGTATTTCTTGCAGGCTAATGAAAGATACATCTGCAACGACTAGGTCAATATTCTGACTTGTTTTAAAGTCACGAATGTCCGTTTGTTCATGCAATTCAATCTGTGGGTTGCCGTGCAAACTAGAATGTAGCTGGTTTTTACCTAGTTCTACGGCCAAAACCTTTTTAGCCCCATGCTTCAATGCATAATCCGTAAAACCACCCGTAGATGACCCCACATCTAGAACAACCTTATCCCGAAAGTCAAGCCGTAGTTTCTCGGCAACAGAAGCTAGTTTGAGCCCTGCTCGACTAACATATTGTTCAGTAGCCGTCAGTTGTACCTCATCCGATTCCCAAACCAATGTACCCGCCCTTGTCACAGCCTTACCATTAACTGTGACTTTACCAAGTTTAATAAAGCTCTCGGCCTGACTTCGTGAAACCACCAAGCCTTTGGCTACTAGTACGTGGTCTAGTCTAGTCTTTGACTCGTTCACGGTACGCACCAGTTGCAGTATCGACGCTAATAAGATCACCCTGCTTAATAAATGCTGGTACCTTTACGGTAATACCGGTCTCAAGTTCTGCATTCTTAAGTACGCTACTTGTAGTATCGCCTTTAACTACATCTTCAGTATAGGTAACTTTTAGTGGTACGTTCTTTGGGAGTTCGATATTAATAACGCGGTCATCAAAGAGTTGGGCCTGGACTTGGTCACCTTCTTTAAGGTACCCCGCTTGGTCTCCCATAAGGTCAGCAGATACTTCAAACTGCTCAAAGGTCTCTTCGTTCATGTAGTAGAACGTTGCACTATCGTTATACAGGTACTGAACGTTCTGGTTAGTTACATCAGCATAATCAAGTTGTTCGTTCCCCTTAAATGTCTTGGACAGCACGCTACCATCAATCAAACTTTTAATACGGACGTTCACAATTGATCCGCCTCGTCCCATAACTTTTTGCGAATACTCAACTACACGGTATGGCACACCCTCCATCTGGAAGATCACGCCTTTTTTTAAATCAGTAATACCTAGGGCCATTGGGTCTCCTTAACTTATGCTGCGCAGCATATCACGCATTTGGTTTGAGTGTTTTAGTAGTTCATCGCGGTGTCGGTAATCCATAACGACGTCATCAACAAATGCTTCAAGGCGTTTAATGACTTCCTTGACTCGATTCTCAAGACTGAGAGGGTGTTTCTGTTGGCGAATTTCAGTGATCAGGGTTTCTACTTCTCGAACAAGTGCCTGCGCAATGGCATTGCCTGGCTCGTCTAGGTAGCCACTTCGAAGTTTGTTTTGAATAAATTCTGCTGTCTTGCGTACTTCGTCCATTACAGTTCTCCTCCCTCTATTGTACTAAGTAGGTCATGAAGCTCATCGAGATCTTTGCTGCCAATAAGCCCGGTTATACCAGCGGTATGGATTTGCCCAGCAATCTTTTGAACCAGGTCAGCTTGATCTTCGGCTCTTGCCATTTTCAGTCGAGCAATATCATTGAGTAAGTCTTGCTCAAAGCGTGGTGGTAGTGAGAGAAAACTGCCAAGCGTTTTAGCCGCAGAATGACTTTGCGTCATACTGTAGACCCGTTGCCACAATTTATCTATTTTTTCACTACCTGCCACGCCATACTCCCGCTTGCTATTAGTTATTAGCAACAAAAGGTAGCAGTGCAATGTGTCGTGCACGCTTGATAGCTACTGCAAGATGACGTTGCTGACTTTCAGTCAGACCAGTCTTCTTACGAGTTTCGATCTGCCCATATACGTTTACGTAACGCTGTAGGGTCTTAAAGTCCTTGTAGTCAAAGAAGGCTACATCGGTTCGATTCTTAAATATCTTTGCCATTACTTATCCTTATTCGTTAGTTGAGCTAGAAAGGAATGTCATCGAGGTTGATTGGCTCATCACCAATGTCTTCGATCTGGATGTCATCCGATTTCTTAGCTGATTTTTTTGGAGCTGGTGAGCTAGCTGCCGGTGCTTGGCTAAAGCCACCACCATTACCGCCACCTTCACCTTCTCCGCGTCCGCCGAGGAATGTTACATCCTGAGCGTTCACTTCTACCTTGCTGCGCTTCTGCCCGTCTTGTTCCCAAGCTCGGCTCTGTAAGCGTCCATTTACGAGTACTGGGCGACCTTTGGTAACATATTGAGCTACTCGCTCGCCAAGTGGACCCCATGCGACTACATCTATGTAGTCAGTGGCCTCTTGCCAGTTACCATCTGCACCCTTGAAGCTCCGGTTAAGAGCGAGGCTAAACGTACATACGCTTTGCCCGCTTGGTATTTGTCGGACTTCAGGATCCCGAGTTAGGTTCCCCATTAATATTACTTGGTTAAAGCTACGTGCCATGTGGCATTCCCTCCTGAGAAACTATGTTCTCTATTAATTTGTACTCCCACCGTACCGCCGACAATACTCGGCCGTCAAGTAGATATTTCTACTATTCTTCGTCTTTAGCTTCTTCGTCAGCCTGGTCACCACGTTCAGCCGCTTTAGCAGCTTTCTCAGCCTTGGCAGCTTCTGCTTTCGCAATAGCCTTCAGGTCAGGACGTGTGATCAGGAAACGAATGACTTCGTCGGTAATGTTAAGCAAAGATTCAGTCTTTGCAACACCCGTACCAGGCATTTCTACGGTGTAAAATACGTAGACAGCGTGCTCTTGCTTAGCGATTGTGTAAGCGAGCTTTCGCTTGCCCCAGTTATCGGTAGCAGTGATCTTACCACCGTTATCTGCAATAATCTTAGCAACTTTGGCTTCTGCCTTGCTTAGATCTACCTCTAGATCAGGGTGATATAACACAGCAATTTCATACTGGTTCATTGATGTTCCTTCCTCTGGTTAAAGCCTACGTTCACTAGGGGACGTAAGCCGAAGTTTATATAACAGGGGTAATTATACTAGATTACCGGGTATAAATCAACCAGAGATTAGGCTAGTTAGTCTGCGATCCGAGATACGCAACAAACCGGTCTAAAATCTGTTGGGGCACCTGAACGGCGGGCGTGTACACCTGGTCCTGTGTTTCGGAATTCCTAACATCATCTACGATTCTATTGATCTCTTCAGGCTGAGAGTAGACATAGGTTGTCCCCTCTGAAGGGTTACGTCGTTCTTTCGTACTTACACCCAAATACTGTTCAACCAGCCTTTCCCAATCTTCAGTCTCAGGTATTGGCGGGAAATACACCGGGGATACTGAGTCATCTTTTCCTATATAGACTTCAAGGCTCTCTCTTGTAATCATCCCCTGTTGATCACTTGGGCAATACGCACTAACTTCGACCATATTGGCACCCGGGTGCACCGTCTGCATAGGGCCTTGGTCATCGAGTGAGGTACCTAGTACCACTACTAGTAGATTGTCGGTCACCAGAAAGCCCTTGCGTGTCGGTATTAACTTCTCACCTTTCGCATCCAAACCCAGATAACCAAAGAACGCTTGGCCTGCTTGAGCTAGACTTTCACGCGTAGCCGTTTCCTTGCTTGGCTCGCTGGGGATTGGCCCTCTATCGGTCATAGCTGGCCTTGGTCATCATCTGGCATATCGTCATACACATCTCCGCCACCATCTGCGGGAGCAGCCACGCCGCCGCCAAAGACTTCATCAATGCTGTGCACTAATACTTCTCGTGGGCGAGAACCATCTGCTGGCCCCACAATGCCCTGCTCTTCCATAGACTCGATCATACGAGCAGCCTTGCCATACCCAATACGCAGACGTCGCTGCAGGAGGCTTGTGCTAGCTTTGTTAGCCTGGATAACTGCTTCGACTGCCTGGCGGAATATAGGTTCATCTGCAGCATCTACGTCGGCCACAATACCACCCTTGCCGTTAAGCTGTACTGGCTGACTTACAACCTCTTGGTCGTAGGCTGGTGGTCGCTGTTCACGAATGAAGTCTGTAACCTTGTTGGTTTCATTGTCATCAATAAAGGCACCCTGCACACGCATTGGCTTCGGCATACTTGCGGTGAGTAGCAACATGTCACCCTTACCAAGCAGTTTCTCTGCACCCATCTGGTCAATAATGGTACGTGAGTCAATCTGGCTAGCAGTCGTAAAAGCGATACGAGCTGGTACGTTAGCCTTGATCAGACCGGTAATAACATCCACAGATGGACGCTGGGTAGCAAGCACCAAGTGAATACCAACAGCACGAGCCTTCTGGGCAATACGCACGATCAGAGCTTCAACGTCACGAGCGGCCATCATCATAAGGTCGGCTAGCTCATCAATAACCACCACGATATATGGCATACCTTCTTCTTGCTTCTTGTTGTTGTACTCAACAATATTACGCACTCGTACTTCACTGAGCGTCTTGTAGCGGCGCTCCATCTCTGCCACCGTCCACTTGAGAGCACTAATACACTTCTCGGGCTCGGTAATAACAGGCGTTAGGAGATGTGGAATGTCGTCATATGGTTTAAGTTCTACCTGCTTTGGATCCACTAAGATAAGCTTGAGGTCTGCTGGGCTGTTACGGTATAGCATGCTGGTTAGAATGGTGTTAATCATAACGGACTTACCGGAACCGGTCTGTCCAGCTACCAGAAGGTGCGGCATTTTAGCCAAGTCATTAATAATCGGCTTACCAGCAATATCTCGTCCAATGGCGAAGGCTAACGGGCTGCCCTCGTGCTCTTTCCACTCTTTAGATTCCAGCATGCCGCTCATACGCACCGTAGCAGGCTTGAGGTTAGGCACTTCAATACCAACCAGCTTCTTACCAGGAATCGGTGCTTCTATACGGATAGAAGTAGCCGCTAGATCCAACGCAATGTTGTTCTCGAGCGCTGTAATCTTAGTGAGCTTAGTACCGGCTGGTGGCTTCAGGGTGTACTGGGTAACACTTGGGCCAATATTAGCCCCTTCCATTTCCACGCCAATACTGAAGTTGTCAAAGGTTTCTTGGATAGTACGGGCGTTACCTTCTACATCCCCTGCATCTGCCTTATCTTGTTTGTGGCTGAGTAGATCGGTGGATGGCAGCTTCCAGTTGGGGTCACTAGCAATAGTGAGAGCACTGTGCGCCTCAGCAGGTGCAAGTTTTTGTGCAGTGTTCCGTAATGAACTCATACGAGCTGGCTGCTGAGTACCATGGTGCTCCACTGGTACGCCTTCGTTCATCTTAAAGGAAGATGGTTCACTACGTCGTTTTAGTTCATCTAGATCAGTATCTTCACTTGGCGTACCTCTAAACAAGTTAGCAAAACGGAGGATTTCCTTAGGAGAGATGCCAAAAGCGAAGAAGAATGCCAGTACACCGAATACAAAGAACATCAGTGCTGCCGGCACCATGTCGATAGCATTCAGGACCACTCCACCGATAAGCTTGCCTACTTCACCACCCTTACCGTCCGTTACGGTACCGAGTGTGTCTTCAGTAGCAGTAATAACATGCAAGAAACTAGCCGTCAGGCTCAAGCCAAGCAGCATACTCACAAAATTACCTAAGGGGATTTGGTGGTCTTCGCTATTGAACTTAATAACACCAAAATAGACCAAGGCAAACGGCGTAAGTAACGCTCCCCAGCCGAGTGTCCAGGATGCGCCTGCGTATAGACCCTTAGGCAACGTTCCACCCGTGCCAAAAGCACCGAGCAGCGTAAAGATAGCCAACAGGATCATAATAATCGCACCAGCCATTGGCCAGAACGGAGATCGCTCCTGCACTTCTACCTTTTTCTTTCGTGTTTGTTTTTTCTTTTTTGCCATTACCGGATTATTATATCACCTTAATCATCTGTGGGTTGTGGTCTTTTTCTGCCGTTAACATACGCCGCAATTGAATCCTTTGTGATAGTTGTGATGTTTGGATCAACAAGCCATGCCGATAGTTGCTTATCATCGTAATCACCCCAGACCCTATCAGGCATAGCTTCTGCCTCGTTTTTCACCTGTGCCCTAGCTGCAATTGCCGCAATCTCCTCAAGTCGCTCTGGCGTAGTGCTCGGATTCATCAGTTCGGCAAGTAGTGAATCCCTAACAAGTTCGATGTGGTGTACTTGCTCGGCAGGATTTGTGCCCTCTGGATTTCCTAATTCATTCATAGCCATATTATAGCAAAAACTACAACAAATGTCAATGCGCTCACGCTTAGATGCGCACTAGGTGCTATCCCTCTGCAGGATTCGCTACATCCATCATATCAAGCGCCTCGGTCATGAGCATTACGTGTCCAAGTGTAGCCTTGCCGTGGGCTACGACATCATCAAAACCAGGTGTAAAGTCATGGTAATCCCATCCTTTTTCGGGTACTAGCTCATCAGCGCTATAAATCATATGGGTATCACTTACCCTAGATGGCCCCGGTACCTTGAAATGCTCTGCTTCTGGACCCACTACGACTGACCAGACTATTTTCTGAGAAAGTGAGATATCGGTATCTGGGATTACCTCTTCGGGACCAATATAGATCATCTCGGCTTCGGTATAGTCAAAGCTTGGTTCGAAGAAATCACCTTCCCAATGGCGTCGCCTGCGGACAAAACGAAGATCTATGTCTCGTTCCTCATCGCTACCTACTAGCTCTTCTGTTTTTTGTGGACTATCAAGATCCGCAGCAATTTTGCCAATTCTGGCATTAACAGCTTCTACTTCTGCCTCAGTAGCAAGCCGATTTCGATTGTCGCTCGGATCCCTAGAGGATAATATCTCTGCCATAATGAATAGTATTATACCATAACATAAGTACTTTTACAATACTCTGCGAGCACCCTTTTTCTGGGCTGGAGATGCCCGATTAGTCTGTTCGCGGATCTTGATTGAGCAATTTAGCTCGCATCTGCTGGAAGCGTTCCTGCATCTGTGCAGCCTGCTCTTCCGGAGTTGGTTCAGCAGGAGCAATTTTCGGTCCTTGCTGACGGCCATTACCATTTCCGTTCCCGCTTCCATTGCCATTACTTGGCTTGTTCTCGTTACCGGGCTTACCACCAATAACATTCACTACTGGTATGACAATTGGGCTACGCTGGGTTTGTTCGAACAGGAAGTGTGTAACGTGCTCTTTGATCTCTTGCTTAAAGCGATCTAGGTCAACACGCTTAAAGCGCTGCCCTACGGCACGACGCAGTTCAGAACGGAACCCGTTCATGAGCTCTTCGTTATCTCGCATATAGATGAAGCCGCGGCTAATGATGTCCGGACTAGTTACCAGGTTACCGGTTCGCTTGTCTACCGTTAGCACAACAGCTACCAGGCCTTCTTCTGCCAGCATCAGGCGGTCTTTGACTACCACGTTACTGACAATAGCACCGGTCTGGTCAACCAGCACTGTACCGTGCGGCACGCTACCACCGGGCTCCATGGTGTCCTTAGTAAAGGCAATAACATCACCGTTATCGACGTTGCAGGTATTACTTCGAGGAATACCGTTATTAATAGCTATGTCTATATGTCTCTTCTTGGCGGTGTAGTCACCGTAGATCGGTACAAAGAACTTTGGCTTGGTCATTTGAATCATCTCAGCGTATTCATCCACACTGGCATGACCAGATACGTGCAAGGGACCATGCTCGTCAATATCACGAGTGATGTGTTGGAAGATGTGGATGCCCTTCTTCATGAAGTCATCTACCATAGAACGAATCTTGGCATCGTTACCGGTATATGGAATTGGTGAGCTAGAAAAGATCACCGTGTCTTGTTCTTTAAGTTTCACATGCCGGTGATCACCAGTACTCATGCGTTGTAATGCCGAACTTGGTTCACCCTGAGAACCAGTACAGACCACGACGAGGTCGGTGTCCTTCATGGTGTTGGCTGAAGCGATTGGCACAAAAGTACCCTTCGGAATACGTACGAAGCCATGGCGTACAGCCATCTCGAGAGTACTCACCATACTACGTCCATCGATGGCTACTTTTTTACCGTGATGAACCGCAGCGTTAATGATCATCTGCACACGGTTCATGTTAGTACTAAACAGTCCAACGAAGATACGCCCTGGAGCGTTGTCCATAATGTCTACAATTGTTTGTTCAATAGTGCTTTCACTCGGAGTCCAACCTGGTCGATCAGTCGTAGTACTTTCACTAAGCAGTGCGAGTACACCTTCTTCACCAAGTTGTTTGAGCCGTTCCATGTCGGTCTTTTCGTGGTCTAGTGGGTTAGGATCAAGGCGGAAGTCACCCGTGTTGATCAGGCGACCTACCGGCGTATCAAGGACAATACAAGTGGAGCCTGGGATTGAGTGCGTTACGCGGACTAGCTCTACAAAGAAGTTACCAATTTTAAGACGCTCATGAGTGTCCTCGTTCATAGTCACGGTCTTGAGCTCGAAGCCATCTGGTTGTGGCAAGCCGAAGTTCTCGAAGATTTCTTCAACACGACCAATAGTAAACTTACTACCATAAATTGGTGCCGGGAACTTTGGAACAATGTGAGGCAAGCCTCCAATGTGGTCCAAGTGACCATGCGTAATAATGTATGCACGTAGTTTGTGCTTGATGGATTCGAGGTAGGTTGTGTCAACAATACCGTAGTTAATACCTGGAAGATCTACTCCTAGGTCGTTACCACAGTCCATAATGACGGCATCATTCATGTATTCAACCAGGATGGTGTTCTTAGAACCACCACCGTCCATACCACCGAGACCCACGATTTTTACTCGGGGAGTGTCGTCAATAAAGTTAGCTCGCCTAACCTTCTGGTTGCTGCTGCTGGCGTCTAAATGCTGGTTAGCAATACGCATAGCGTCTTCTTGGTTGCGCTTCTGGGCACGAAGGGCTGCTCCACGAGAAACACTGCGGACAGCTGGTTGTGGCTGTGCTGAGTTTGCACCCGCTGGCTTTGGACCACGAGGGCGTCTGTTGCCCCCGCCCTGGCCACCTTGGCCACCACGAGCTGGTTGTTTTGGTTGACCTGCACCACCGTTGCCGGCTGGTCGTGGTCGATTGTTATTTTGTTTGTTATCTGGATTCATCTATTTCCTTTCGTGGACTTTAGAGAATTATTTAGTAATCTTTTGAATAATAAGCGGAACGTTGGCGAAGTCGTCTAATAGGACTTGGCGCATAGAACCGTTATAGAGGGCTGCTGCTGGGTGATACAAAGGTAGAATTACCCAAGATAGCTCTTCACCGTGGACCTTCGCCTTAATACGTTTAGGCTGGCCATGGATTTGGCTAATTTGCAGACCCGGCAGGAAACAATTGGTACTGTGTCGCCCCAAGGTCACTAGAACCTTAGGGTTAATTGCCGCCAACTGGGCATACAAGAATGGAAGAAAGGCCTCTTTCTCTTCCGGGAGTGGATCCCGATTATTCGGTGGCCGATACTTCACGATATTTGTTATGTAAATGTCCGCTCTGCTCAGCCCCACGCTGGCGAGCATTTCGTCTAGGAACTTCCCTGACGCCCCAACAAATGGTTCGCCTTTGAGGTCCTCGTTCTTACCGGGTGCTTCCCCGATAAAGACAACGTCCGCATCTGGGTTACCGGTGCCGAACACGAGCTGTGTGGCCTGTTTGGCCAAATCTGGGCAAATATTCTTGGTTAGAATGTCTGCCTTAATCTGGTCAAGAAGGTCACCGGCGCTCATTGTTTCTTAGGGAAAACTGCGCGCACTAGTCGGTTGATACCAAAAACAACAAGGACAATCAAGAGACCATACTGTTGTAGGCTCCCCGTGTCGACTGCTCGGATAAACATGAACCAACCAGCGATAAGGGCAACTACGCCTGTAGCGATTAGCCCACCCCGTCCGTACAAGTAATGTTGCTTATTATTTGCCATTTCGCTTGTCCTGTAATGCTGCAATGATCAGTAGTACTGCCGCTAAACCAAAGAGGTAATACACAGGGAAACCAGTACCCGGGTAGTCATTCCGCTCTACAAACAGAATGATCAAAGTTACTACATTGACTACAAGAGCAGCAAGCGCCCATTTATTTCTTTGACGTATGAGATCGTAGATAGTTTTCTCTTTGTTACTTTTTGCCATCTTTCAGCTCCCTGGCAGCAGCTTTCATGCTTAGTTGTAGTCGGCCGCGATCGTCAATTGCCACCAGCTTGACGGTCACTGTATCGCCTTCTTTTACGACATCACTTGGCTTATTAACCCGCTCTTCAGACATCTCTGACACATGTACGAGACCGTCCTTGCCTGGCATAATCGTCACGAAGGCACCGAAGTCCATAACACTGGCTACTGGTACATTTTCGTAGATCTTGCCAACCTCTGGTTCGGCCACAATGCTTTGGATCCAGGCCTTAGCAGCGTCGATACTGGCACCGTCTGGGCTGGCGATCATAATGGTTCCGTCGTCCTTAATGTCGATCTCTGCCCCTGTTTCACCAGTAATCTTCTGGATAACTTCACCACCCTTACCAATAACTTCACGAATCTTGTCAGGGTTAATCTGAATCGCTTCTACACGTGGTGCATATGGGCTCATCTTCTTGTTTGGCGCGTCCTGGACGGTGAGCATGTGGACAAGAATCTTGCCACGGCCAATCTTACCGGCTTCAAGAGCCTTAGCCAGTGTTTCGACGGGCAGACCATGGACCTTCATGTCCATTTGTAGAGCTGTAATACCCTTAGTGGTACCAGTTACCTTGAAGTCCATATCCCCTGCGAAGTCTTCGGCGTCAGCGATGTCAGATAGAATAATTGGTTTTGTGCCATCGAGCATCAAGCCCATAGCGATACCACTTACTGGTCGCTTGAGTGGCACACCAGCGTCCATTAACGCTAAACAGCTAGAACAAGTAGCCGCCATTGAGGTACTACCATTCTGGCTCATAATCTCTGTTACGGAACGAACGGTGTACGGGAAATCAGCTTCACTTGGCATTACAGGTAGTAGTGCTCGCTCGGCGAGTGCACTGTGACCGATTTCTCGGCGCCCTGGAGAGCCTAAACGCTTAATCTCGCCAACGGTGTAGCCTGGAGCGTTGTAGTGGTGCATATAGCGCTTCTCGGTGTCTCGTTCCATGGTGTCGATTAACTGTACGTAGCTGAGTGGCGCTAGCGTCACAATGTTCATAGCCTGGGTCATACCGCGGGTAAACAGGCTTGAGCCGTGTGTTCGTGGCAAGATGCCTACTTCACTAGACAGCTGTCGGATCTCATCCATCTTACGGCCATCTGGGCGAAGACCTTCTTCAACAATGCCCTTACGGACATCTTTATGAATGGCCATAGTAAGCGCATCGTCATATTCCTGTCGAAGATCCTTATAGGCATCTGCGCCAAGTTCTTCTTGGAAGTGTTCTTCCATCTGGCGACGCATCTTGTTAACCATCTCATTTCGTTCTGGATATGGACTACGTAGACCTGCACCAAGCTTGCCTTCTACCCAAGTGTCTACCCGCTTCTGAATATCTTCATCTGGGAGGCTGAGTTCAAACTCTTGCTTCTCTACCTTGAGCTTCCTGATAAGTTCTTCCTGAGCAGCAATAGCTGGCTGCATTTCCTTTAGGGCGAATGCAATACCTTCGATAACCTTAGACTCATCTACTTCATTAGCGCCCGCTTCTACCATCATGACAGCGTCTTTAGTACCAGCCACAACGAGATCAAGCTCACCGTCGTCATAGGTTGCTGCATCAGCAAAGGCTACAAACTTGTCATCCTTGATACCCACACGAAGACCAGCAATCGGACCATCAAATGGTGCACCGGTCATCATAAATGCCGTACTCATAGCAATCATGGCTACCATGTCAGGTCTGAAGCTTGGGTCCATGGATAGAACACTGGTGACACCCTGTACTTCATGCCGGTAGCCTTTTGGCCATAGTGGTCGAATAGGACGGTCAATCAGACGACCAATAAGGATAGCGTCCTCACTGGGTCGACCTTCACGCTTAATGAAACGAGAGCCGCTGATCTTACCAGCTGCATACATCTTTTCTTCGTAATCAATAGATAGTGGGAAGTAATCAAAGCCCTGGATAGGTTTTTTACCAACCATGGCCGTTCCAAGTACGACTGTGTCGCCGTAACGGACGATAACGCTGGCGCTGGTCCTAAAACCAACTCGTCCGACCTCTAGCGTGAGGGTTTTACCACATAACTGTGTTTCTACTTTAATAATGTCTTTACCGTAAGGGTTTATTGTAGACAAGATTCTGTTCCTTTCTGGTTTCGTCGCAGAGTGCAAATATAGGTGCCTTCCTTGTGCGTGAACAGTGGCAGCATATATCTGTGGCCCTACGACGAAGAGTGAGTGTTAATGTGCACAAGCTCCTGCCCTGTTTTAGGGCAGTATAGTCTATGCAAATTACTTAGTAGTTTTAGTTTGGCGAATACCAAGCTTCTTGATGAGCTCTAGGTATGCCTTACTATCTTTGCTAGCAATGTACTTGAGGTGACGCTTACGAGCGCCAACCATCTGTAGTAGACCACGACGAGCCATGAAGTCCTTCTTGTTCACTTGTAGGTGACCAGTAAGTTCTTTAATTCGCTCGGTAAGAATACCAACTTGTACGGCGCTACTGCCGGTGTCGTTTTTGCTCTTCTGTAGGTCGGCAATTACTGCTTGCTTCTTATCTGTTGAAATCATTCACTTCCTTTATATAGATACTTGTTAGAGATTGATGGCGTTAGAAACATAATACCACACTCGCCCCTGTTAGGCAAGATAATGACGGAAATTAAACCTGGGGATTAGCCACGGGCAGTTGTCCCTCAACCGCTTTGAGCGCCAGAGTCGCCTGCGCTAACTCCAGTTGCGCCTCTATTGCCACCCTTTTAGCATCAGTAACTTCCGTACGATACACACTTACCTGCACCGGGGTCTCCAGTCCTACATACACGCAATTAGCGCAAATACTGGCTCCACAAACACGTTCCAAGCGCTTTTGTGCATTCTTGACGGACCGTTCAGGAGTATAGAGGTCTCGGCTGGGTAGAGTTATTTTTCCGCTACCATCATCTTCCATTTGTGGGCATGTCACCAGCTCTGCCTTCGTCGTAAAGAGAGCAACGGATGCTGCCTTACTAGTGGTAGTATTTACTGTCTTGAGTTGGCAGTTACGAAAGTTTTTTACGCCCCTTCGTGCTGAGCGCGAAGCATGAGATAGTGGATTCATTTACATATTATAATATGGTAAAGGCAATGGCGCAACGTCTACGGTCTCACCCCCAACATTGCGAGCAAAGTAGCTATCATGCGAGATATAGATAACTGCTCCATGGTACGTTTCAAGAGCATTCTCCAACTCTTCAATACTCGGCAGATCCAAGTGGTTTGTTGGTTCGTCTAGTACTAGAATTTGTGGATCACCAGCTAGCATATTCATAAGCTGGAACCGAGCTTTCTGACCACCGCTGAGGCGACTGAGCGGCACATCCCCATCTGTTGCAGGGTTAAATAGATAATCACCAAGTAGTTGCTTCACTTTCTGGTCACTAACCGGCACATCTTTCGCCATATAAGCCTTCTCTATGGCCTGCGATAAGGTCAGCGGCAAATACCCAGGATCTATTTCCTGCTCGTATATACCGATTTTGAGCTCTTTCTCACTGGCTATAGTACCGTCAAAGATGGTCGATTCAGGCTGACTGTCCTGCACCTTGGCAACAACTGCCTTAACGAGCGTCGACTTACCTGCCCCGTTCCGGCCGTGCAACCGAATACGGTCACCTTCTCGGAGATCAAAGCTAATATCTGCAAATAGTGGCTTATCATAACCAAGACTCAATTTACGAACTTCAACGAGCAATCGACTGCTTTCAGATTCGGACTTACGGGCATCCACCTTAATATTCTTGGCCTTGTGGCGTTTGTAGGCAGCACCCATTTTCTCATTCAGCTCACCTACAGACTCACGGTCGATCCAGAACGTTGGCATCTCAGTCTTCTCAAGCTCCGCTAGCTCTGTAACCGCTTTTACTTCAAGGGCTTTAAAGCGTTGGATAGTTCCCGGATCGCGGGAGCGTTCCTTGAGCCTGCGGAATCGGATAATGTTCTCTTTGAGGTTAGAAATCCGTCGTTGCACTAAGCTAAACTGGGTTACCTCTGAACCAATCTTCACAGCGTTAATACGGAGGTAGTCGTCATAATTTCCAGGGTAGCTAAAGGCCTGACCATCTCTAATTTCAATAATCCGGTCAACGGACTGCAACACGTCACGGTCGTGGGTAATTACTACCACTGCTTCACGCGCCGATTTAAACCACTTTAAGAAGGCTTTCTTGGCCACAAAGTCCATGTGGTTGGTCGGTTCGTCGATAAGTGCCAAGTGCGCCCGGGCTCGTTGCACCTTAACCAGCTCCACCATACGCTTCTGGCCACCACTCAAGTTCTTGAGCGGACCCTGCGACATGCTTTCTTCTACCTGGTAAGCCCTGAGAGCCTCTAGGATCTCGTTTTCTACCTCAAAGTAGCCAAGCTGGCTAAATCGCTCTAAAGAGTCGGAATAGTCGTGCATGAGGCGATTGTTGGCACCCATCTTTTCTGGATAGGTGTCCAGGATGTGTTTGTGCTTAGCGTACTCTGGTAGATCACCAAGAATATACTCCAGGACCGACTGGTCTTCAAAGCCATGGTGTTCCTGCCGACTACCAATGATAATCGTACCCTTCTTAGCTTGCACGGTACCGTCGTAGTCAGTATCTTCACCCGTGATCATATGCAGCAATGTCGTCTTACCAGTACCATTGCGCCCTACCAGGCCAATTTTCTCACCATCCTGAATCTCCAAGCGAAGATCGTGGTACAAGACGTTATTGCCGAATGACTTTTCGGCGATGTTTACTGAAACAACCATAATCTGTCTATCTTATCAGGTATCGACCCCTAAAGATACCCCTGTTAGAGCAGCTTCAGGTAAGACTGCATCGGCAACGGCAAAGTCACCTATCTGCGTACGTCGTAAGTCGCTCATATACGCACCAGTACTAAGCACCTCACCGATATCTGTTACAAGAGAGCGAATATAGGTACCGCTGGATACTTTTGCTGTAAATCTGACGGTCGGATATTCATATTCAATCTGTTCAATCGCATAAATTGTGACATTGCGCGGTTCAATTGTTACTTCTTTACCCGCACGAGCGAGCTTGTAGGCGCGCTGCCCATTAACCTTAATGGCCGAGTATGCCGGAGGTATCTGACTAATCTCACCCACAAATTGCAATACAGCCTGCTCTACCTCTTCACGAGACGGTTCACGGTCAGAGACAACAATCTTCTCCCCTTCTTCATCGGCAGTCGTACTGGTTTGCCCAAGCTTCATCGCCACTTCGTACACTTTATCTTGCTTCATGAAGTCATCTTGGCGCTTAGTAGCCTTACCCACTAGTACTATCAGTAGGCCTGTAGCCAAAGGGTCAAGCGTGCCGGCGTGGCCAACTTTCACCTTCTGCCCCGTTAAGGAACGTAACTGTGAGCGAATTTTGCCAACGACATCAAAGCTCGTCCAGCCCTTAGGCTTATCTACCAGCAGTACTTCATCTAAATTCATGGTAGTAGCCTACCACACTAGAGAGTTGGTGGAACGAGTGGAGGAGGCACTGGAGGAGGCGCGCTTGGATCAACCGCACCGGCTGTTGGATCGGGGCCTGGGCCTTTATCTGGACCAATTAACTGGGTCGGAAAGATATCTTCGGTTGTGAGGTCTTGTTCAGGAATTGGCGTTGGCGTAGGCGCAGGAGTTGGTACTGCTGCCGGAGATGGCGCCGGTGAACCTTGCAAGTCAATCGGCTGAGCATTAAGAGCAGCAACTGGCTCTAGTCGATCAGATGGTACGGCGTTGGTAGCATCCGCTACTGCCTGCCGAGCCATGTCTTCATGAGAAGGCTCTGATCCTAGATGGGGGCTTTCTACACTTTGCTCAATCTGTTCCAGCGTCTGGCCCTTAGATCGTTCTTCTTCGGTTAATGGCTGGATGGTCTTGTTGTGAGGAGATAGCCCATTCCCCTCTGGTGGAGCGCTCGATTCCGTAACGGCAACGTCAGGAGCAGATTGTGCATTTCTGGTAGCAGAACTAAGATCCCCGCCAAGAGTTGGTGGCTGGAGAATCATATTACCACCACTGGCAGGCTGTTCGGCGATTGGGCCACTAGTGACCTTCTTGGCTTCTTCGGCCGAGACTAACTTACCTTCGTCATCGATGTGAATCTTAGCAAGATCCCCGTCTTCCTCCCCATCCTCCGGGATGTCCTTGTTCTCTTTCTCAAGTTGCTCAAGGGTCTTTACCGGTGCAGGATGTGGAACTTCTTCCTTCTTGTGCTCAATAGCAAGTGAACCGTCATTGTTAGGAATTGGTGCCGCGGTGCCTTCCTTGGCTAGATCTTCCATCTTCTTGTTATCGAAGTCTTTGTCTTTAGCGGGCGCCTCAGGCACATTAAGTCTGCTTGCAACCAATTGCTGGTTGGCACCGGCCTTCATGAGGGTGGCGGAGATGTTCATGGTGTGCGGAGAGGTCTTTTCGTTGCTGAAGCGTTCTGTTTCGGCAACTACACCAGTTAGGAAGGCTGTGGCGATCTGTTCGTCTAACAAAGCTCGGTCACCTTGCAACGGCTCGATCATACCTACGAGCATTTCACACAAGCTACTGGCATCTGGTTGAAACCAGTTAAGCGCCCCCAGATCTGATTGCTGCTTGTTGTTAATGCTGGCAGTTACCGCATCATGTAAGATTCGGCCGTGTGCCGTAATAGCCTCGTCTAATTCTTCTCGCTTGTGAACACCAATGGCCACAACGACGTCGACATTAAAGTCGCCCTGACTGAATTCAAGATCTTCCTGGCTCAGACTCGTGTGATACGGCGTAATAAAGATCTTTACGAACTTATCTTCTACCTTGTAACGGAGCTTATCTGCTTTGGCTTTATCCAGAGCGATAATGAAATCCCGAAGACTATCCGTGTTCTTCTCGAGCGTCTTATCCGGTTGCAAGAACTCAATTGTCGACGGTGTCTTACCGCTATATACAGCCGTGGCGTGCTTATCCAGTTTATTAAGTAGCAGGGTTAACCCAATAGCTGCCGACAGCTGGTCGACACTTGGGTTATTACTTACTGTTACCAACACATTGTTGGCAGTTCGGAGCTTCGTTATGAGATCTTCACGCACATTCACCACGTCCTGCTCTGGTCCAGGTGCACCACCCATATTCATAGGGGCTGGGGCCTGTTGTTCAGCAATTGGGCCAGCCGGTGGAGCGGGAGGATAGGCCGGATATACCGCTTGAGATGGTCCTATTGGAGGAGCTGGAGGGTACGATGCTGGTGGCATAGCTAGTGGAGCCTGGGCCATAGGATACACAGCTTGTAATGGCTGCGGGTATGGCGCTGCACCAGCAGGAGGATTTGCTGGTGGCGTATAGGGTTGAAGTGGAGTAGTAGGATCCATGTTTGTTTTTTGTTTTAGCTTACCTTCTGAAACAGTATCATAGCCGCTTACGCTTGTCTACCTTTTCTACATGATTCAACCCTGTCATGCTTGTGACAGCCGGCCGTATCTGTTATAGTAGTCCCGATAATCAATAAACTCTAAAGAAAATAAGGAACATTAGACATATGCCAATTATCAAGTCAGCTAAAAAGCGTGTCCGCGTATCTAACAAAGCAGCGGTTCGTAACAGTAAAACCAAGCGAACCCTCCGTTCTGCTCTAAAGACATTTCACGCCAGCATCACCGGTGCCAATGCTAGCAAAGCTCAAAGCGCGCTAGACCAGGCTGTTAAAAAGGGTGTTATTCACAAGAACAAAGCTGCTCGCAAGAAGAAGCAACTTGCTGCTGCTGCGAAGAAAGCTGGTGCTAAAGCTCCTGCTAAGGCTAAAGCTGCTCCAAAGAAAGCTGTTGCAAAAAAAGCTCCAGCAAAAAAGACCACTACCAAAGCTAAGAAATAGCTAATTCCAATTTATTGGAACTCGTCCGTTTTTACGCAGTCGTGCCGCCAGCACAACTGCCGCTTCGTTATAGAGTACGTGCCTTGCGGGTAATTCTTTGCCCTGTCTCTTAAATTCATTTTGAGAAAGTTCCACGTGCTCATTGAGCCGCGCCTGAACAGTGACAAAGAATTCTTCAGTGCCGAAAACCTTATCAAATTCACGATCAAGCCATGCGGTTCGCCTAGTTCGATCTTCGCCAGCACTTGAATAAGCTAGCAGCATTCGTTTCATAGATACCTGCATGCCCTTTTCTCGTGCGACCTCAACAGCTGCACCAAGTAATCCCCTAAATCCTCGGTATGATCCCCATTCGAGGTGCATAACCTCAGGATCCTGAGCGCCTGCGGCTTTATTAAGTTGTGCAGCGTGTTCAGTTAACGCTTCATCGGCCCATCTAGTATTGAGTGGGTCATCGGCAAGTTTTTCTACATCGCCACCCCACAGTAGCGCATGATTCAGTTCATGTACCGTAGATCTTCCGATATGTTTACGCGACACAACGACCGTACTTGTCCCGCGGTTATGAAAGCCTGCCATATCTGCCAGTAGTGTTGAGAAGTCGTCTCCTTCGTAGACCCGCAGTGCGTCTACATTTTGCGCGCGCTCACGTGCCGACTCATCGTAGTAACCACTGTTGAGACCACGGGCTACTCCTTGTGCCCAGCGTTGCTTTTGAACCTCCACTTTTTCAAGAAATTTATCATCTTGCTGAAAGTTCTCTACATAGTGGTTGTGTGCTTGTAGGAAGTTAAGCAGTCGAGCATTCTCTGCTTTGTGCTTTTCCTCACGTGCCTGCTTCTCTTGTGGGGTAGTATCTGGCATATCTTTATACGAGGATTCAGTCAACCAATCTACTAGGCTGTGCGGGAATTCCTCTTCAACCGACTCTGGGTGTTCTATTTCAAACTGGTCATACAAAAACGGAGGCATCGTCGCGATTACTGCTTCTGTTAAGGCAGGCTTTTTACTAGGCGTAATACTCGTTAGTCTGTTACGTACACTATCAATCTGCTCCTGTTGTACGATCTCTTTGTATGCGATGGACTCAATAACTTGCTCTGGAGGTTCAGGGGCGGCAAGACCCAATGATTGCAAAGCCCGTTTAGCAATCCCATGACGCCGAGAAGGATTCGCACCTTCTTCAATACGTTGCTGCGCCAAGGCAGTATCAAACTCTACAGTCTTATAACCCAGCGTGTCTGGGTGTATTACAGGAAGTACAGGAGGTTCTGCTGGAGACTCGACTGGTAGAGTTGGGGTTATGGTTGCCACGGTGTTTTTAGATTGTTTGTTTTATCGTTCTACAGTATAAACTTTAGCACAATATTGTTATTTATGCAAGTTCCTATTAGAGATAGCTATAAGCAGCTCTTGCAGAGCCGCATCGGCGTCTATGACTTCTGACTTAAGTCGAATATCTAGTTCCAGTGCCTGGTGAATAAGTTGTTTCAACTTACTCCCCTCTATGCTCCGCGCCAGAGGCTGTGTCTTACGCACCACGAAGGGATTCAGCTTTGCCTGCGAAGCAACATCATTCGCCGGAGTATTGCCAGCAGCCTTCACAACCGCTAAGGCGTGTAACTGCCATGCAAGTAGCGCCAAGATAGCCTGTGGTTCGACTTTCTGTCGACGCTGTTCGTCATAGAGTGCCAGTGTCCGCTTGGCATTGCCAGCGAATGCTGCTTCCAGAAGTTCAAAGGTAGTACTTTGCGGGGTCTGGACGGTCAGGTGTTCAATGGACTGCCGAGTAACAGTGTCGTCATAGCTGAGTAGCTTAGCGAGCTCATTGCTCAGCCGCAGCTGGTTGGTCCCCACTCGCTGCACTAAATACCGAGCGTCCTGGCTGCTTATGCCCCCGCCCTGACTCTTTGCCTCCACGCCTAACCACCTGGCTAGGCCAACCTCATCTAGTTCGCCATACTCTGTAAAGTCAGTCTGTTTCTTGAGCGTCTTATACATGCTACTGCGCTTATCGAACTTAGGCTCTACCAGTAGCAGGTCGGTCTGCTCGTTAACTGCGTCTAGGAATTGTTCAATGTGCTCTGCCAGCTGCTTGTTAGCTGCTGGTGCATCAATAATTACCATGCGCTTTTCAGCTAGGAACGGCATGGCCTGCACGCTTTCAAGCAGCCTGGGGTACTCAGTCTCCTCTGCCGACAAACGCTCTAATCCAAAGTCACCGTAGGCCTGTACAAAGGCAGCAGTACGCTTACGTAGTTCATCTCGCAGTAAGAAGCTATTGGTGCCGGTGAGGGTCAGTATCACGCGATTACCTTCTGACAATGTGGACAGAGGTGTGTTCCTCGTCCAGCAACGCGAGTCTTGATAATCACTGTGCCACAGCGTGGGCATTCTTTACCCTCACGCCTAAAGACCTTAGCGAAGCTAATATAACTACCCTTCTTGCCTTCCGCATTCACATAGTTGCGGTCCGACGATCCGCCTTTCTCAATACTCAAACGTAACACAGCCTGAAGCTCAACAAACAATTTGTTCAACTTCACCTGACTCACGTTCCGTACCAATGTAGACGGATGGATCTTAGCCGCCCAGAGGGCCTCGTCGGCATATATATTACCAATACCGGCTACCACGGTCTGGTCCAGCAGCACAGCCTTAATATTGCTGTTCTTGCGTCGCAGCAAGCGTTCGCTGAACTGTGCATCCGTAAAGTCTGCCGCCAGCGGCTCAGGCCCCAGCTTCTTCATGAAATCTATGTTTGGAATCTCAACTGTTGGTACAAGCTTTACCCAGCCAAACTTACGTTGGTCATTGAAGTACAACTGCGACTGGTCGTTAAAGGAAATCGTTACCCGGGTTGAGCGATCCGGCAACTCCCCGATGAGTGAATCGTTCGGGTGCCCCGCCCCAAACCGGGTAGCTCCCAAGAACACCATCTGGCCGGTCATCTTCAGGTGAATAAGCAATGAATACTTGGTAGACAGTTCAATAATAAGCACCTTGGCCCGCCGTTTTATCTCCAGGATACTGGCTCCGACTAAGAACTGCTGTACGTCAGCTTCTGCATTAGGGAACGACTTAGGGGTATCATGAATTACACCAGTAATTGTTTTACCAACTACTAGTTTACTCAGCCCCAATTTAACCGTCTCTACCTCAGGTAGTTCTGGCACGCTCTTCCCTTTCTCCGCTTCTTACAGCGACCTTTAGTATACTAGTTCCATATGAGTGAGTCACTAAAGGATATCTTGCTACGGCGAGATGACAACCAACCCCCCGAAATTGCCATCATTAAAGAGTTCGTCATGCGCCGCTTCAAAGCGCCCGTGAGTGTGACCGTAAATAAGACGCAGATCATCATAAACGCCAACAGCTCAGCACTGGCCGGCACACTCCGACTCAATATCTTCGAACTCCAGAACACCGTTAAGTCTAAGAAGAAATTACTTATTCGCGTCAGCTAACACCAAGTCAATAGCAGCCCTGTACTGTGCAAAGTCTTGGTACTGCACGGTCTTCATACCAACCGCTTCGGCCGCCTGGCAGTATGGAACGAGGTCATCTACAAAGACCGCCTCACTAGGCTCTACATCCAAGCGCTGACAGGCTAATTCGTAAATAGCGGGATCTGGCTTGCTTTTACCGACTTCAAAGGACAGCACCATATCATCAAATAGGGCCTGCTCTTCGGCTGTTAAAAACTCTTCTCGTATCCAGGCTGTACCGACATTACTCAAGATTCCTAGTTTGTAGGTACTCTTCAGTTCCTTTATGTGTGCGAGGAGTATCGTATTCTTGTGGCGACCTGTGCGGTGTATAAAGATTTGGTCAAAGACTTCCGGCTCTGCGCCAGTAATCTCACTCGCCTGCTCACGAAACTCTTCGTAACTTATAAGCCCACGGTCGTAGGCACCGTGAGCATTACGCACATCACTCTTAACGTTATCACCAAGTGTAGCGGTAAACTCTTTCCAGGTATCCCCGGTTAGTACTCCAAAACAGTCATAGATAATGGCACGTATCATCTACCAATGATACCAGGAGACTGTCGCTTTAGTACTGTACGCCGTCGACAATATCGCCGTAACCAGTAATCTGCATACGAAAGAGATTGTTTACGACGTCAGAAGCCGCTGCTGAGTTACCCTTTACACAGCTAGCACCCCAGGTGCGAGAAACGCTGTCGTTGTTGTCCAACACTTCATACGTGTAACGACGACCAGTGGCACAGATACCAATTTCATTCTCGTAGCTACTCTTAACGGTCTTACCGAAACCAGTACGAGCGAGAGCGTGGATGAAGTCATAGTAGGCATCTGGATTATTCACGAATGTCTGCGACTTAATCACCTTACCTTCGTAACCCTGCATAACGTCAATGGTACGACTACCACGAGATACCGTAATCCGAACAGAACGGTGAGCGTCGTCGCCGTTAATAGGACCATCGAAGACAGCAGTTACTTCAGAATCACGCTGAGCATAGTCGTTGAGGCTAAAAACCTTCTTGGTAGTACTGTTCTTACCAGTGTTTCGTGCGCCTGGACCACGACCAAATACAACAGCAAGCAGCAGGACGAAGCCCACTACAAATGTTAGAAAAATGATAAATTGTCGTTTAGGTGTCATAAGCGTCTCTTAACACCGGTATAATATCACATTTACAGTATATTTACAATGTTTTTACGGCCTCTTTTATCTCCCTAGGTAAGTGAGTCTAATGCAGTCTGCCGGTCAGGTTCCATGACCTCTACATCCGAGAAATCTTGCTTGCTAGCCCAAAGGTATGCATCGTTCTCGGAGCTGAGTGTCACCTCGTATCTCTCTGCTGTGCAAGTAATAAAAACACCAACAATCTGCAATTGCAGTCCCTGCACTTCTGGTCGCCATTCACCGATGCTAATCGGCTTGGTCGGCGTGACCTTGATGCCAGTCTCTTCAAAAACTTCACGAACAAGACCTTCGTTCCATGCCTCTCCAGGCTTTAGCTTCCCTCCCGGCAGACCGTACTTCCCCGCATTTGGGCCAGCCTTTGGTGTGTCGGCAACTCGCACGAGTAGGACCTTGCCTTCATCATTGAGAATGACTGCTTTCATAGCGATGCGCTGAATAATATCCGTCATGTTTCGCTCCCCATCAACTCATCGATTGCTGATTTGAGTTTATTTATCGTCGTAAACTGGTGGATATGCATACCAATTTGCCGAGCGCCTTCTAGATACTTTGTATGGTCATCCGTGAATAAAGCTTCTTCTGGTTTAACCCCAAGCTTTTCCGCAGCAAGTCTAAAGATCTTTGGGTCTGGCTTTATGAGACCCACCTCCCCCGATACGATCACAGCATCAAACAGGTTGATTTGTTCATCAGTAAAATGCCTCCCAGGCATGCCTGCACTAGCATTACTTAGTAACCCAATCTTATACTTTGATTTTATGGAACGAATGTACTCAAAGACGTCTTCGTTTGGAGTCTCATCTTCGTCAACATACTGCTGCCACTGCTCAGGACTTATACCAAGCTTGTCTGCTACCTTTTCAGTTGCTTGTAGTTTAGTTATCTGCCCCAGGTTGGCTGCATCAAAGACTTCGTCAAGAAAGCCCGCATCTTCAACTTTATCTCCGCCGGCACGCTCGTATACATTCCAAATTCCGGTACCCGCGAGTACCCCAAAGCAGTCAAAGATGACTGCACGAATCAAAGCTCACCCCAATTCTTACCAACCGTCGTGTCTACTGTTAGCTCAACAGGCAGCTTGTAGGCTTTCTCCATCGTGTCTTTGAGCAGCTTGGCAATATCCTTAGCATCCTCTTCAGGACACTCAACCAGCACGCTGTCATGGATCTGCAGGAGCATCTTAGCTTTAGTGCCTTGTAGCTTTTCGTGGATGTCTATCATGGCCAATTTCATAATGTCGGCTGCACTACCCTGGAATGGCATATTCACTGCTGCACGCATAGCCGCTTCACGAACTGCAAAGTTACTCGATTTAATGTCAGGTGTGGGCCGACGTCGGCCAAGCATAGTCTCGACAAAGCCATCTTCCTTAGCTTTCTCTTTAACTGACTCAATGTATTTCTTGAGTGTTGGTCGGGTTTCAAAGTACTTCTCAATAAAGGTCTTAGCTGCATCATAGGTCATGCCCGTAGCAGCCACCAAACCGTGTACGCTAAGTCCGTACATAATGCCGAAGTTAACAACCTTAGCTTCACGGCGCATGTTCTTAGTGACGTCTTCCGGGTCACGTCCGTATACCTGCGCAGCCGTCATAGTATGGATGTCTGCTCCGCGGTTAAAGGCGGCGATCATCTCTTTGTCGTCAGCCAGTACTGCAGCAAGGCGTAGCTCAAACTGACTGTAGTCTGCACCAACAAGCGTATTGCCCTTGTTAGCTACAAACGCCGTACGAATACGCTTACCAAGTTCGGTGCGCACCGGAATGTTCTGGAGATTTGGATCGTTGCTACTGAGTCGCCCCGTCTGGGCAACCGTCAGTGCAAAATTAGTGTGCAGCTTGGAGTCTTTGTCTACCAGCTTTGGTAATGCATCTATGTAGGTACTCTTGAGCTTAGTCACTTCGCGGTACTGGGTGATCATATCAATAATTGGGTGCCCTGCTCGCAATTTATCTAGTTCACTAGCAGCTGTTGAGTAGCCAGTCTTACCTTTCTTAATACCTTCTGTTGGTAGCTTCAGCTTTTCGAACAAGATATCTGCGAGTTGTGCTGGTGAACCAATATTAAATTCTTGGTCAGCAAAGCCATAAATTTGTTGCTCAAGATCGCTAATCATATCGTCTACTTGAGCAGCCATGAGTTTCAAGTAATGAGTATCGAGCAGGATACCTTCCTGCTCCATGGCAGCAAGTACAGGTATTATTTTCCACTCAATGTTCTCGGCCAACTTCTTCAGGCTCGGGATCTTATCCAGCTCAGCCTTCTGCTGCTTATACAGTCCGTACACTACCGCCGTCACGTCAGCCGGCGTAGCAACCGTTTCGTCTAGGTGCACGCCAATATCTGCCGCTGCTAGTTCACTCAAAGATTGTTCACGCCTCAGGCTGTTAATAATAAAGCTGCCGATAAGCACATCATGCTCAACTTTTGGTACTGAAACCCCTAGGGCAATGAGTGCCTTCAGTGAGGTCTTAATGTCGTAGCCAATTACTGAATCGTGGGCCATGAAACAGGAGTTGAGTGTTCCCTGCACTAGTTCGGGTGTCAGCTTATCCAGCTTCAGAACAATAGTCTGGTCATCAAAACCAAGCATTATTTGTTCAGGCACCCGGTCACGGTCATCGCTGCAGGTCGATTGAATAACCAATTGCTTGGCTTTCGGTACAGTGAACTTCTTTAGTGCCTTGTCATCTACGATCTCGACAACCGTGCCAACTTTCAAGTTTTTGAGTTCTTCCCGCTTAGTACTCTCGTCTGTCGTTACGTTCATGTATTCAGGTAGTTGTCGTGCCAAGGTTCGGAACTCTAATTCTTCTAACTTAGTCCGGATCTTTTCTGGGTCGCAGGCACTAATATCTAGTTCTTTGAGGTTGAGTTTAATAGGAGCGTCGGTCCATATATCTGCCAATTCTTTACTGAGGTATGCCAGTTCTTTACCAGCTTCTAGTTTCTTGCGCGTACTCTCCTTGATAAGATCAAGATTCTCATACACCCCGTCCAGTGTTTTATGTACTTTAAGTAGATCTAACGCACCCTTTTCACCAATACCTGGTACTCCTGGAATATTGTCAGAGCTATCCCCTTTCAGGGCCTTAAGGTCTAGGAACTGTTTCGGCAGAATGCCGTACTTTTCGGTGAAACTCTCTGGGTGATACAACTCAATATTACTCAGTCCTTTTTTCAAGGCATACACACTTACGTGTGGGTTGATCAGCTGCAGCATATCCATATCACTCGTAATGAGCATTGTCTCGATATCCTGGTCTGCTGCCTGCACTGCTAATGTGCCCATGATGTCGTCAGCTTCATAGTCGTCGAACTCATAGAGCGGCCAGCCAAATGCAGCGAGCAGATCATGTAGCAATGGAATCTGGTCGTAGAAGTCCTTTGGTGGCGGTTTGCGCCCTGCTTTGTAGGCAGGATATAACTTGAGACGACGGCGGATATTAGTCTTGGGCTTATCCCACGCTACACAGACATAGTCAGGGTCTAACTTCCTCAGAACTTCAAGGGCCATGACGGCAAAGCCATACACACCACCCGTTGGTGTCCCGTCCTTAGTACTTAGTCCAGGCATGGCATAGTAGCCACGGTAAAAGACGGACTTGCCGTCTATAATTGCTAGTCGTTTTTTCTTTGTAGTCGTCCCCTTGTCAGTCATACCAATAAGTATACGCTAGAACGTTTCATCAAGAGTATCGATCAACATTCCCCGTAATCCCTCTACGTCTCGCAAATCTTTAAGCGCTCGATCAACCATTCTCCGAGCCGCCTCAGAGCTTACGCCATGCATTCTCCCAATCTCTCTGTATGACAATCCTTCGCCCGTAACTAAACCGAATCGATCGATCACCATAGATTGTCTACGTGGATCAAGAGTCGCGAGCGCCTGCTCGATAACGCTAGCCCCTAGGCCTCGTATTACTGCTTCGTCAGGCGCATCGCGTGTATCAGGAAGGATATCAATAAATTCATCATCCCCATCTCGCCCCACATGCCTATCAAGCGATGTAGGAGTTATGAGCCGATATAATTCTTCGTCATCTCTGCTTAGTGCAGGCCCGCCATTCACCTCAGCCCGTCTTGCGGCTCGCAAAGCCGATCCTCTACCGCCTGGTACTCGTATTAATGAGCCTGTCTGGTCCATTCCTCTCGCTATACTCTGGCGTATCCAGAAGGTTGCGTAGGTACTAAACTTAAAGCCCTTACGCCAATCAAATTTGTCGACGGCGTGTTCAAGACCTAGGTTGCCTTCTTGGATGAGGTCAAGAAGTTCTAAACCTGTAGGCAGCGGGTACCGCTTAGCAACACTAACGACCAATCGAAGGTTGGCTCTAATAAACCTATCTTTAGCCGCATTACCTGCAGCAATGGCATGGTGCTCTTCACGCGTAAACGGAAGAGGGGTCTCACCCGCCTTAACCAACGCGTCATGATGAGCAGTCAAAGCCTGGCCAGCTTCAACAGCCTTAGCTAACTCCACCTCCTCGGGTGCAGTAAGCAGTGGTACCTTACCAATTTCATTAAGGTACACCCCAAGAGGGTCTACTCTGTAGCCCGCTGCTTCACTCACTGTTTATTTCCTAACATAGGAAAGCATTTTACCCCTTAGAAATAGTAAAAGCAAAACCGCTATAGTTCAGCTATACTGCTTACGTATGGAGCGTGAGAAAAAACCAGCTTATCTATTAGATGTCCCAAGAATATGTAAGGACCTGGGCACGAGCCGAGATGGTCTGAGTACTTCAGATGCCACTGGTCGCTTAAAACAGTATGGCCTTAACCAGCTAGAAGAAACTCACAAAGAGGGTTGGTTTATTCGTTATCTCCGGCAGTTCAAAGATCTCATGATCCTGCTGCTCTGTGCTAGTGCCGTCATTTCCTTATACCTGGGAGACCAGCGAACCAGTATCGTGCTCTTCGCCCTGGTCATGTTCAACACCATCATTGGGTTCACTCAGGAATACAAAGCAGAACGTATCATGGAAAGCCTGGTGCGCCTGGTCGTTCCGGAAGCTAAGGTTGTCCGTGACGGCAAGCTAGAGAGTATTGCCAGTACCGAAATCGTACCCGGAGATATTGTCTACATAGAAGAAGGTGACAGCGTCCCGGCAGATCTGCGTATTATCGAGGAGATGGAGCTGGCTACTAATGACTTTGCCCTAACTGGCGAGAGTAACCCGAGTCGTAAGTTTATTCACGCCATAACTAAAGAAGTCCCCATTGGAGACCGACACAACCTTACCTACATGGGAACAACAGTGGCCACCGGCCACGGCTACGGCGTAGTTGTCGGCACCGGTATGCAGACTGAACTCGGCCGCATCGCCAATCTTAGCCAAAGCACTACACAAGACATTAGCCCCCTCCAAAAAGAACTGAACAATATTGCCAAGCATGTTACTCAGGGCACCATGGTACTGTGTGCCGTACTACTGCCCATCGCCATCCAGGCAGACCTTGGCATTAAGGAGGCCTTCCTGTTTGCCATTGGTATTGCCAGTTCCATTATCCCGCAGGGTCTGCCGGCTGAGATCAACACAACCCTGGCCCAAGCCGCCAACCGTCTAGCGCGAGCGAGAGCACTGGTCAAGAAACTTTCTGCCGTCGAGTCACTCGGCGCCACCAGTATTATCTGCACCGACAAGACAGGCACCCTTACCAAGAATCAGATGACCGTCCAGCAACTGCTTGTCGGCAAGCAAACCTACCACGTCACCGGCACCGGCTACAAAGCTACTGGTGACATACGAACTGACGCTGGCAAGCTCAGTTCTAAAGAACTCAAAGATCTAGAAATCTTCTTTGCCGCTGGAGCCTTCGCCAGCAATGCCCGCGTTGATGCTCCCGACGCCGAACACGCCGATTGGTATGCCATTGGTGACCCAACCGAAGCTGCTCTTATTACCCTTGCTCAGAAGGCAGGACTGGAGCCACTCGCTTTAGAGCGAACCTATCCAGAACTTAAGGAATTCCCCTTTGACTCTGCTCGCAAACGCATGAGTTCCATCCGAGCCTGGGGAGATGGCAAGAACACCTATGTATTTGTAAAAGGCGCTCCCGAAAACGTACTGGATAAATGTACGCACATATGGGATCACGGCCACACCAGGAATATGGATAAGGCTTCTCGCAGCTTTATACTCAACCAGAACGAACAACTTGCCCAAGATGCCCTACGCAACCTCAGCTTCGCCTACAAGATTTTACCCGGCACTAAGCACGCTCACTCCATTACCATGGAAGAGGCTGAGTCTGACCTTACCTATCTTGGCATGGTCTCCATGCTCGACCCCTTACGTGACGAGGTGTCTGAGGCAATGGCAGACGCCCGGCAGGCTCACATTGCCGTGTCCATTATTACTGGCGACTACGCCACCACCGCCCAGGCCATCGCTCACAAAGCAGGACTGGCTGAGAACAAAGACGACATTACCGTAGTCGTCGGCGATGAAGTCCAGAAGCTCAAAGATTCTGAGATCCTGAAACTCACTACCGGAGGAAGTGTTCTGTTTTCTCGAGTTAGTCCAGAAGACAAACTCCGTATTGTAGGCCTTATTAAAAACAGCGGCCGCGTTGTGGCTGTTACGGGAGATGGCATCAACGATGCCCCTGCCCTCAAGCAAGCAGATATTGGTGTGGCCATGGGCGTAACTGGTACCGACGTTGCCAAGCAGTCCGCGGACATAGTCCTGCTCGACGACAGCTTTCACACCCTTATTGGAGCCGTCCAGCAAGGACGCGTAGTCTTCCAGAATATCCGTAAAGGCACGCTTAGTTGCTTTACTAGCAACAGTGCTGAGCTTGTCGTAAACCTGGTCAGTCTGGCTGCTGCTAGCCTGTTTGGCGTGCCACTGGCCCTGACTGTTATGCAGATTCTGGCCATTGACCTTATCGCTGAGCTCTTCCCTATCGCGGCTCTTGGCTGGGACCAAGCCGACCGAGAACTTATGCAAGAACCACCTCGAGATCCCAAAGAACACATCCTGAATAAAAAGACGATCGCTGACCTATTGTGGTGTGGCTTACTAATTGGCGGCTTAGCCTTTGGTAATTACCTACTGTTCTTTGACCGTAGCGGCGTTGCCGCGGATACGGTAAAAAGCGGCAGCCTGCTACATATGAAAGCCACCGCCATAACGTACCTGACCATTGTTCTGTGCCAACTTGGCAACATCTTACAACGACGTAGTCAGCAAGGTTTGTTTACTCGCTACCAACTACACAACAGCTACCTGTGGGGAGCCATGGCTCTCAGCATGACATGCGTAGTGGCAGTTATTTACACACCGATTAATCAGTACTTTGGTTCTGCCCCACTTAGTGGTGCAGACTGGCTATACGCTGCAGGCGCCGCTGCAGTGTTCTTAGGAATAAGAGAGTTACAGAGACTGGTTACTAAACCCTAACTTGGAGTGGGACATTGGCAAACGGAATGTCCGCTTCGCCGAGCATGGCACCGCTCATGGTAAGCATATCGTTATATGCCTGGTTCTTCTTAGCGACGTCTAGTGGCACATTCGTGCTAGCTATCGAGTAATCAAATGAGAAGTCTACGTCATTATCTGCAAAAGTTATCTTGGCTACTACACCAGGTTCAATATTTTCACCAGTCTCTAGATTTCCACCAAATGCACCAACTTGCACTGACATTACGCGCTGGGTAGCAGTGTCCCGTGTTACAACTGCATTCCAGAAGCCTTGTGTTGGGCCATCTTGGTATTCACGATTAAAGTTAGTAGTAGTAATACCTGTATTAGCATCTTCAGTTGTTACGCTCCGTCCGTCCCGAGTAAACTGGCCAATCCATGGCTTAAGTCGAGTGCGTGCATCTTCTGCCGTTAGTGGGGGGACCTCTTCTGGCGATCGTTCCACGGTACCACCATTTACATCATTATCTAGGATAGATATCGGTGGCATCGCTACATCAGGCATAGTTGTAGAGGTTGTTTCAACAGGTGCAGTTGTCGTACTGGGTACTAATTCTGTAGTGGTTGTAGGTGTCGATGCTACAGGAGTCTCAGTAGTAGTTGTAGCTGGCTTATCTAAACCAGAAGCCCTGTCATTAGTTGGTACTGGCTGACTATCACCTTTAGCAATCAATGCTGCACCGCCACCAGCTAGAAGTGCTATGGCAGCAGCTGCGCCAGCAGCTCTACGTCGGGCAGGTCCTGGACGTTTATAGGAGTCGAGATTCATAATTGTTCCTTACTTAGAGTTACTTTTATTTTTATGTAGCTAGAAAATATAGTATCACTCTTGAGCTTATTTGTCAATCTCAACCCTTGTTACGTCAGTATGGGTTTGAGCATCTGCTCTGCTGCATCCTCGAAGGCTGCAATATCATTACCGTCATTCTCTAAGAAGATATCGCAGCGCTTTTTTACAGCCGCAATGTTGAGCGTAGCCGAGTCACCAGTTGGATGCATCTCACGTTCCTGTTCTTCCAAGAATTCTTCAAAGGTCTTCCGGTCTTCTACCCGCCCACGGTCGTTACTGGTAATACGAGCGTAGCGGACCTTTGGATCTGCATCTACCCATAGCATAGTGCCTCCCAGTTCATGCACGCGGTCCGCCTCACCTGGATGTCGCAGGCTGCCCACGATAATACCTTTGTAATTGCCTGCCTTAAAGGCCTCAACAGCCTTATCTACAATCACACCCATGCCGAATTCACGGCGCCACTCAGCACTCACCATAGACTTGTTCTCACGCTCGTGCGCTAGCCCTCGCTTTGTCAGCTCATCCCCTAGCATCTGCGTAGCATCCGCAAATAAAAAGCCGTACTTCTCAGCCAGCAAATGCGCAACAGTGTCCTTACCGCTACCGTTTGTTCCAGATAGTCCAATGATTATCATATGATTCGTATTATACATAACCCGGAGCAGCAACACCTTACTTAGCTAGGTTCGACAGCGTCACGAATTGCTATGAGCCCACCAGTGAAGCTCCTGATATTGTCCGGAGCATGGTTCAGTCTTGGATATAGGTTAGGCTGTACAGCGTTCACAACCTGCGCTAGTTTGCGCATAGCAGTTGCTCGCGTAGCCTGGTGTCGGGCAGCAACAAGCAGCTCAAAGATCGACTGACCTTCCGGATCTTGTTGGTACCGAGCTTGTTCAAGAATGTTCAGACCCCCTGCTGCAAAACCTGGCGTGTACATGACTATCTTACCTGCTCCATTTTTAGCAGCGTATAGCTCTATACCTGTAAGATGCGGTTGTGTCTGCCGTACTTCTTGAGGATTTGGCACAATACCTCTTGCAAGATCATATCGCATAGCTGCCTCTTCAGCGAAAGCTTCTTCAAAGAAGCTACCATACCGCTCAATTCCAGCTACCGGGCGCTTTCGGAGTAGCCCTGCTTTTTCCTTCGTGATATGGCCTTTCATTAGCCCAGCATTAATATGCGCTGACGCTACCCATCGTAACCCTCCCAATGCCGTTCGTTGTGATCCTGTCATAGTCACCGTTGCCCGCTCGATTGCACCATGAGCTAGCTCGTGTGCAACTAATCGTATTGCGTGATTTGCTTGTAGGTCACTTGGGTTTTCTTTAACAATCCGAGCATCAATGTACGCCCGATGCCTATCTCCTGCGTACGCTCCTTGGGCATTCCCTGCTGCCAGTGAGCTTAAACCCCCTTCGATAAGGTCAACTTCTGGTAAGTCGGTAGGGTCAAAGCCGGTTAGGTCGGCTACAAAATCGCGGGCTTGACCCACTTCCACTTTAAACCACTCTGGCGACTGGACTACTAACGATTCGGGGTCATTAGTCAGCTCAACATCCAGAAAGTGACGCCTTCGTAGTGCTCCACCTTCAAACCCGTATACTCTCAGAGAGTCCATAGGAGCGGGACCTTGAGGACGAGAAGAAACTGGCAGATTATGCATATATAAACATTAGCATAATTTAGCTATTTAATCAAGCTTGTGCTTAGGTATGCTACTTGATGTAATCGTGTAGTTTCTTGGCGTCTTTGTGCTTACGAAGCTTAGCAAGCGCCTTAGCTTCGATCTGTCGAATACGTTCACGGGTCACGTTAAATTCCTGCCCTACTTCCTCAAGTGTATGACTCTTGCCATCTTCGAGGCCAAAACGGAGCTTCAGGATCTTTTGCTCGCGCTCTGTTAATGCGCCGAGCATGTCCTTAACGTGTTCCTTGAGTAATTGGCTGGTAGCGGATTCTTCAGGGCTGACAGTATCTTCGTCTTCAATGAAGTCACCAAGTACTGAGTCTTCTTCGTCATCTCGCACACTCGCATCAAGCGAACTAATATCCTGCTTGATCTTCATGATGTGCTCAACCTTCTCGACATCGATTTCCATTTCTTTGGCAATCTCTTCGTTGGTTGGTTCACGGTTGAGTTCTTGGGTCAGACGTCGCTGCGTACGGAGCAGCTTGTTAATGGTCTCTACCATGTGCACTGGAATACGAATGGTACGGGCTTGGTCAGCAATAGCGCGGGTAATAGCCTGTCGGATCCACCAGGTTGCATAGGTAGAAAACTTAAAGCCCTTATCTGGGTCAAACTTCTCTACGGCACGAAGCAGTCCAGTGTTACCTTCTTGAATAAGGTCCAGAAGATCCAGTCCACGACCTACGTAACGCTTTGCGATGCTCACTACAAGACGCATGTTAGCTTCTGCCATTTGGTCCTTGGCATCTTTTTCACCAGCAACTACTCGTTGAGCAAGAGCAAGTTCTTCGTCCGCCTTAAGCAGTGGAATTTTACCAATTTCACGCAGATACAAACGAACTGAGTCATCTGCTACATCGTCTAGGTATACCTGGTCGGTAATAACGATCTCTTCGTCGTCCTCTGCAGTCCACTCATCACTCAGTGCTGGTTCGCTCTTGTCAGTAGCAGTTGTAATCTTAATATTGTTGTCGGCTAGTTCGGTATACAGACTGTCGAGAATATCTACGTTGTCTGGAGTGTCAGGAAAGGCTGCCGTGATATCGCGCTGGTCGATTTCACCAGCTTTCTTAGCCTTTACGACTAGTTCTAATTTTACTTCTTCAGGTGTCTGTGCAGCAGCGTCTTTGGCTGCGGGTTTCTTAGCTCGTGGCATTACTTAGTAGTCTCCTTAGCTGTTTTTAATAAAACGTCGAGTCTTTTGGCGGCTTCGAGAAGCTTCTCCATGTCCGCATCATTTGCCGAGTGCATGGCGGAAGCAAGTCGAGCTTTTTGAGTTTTTACGTATGTTTCTATTCTTCGGATTTGTAATCTGGCGGCTTCGTAACGAAGCTCTATGACGTCCAGATTCCGATACAGTTCTTCATAAACTAATGACAAAATTGTAACATAATCCCCTACTTCTCGCAATTCCTCAGGCAAATCTTCAGGGTCGACGTTAAAGTCTGGATTGGTCTTTAAGAACGGCAACAAGGTTTTAGCAGCAGGTTCGATAAACATATCTGTTGTTAACGGCCCTAAATAGCTCCGTAAGCTGGGTAGATACAGGCTTAACGCGAGTATCTTGTTCTGCACCTTGATATCGTCAGCTCGCTGCTTATCCAGCTTCGGCTGCGTGGTCATTGCCCGCTTAGGTTTCTCGGCCGCCGGCTTAAAGGTAGCAGTCTTTTCGTGCAGCGCCTGGACACTCACGCCCAGTAGCTTTGCAACCGCATGTAAGTAATGATCCTTCTCTACACTATCGCTCAGTTGGTTAATGACTGCGAGAACTTTGTCACTGAACTCACGCTTCCCCTGTGCACTGGTTAGGTCCAACTTCTGTTGGTATCGTTCCATTATCCAGTCCACCGCGTACTGCTGTTTACCCACAGCTTCACGCCACAGTGCGGGATCTTTCTTAACCAGCTCGTCTGGATCCTTCCCCTCCGGCACGGTTATCATACTGAGACTGACGCCTACCTGGCTCGCAATGGGGATGGCTCGTTCGGTGGCCTTAAGCCCGGCTTCGTCCTGGTCGAAAGCTAAACGGATATCGTTAGTGAAACGACTGAGAGCTTTGAGATGCGGCTCGGTAAGGGCCGTCCCGGCTGTGGCTACGACATTTATAATTCCCGCTTGGTGACTGCCAATAACATCGAGGTTTCCTTCAACTACCACTGCGAAGTTCTGTTTACGCAGTGCGTCTTTAGCAAGATGCAGCCCAAACACATGACGGCTTTTGTCATATACCGGACTCTGGGGCGTATTAATGTACTTTGGGGCATCAGCATTGGCTTCTAGCAGTCTCGCCGTAAAGCCAATAACCCGCCCTTGCGCATCTTGTAATGGCACCATAAGACGACCCCGAAACATGTCACCAAACCCGCGGTAGCGCTTCGTGCCAAGACCCGCCTTCTTAATAATCTCTTCGCTAAAGCCTTTGCCTTTGAGAAAGTTCGTAAGCCCCGCATCTTGGTTTGGGCTATATCCCAGTCGAAATGTCGTAGCCGTTTGCTTAGTAAACTTACGATTCTCGAGCACGTACTCCAGTGTCGTTTTGCTCCGGCTCAGACACACCTGGTAATACTTAGCCGCCATCTCTAGAGCGCTGTATATTTGTTCTTTTTGCTTGGCCGCCTGCCCATCCCCCCGCTTCTGGAACTGCGTAAGATCCACGCCCGCCTGACGAGCTAACAGATCAAGGGCGCCCTTGAAGTCCAGGCCATCTACTTCCATGACGAAGCTAAACATATCCCCGCCCTTGCCACTACTGAAGTCGTGCCAGATCTGTTTTTCAGGAGAGATCATAAGGCTGGGAGACTTTTCTTGAGAAAAGGGACTCAGGGCCTTGAAGTTACGACCAGAGCGCTTTAACTCTAAGTACTGGGATACGACATCCTCAATACTCAGCCTACTCTTGATCTCCTCCACTGCATCCATACCCCTAGTCTAGAGTGAAACACCAAAAGTAGAAAGCACTAGCACTGGTGATAGGTCCTTATACCACTCTCGACTGTTGTCCCGCTCCTTGATATGCTTATGCTATGCAACCTGAACAGCCCTATACCCCACCTGCTCCGGCTCCGGAGCCGAGTCATCCAAGTCAGTATGACTTCATCATGAACGGTGGGCAGCCACAGCCAAAGAGTAAGCTCAGCCTACCAAAGGGAAACGGATCTAAAACTCAGCGTATTCTCATCCTGGTCGGTGGCGGCGCAGTCCTCCTCGTCCTTATCTTAATGGCCTTCTCACTCTTAACTGCTGGTAGTAAAGGTCAAACCGAGCAACTACTCACGTTAGCTCAAGAGCAGACTGAACTCATTCGTGTTGCTGGCCTTGCTCAGAGTGAAAAAGCTGTCCGTTCTAGCAGCACTCAGGTCCTCGCCGCCAACACCAGTCTTGCCCTGCAGTCATCTAATAAAGAAGTGTTAGCCCTTCTTACTAAAGCCAAAGTAAAAACCGACGACAAAATACTCGCCCTCAAGAAAAGCGGTAAAACTGATCTAGCCCTGGAAGAAGCTGCCCAGAACAACCAGTACGACGACGTCTTCACCGGGATACTAAAGACAGACCTGAAGGCCTACCAGACACACGTCAAGCAACTGTATAGCACTAGCACCAACAAGGCCCAAAAAGAAGTCCTCGATGCAGCCTACAGAGGCACCACCATCCTACTCGGTGAGTCAGCAAAATAGCTTACTTGATAATCTCTGGGTAGGCGTTCTTGGCACCAGTAACAAGGTCATAACTGTGGCGGATGAAGCCTTGGATATCTTCCCACTCAATTTCACCGCTGAGCACAATGGTATTCCAATGCTTTTTGTTAAGGTGGTAGCCTTCCATGACGGTAACGTACTTTTCTCGCAGAATCTTAGCTAGTTCTGGATTACACTTCAGACTAATCCGCACCGGGTTAGTCTTCTCAGGAATGAGCGCAAACATCTTGTCTTCACCGTCTACGGGGACCTTATATACCGCCACGTCTTCACCAAACGGATAGTCTAGCTTAGCGTTCGGCATAGACAGAACATATTCTTCTACTTGCTTATGATTCATGACTCAGTTTCTTTAAATACGCCTGTAATTCACTAATGGAAGCCTGGATATCATCCAACGCTCGGTGATTGCTGTCCTTATCGTGCACATAGCCGTATTTGCCCTGCATGATAATCTTGAGACTACTGACATCTACCATGCGGTAATGCAGCAAAGCCTCTACTTCTGGCCACCACTGCTTAATAAACATGCGGTCGCTATAGATTGTGTTGCCAGCAAGAATAGCCATTTCTTCACCAAACTGGGCCTTGATGAGGCCAATAACTTCACCAATAACCTCTTGTTCCGTTTTCTTGCTAGACCTAACCTTAGCAGTTAGTCCGCTCGCTGAGTGCTGAGAGGCAGCCCATGGATTCATGTTCTTAACTACTTCATCAGACTGGTGAATTACCGCCTCATAGCGATCCAGAACCTTGAAGTCAAAGTCAGTTACTTCAATGGCAACTTCAATGATCCGGTCCTTGGTAACTTCCAGTCCGGTCATCTCTAGATCCACCCACAACAGCTTGGTGGGAATAGTATTTTTATCCAGCATACTGGCTATTGTACAAGTAACCCCGTAAAAATCGCAATTACTGTCGTGCTGCAGTCAGTGCGTCAGCGTACCATTTGAGGCTGGTAAGCATACCATCAAGTGAAGATTTAGGGCCACCTGGCTTATTTGCGAGCTCATCAGCTATCTCGCCTTCCTCGCTGACCACTTCACTCACGCGGTGCGCAAAGTACACGGCTTGTGGAATAGTAATCGTCAATAAACCGGGGACAATACCACGCAGGTGTCCAACGGCCTGGCCGCCGCCACTGCTTCCGTGAGCAACCAAACCAACTGGCTTGTTCTGTAATTGGTAATCAACGTAATCAAGAGCGTTCTTAAGAACGGCTGACGTGGAACGGTTATATTCAGGCGTAACGAGCACATAGGCATCTGCTTCTGCGAGCTTATCTAGCCACTTCTTGGCAACAGGGTTTGGCTTACGCTCTGGGTTGTACTGAGGAGAAATGGGCTCATCTAGTAGTGGAAGGTCGTAGTCGCGGAGATCCACAATCTCTACTTCAGTATCCTCTAGTTTGCCGGCATGATTTGCTACCCACTTAGCTAATTTATCTGTTTGACGTTCTGGGCGCGTGCTGCCCACAATAACTTGTACTTTCATCTGTTATACCTCTATGCTATACTTTTTATAGTTAGTAATATCAACTATAAAGACATTACTATACTTTGTAAAGTATGAAATTATCTCGCACCCCTAAAGTCGTAAAACTAGAGCCAAAAGATGGCTGCATTGCCTGTGCTGCCAATATCCTCGGCAGCAAGTGGACGGCCCTTATCCTCCGCGACCTTAGTGCCAGCCCTAAGCGCTTCAAAGACTTCGAATCATCCCTTAAAGGCATAAGTCCTCGTACCCTCTCGCAGCGTCTCGACGAGCTTGAGACAGAAGGTATTATTACCAAGAAGATATATGCCGAAGTCCCCCCACGCGTTGAATACACTCTGACTACCAAGGGTCACGACCTTATGCCTATCCTTAAGCAGATGGCTGCTTGGGGTCTCAAGTACTCGGGCTAAGAAACAGCCGCCTGCTGACCTTCATCAGGAAGTGGTGGATACAGCCGAATAACCTCTGCCATTTGCTGGCCCGGCTGGCCGAGTATTAACTCACAGAGCGCCTTACCCAAGGCCGCGTATGCCTCATCTTCTCCAGCGTCTACTACCGCGGTTTTCACCTCTTCCACCTCAATGGCATGCTCAGGCCTGGCATGCCATTGCCTTGGTGCAAACGTATCGCTTCTGTCTACTACCTCATCAAAGTTGGAGACCTCTTCAAATGGATGTATATCAAGTGCTCGTAGCTCACGTACAGCCCGTCCTACTTCACGAAGATCATAGAAGTTCTTGCTACACGCCCAGCGCGTAAGTACCCTGTCTAGATGCAAGTCCACACCAAAGGGACTAAGATTTGTATATTCTTGCTCTATTGCTCGTACACGCTGCGACTGAACACGTTGTCTGATACCCATATGGTAGCCTCACATCTGATAAAAGATGTATCATACACTAATATTTACAGCGTGTCCATCATTCGGCCTTGAAGTCAAGCGCCAGAGAGTTTATACAATATCGTTGCCCAGTTGGTTGGTCGTAGGCATCATCAAAAAGGTGTCCTAGGTGGCTGCCGCAGTTGCCGCAAACTACCTCCGTCCGTTTCATACCATGCGAGTCGTCTACTACAAGCTTTACCGCCCCGGTTTTGGCAACATCATAGAAACTGGGCCAGCCACTACCTGAGTCGAATTTCGTATCACTGCTAAATAGCTGATTACCACATGCCGCGCAGGCGTAACCGCCCTTCTCCTTGTTATGGAGTAATTTGCCCGTAAACGGTGCTTCGGTAGCCTTGTTACGTAGCACTGCGTATTGTTCATCTGTAAGTTTATCTGCCCACTCGTCCTTAGTCATACTCCCATTCTACACCCGCCATCAACTTGCGGCAGCAAGTCGCTGGTCTCGCTCTTCCTTAATCGACTTCCCCAGCAGTCGTGCAATGATAGCCATGCGCATTGGTATCATGTCAGCCATTTGCTGCACATCAGAGGCTCGTGGGTCCATATCTATACTTGGGTCCAACTCGTGTCGGCGAGGCCTTGGGTGCATTACTATGGCATCCTTGTGCATTTGTTGGAGGCGCCGACGATCCACCACCCATTTGGTGTAGTCATGTGCAAGCTGTTTAGACCTCTCCCGTTCCGTTATATTATCGCCACTATATTCATCTGGATTCCGCCCTATATATAGAATGTCAGCTCGCTGCATCGCTGCATCGAGGTCATCTGTTCGTTCCAGATTAGCCCCGCCTAATCGCGTGAAGTCGTCTGGCACCGGTGCAACCATGGACTCTACAGCGATCACCTTGATACCCAGTATGCTAGCACCGATCATCAGAGAGTGATGGGCGCGGTACCGTTCATGATCACCCACTAGAGCCATGGTTAAACCTTCGAAGGTACCGAACTTCTTGAAGATAGTAAACAGATCACCGAGTGCCTGGGTTGGGTGCTCATTGGTACCATCGCCAAGGTTAATAACCGGTACATGACCTACTAGCTTTCTGTCTCTCCGGGCCATGTTAATCACCTGAGCGGCGGTTGCGGGACCACCAACCCTATCTGTTCGCGTTCCAATAATATCTGCCTGGGTTGCGAAGGCTATCCAGGAATCCGCCTGGGTCTCGCCCTTACCTTCCGAAGAAGCTTCCATGCCGCTAATCACCTGAGCACCTCCTCCCAGCTTGTGCATAGCCGTGGCCATGCTACCGCCGGTACGCGTAGATGGCTGGCGCATCACGGCCTTCAGTTCAGTGAGTGGCAAGATGTTAACTCCTCGCTCAGCAGGATTGCGCACAGCCTCTTCCGCCGCCTGAGCATCCGCCAACAGCAGATGTATATCGCCAGCTGTTAGCTGGTGCATAGACAACAGATGCCGGTCTGTAAAGTCACCATTGAACCTTGTAAACACATTCCCCATGCCGCTTCGTCCTTCTTGCACTACTTCCATGTTCACTCCTTATTTAAAAGACATAAAAAAACCGCCAGATTTCTCTGACGGCTTATGTGCCTGGTAAATGGTGTGGATTTTTTCTCGGCATACACGCCTCCTTTCCAGGAGGCCTATTTGAAGTGCCCTAGGTACTTAGTATACCTATTTATCCTTCTTCCTGTCTAATTTATCTAGCTTGAGTCCATGCACCACATAGTAGATAACAGCCGCAACAGCAACTAAAGTAATGAGTGCTGACACAATACCACCCCAACCGAAGACAAGCTGTCGATCTGCACCCTTATATACTGTCCAGGTAGCAGACTCAAGGCCCTTAGTGTCCCCTACGATAAAGCTAACCACTGGGTTGATAAGCCCCTTAACAAGAGCTTCTACTGCCTTACCTGCTTGGGTACCGATTGCTAGACCAACAGCCAAGCCGATCACACCTTGCTCACGGACAAAGTCCATGAAACCTTTTAGTTGTTTGTTCATACTAACTCCTTATTTATCCTAATATCTTTGTATACAGCAAATGCGCTAGTGTAGCAACTGCACCGCTCACAACTGTGCCCCATATAAGATCTATGATGACGATCTTCAAAGGAAAACCCTTCAACGTAGCATAGTTAGTTAGGTCATATGTGGCATAGGTTATGAATCCGAACATCGCACCCCTCTGCAGCGTATAGCCCACGCTATCTGCCTGGATACCGGCGCTGACTGCAAAGTAGACCAGGAAGCCAACGAACAAACAGTAAAAGAGTGCCGCCGCACCCCACTTAACGTTATTGGTCATTAGGCCTTTGAGCTCAGTGGCATAGAGCTTTTTAGCCACTACCCCGAGCCACAGCCCATCTAATAGTAAAAATAGCCCGAGTGCTACTGCGTACAATGCTGGATAGTTAGTCTTCATATTGTTATTCTACCTCTTCTGTAAATATAGCGCGCGAGTTGTGGGGTCAAGATGCTCAATTGCATACCGAAGTGCAGTCCGGGGCATCTGGGCGGCATGCTCGTCCAAGAATTCAATCAGCAGGGCCCGGTCATTACGCTTCCCTACTTCACGGAGCATCCACCCTGTCGCCTTATGGATATAGTGATGCGTATCAGTAAGGTATCGCTCGGCCAATACTAACGTCCAGGTAGGATCGCCATGCTGAATAAAGTAGAATGTCCCGACAATGGCAATACGTCGTTCCCAGATGTTCTTAGAAACCGACAGTGTATTCAGTATCGACTTATCTTCCTTGTCGAACAAATAAGCCCCCACTATATCCCGACAACTTGAATCTACAAGATCCCAATTGTTGACCCACTTAGTATTCTTGAGGTACAGGTCATAGATCTCTTTCTTGGTAGCGTCGTCACCCTTTTGGAACTGCAACACCCAGATCATGAGCGCCGTTAAGCGTTCTTCATGTATTGGTGAGTGAAGCAGTTTCAACACTTCCTTGGGAGTAAGTTGCTTGAAATACTCTTTAGTAATAACTCGCTGTTTTGGAACTGTAACCCCTAGGAATTCATCCTTGTCTCCCGGCCGCAGCTTAAAGAAGTGCGGAAAGAAGTCGGCCTTACTCGGATCAGAGGCATCACGGAGAGCCTGCTGAATTTGGACAATAACATCACTCATTACATTTTCTCTGGTGCGTTAATTCCAAGTAACCCAAGACCATTACTGAGCACATCTGCGTGCTGCTGCACAAGGTAAAGCCGTTCGGCTTCTCGGGCATCACCAATAACCCGATTCTTCTCATAAAAGCGGTTAAACGCTTGAGCCAGTTCATATAGATAGGTACAAACGAGGTGCGGCAGTAACTCTTCGGTGGCTTTGGCCACCACGTCAATGTATTCAGAGAGTTTGACTACAAGATCACGCTCACCCTGATCAAGGTCAGCAACGGTGCTAGCCATTGTATCTGTTTTAGCCAAGATACTCCGCGCCCTAGCATGAGCATATTGCAAATATGGTCCGCTATTTCCTTCCAGGCTAACTGACTCTTCTGGGTTGTAGATAATATCTCCGCCGGTGCGGACTTTGAGGAAGGCATATTTCACGGCACCGAGAGTGGTTGGTTCATCCCCACGCTCGTTGGCTTCTTGGGCTGCATCTAGCACGTCTACGGCGCGCAGAATATTGCCTTTACGGCTGCTCATCTTTACCCCACCCTGCAACTTTACCAGGCCGTGAGTAATATGAGAGGTGGCAGCTACTAGTTCTGGTTCAAATTGTTCAATAGCCTTGAGTACCACGGCCATGTACTGCTCTTGCTCATTGCCCGTAATAACGACTGACCTATCGAAATTGTAGTCACGGCTTTTAGTCATAATTAGGCCAACGTCTTTGGCCTCATAGGTTGGCAGACCTTCGCGGTTAACAAATACACGGGTGTGCAGACCATACGGTTCGCCCCTGAATACAATGGCACCATCTGAATCTTCGAAGATACCTTTTTGGTGGTGCTTCATGACTGTTTGTAGCCCGAGATCGGCAACAGTGCTCTCTGGGTAGTATTTCTCGAACTTGCTTCCAATCCGGTCGTAGAACGCATCAAAGTACTCGTAGCTCCATTGCCGTGTCGTCCAGTAAATTTGTGCGAAGGGGCTTTCGTGGTCGTCTTCGTTGTGTAGTTGGTATACTCGCTTGTTTAGGGCAATGATATCCGCCTTGGCGGCCTCATCATCTTCATACGCATTAGTGCCAGATATGTAGCACTTAGCAAGCCATTCGGAATGTTGGTCGGTAGCAATACCGTCCAACTTCTCTGGGAGTTCACCGCCTAGATCCTGCAAGATAGCCCACATGGTCTTACCAACATGTAATCCTACGTCTCCACCAAAGTTAACTCGGTGTACGCTTGCCCCAGCAGACTCGAGCAGGTTAGATATGGCATCCCCCACTACACTGGTGTACAGATGTCCAGCGTGCAGCACCTTAAAGGGATTCGGGTCAGAATACTCAGTTACAACTACTTTGCTCGCTAGCACCTGTGGCAAGTCGGTTACCTTGGCAAGTCGTTCCAGTAGTACTGCATCCGTCAGACGGATATTAATAAAGCCTGGACCGGCTACTGAAACCTCTGAAATAATTTCAGACAATTCCTCTCGCAGTGCCTCAGCAAGTTGCTCGGCAATTTCTCGGGGGTTCTTAGCCACTTGGTTGGCAAGCTGCATAGCGATATTGGTAGCAAAGTCTCCAAACTCTGGGTCGGGACGTGTTAAAGATACCTCGGCCGTTACGTTAAAGACCCCTCGAACTACTTGCTCGATACCTTGTTGTAGATTCTCCATTAGGCTTATTTTACCCTGTTAACCCACTATTTACTACGGTGCACCGGTAGTTTATCCCGCCGGGCTGCCTGCAATTCGTTAAAGATCTGCCAGATCACTACGTAAAAGGTAGCGATGAGCACAAAGAATAGTGCCGTGGTGCGGAAGGTTTGTTCGTGTGACGTTGGGTTAATAAAGCGCTCCGATACGTCAAATACCAAACCCAGTGGATTGCTAATAATGTCCCAGGTATTCCATCTGAGGTATCTCCCGAGATAGATGGCAAAGCTACAGAGCAGAAAAACCCCGGCAATCATCCAGTGCGCAGTACGCGCTCGCATACGGTGAAGTAGCAGCTGGTGCATAGAGTACACACTTAAGTACCCAAGCAAAAAACCATTGAGTGTAAATGACAAAATGAGGGCCGTATCAAAGAGAAGCGTCCCCGAAGAGCTTTCCTGCAAGTGTATGAAGTCCGTTGCGATGTAGAAACTATTAGGTAGGAATATGAGCCACAGGAACGTTAGGCCGAGCCCCTTCCAAGTCAGCCACATACCGGTAATTAAGTACTGCACCAAGAAATACGAAAAGACCATAGGGAGCCACGCGAGAACCAGGTTCCAGTTCAAGTACCAGAAGTTACTGCTCTGCTGCGAAATAGCCCGGGCTATAAAAAGCAGCACGCTCACTCCGCTAGAGAAAAGGAGAACATTAACGATTCGTCCCGACTTCATGCTACTCATTATACCGGTAGTGTGGGTTATACTGTATGTAATGCAACCGCTTAACCGTTTAGTAAGTACCATTCGAGACTTTAACAAGGGGCTTATTGGTCAATTTGCGGTAGTCCTCAACAAGCTGACTGGCGGAAGAATCTCTGCCAATGTCATCACCATGACAAGCCTGCTTATCCATGTCCCCATCGCCCTGCTCATCGCTTGGGGGCACAACTACTGGGCTGCGGGCCTGCTACTTGTCTTTGGACTATTTGACGCCCTCGACGGGGCTATCGCCCGGCTACAAAAAACGAGCAGTTCCAAAGGCATGCTCCTAGACTCCATTACGGATCGTATAAAGGAAGTACTGCTCTACGTTGGTGCTGCTTACAGTTTTATTCACGTCGGTCGCCCCTACTACGCCGTATGGGCACTTGCTGCCTGTGGCATATCCATGTTGGTTAGCTACGTAAACGCCTGGGGTGAAGTAGTCATTACTAGCCATAAAACTGAAAGCCACCAAGTTAATAAGTCCTTCCGTAGCGGTATCATGACCTATGACGTTCGCTTAACTTTCTTCTTCCTAGGTTTACTGTCTAACCAGCTCCGTTTCGTCGTCGTCTTCATTGCTGCCACCAGCATCGTTACTGCCCTGGGTCGCATGCGCTCTATCATGCAGAGGCTCTAGCATGAGTGACACTCGTATTGATCTACACACCCACTCCATCGGCTCACCAGATGGCGGACTCACCGCAACCGACTATTCTGCCCTTCTCAATGCTCAGGTCTTGCACTTCATAGCAGTCACCGACCACGACCGCATAGATACTGCTCAGGAACTGCAAAAGACATTAGGTGACCAGATTATCGTAGGTCAGGAGATTACGACCAGCCAAGGCGAGATCATCGGCCTGTATCTGAGTGAGAAGATCACACCGGGGCAAACTGCCCAGCAAACAGTTAAAGCCATTAAACAGCAAGGCGGACTGGTATACATTCCCCACCCTTTTGAAACAGTGCGTAAAGGTATCCCAAAAGAGGTTCTGGATAGCATTGCAGGGTTAGCGGATATTGTTGAAACCCACAATGGTCGGGCCGTCTTCCAAAACAAAGGTCCAGCGGCTGTTGCTTGGGCAAGACTACATGGCAAAGTCTCGGCCGCCAGTAGTGATGCCCATGGCAAACGCGGCATGGCCACCAGCTTTACGACTATTAGCGGTGTGCCTACTCGAGACAATTTAGTAGAACTCCTAAAAACAGGGCGTCAGCAGACAGCCCGACCGCCGCTACATAGCCTGCTCTACCCGAAATACCATCGGCTCCGTGGTAAACTGAAAAAGACGAAAAAAACATAACCATGAAAGACATTCTTTTTGCCTTACTATTCTTCTTGCCAGCAGGTGTAGCCAATGCTGCCCCTCCGGTAGGAAACAAGATTCCACTTCTTAACCGGTGGAAGACTCCTTTAGACTTTGGCAACAAAATTGGTAACCAGTATATTCTCGGTAAGAACAAAACCTGGCGTGGCCTAGTATTCGGCACCTTCCTCGGTGGCGTATCTGCGTGGCTGCTCTACCCGCACCTCAGCACCGACACCGGCAACACCCTTGAGCACTTCCTTATCGGTTGTTTCATTGGATTCGGTGCTCTGTTTGGTGACGCAGTGGAGAGTTTCTTCAAGCGCCGCATGGGTATTGCCTCTGGCAAAGCCTGGCTTGGCTTTGACCAACTAGACTACGTTATTGGCGGCATATTATTCAGCCTGCCATTTATACGCTTACAGCTCGTCGACTACGCCGCCATTATCGGAGTGTTCTTTGTACTGCACTTTGTGGTTAGCTACATCGGCTTTCTGCTTGGGATTAAAGAAAACCCATTCAAGTTATAAACAAACCACTTTAATATCTTGACTTGCATAAGCCCTTGCTAAAGCCTTATCAAGCGTTAGTAGCTCGGTACAACCACCCCTTAGTGCAGCAGCTACTTGGAGTGCATCTTCAAAGTCTTTGCCCTCTTCGTTACCCAACGCCCAAGCATAATCAATTGGCTCACAAGCAAGTATCTCGTGCTCCGCCAAACTAGAAGCAAGGTACTTATCGGGTATTCCTGCAAGCCTTCCAAAATGCCAGACAAGGTGTACGGATAGCATGGATATAGCGAATATCTGACCTGTCTGTTCTTCCAGGTACTTCTCTACTTGCAATACTTTACGTCTACCCGGGAGGAGTAACTCGAGCAGAATGTTAGCATCAAGAAAGATCATATTTGTCTGCAATGCTCTCGGCGTACAGTTGCTTGTAACTCTTTGTTGGATCTAGTTTTTGGGTTGCATGACTTCGGGCAGCTCGAACAGACTCTAGAAATTTCGCAGTCTGTGCAGACCTATTCTGACCGTCCTCAGCTTTAATGGTTACTACTGGACGAGAGTGCGCTATTACCGTTAGGACCTCACCCTTATTAAGCCGTTCTAAAAAGTTGGGCAAATTCCTTCGAACTTCTTGTATCGTTATTGTGGTTTGGCTATTCATAACTTTAATGTTACTTAAAAGTTACTAATTTGTCAATTAGCCTCAACAAATGCCTCGATCCGGAACGCTTCCTTTATATACTCTTCGCTCAGCGTTTCCTGCACTTTGGTGTACTGAGATGGCATGGCCGTAAAGGCATCGTATTTACAGTCGCACAGGCTATCTGTGCAACAGAAACAGATACCACAGTCTTTGGCTGACTCTAGTGGTGGTTGTTCAATGTTATAAAAAAGATTCAGTTTCTCGTCGGCGGCTGAGAGGTATTTCTTGTACTGCCCTACCGTCAGAACTGCGTGGAACACTTTTGGTTGATGCGAAGCCCGCTCTACCGCTTTGCCTACCCAACCGGAGATCGCCTGGTGATCCGGATGACCAGTTAGCCCTTCGGGGCCAAATGTCAGAATAGTGTCGGGTTGGTGCTTTTTAATAAAGGCTTGGATCTGTGCTGCAGCCTCTTGCACGTCAGCTTCCTGACATTGGCCGTCTTTGTATGCAAGAAAGTGGTGCTCCTTGATGCCGAGGACTTTTAGTGCGGCATGGAGTTCTTTCTCACGTATTGAGGCAAGTTCCTTAGCTGGCCAGCGCTCTTCGTCCTGGACACCTGCTTCACCTTTTGTAGCCGTAATACAGATAACGGTCTGGCCGTTAGTAATTGCTGCGGCCATAAGGCCGCCGGCGCAAAAGGTCTCGTCGTCTGGATGTGCCCAGACGGACAAAATGGTACCAAGTTGACGTACATCGTCAGATGTCTTGACCTGCATACTCTAGAGTATAGAGGTGAGGCTGGCTCTAGCCTAGTTCTTTTTTCAGTCGCTCGACTAATTCCACTGGGGCTGGGTTAACGCCGTTGAGTAGACCAAGGTAAAGCGTTGTGAAGTCACCCATGAGGACCGTCCAAAGCAATTGTTCAGCGAGTGTCTTACCGCGGGCTTCAACGATATGCGGCTCAGGGCGTTTGCCAGATAGTAGTCGTGCACTAATAGTGAAGCGCTTCTGAATCTGTGGATGGTCAAAAGAGGAACGCAGATCTACAACGGTGTACGGCTTGTTATGTGGATGCGAACTCCAGCCGATAAATTCATTGTGGTTAAACTCGGGTAGGTATCCAGCCCAGGCGACGTTCTTGGCGTTCTCATTACAGCCAATCTTCCACTTGTATACCGCCGGAGCTAATACTGGGCCACCATACACAACCAGGCTCTTGCCTGCTATCTCTTGAGCGAGCAGCTTGGCAGGGTTTTGCTTTGTCGGAACAGTTGGCAATAGATCTGCGGTCTTCTTCTCCAGAAAATCTACAATTGCCTTAAGTTCTTTATCGCTCACATCCGTCACAAACAATCCAGCATGTGACATGAGTTGCAGCATAGCTTTGAGGTTATACAGCACGGCATAGCGAGGCTGTTCGGCTTTAGGTAGCAAGATGAAGTGATATCCCTTTTCAGTAGCAATCTCTTTCAGTTTTCCACCGCCCGCGATGATCACAATTGTTGCTTTGGCCTTCTCTGCCTGCTCTAAGGCAGATAACGTTTCTTCAGTGTTACCGGAGTAGCTGCAGGCGATAAACAAGGTGTCTTTAGAAACAAAAGCTGGGATATCGTAGTCACGACTAATTTCAAACGGTACTTTGTAGCCGGGCCAAGTCTGGCTAAGTAGTGCTGCAAGCGATGAACCGCCCATACCAGCGTATACGACGTTAGCGAAAGGACCTTTTGGTGCCCATGCAGAGATATCAAAGTCATGTAGCAGCTGCCCTGGTTGTTTAGCGGCGATTCCTAGTGAATCCTGCGCATCCTTTTCGTGAATATATTTTAGATCATCAAGCACTAATGTTCCCTCCGTTATCTGTACCTTCATTATAGCTTACGCTTTTATACTTTTTGGGTCTTTACTGCTTATGGTATAGTGGGAGTAACGAAAGTTAACTAACAACTACGGGGGTGGGGAATGTTCGACCAAAATGATCAAAATCAGCCAGCACAAGACGCGGCAGCAGTAGCACCAGCTGTCGATCCGGCCGCTGCGCCAGCGGCTGACCTACAGGCTCCAGTCGTAGATCCGAACACCCCTCCAAGCGCACCACTACCAGACCCGACCATGGGTTCCGACGCATCTGCATATAACACTACCGTTATGCCTACCGAGGAACCTGTTGCCGCTCCTGCAGCACCAGTCCTTCCTGAAGCCCCTGCGATCTCTGCTGATCCTATTGCAGCACCAGTCCTACCAGACCCAGTAATCGCTCCTACGGTCAGTGCCCCAGCTCCAGCCGTTAGCGGTGACCTACTAGGCATTAAGCAGAACGCCCTTCAAAGTCTTACCCCACTACTCGACCATCTCGAACAATCTCCTGAAGAGAAGTTCCGTACTACTATGATGATGATCCAGGCGAGCGATGACCAAAGTCTTGTCCAAGCTGCATATGATGCTGCGAACGCCATTACTGATGAGAAAGCTAAGGCTCAAGCATTACTCGACGTTGTTAACGAGATTAACTACTTCACCCAGCAAGCCAAGCCTGCTGGCCAAGCGTAATCATCTCTTTTAATTAGTCTCCGTCTGTAAGATCTAGAAATAGGCTAGAGATCTACGTCTGGGCCAGTGTTTGGAAGAGTCGTACTCTGATCCCCTGTGACTGGTTGCTGTGTTGGCGTCGGAGTATTCGTAGATGGAGTGTTGTTACTGCCGGTAGTAGGTTGGTTTGTTGCAGTATCTGAAGGCTGGTTGTTACTGCCACTATCTGTAGAGCTATCGTTAGAAGAGTTGTCAGTATCTTTGTTCTTGTCATCAGAAGAATCCCGGTCAGATGTTACAGCTGGCACAGCTTTATTGTCTTTATGTGCAACTTTGCGGTACACCCAGCGACCACCAAAGAAAAGTCCGGTAATAAGAACAAGAGAAACTACGAGAGAAACGATGCCAACAAGCCATGCGATACCCATACGTTCACGGCGTTCTGCCTGTGAGTAAGCTTGTACCTCAGGTGGCAAAGAAGGATCTACAACTTGTTTCTTGCGGCGATTAAATAGATTCATGAATGACTCCCGTCAATTAGATGTAGATATCATAGTACAAATTGGACTAATTAGCAATTAAACTATCTGTCCTTATGGTTACATCCCCATCATGCCGCCAGGCATACCACCACCTGCGGATGCATCCGAATCTTTCTGAGGAACATCTACTACAAGCGCGCCCATGGTCATGCTAGTTCCAGCGATTGAAACCGCGTTCTGGATAGCCTCACGAGTTACCCGAACAGGGTCAACAACGCCGTTAGCCTTGAGGTCTACCAGTTTGGTTGGATCGTTTACATTCACACCCTGACCAGCTTTACCTTTCTTGACCTGCGGTAACCACTCATCTGGGTTCACACCAGCGTTGCTCATGAGGATTCTGAATGGCTGTTCCAGTGCGTTCTGGAGCAAGGTCGTACCCGCAGCAACTGAGTCGTGTCCGGTTGTCTTAATACTAGTAGAGAGATTAACCAGAGTTACGCCACCGCCTGGAACAATACCTTCGTCGAGCGCAGCTTTAGTAGCGGCAACGGCGTCGTCTACACGGAACTTCTTCTCTTCTATTTCGGTTTCGGTTGCGCCACCAACCTTGATGACGGCAACTTTGCCTTCGAGACTTGCTCGACGAGCCTTACGATCATCTTTGTCGTAGTCACTACCAGATCCGTCTTTGATCTGCGCGTTAATCTGCGCAATACGTGCCTTAACCGCAGCTGGCTTGCCAGCACCCTCGATAATAGTAGTCTCGTCTTTGGTAACGATTACCTTACGAGCTGAGCCAAGTGCGTCCAGTTCAACATCTTCAAAGCTCACACCTTCATCGTCACTAATCACCTGACCACCAGTCAGGATAGCGATATCTTGAAGGCGATCTGCTTTCTTGTCACCAAAGCTTGGTGCCTTAACCGCAACGGTATTAAATACACCTTTGAGCTTGTTCAGGATCAAGGTACCAAGCGCTTCACCCTCGACATCCTCGGCGATAATAACCAGGTCTTTCTTGCCAGTTTGAGCAAGCTTCTCTAGGATTGGCAGGAATTCCTGTACGGAGCTAATCTTCTTATCCGTAATAAGGATTGCGGGCTTGTCGTAGACTGCTTCCATACGAGTCGTGTCAGTAACCATGTAAGCGCTCACAAACCCTCGGTCCATAGTGAAGCCTTCTACTACTTCACTCTCTAGGGAAAGGCCTTGCCCTTCTTCCACGGTGACAACACCGTCCTTACCGATCTTGTCGATAATAGTAGCGATGAGCTCACCGATTTCAGCGTCACCGGCGCTAATAGTGGCCACTTCGGCAACACGTGAGGTTTTACCCTTAATGTCCTCGCTCATACCGTTAAGCTTCTTGATTACATCAGCAGCGGCAGCCTCCAAGCCCTTACGAAGTAGCATGGGGTTATGACCGGCAGCGATCAGCTTGTTAGCCTCATTCAAGATATGGTAGGTCAGTACGGTAACAGTCGTTGTGCCGTCTCCGGCTACGTCGTTCATCTTAGTAGCGGCCTGCTTGATCAGCTCAGCGCCAACACTGTAGCCGAGTGTTTCGTCGTCAACATCAGCGATTTCTACACCCTTTGCCACCGTTACGCCGTCATGAGTTACCGTTACACCGCCGTAGCTTTTGCTAATAACTACGTTGCGACCCTTTGGCCCCATGGTAGTCTTCACGGCATCGTAGAGGATCTGCGCCCCACTTAAGATTCGTCGTCTGGCGTCATCATCGTAAAATACTTTCTTTCCCATATCTTTTGCTCCTCTTCCTATTTAACAATGGCAATTACGTTGGCACGGTACACGAGAATAAACTCTTCCTTACCCTGTTTGACGGTCGTAGCTTCGTATTCGTTCTTGTAGATAATCTTCTGGCCAACTTTAACTTCGGTAACAGCAGATCCAATGGCAACAACCTTGGCGGTCTTAGGTTTTTCCTGGGCGTTCCCTGGCAGATACAAGCCACTTGCTGTTTTGGTTTGTGCTTCTTCGGCTTGCACTACGATGTAGTCAGCCATTGGTTGAATGTTCATAAGTAATCTCCCTCAGTCTTAGTTAAAGCATTAGCACTGAACTTGTCCGAGTGCTAACTTTCAGCACTCATAATAGCCGAGTGCCAAGACTGCAGTCAAGGATAGCCTCGCGTGCTACAATTTGCTTATGAATAACGCTTCTAACTCTCCAATTTCTCTTCTCGGTATCCCTTTAGACCTTGGTGCTCAAAACTTAGGTGTTGACATCGGACCCGATGCTTTTCGCTACCAAAAGATTGTCGACAAATTAAATAGCTCTGGACTCACTGTCACAGACGGCGGCACTATTGCTTGCCAAGACCGGTCCAACCTTGAAGTCGGTAACACACGGTTGCGCTACCTTGATGAAATTGTCAGAGTGTCTAAGGATGCAGCACAACGTACCGAAGCAACAATTCGAGAAGGTAAACGCATTATTGCCCTCGGTGGTGATCACTCCATTAACCTTGGCGTAGTCTCCGGTGCCTCTGCAGCCCTCGAGGGCAAGCTTGGCCTGATCTACCTCGACGCCCATGGCGACATGAACACTGACGAAACGACCCTAACCGGCAACATCCACGGGATGCACTTGGCCTCCCTACTTGGGTTTGGCGCAAAAGAGCTTGCTGAGCTGCACGGTCCCGCACCAAAGATCGCTAAGCAAAATCTACTGCACATTGGCGGTAGCGACTGGGATCAGGCAGAGCTCGATCTTATCAAGAACGAAGGCTTGACCGCCTTCACTATGCTCGACTTTCTATCCTACGGACTCGCCCCACTCCTCAGTAAAATTAATTCCCTAGCTCAACACACCCCTAACGTCTGGGTAAGTCTAGATTTGGACGTCATAGATAGCATCTACGCGCCAGGGGCTGGCATGCCCAACAAAGGCGGCTTCTCGTACCGTGAAATTGCCGCTATTGCCGCTTACATTGGCCAGCACTGCAATGTAGTGGGGGTAGACGTCGTTGAATACAACCCCTTGCAAGATATAAACCGCAAGACTGCGGAACTTGGTATTGAACTCATAGCCAAATTCTTTGGCGCTAACTACAGCTGGTATAGCGGCTACATGGAAGATAACAAAGTCGACTAGCGTCGTTCTTTAATAGCTTTACGAGCCACCGACACCTCGTCGTACTCTCGCTTGATAACCCGTCGTGGATCATCGTCGTCCTGAAGTTCATGTCTCAGTTCTGCAGCCTTAGGTCCATTGGCCAGAATCGACTTCTCGTGTCCCTTACCAAGCAGCAAGATGACATCGTCTTTCTTGGCCATACCAATAGCCTTAGCTGCTGCCTCTTCCCGCTTGAGGATCAAGAACAGATCCTTGTCTCGTTTCTTCCCACTCACTTCAGCACCACCGGCTATCTGGTCAAGAATCTCTAACCCATCTATATCTCGGTCATCTTCCTCGGTGGCGATAACAACGTCACAGTATTTACCGGCAATTCTTCCCTGCTCTGCTCGCTTGGCTTCGTCTCGACGCCCCGCACTACCAAAGACGGAGATGAGTCGCCCCTTAGTGAGTGGTTTGATTTCCTTAAACAGTTTCTCGAAGCTTTCTGGTGTATGGGCATAGTCTACGATGACCTCAAAGTCCTGACCTTCGTCTACTCGGGTCATACGTCCCTCAACACTATTCAGGCTCGCAATACCCTGCTCTATTTGTTCTTTAGTCAGGCCAATAGCCCGCCCTACACCAACGGCTGCAAGAGAGTTATATACGTTAAAGCTACCGGGCAAATGACAGGTAATGTCGTAGCTATCTCCATCTATCGTCGCTGTATACTTATTGCCTGCCGGAGTAGACACAACCTTACTCGCCTTAAGATTGCCGTCTTTTATCCCATACAGGATGGGATTTTTAATAGCCGCAGCAAACAGCTTGCCACTTGGATCATCTGCATTGGCAATACCAACCTGCAGCCCCTTCTTATTCCGATTTGCCTGCACAAATAGCATCTTCTTGGCGTCACGGTAGCGTTCGAAAGTACGATGGTAGTCAAGGTGCTCATGACCAACATTGGTCATGACGGCAACACTGTAAGGAACGCCCCAAACGCGGTGCTGAGCCAGTGCGTGACTAGTTGTTTCGAGCACTAACCACTCAACCCCGTTGTTCTGGATCTTCTGTAGAAGCCGGATAAGTGGGCCAGCCCCCATTGTGGTCATACGGGTTGGATTAGGCTGTTCACCCTTGCCGTCTCCATAGTCTACGGAGATTGTTGTAATCATGGCTACTTTATGACCGCTGTTACGTAGCATTTGTGTAATCAAGGTGCTGGTAGTGGTCTTGCCATCCGTGCCTGTTACACCAATAATCTTGAGGTTTTTAGCCGGGAAACCAGCTTTAACTTGGTGGACCATCGCCTCACCAAGGTGACCATATGGTTCAAGCTCCTTAAAGAGATTCTGGGGAACGATTTTCTTTACAGCGCTTCGGATATTCATGACCTCTAGTATACTTGGTTGGTAATGAAAATACTTGGGATCGAAACAAGTTGTGACGAAACGGCCGCTGCTGTCGTTGAAGACGGCAAGCGATTGCTATCTAATGCCGTAGCAAGCAGTATGGATCTACACGTCCAGTATGGTGGCGTTGTACCCGAAATCGCTGCCCGTAGTCACATAGAGGCCGTCATGCCGGTCGTCCAACAAGCACTGGATCAGGCAGATTGCACTTGGGATGACATTGATGCTATCGCCGTTACTTACGGCGCCGGCCTCGGCGGTTGTCTACTTGTTGGAGTCATGACTGCCCGTACCCTGGCTATTACTAAAAATAAGCCCCTATACGCTATTAACCATGTAGAGGCTCATCTGTATGCCAACTTTATAACCGAGACCACTCTTCCTAACTATTCCCTGCCCTCCAAGCAACCTGAATTCCCAATGCTCGGCCTCATCGTCAGTGGTGGCCACAGCCAGATTGTTTATTTTAAGGATCACTTCGACTACGAACTCCTGGGTCAGACTGGCGATGATGCCATTGGCGAAGCCTTCGACAAGGTCGCTAAAATCCTTGGCCTCCCCTACCCTGGCGGGCCAAGTGTGGAGCGAGCAGCTAAAGATGGCAATGCCCACGCCTTTGCCTTCCCTAAGGCAAAACTAGCCGCCAAGTACGACTACAGTTTCTCTGGCCCTAAAACAGCCGTTCTACGGGCCGTGCAGAAGCTTTGCGGGAAAGAGCACGACTTCCCAAGCTTTAAGCTCGCAGAGCTGCTCTCTGAGGCTCAGAAAGCGGATGTTGCTGCCAGCTTCCAACGCACAGCGGTTGAGACAATTGTCGATAAGGTTGCACTAGCTTACGAAGAGTTCCAACCCAAGTCAGTCGTTATAGGCGGTGGCGTTGCCGCTAGCCCAGAACTACGACGGCAGCTGTCTGAACGACTTCCCCTCCCTATTGAGTACACTGACATGAAGCTTTGCACTGATAACGGAGCTATGATCGCTACCTTAGGATGTTTCAAGATGGAAAAAGATCAGCCAGTAGCCGATCCGTACACATTAGATATACAACCAAACTTATCTATGTAGATCCATTGGTGGACGAGTGGCTAAAACTGAAACCACGTACTCTGCAGCAGGTGCTGCGCCCCGCACACCGCTTGCGCGAGTTAGCTGAGAGTTATGTTCATTCCCTGCATGACTCGTATGCCCATTCTGCGTAGTGTGTACGTTCTGGCCATCGTTGGCTTCCTCGATTAACCTAATAGCCTCGAGATTAGTGAGCTGTCGGTCGGCGTCCCATATGCCGCTATCCTCACCTAGCTCTTGTCGGGTCCATTCGCCGAGCTTAACGGGGTTTGCTGCTACAGGTTGTGGAGATGTTTGCTTCATAATGTTGATAGTATATTAGCACTAATGCTTACTTTTGTCAATATTGACGCTTATGCTTCTTGGGGGTAGAGTAGATACGAAAACAAACATGTGCAAAGTGTAATCCTGTCCATGTTACGTCATAGATGGGATTGCACACACAATCTAGAAAGGGCGAGTGTAGTTAGGGGAATTCCAGAATGGAAAGCCCTGTTTTGGGTTTTATCTGTTTTCACGTGGCGCACCTCTGGTGTGTCTTTTTTATTTCCAACAGAGGTGGTATGATGCCCTTATGCAAATGAGAGCAGGTGAGACTAAGAACTTGAATGTGCCAAGCGGCGGCATACGTTCTGTGGCAGCCTAGATTACTTTCTATCCAACCGTAATTAGTGAGAAAACACATGAAACTATCTAAGGCCTACGAGCCACAAAAACACGAAACAGACATATACAAACTCTGGGAAGAGCAGGGAGCTTTCGTAGCTCACCCGGAAAAGAAGACTGAACGCTTTAGCATCAGCATGCCACCACCGAATGCTACCGGCACCCTCCACACCGGTCATGCCCTGTTTATCGCCCTGCAAGATACACTCTGCCGCTACCAACGCATGCTTGGTAAAGACGTACTGTGGTTGCCCGGCACAGATCACGCCGCGCTCCCCGTAAATGCCTTGATCGAAAAGCAACTAGCGACCGAAGGAACAAACAAGCACGAGATAGGTCGAGAAGAGTTCTTACGCCGTACTCGTGAGTTCGTTGCCGGTAGTCGTAACACCATTAATACCCAGATGCGGGCCATGGGCGCCAGTGCCGACTGGAGCAGGGAACGTTACACCTTGGATGACGCTCTGAGCCGTTGCGTAAACGAAACATTCACCAAAATGTATAACGACGGCCTGATCTACCGGGGTCACCGCATTGTTAACTGGGATCCAAACCTCGAAACCACCGTTGCCGACGACGAAGTAGTTCGTGAAGAAGAAACCACTAAGTTTTATACCTTCCAGTACGGGCCATTCCAGATCAGTACCGCTCGTCCTGAAACAAAGTTTGGCGACAAGTACGTTGTTATGCACCCCGATGACAAGCGCTACGCCAAGTACAAACACGGTGACACCTTCGAAGCTGAATGGATTAACGGCCCGGTAACGGCCACGGTTATTAAAGATACAGCCGTAGATCCTGCATTCGGAACAGGGGTTATGACCATTACTCCGTGGCACGACCACACCGACTTCGAGATTGCCGAACGGCACAATTTAGACAAAGAGCAGGTGATCGATTTCCACGGCAAGCTACTGCCGATCGCCGCTGAATTTGCCGGTATGCACATTACTGACGCCCGCCCAAAGATCGTCGAGAAACTCGATAAGAAGGGGCTGGTTGTTAGCATAGACGACAACTATGTTCACAGCATCGCGGTGAATGAACGAGGCAAGGGGATTATAGAACCACAGATCAAGCTACAATGGTTTGTAGATGTCAACAAACGCGTCGTTGATTGGAAAGGGAAGAAGCGTAGCCTCAAAGAGGTCATGCAGGCCGTTATTAACGACCAGGATATTAACATCCTCCCTGAACGCTTCAACAAGACCTACTTCCATTGGATCGACAACCTCCGTGACTGGTGTATTAGCCGTCAGATCTGGTGGGGACATCGTATTCCGGTTTGGTACCGCACGGTAGACGAAAAACTAGAGACGTACGTAGGCATCCAACCCCCACAAGAGGATGACAGACAGGGTAATGCCCAGTGGCAACAGGATCCTGACACTCTTGACACCTGGTTCAGTTCAGCCCTGTGGACCTGGAGCACCCTTATCGATCCAAAGCTGGCCGATAACTACTCACTGAGCCTGGAAGACATCATGAAGGCCAGTCCGGATTACCAGGCCTACCATCCAACATCTGTTATGGAGACCGGTTGGGATATTCTATTCTTCTGGGTAGCTCGCATGATCCTGGCTACTACCTACATGACTGGGGAAGTACCGTTTAAGACCGTATACCTCCACGGTATGGTGCGAGCCGAAGACGGCCAGAAGATGAGCAAGTCTCGACCTGAGACCATGATCGACCCACTTGAGGTTATCCCCGAATATGGCACCGACGCACTGCGTCTTGCGCTCGTACATGGAGTTAGCCCGGGCAACGATATGCGTATGAGCATGGCCAAGATTACAGCGCAGCGCAACTTCTGTAACAAACTCTGGAACGTAGCCCGCTTCATCCAAGAGCAGACAAGGGACACGAAGCCGGCAAAGACGGCCGAACCTAAGTCCGCAACAGATCACTGGGTATTGTCACAATTACAACAAGTTACAGGGGCCGTATCCGTAGATCTCGACAACTACCGCTTTAGTGAAGCCTACGACAAGTTGTATCACTTCGTATGGGATGATTTCGCTGATTGGTATATCGAGGCCAGCAAGGCAGCCCTTAACCAGAGCGTCCTGACCACCACACTTGAGACAATCCTCAAGATTGCCCATCCGTTTGCACCATTCGTTACCGAAGCCATCTGGCAACAGCTCGGCTGGAGCGATGAGCTCCTCATGACTAGCCTCTGGCCCGAAGTAAAAGCCGGCGACAAGAAACAAGCTGCTGAATTTGAAGAACTGAAAAATATCATTGGCGAAGCTCGCAGACTAACGCAGGTTATAGGCCTATCTAAGCCAGCACTGCTTCACAACTCAAAGCTTATAGCCAACAACAAAGAGCTCGTAGTTCGATTAGCTCGGCTAAGCAAAGCTACCCAAACAGAGCAGGGGAGTGGACTAGGTCTTACAGGCACCACAGAGCCCGTCTGGCTGGACATTGACCAGGAAACTATAAAAGGATACGTAGATACCCTAAAAGCTCAGCAGACAGAGCAGGTGAAGCTTATTCAGAACCTACAAGGTCGTCTGAAGAACAAAAGCTATGTAGACCATGCCCCTGAAGCAGTAGTTCAGCAAACACGAGATCAGTTATCTGAAGCAAAATCTCAACACGACCAATTAGTCGAAGAGCTAGCACATATTCCTAGTTAGGCTCTTCGGGCAAGGGCCATAGTAGTGTCATCACCATAAGTATAGCTGTCACTACGTCCTTCTACTCTTGCTTGTTCTGTACGAGCGCGCAAGTCATTGTGCTTCCGCCTCCAGTCCTCATTCGAGAGCCCCGCATCCTCACGCAGTGTGCTCAGGTAGGTTTTCTGTACATAGGCGTCGCTAACCAGGGCAAACCACTGCCCCTTCTGTAGCTTCACCCTTGTAAACTCAGCCCCGAGTGGACGCCCGTGAACGTTTCGGCCGGTGGATGAAAAACCTGTTAGATCGTCTTTCTTGATTCCGATGTAACTAGCCAGTACAACCTCATCTGCTTGTATATCGTCTCTAGCTCGCACGTTATAGGTATCGCCCAATTCATACTCACGAGAGCTATCAACCGTAAATTGATTCTGCTCAATGAGCTGAAATGCTTCGCCATGCCCCTCCACAATGCCGTGCTCATCCATAATTATGGCACTGGCATCACCGAAGGTAACAATATCCCACTCATCTTCTGATCCCTCAACAGGTTGCGCTGCAGCAACCGCTGCTGCTAGTTCACAGAATTTACCTGCAGAACCAGACATACCCCTACGTCCATATGGCTCTACCGATATTCCCATACCACTAAGTATTTGCTTCGTCCGCTCTATAACCTCTGACACCGTCTCTTCTGTTTGGAGTAGTGAGATACGAGGAAGCTCAGTGATTGCATTTGCAAGTGCATATCCAAAATTGCTTTTTGCTGGACCCTTACTACCGACTCCTCCCATGCCGTCTGTCACCGCAACTGTACCTGTCGTTTCGTTATATGCAATACCGTCTTCGTGCGCACCAGTAGAAGCCTGGCGTAGCTCAACGGTGCCACTGCGATTTGCCCAAACCCTAACAGCTCCAGGCATGGGCTGCATAGCTTCGAAGGCACTCTGCGACTGAAGTTCACTAGTATCCGAAGGAACTTCTTGATGCTGTCGCCGGGCACTGCCCATAGAAGACCGCACTCGAGACACCGCATGTTCGGGCTCTGTAGAGATTGACTCCTCGTAGGGTTCAGCTTTTGGCTTTTTCTCGCCAGTCTTTATTCCAGCATTAATCAGTCTAAGTTGATTCCGGTTCAGTATCTTGGGGTCATTGACCACCCCTCGGACCATGGTCATAGCCATTTCGAAGTTCTCGGCGTAGTCGGGGTCTGCTGGGTCGGGTGGACCATAGGTTGCGTCTTCGAATATCCAATTAATACCTTCGTGTGCTCGGAACTGGATGTCATCGGCCCGTGCTCGTGCCCATGAGTCCTTCATTTCTGAAGAAAAAGCAGGAACAGTTGGATTCTGGAGACTCGGATCACCATATTCCAGAAAATCTCTATGGGCCTCTGCCATTAGCCGAGCGATGTCGTAATTAGCTTCAAGATTTTCGGGGTGGGGCGCAAAGTTAGCTTCGGGCATAGTGACTACGTAGTTTGATACCAATTAATAGATACATTCTATAACTATATGGTTATTTTGTCAATACTACGATACTTCGCGTGCCTCTGTTACGCCGGCTCTAGTGCAGAACGCACTCGTTCGGTCGACTCAATAGAATCGTAGTCGTTGAACCACATGACATGCCATCCCACGCGTTGTGCGGGCATAAGATTACCTCTGGTGTCGTCTATGAGTAGGATTTCTTCGGCAGGAACGCCAGCCATAGCTTCGGCAACTTCATAGATCTTAGGGTCTGGCTTAATAACACCAACCTGGGAGGAGTCGACAATAGCATCGTAGGTAATATCCGGCAGGAGCCCCGTGGACTTCATGTCGTTGATGAATCCCGTACCAATATTACTCATCAGCCCTATGCGGTAATTGCCAGCAGCCCAGCGAACTAAGTCGTGCATTTCAGTAATCGGATCAACTGCGGCTAGGTAGTACGACTGCCAGTCCATACTTGGCAGCCCTAGGTCTTTGGCGAATGCCACATTAAAGTCAGGAATACTCATCTTACCTGTACAGATAGCGTCGTTGTACTGCCAGAAAGCCGTCTCTATAGCATCCGGGGACAGGCCGGTGTCTTTAGCGATAGCCGTAAAGGCTCGGTGGTAGAACCGCACCAAACAGCCATTGATATCAAAGTAGATAAAGGTAACACCACTCTTGGTTCGCTTTTTAACCGACTTCTTCTGCAAACCACCAAGGAGATCATCGAGAGAAATATCTAGCACATCAGAGATCTGCTTAACCGTAAAGATAGACGGGGACTTAATAGCACCACGTTCGATTTTGGCTAGTGTTGAGTAACTCAAACTAGCTTGTTGACACATAGCCTGCTGGGTAAGTCCCGCCTTTTGACGGGCAAGCTGCAATTGCTTGCCAAGACTTTTTTCGTCCAGCGTTCCACCACTCATTGGCCATATAGTACCAATTATTAGCTACTCACGCTAGTTAAATTGGTAATAAACGGCTAGGCCCTATGAAGGCAAACGGCTGGTAAGGGCAGTGAAGATGGTATAGAAAACGATCAGCGCAACAACACCAACAACACCAGCGGCGATCGCTGACTGTTGAGCTAGTCCGCCGTTTCGTTGCTGTGACTTGTTATATACCCAAGCGGCAATCCCTATTGCAAACAAGAAAGAAGTAAGAAGTGGTCCCATTACCCTTAAGTATACCTTAAAACACTAGCTTCTTAGCGATTTCTGCCAAAGCAGCATGGTCAGGTTCGCCGTCCATATCTTGTGGGGTGGTGAATTCTGCGTGGCTGTCTACCGGGATAAGATGTAGGTGCACATGGTCCACGTCAAAGCCCTCAATCGCCATAGCGATCCGCTTCTTCTCCGGATAAGCTTCTCGTAGTCGTTTAGCTACTTTACGAGCAGCACTCCAGAGCGCGGTAGCATCCTCGTCAGTAAGATCCATGAACGTTGGAACCTGGGTCTTTGATACGACCAGCGTATGTCCGGGCTGGATGGGGTGGATGTCCAGAAAAGCAATTGTCTTGTCATCTTCGTATACCTTATGGCAGGGGATTTCGCCCTTAACAATCTTCGTAAAGATTGAGTCTTGGCTCATACCGTACCACCTGATTCGCTGTAGAGTTGCTTTTCAAGATCATCGATCCGCTGGGCCATTTGCCCTACTAAATCCCATAAGGCCGTTAGATCGGCATCGTTCTGCGCCACCCATTCTTCTAGATTGTTATGCGATCCTTTACCTTTTCCGATCTGGTATTCCTGAAATAGTTCCCACAATAAACTCATATTCCTCCTTTGCTGATACGTCTCATTATATGCTCCAACGACAGATGGACAATAACTAGTAAGACCTATACCCCTCAGGGGGTTTCTAGCGTACAATTATTGTTATGTTTAAGAAATTCTCTCTATGGTTCTGTGTTAGCTTGTTCTTGTTCTCAGTATTCGGTGTCATTATCTTAACCAACGTCGCCACCTTGGCCCGGCCAAACTATATAAAGTCCTGGACCCAGAAGAGTGGTTTGTATGAATCACTGCCGAGTGCGCTCCTTTCTCAGGCAGGCAAGGAAGAGGCTAAACAGCAAGACAAGAGTGAGGATGTTTCGTTTAGCAATCCACTTGTACAGGAAGCTGCCAAGTCTGCACTAACCCCGGATTTTCTAAAGCAATCTACCGAGCAGATAGTCAACGGGAGCTTTAAATGGCTAGAGGGCTCCATTGCCAAGCCAGACTTCTCCATAGATGTGTCTTCTGTAAAGCAAAGCTTTGCCGATAGCCTCGGTAATCTTCTAAAGAAGCGCTACGAAGCGCTACCTGCTTGCGCTGCTACCCAACTGCCCAGTACTACCGATCCATTCACCATCGACTGCCGTCCTGCAGTGGGACTGGACATCGACCAGGTAGTCACCAGCGAGAAGAACAAGCTACTCAACAATGAAGACTTCCTCCCCGACAAGAATCTTACTGCAGACAATATCAACATTGGAGGCGACAACGATCCGCAGAAGCTCTCAGACAACAAGGATATTCCTAAAGCCTACCAGCTATTCCACCTGCTACCAGTTATCTTTGGCGGTTTGGCACTCCTATCTGGAATTGGTGTTATATTCTTAGCCTCATCTAAGCGGGTAGGTCTACGTAAGATTGGTTGGCGACTGAGTCTGGCCGGCTTCCTGAGCCTTATTCTCTTCAGCCTCGGAGCACTCGGTCTTACCAAAGTCAGCAACCTCGCTACCACTCAAGGAGCAGATGCTGCCGTTACCGCCTACAAAGATATCCTAGCCAAGGGCCTCACCGCCATCCGTACTGACTCAGTAAAACTCGGTGCTATAACTGCCGGGATTACGTTGATTCTCGGTGTTGTTCTCCTTGTCGTAACACGTGATAAGGAAGAGAAGACCGACAAAAAATCTGAATCAAAAACTCCTGACCTATCCGCAACGAAGAAAGAAACGCCCGCCCAAAAGCCCGTCACTACTAAACCAGCAGCCCAGAACCCACCAACAGCGCCTGTCGTCACTCCACGACCCAAAGCCAAACGAAACCTTATTCAATAGCTAGAATGAGCAACAGCTACATCTTACGGCTGTCGTAGGCCCAGTGTAGTAATGCTTGCCGTTGGCGTGGCCGACAATGCTCATCTCCTGGCTGGCAGTACTTCTGCACCTGCGAGGCATGCCGGCGCATATTCTTCCAGCGCCGTATCTGCCGTCGGTCTTCTTCTGGAATACGTCGCCCCATATAGTAGCGGCAATACCACAAGAACCAGCCTTTGGGATCTTCTGGATATATCCAGCCCTTGCGCTCCCATTCCTTGATTGGCTGACTCGCCAGAACCTTGAAATGATTCCTGATTTTATCTGGTACGGCAGATAGCTCGACGCCTTCGAACCAATCGGCAGGGAATTCATCTGGTTGTTCGTGGAAATAGTTGCCCGCAAATATGCCGAGCTGGAGCATTTGCTTAGGTGTTAGATCGGGCGTAAATAGGGGATCAAAGTCCTTACCGGGCAGGGCAGTGAGCGGATAGGTATAGCCTGTCTGGTACTGTTCATCTACAATAACTTGCTTCATATATCGTACAGTAGCATATCTGGCAAAGGGACGGGGAAATAGGAGGCTATTCTGCTATAATCACCCCTGACGGAGAGGTGTCCGAGTGGTTGAAGGAGCTGCTCTCGAAAAGCAGTATGCCGGCAACGGTATCGAGGGTTCGAATCCCTCTCTCTCCGCCAGCCTATTACTGTTCTAAATCGTCCTACTTACCTGAGAATGTATCGGCATCGAAGCACCACAGCTCGTTGGTCTCGCTATCGCGCATGTAATACCTTTGGATAGTCGTTGTCATTGCAAACTCCTTTCCTAATATAACCGTAACAAGTATGGCTAGCAGGGAGATGTAGGAATTCTTACATGCCAGAAAAAACCAGGAAATTAAAAACCCTCCAAAAGGAGGGATCTTAATTTGGTACACCCGACAGGATTCGAACCTACGACCTTTGGCTCCGCAAGCCAACGCTCTATCCAGCTGAGCTACGGGTGCTCATAAAAACAGGGGTTAGTGTATCATTTTCTAGCCAATATTACTAGTGTTAGAAGCGGATTTTGTGCATCAGCTTATCAATTGGGTCTATTTTCCGTGGTTCAAATGGCAAGAAGTCAGCAAGCGCCTCAACGATACGATCTCCGTCGGTCGGAGCAAAGTAGATACTTAGTCCGGGCATAAAACGTTGCAGGGGCATGAACCAGATAGACTCCAGGCCTTCCTCTTGGATAACAGAGAAGGACTTAAAGTTAGCATAGGGATAAAATTTGTCGCCTACATGCACACCTTCTTCGTTAACGACATAAGATAGCTCTCGCGGCTTACGAGCCGCCATAATGCCAAATAAGATAGCCACGATCACCACCATGCCAGATGTCACCATGTCCTTCGTCAAAAGATAAATAACGGCCGCTACCACTACTGCGCCGCCGCCCAAGATAGCATACCAGCCGCCTGTCTTGGTGTGAGCAACGAACTCTGAAGCAGTCCACGTTATTCCATCTAGCACCTTTTCAACTGGTGGAGCAGGGGATGGGGCGGGCGTAGAAGCAGCAATGTTGTTCTCGAAGACAACGGGGGCTTGTTGAGGTTGGGGCGCCGGTGTCGGTACCGCTGGTTTTTCACCTTCTTGCATAAGCGTATTGTACCGAATATATCCTTCTCTTTCTAGTAGGACAGTGTTTGGGCACAAAAATACTAGGCTTTTACCGGCTTGGATGGTATAATTTACCCCTGTTATGGAGAGGTGCCCGAGCGGTTGAAGGGACTTGTCTTGAAAACAAGCGTGCCGGAAACGGTACCGTGGGTTCGAATCCCACCCTCTCCGCCAGATGAATCATTTTCAGATGTAGTGCCCTACCGCTCGGTCCTGACCGAGCGGTTTTGTATTTCACTGCACCCCTGTTCTTGGGTTCGAATCCCATTTGCCCTTTGGACGCCGTCGCTTTGTGGACTTCAGTGTTGCTAGATCCTTCTGCACTCTCAGTTTGCGTTGAGCTATCGAAAGGAATGCTCGAGCCAACAGCTTCAGGTTTTCTTCAGATCGACGTTCAGGGCGAATCATTGTTGCTCTAAGAGTACCCCCCGAATTGCAACTCGCCTAGCCACAATACAAGTTTAGAAGCGACCGTGTTTTATAATAAGCTCATGACACTGATCCTAACCGCATTGACACCCGAGTTCATTGTCCAGGCCTCGGATCGCATGTTGACTTACCCCTCTGGTGATGTCGCTCGTAGTGATGCAGTTAAGTCAGTAGTAGTGGGAGTAGATACGTCGTTCGGGTATACCGGTATGGCAGGGCTGCCGGTAACCGCTTCAATGGCAGCAGCACGACCTTACTTGAAAGCTGGGGAATGGCTGACGACCTCTGAATGGATAGCCACGGTGGCCGCGAACGCTAGTTCCAGCAAGCTGGCCGACACGGCTCTACTGGCGGCCGAGGGCGCCAAGGCGATGCAGCTTATTGGCCCGCGTGAATCCTCTAAACTGACCATATTCATTCGTACGAATTGGACCATGAACGAGCGAACAGGTGACTTGGAGCCGTCTCTGGTCCGGATATCGAACGTCATGGACGAGAATAGATTTGAATACTCGCTCACACGGATTGGTAGTGATCGTCACTCCTTACTAGATACGAGTTTGAAGAAAGCAGACCTGTCCTCAATAGGGTTCTCGCCTGACTCGCTCGAACGTAGGATCGATGAAGAAGTTGCTGGCAATTCTGACCCGGCAAAGGTCTTGGCCTTGCTCGTCGACGCCGTTCGGGAAGTATCACGTCTGCTTCGAGCGAAAGGGAGTTTAATTGTGGGCGAAGATGTGATCCAAACGTGCATACCACGCGAAGTGGTTGCCAGGGCACTGAAGAATGGTAGCGGTTGGACAATCGTAAACGGCCCGGCATCAATAGACTATGTCACGTTCGCCCACAACGATCCCACAAGTGCTGACGTCAAGCCAGTTAGCCCAGTTCATGTTCTGGGTGGGAATATTGTTGGAACCCTGAATATCTCACAGCTGGGTGTGCGGTTGGGAGAGGACCAGGTCTCACTTGGTCCTCTCCGTGCCTCTTGACTCGTCATGAGTCTGACTCCTGCAACGTCTCTCGACGAGGTGTGATCAGTCGGCGGAACGACTCAGATGGGTTCGAAAGCCTGACCATCCAGTCCGCCAGAAAAACAAGGTTTGCGAAAGCAGCCTTATTTTTTTGGGAAGAAACAGCTAGGGCGGTATAGTTAGATCTATGGCAAACAAAAAACAATCTACACAGAAAGATCGGCAAGTAGTAAGTGGTCTATTTTGGATATTCTCACCATTTTTCGTACTAACAGGTATCGCCCTCCTCCAAATTGTGATCAGGTTCATCGACGCAACTCCATCGGGTGTCGTGCTAGCCGTTAACCTTGTTTCAGCAATCGGTGGCATCATTGGCGTAACGCTCGTTATAGCCGGACCAGTCATCGGTATCCTCAAGCTCATCGACAGAAAACGTTAGCAACCACCGTTTAATTACTCTGGAAACTGCAGCCAAACTAAAACCCGCCGGATAGGCGGGTCTTGATTTGGCGGAGGAGGAGGGATTCGAACCCTCGCTGGAACTTGCGCCCCACTAACGATTTAGCAAACCGTCCCCTTCAGCCACTTGGGTACTCCTCCGCATCACAACGTGACAACTGGTAGATTATAACAGATTAACAGGGATGATGGAACGGTAGTTATTACGCTGCAACAGCAAATTCGTCTGAGTCGGTATCCTGATCAGGAACTGGACGACGTTGTTCGGTACGGCGACCCTGGTAGCTCCTAGCAAACGATCCACCAACCTTCGTTGCGCCCTTACCAGCAGCAATGCTCGCACCCTTGTTAGCAACAATAGTTGCTCCGGCGGACTTAGCGCCACTCTTTAGTACTGACTTCAGAATCTTGTTCGTATCTGGCTCCTGGTTCTGGATCTGGGAACGCAGCTCAATACCAGCTCCCGTAAGCGCACCTTTACCGATCTGGGTAACAGTGGCGCCGTGTTGATTCCAGAATTCTGCGGCCATCTCCCTAGTATCAGCTCCGGCGCCTTTTATCGCATCCGCAACATTACCAATAGCGGCCTTCATAGTGTCGAAGCGACTCTGGGCTTCAGTATCTGCAGGAGTAGGGCCAGCAGCAGCGAAAGCATCAGGAGCCATCTGAGCTATATTCATAGCATCAGGCATCACCTGTTCGGTTACTGGATTTGGCTGTGGGATGGGCATTTCTGTGTTTGTCATACTGGATACTATTATACATAAAAGTAGGTATTTGTCAATGATGTGTTGTAGTGGTTTGTGCAAATGTGACGGCATGAATAGCCTGAAACCCAGCCACTCTGAGAGTCTGGGCAGCCGAGCATATACTGGCACCCGTTGTTATGACATCGTCCACAAGCAAGATTGCTGACTGGCGTGACAGGCGAGTAGGCAAGACTTCAAAGGAGTTATGTAATTGTGCTAACCGGGCCGATCTACTGGCTCCTACCTGCCGGGAAGAGCCATGTCGCACAATAAGAGGTAAGTACTTGCAGTCCAGTACCCGCGCCAGCTCTTTAGCGATAAGCTCTGCATGGTCATACCCACGCTGGCGTCTTCGGCTGTTAGCAGTAGGGACATGTACAACGATACAATTACTAAGATTTGCTGGAACAATCTGTGCTAGCAGAGTGCCGATGGTAGCTGCAGCCGCTTGAGCTCGGTCAAACTTGAGAGCATGTACCAAATCTCTGGCTATTTCAGTAAAACCGGTACGAGAGTGAATGCTTGTGAGGGGAAGGGATTTTAGGCAAACCTCACACGCCGCGCTTCCAGTCGTTACAGCCCCGCAGCGAAAACATTCATTAGGCGCATCAGAAATACACGTCCGCTGACACACTTCGCAAAGTAGACAACCTTCAGAGCCACAACCTAGGCAATCATGCGGAGCAAACAGCTGAATAACTTTCTCAAGCACAAACATAGGGTCAGTATACAAATAAGTATTTGACTAAACACAAGCCAGGAAATAAAGCGTCGCCGTTGTGTTTATTGTGTTGTAAATAAACCCTTTATGGTTGAAGGCGTAATTTTGCTAAGTTATACTACGATTAACACAAAAACGCTAGAGCCTAAACAATTATTAGTTCGACCGGAGGGTAACAATTATGGCGCGACGTACTCGCGATGAAGATCTGTTAATGGAAGATGAGCTAACGGCCGCTTTCTTAGGTGAAGATGATATGCCTGTAGCTGATGATCCTATACAGGACGCTCCAGCCGCAGCAGCACCTGCAGACGAATGGGATGAAGAAGAGGCCGTACCTGGCCAATTAGCCGTTGATGTATACGAAACACGCGAGAAGCTCGTTGTTAAGGCCCGTACAGCTGGCGTTAACAAGAGTGAATTAGATGTCAGTATCGCAGATAACACACTCAGCATTCGGGGCACGCTATCTGCTGGTAACGAAGACGACGTGGAGAACTACTTCGTACAAGAGTGTTACTGGGGTGAATTCTCCCGTAGCATTACACTTCCTGTTCCAGTAAAGGAAGAGGAGATCGAAGCAGTGCTCAAGGACGGGGTCCTAACTATAAGCTTTACAAAGCTCAAGCAAGACACCGTTAAGAAGATTCAAGTTCTGTAGTTAACAAAAGAGCTCTAGCAACAACCCCCGGGTGATACTCGGGGGTTTTCTTTTTGTTAGTACGGAGTCACTAGGGAATATATAGGTATTAAAAAAGCCGGAGAAAACTCCGGCTTTAGTGTTAGATCCTTATAACCTAGGAGGTTACAGGAGCGAAACGTGCGAGGACGAATCGTACGATAATCTGTGCCAGGGCGACTACCACTAGACCAATGATGGCGTAGAGGATAGTGTTCTTAGCTGAGGTAACGTTACCAGAGTCACCACCTGAAGTGATGTACTTGATACCACCTACGATGATCATGACTACCGCGATGATACCAACGACAGCAGAGAACAGGTTAAGTGCTAAACGAACAGCGTCGTTAACCTTACCAGTTGCGTCTGCTTCACCAACCTCGTCACAGGTACCTGTCTCGGACAAGGTGATACTTGTACCACAGTTAAGTCCGCCGCGTGGGTCGAACGTCGCTGCATGAGCCACGGCAGGTACTGCAGCAGGCAGCAATAGTGCAGCTGAAGCAGCGAGGCCGAGGATCAAGCTTTTTATTCTTTTGATCATTTTATGTAGAACCTTTCTTTATTTATACCTTGTTTTATACCATAAACGGGGCAGTGAATTCAATCAATTGTTATGCTTATGTCTTAAAGCGAATTAAGACAAAGCGCACAATTAACTGAGATATCATAGCGATGACGAGACCGATGACTGCGTAGAGGATAGTGTTCTTGGCACTGTTCACCTGTCCGGAGTCACCCTGAGAGGTGACGTATTTTATGCCGCCAATCATGATCATAACCACGGCGATAATTCCAATGATCACTGAGAAAATGTTCAGCGCCTTACTAACGACATCTTGGGTCTGGGTAGCCGCCGTCGTGGGATCGGTACACGTAGCGTCCCCATCTAGTGCAATGCCTTTACAGACGGCTTGCTTTGACCCTTCCAGCAGGGCAAAGGCCGGGGCTACAAATAGCACGTTAAATGTCAGGGTAAGCCCGAGCATGACACTTAAAAATCTCTTCATGGTATCTCCTTAGTTTCCGAACTTGCTTACTATTAATGACACAATGAATTGTCCGACAACGGCAATAACCAAACCGACAACGGCGAAGATAAGACCATTCCGGGCACTGTTGGTAGAATTAGGGTCACCCTGTGAGGTGATCATCCGAACCGCGTTGATCAATATAACAAACAGGGCAGTGATACCAAAGATCAACAGGAAGATACGAATACCTTTAGTTAGCACGCCGTCAGCACCGAGAACAGGATTTTGGGCGTCAGTATTAGTGGTACTGTCATCCAAGCAGACATCTGGGGCGCTGCCAGTCGCTGTCGTCGAGTTACAGATGTCCTCAATAACGGGAACTGCCGCTACCGGCCGTGCTGCCACGACATTAAACGCAAGCAGCAACGTTACTATAGTGAGCAAACCAGTAATAAGTCGCTTCATGTCTATATCCTACTTATCACTAACGTTACGATTATTTCAGCCGACAGAATAATAGCCAGTCCAATGGCGGCGTAGATAATACTCTGCCGAATCTTCGCCAGGGCCTCTGGGTTGCCCAGTGAGGTCATTAGCTGGAAAGCTGCGATAAGGATATATATAAGTGTAATAGCGCCCATGGAAGCAAAGACAATCTGTAAGATCTTAGCAACCTGATCACTATTGGCATCAACTTTTGGAAGCCCCGTGTCACAAAGGCGATTGGAACAATCCACACCTTGTGCTGCAGCAAATCGTGCGAATTCAGCGATACGACTCATATGTATTAAAACCTCCCCGCGACAAACGTTACCGCAGCCGTCGAAACAATAGCAATAGCCAAACCGACACAGGCATTTATAACAGTACCGATGGCTTTCTTGGCTTTATCTGGCTGACCTTCGGCTGTAACAAACTGAATACCGCCGAAGATGATAAAGCCAACGGCCGCCAGGGCAGCAATTCGTAGCAGAATCTCTATGACAGCCGCAATGATAAGCCAGGTATCGTTAACGCTCGTAATGCGCACCACACAAGTCGAGACACCGTCTACTGGGCCCGCAGCCGTAACACCAACGAGATACTTATACCAAGTAGGGAAGCCTAGGAGACTACCCTTAGGGGTGCAGGTGCCGCCCGTAGCAGCCAACTGGTATAAACCCGGTAATAAATTCGCAAACAATATCATCTAAGCACTCCATTCGGTACTAACCAGTTAAGTATAGCGTATGCAAAAACAAAGAAGGCTAGCGCAGAAGCGTTACTAACAATACGCTTGATAGCCGCACCGGTTGCTTGTGGGTCACCTCTAGAGGTTGTGTACTGGATACCCGCAACAATCATAGAGCCAATTATCACCAGTCCTGCACCTACGCTCAAGAAACGCATGAAAGCAAATACAATATCCAAAATTGGGTTGCCAAGCCCCTTACAGCCAAGGTCGATAACCGGGTCGATACGTCCTTGGTCGGCAGCACCACAAGGCTGTCCGCTTGTCTTGGCGTCAGGATTCACTTTAGTGGTTCCAACAGGTAACTCAGGATTGCCTGTGGTAGAGCCGGGTGCCGCCCCGCCGCCATCTGTTGAGAGAGCAGGGATGTCACAGTAACTCGGTCGACTCCCCGGACGATCTTTACAGTCTGGGGTGTTATACGGCTGCGTACATGTACCAGGTAAATCTCCTGTACGATCCTGCTTACAGCTTGTATCGCTCGTGTTTATTGCCGTATCGCCTATCTGATTCTTTAGCGCTTCCTGGTTGGGTTGAGCCGCAAAATAACGTAAGTAGCCATTCGTCCAGTCTTGATTACAGGTGGTCTGTTCTGCCCCCGTTTTTCCAGTACAGTACTTATCTACATATGTTTTAGCGACCTTAAGTACACATTCATCTCGGGCCGGTTGGCCTCTTCGAGGGCAAGAGCCAAGAGTTTTATTAAAGCTAGCATAGTTTGTGGCAGTATCTTCGGCGTTAACTACCTGCGGAGCAAACGCAGTAAGGCCAAGTGCCAAAAAAACCGACACAATGAGACTCAAGAATAGAGGCCTCGCGGGACGGTATACAGAATTCACTTTTTTGTTTTGGATTTTCATGATGCTTTCAGGATTACTATACCGCTTTACATCACTGGTGGCAACATGTGCGTTTGAACTTGCAGATATTAGGGTGAGCCTCTATAGTAGGTAAGAAGTTATGATTAAACTTCGTGGGCACAAAATAAACAATTCTATCTCTAGTCAATCGACTGCAAGATAGTTGGATATTGCTTTGAAAACATTGAGTCACAAGCCAAAAAGTATAAATCGTCTTAAACAATTACTTGTTGTATTTGCGTGTGCCCTCGTATTAACACCACTATTGGGGTCTATCGTACGACCCACTCGAGTCGCAGCGGCCACAGATAGTGTGAACGACCAGCTTGCCCAAGAATATAAGACATGGGCTTCCTTTAACTTTGTCTCTTTCTGTATGGATCGTAGCGCTGACACTCTAGAGAGGGGGACCGACGAATATTCAAGTGCCGTGTCTTGGATGCGCGACCTTACTGACTTTTTTAGCATAACTCCTAGCGCCGAGGTTGGTTTAATAGTTGAGCCAAGCGATGGAGAACTTGACTGTGGCACAGGCGGCGACCTCCTGCTTGCCCTTCGTAACATTGGCTACCCAACGATTAAAGACTTCATGGAGGAGTTTTACCCACCAGATGGTACCGGCTGTGATGGAGATGATTGTGCTCATCGAGACGTGAACAAGATGCGTGACCGCATACAAGATCGTATTAGGGACAAGGGATGGGCCGGTCCAGACGGAGCGGTCAACAGCCTATCTGATGCCGGGCAGTATTGGTTCTGGCGACACTATTTTAAGACCACCTGTGGCGCCACAGCATACACGAAGGATGATAAGGGAGAGCTCCCACGTGAATACAAGATCGCAAACAGCAGTAAGAAAAACGAAAAAGAACCAATGTCCGCTTGGATTTACCGGACAACAGAAGTCGACATCCAAGAAAGGAACTTCTTCACTTTTAAGATCGATGACCAGAATGGCATAGAGGAACTTGGTTTCGACTTTGCGGCGAACCCGTACAATACGAGTACTGGCAAGGACATGCAAGCCTACAACTGTGTTGAGATAGGTAACAATATGAAGAAAGGTATTGCCCAGAAATACCTCGACTTGTATACGGCAGCTATAAATAAGTGTAAGCAAGCCGGTAGCACCGTGCAGGAATGTAACGATCAAGCAGCGGATGATGCAGCAGCTGCACCGTCTGGATCTGGCCCTGGAGGCGACGCAGAAGACAAAGCCACCTGTGAGACCGCCGGTAACGCAGCAGGCTGGATCATATGTCCGTTTTATAACATGTTCGCAGAAGGTACTGCCTTCTTCTACAAGTCTATCCTGCAGCCATTCTTAACGACTCCGCCGGTTGACGTGACCCCAGGTGCCGAGAATAAAACCTTTGAAGCTTGGTCAAACTTCCGGTTCTACGGAAACATGTTCTTAGTCATTGCCATGATCATCATTGTCTTTGGTCAGTCTATTGGAGGTGGACTCATCGACGCCTACACCGCCAAGAAAGTAATGCCACGTATCCTGGTAGCTGCCATTATGATCAACATATCGATCTACCTAGTGGCGATATTAGTAGACGTTACTAATGCGGTGGGGAATGGCATATCCGCTCTTATTATGGCGCCGTTCGACACCAGTTTCACGGTTGGGCCCTCGACGGCAATTGCTGGCATTATCGGCACACTTATTGGTGCCGGTGTAGGTGCTGGTAGTATCGCTGGATTTGTTGGTGCAGCTACTTCAGGTGGTGTCAGCAGTGTCTTTATGCTCCTATTAATGTCGGTCGTAATACCGCTGCTCCTCGCACTGCTTGGTGTGTTTGTGACCCTAGTAATACGACAGGGCATAATCACTGCACTCGTACTAGTTAGTCCGGTTGCATTTGCCCTGTATTGTTTACCAAATACTGAGAAGTACTTTAAAAAGTGGTGGGAAACACTTAGCAAAGCACTGCTCGTGTATCCAATCGTTATGGCCATATTTGCCGTCTCTAATGTAATGAGTCTTCTGGTCATGCAAGGGAACATTACGAATACCGCTAGTTGGACCGACTTTAGCAACTGGTCCGTTAGTGATGGTATTGCTGGCCTCGTAGCACTGTTTATCCAAATCATTCCACTGTTCATGGTACCGTTCGCCTTCAAGTTCGCTGGTGGCGCTATGAGCTCTCTGTATGCTGCCATTGAAGGTGGAGGCAAGAAGGCTGGAGGAATGCTCAAGAGCCGTCAGGAACAGACCAAGAAAGACTACAACGCCGTTGCCTTGCAGGCTCGACAACGTCAGTACGACCGCCTGGGCTCTATCGGCAGTAGAAGCCGCCTTGCACGTCCTGTCACTGGCTTTTTGCAAAACCGTGTTGGTGGCCGCAACCTACACCTAGCCCTTGCCGAGATGACAGCTGACCAATTTAAGGAGATGGATGCCCAGAAGGCTACCGGTATTGACGACGAACAACGAGGTCTATCCGTTAATAAGCGATGGGCACTGGAGCACGACAGGACTGGCGGCACACACTGGCGAATTGGGTCTAACGGCAGCAGAGAGTTCCGCACCTTGGGCGGTCGATGGGTTGCAGAAAGTGCCGTAGATGCCGCACACACCCGGTGGGGTGGCAACATGTCAGCCATGCAGTGGTCAGTGGGCTACGAAATGGCTAAGGCAGCCACTCAAGAAGAGCAGGAATACTTATTCAACAACTATGGTCGACTTAACTCTGCGGGCAGTGGTCTCAACCTCAGCGACGGTCAAATGGGTGGCATGTGGACTGGTGCGGCATTTGCCCAGCAAAATACCGACCGCCAGTACAAGCACTATGCTTGGAACTCCGGTAATGGTGGTCAACTCAGAGTTTCAGGTACGGCTATGATGCGCGAAATCGACGAGCGTCAGGGCAACTGGCAGATGATGTCACAGTCAGCAGACACCTGGACCACTATGAGCCAGGAAATCGCTCGTGCCAGACGAGTAGCTTCTGGTCAAGCAACCCCGGCAGAAATGGGTGACATGAGCATGGAAGATGCCCAGGAAGTCATACAGCGTGGTTCTCGTATTGCCAAGTCTCTGGGTGGTGGTTACCGTACCGAAGACGGGCGCTGGGTTGATACTGGTGTTGGTCAAGGTGCATCTGGTCGTACTAAAGAAGAAATTGAGAACTTTGCCGCACTCTTTGACAACAAGAAACAAGGACGCGACGACTACATGCGTGAAGTGGGTATGGAGCGTCGTGGAAGTACTACGGCACGCTCTGGCGATACCTATACTGCGCCTACCTATGACCCGGTCGCTGGTCGATATGCCGATCGGGCCGCTGTCGATGTCGAAGCATCTGGGTACCGAACAGAGGCACCCCAGACTAACGATCCTACCGTACAACGCAGCAGGAACAATCCTCGAGGTGGTTAGCACACTTAGCCTCCTCCGAAGCCACTAAGCTATTTACATAAGCTTATTGACAATCTGCAACTTTTACGCTATAGTGTTTAGGTAATAGCACTTCAAAATTAACACTATGCCAACACCACAACCACCTGAAGCCTCACCTAACCCTGGAATAGCCGGCATGACACCGGATCAGCTTGTAGCTGCAATCGCGCAAGGTAATTTTCAAGCACAGGTAATGGGGCAGGCCCATGCAGAAGAGCGAGCAACCCAGGCGGCAGCGGATCAACATGCGGCTCGTATGGCAGACCCTCGCTATGCAGCACGACAGCATGCATTTGAAGATTTTGCAGAAGAGCGAGCACGGAGAGCAGATTTAAGTGCAGAGGAATTAGCTGCCGAAGATGCAGGGAAGGCAAGTCGAAATGCCGAACTTCTAACAGAGCAGCAGCAGCTGTCTGCAAAGCTTAATATTGTTTTCGAGAGATTTGGTATTGATGAAGAACGTTCTACTCCAACTACGGCTAAGCTAACACAATCGGCATCAGGACAGCATGGTGGTCATATCACCAAACACTCCTGGGGCACGTTACTGCCGTGGTCTGAGGCTAAGTACAAAACCGATACTGTCGAGCATGTCACCAACTTTGTGGAAGTATTCAGCAATCCGATATTGCTACAAGCAGCCAACCCTGACAATCCTGACGACACTACTGCACTCTATGCAGTGTTTAGCAAAAAGATGGGTGCAGAAAACCGTGACGACAACCCTCTTGATTCGTTTAGCTTTGAAGTCTATAAAGCACCCTACAATGATGCTGCAAACGAAGGTCCAGAAGCCAGCATAACCCTTGGACAACTTAAGCATATGGGCGCACAGTTAGCCACTGAGTGGGACGACGAACCTATAGCAGCCAACGTTAAGGCCGTTACAGCACTTCAAGCTCAAGATATTAGGAAATATACAGACCTCAAAGGCAGACTTGATGCGTATGATGGCGTTGATATTGGCGCCCTGCCTTTAGCTGAACAGAAGAAGCTGGAGAAACTCAAGGGAGAATTCAGTAAAGCAGAGCATGGCCTTGCCAATGAACTCATAGATCCTAAGCTGAGCGATACTATCTCAAACATAAACTGGATCATGGATAACTTTGGTACCGAAAGAAACCCGGCTATCACTGATGTGCCCCCTCCAGCCCCAACCGTCGAACCCGGTCGAGCACCGGTTCGTGATGCTGCGGAAAATAGTATATATACCACTCCTCCAGACGTGGTGCGTGAGGCAGCTGTAGCCAATAATGTTCAGCCACCCGTCTTTCACGGCCAAGCCCCCGCTGCAACAACACCTGAACAGCAAAGATTTGCTGCAGAGATGGCAGCACGCCAGGCCCAGCAGCAGAATCCGCAACCCTAGTCCACCCCGACGATTCATTAAGTCACTTCATCCAGTAACCACTATAGGGTTCTGATACAATATAGGTAATGTCTACTTATAAAGTTCTGCAGGACATTGAGGCTGAGGACAAGTTTCTTGGACCCTTGACGCTTAAGCAATTTATTTTTGCTGCTATTGCTATTGTTAGCGCTTATTTAAGTGTTATTTTCCTTACCAAGGGTATCTGGGTCTTAGTGTTCCCAATGGTGCCCGTTATTGTGGTGACGGGCTTTTTGGCCTTTCCATGGGGCAGGGACCAGCCAACGGAAGTATGGCTACTGGCCAAGATCCGCTTTATGTTTAAACCGCGCAAACGCATTTGGGACCAGGCCGGCATTCAAGAGTTAGTCAAGATTACTGCTCCTGTTGTGGAAGGGCCAGCTTACACCAGCGATAATCTATCGCAAAACGAAGTGAACAGTCGTCTGCGAGCTCTCGCTAACACCATAGATAGCCGTGGCTGGGCAGTAAAAGGGGTCGACCCCTCCAGTGCTGCGCAGCTTATCAATAACTCGTCAGACCGACTCGTGGCCGCCTCAACCTTGCCACAAGCCACACCATTGATTGACGACAGCGGGGTAGTGGACATTTTTGATAGCCCACAGGCCGCACAACTTACATCACAAATAGCAGCCAGCAGCCAGCAATACAAGCAGACCGTAGTCGGCCAGGTGCAAGACAATATTGCCCGTGGTGGTCAGCCGGCGCCCGCTAATAACTTTTGGTTTATGAACCAGTCGGACAACACCGCTCCTGGTATGGCTAGTTTTGGTACGCAAATGGCCGCACCTGCCGTAGATGACACCGCACTGCCTCAAAACATGCGTCGGGCCGTCACCCAAGATGCGGATGACGCCCAGCTTCTGAACAGAATCCACGACACTCAATCTCGTTCACACCAAACGTTCCGCAACCACAAAAGCATCAGTCCGAGAGGCACGCAGCCAGCAGAGAATCAACGTGCTTCTTCAGTGACAGCGGCCCCTGATCCTGTTACAATTGAACTTGCTAGAAACAATGATCGAAACGTGGAAAGTTTGGCTCGTGAGACGAACCGACTCCACCCGCCGTTAGATGACGACGAGGTTGTTGTTTCTCTACATTAGTAGGTTTCGTACAAAGGTGGGCAAATAAAACTTTATGGATCCGTCATACAACCAGCCGCAACCGGGTATGCAAGGTGGTGCGCCGTTTAACGCCGCCCCTCAAGCTACACCCCTTGCAGCACCCGTTAATAATCAAGGCCTGGGCGGACAACCGTACGCCATGCCTGGCGCCGTACCCGCCGTCGCCCCACCACCCAACACTTATAATCCTCAGATGGCCACCCCGCAGCCACAAGCTACTCCAGGCGTCACTCAAGCTTCACCTACAATTGCTCCTAAGGCCAACCCCAACAGCACCCAGAACGCCCTCCAGATAGCCGAAGTTCGTGACGGTATCGTGATTATGAACGACGGTAGCTTCCGCTCGGTCATTATGGTCAAGTCTATTAACTTTGATCTCATGAGCCCCCAAGAAAGGGAAGCGGTTGAATTTAGCTACCAAGGTTTCTTAAACTCCTTGTATTTCCCAATCCAGATCATGGTGCGATCCCAAAAGGTTGATCTCGGTCCCTATATTGCTAAGCTCGATAAGATTCGTACTGAGCACGACAACATGCTCCTCGCGCTTCTCATGGAAGACTATATAAATTACATGGACCAGTTGAGTCAGCAAACAAACATCATGGACAAGAAATTCTACGTTGTTATTCCGTACTTCCCGACAACCGACTTGCAAGGCGCCCTCAAAGATAGCAAGGGCCTGATCGCTGGACTAGGTGCCATGTTTGGTAACAAACCACAAACCCAGGTAACTATTAACGAAGCGGACCTTGCCAAGGCTAAAGATGAACTGCGCAACCGCGTACAGGCCGCCCTTGGTGGTCTTATGCAGTGTGGCATCCAGGGATTACCACTAGATACCCAGGAGCTTATTGAACTGTACTACGACAGCTACAACCCCGACACCGCAACCCGTCAGCAGCTTAAGAATTTCAAAGACCTGACCGTTCCAGTGGTCACCAAGGGTGTCGGCGCAGCACCGCAACCAGAACTAGATAGGGAGATGCAGTAATGGCCTTTGGTAAAAAGCAAGCACCGTCAGACCCCGTAGCCCTCGCACAAGCGCAACGCGCTCGGGAAGAACAAGAAGTAAACACCGCCTTCCAGAAGGGCGTTACCGCACTACGCGACTTTATTGCCCCAAGTTCGCTGGTCTACGAGAATAACCTCTTCCATATTGGGACTCGTGTTGCACGTACCTTCTATGTCTACGGCTATCCTCGACAGGTGTTCACCGGCTGGCTCAGTAACATGGTCAACCTTGACGAAGTTATGGATCTGTCTATCTACGTCTATCCTGTAGAAAGTCAGGTGGTTCTTGAGAACCTCCGCAAGAAGGTAACTCAGCTTGAAGCTGGCATTCAGATCGACTCTGAAAAGGGCCGTATTCGTGACCCAGGTAAGCAAGCAGCTATTGTTGACGCCGAAGAGATGCGCGACAAGCTCCAGGTCGGGGAAGAGCGCTTCTTCCGTTTTGGGCTGTACTTTACGGTATACGCCGGCAGCATGGACGAACTTGAATTCGTAACCCACAAGATTGAGTCTATTTTGGGTCAACAGCTAGTTTACTCTAAGGTCGCTACATCTCAACAAGAGCAGGCCTTTAACAGTACTGTCCCACAGTTCATGGACCAGCTGCAAATCCGCCGCAATATGAACACCGGTGCCATTAGCACAAGCTTCCCGTTCACCAGTGCAGATCTGAGCCAAGACAACGGTATTCTGTACGGCATTAACATGCACAACTCCGGACTGGTTATTTTTGACCGCTTTAGCCTCGAGAACGGCAACTCCGTAGTCTTTGCTAAGTCTGGTGCTGGTAAGTCGTTCACGGTAAAACTTGAAGCCCTGCGTAGTCTTATGTTTGGTACTGAGATCTTTATTATCGACCCAGAGAATGAATACCAGCGAATGTGTGATGCGGTAGGTGGTGCCTATGTTCGACTCAGCCTAAACTCCGGCACGCGTATTAACCCGTTTGATTTGCCTCGGGTTGTCGACTCTGAAGAGGCGGACAACGCCCTGCGTAGCAATATTATCACCCTCCACGGACTACTCCGTCTCATGATGGGTGGTGCCCAGACACAGATGATGACCAACGGCTCAGCTGCTGCCATGCCAGCACTCAATCCTGTGGAAGAATCTGACCTAGATGCAGCCTTAATCGAAACCTATGCCAAGGCCGGTATTACTAATGACCCGCTTACTCACACCGCTATCCCGCCAACCATTGTCGACCTGTATGACACATTGCTCCATATGGGTGGTACGGGCCCACAGCTCGCACAGCGTCTGCGTAAATACACTACTGGTACGTTTGCCGGCATCTTTAGCCAGCAATCTAATACGAATGTAAATAACCCAATGGTGGTCTTTAACATCCGTGACCTTGAAGACGAACTCCGACCAGTCGCTATGTACATTGTCCTGAACTTCATCTGGAACAAGACCAAGAGCGACAAACGCCGTCGTATCCTCATCGTAGATGAAGCATGGCAACTCATGAAATATGAAGACTCTGCCAACTTCATGTTCAGCCTTGCAAAACGTTCCCGTAAGTACAACCTAGGCATCACTACCATTAGTCAGGATGTGGAGGACTTCATGGGTTCTCGTATGGGCCGGGCTATTGTAGCTAACGCCAGCATGCAAATCCTCCTCAAACAATCTAGTTCTGCTGTTGACGTCCTCGCCGGTGTCTTTAAGCTTACCAGCGAGGAACGTAAGCGTCTGGCACAATTCCCGGTTGGGCAGGGACTGTTCTTTGCCGGCCAGAGCCATGTCCACATCCAGATTGCGGCCAGCCCAACCGAAATGAATCTCATTACCACCGATCCAAACCAGGTTCGACAGATTGAGCAACAAGGGGAACTTAACCAACCACAGGGCACCATAGATTTATCTAATAGATTAACGCCTGGGATATAGCTAAGTGCCAACAGCCACCAAAAATCAGCCAGATATCGACCCGGATGAACAGCAAGCGGCAGATGACGCTGCGTTTAATGATATTGTCGAGAATAACGGCGGCTACGACAGTTATTATGACGACCAGTTCAACCAGATCGCCTCTCATAACAGCGACCTTGATGCAGGCATAGATAGTCGAGTAGGCGAGGGGTCTCCTTCTGTGTACGACGCGCCAAGCGAAGGTGACGCGCCCGATCCTAGCCCGAATTTTTCTGGGGGCGCACTGCCAGCCGAAAATCTCAAGCAAGCTGAAGAAAATCCTAGTGGTGGGGACAACAAAAACTGGGACAGTAAAGAATTCTCTAACCTTGCTCCTGAAGAGGCGTCACCGTTTAAGTACGATCCGAACTCTGGTGAAACACGAGGACAACACTTTAAACGTGTTGTATTCACGGCCGACCCAAAGACCAAGCGGCGACTCGGTATTGGTTTTGTGTTTGGTGGAGGCATATTTCCAGGAGTACTACTCAGTATTTTCACACTGATACTCCCAATGAAGCTTGAAGCTACCATGCAGAATCTCAAGCAGTACTACTTTGCAAATACCGAAAACGTCATTGCACAGCGGGCTGGTTACCTCGTAGAGCAGTACCTAGCCACCTCACTTGCTCAGATTAACGCAACCGATGGCTGTGGAGTTATTAATACCGTCGATAAGGATTGTTTTGTTGGTACTGCAAACACCCCTGTTGGGGCGCTTTTTCAGAGTTGGCGCCAGGAAAAATTTGAAAACAAGCTTTCCGATAAGTATGGCATTACTCTACGCCGCGAAACCACCGGAAAGCGCATACTAACAGTCCAAGGGCGTAGTATCGACTTTGACCAGTATCGTAATGGCGACAACACTAATGAGGCAAAACTGAACCGGACCAACTACCGACAAAATATCAGCAAAGCCCTTGAAGATGAGAAGTTTTACAAACGAATTTACTATCGGTATAAAATAGGTAAATTACTTGAGGTAAAATACGGCTTAAACCGTTGTGTTATTGCGTGTGACTTAAGACAAAGTGTAGCAAGTCGAAGAAAAGCAATCAAGCAAGAGTATCTAAAAAAAATGGCTCGAATAGCAATCAATAACCGGGTTATGATTCCGCGCGCGCAATTCTCTGTGCTGGTAATTGGCTGTATCATGGACACCTCTGGGCCGGGTTGCAATACCGACCCGAATGTTTCAAGCAGCGGACCAAATGGACAGCCAGGGGATAGGCGCTCGGCCCTTGAAACTGAAATATCGGGCTATGCTCAGCGAGCCGGTTTGAGTGTCACGCCTGAGGCTATTGAAAGGGCGGCACGAATAATAGACGACATCAATACAGCGGGTGGCTATACTGAATATTTCGTTGCCAAAACAGCCAATAGGATTGCTGGCGAGGCTGGCGAACGATTAGCACTTGGTGCGATTCCGGTTATCGGCTGGATTAATACCGCCATTAACGTCATTTCTCAAACGGCGGAACTCGGAAAGTTTGTTCGTTACGCCAACTATTCATATCATGCTGTCGAAGCAGCCCAGGTTTTTGGTACCTGGGCCTCATACGCCGACGAGGTCAAGCTCGGCTTTGGAGATCCTGACGTAACCGCCAGTATGGCCGGGGCATTGAGCACCGGCATCGCAGACAAGCCAAGTGGCCAGACAGCCGAACTGTCACCTGTTTGGCAAGAAATCAATAGTGAGAGCACTCTTCCTCCAACAGGGTCGCTATTTACGCCAAACAAGGCTTTTGCGGCCTCTAACGACAATGCACTAAATTACACCTGTAATGACGGCACCCCTCTGCCGGCAGGTGAGAAGCTTTGCTCTGAGGAGAAATTTAGCGGGGGCAGCACCTTGGCAGATGTAGCAGGATTCTTGGCAACGCCCCCACTAAGCGTATTTGGTGATATATTTACCTCGATTAAGACTGCGCGTGACTCGGTTACTGGTTTTGTTGGTAATATAGTCAGTTCTATCAGCTCGACGGTGCTTGAGAGCTTGCCTCCATATAAAGCTTTAATGGCTAACTTTAATAGCATATTGACCGAGTTCGCAGGCAAGGTAACTGAGAAGCTTTTTGCATCAGCAGTAAGCCTTACAATGTCAGGTGCAAGACTGTTCCAAGTACTAGCCGCGGGGGCAAACGTCACCGCTTCGGCATCAAATATCGACGCCCTTGGTGCGCCACCCGTTTCCAACCAAGCTGCAAACGCACTTCGGCAACAAGCCATGGCACAACGCAAAGAAGAGTTTGCACGTAAACCACTAACTGAAAGACTGTTTGCACGCAATGATACGAGCTCCCTTGTAAATAGAGTTGCCTTGAACACCCCAGCCAACAGAAGTACCTTCGTTGCTAACTCCGTGGCATCGGTCTTCTCCAATCCATTCTCGTCAATGAGCAATTCGCTTGCTGGTATTTTCAAATCCCCACAAACTTACGCACTGTCAGAAAGTGGTAATCCATGGAATATTCCGCAAGCAGAATGGGACCCAAATGATCCAATGCTCGAAACTGACCCTTCAAAATACACAAAAGAGTACTGCGCGCAAGTAAATGCAGACTGGGAGTCTAGTTTCACCGTCAATGAAGAGAACGGACAGTCCGTTCCCACAAAAGGCAATCCTTGCCTCCTAGAGAAGACTGTAGTGCAGTCCTTGATGGGGTATGACGACGCCTCAGTACTCGACGACGGTGAAGAGACCTCGCCAAATACGGATACAAGCACTCCCGCAAACACCACACCAACAACACCTAGCGGCGAGATAATTAAAGGCGATACCTATAAGGGCACTAGTTGTCCAGTAGGTGAGGACGTGAGCCCTGCTGGAGGTGCAAAAGGATTCGCGAACGGACAGCCGTACCTTATTCGTATCTGTAAAGTACGAGGAATTACCGTTAACGCACAGATAGCAGTCAACGTAGACAAACTTATACGAGACGCCGGCGACCAAGGACTAAAACTAACCGGTGGTGGCTTTAGGGACAATGATGGGCAGATTGCCGCACGCAAGAGGAATGGCTGTCCCGACATATTTACCGCCAAGGCCAGCAGTTGCAAAACACCGACCGCTCGTCCAGGATACTCAAACCACCAAATGGGGTTGGCTATCGACTTTGGTAACTGTGGATCGCACAGCACTGCATGCTACAAGTGGCTTGCGGCTAATGCCAAGAATTACGGCCTTATTAACCTACCGAGTGAGCCGTGGCACTGGTCGGTGGACGGTAAATAATGATGAAAATGCTTCTTAAAAGACTCACTGTGATCATGACTATCTTTGCACTATTCATTGCAGGCGGGGGAAGAGTACTGGCAGAAGGCCTTACTGGCGAAGATCTTGATGCCATATTAAAAGATGCACCCATTCATCAGACAATAGGAACAGGTGCCGTATGTGGTAACGAAGCCGCTCCCGTAGCCGACGCCACACCAGTGGTATCGGTCGACCTTTCTGGAAACGATAACGCCGAGAAGACTTTCAGATTCTTTCGTGATACCGTTGGCCTGAGTGCCGAGCAGGCAGCCGGTATTACCGGGAATGCCCTCGCCGAATCCGGCATTAACCCAAAATCTCGTAGTGGCCTTGGGTACCAAGGAATTTTCCAGTGGGACGGGAAAAGTAACGGGCGCTTTGCACAGCTGACAAAGTGGACCACACAGAACGGGAAGGACCCAAACACCCTAGAAGGTCAATTGGCCTTTGCTCAGTACGAAGCCCAAGCCCGTGGAAATATTGAAGGCATTAAAAAACAACCGTCTGTTGATCTAGCCGCTTGGTACTGGGGACGCTTCTATGAGGTGGCTATTATTAATGGCAGTACGAGCACTACCCCCCTCACAAACGTACAAGCCCTAAGCAAGCGCATACAGTACGCCAAGGATGTGTATGGCAAATATGTGGGTTCGGCTCCAGAATCGTCTCCTTACACCCCACAAAACACTCCAGAAACCGCACAGTGCACCTTTGATGGACAGGCAACAATATTTGTAGACGGCTTTGTTGTATACAACCAATATGACCCCGCCTGGAGAAACAAACCCTACTCCACTAGCACTATTGGGGATTCAGGTTGTGGGCCAAGCGCCATGGCAATGGCCATAACGAATCTTACGGGTCAAAAAATCACTCCTATTGAAACGTCAGAATATGCCGCATCTATTGGCATGTACATGCCGGGTAAGGGTAGTAGTTGGGATATCGTCCCCAAGCTTGCGCAGCACTGGGGAATGACCAGCGAGCCAGTTGGCAAAGACATTAACAAGATAAAAACAGCTCTGCAGAAGGGTGGGCTTGTAGTGACCTCTGGAGCAGGAGGGTTGCCATTCACCAAAGGCGGACACTACATCGTTATACGTGGCATCACCGCAGAAGGTAAGTTTAAGGTTGGCGACTCAGGGCATGTTGAAACAAACAACCAAGAATGGGATCCTGAACAGCTAATACAAAGTACTCCAGGAGGAAGCGCCTATGCAGTCTACAAAGCAGCCCCTTAACAACACAAGTACTCAACAATCTAGCGACAACCACATTCGTAATCGGATACTCCTGGTTATCGTAATTTTCGCCGTTACTGGGTTACTTATCTTTCTACAAGCCAACACTCGCAAGTCTCGAGTGGACACAACCGGCACATATGATGACCCAGGTTCTGGTGAGACGGTCTCCAATCCAAAGGACAAGGCGCCTGAATATGTCGGATCATTATCCGACATGCCACTGTATCTTGGCTTCTCTAAACTGCTTGACTACGGTATTACACAAGATCAGCTAGATGGTATTAAGGTAGCATTTTCTAAATACCCTGAACTGCAAGACGCCAACAGTGCGAGAGAGGTTAGTATCTTCGTCGACACAATAACAGGCCAAGAAGTTGATGCAGAAGCGCCCACTCAATCTATATCGTTCAGTGTTAATATAAACCGTCAGAAGAAGATGTTTGCTACTGTTAGCTACTCGGGGCTAAGCAATGTTCAACTGTATCTTCGAAACGATTATAAAAGTGATGTCGTATTCGACTCAGGGCCCATAGGCACTACTGAGGTTAACGAATTCAATGACATTGGCGACTAGCCAAGTGGGATAATGGTACAGTCGTCTATGAAGTGCTGCACCACAATATCGGCATCGGTTGTCGTAATAAAGGTCTGGTAATTCTTTAGATGGGCAGTGAGCGCTTTCCGCCGAGCGCCGTCTAATTCACTAAAGACATCGTCCAGTAGTAGTATTGGCTTCTTGCCACGCACTTCCTCTACGAGCTGCAGTTCCAGTAACTTGAGCGCAAGGAGCAGTGTCCGGCTTTCACCCCGGGAAGCCGTCAGGGAAGCGGAATGATCCTTCAGAAACACTCCAAGGTCATGGCGATGTGGTCCATTGCCCGTAAAACCACGAAGCATATCTTTATCAAGGTTCTTGGATAACAGGGTCAACACTTCGCTGCTATAGTTTTCTACCGAACAGTCACTCTCATACACGAGTCGTACGGGCGCGTTGCCATGCGTCAACTCCGAGTACAGTACTTCGATATTCTCATTTAGTCGGTCTACAATACCGCTGCGTAGTTTTGTTATCTTGCCACCAAGCTCACTCAGTCGTACGTTCCAGGCAAACAGCTGAGTGTCGCTATGGCCTTGCATTTGCTTGAGCAGGGCATTGCGCTGAGCAACCGTACGCTTATATTCTCGGCGCAATCGTCCATATCCGCTCACTGTTTGCTCCAGAAGCGTATCAAGGTAGTCCCGTCGTCGCTCGGGCCCGCCTTGCAGTAGCCGCAGGTGGTCTGGTTCAAACACCACAACTGGTACTTTTTTCTGGAGCAGTAATCTTGCCAGAGCCGCTCCGTTAATAACGAACTTCTTTTTAGCGAGGCCTTCGATATTCTCGATAGTCACCCGACGAACACCTTCGTCGGTGTCTGCCTCAAGCCTTGTCCACGGCTGATTAAATCGAATGAGCTCAATGTCCTTAACGCGGTACGAACTGCCTGTACAGGCCACCAGAATGGCTTCTAGTAGGTTTGTTTTGCCACTGGCGTTAGGGCCAACAATAATATTCACGTTCGGGCCAAACTCAAATACCGCTTCTTCATACGAGCGAAAGTTAACGAGCTTCAGGTCAGCGATCATACTCCTAGTGTATCTTCTAGCTCTTAAGCGGCATAATCACGTGGGTGTAGTCGTCGTTTGCTGCATCTTTCAGAACACATGGTTCTAGCTTGCCGTTAAAGCAAAGTTTTACTTCGTCCCCGGATAGCGTACCGAGCGCATCAAGCAGGTAGCGAGAGTTTAGGGTAATAGTACCTTCACTACTTACCTTTGCCGTAGCGCTGGCAGTGTTTTCACCGAGTTGTGAGGCAATAGAGCGAATACTAACCGTTCCGGCTTCCGGATCGAGGTGAACCGTTACACTCCCGGCGCTTTCTCGAGCAAACAAACTAGAAACCTTTGTAATATTCACGAAGTCAGCTCGCTTCAATGTAGCCTCTGTTGCAAAGGCACTTGGCACAAGCTTACGGTAGTCTGGGTAGTTTCCTTCAATAAGGCGAGTAACAAGTTCGACTTCACCTACCTTAAACAGGACTTGCTGGTCGTCATGGGTCACCTCTACGGCCTCATCGCCATCTCCAAGTAGTCGCAGTAGATCCTGCATAGCGCTGGCAGGTATAAGCAGCTTTACTTCTTCTTTGACGGCTCCAATATTCTTTTCAGCCAAGCGGTAACTATCGGTAGAGGCCATATATAGATTGCCTTCGTGGATATGGAAGTAGACACCTGTAAGAACCGGTCGTGCCTCATCGGCACTAGCAGCTACGAGGACTTGTTGCAGGGCCTTTTTCAGAGTCTTCGCCGGAACACTCCAGGTTTTACCCTCAGTAATTGCCGGCATAACAGGGAATTCTTCGGCTGAAACACCATTAATGACCGAGTTATATTGATCGGTTGTGATATGTAGCTTGTAGTCATCTAGAGACAGTTCAATCACACCGCTTGGTAGGCTACTTACGAAGTCTTGCATGAGGCGGGCAGGGACGGTAATGCTGCCTTCTTCTGTTACTTTTGAACCAATGTAGTGGGTGATGGCAATATCTAGGTTTGTTGCCGCTATGGTTAGTCGGGTGCCGACCGTTCGTAGAACTACGTTAGCTAGTATGGGTAGGGTACCGCGGGTATTAGCTACTCGGGCTACGCTGTTTAATGCTTTCGCAAGGTTTTCCTGGGTGACTTGTAGCTTCATTATGCACACTCCTTATTATTAATAAGTTTTTTGAAAGAATCAGAACAGACATAATAGTAGGGGCTGTGGGTAATGGGCATAACTATGCTATCAACAGATTCGGTTGAAGAAAAAAGCTGTGCACTATTAGGACGCATAAGTTGGGTAGAAGCACTAATTTTTACCCACAGGTTGCGCACAAATTGTGTGCAAAAACTACCCATGTGTATGACTACCTGCTTTATACTCATATCCATACGCAGCGACTCCACAGGCTTTCCCCAGAGTTTTGACACAAAAGCCCTAAGCATACAAGCGCTCCTTAATGTCGGCTATGGCAGAGCGAATGTCTGCGTCTAGTGAGGATTCTTTTTCAATCTTTTCAACCGAATGAATGGCGGTAGTGTGATCTTTGCGACCAAGCTCACGAGCAATCTTAGGAAAACTCAAGTGAAGCTCACTACGGAGCATGTACATAGCTATCTGGCGGGGGACAACAATGTCTTTGTCGCGCTTCGGTCCCAAGATGTCATCCATGGATACTTGGAAGTGTTTAGCTGTTCGCTCAATAATCTGCTTAGCGTTCAAGTGTTTTGGGCGAGACTTGTTAGAACCAAGGAGGGTAGTAGCAATCTTAAGTTCAGGTTCAAGCCCTCTCATCTCACAGAAGGCCAGTAGTTGGTTGAGTGCGCCTTCTAGTTCACGTATGTTGGTCTGTACGTGATTGGCTAAGTAGTCAACAACATCCGGGGTTAGGACAATGCCGTGTCCACCGGCCTTGGTCTGCACAATGGCGCACCGTGTTTCAAAGTCAGGAATCTGCATATCGATGCTCATGCCCCAGCTGAAACGAGAACGTAGTCGTTCCTCTAAAGTTGGAATATCTTTCGGTGGCTTATCGCTACTAATAATAATCTGCTTGTTGGCTTGGTGGAGGGCATTAAAGGTATGGAAGAATTCTTCCTGGGTCTTTTCCTTGCCGGCAATAAATTGCATATCGTCTACGATGAGTACATCAGCGCTACGATACAGTCCTGCAAAGTCGGTATTCTTCTTGTAGCGGATGGCATCCAGGAATTCTTGGATGAACTGCTCTGAAGATATATAAACAACTCGGGCCGAAGGGTTCTTTGCTAGTATTGCGTTACCAACGGCTTGAATAAGGTGGGTTTTACCAATACCAACACCGCCATACAAAAAGAGCGGGTTATATTTCTTGCCTGGGTCAGCAGCGATAGCCTGACAAGCGGCGTAGGCCAGTTCGTTACCAGACCCTACGATAAAGTTTTCAAAGGTATAACGTTCGTTTAGCCCTTGGCGGTAGGCGTGACGTACTTTGCTGCTAGCTGCCGGCTCTGTTGGTGTGGGTGCCGGTTTAACTTCCTCTATCTTCATCATCGGCTCGTCGGCGACACGGCGATTAACATTACTACCGGCATGTATCTTATATTCAATACGATCCGGCTCCACCCCATTCTTTTTAAGAGTGTCGACAATAAGGTCGTTAAACTTACGCTCCAGCTGATTCTTAACAAAGACCGTCCCTACACCAATGACCAGCACCCCATCCTTATAACGGAGTAGGGAGGTGTTCTTAAACCAGGTTACGAAGCTACCGCGCGAAACAGAGAGCTCGATTTCACCGAGTACTGCCTGCCATAGCCCTTCGTTTGTATCCCGCATATATCCCTCTAGTTACCGGTAAAACCGGGTTATCTATACCTATTCTATACAAACAAAACAGAGTTTTCCACAAGCACTTGAGTAGCAGAAGAGAAGGGACTAAAATCACTTGCCAACAGGTATCGAGTTGTGCACAGGCGACCCTATCACCTTAAAACCTGTGGAAAGCACTTGGATAATAGTGGAAAACTTGCTAGAATTAGTGGGTTAAATATTGTTAATTTGACTGAACTGCGTAGTAATATTTGTAACGATCACACTACGTGGCAGTATCTCAGTTTCAAACAAAGGACTATACTAATACTATGCCAAAACGAACATACCAACCAAAGAAGCGTCACCGCGCAAAAGAGCATGGCTTTCTAAAGCGCATGGCTACAAAAGCTGGCCGCCGCGTACTACGAGCTCGCCGCAACAAAGGCCGAGCAAAGCTAACAGCCTAAGTACACATAAAGCAGGTTTACTATGATTGGGCGCAAACATCGGTTTCATGGACACGGAAGTTTGCGCTTTGTCTATGCCCAAGGAAAAACAGTACGCACCAATGTAGTGGCTATTCGTATTGTGAAGAATTCCCGCCGCAGTGACTACCGCGTAGCAGTGGTAGTAAGTAAGAAGATTAGTAAATCTGCCGTGGTTCGCAACCGAATCAGACGGCGACTCTACGAACAAGTGCGTCTGCACGAAGAAAGCGTTCCAGAGGCAACAGACTTGGTGTTGACGGTCTACTCAGACCAAATTGCCACCATGGAGGCAACGGAGCTTGAAAAGACAGTGGTTAAACTGCTTGCACAAGCTGCAGAGGTGGCGGCGTAGCGCCACACCTGTTCCACGTGCTAGAATACTTACTGAACGACCAGAAAAACGAGGAGTTTGAATGTTTACGACACTTATTGTGCAACCGATCTTTAATTTACTAGTGCTCATTTATGCACTACTACCTGGGCACAACTTCGGGCTCAGCATTATCCTGTTCACGATTCTCGTGCGCCTCCTTATGTGGCCATTGGTCAAGAAACAGCTTCACCAGGCTAAGGCTATGCGTGAGCTGCAACCGGAGTTAAAGCGCATTAAGCAGGCTGCCAAGGGCGACCGACAAAAAGAGTCAGCTATGATGATGGAACTCTATAAAGAGCGAGAGATTAATCCGTTTTCTAGTATTGGTCTTATGATCGTCCAGATCCCGATTTTCCTAGGGCTCTACAGTGGCCTTCACCGAATCGTTGTGGACAATAAGGCAATTATCGACTTCTCATACGGCTTTGTGGCAAACCTACCATGGATCAAGACCCTTGCTGCTGACATCGGTCGCTTCGACAGTACGCTGCTTGGGTTTGTTGACCTCACTAAGTCTGCTATTGGCAAGACGGGGGGTATCTACTGGCCTGCTATGGTTATTGTGGCACTGAGCGCTATTGTGCAGTACTACCAGGCAAAACAACTCATGCCGGATGACGGCGAGAAGAAAAGTCTCCGTAAGCTGCTCAGCGAAGCTGGGCAAGGCAATAAGGCTGATACGGCCGATATCAACGCTGCCGTCTCTCGAAGTACTCGCTTTATGCTGCCGGCCTTTATTTTCTTAGTAACCGTGAATATTGCAGCTTCCCTATCCTTGTACTGGTTGACGAGCGGACTTGTCGCCTTTATTCAGCAATCCCGTGTACTCAACAAGGACAAGGCCGAGATGATGGCCGGTACAACAGCTACTAGTGGTAAAAAGACAATTGAGGCGGAGATTATCCCACCTAAAAAAACAAAAAACAACCCTAAGAAAAACAAGGGTGGTAAAAAGCGTAAGAAGTAGGAGGTGCGTCTATGGAAGAATCTATTATCTATGCCAAGAAATATCTTGAGGATATACTCTCGTTCTTTGGGTTAAATACCGATATCCATGCGAGCAATAGTGAAGACGAGGTTATAGAGCTCAATATTCCTTCCACCTACCTCAACGGTTTCCTCATAGGGCAGCAGGGCGAAACCATGCGAGCTCTCCAGTTTATGGTAAGCAACGCCTTAAAGAACAATGGCTATGAGATCACTCGGGTTAGCGTTGACGTAGCGGACTACAAAAAGGCTCGGGCTGACCGCTTAGCTGAAACCGCCCAAGAATGGATTAAGCAGGTTAAAGACTCTGGTAAAGATAAAGAGCTGAACCCCATGAATGCTGCAGATCGCCGTACGGTGCATAAAGTAGCAGGTGAGTATGGGTTAACTACTGAGTCGGTGGGCGAGGGACGGGACCGCCACATTGTTCTAAAGGCCCTTGCTGTCAGCGAAACAGAATAATATATTTATCTCTCGGCACGGTACTGTCGAGGCAGGTACTCTCGGTAGCTACTGTGCATCCAACAAGATTGGTTTGATGAGCATGCCGCCGGGTCATGCTTGGTGTACTCCGAGAAGGCTTGGTTCTTATCTTCTAGTTCAGGTCCTGTGACGTTGGCAGGTTGGTCGGCGATACCATAGCCAGCATAGAACTCGATAGGGATAGTAACACTATTCTGGTAGACTTTACTTTCGAATACTTCATAGGCACTTTGAGTAAGGCGTCCGACGGCAATATGATCACTGTGGTCGCGACGCCGGGGGTCAGGGTTAAGGCTGGACTGTGTCCGGATCAGGGTGGGTCGGTAAATTTCAAATAGCTCAGCAAGACTGTCTACTAGCTGCTGGCGGCTATAGCTTGACTGGTCGTCAACAGTAACCATGTTTTTAATCACTCCATTGTTTAGTTTCTCGAGACTAGCAAAGTCATTATCTACAAACCCTTTGCCATTAATATTCCCATCTGGCAGGTGCATAAATATGAGCTGAATAGTGGGGTTGCCTCTTGGGTTGGTAATTGTAATGAACTGACCGGTCTGTAACTTAATAGTTCGTTCCACCCAAACCTGAGGGATGCCGAGCATCTTCGAGTAGGCGTACTCAGCACCCTTTTCCCTGCCCAACCAGTAGAACGAGTTACCGCCAGCATCTCCGGCAGTGAGGTAGATACTGCGGATGCATTTGTTATCGCGGATGTCGTTGGCAAGATCTGGATTCATAAATAAGAGATCGTCGTCTTGATGGGCTATGGTCTGTACGACAGTCGGGCCATCACAAACCTGGTCGGGAAGATCAGCGCTTGCTACAGGGAAGATCGTGCTGGTCTTCTTGCTCGTAGTGGGAGATGACTTGTGAATGCCTGAGTCGTAGAACAAGAGCAGTTCAGTTGGTGTGGAGGCGGTTCCGGCAACAACACTACTTTTGTTAGGGCGACCAAAAACAGCCGTAACTTGCTCGAGACTACAATGCGGGTAGTCGGTTAGACTTCTATCCAAGGATAGGAGATAGGCAAACCCGTGTTTGGTGAGGTCAGACTGCCAAGCAGCAGAGCTCAATACGTCACGAGGGGTGGTGCAGTTGGCAAGTGGGGTGACTTGTAGTGTGCGGTGGCTGGCTTGCCGAATAGGGATAACTCGCCAGTAGTCGCCGACAAGTAGTTTGGCATTACGGGCGTGCATAAGCTCGGTAACCACCTGGTTGCGTTTATTAATCGGTTCTAGGGCGCGTTTTTGGTAGGTTGCGGTGTTGTGCATCCCAACAGTAGATAGACAAATGACAACTAGAAGGACGGCTCCTCCGGTATACACTGTTTTGGGTCTCAATGTGACCGATCGGCCGTACGTCGCTAGACAGATAAAGGCTGTGAAAAGTCCAATAGCCAGATACCGTGAGTCTGCCGGCCAGTAATGATCGGTTAGTACGAAGGATGCCCCCGCCGCTAGACTAGAGAGTATGAGCAGTATGCTGAGGCGGGTGGGCCGATCGTCAATAGACACCGTCTTGTCTCGGTTATATGCAAAACTATGTTGAATAATGCGGACTATAGCCACGGCGCAAAGAATAACAATACATGCGTTTAAGATAAAGCCAGGTCCACTAAACGAGAATAGGTGATCCATGAGATTACGAGGGATGGATTGAACGGACAAGGAATCATAAATCGGGTTAGCACCAAAGTTGGTGAGCAGTCCCAGAACCCCAAAGGCAAAGCCAAGGGCCAGACCAAATGGGCCGTGGGTCAGGGTATAGGGGCTGGCTGTGCCGGACGAAGCAATGTGGGTAATAGTAAAGGCCGGAACGAGTGCAAGTACTACGGTGGCCAGTACTCCGGCTACTAGGCCGTCAACGAGCCATCCGGCCGAGAAGCTAACCATATTCCAACCTCGGGTCAAAGCATAGGCTAATAGGCCTATAAGAGCACCGCCTACCGCCATACCAAGGAATAATTTGTCACTGGCTATCAAGGTGGCTAGTGCTATGGTGGCAATCCAAAAGCCCGTACTACGTAGTCGTCGGGAGCGAATCAATAGGATAAGGCTGGCAATATACACGATGTACTCCACATTACGTGTGGTGATCATAGCCATATTTACCGGCAGTAAGGCACTTGCAAAAGGGGCGGCTGGAACAAGTAGTAAAGTGCTCGCCAAGCAAAGATAGAGAAGACCTACATACAGGGGTCGGCGCTCTATGCGGTAGAGAATGTAGGCAAAAGCAACGATGGTAATCAGGACACACAGAATAGTGACGACTGTAAAGGCGGTAGGTGTTGAGCCTAGGAGCTTCACCAGAAATATCAAGGGCCATTTAATAAGAAAGCTGTGCTGTCCAGGAAGAGTTGCCTGCTTGAATACGTGATTACTGTCAAAAAGGTAAGAATTAACGAGCTGATCTGCATTTGTACTGTGTACGCTGGCGCCCCTGTAGGCCCATAGAATGCTTGTTGCAATTAGTACGAATAAACTCGCCCAGCCGAATATTTTGGCTGCAAGAGTGGGGGATTTTATGGGGCTAGGCTTTGTACGCTTAGACATTAGTTTTAAGTATATGCATATTATGCCAACTAGACTAGGTGTTTACTATGCGGTCTTCGAGTCATCGAGGTGGACGGAGTTTTCTTCATCAACTATATAGAGAGGGCGTTGCTGACTTTGGGCGTGAATATGGGAGATGTACAAGGATAAAATGCCGAGACAGATAAGAATTATGCCAACGAGGAATAGAATTACGATCCCAAGCATGGCGGTACCGGTAAAGTTCCAGTTAAGAGGGTCTTCGAGTACGATCTGCTCAATAAATACCGTGACTCCAAGCAGCAGGGCAAGTGGCGTGATGAGCATACCAAGACCCCCCGATACGTACAGGGGTAATGCAGACAGAGAAACGACACTATCACTCGCAAGCTTGAAGAGCTTAGAGGGACTGTACTGAGCGGTGCCTGCGTTTCGATCCAAGGCATCAAAATAAATGTACTCTCGTTTAAAGCCTACCCAGTCAATAAGGCCGCGGGTAATGCGCTCGGATTCACCAAGTTGTAAGAAGGCTTTCTGTACAGAGGCGTCTATTAAACGGAAGTCTGTCGACCCGGGGATAAGTTTTTGCTTACTGAGCCGATTAAACAGACTATAAAAGAGCCGAGATCCGAAGCGCTTTAGTAGTGTGTCGCTTGAACTACTACGTCGTATGCCAACCACCACCTTAGCACCATTGTGCCAGGCATCAACAAAGTCAGGAATGAGCTTTACTGGGTGCTGTCCGTCGCTATCAAGAATGAGAATCGCGTCCCCGGTTGCTTGGGCAATTCCAGCAGTGAGCGCAGCTTCTTTGCCGAAGTTCCGGCTTAGACTAACAATCGTTACATGTTTGTCGCCACGTGCTAATTCCTTGAGTACATCTGCAGATCCGTCAGTACTACCGTCGTTACAGAATACGACTTGGTAGGAATGATTCTTTTGCTTGAGTTCCTCAAGTACACGAGAGAGTTGCTCATAAAAACTCATGAGGCCCGCGGCTTCGTTATAAACCGGAATAACGATAGAGATCTTTGACATTATCTGTAGTATACCAGCGTTATTTACCAGATAGAACCTGATTGTATACGGCGAGCGTCTGCGCAGCCATGCGCTTCCAGGAATATTTCTTAGCTTGTTCTTTGCCCCGAGCCACAAGTTGTGGTGCCAGGACTTTGTCTGTTAATACTCGTTCAATCTTGAGGGCCATATCTTCGGTATCGTTTGGATTGAAGTAGAGCGCTGCGTTGCCGTATACCTCAGGTAGACAGGTAGTATTACTGCTTACCACAGGTGCACCGTGCAGCATTGCTTCAAGTCCCGGCAGGCCAAAACCTTCGCTGAGACTAGGGAATACATATGCTTTTGTGTGCTCATACAGCCAGCGAAGCTGAGGGTCGGAGACGAAGCCGGTGAATACGACATTCTCTATCCCCTTTTTTGCCACATATTGTTGGTGGGAGGCATAGTTACTATCGGTTTTACCAACAAGTACGAGGTGTAGTTTAGGATGATTTTTTTGTAGTTCTGCAAAGGCCTCAATAAGTCGCCGCAGATTCTTGTGCGGTGTTGGGCGTCCGGTATACATAATAAAATCAATCCCCTTGAGCTCCGACACAGGAGTGGCCTTCTTAGAAAGTAGATCGGCTGACTCCAGGGTGACCGTGACCTTATTAGGCCTAATGCCGGTAAAGCGAACAACATCGTCCTTTACGAATTGTGTAGGAGTGAAGACTCGTTTTGATACCCGGGCAGCTTTACGGTTTAGAGCCTTATAGATCTGCTGCTTAAGAATAAAAACAATGGGGTTCTTGGCAGGATTGCGGAAGCGCGCAGTAGTTAGGTCGTGCATAGTAGTCACTACTTTGCTTCGCTGTAAAAATGGTTGCTGTACAAAGGCAAAGTGAATCAAGTCGGGCTTTAAGGAACGAATCTGCCAAAACAAACCCCACTGCTCGCCAAGGCTGAACTCTTTATGTGGGCACGCTACGGTTCGGAAGTTTGGATTGTGTGGCTGCCAGTCTTCCATATCTTTTGGCTGTAGGAGTATGTCGTAGGTATGCTCCTGATCTATGTCTTGTAGATAGTGTAGTAGCCGCTCAATGTAACGACCACTCGAGGTGCGTAGCTCTCGGGCATCTATGACAATCTTTTTCACGCTGCACTTCCTTTCTTGGGCATGGCTGGTTGACGGGGCGGACGGTGTTTGTACAGCAGACGGTCGAGATCTTTAGTCGACAAACGAGCATGCCGCTGGATTTGTCTCCGTTTAACAACAGTGTCCGGATGTAGTTTTACCGCTGCCCACGTTCCGGCCAAGAAAGCGAATAGCTTGCCGCGTAGCGTACTGGTAATGAGCCAGCGGAGGTACTGTAGGGCAAATAGCGGACTGTACTTTATATAAAGCCGGAGTGGCATGTTCTTGGCATAGAGGAGTAAGAAATTCTTTACAGAGTGCTTCAGTGTAAATGTACCTAGTTTGGAGGCGGTAGCGGAGACCTGGTGCTCTACTATTGCTGTTGGTTCATATATAACCTCCCAGCCGGCTAGCCGGGCACGTAGGCTGATATCGACATCTTCAAAGTACACAAAGAAGTCTTCATCAAATAAGCCAACCTCTTTCAGCATGGCTACACGGTAGAGGCTGGCGCCCCCGGAAGCGGCAAGAATAGCATTCTTGGTGTCATACTGTCCGGTGTCCTTCTCATTGCGTCCCCGGGGGAATGGGAGTCCCCAGATAGAAAGACTTTCCCCGGTACTATCCAAGTATGCCCCTCCACTACGGAGCATTTTACTGGCTACGATACCGGCCGTGGGGTTCTGTTCAGCTGCCTCGAGAAGGTTGGCTAGCCAGTGCTTGTCGGCGACGGCATCGTTGTTGAGTAGGGCGACAAAGGTGCAATCTTTGGCCATAGCTGACTCTATTCCGCGGTTAACGCCACCGGCAAAGCCGGTGTTCTTAGGAAGTTTGATAAGCTCAACACTAGCACCGAACTTTTGTATAACGGAGATAGATTCATCAACAGAACCATTGTCTACCACGATAATATGGAGCTTTGCAGTTTGGCTCTTCAAAGAAGTTAAGGCATCCGCAATAAAATCGGCCCCATTCCAGTTTGGTATAACTACTGCAACATTCGTTTTCATACGGTCTGTAAGTATTCTATAATAGCTTAGGCAATTACACCGTATGAAATATATCTTTTCAAATAAAAACCGAGCGCTGCTTGCCGAACTGGTACGGACAGACTTCAAGCTACGTTACCAGGGTTCAGTTCTAGGCTATGCCTGGTCGCTGCTCAAGCCGCTCCTTATGTTCGGTATCTTGTATATCGTGTTTGTACGTTTCTTGAAGGTTGGTGGGGATATCGATAATTACCCAATTTACCTACTTATCGGAATTGTGCTGTGGAACTTCTTTATTGAGATGACATCTCAAAGCCTCGGCGCCATTGTTGCCCGAGGGGATCTGATCCGTAAGATTCGTATCCCGCGGTGGATTATCATTATCTCTGCCAGTGTCTCTGCCCTCATTAACTTAATGCTAAACCTGATTGTTGTGGCAATCTTCATCATGTTTAGCGATGTTGCTATCCGTCCCGTTATCGTCTGGTTCCCCATTGTCGTATTCCAAATCTATCTTTTGGCACTTGGCATATCTTTGTTCCTGTCAGCTGCCTACGTTAAATACCGAGACGTGAGCTATATATGGGAAGTGGTTACCCAGGCAGGCTTCTACATGACCCCGGTTCTATACCCACTATCCGTCATCCCAGCACTTATCTACCAGAAACTCCTGCTCCTTAATCCACTGGCCCAGGCCATCCAAGATGCTCGCTATGCACTCGTAACACCCGAAACACTCACCATGGGCGGCGTATACAAAGCCTCGTGGCCACACCTCATCCCGCTTGGTATTACGGCCTTTATATTACTCATTGGTACGCTGTACTTTAAAAAAGAGTCTAAGTACTTTGCGGAGAATCTGTAATGGCAGAACCCGAACTTGCTATTAAGGTCACTGGTGTTAGTAAGGCGTTTCGACTGCCGCACGAAAAACAATCGTCCATTAAAGGTCTCTTTGTTAATGCCTTTCGACGACGCCGGTCGTATGAAATCCAGAACGTCCTAAACGATATCTCCTTTGACGTAAAGAAGGGTGAGTTCTTCGGTATTGTAGGCCGCAATGGAAGCGGTAAGAGTACTATGCTGAAAATCCTGGCTGGAATTTACACTCCTAATAAGGGCAAGGTTGAGATTAATGGTAAGCTTACTCCATTCATTGAGCTCGGCGTTGGCTTTAGTCCAGAGCTATCTGGTCGTGAAAACGTATATCTTAACGGTGCACTCCTTGGCTTTAGTCGCAAAGAGATGGAGGCCATGTATGACGAGATTGTAAGTTTTGCAGAGCTCGAACAATTTATGGACCAGAAGCTCAAGAACTACTCATCTGGTATGCAAGTTCGATTAGCTTTCTCTATCGCAATCCGTGCCAACACTGAAATCTTAGTACTTGATGAAGTCCTTGCGGTTGGTGACCAGGCTTTCCAGAAGAAGTGTCTTGAGTACTTTGCAAAGATTAAGAACGATAAGAAAACCGTTATCTTAGTAACGCACGATATGGGTGTGGCTAAGCGATACTGCGACCGAGCTATCCTGATTGAAAAGGGTAAGATTACTTCGCAAGGAAACATTAACACGGTGGTATCTGACTACCAGAAGATTAACTTGGACCGTGCCGAGAAAGAGATAGCCGATCGTAACGACCGCATCGCAAAGAAGGACGGTGGCAACACTAAGCAGCTGACCGTACATCGTATCTTTACTGAAGACGGGAAGGGTAAACGTCGAGTAGTCTTTAACCCGAACGAAAAAATCCGTATAGGTGTTGAGCTTCATACCACCGTAGCGGTGGATAATCCGAGTATTGGAATAAGTTTTAATAATCCAGGCGGTCCCCCGGTTGCCGTTACGAGTAGCTCGGACAGGAAAGTACCTCTCAAGTTAGCTGCCAACAGTACTGCAACGCTCAGCTGGGAAGTTGAAAACATCTTCAACGACGGAAGCTACTTGATATCTGTTACGGCGCTCGATAAGTCCAAGCAGATTCTTCTTGACCAGGCTACCGAGGCCTATAAGTTTGAAGTTCAGGGTTGGCCTCATCCATACGGTATTGTGCACCCCAAAGACTCGCTGGTAAAACGCTAACCTAGAACGGGAAAGCCTGTAGTAGGCGCTTCTGAATATCTGCGATACCGCTCTTGGGTTTAAATGTACTAATAAGGTTCTCTATCTGGGATTTGTTAAACAAAGCAGGCGTGATAGGACTCGGCTCTAGGTCGAATACCGAATAGTAGTCACGGAACTTATAGTCCCCACCGGTTAGTGCGTCGGAAAGGGGCATCCAGTAGTTAGGTATACCAAAAGCATCACTAATGATAAGGCCATGTAAGCTAGAGGACAGTACGAGGTCACAGGAGCGTATGTCGTTGATAACGTCCTCAGCCTTGCCAAGCGGGCTAATGACAAGGGTATCTTTTTGTTTACCCAACTCTTGGACGAGCGGTAGTTTTTCGTCTACGTAATGCGGTAAAATACCAACCCTATATTTCTTTACAACATGGCTGGGTGAGGCCAGCGGTACGAGCAGTCCTGGATCACCAAGTGGCATGTCGGACCGGTTTATTCGCTCAGCACTGACTTTGCCGCGGACTGCTGCAAAATCGAGAAGATCTACTTTTACTCCCCCAGGCTGAATGAAACCACTACCCCATATGGTGATACGGTTGTTGGTCACGGTTTGGAGTACCTCAACAATTGATCCGACGGCCGCGAGCTGACAATCTTCTATATCGGCCCAGGTCACCCGCTTGCCAAGTACTTTTTCTAAGATGAGCGGCGTTAGTTCGTCGCCAAAGTTCATGTTATACGGGTATTCGTGCCGCCACCAGTAGGCTTTTATAGGGCGGTTGAGTAGTTTGCCATATGTTCTTTTTATGTTCATAATTGAGAGTACAGAGACTTATGAAGAAGACCTTAGTATCTATAATCATACCATGCTACAACTATGGTAAATATCTTGAGCAGGCCGTGCTTAGTGCTGTTAAACAGACACATAAAAACATAGAAGTTATTATCATAAACGATGGATCAATCGACAATACCAAAGAGGTTGCGGCGGAGCTTGTAAAGCGTTTCCCTGTGGTTCGCTACTATGGTCAACAGAATCGGGGAATAATCACTACCCGTAACCGAGGGGTGAGTTTAGCCAAGGGCCAGTACCTCATCCAGCTCGATGCTGACGACTGGTTGCATCCTAAATATGTCGAGAAGACCCTGCGGGCAGCAGAAAAGCACAAAGCCGACGTTGTATATACACAGGCCAAGATCTTTGGGCGGGTAAACTTTGTAACCAATTTTCCAGACTTTAATATCGAATTCCTGAAGCACAATAACTTTATGCATGCCTCCTCACTGGTTAAGCGATCTGTCTTTAATGGTGATCGCCAGTACGATAAGTATCTTGGGGGTCTGCGAAACGAAGACTGGGACCTATTCTTGGATGCCTGTATGGACGGCAAACGAGCCGTACGGGTCAATGAGCCTCTCCTGAACTACCGGAAGCATGCTGTGCACAAAAGCCGTTCAGATAACTTAGGGCAGGATAACCTCTTCAAGGATGCCTTGGTACGACACCATATCTACAGCAAGCAAAATGCCAAGCATCCTAAAGAGATGTGGTACTTTAGCCCCTATATCACCATGCTCAAGGAGTACATTGATGAAACATTGCAGCGAAAAGAGGAGGCGCAGGTGGCTGCCGAAACAGCGGCTAACGCACCCGCTACCCTGAATATACGAGTTCCGGGTGGGCGCACCATAGAGAACCTTACGCGTCGTATCCGTAAAGATTAAAAGTAGAACAAGGAAGGCCTAGTCGTGCTAGCTCTTGGGCTTAGAGCGGGCTTCAAGTGACAAGCGTTGACGGTGCTTGTCTCGTAGTTTTTTGTTGCCAGCGGTATTAACGGCCACAACGAGTGCAATGTTATAGAGCGGTGACACAACGAAGTTATATGCCTTGTGCTTGAGCTTGTACTGTCCGTCTCGTGCAATAAAGTTCCAGTCTAGGAGCGTGGACTTAAATACGGATAGTACGGCTGTAAGTGGACCATAGTGAGGAGTTGCTACGCCGGTGTCTGCTAGCCCAACGTATTCATCGAACTTACGGTGGAAGAACTTTTTGAGTGGGTAGTTGTGCGAATGGAACACAGAACCCATAGGGGCGTAGGCTTTAATGTAGCCTGCTTCCAAGGCGTCAGTACCAAGGGCCTGGTCTTCGGCGTATTTAACATCTCGGAAAGGGATTTTATTCAGTATGTAGTCTCTGCGGACAGCCGAGTTAACATCCGAAAAGAATGTCATAGGGTCTTTAGTGGGGCGGTCTGTGTTAAGAGTATTCTTGCGGTGCAGCATAATGGCGTGGTCAGGCCCAAGGTTCTTAAATACCGAGTAGACCTCACGCTTAATATGTATAGTGCAGTTGCCTCGAGGTACTTGCTTGCCAAAGACGCAGTAAACCTTATCACTCACAGCGAATGGTTCGAGCATCGACTCTAGCCAGTATTTGTGGGCAGGTACGGCATCTTGGGTAAGATATACTACGAATTCACCCTTAGCCATCTTTGCGCCAAGATTTCGTGTTTTACCATGGCCAAATTCGGTGTTAGGTATCTGGTGCAAGCGAACCTTAGGGTACTTGGAGATAATCTTGAGGGTATCATCGGTCGAACCAGAGTCAATAATGAGCACTTCAAATTCAAAGGCACATTCTTGCTTGAAAAGCTGTTTTAGTAGCTCGGCTAAGAACTCCTGTCCGTTATATGTTGGTAGGCAGACAGTTGCTTTAATCATGGCTCTTAATATACTCCCAGGTTTTTAAAACTCCATCTTTGAGCTCGGTTTGTGGCTTTAGGTTAAACTCTTGCTCAAATTTCGACGTGTCTAGTACGATCTGCTCTACGAAGGTAACAGGCTTAGGCTCGTGATTCACTTGGACATCCTGACCAGTAGCTTCAGTAATAACTTCCACGAGTTCATTAACTGAAACTCCATGACCGCTACCTAAGTTGTAGACCCCCTCGCTAGCTGTAGCAAACGATTCGGCGATCATCTGGGCAGCATCTTTTACGTAGAGGTAGTCACGTACCATGCTGCCGTCACCAAGAACGGTTATCGCCTCATGCTGAGCGATGCGATGCAGAAAGATTGGAATAACACCTTGCTTATTAGCCAGGGGTTGTCGTTCGCCATACGGGTTAGAGATACGGTAGATCAGGCTATTGAGCCCGTGCTTCTTCTCGAAGTAGCGCAGATAGTGCTCAATGGTTAATTTACCTATCGCATACGGCGAGATAGGTAATGGCAAGACGTCTTCACTGACTGAGCCACCACTGTTCAAACCGTAGATACTGCCGCCCGTGGAAGCAAAGATGACTTTCTGGATATTGCCGTTGTCGACACATTCTTGCAGGAGCTCAATGGTCATCCGAATGTTGGTGTCGACGTCTATGAGAGGGTCAGCTTCAGAAGTAATAGGGGTAGTTGTAGAGATAAAGTGGAACACATAGTCGATACCCTTTAGGGCGTTCTGTAGGTCGCTGCGATTCAAGAAGTCTCCAATGAACCGCTCTACCTTTGGGTTGTCGTTGAACTGGATCTGCGAGTTGCTGTAACGGTCAAAGGCACGCACGGAGTGGCCAGATGCTACGAGTGCGTCAACGAGGTGACTACCAATAAAGCCGTTACCGCCAAGTACTAGGCAATTAGCCATTGCGGAGCTTCCTTTCAACGATCTGCACAAACTTCGCTCCCGATGCGTCCCAGTTTTGGTTTGCCGGACTGTCAGAAGCTTTTTGAGAATGGGCAAGTAAGTCCTTGCGCGACACTACCTCTGACAAGCGATCTGCAAGGGCTTGTGGATTGTTGGCAACATACTCAATGTACTTGTTATCTGAGACCTGACGGTTGTTGTCGCCGTCGTTGACGACCGGTATTACCCCACAGGCCATAAGCTCCAATGGAAGTAATGACATGTTGGTGAGTGACATCACAAGGGCCACAGAGCAGCAATTATAGAGACCAGGCAGATCACTTAGTGGGAGGCTTGAGAGGTTCTTGAACGGGAAGGGGATGTCGTAGTCTGAAACATCCCAACCAGCTAAGTTAATGGTGTACTCAGGGTGTTTCTGGTGGAATAGGTCAAGTGCCATAATGCCGATTTCAAACCCTCGACGGGGGGTCACAGGTCGAGCATAGAAGAATATTTCCTTACGCTGTTCTTTGTTTATGTTCTCGTAGAAGGCAGTATCGGCCCCAAAGTCAAAGTGGTCCGTTTCCATCTTGAAGTCAGAGCGTAGTTTGTTGGCGAGCCAGCCACCAGCCGTAACACCGAAAAAGTTAAATCGGTAGGTGTTCTCAGCCAGGATTGATTCAGATCCGGTAGGGTAGAAGTAGGGTTCGTAATCTTGCACAAAATAAAAACGTTGGGCGTCGGACTTACTTAAGAACACTGGGTAGGCGGTTTCCCAGCCAGTAGCAAAAATCGCATCCGCTTCGGCCATTTCCCCGTCCAGCCATTCAATAGAGGCATTAATCTTGGCGTACGAGTCTTTGAGGACTTCATTAACCTCGGCTATAGAGCGCTTGTCGAAGGTGCTATATAGGTAGATCCGGCAGGTGTGACCTGCTTGCTCAAGGAAGCGAATAAAGCGAAAGAGGTTCTGGTGGCCACCACTGCCTTTGCCCGGAGGTGACATCACCCAGTTAACAGTATATGAATCTTTCTTGACGGGTTTCTTCCACTGGCGTTTTTTAGACCAATCTGCCCGCTGAGCATCTTCGTAGCTGACAAGTGTATGAAGGTGATGTTTTGTCTTGGCTCCAGGGATAATGGTGGCGTGGACTTTCTTGAGTCCTTTGACTGCCAATGTTGGTACGCCTTCGTTTTTTGCAATTCGGGAAGCGGCGAGTAGTTTTTGTCGTATATTTCTTTGAGCCATAGTCCAGCCCTTAGTATAGCAAACAAGCGGCGGGTAATTGTAAGACTAACTAAATGGTGTTAAAATCTATATAGTGCATACGCTTAAAGAGCTTAAAATAAAAAGACATGAAAAAAATAAACTTTAGATCACGTACCACCGTAATAACTCTTGTAACCCTGGGAGTACTGCTTATTGGGGGAGGTCTTGTCTGGGCTCAACCGTGGAATAACGACGACACTAAAAAACCTGTTGTAAATGGTCCAGATCGACCGCAGCCCATAAGCGGAGAAGCCAATCTAGATCCTCCAACAGAGCAAGAGAAGCAAGAGGCAGAAGCGCACAAAGATGAACTTGTACAGCAGCAAAACGAAGCTAACCAGACACCAAGCAACCAGAAGAAGCAAGTAACGGTGACTATTACCAATGCGACTAAATCTATGACGAATGTCTATGTCAGCGGCGTGGTGGAGGACGGAGGTGAATGCAGCGCAGTATATAAGAAGGGTTTTACCACTGTAACGGCAACGTCAGCAGGATTCAGTAACGCGACAACTACTAACTGTGAACCGCTGACGCCAAACCTGCCTTCTGACGGTGATTGGTCAGTAACAGTTAGCTATAACTCTGCTCGAGCTTCAGGTAGCTCTGCAGCGGTAACATTTAAGACGCCCTAACTTATGATGAAATTGCATCGTACCATCAGCATTATGTCGTCCACAGTAGTTGGACTATTTCTGCTTGTTGCCGTTGCCGCTCCCATTAAGAGCGCAGCACTTTCTGGCAGTGACTTCAACGTCGCTCGAATTATTGATGATACGGTCTTCTTTAACCCAAGCACCATGAATGAAGGAGATATTCAAAACTTCTTGAATGCCAAAGTCCCCTCATGTGATGTATGGGGTACGGGGCCGTCTGGCCGCAGTGGCTATGCAACTCGTGCTGACTGGGGTAGGGCAAACGGTAATCCACCGCCATACACCTGTTTGCGTGACTACTCCCAACAGGCGAGCGGCATCGCGGCAAATAGCTACTGTGGAGCGTTAAACGGTGGTACGCGGTCTGCAGCTAACACTATCTTTGACGTATCCCGAGCCTGTAACCTAAATCCACAAACCATATTAGTACTACTCCAAAAAGAGCAGAGCCTTATTACTGACGATTGGCCTTGGCCTATCCAGTATCGCAGCGCCACTGGATATGGCTGTCCTGACACTGCTCCGTGTGACGCCGAGTATTATGGCTTCTTTAACCAAGTTTATAACGCAGCTAAACAGTTTAGGCGCTATACGATGCAGCCTAACTCATTTAACTATGCCTCCGGCCGCACGAGCTTTATATCGTATCAAGCTAATAACCCTGGTTGTAGCGGTACGAATGTAACAATACAAAACGGAGCGACAGCTGCCCTATATAACTACACACCGTACCAGCCGAATGCTGCTGCCCTTGCTAATCTGTACGGCACAGGAGATGGGTGCAGTGCCTATGGCAACCGTAACTTCTGGCGTATGTTCAATGACTGGTTTGGCCCAACACTCGGTGACCTCGTGCGCACTCCCGATGACGCCACGGTATATCTCATTAGCGGTATTTACAAGTATCCTATTGCAGATGGGTCGGTGCTGAACGACTTTGGTGGCCTTGGACCTATACGCTTTGTGACTAATGAATACATAGGCAATAAGACGACCGGGCCAGTACTAGGGCATATGGTTGGTGCGCCAGATGGCACGCTGTACTTTGTGAATGCCGGCATAAAACTACCGTTTACTTCCTGTGACATGGTTGCCCAGTACGGATATAGCTGTAGCCAGGTTATTCAACTCAGCGACGGGCAGCTCAGCAGGCTGTATACCGGGCCCAATATTACTGCCTATTACAACACTACATCAGGTAAGAGGTTCTACATATCAGGTGGTCAGAAGCGAGAAGTATTTGATACCACTTCCCTTACGCAAGCCTCGCTCGGTGGCAACGCCAATACCTTACTCGAAGCAGGGCTATCGTATCTTCCGTACGGTCAGCCTGTTATCCGAAACGGCGTCATAGCTACCAGTAGGGCCTCGGGCACGGAGTTCTATTACGACACAAGTCAATATATGGCTATAGGGAGTGACTTTAAGAATTCTAGTAGCTTCGCCAGCCTACCGCACAGTTCTCTCGATGATGCTTCCATTCCATCTGGTCAGCGAGCAACTGGATTCAAGGGCTTCATTAAGAATAACGCCTCATCTCAGTACTACGTTATTACGGATACTGGCAAAGCAGCGCTAACTAACCCGAGCAGCTGGACCGGCAGCTTTACGACCATGAGTGATAGCTTCTTGAGTTCTTCGCCAACCAATAGTACCGGGCAGATTAACAATGGGGTCGTAAAGTCGACCGACGACGGTACGGTTTACTATGTAACCGGTGCTAAGAAGCGACCAATTGCTAGCTGGAACGACCTGGTAACGTTGAGCGGTGGTTCAGTGACCATTACGACACTCAAGAACGCTACTATTAACGGCATAACCAACGGACCACTGTACTCAGCTCCCGGCACGCTCATTAAGTCTGTTAGTAATGCCACGGTGTACATTGTTAGTGGAGATACGCAGCTGTACCCAATCTCGAGCTTTACTTTCCCACAAGAAATGGGCCTGGCATTAAGCGTTCGGACAATATCAGATGCAGATGTACAGACTTACAGTGTCCAGAATACGACGCTCCGCAATAAGCTCCTGTGTAACAGTAAGTATTACGTGGCCAACAAGGGTGAAATGTGGGAAGTACCGTCAGGGCTCATGGCTGAATATGGGTTTCAGTCTGGTGACTTCCAGGACGTTGGGGCAAGTCTCTGCAGTGCCCTCAAGAAGTACAGTACTCTCACGAGATACATCCGAACAAGTGACGGAACCATCTACTACATAACAGGTGGTAAGAAGCGTGCTTTTACGTCATACCAGACGTACACATCCAGTGGTGGTAGCGCGGCGAACACTGCTTTAGTTTCGGATTTCTTTGCTACAATGATTAGCAGTGGCCCAAATATGTAAAACTTGCCAGTAGTTGGCAATAAGGCGGCAATCATGCGGTTAGTAAACCCTAGGTCCATCTTTAAGAGGACTCGGAAACTTGAGAACATTTCTCCAGTAAAGTTCTTTATTATATTGGCAGCCATATTTGGCCTAACTTTCTTGCTCATCACTCCACCGTTTCAGGGGGCTGACGAAACAACTCATTTCCTGCGAGCCTACCAGGTTTCCAAGCCTGACTTTATGTCAGACAAGCAGGGCACGGATGTCGGTGGAGTCTTGCCGGTATCCATTGGACAGGCTATAGACGCCGTGCACCCAGACGCGGTTACCTTTTACCCTGCTCTCAAGTATGATGGACACCGCACCCGAATAGCCCTCGGCGTAGATAACACTCCAAAAGAAAAGTTCTACTCCTTCCCCGGAACGGCTAGCTACTCCCCGGTAGCCTACCTAGGCGCCGCGCCAGGGATAGCAGTCAGCAGGCTGCTGAGACTGCCAAGCATTGTCGCACTATATGCAGGACGCCTTGGGAATCTTTTGCTCTGGATCGGGATGCTTGCCTGGGCAATCGCCCTTATACCACGTCGCAAGTGGGTCTTAGTATTCTTAGGGCTACTCCCCATGGCCCTGTTCCAGGCAGCTACTATTAATGGGGACGCCGTAACCTTTGGTAGTCTTGCATTGCTACTAGCGATGGTGCTCAACTTTAGAGAGCAGAAGAAGCTTAGCAACAAGCAGTTATTGCTGCTGGTGAGTGTCGCCACCATTATGGTGCTTGGTAAACAGGTTATGATCCTCTTCCTGCCACTATTCCTGCTGCTCAAGAAAGAGTCCTTTGCCGTTAAGGGCAAGCGGACACACCTACTTATTAAGTTTGGTCTCATGGTCTTGCCGTTCCTCATTTACTGCGCATGGGTGCTACTTTCCAAAGACGTTGGCGGCGGCGGGCCCTATACTCACGGTGAAGACCCCAGTAAGCAGCTGAGCTTTGTAATGCATAACCCCCACAGTTTTCTTAATGTACTGTGGAACACCTACTTCTTTACCTGGGGAGACGGCATTACTCGTTCGCTTATCGGCTCATTCGGGTGGAATGACGCACCACTTTCTGAACTCATCGTAAGTATTGGATACGCAGGCGGTGCACTCCTGGCCTTTAGTACCTATAGGAAGTCGGACGACCTGGCCTTGAGTCGCTACGAGAAATTCCTGATTGCAGCCATGGCTGCACTGTATCTGGTCGGGGTCAGTGCTTCACTGTACCTGTTCTACTCACCAGTCGCCTACAAGATTGTATACGGCCTACAAGGCAGATACTTTATTCCAATGCTGGCACTGCTCCTGCCATTCGTGGCCAGTAAAAAGATCAAGCTAGACCAAGATCTATACCTCAAAGTTGCGGTTGCCCTGCCAACCTTCTTGCTTATTGCCAGTACGATCACTATCTATGTCCGTTACTACATACACAACGTGTAAACACTTACCAAACCGAAAGATGCCGGCGACAGCGGGCTTGTTGAGGATAGACTGCTTACTTGTGTAGATTAAGTAGGACGAGGCCGCCAAAGATAAGGACGATACCCATTATGCGTGCTACCGTGAAGGCTTCTTTAAAGATAAGGAAGGATGCCGAGAAGATAAAGATGTAGATAAGGGCGGTTGAGACAGGGACAATATAGCCCAGGTCATTCTGAGAGATAAGGTAGGTATAGACGACAAAACTGAAGCCGTAGAGCATTAGGCCGGCAATAACGTAAGGTGTCAGGTTAAGGCTGAGCTTACTGTCCACAAAAGATACTGGTGCGCCAGATCGGCTACCAAGCTTGAGGAAGATTAAACCCAAAGAGGAAGACATTGTGTACACAAGAAGAATGAGATTCGCCATTTATATAAGTATACAGTATGGGCAGTCAATTAACGGGCATACCGAACGCGCAAGGGAGGTTCGATTCATAAACACTCCTCTAAGAGCTCAGGAAAGGCCTCAGTGCCCAAATCTTCGTAACAAAAATGTCCATAATTATGGAAGTCGATAAATTTTGCCGACGGTATTTTATTGCGTAGAAAGTCAACGCTGTCACGGATGTCTTGAGCGTCGTTGTCTGAGGAGAGAATTGTCAATGTTTCTGTCTGACGAATTATTTCAGGATTAAAATCAAAGTCGAAAAATTTAGTACCATCTTCTTTCTTCACATTTAGCCAGGGGGCTACTAGAACTATTTTGCGAACCTGTAGGTCAGGATGCTCTGACAAGTATCGAATCCAGAATCCACCGCCTGTACTGTGGCCAACTAGGATTGTATCTTTGTGTATGTCAAATCGCTCAACTTCTTTGAGCCAGACATTGTACTGGGGTTCATAGGCGTCGGGGCACTCAGGAGTGTCTGCTTTAATCCCTTTAGTCATTAACTGGTTTTGGAGCCAGCTTATCCAATGGGAGTTACTGGCACTGGGCTGATTACCGTCAAAGTACTCTTCTTTACCTGGTCGCCCATGAAGGATGATCGCATTCATGGGTACATCATATCAGAGTAAAGTTCTGAGAAGGTAAAGCTAGCAGTTACTACGATACCAATCGATGGTTTCTTTGAGGCCGTCCCTAATGACAAATGGTTCGAAGTCGATCAGCTTATACATCTTACTGACATCCAGTGACCGAGCTTTGACGCCAATAGGTTTTGTCTTGTCTAGGGTCACAGCATTCTTGGCGTCGTACTCATCAGATATGTAGGTAGCCAGATCCAGGATAGAAACCTGGTCTTTGGTGGCAATGTTCAAGGCTTCCGGCTTTTTCTTTTCGATCATCTGCAGCGTGGCAAAGACAAGGTCCTTAACATAAATAAAGCTGCGAGTTTGTTTACCATCACCCCAAATTTCAATGTTTTCACCGTCTGCTACCTTACGAATCATGCTCGGTATAACTCGGTTATTGTTTGCACTGAAGTTGTCTCGAGGTCCGTAGACATTGGTAGGTCGGGGAATGTAGATCTGCATACCGTATTGGTTGTGGTGTAGTTCGGCCAAGATCTCGGTGAAGACCTTAGAAAGCACGTAGCCATTTTTAGTGTAGTCCAGGTATTTATGGTAATCGTCGGCTTCGGTAATTTCACCCGGAGCATCTGGTGAGTAAATCTCGGCAGAGCTCAGCAGAACGACGTCCGTAATGCCATTGGTTCGACAGCTGTTTAATACATTGGATACTAGGCGGTTATTGGTATCAAGGATCTCTGCGGCGTAGGTAAGTTTGTATTCGGTATTACCATCGAGTGCGGCGCAGTGGATAAAGCAATCAATCTTGGTGGCTGCATATCTGCAGACAGCCTCAATTTCATTGCGGTCAAGAATATCTACCTGAATATAGCGGACGGTATCGGGGTGTCCATATGTTGGCAGTCCTTCTTTACTTGGCGTGCGGTACACACAAATAACATTAGCGCCAGCATTGGCTAGTTCTTCGACAAAGTGAGACCCAATAAAGCCAAGTCCGCCAGACACCATAACGGTCTTACCCTTCCAGAACGATTTCTTCACTGTATTCTCCCGTTACTCATCTACGCTAATTGTAGCAAACCATATCCAGCTTATCCCATAAGCTGATGGAGTCTCACTGTTAGGTGCGCGCGTGCTGCTCGCGCTGCGCGTTGCCAGTCCATCTTTTTGAACCGTTTCGCGAAGCTATCGTACATTTCGTTTTCTTCTTCGAAACGCGTACCGGACTTCGCCTTACTGGAGAATGAGTTGGCTGAACGACGATACTGAAATGTCACAGCATTATCTATATATAGCGAGCCGCCACCACAGAATATTTCAAACTGGGTAATAAGGTCTTGGGTATTGGGGTGTTTCTCGCTGAACCCGTATTTGCGTAGTGTTGATACCTTCCACATGAGTGAAGGGAAGTACGTCCAGTTGCCATGACAAAGTGAAGCAACAATCTTTTCACCCTCGTGTATGCCTGCACGTCTTGGTCGTAGCAATTTCTTTATGCGGTCGGTAGTTGGCAGGTAAACGTTGTCATTCTCGTCGATAACATTAACTCCAGGCTGGTAGTAGTCGGCGGTACCAATATTTTTGAGTGCGGTTTCGACATATGTCGGTAGCATGATGTCGTCGCAGCCCATAATGACGCAGTACGGTGCGGTAGCTTTACTAACAGCGTAGTTGTAGTTCTTTACGAGACCTTGATTCTTTTTGTGCCGGTAATAACTGACACGCTTATCCGGGAACTTAGCATAGTACTGCTCGGCTTCCTTTGAAGGATAACAGTCATCTACGATGAGTAGTCGCCAGTTTTGTTCGGTTTGGCTCAGTACCGAATCCACGGCCTTCTTAAGAAGCGCAAAATCTCCCCAGTACGGTAGTAGTATGTCTATCTTTGCTTTGCTCATTATCTTGCTGCATTATAACAAAACTGCTCTGGTTAAACAGGGCGACTCTGCTAGAATGAACGTAATGAGTACAAGCAACGTTGCGATAATCATTCCGGTGTATAACGAGGGCAAGGTCATCGCAAGTGTGGTTAAAAACGTACTAAAGCAATTCGACTTTGTTGTTTGCGTTAACGACGGTAGCAAGGATAACTCCGAGTCTGAGATTGCTAAAACCAAAGCCCGGCTGGTTAATCATCCTGTTAACATGGGGCAAGGCGCAGCTCTGCAAACGGGGATAGAATATGCCCTGCAGTTTCCGCAAATTGAATACTTTGTAACCTTCGATGCAGATGGTCAGCACAGCCTAGCGGATGCTCAGAAGATGCTGCAGTACCTGCAGAAGAATAAAGTAGATGTTGTACTGGGTTCCCGTTTCCTCGGCACCGCCAAGAACATGAGTAAACTCAAAAAAGTCATTCTCAAACTAGCCGTACGCTTCTCAAACGCAACTTCCGGCATTAAGCTCACTGACACGCACAACGGTCTCCGTGTGTTTAACAGAAAGTTTGCGGAGATTATTAATATAACCCAGTCTGACATGTCGCACGCCTCTGAGATTATCCAGCGCATTGCTGAAACTAAAACCCCCTTTAAGGAGCTGCCAGTTACGATTACCTACACGGACTACACGGTTGCTAAAAGTCATAACCCGAACCTCAATGCCGTTAACATTGTCTTTGATACGTTGCTCAGAAAGTTGGTTAAATGATCCTCATTCAAATACTGCTCGTTATAGTATTTGCGCTGCTCCTCATGCGAGTGCTGGTTAGTCCAAACAGCAGCCGGATTAAGGCATGGAAGAAGATTATTGCTTGCTTATTTGCGGTGTTCGCCGTTGTTGCGGTACTCTTCCCGGAGATCCTCGACGACCTGGCTCATGAAGTGGGTGTCGGGCGTGGCGCTGACCTACTGCTCTACTTACTCTGTGTCGCGTTCCTGTCATACGTTCTTAACCAGTATCTCCGCACCAAAGACGATGAATACCAGATCCACAAGCTAGCTCGTAAGATTGCACTGCTTGAAGCAGAGCTCAAGACCAAAGCCGAAAAGAAGTAGGACTACTTCCGCTTAGTAAGATGCTGCACACGAATCTGCGGTACAAGTACTAAGTTCTTAATGAGTGTACTCTTGGGAATTTTGGATTGGCCGTGCTGGCGGTCGGTAAATACAATGGGTATTTCTGAGAACGTGCGTGCATTCTGGAGGGCTTTGAACTTAAGTTCAATAAGGAATCCGTATCCGGTTGCCCGAAGCTTATCCAGCTCGATAGCTTTAAGTAGCTTAGCGGAGTACATATTAAAGCCCCCCGTATAGTCAGTAACTTTCTGGCTTAAGAACGTACGAGCATAGAAGTTTCCGTAACGGCTGAGCAGCCGGCGGTGTAGTGGCCAGTCGGGTGTATCGCCACCCTTAATGTAACGAGAGGCTACAACGAAATCGGTTTTTTCCTTGGCGGCTTTTACAAACGCAGGCAAGTAGGCAGGGTTATGAGACAGGTCGGCATCCATTTGCAACACGTAATCCACGCCAGCGTTGAGCAAGTTCTTGAAGCCGGCAACACAGGCCCTGCCAAAGCCATCTTTTTCAGCACGTCTGTGAACGGTAACGGTGAAGGTTTTACGGTTCAGTTTCTTAGCTGCCTTCTCGACAATATCTGCCGTACCGTCTGGTGAATTGTCATCCACAACTACCACGGTTGTATCCAGGCCTGAGGTGTCTGCCAGAGCTTCAGAAATCTGGGTCAACAGAATAGCTATGTTGGTTGCTTCGTTGTATGTTGGTATCGATATGCCTAGTTTCATTAACAAATTATCCTGTTCGTTTTAGGTGTATTCCGCTATGGTTAGAGTATGCTCCAAAAACTATGGAACCTCAAGGTTGTGCGCTTTCTGTGTGTTGGTGTTTGTAACACGTTACTTGATTTTATCATGCTCAATATTTTTGCATTTGTGATTGGTCTTCCCGTGCTGGTCGCCAACTTACTGTCGGTCTGTATTGGTGTCTCACTGTCTTACTACCTCAACCACCACATCGTTTTTAGGCACACATATCCAGTGACCGCTAAGGCATATGCCAAGTTCTTTTTAATCACCGGCATCAGTATTCTGTGTATACAGACTGCCGTCATCTACCTTACAAGTCCCGTTATTAGTCATGAGCTCGGCATACTAGCAGCGAAGCTTCGATTCACAACTCGCCTTATCGAAGCCCACGACGGACAACTCACCGTCAACATCGCCAAGGCTCTCGCTGTCCTTGTCGGAATGGTTTGGAACTACATACTATATAACAAGATCGTCTTTACTAAGGCTGGTAGTGAAGTTGTAGATCCCAAAGATAATCTACGGGAATAGGTTACTTTTTCGGTTTTAGGGTGATAGAAAATCCAACCGGATTCTCGGGCATTACTACCGTCTCAGTATTTCCCTTTGTCTGTATCTTTTGTACACCTTCACGGTAGGCTTGCCTAAAGTCCTGGAAGTTTTTGTTTATGACAAGGCTTCGTGTTTGCACGGATGTCAGGAGTCCAAAGATAATGTAGCTAGCTAGTGCCGGGTAGCGCGTAGAAGGTCGTAAATACTCAAAGCTGAACTTTGCGAACATGATGTACAAGCCAATTATCCCAAAGATAAAGTAGCGGTCTCCACCAGTTGCACCTGCCATGAAGGCGATAGCTTTGACGGGGCTCTCGGAGATTACGATCGGACTTTTAAGCGAGGCGGCAGTCATGAGGGCAAAGAAAAAGAGCAGATACCGCGTTTGCTTATTGGCAGAACGGAGGGCCAAAAGACTCAGCAGTATACAAAGCCCTACGACAAGGCCGGCCATGATAGCGCCGCTGCGCCCACTACGTAGTGCATAGTCCAATCGACCAAAACGTAGTGCTGGCATGACTATTTGGTTGTAGATTTCCAGGACGGTGTATTGGGAAGTGAGCAGTGCCTTGAATGTCACCACAGAACGTTCTGCGTGGGCCGTGAGGTAGGTGATGAGCTGCACGATACTGCCGAGTCCTGCAATGACAAGGTAGACATTGTTCTTAGCTTTAAATCGCCAACGCTCAAAGACCAAGATAGGGAGGTAGAAGAACGCAAAGGGCAGGGTAAAGCATGACAAAGCAAATAGCACGGCTTCTGCTATCCGGACACCTTTACGTTGAGACGGCTTAGCAATGACGAGCAGCACACCAATGATACCGAGTAGGAATATGGAGTTAGAAAAGTTAAAGAAAAACTCTTCGACATTAGCGATTAAACACAGTGCCAACATAACGAACAATCTTTGGTAGGTGCCCTCGAGAATCTTGGTGCGATTACTGAACAAGTACCACACAGTGACACAGAACAATACCAGCGCTGCTATGTTAAACAGAAAAGGAGCAAACTGCAGTGGCAGCTGCGCCATGACGAGACCAAAGATACGCTCAGGCAAGTGGAAGAAGCCATTAAGGGGAGTTACGAGAGAACTGAGTCCTTTATTGTAGCCATCTGCCAGCCAGATAAAACCATCTTCGGCATACAGTTGAGGACGGGCGATATATTTCCAGGCGCGTGCAGTATACGCTAGACCAGTGATGACTACAGCAAGCCATGGATTGGCAATCCAACCTCTCAGTAGCTTGCGCTGGGGAGCGAATCGCTTAGACAAGTTTGTGGAGATATTCACCGTACCCACTCTTCTTTAGCTCCTCTGCAATCTGCGTCAACTCTTCTTTTGTTATCCAGCCATTGCGGTAGGCAATCTCTTCGATGCAACCGACCTTAATACCTTGGCGTTCTTCAATGACTTGTACGAACTGACTAGCTTGGTTCATGCTGGCAAAGGTGCCGGTATCAAGCCATGCAGTACCGCGGTCAAGCAAGCAGACTTTGAGCTTTCCTTCTTGCAGGTAGGCATCCAAGACTGAGGTAATCTCAACTTCCCCACGCTCACTTGGCTGTACATTCTTGGCGATCTCTACGACATTGTTATCGCAGAAATATAGTCCAGCATTAGCGTAGTTAGACTTGGGGTGTTCTGGCTTTTCTTCAATGGACAGAACATTCATTTGCTCGTCGAATTCATAGACGCCGTAACGTTCGGGGTCGGCAACCGGAGCGGCAAAACCTACGGCGCCATCTATATCGGTAAAGCTTTGTAGCTGCTGGTCCATCTGTGAACCATAGAAGATGTTATCGCCAAGAATCATGGCTACTTTGTCGTCACCAATAAATTCAGCACCAATAATAAAGGCCTGAGCTAGTCCACCTGGTGTAGGTTGTGCTTCGTAGGACAGGCTAATGCCAAGCTCTGAACCATCGCCAAGCAAGTTTTTAAACTGCTCCTGGTCATGTGGTGTAGTAATAATAAGAATCTCACGAATACCAGCGCTCATGAGAGTGCTCAGCGGGTAGTAGATCATAGGCTTGTCGTAGAGTGGTACAAGCTGTTTAGAGATGGCCTTAGTAATAGGGTAGAGACGTGTTCCGGTACCGCCGGCGAGAATTATGCCCTTCATTTGTTCTGCTCCTTTTGAATGTACTTAGCTAAATCTTCTTTCCAATCAACTGATGTAAAGCCAGTGGCCTGAATCTTCCCAAGATCGAGGGTGCTTTGCAGTGGCCGTAGTGCGATACCTTCTTTGCTGGCAAAGTATTCGGCAGTAGTCGTATTAGTGACGGTGTTGTCGACACCCGCTAGCTTGAAGATCTCACGCGTAACATCTGCCCAACTTACCACATTACCGTCGTTAGTCAGGTTGTATGTACCGAACGGTGCTTTGGTAGTAAGTAGATGGTCAATGGCCCGGACAAGTTCACTGGTAAATGTTAGTCGACCGATTTGGTCATGCACAACACTTGGGTTTACGCCTTTCTCGGCGAGCCCCAGCATGGTGCGGACAAAGTTTTTACCTTCACCAATAACCCAGCTAGTACGCAAGATGTAGTGCTGATCTAACTGACCAACTAACAAGTCGCCGGCAGCCTTGCTCGCCCCATAGACTGAAAGGGGGCTAAAGTTCTCATCTTCTGTGTGTGAGGTTTGCGTACCGTCAAAAACGTAGTCAGTAGAGATGTGGATGACGGTCAGATTATTATGCCACGCAGAGTGAATCAGGTTTGCTGCACCACGAGCGTTAACTCTCCACGCTGCAATACGTCCTTCTGGCGTCTCGGCACCGTCTACATTGGTATAGCCAGCGGCGTTAATAATAACTTTTGTCTTACTCCAGTCGAAACTATTAACCGCATCCAAGTCAGTAATATCGAGCTCTTCACTATCGACAGCCCGTGCGCCTGGATACTGTGCTTGCAAAGCAGTTCCGAGTTGCCCACCTGCACCAACAATGAGGATCTGTGAATCATCCATAGGTTACAGCTCTTTTAGGGTTGGGTTATTACGATCTTTCTCGGACAGTATCATCCCCTCCCCATCTTTAATTGGCCAGTCAATGTTAAGTTCTGGATCAAGGGGGTTGCATGCTATACCGGGCATATCAGGACGCCATTCTTGCTCGAAGTAGTATAGGTACACAGACGGTTCGTCACTTACGGATTGGAATGAATTGCCAAGGCCTTTACTGACAAATAGCCCGTTGCCGCGAGTAAGCTCAAAGCCTTCCCACTTACCATATGTGGAAGAGTCTTTTCGAAGGTCAACAATTACAGCGTATACCTTGCCACTGGCAACAGACACAAGCTTGTGGGCAAACTCTGCGTGAATGCCACGGAGCCCGCCTTTTACGGTCATTGGAGCATTAACGTGCGGACGTTCTCCTAACGTAGGCAGGCCGGAGGCTGCGAATTCTGACTGACGGTAGAACTCCATGACCGAGCCACGATCATCCTCAAATAGCTTGAACTTGACGGAGAATAATCCTTCAATGCTTGTAGGTGTAGTTTCAAAAGTCGTTTGGTTCACTACTGGCCAACTTTCTTATACTTCTCTTCGGTCTCGTGCTTCTGTGGCTTCCACCAATCTTCATGGTCGGTATACCACTGGATGGTTTCCTTGAGGCCAGCTTCAAAGTCGGTAAACTTAGGCGTCCAGCCAAGCTCAGTTCGGAGCTTTGTAGAATCAATGGCATAGCGGAGGTCATGGCCAGGTCGGTCGTTGACATGCTCGTAGTCGCTCGGGTCTTTGCCCATGTCCTTCAGGATTAACTCAACAACTTCCTTGTTGTTCTTCTCACCGTCAGCACCAATAAGGTAGGTTTCACCAATTTTCCCCTTTTCGAGTATCGCCAGCACACCAGACGAATGATCTTCTGCATGGATCCAGTCCCGTACGTTCTCGCCAGCTCCGTAAAGTTTTGGCTTACGACCCTCTAAGACTTCGGTAATCTGACGGGGGATAAACTTCTCAACATGCTGGAATGGACCGTAATTGTTAGAGCAGTTACTGAGCGTGGCCTGGACACCAAAACTGCGTACCCATGCTCGCACAAGAAGGTCGGAGCCAGCCTTGGTACTCGAGTAAGGGCTTGAAGGATTATACGGAGTAGTTGGGGTGAACTTAGCAGGATCGTCTAGCTCGAGGTCACCGTAGACCTCGTCGGTAGAGATGTGGTGGAAGCGCTTGTTATGTTTGCGTACGGCTTCTAGTAATGTGTAGGTGCCCAAGATGTTCGTTTCAACGAATGGCAAAGGGGACTGCAATGAATTATCGTTATGGGATTCGGCTGCGTAGTGAACAACTGCGTCCGCCTCGGAGACGAGCTTATCAACAATCTCGGTGTCGCAGATATTTCCGACCACCAGCTGCACCCGACTACTATCAAGACCTTCGAGATTCTTTTTGTTACCCGCATAGGTAAGGGCGTCTAAGACGGTAATCTGCCAGTCTGGACGTTCCCGGTAAATGTAATGTACGAAGTTAGAACCAATAAATCCTGCGCCACCTGTTACAACTATTTTCATACCTACAAGTATACCAGCCCTTATCCTTTAATGATCTTTGTTACTTTATCAACAAGATTGTCTAGTTCTTCCTGTGTTTCGGCTTCGGCGTTTAAGCGGACCAAGGGCTCTGTGTTACTGGCCCGTAAGTTAAACCAGCCGTACGGGTAGTCCACACTGAGGCCGTCCAGTTCATCCTGTTCACCGTCACTAAAGGCTTGGCGGAGAGCTGCAATAGTCGCCTGTGCGTCAGCAACCTTGAAGTTAGTTTCGGTGATCATAGGGTAGCGTCGGTACTCGTCGATAAGTTCACTCAATTTCTTACCACTGTCACTAATAGCCTGTATAGCCACCAGCGCGGCGATAAGACCTGAGTCGGCATCGTAGTTCTCCTTAAAGAACAAATGTCCTGTTGTCTCGCCGCCAAACGGTGCGCCAATATCACGCATGTGACTGCCAATATTTACACGGCCAGCTTTAGTACGTACCGGTTCACCACCCCACTCTCGGATAAGTTCTTGAGTGGCTCGGCTGGTACGAACTTCATGTACGATTTTACTGCCCGGATACTTCTGTAAATATAAGTGTGCAGTAAGACTTAAGAAATCGGTGCCAAGTACTGGGCGACCTTTGTCGTCGACAAAGCCGGCACGGTCACCATCCCCGTCAAAGGCGATGCCAAAGTCCAGGCCATTTTCGGTAACCACCTTAATAAGGTCTTGGAGATTCTCAGGCTTCTGGGGGTTTGCCTCGTGGTTCGGGAAAGTACCATCAAGGTCAAAATACAGCTCGGTAGTGGTCAGTGGAAGTTTGGGTAAGATGCTCGGCAGAATTGCCCCAGCCATGCCGTTACCTGCATCAATAGCTATAGTGAATGGCTTGAGATCACCAACGAATGTTAAGCAGTGCTCAACCCAATCGCTCGTAATGTTCTTGGGGTTTTTGGTACCCGGAGTCTCAGCGGCTGGCTTAAAGTCACCAGCGATAACCTTGTCTCGAATGTCGGATAGGCCTGCATCAAGCCCAACAGCAATAACCTTATCTCGGTACAGCTTAATACCATTATCTGCACCAGGGTTATGGCTAGCTGTAATGACCGCGCCACCAGCAAGCTGCCACTTGCCAACTGCAAAATAGATCATGTCACTGGTTACAAGCCCAATGTCCCACACGTCATACCCTTGCTGAGTAAGGCCATCCATAAAGGCGGCTGCAAGGTCCTTTGAATCGGGGCGCATATCATGTCCAACGGCCACAACACCTTCAGTTGGGAGCCAGTCAGCAAAAGCTCGGGCAATATCCTGAGTGCTTTCTTGAGTTAGCTCAGTGCCAACCTTGCCTCTAATGTCGTATGCCTTAAAAATATCACTGAAAACTTTGTCTGTTGCCATTGTTATCCTCCGTTACCAGTATACGCTGACAAGCTAAACATAGTGTTGTGTAATCTGTGGTATGTGGTGAAAAACAATAGGTTTGTTGCTGTCCAAAGTCTGTTTAGATTTTAGACTTTTGTGCCCAGACCCAAGCATCTCTGACGGCATCCTCGGTAGTTTTAGTAGCGTGCCAGTCAAGTTCTTGCTGTGCTTTATCGGCGATAGCGTAGTAGGCAGTGGGATCACCGGCACGTCGCTCACCTAAGACACGTGGAACGGTTACATTATTGACTTTCTCAAACGAGCGGATAAGTTCCAAGACGCTGGTAGGGTTACCAGTTCCAATATTGTATATGTGGAACCCTGCTTTGCCGTGATCCAGAGCTGCGACATGAGCCTTGGCTAGGTCTACCACATGGATATAGTCGCGCAAACAAGTGCCGTCCGGCGTAGGATAGTCAGTGCCGTATACCGTAAGTGGCGGAATCTTACCAGTTGTTGCCTGTACGATAATAGGCAACAGGTTTTGTGGCTTGCCCTTGGGCAGCTCACCAATCTTGGCTGATTCGTGGCCGCCCACAACATTGAAATAGCGAAGCGCTGTTCCGGATATCTCCGGATTGGCAGCACATAGGTCACGCAGTACAATCTCATTCATGTACTTCGACCAACCATATGGTGACTCGGGGGCACAGGGAGTTTCTTCAGTGACGGTGTCACTAGGTGGATTACCGTACACTGCAGCGGTAGACGAGAATATAAACTGCCTAATGCCCGCTTGCTCGCTTGCCTGAAGCAACTGGATAAAGCCCGCAACATTATTGTCGTAATACTTAAGAGGGTCCAGAACTGATTCACCGACGGCCTTAAAGGCAGCAAAGTGGATGATGGCATCAATAGATTCATCCTGGAATATACGCGTTAGCAGAGAAGTATCCTGGAAGTCACCTTCATAAAAGGTCGGCTTGGTGCCGGTAATTGCCGCAATTCCATCAAGCACAGACGTATCTGAGTTGCTCAGGTTATCCAGTAGTACCGGACGATACCCTGCATTTAGTAGCTCTACCGTCGTATGTGATCCGATGAATCCAAGCCCGCCCGTCACTAATACACTTTTCATGGTCACTCCGTTTATACTTCTTATACTGCTACAATAAGAGCTGATAAAAGGGAAGTCAATGAAGCTAGTCGTTGTATCTATTTGTAAGGATGAAGCCAAGACCATTGGTGAATTACTAGATAGAATACCGAGCAAAATACCGGGGATCACCACCATCGAAAAGTGGGTTATTGACGACGGGAGTACTGACCAGACCGCAGGCATAGCTCGTAAGCACGGTGCCAAGGTTCACGGCGGGGGGATTAGTAAAAAGTTGGCGTTTCGATTTCGTGAAGCAGTAGACCTTGCACTTTCCCGCGATGCTGACGTGCTCGTTAATATTGACGGGGATCTACAGTTTGCACCCGAAGATATTCCTCAGTTTGTAGCCCCTATCGTTGATGACACAGCCGATTTCGTTGCCGCAGACCGGTTTACTAACCCAACAACTGGCAGCCTGGAGCGCCCGGCTAATATGCCAGCCGGCAAGTATTACGGTAATAAGCTGGGAGCCTGGGTAACTGGAAAACTCAGTGGCCAGAAGTTTAACGATGTCACTTGTGGCTTCCGTGCATATAATCGACACGCTCTTGTAGCTATTAATACTAACGGTACGCATACCTATACTCAGGAAACATTCCAAGTCCTAGCCATGAAGCGTATGCGTATCCAAGCTGTGCCTGTGCATGTTACCTACTATCCGGATCGGACCTCGCGAGTCGTAACTAGTATCCCGGCGTATGTGGCTTTGAGTGCACTCAATATTTTGCGATCGTACCGAGACTTTGCTCCACTGAGATTCTTTGGCTGGCTCGGTCTACTACCATCTCTTCTAGGCATTCCGTGTCTTATCTTTACAGTCATTCACTGGTCTGCAACGGGCGAGCTTAGCCCATACAAATTCGTTGGCTTTCTGGGTGCCTACCTATTTACGCTGAGCCTGATCGTGTGGGCAATCGGGTTACTTGCGGATATGCAGGTGCGTTTGCTCAACAACCAAGAAAAAATCTACGAGAGCATTAAAGATATTAAGTACCCACGTAATAAGGACAAGTCCTGAGGCCGATGAAGCGGATATTGTTTGTCACACGTTGTTTTCCACCATCCCCAGGTGGCATGGAGCGCTTTGCTAAAGATGTCTACGATGCGCTTAGTCCCAAAGCAGAACTCTATACCTACACATGGTCTGGTTCTCGCCTGGCTCTTTTTGTGGTACTGCCATACTTTTTTGTCCGCTCTTTCTGGACACTACTAACAAAGAAAGTGGATGTTATACATGCCCAGGACGGCGTGGTGTCTATTATGCTGCTGCCCCTGGCAAAACTGTTCCGTCGCCCAATGGTGGTGGTTATCCATGGGTTGGACATAACCTACAGACTCTGGCTATTCCAAGTACTCATTAAATGGTCCCTTAAGAACGCTGACACCATTATTTGTATTAGTAGTGCAGCCAAGGCCGAGGTTGTGAGCCGAGGTGTGGATGAGCAAAAAACCACGGTTATCCCGATTGGCGTAACTGACGATCTGTTCGATTCAGACCACAAAGCGGCTCGTCGAAGTATTAGCGAAGTAGTAACAAACCTGGGTGACCACAAGCTCTTACTAAGCAGTGGCCGACTTATTGAGCGCAAGGGTCTGGCGTGGTTTGTGAGTAATGTTATGCCACTGGTGGTGGTCAGCCGTCCCGATACCATGCTGGTAATTAGTGGTGAAGGTCCATGGCGCGAGCCTATTGAGAAGGCTATACACGATACTGAGCTGTCGGATAAGGTTGTGTTACTCGGCAGGACAAGCGATGAACTACTAAAGAACCTTTATAATGCAGCTGACTGTTTTGTGATGCCCAATATTCCTGTTCCTGGAGATATGGAAGGATTTGGGCGAGTGCTCATTGAAGCTGCCCTGTGTGAGGTACCGGTGGTTGCGAGTGGTATAGAGGGCATTACCGATGCTATTCATGACGGTAAAAACGGTACATTAGTACCGGCCGAGAATCCCAAGCGGCACGCTCAGGCAATCTTAAAGGTGCTGGGTGATACTAAGGCACGACACACGGTAGGCGTAAAAGCTCGTGAGTATTCACTGCAAACTTTTGGCTGGGATGCAATCATTAGCCAATACCTACGAATATATGATGAAATAGGAAGATAAAAATATGAAGTTTATAAGAAAGTACCAAAAAGCTTTACTCGTCCTAGTAGTCGTCATTTTATACATTGGCTACTATCTACTTAATCGCTCTGATTTTGCGCAGCTCAGCCATATCAATAAAGGCGACTTACTACTTGTGGGACTGGGATATCTGGTCATTGTCATAACCAACGGATTGTTCATTAAGCTGGTGGTGCGTCCGTTTAAGGTACAACTTTCAGCTTACGAGAGTATTCGTGTTTCACTCATATCTTCACTTGGTAACTTTTTTGCGTCTTCTGGTGCGGGGCTTGGATTTAGGGCAGTGTACCTCAAGAAACGACATGGTTTGGGTTACCAACAGTACATAACCACGCTCTATGGTAATTATCTTCTGACTTTTATTATTAATGCCATTGCTGGGCTCGTCAGCTTACTGCTTGCACCCCAAAAAGGCGGAACAGTCTACTGGTTGGCCGTTGCATTCTTTGCAGTCCTGGCATGTTCGTCGGCAGCACTGTGTTTTGTACCGATTCGAGCGACTCATAGGAAGGGAATCCTAGGCAAGGTGGCAAAAGTGTTGCACCAAATGACGAGTGGGTGGAAGGTACTTGCTCGAGACTACCGTTTACTAGCTGGACTGACTGGGCTAGTGACCTTACAGCTAGCTATAACCATGCTTATCTTGCGCGCAGAGGTTGCGGCACTTGGTTTGTCAGTAGGGGTGTCAGGCCTGCTATTCTTGAGTGTGCTGGGTGCACTTAGTGTCTTCATTAGTGTTACGCCAGCTAATATAGGTGTTAAGGAGGGTGTATACCTTCTAACTGCCAGTATTGTTGGCCTGACTACTGTGCAGATTCTATCAATCGCGCTGATTGACCGTGGCGTACTGTTTATTACGCTTGGTTTGCTATGGCTTGTTGTTGGAAAGAGCCGTGAGAAAGAAAAGGGAAGTAATGCGTAAATTGACGAACGTACTTAAGAGCCCAAGGTTGCTTACCGCAGCCATCGTTTTGTTTGCGCTGCAAGGAATTTTCTTTTCCTTTGCGATACCGTATAAATCCCCGTCGGACGAAGAGTTTCATTTTAGGCTGACCCAGTACTATGCCCAGCGCTCTGTGCTAGCTGGTCCAGTTATTACTGAACAAACAGACAACTTTGACTTAGGGGATATTCAGCGCCCACCAGGGTATCTGTATCATTATCTGTCGAGCTTCTTGCTCAAAGTTATACAGCCCTTTATCCGTGGTGTAGATGGGCAGGTTATTGCACTTCGCCTTGTAAATGTTGGGCTCGGGGTACTGACGATCATCCTAGCAGTTCGACTGCTTAGACGCCTTGGTGCACGGGGTGTAACAATTAATTTAGTTGTAGCCTGGCTGGCTATTACGACCATGTTTGTCTGGCTATTTGCAGCTCTCAACTACGACAACTTGGCTATTGTCCTGTTCTTTGTAATGCTGCATACGCTCCTCAGTCTGTACCAGAAGGTGCATATTACTCCACTGCTACTGTCGTTGATCATTAGCTTTGCTCTAATGCTAACCAAGGAAACATTCCTACCAGTTATCTTCATCTGCTATGTGCTGGTACTCATTGGACTGATCCGCAAATCTTCTCTGAATAGTCTCTGGAAGTCACTGTGCAAGTCGGTGACTGCCTCCTGGAAGGATGCAAGCCAGAAAAAGATACTTCTGCTACTGACAGTGTTTGTAGTGCTTGCTGCTGGCATGTTCTTCGAGCGATATGGTCAGAATTACCTCCGTTACCAAAAGACTACTCCGGCCTGCTCCCAGGTGCACAGCGAAGATGAGTGTATGCAGAATAGTATTTACCGCCGCAACAAAGGACAGCGCCAAGAGTATGTGGTGTATCGCCAGAATGGCGGTAAACCAAGTATGAATATTGGGCAGTTCACTGTTAAGTGGTGGCGACTCATCTATGAGCGCACCTACTTCTTTAGGGGGATGGCCACCACTAACCCAACCTGGCAGGCCCGGATTGTTGCCGAGGTTACTGCGCCGGTACTGCTTGTAATCGCCGGAATTGGTATGCGCAAGCGTCGATACAGCCCCCCAGAGAAAGCACTGGCCATCGTGACGGTAAGCTACGTTATATTGGTATTCCTCTATAACCTTAATACCTATTTGTATTACGGATATCCATTTGCGATTCAGGGTCGCTACCTATTACCTGTGTTGCCACTCTTCTATTACTTTGTCGTCAGCGCCATGCTGACAACATACCAAAAATCCTCGCTCAGTTACCGCAGAGCCATACTATCAGTACTGACCGTACTTGTGATCGCAAACTTACTGTTCCATCTCCCGCTCATGATCTACCGCCAAAAAGGGGATCTTCTCCGACGACCCGAAGCTGGTATTACTCAGTCGTCGATTGGCTGAGTTCGTTTACTGCAGAGACAATAGCATCTCTAAAGTGCTGGACTGAAAAAACTTCAGCTCGTTTCTGGATATCGCGTGCCGTGTACGCAGAAGCATCAAAGGTTTTTAAGGCCTGTTCAAGTGAAGCTGCGTTTTGCTCGGTAAAGAACCGACCGGTCTCTTTGGTAACGTAGTCGAGGGCGCCACCGGCCTTATATGCCAATAGAGGTGTGCCAGCGGCCATTGCCTCCACCGGCGCAATACCAAAGTCTTCAAAAGAAGCAAACAGAAAGGCTTCGGCACTTGCCAGCTGTTCGGGCATTTGTTCGTCGCTAACATTGGTAAGGAATTGCACGCTTGGGCCCGCTAACTTCTGCAGGTTTGCCAGTTGAGGCCCGCGGCCAATAACTCTCAGAGGCACATTTAGCTTTGTGCAAGCCTCCACGATAACATCCGTATGCTTAATGGTGGCCAAGCGCCCCATAGTTACGAATCCCTTGCGCTGCTGCGCTGACCTGCCTGCTGCTATGAAACGATCGGTGTTAACCGGCGGGGCAATGATATCTGAAGCTTGGTTGTAGTATTGCTGTATATCTTTCTGGATATGACTTGAAATGGCAATGTACTTGTCAGGATTTTGGGCTGCCTGGTAGTCTTTTTTGCGTAGCGGTGTAACAAGTAACTGGAGGCCAAGACGTGCAAGCCAGTTGAGCGGTCCGAGCCCAGGATTCTGGATATATGTCTGGTAGTGTCGCCAGTAGTAATGGGTAGGGGTGAAACAGTAGCACAAATGCTTAGTATTCCCCTGGGTGCGAATATGCTTTGCTTCACCATTACCGGTGCAGCTCACAACAACATCGTAGGCGCTGAGGTCTAGGCTGCGGTACCAACGGATGCGCAGTACGCCAACGAACTTACGAAGCGTACCAAACGGCCAACGCTGCAGATAGCCAGTTACAACTTTGTTATCGAGTCGCTTCCGCCATTCGTCGGTGCAGTAGGATGCGTATATAGGGGCGTCGGGATATAGCTTATGTAGTTCTTCTACGACTCGCTCGGCGCCTCCACCAATAATCCAGTCGGCAACAATGGCTACACGAGGCGACTTCATACTAGGTATCGGTGCCCTTTAGGACGACCTTTACGGTTTTAATCAGGATCATAATGTCGAGCCAGAAGCTCCAATTCTGTACATAGTAGGTGTCGATTTTGCGTCGTTCTTCGAAGTCAATGTCATCCCGTCCTGATACAGCAGCTAATCCGGTAAGACCAGATTTCACACTCAGGATGGTGTGTTTCTTTTCGTAGGTATTAAGTTCTTCTGGGATGAGGGCGCGTGGACCGACGAGGCTAATGTCACCCTTAAAGACATTGAATAGCTGCGGTAATTCATCTAGGCTGTACTTTCGTAGGAAGCGCCCCAAGGGAGTTATTCGGAAGTCGTCCCGAACGTTTTTAAACTGGTTGCCGTTCTTAATGTACTCACCCAGTAGTTCTGGTTTGCCAACCATAGTAAAGACCTCTTCGTAGGACTTGCCGTCGAACTTGGCATAGTGCGAACGGAACTTGTAGACATCGAAGACGTTATTAAAGCGAGTGAGACGTTTTTGCTGAACCCCACGCATGAACACCGGTCCTTTAGGATCAGTCGCCTTGACGAGTATAGCGACTAGTAGCATTACTGGGCTGAGTACGACGAGCATGACGCTTGATACGACAATATCAAACAGGCGCTTGGCAATACGGCCCCATCCCACTAACGGGGTTTGGTGTACGGCGATCATAGGAATACCACCACCGAACAGCTCAACTTCTATATTCCCAAAAAACAGGTCGTTGTTACCCGGTACGAAACGGTAGGCAGCGTGGTTAACTTGGGCAAAACGGAGCACCGTGTCATTCTTTTCCTGATCTTTGTATAGCTCAGTCTGGATAATGCTGTGTATAGGTCGAGAAATGTGTTCTATGGCTTCTGAAAAGTTATCAAAGTGTGGAAGCTTACCAATTTTGTCACCCACAATACCCAGTACGTGTTGACCGGTTGAGCGGGTATCAGAAATGGCCTCAGCAATTTCAACAGAACGGTCAGTACTACCTACAATCAGTACGTTACTTACCCCAACGCCGTAGCCGTACAGTAAGCGGCGGGTAAGTCGGGCTGAGGCACGAAACAGTACGAGGAATCCAAAACTGAGCGCCAGCCCATAGACTGGAACAAGCCGAGCTGGGAACAGTTTTCCGTCAGTGAGAAAGTCATAGCCGATAACTACCAGGATGCCCAATAGCGACCCAACAAGTAGGCGCCCTAACTCTACGAAGCGTTTTTCATATACCTTTTGGCTGTATAAGCCAATAAAGCCGTGTGCAATAATCCAGAAAGGCAGAACACTAAAGAGGGCAGTGAAGTAATTGCGAGCTGTTATCTGCTCTACGAGCGGTCTGGTATCGAGTTTGACACGTAGGATATACGCTAAGCTGAATGCAGCCAATAAGATGAGGAAGTCACCGATAATAAGAAGGACGGCGTAACCCACGGCGGCATTATTTTTCATGCTTATATAGTACCGGCTCAGGCGTTAGGAGTCGAGGGCCCTCTACTGCTAGAAACTCGTGGTGGCTTAGCGGGGGCAACAAAGCCTACGAGAAACCCAAATAGAATAACCAGCGGATAGGTCGAGAATACGGGGATGACCAGCCCCATAACTATAAGGCCAATAAAACTGCAGAAGACGGCATAGGCAAGGGGATGGCTACTGGTATAGAGCAGATAACCCATGACTCCAATGAGACATAGGAATAAGGCCAGGCCGACTATACCGTACTGCACCCCAATATTTAAGAAGGTGCTCTCAGTTTCAATAACGTTCGGTTGCTTAAAGATACCACCAATAGCACCAGCGGTGCCCGGGCCAGAACCGCCGGGTTGTTCAAGGATGGTTCGCACGCCAGAAGTCTTGGCGTTAAAGTGGGCCGCGGTAGAATTACTATCGGTACTTTTATGCAGTAAGAATTGATTACGGAAGCCAGGAACACTAATAAGGAGCAGTGATCCAAGCAGAATAGTGACGAGTCCGGCAATACGGAGCTTGCTAGATAACTGCTTCCATAGAGGAATAATAACGAGACCGAGTGCGACAGCACTACCAATCCAGGCGCTTCGTGAGAAGGTCAGGAACTCAAGGAGACCCAGTGCAATACAGAGCCCAATCTGCCACTTCGAGCGCTTGCCCTTTTGTACAATCAGGCTGTACAGAATAATGGTTAGTGCCGGGATCAAAAGAGCGCCAAGCTCGTTAGGGTTGCGGGCAAAGCCCCGGGAACGGATCAGTCCTTCCGTACCAGCAGTGAGCAGAGAAGCCTGACTGCCGCACTGCCCAAAGCCAACGGCCCGATCAAGATTGTCTTGTAGGCCGACAAAATATAGCCCCAGCGATACAACGGCCAACCCACCGAACACAAGACACATTTTCAGGACCCAGCTATTTTTAGGTGTTCTCCCTGCAAAGGTTCGGGTAATAAGAAATACCCAGAACAGACCTGCGTCGAGGGTGAGGGCGGCGAGCATCTGCGTTAGTGCTACGCGGTGCACGATGCCACTTCCTAGTATCCAGAGACTAAAGAGCCCAACTAGCACACCAACATAGCCAATACGTCGTAGCGACGCAAATTTACCGAGAGATACCGTGGCAGTGGCTAGCAGCACTGTTAAGACGACGATGTCGGCAATACGACCAGCGGAGCTACAATCGCTTGCCCTCAGCAGTACGCTTGAAGTGAGCCCATGTACTAGTAGGCCTACAATTGAAACAACAGATGCGACGCGAAAGAATTTACCAGGTAGGACCGGTTTTTTGCTCATAATCGGTCCCTAGTATGATTATGTAGTCAGGCAAAGGTTTAGTGCTAGTAGTGCCCTCGGCGGGCTTAGTGGTAGCGATCTTACTTTCACTTGGGATGACAGTAGTTGGTAGTGTAGTGCTAATAACGGTACCAAGGCGCACGGTTAGGAAGCGCTCGGTGAATGGTTTTTTAGCATCTTTGTTAACTTTCACAATTAAGGTCTTAGTCTGTGACTCTTTGCTCGTTTCTTTCTCAAGTACCTTGTAGCCGTAGCCAGAAAGTACGTCACCGACTAGCGTGGCAACGCCCGCTTGGTTGGAACCGTTGTATACTGCGACGCTAGGTGATTCTTGCTTCAGATAAGGGTCCATCATATTAGTACGAGCATAGGCGCGAATCTTAGTGTAGTCCTGTAGTCCTGCCAGTGGCTTTACGATGGATTGGCCATTAGCCATTCCGGTTGTAACGAGGGGCGCTTTTGGATCGTCGAGATCGAGTGACTTAATAGCGCTTTCTGGCATGGTCTTCAGTTTTTCAAAGACAGTCTTTGCCTCATCGACACTCAGATCAGTACGGATATTCTTCTGCACAGCGTTGGCCAGGCTGTTTAAGCGAATAGGGTTGGCTACGATACCGGTACTGGTGGCTTTCTGGCGCATGCCAATCAGGAGGCGACGTTGGTTCTCGGTACGGTCAAAGTCACCACGGTCGCTGCCATGGCGCGTGCGGGCATACTGCAGCGCCTTATCGCCATTCATGGTTTGTTGACCTGCTTTGAAAGCCCAACCGGTGTAGCCGTCATATATAGACTCAGGGACGTTGATATCTACGCCACCAAGGGCATTGACGACATCTCGGAAGGCTTTGTAATCGGTGAGTACGTACTTGTGGATTGGTACGCCAGCAATGTCTCGAATGGCTGAAATAGATGCCTTAATACCTTCGTCCTCTGCTTGGTCATTGGTCTTGCCGTTGTAGAGGGCCCTTGACTTAGCTCGGCTAAAGATGCCATTAACTTTGCTGTTGTCGCTGAGATCATCAACAAATGTGTCGCGGGGAATACTTAATAGAGATGCAGATTGATTCTTGAGGTCAATGCTGGCGATGAGGAGTGTATCGGTAAGATCTGGGGCGTCGTTTTCATTGCCGCCACGGCCAAGAATGAGAACGTTGAGGCGGCCGTCTCCTTCGGTATTAAGGTCTTCGGGATTTACTTCACCGTTTAGCGCGGCAGAACTGCTGTTGCCAATGCCACGACCAAAGACGGAGTTCAAGAAACCATACAAACGGTAGCCGAGTAGGCCTCCGAGAATAAGTACAATGATAAAGCCAATAAAAGTAACCTTGAACCGGCGGGAACGGTTGCCCCACCAAGTTCGGAGCTTGCCTTTCTTCTTCTTGTCCTGGGCATCTTTATTTCGCTTGCGCTCTCGTCGAGACAGCTTCTTCGGTTCTGAAGCGGCAAGGTCTTTTTTAGGATCAGTCTTAAAAATGTCAGTTTCCTCTTGGTCAAAGTTAGCAATGCGGGGGATTGGCTCATCGGTCTTCTCGCGGCCAATAAGTTCGGGGTCTATATCTCGCCGGCGACTGGCCAGAGACTGCCTCGGGGTACGTCCCAAACCACCTGCATGGTGGAGTTGTTCCGGCGTGGTCATAGGCCGTGGCCGCTGCGGAACGAAGCCATCCAGTGAGGTTTTTGGTGTTTGTTTTCTAAAGCGATTTTCTTCGCGCATGTGGGGTAAATTATAGCACAAGAACTACCTTACACGTACCATATTTGTACCCCAAATCATTTGCCGCGCAGGTGCACCAACAGATGATTACATCTAGCTTACCTTGGTTAACCTTATGATATACTGAAGAAAAGCTAAAAACAGACAGTCAAAATGAAAAGAAAAAAACTAACTAAAAAGCGCCAACGACAACTAATGCAGCTCGCTGAGTATCTCGTTAGCGGCGGCGCCTTTTTCTGGACTGGCTACCTGGTATTCTTTATTGCCGACAAGGGTCTTGGCCTAGATCTGTGGTGGGCGAAGCTCATTGCCAATATTAGTGGTTGGGTTGTGAACTACCTACTGCAGCGCTACTGGGTCTTTAATAGTAAGCAACTCGGCAAACACCAAACAGAAGTTACCGAACGCTACATCTTTATTACGGCCGTTAACTTCTTGCTGGACTTTATAATCGTGAGCACACTCAAGACTGCAGGTATTACGCCGTATCTTGGCCAGTTTGCCTCAGCCGGCTTCTTTACGGTCTGGAATTATGTATGGTACCGCTTCTGGGTATTTCCCGAGCACAGTCACCGACACAAAAGGCACGCAACGGTATAGCTATGGCACAAGATAACTCAACTGCTGAAAAGTCTATCCGGCCAACCAAAAAGCAACGAGAAATACTTACCTATATAGAAACCTTTATTGCTGAGCACGGGTACAGCCCCAGTTACCGGGAGATTATGAAGGGCCTCAACTACACATCGGTAGCCACGGTGTCATTACACGTAAATAGCCTTATTACCCGAGGGCATCTCCGCAAACGCGACCATTCGGCTCGGTCTATTGAAGTAGTGCAGCCTTCTGAGGCTCCCAAAGTCACCAGTAACCAAGTAACAGCGAGCCAAGAGAAGTGGTTAGTTAAGCAGATTGAACAGCGCTTTAGTGAACTTGAGAACCTGCCACGTCCAAAGTCAGACGATATAGACGCCCTGTACGTGCTGGTCGGAGCACTCAAAATCCTGGGGCTGGATGGTGCAGCCCATTCCTTTATCCCGCGCCTGGGTCCACTGAAAGATAAAACGGTTAACCCGGCCGATAAGTAGGTATACTAGTAGTAATGGTTATATTACAGGCAATTATTCTAGGTATTATCGAGGGGCTCACTGAGTTCCTGCCTATCTCTAGTACCGGTCACCTGATCGTGACTGAGAAGGCCATGGGTTACTATGACGCCGCAGAGCTGTTTACGGTAGTGATTCAGCTCGGCGCTATTGCTGCCGTTATCTGGCACTTCCGCAAGGATCTCATTGCTAAGTTCGCCGGCCTTATTAAGCGGGACAAGAAGACCATCAAGTTCTGGCAGCGCTGGATTATTGCCACTATTCCTGCTGGCATCATTGGCTTTTTGGCGAGCGACTCACTGAGCCGCTTTGCAACCCCTACAACCGTAGCTATTTCATTAATCATCGGCGGTATTGTCATCTGGCTTATCGAATCATTCCACCAACCAAAACCGTCAAAGGAACAACCCCAGTTTGACCAGTTGACGCTCAAACAGGCCGTACAAGTCGGCTGCTATCAAATACTTGCTCTTATTCCGGGAGTGTCTCGTTCCGGTGCAACTATCATGGGCGGACTAGTAGCTGGGCTGGACAGGGTGACGGCCACAGCCTTTTCGTTCTATCTCAGCATTCCTATTCTTGTATTAGCTGGGGGCTACAAGCTTGCTACGGATCACGACAAAATTGCACTAGTGTCAGGTGGGTCAACTGCATTGCTTGTGGGTACTGCAACCGCTTTTATATCAGCCCTGGCGGTAGTGAATTGGCTGCTGCACTATGTTGCCAAGAACGACTTTAAGGCTTTTGCAGCTTACCGAATTGCTTTCGGTGTTGCTATCCTGTTTACTGTCGCTCGTTGGTAAGACTGACGAAAATAATACTACATATAGCGTTAGCAGCTTGTGCTACACTACTAGCACTTAACAAAACAAATGCTGGAATCCCGTGTAATTCGGGAACTGTGCCGCAACGGTAAGCTGCCTGACTCTACGGAGAAAGCAGACAAGTCCGATCTAGCAATTAAAGACTTCCGAGCAGGAGCAGAGCTAGTTTAATGGCCCTTGTTTCAATCCGGAACGAGGGTATTTTTTTGAGTAACATGGTGCTAGGGGTAGAGTACAGTCCAGTGAGTCCTGAATTCCAGGCGGCTCAGTTTATGCCAGACCTCATGGAAGACCGGGAGATAGCACGAATTGAGGCCAGAGCTATTCTCGAACACAATAGGCAGCTGCTGCGTGACGGTGAGTTCGATGCCGTACCTATCCCGGTAGACCCCCTCAGCACCGCAGACCTTGTTATAGAGGCTCGAGAGAAGTACGGGAAAGGTAGTATAGAGCATAAAACCGCAGAGCAGGCTCTTGAACTAGACTGCCACCGGCTGCTACTTGAAGCAGTTCGGGCTAAAACATGGGAGTATTTCCCTAAGAGTCAGCAAGAGTACGATCCTGGTACAGGTTATTACTACTCGCATGGCTATGCCATAGCGACCATAGTAGATAATGGCTTGTCACCGGTATCTGAGGCTGAGGAAGTGGATAGGCGCCTTAATGAGGCAGTTGAGGAGAGGACGTACATGTCCATTGGTCGGCGTTTGCTCGGTAACACCGTTGAAGTCAATCCGGTACCCGAGATTGTTAATGTGGCCACTATCTCGCCTTGTACCAACTGGGCACTGCAGCGCTATAAGGACGGCAAGACAGATGGTTTTGGCGGGTATGTGCCCTCTAAAGATAGGCGTATGATTCGCAACGTACGTTTTGATTCCACGCTTGGGTACCGTGAGGAAGACCAAATCGGAGCATCGGGAGATTACTGGGATGATGATGTAATCTCCGACAGCCTACATATTCTAGACAGTCGTCTGGAAGGTGTAGACATGGATCGCACGTATGTACATGGTACGCAAATGGTTACCAACCGTGAGATTGGGGTTTGGGACTATGCTGAGCTGTTCGATATCTTGGCCTCTAAAAAACACGGCGTAACTATTTTTATGGGTGAGCTTGTGGAAGATGGCCACCCACGTGACTATGAAGCAGCTAAGCTTGAGGCGGCACGACGCCAAGCAGAAACATTGGCTGCATCTCAGTCACTGGCAGGCGACATTTTGGTACTGGCCGAAAGTGGCATCGACCACTGGGCGGCTAATGCCTTCGTGGAAGAGCTGGTTAAAAAAGAAATGCTCACTATTTGTGAGGCGGAGCCTGAGAAGGCGGCAGAGATGTTTGATGAGGCCACGGTAGATGGACTCAAAGAAGTTCAGCGACTTATATCTATCGGAGATGACGTGGCCGCCCAACTACTACGCAAGCAGGTGGAATTTAACGCTCCTCGTCCAGAGTTTTGTGGTGCTGGATCATGTGGCCTCGAAAGTGTTGATCCTAACTCTGCAGAAGGTAAAGAACTGTACAAGAAAGTGGGTGCGGAAGAGGGAGATATTGTGCTTCGCGATGTAGTACGTGCGTGTGATGAATGTGGCAAGAAGGGTGGCGTTATTTACGCCTTTGTCAGGAGGAAAGAGGACACCCAAGGGAAGAGTAAGGTTAATAAGTACTGCCAGAACTGTGAAGCCTTTGAACACAAAATGACAAAGGATGGGAAATAACATGGCAGACAATTCTACAAAAGACAATTACGATCCGTACGCGGAGATGGTAAAAGACAAGTCACCAGAACTATTCTGTGATAACTGTGGTCATTACCCGATTCAGCCAGTACACGGTCACTTCATGTGCCCAGCCTGTCACATGCCAACCAAGTGTTGCGAGGGAATGCCTCTCGATGTTTAGACTCACCTCCTTGCAAAGGCGGTGGCGGCCACGGGTTCATAACGGTGTAGAACTCCAGGGAATGACAGAAGTAATCGAGCTGGCGAGTATGGAGCTGACTAGCCGAGCAATTATGGATCCTGACGCGTTCTTTGGATATTTTCCTGGGGCAACTGGTGACGGGATTGACCATGACTTGCCGGCATGTGAATTGGCAGCGATGTTGTTCCCGACCCTGACTATTGCTGGCCAGGAATATGACTTAAACTTCTTCAAGAAGTCTCTGATTGGTCACGAAAGTAGAGCTGGGGCTCATCTTGATTCCGGGGTACATACGGCGCTAGAAGGAAAATTCCTACAACTACGTCCAGATAAGTACAGGGTACTTGGTAGAAAGTTTAAGGAATTTCCGGTCATTTGGCGGGCACTTGTAAATCTCTCTACGCACGCTCCACGTACCGTACAATATCTCGATCTAGAGCCGTCACGGATACCCCTCAAACAAGCAGATGGCTATATAAGTCCAGACCTCTCAGGAATCTATCTAGATGCTGTTACTCGGAGCGTAGAACTAGCACCACGAGTAGGCAACATCGTAAGTGTCGCAACCTTTGCTGTTAGCCATGTTTTACATAGTGGGGCAAGTGAGGCACACTTCTTGGGTGGATATGGATTTGTGGAAGAGGTGGCATGAGTAAACGAATAGGTATATTTAGTGGTAGTTTTGACCCAGTACACAATGGGCATGTAGCCTTTGCCCTGAGTGCTATTACGGCTGCCAAGCTGGATGCAGTGTACTTTGCGCCCGAAACAAAACCCCGAAGGAAGCCGCATGTAACACATATCGCTCACCGTCTAGCTATGCTTGAACTTGCACTACGCTCTCAGCCTCGACTACATGTTCTAGAACTACCGGGTAAGTACTTTTTACCGAAATCTACCATGGCCCACATTCGGAAGAAATTTCCCGATGACGAGATTGTTATGCTACTGGGATCTGACCTGTTCGAACATCTAACAGAGTACCCACAGCAATGGCCCCACGTAGAGTACCTACTGAGCGAAGTAGGCTTTGCGGTTGCTAGCCGTGCGGGACACTCACCAGAAGAGTTTGAGGCTAGACTACTAGGTTTGCCAGTGCAGCCGCGGTCCTTTGTCGTCGCAGAGAATCATGAGCCGTCTCTATCCTCCGGACGTATCCGGAAAGCCATGGTAGATGGTGTGCAGCCAGTTGGACTAGCCCGGGGCGTGCAGAATTACGCAAAGAAGCACTGGCTGTACCACGACCTGAGCAAAGTAGATAAAAATACCTAGACCCATCTCTGTTATTTAAGGCAAACTTATTGTATGATATACGGATGTCTGCTCCTGGTGATGAATCTTTTATACAAAATGGCCCTCGCTGGTTTGATGCGCCTGAAGTACCGTATCGCAGGTCTCTCCCGCCCATGGATGCTCAAGTTATCGGGCAGGACGAAGACGCGCCCTTTGCTGTTGTCCCGGTAGAATTTTACGCAACAACAAGTCCAAATCCACGTACGGCCATGCACCAGCTTGAACTTGGCGAGCGAGCTGCAACGAGAGCCCACCAAACTCTTGCCGCATTACACGTTCCATTGGAGGGCGAAGGAATGCCGGCCAATATGCCTGTACTGCGAGCTCTCGGGGTGACAGCACTAGGACGAGAAGGTGAACCACTCGCGCAATATGTATTTTCTAATAACCGGCAACCGGGTGAAATACAGCTATATGCTGACCTTGCAGTAACCATAGCTCACAGTGAGTGGAAGCGGAAGGCCAACCCTGACGAAGCACTACAAGCTCGGACCCAGGTGTACGACGCTCTAGATGACCACGGCTTGCAAATACAAGATACGGCAATTGATCTTCCGTGGGCGCCGTTTGCCTATGCCCGCAACAGTGTCATAGACCGACTTTCTATAGAGGCAGCGCTTGAGGCTGGCATGCTAACGGCCACATTGGGCCTCGATCGACATGGCCTTGGATATCACCTTTTTAGCGTGGCGCAACTAGCGATGGCCGGGGCGATTGGGAGGGACATTGCCCGTATTGGTACAGAGGTTCCTCGACCAGTCGGGCGTTTAGTACTTACTGCCTTTAGCGAGCAGTATCCAAAGTCATTAACGTTTGCTGAACGACAAGACCGGCCAGTGAGCGGTGAAGCGCACGAAGAAGAAAATCGGAGCCTTAAAACCGTACTAACTGAACTTATAACGGATGAGCCAGTATATGGAACGCTTGCTGCTGCTTTTACTGCTATCGCTGCAGGAAAGTCGGGCTATGATTTATTGTATTCGCCAACCCATTGGGGTGAGATTAGCAATGACCTCGGTGAGACCGTTAAGGGTCTGGAACCAGTCTGGATTGTTTCGGCTATTGCGGCCGCAGCAGGTTTACCGGCCTACAGAATTCGCAATTGGCTACAAGAAGAAACAAGCAGGGGCAATACACGCTGGAAGGCGTGGCAGTATGTGCTGAAAAGTCCCAAGAGACCGGGCCAGCAGTAGAGCCCATTAAGGGTATTTATTTATTTTCATAAAGATGGTATAATATCCGTTTATGAGTGATGTTTTCCGTGATCAAGGTGGTGATCCAGACCCCAACGAGCTTGGCGGTGCTTTTTGGCACCCACAAGATAGGCTTGGTGACATGCCTGGGTTCGGCGACATCTCTATTCCACTAGACGGTGAGACGGCTACAGGTCAACTTGTGCCGTCAGTTGGCATGGAAGTTGAGTTATACCAAGAACCAGAACAAGTAGCCGTAGAGGCTCCCGTACTGGACCATTCTAACTTTAGCCTGCCTAGAGCTTTAAAAGCGGCGGGCATCGGCTCTCGCCCAGCTAATAAAATTACCGATTCGTTCGCTCGCTTTGGTCGGAAACACAAGAGCCCCATGTGCCCTGAAACTGGCTTAGACGCCGTCGTTGTGACGAAATACGGTGGTAATTCGCCGACGGAAACACATGTTGTACAGTGGGCAAAAAGGCCTGACAATGAGACGGCCTTAGATGAAGATATGCTCCAAGTAGCTGCAGATATCGGCTATTCACTCTCAAAGATAATGGAGCTGCCAGGTGATGAGCGTGACCCCGAAGCTATTAAGAAACTACGTGATCTAGCTCGTGCTAACCAACTCGAGATGACGGAAAGAGTACAGAACGTACCGCTTAATCCAATACGTGACGCAGTGCATACGCCTGTTTTGGGTTGGACGCAGCGCTTTGGCTGGTTTCCACACGAAACATCTGCACTTGCAGTGACAACCCGACAGACATATATAGATCTAGCTGAGAGTAACCGATTAGCTGTAGCTCGTGACCTTACGGTTCTTCTGCCTCTTATCGGCAAATCAGCCTGGACAATGTACGGCGCCCACAAGTCACCCGAACTTCACCGAACTGCAACGGTAGTAACCTTTAGTCGTATTCGTCCTGAAGCCCCAGAGCAACGGCGCTATGCTCGTCGCATCGTCTAGATCTAGTTAAAGAACGTACTTATGAAGCCGCGGTCCCAGAAGGGTTTCTGCTTCTCTGCTTCAACTTTTTCAGAAATCTTCTCTTTAGCTACCATAACTCCAGCACCGGCCAACACGGTTGCACCTAGCCCAAGAGGGGAGGCTACAAAACCAACCGTTGCTTCTGCGCCTGCAACGACAGTTTCAATCATGGTTTCAACACCCCACGCAGCAGCACCGAGGGCAGCAGTAAGTACACCAGTGCCCATAGCAACACCGAGCGGTTCTTGCTGAAACATTCTTCGTACGTTTGGAGATGACATAACAATACCTTACAAAGTACTAATTTTATCATCAAATTGTAATTATCGCAATGTCATTGTACTGAATCTACTCTTCGTCAGCTAACTGCTCATCAAAGTGAGATTGCAAGTACACTAAGTGTTTCTCACGGTAGGCCTTGAACTCAGTCTTGTTAAAACCATTCTTCTTAATAAAAGTACTAATCTTCTCACTCCCAATGTAGTGCGGCATCATGACGTATGCTGCACCTTCGGAATACAGATCAGAAGCGTATTCAGCACGTTCGGCAGAACATACAAAAACTGCGCTCGGGTTGTGGGTATTCAGCCAGTGCGCGAGGAAGTGGTTAGTTTCACGGTCGGCAATGGTAGAGACGACTAATTTTGCCTTGGCAAGGTTAAGTTCGTCGAGTAGTTCTGGGTCGGTAGCATCGCCATATAGGTAGGGTACTTGCTGTCGCTCCAGGGTCTCGATGTTCTCCGGGTCGTAGTCCACGACTACAAACTTCTTTTCCATCTTCTTAAATGTCTTTAAGAACTCATGACCACCCTTGCGGTAGCCAAACAAGACAATAGGGTAGGTGGTCGTGCCGCCCCGTTGTTCTAGCTTAGTGACATGGCGCTCAAAGAGGCGCAGGTGTCGCTCTAGTTTTGTAAACAGGGCGTTGTCGTACTTAATAAGGTAGGTAGAGGCTGCAAAGGTGATAAGGGCCGTTAGAGTCAATGTAGTAGAAGCCCGCTCGCTGACAAAGCCAGAAGCTACCGCAGCAGCGAGGAACACGAGTGAGAACTCACTAACCTGACTCATGGCTACCGCTGCCTTAAAGCTGGCCCGTTTGGTGTAACCCATGACCCCCATGGATATAAGGACGGTTAGTGGTTTGAGGATTAGGACTACGAGACTGAGGCCCAGAGCGGGAAGTACTACATGCGTGAGCTTATCTGGCGCCATGGTCTGCCCAAGGGTAATAAAGAAGATAACCAAGAAGAAGTCACGGAGCGGCTTAAGTCGAGAGGCCATCTCGCTACTGTATGGTAAGCCTGCCAGGCTAACACCGGCAAATAGGGCACCGATCTCAATAGAGAAGCCAGCCTTGGCGAATACCAGCGCTAGTCCTAATCCCCAGCCAAGTGAGAAGAGTAGGAGCAGTTCCTTACTGCGCTCCAGGGTCTTAGTAAGCAACGGAATAACAAACTTCACTGCAAGGTAGAGGGCTGTTACTAAGGCTACGCCGCGGAGTCCAAGAGTAATAAGGGTTTGTACCGTGTCACCATGGTGTGACTTGGCTGCCAAACCAATCTTGGCAATAGTAGCTACGACATCCTGTAACAACAGAATACCGATGGCGATTTGGGCGTACAGCCGAGTAGTTTCTTTCTTGTCGTTGAGCAGCTTCACGATAATGATCGTGCTGCTCATGGCCAGCCCTAATCCTAATACAAATGCTTCTGTTTTAGAGAAGTTGAGCAGACGTGAGGCAGCATACCCAATAGCCGTAATACTAGCAATCTGCGCCGTGGCCGTAACGAAGACCGTTTTGCCAACCCGCGAGAATGCCTTAAGGCTGAGATCTAGACCGATAATAAACAAGAGTAGGGCAACGCCCATATCAGACAGGCCACTAAAAGAAGCATCGGCGTGAATCAGTTTTAGTACCGACGGCCCAGCAATAATCCCCGTGAGTATATGCCCAATAATCAGGGGTTGTCGAAGCCAGCGCATAATGAGAGCAATACCTGCTCCCAGGGCAATAATGGCGCTAATCTCGTTAAAAACACTACTGTGCATACGATTTTAGAGAAGAACTATCGCTTCCAAGGCTTAGTGGACATACCAACGAGTACTCCACCAAGTACGAGGAACGCAGCACCGAATCCGACAAGCAGTAACTTAATGTCGTCGTTTTCTTGCATAGTACCAATCAAGATAACAGCTACACCACCAAACAAAACTGCAGCGGCAGCAGTCAGTCGACTGTTTTCAGGGGATAAGCCTTTTCGCTTAGCAGTTGTTTTTTTCTTGGTTGTTTTTGCTTTTGTTGCCATTGTTCACCCTTTATGTTTATTGCTTATGCCTAGAGTATATCATAGGTCGCTCAGTGGCCAAGAATAGCTATTGACACGGCTACTAACGCTTATGCTAAACTGTGTACATTCTTTGTGAGCGAACACGTAGTGTTTTAGAGACTCCAAGAAAAACAAAAATTTACAAAATAATAGCTACAGAAAATTTTGAGACGGTTTTTTGTGGCCTAAAAAGAGGGGAAGTTATGGGAATTAAAATAAAAACTATTAGTAGAGGGTATAAAGTGGAAGTCAAAATTAAGCGGCCAGACTGGCAGCAATTTCTGCAGTACTAGGGTGGTGACCGGCGAATGCCGGTCATTTACTATTTTAGGTACTATGCGAAGCTATCTAAACATGTACACATAACTATATAGACAAATAAGCAATAATATGCTAGAATAGTGTTATATGGTTATGTCTCCAATTGAAGAATTCAGCGACCTCAGTGTGGAATTGGCGCAGCGGCGTCAGTTTATGGGTATTCGTTCTGGCGCTGAGGCGTTTATGAACCCTGATACTGCCGAAGTACTCCAGGATATGGAGGCTATGGTGCGTGAACACCCTGAAATTACGCAGTTTTATGCCGGTGCGCTTGACCGCTATACCGGTAGAAGTGAAAAGAAGTTAGAGGCCCAGGCTCAGGCAGATGAAGAACGCAAAGCCGTACTACGCGATCGTATAGATATTATGAGCGACAGCGTGGTTATTGGAGATACTGAAGTTAGGGTATTGAATCAGCAACAGCAACGAGCTCAAAAGGAGAAGAACGAATCTGGTGAACTTATCGTAGATGAGGCCAAGATTTTCTTTAAACTCTTTAGGAAACATATCCCTGCTGAAGATATACCAAAAGCCCTAAAATCAACTAAACCAAAGCCTACTGTGCAAAATGCTGAGCCAGTAATGGCAACTCCAGTGATTACTCTGCCAGAACGACCTGCTATAGAGCTTCTCGCCCGACAACCGGCGCGGACGTTACACCATGATGCAAGCGATGGGCTGGCTGCGCGACGTGCTGCTCGTCTGGCTCGGCAAGAAGCAGCAGAACAAGAGAAGAGCGACTTTACCGACGAGTTAATTACACAGGCACACCGAGTCTTCCTAAACGTTATTGATGAAAAGGGCAGTGTTACTCGCGCTCAAATGGAATCACTATTTAGTGAGAAGTTTGGCCTAGATGATAAGGCAATCACTAAAAAATTAGTTGCTGCTGCATATGCTGCAGAACGAGACCATGACCATTCACTTGTAGTGCAGGTAACTCCAGATAATGGTTCAAAGTTCTTCGCCAAACGTTCTGCTGAAGCATCCGAAGCAGATCAGCAGGAAGCTGTGCCATCTCCGCTAGGGGCCTATTTTGCTGGGAGTGAAGAAGAGTTTGCCCAAAAGTATGGAAAACTAAAAGCATATGATTCACGAGCGATTTATTTTGAAGGCGGCACCGTCTGGCTCAATGAATTAGAGAGCGAGCTACTAGACTACTTTACTCGTACAGGAATTAAGCAGGCGGTGTCAGAAAAGTCAGTAGTTGCAGAACTACAACGCAGCGGATTACAGATCGATAATGCAGAACTGCGCGACTCAGCGAAACTAGTGAATAAACTCGTTGGTTTTGAAGTCTTTCGAACACTTCCCCCAGCTACGCGACATGCTGCAAAGGGCCTCCGTTTGCAGAAAATTGCCTAGGTGTAATGAGTGGCCTATTGTGGCTTTCTGGCCGCATTGGTAATGCATGACATACAATACTTACATGAAGCACTACGTTGTTGGTACTCATGTCCGTAAATCAAGATGGCTTTTGCTATTACTGCCAGTAGTCACCCTGTTAGTCATTGGCTTGCTGCTCGTGTTGCTTGGTGGTTCCGCAAAAGCCCCTAGTACTAGCAGCAACTCTTCTAACGCAAAGCCTACAGTGCAGACAACTTCATTAGAAGGAAGGTACCTGTTTAATGGTACGACCGTCTGGGCGCGGGCTGTCGAACGAGATAGTCGTCGGGCAGACGGTAGCTATGACTACGCCCATCCATTTAGTCAGCTGAGTACTTTTGAACGAGAAAAGTACGACGCCTGGATGACCAGCTTTGAATGCCCCGCCACCAACAATACCGTGCCATTTGCGCTGCAGGTCAGTAACCTGACCTTTAACTGTCGACCAGAATTCTTACCAGAAGCCAAGAAGTACTTCGATATCTTTGACCTAGCCAATAACCATACTGGTGACCAGGGCGGAGCGGCTGGGCTCACCGAAACACGCCAACATCTCAAAGAGGCGGGCGTACAGTATTTTGGTAGCTTCGATCCGGGAGTATCTGAGGATATTTGCGAAGTTATTTCACTGCCAGTGCGGCTGCAGAAGTCAGACGGCAAAGAAGCCAAAGGGAATTTGCCTGTGGCAATGTGCGGTTGGCACTACTTCTTCAGGAAGCCTCTGGCCGGCGAAATAGAGCAGATGAATCAATACGCCAAGGTCATGCCGGTATTCGCCTTTGTAGAGATGGGCACTGAATACCAAGCAAAAGCCAATGCTATTCAGGAAGAAATTGCCCACGCCGTTATTGACCAAGGTCCAGAATTCTTAATAGCCAACAATCCCCATTGGGTCCAGAACACCGAAGTGTATAAAGGTAAGCTTATCGTCTACGCTACCGGTAACTTTATCTTTGACCAGCTTGAACCTGAAGAGCAGCGTAGTGCCAGCATAGCTGTGGATATGACCGTCAAATACGATGCTAATGTCCAGAAGTGGTTGGATCTGGCTAAGGACTGTCAGGCCTACCAAGACGATTGTCTGAGTAAGGCAACTCAGCAAAAGCTATCTAAGGTAAAATTATCTCTCAAATACGGAGTAGTAGCAGGTCAGGGCGGGGCGGGTAAGCTGACACGTAAAGCAGACGCAGCTACGCAGACCGTGGTTGAGGAGCGTATGAACTGGGCAGAGACACTGAAACAACTTGGCCAGTAGTCAAATATATTGTGTGAGATAGTTACCTCTTGTATACTGCTATAAAAGAGATTTATGACGGATTTTATATACCAGCGAGATGGCCGACATGACCATAGTGCTACACAAGATGAGCTAGACGATCTTCTGTTAGATAATTTGCATAACGCATGGTCTAACCAGCAGGATGACGTGCATGTTCTACGTGCGGATATTCTGCAGAAACTTGTAAGGCACGGTGCACTTGGCAAGGTGTTCGGTTGGGTGATTTTTGACCTGACCAGGTCAGAGTCTGGTTCTGTTGCAGTTGCTGATCAGCCAGTGAGTGACGAAGTGCTTCTAATTACTTACCCCGAAGAGGAAGGAAGCCGAGACCGTTATACTAAACTATTGCACCAACAGATATTCAATTGCGACGATAGCAATACGGCTGTAATAACAGAAGAGGCACTAATTGATCACGAAGGTGATTGCTATCACGGTCTAAGAGGTACAGTCATCGGTGAAGATGGTGATACCGGTTCGTCGTACCCATGGTTTCATACCGATGGCCCTGATCTTTTATTAGGAAGAACTGTGTTTGCAACACTACCAACGACGTATGCACTAAAAGCCAATGATCATAGCGACCTTGTACCGTTAATTGGTGAATTGGATCTTGACGACTTCACGAATGCCCAGGATGTAGTTGTCCCAGGGTTGTTCTTTAACAGCGCAGATGCGGCATATAGCTTAGCTAAGGCTATGAACATATTTGAAATGGTTCGACACGAAGAACCCGTTCGCTGTCATAGGCCGGGCTAGATTTACTTACTTTACGTTCTTGATAGCTTCTTCGATGAGCTTGTTGAAGTCGTCGAGAGTCTGCGGGTTCTTTTCAATTTTCTTGCCCTGTAGGAAGAATGTAGGAGTTGAGTTAACGCCTAACTTCACGCCTGCTTCGTAGTCGGCGTTGGTGATGTCGTTAACTTCAGTGCCAGCGTAGTCAGTCTTAAACTTAGCCATGTCTAGCCCAAGTTGCATCGCGTAACTTTCGAAGATAGGGACAACATTAGTGCTCGATTCCCAGCTCTTCTGCTGTTCGTAAAGCAAATCGTGCATTTCCCAGAACTTGCCTTGCATGGAAGCTGCTTCAGCAGCGCGAGAACTAGCTCGAGCATTCTGGTGAATCTGACTTAGTGGGAAGTTACGGAACTGGAACTGGATGTCGGCTTTGTATTTCTCAACAACTTGCTTGACGATGGGGAAGTACGAACCACAAGCTGGACATTGGTAATCCCCGTATTCTACTAATACAACTTTCTTAGCATTATCACCCATGACATGGTTGCTCAGTTTGCTGGTATTACCAGAGTTACTGCCAGTGCCAGAATCTTTTTTAGAAGTTGCTAGATAGATGCCAACGAGGCCTAAAACACACACTAATAGAATTGCGATAAATCTCTTACTCATGCATATATAGTACTATAGTTAGTATGATTCAGTTTATTTTTGTACTGGTGCTCGCCGCTCTGACAGTAGCCAGTGTTTCTCTCCAGAAGACCTACAGCAAAACCCCCTTAAAGGAACTTAAAAGGCGGGCCAATAAAGGCGACGAGCTTGCCAAGGCCTTACACCAGGCCGTGTCATACGGCGCGAGTCTTGAGTTACTGCTTTGGATAATCATTGGCCTGGCAGCAGCTGGTTTCTTCGTCGTGTTGTCGAGCGCTCTTCCGGCATGGCTGGCATTGTTCGGTTGTGCAGCACTGCTCTGGGTAGCCTTTGCCTGGCTACCAAATACCCGGGTTACCAACATTAGCCAACGTACGGCCCAGAAAGCCGCCCCGGCACTTGCTTGGGTACTTGCCCACACCTACCCAGTACTGAATAAGGCCAGTGAACTTGTTGCGAAACACAGCCGCATCACGGTACATAGTGGCGTCTATCAAAAAGAAGATCTCGTAGATCTCCTCGATCGACAGGCCCACCAGCCAGATAACCGCATGACAGCCTACGAACTAGGGATTGTCAAAAGTGCCCTGACATTTAGCGACAAGTTAATCCGGGATGTCATGACGCCAAAGCGGGTAGTCAAAACCGTTAAGGGTGAAGATGCTATTGGGCCACTGCTTCTAGATGAATTACATAAGAGCGGTTTCTCTCGATTCCCGGTAACGGGTGAAAAAGATAGTGACATTATTGGTACGCTGTACTTGCGAGATCTGGTCAGAACTAAGGCCGGTGGCTTAGTAAAAACCTCCATGAAGAAAACGGTCTACTACGTCAACGAAGAAAAACCGTTACAACACGCATTACAGGCTTTCCTAAAGACCAAGCACCATCTGTTTATAGTAGTGAACAGCTTTGAGGAAGTGGTGGGGATTATTACGGTAGAGGACGTCTTAGAACAGGTACTGGGTAGGCAGATCGTCGACGAGTTCGATAAGTACGAAGACCTCAGAGCGGTGGCCGCACTGGAAGCTAAGAAAGACGCCAAGTCTCACAAGCATGTACAGATAGACCCCGATCACCATGATGCAGTTCAGACAGCAGGTCAGCCCGATCAGCCAGTGCCAGAGCAAAAAGAAGGGTCAGACAATGACCAGCAAAAAGCCTAAATCTCTCAAGGTTTTATTCGCCAGTAACAATCCGGGTAAGATCACTGACGCCCAAGTGTTTGTGAAGGGCACGAATATTGAACTACTCACACCTAAAGACTTAGGACTCAAACTCGATCCAGACGAAACAGGCAACACCTACGAAGAGAACGCACTGATAAAGGCCAAGGCATTTCAGGAAGCGGCCGGTGACCCGGACCTTATCGTAGTGTCAGACGATGGTGGAATTGAAATCCCAACACTAAACAACGAACCCGGTGTATACTCGCGCCGCTGGAAGGGCTACGTCATGTCCGACCAAGAAATCGTGGACTACTGCCTGGAGCGGATGCAAGGCAAGAAGGGTGTCGAGCGAGACGCCAACTTTGTTGGGGTGATCTGTGTACTTATGCCCGGCCGTGATCCTCAGTACTTCCGTGGTGTCATGAAGTGCCACATAACTGAGGAGCCGGCCACCGGTGAGATTATAGAAGGCTTTCCATTCCGGTCACTTATGTATGTGCCTGAGCTGAAGAAGATGATCTATGACGTACACGGTACTACCATTGCAGAGCGAGGTGGGTTTATGAACCACCGCGAACAGGGCCTGCAAGCCGCTTTTGCCTGGGTCGCCAAGCAAACAAGATCATGATATAATCACCCCTATGTTTACAGTGGTACAAAACACAGATAATAATATCCGGGTCGGCAGCACGACTCCGGCTGTTCTTGCTGCGTAACCGACCCACCCTTATAAGCCACAAATCTATAAAACAATCAGAGGAATAACTATGCGAACATTAGCAAAAGACGTGGCCAAATCTCCGGAAAAGCAGGTCACTATTCAAGGGTGGATACACAAAAAACGATTACTTGGCGGACTAAACTTCATTAACATCCGTGACCGCAGCGGTCTCACCCAGGTACTAGTAGAGAAGGGCGATGAAGTTGAAAAGCTTCGTGGCATGCAGATTGGTACAGTAGTAGAAATTACTGGTACCGTCTATCCAGACGAACGTGCACCTGGTGGAGCTGAGCTGCACGATCCAGAAATTACCGTCCTGGTTCCCGTAACAGAAGAACCGCCAATTGAAATCGACAAGCCGATTAGTCACAAGAGCGAGCACCTCGATACACTCTTTGACCACCGCACTCTTAACGTACGTAACCTACAGGAACAGAAGATCTTCAAGATCCGTGGTAGCCTGACCCGGCACCTCCGAGACTTCCTATACCAGAACGAATTCATTGAAATCGATACCCCAAAGCTACTCGCAGAAGCAACCGAGGGTGGCGCGGAAGTATTCCAGCTCGACTACTTTGGTAAGACTGCAACCCTGGCCCAGAGCCCCCAGTTCTATAAGCAGATCATGGTCGGGGCCTTTGAACGAGTTTACGAAATCGGTCATAGCTACCGAGCGGAGCCAAGTGCAACCACAAGGCATATTACCGAACTAACTATGTTAGATCTAGAGATGGGCTTTGTGAAAGACCACAACGAAGTCTTGGACATGGTTGCTGACATGACCCAGTACGCACTGAAGAAAGTCTACGAAGAATACGCGGATGATTTGAAGTCGCTCAACGCGCCAGAACTGAAACTTCCCGAAGACGGTAAAATTCCACGCTTCACTATTGCTGAGATTCACGAGATGTACACCAAGGCTACCAAGACTGAGATTACTGACCTTAAGGACCTGACACCAGACGAAGAACGTTGGATTGCTGAATATGCTCGTAAGCAACTCGGTACTGACTTGGTATATGCCGTTCGCTTCCCATTGGCAGCTGGTAAGTTCTACCACAAGCTCGATGTAGAAGACGGCACCGTCTTCTGGGGTGACCTCATCTTCCGCGGCGTGGAACTAGCAACCGTGCCACTTCGTGAAAACAGCTACGAAAAGATGCTCGAACAAATGAAGGCAGCCGGCCTAGATGTAACCCACGCAGGTTTCAAACATTATTTGCAGGCCTTTAAATATGGCCTTCCGCAACACGGTGGTTGTGGCTTTGGTGTTGACCGCTTTGTCATGAAGACCATCGGTCTTGCTAACGTCAAAGAAGCGACTCTCTTCCCCCGAGATATTAACCGACTCGCTCCGTAGCACGGCTAGCTTCTTACAGGGACGAATTTACTCCGCTTATGCTTAGAGCTATACTTCTGTAGTTACCATGCAGAAACAAATATCACCACAATTTAGCTCAGCCGCTCTGACCGAAAGTATGCACGGCTTAGAAAGAGCTCCGATAGGTATAGAAGACGTTCGCGATCTAGGTCTTAGCTATGAACTCATACCGGACGTACTTCTGGACCAGACTATTGGGGAGATTAGAGACGATCTTGAGCGGACTGATAAAGAAGAGAATCCAGATATCTTTTACCAAACATACTTGGAATATGGACCAGGCGTTCTCAATGGTCTAAACTATTTGTACCGTACAGCAGATCTTATTACTCTAGCCGCCCAGGATCACTTAGGCCGGGAAGATGAGGTACAGGCTAAAGTTGAGGCCAACCCAATTCGACAGCATCTTCTAGAGGTGTTTCTTCGGGACAAGTCTCACCACAAAGGTGCACTGATCGCTCATAATGCACCGTTTACACTCAGGGATATTGCTGCTTTCATAGATACCTATTACGAAGATCTCGATGCCAACGGGCATATGGACGCCGCTCGGGAACGATTGGATACTGCAAAAGATACATTCCTGAGTGATCTAGATGGCGATGTAGCAGCAGAGCTAATCCCCGACAAGGCAATTAGGGATCAAATAGCCCAGACAGCCAAAGCTAGCCCTGTGAAACTAATGGACCCCCTTACCTGGATGCTAACAGATCTAAGCAATACTGAAGACACATGGGGTGGGTTCTACTATGAGGACCGTACAGCGCGTGTTCTATATCCGCTCGATATTGACCCCGAAGATCCTCTCTTCACCGACCAGTTGCGTCATCACCTATATCACGAGTTGCTTCACTCTGCATTTCTGAAGACATTTACTCGACAATTCTTGAAAGATCCATCAGCAGAAGGGGAGCTGAAACGTAAATTTCCTTCCTTTCTGGAAGAAGCGGTTGTCGAGAAGATTGCTTTTGTTGTCTCGTCTCAACATAGCTCCACCAGTGAACGAAACCCTAAGTCTGGCGCTTCCGAAGAAGACTGGCGCTACGATGTTGATGCTCCCGACCACGTATTAATGTCGAAAGATTCACCGCACCGTGCTAGCTATGACGAGGCTCTTGAATCACGCGACCAAGTGTATGATTACTATCGTTTAGCGGTCGACATTATATTTGACCGTATTGACTGGTCTAAAGCCGGGGTTACTAAGAAGCAGGCGGAAGGGATGTTTGCTCTAGCTTGTTTTGAAACACCACTTGGGGAGATGCCCCGACAAGAAGATCGACATCCTTTACGCAAATCATTCTTTGCAACGCTTCGCAAGGCTGGTGGTGCGGGACTTATTAATCGTGTCGATCAAGCTATTGAAAGCATTGGCTTATTTCGAGCGCTTAGCCTGCTGCAGAATCCAGACGTGGATATTACCTCAATAGAGGAGTTTCCAGCTACGGTCTCTGCAGAAAAATACGCTGAGTCGGTTCAGCGTGTTAACAACATTGTTAACACTAAGTTTGGAGCAATAGAGAACAATGGTGAGGATGCCGAGGTAGGTGAACTTGAAGAGGCTGAAGCGAAGGCCCGTGTTGTTAGTGAAAGATATCGGCAGCGCATTGACCATACGCAGAATATTATTGATCGGCAAGATGTAACGCTCGGCGTTAGAAATTACGTACGCGGACCTGCCCGACCAGACCAGCCAAGAGGATCGGTCCCGCCTCGACCTTTTGTGCAGCAAAGACGGAGAGGAATACTTGGGGACTCTTGACAATACCATAAGCGTGATATACTAGAAGTGTTACTAACTAAAACAAATACAATAAAATCAAATGAGCTTACTTACAGACCTCACCCTTGCATATGAAACCCTTGCTGACGATCCCATTGAAGTGGGTATCCATTACGGCAAGTCTATTCTTCGTGCCCTATCACCGAGTAGCTCTAGCTCAGTTTCATCTTCTGATTCTCACAAATCTAGTTCTAGTCCTGTTAGTCTTGCCCGAGTCGCATCGCGCATCCAAATTAATCGAACAGTCCGTCGCAGTGTCGCACCTACTGAGGTCCCACGTGCTAGTTACCTGAACTATGCAACACGCCGACCAGTTGGGTATACCCAGCGTAATCTCGTTGGTGCTTTGTAGTAACCCTAACTTATGCAGTCATTGCTTGTCAGTCATTCAATATATGTACAGAAATAAAAAGAGGACCGCAACGGCCCTCTTTTGCTGTTAAGAAGAAAGCTACTTCTTAACTTGGTTGGCTTGGATAGCCTTTACGACTTGTCCGTCGTCTTTGAGGTTTTCCCAGAAGAGAACTTGCTTGCTCTCGATGTACATAACGTCATCTGGGCCGTGCAGCTCACTACCGAGCTTAGCGAGTGAGAGGTTCTGGTCTTTGTTTTCTTGAGTAGCCTGCTGCTCACCTTGGACGTCTTGCTGAACTTGCAAGTAGTAGATGTTCTTTAGGGTGTAGCCAGTGCCGCTAATCTTGTCGATCTTACCAAAGTAGACTTGGCCGTTGGTTAGGAAAACTGCTTGGTACTTATCTTTGTTAATCTTTCCAGCGAATTCGTTACCCATGAGACTCTTCTTAGCAAAGAATCCACCGACGAGAACAACAAGTAGCACGATAACGATTACGATTGCCTTAACGGCGTGTTTTGGTCGTCGGCTGCGGACGGCGCTGATTGGTGAGCTCGCAGGTGCTTGCTGGCCAGAATTTTGTGAACGTTTAACAACTTGATCCATGAAATTTTATCTCCCTCACTTCATATAAATGGTCATAGTCAGTGTAGCTCAAAATAAAACCACAAGCAACGAGCGGAATCAACATATCGCCGCTCCAACAGATATGGTAGTATTGGAGCATAAGTATTTTCAGGAGATTTGTGCGACGACATAAAGCAATCTTGGTGGCAATTGTTTTAATGGCAGTTTCTGCTCTTAGTTTGCTGGTTCCTGAATTAGCCCAAGCTGCTCAAACGTCGACTTCACAAGGCTTCAAGATCAACACTGCAGTGAGCGAAGGTGCGCTGGTGAGTATCGATCAAAAGGATTCCCAAGCCGTGGAGATGGCCAGTCTTTCCAGTCGTGACGCCATGGTCGGGGTCGCAGTTAGTAATGGCCAGGCACTTGTTACTTTTAGCGATGGATCTGGGAGAGTGCAGGTAGTAAGTAGCGGACAGGCCCCGACACAAGTCTCTACTGCGAATGGAAATATTAAAAAGGGTGACCGCTTGAGCATCTCACCCATTAGCGGAGTAGCCATGAAGGCTAGTAGTGCCGGTAAAGTTATTGGTGTGGCTCAACAGGATTTTAATGGCACCGAGTCTAAAGACAAAAAGTCAGTAGAGTTAACCGACAGTGCCGGGCAAAAGAAAACAGTGCAGGTGGGCAAGGCGGTTGTGGAAGTATCGGTCGAAGAGTGGGCGCCGAATGGCCAGCCGAACAGCCCACTGCTCAATAATCTGCGTAGTTTCTTAGGCACCACTGTTGGTAAACCAGTTAGTAACGTCCAAGCGGTCATGGCGGTAGCGGTTGTATTGTTTGCTATCCTCGCCTCCGGTATTATTCTGTATAGTTCGGTGTCATCGAGTATTCATTCAATTGGGCGGAATCCGTTATCTAAAGGGATTATCCGACGTAGTTTGTTTGTCATGATCGGTCTGTCGGTTATTGTGGTTGTTGGTGCGGCATCGGCAGTGTATTTAATTCTAGGGGGCTAAAAGGGTGTTTGATGTACGGTTTGTAGGAGCTATCGGGTGTCTGGTTATCGCCGGTATTGCTCTTATTCTCCTGATGCGTGAACGTACCTGGGCACGAGATAAATACCGAAAAGAGCTCAAGATGACTATCTTGCAGCCCGACTTTATTGCCAGTCTCCGTAAAGAACTAGAGAAAGACGTCCAAACTCATGTTAAGGCAGCCATAGCACCGCTGACCAAAGAGGTGGGTGAAGTAGTAGCAGATGCCAAAAAGCAAACCCTTGCTAATCTTGACGAAAGCCTCAAGGAAAATCGAGCAGCCTTGCGTGAGGCGACTGAAGAGCAAGTTGCAGTTATCAAAAACCTGGTGGCCGGGGATGCTGGTTCCTTGCAACAGAGTATGGTGACCTTACAGAAAGACATCGAAGACCTGCAGCAAGAACACCAAGCCGTGCTGGCCGATTACCGAACCAAGGTACTTGCCCGAGTAAAAACACTTGTTGACGAGCAGGCTGCAGATCTTCTGGCGGATTACCTACAAAGTAGCCTGCAAGGCCTAGAGCTTGGTGACCAACAGGAATTTATCTTAGCTCGTCTCGATGCTAACAAAGACGCGCTATTCAAGGAGCTCGGTAATGACTAGGTCGGCTATTACTATTCCGGTATCTATTGCCACACTCGAGCAACTCAAGCACTTGTTGACTGAGCTGGATATTGCGCTGTCTAGCAAGCGAACCAAAAGGTCGTTATCTGCAGATTTACAAGCAGCACTGCAAGAGAATGGCATAGACTCACTAACGGCCCAAACTACCGCCCAACTTCGCTCGGCAGTAAGTGACCTCATTGCACAGCTACCGGTGGTGAAAGTAGTCACTGCCCAGCCACTCGAGAACGCCCAACAAGCCTCTATCCAGAAGTGGTTTACCAGTAATATTGCCCGTAGAGTTATCTTGAGCTTCAAGACAGATTCGAGCTTGCTCGCCGGAGTTATTCTGCAAACACCAGAAAACCGTTACGACTTTTCATTGCAAGCAGGACTGTCTACCGGCCGCGCCTTACTAGCTAAGCGGGTGGCCGCGTGAGCCAGCTGTTTAATCGTCTGGTGGCAGCCAATATGCCGGTTGGTGAAATCGTGGCGGCTAACCGTTTTATCCTGACGGTCACTGGTATGCCAGGCATCATGCTGGGTAGTCAGGTGGTGACCGAAGACGGAAACTTAGGTTTTGTTCGCAGTATTGCCGACGAACTCGTGACAGTGGATCTACTGACTAGTGAAAACGCGGTTGTTGGTAGCGGCATTGTTATGTACAAGCCAGAGCTGACCATTGCTCCCAGCCGTTCCTTACTCGGTCGAGTTGTTGACCCCCTCCTAAAAGGGCTCGATGGTGGATCGCCTATTCTGTCTAAGGAATCATATCCGGTGTTTGCACCGGCTCCGACGTTTGCAGAGCGTGTCATGTTGAATCAGCAGCTGGAGACAGGTGTTACCGTAGTAGACACTTTGTTCCCGATTGTCATGGGACAGCGTATTGCCATTATGGGGGATGCTAAGTCTGGTAAGACCAGCTTTGCAGCCCAAGCGGCTGTTAACCAAGCTCGCATAGGGCGCATTGTGGTATTTGTACTCATAGCTAAACGTAAGACAGATGTCGAACAACTTGTAGATTACCTTGAAACCAATGGTACTCTCAAGAACACTGTCATTATCGTGGCCGACAGTCTTGCCGCCTTGCCGCTGGCGTTCCTGGCACCATATTCCGGTGCGGCGGTGGCCGAATACTTCTGGCACAATGATTCGGACGTCGTAATTATCTACGACGATCTGGCTAGCCACGCCAAAGTCTACCGAGAGATGTCACTACTCGGCGACGCTTCACCGGGCCGTGAATCATATCCTGGGGACATGTTCTACCGACATTCGTCACTCCTGGAACGAGCGGGCAAGCTCAAGGTTAACCAGCGATCGTTGTCGGCCCTGCCAATTATGACTACTAGCAACAACGACATAACCAGTCACTTATCTACCAGTCTTATTTCTATTACTGACGGACAGATTATCTTTGACACCGAGGAAATGCAGAAGGGTGCCACACCACCGGTTAATGTGGGCTTAAGTGTTTCGCGTGTTGGTGGTCGTGCGCAAGAAAGTATGCAAAAGGCTATGGCTCAGGATATCTTTACGACGCTGGCCTCCTACCGACAAGCAAGTGAGTTTGCACACTTTGGCCAAGAACTACCCGACCAGTACCGTCAGGCACTGCGACTGGGTGATCGAATCCGGACATTCTTTAACCAGGCTCCTAACGAATTCTTTACGTTGCCCGAACAGCAGGTCATGCTCAAGACGGCATTTCTGGCAGGTGACAAAATGCTGGACATGCCAGCTATTAAGAAGGCGGTGAAGAAGGCGGTGAATAGTGCCTTGGCCTCTGAGACACACAGTGATCTAGCCCAGAAGATGGTTGAAAAGCACGTGGAGCATAAATCATGAATGCCCATACCCGAATCCTCAAAGACGAACTCCAAACTGTACGGGTCATAGAGGACCTAACGGAAGTGTTCCAGAACACTTCCAGCGTAAAGATCCGCTCTATTCGGAAGCAGGTGTTAAGTTCCAAAATGTTCTACAACGACCTGTGGGATATTTACCAACAACTTAGAACTGAAACGCGCATATCGCTACGGGATGCAGCGAGTAGTGACAAAGAACTATTTCTGTTTATCGCTTCTCCGGCGGGGTTGGCGGGGCAGAACGATGAGCAGATTATGCGTGACCTCAAAGAACACTACAACCCCGCCCGCCAAGACGTGGTGGTTATTGGCTCGCACGGAGCCCAACTGCTCAAACAGCATGGCATTAAGCCGGTTAGGGCTTTTGAAGTGCCGGACATTACTAAAGACTTTTCAGTGACACCGATCGTCGATATTATCCGTTCCTACGAAACAGCCGTAGCTTTTTATGACGCCTATCTTTCATTAACTACCCAGCAGTCTGCCAAGCGTCAGTTCCTACTGGAAGCCCAACAGCTAACAGATGAAGAGCGGGCATTAATCGAAACGGGCGAGGCTGAGATTATTGCATCCGGTAACTACATTTTCGAGCCGTCACTTGAGGTAGCGATCTTAACTTTGGAGCAAACTATGTTGTATACCACCGTCACGCAGTTGCTACTGGAATCACGTCTGGCGCAGCTGGCTAGCCGCTTTACCAACATGACATTGGCTCATGAACGTGCAGTGAAGCAGCGCAAGAAAACCTTCCTAGAATTTTTATCGAGTAAGCGTACCGAACGCGACGAACTAACACGGCAAATTACCATTGCAGCAAGGGGGGTATAGTGGCTGCTAAAACACATGCTGGGCAAGTCGGGTATATTCGTTCACTGAATGATCTGTTTGTTGTTATTCGACTAACCAGCGAACAGCGGCCCGGAGCTGGGCAGACCCTCACTATTGTTGATAAGCCGGAGGTGATACTCTTGGTTGAGGCCTCCACTGAAGATACCGTCTACTGTCTGAACATTTTTGGTTCACCAAACATCCAACAGCATGACGTTGTATTGATCGGTGACCAGTCAATTATGTTGCCGTCTGGCCAATCTGTTTTGGGGCGAGTATTTGATTCAATGGGTCGAGTGATTGACGGTGAAGGAGACTTCAAGGGCGGACACAAGCTGCCAATGCGTACGGTTGTTAAGCAGCAGCTGGGCAAGAAGAATAAGCCCGAAGTTTTGGAAACAGGTATCAAGGTTATTGATTTCCTAGCTCCCTTCGTGAAAGGCCGGCGTATCGGCATTATAGGTGGTGCGGGTGTCGGTAAAACAGTATTAACCACCGAAATGATGCACAACGTGGCCGACAAGAAAGCAGCACTCAGCTTCTTTGTCGGTATTGGTGAGCGTATCCGTGAAGGGCACGAACTATACCATACCCTTAAGGACCGCGGGCTCGGTGAATCGACCGTCATGTTCATGGGGCAGATGAACGAAAACGCTGCGCTCCGTTCACTGGTTGGTCCGTCCGCCGCAACGGTGGCCCACTCATTTACCGAACAGGGTAAGGACGTACTGTTCTTCGTTGATAACATCTACCGTTTTGTGCAGGCTCGTAATGAACTGGCTGCCATGCGTGGTACCACGCCAAGTGAGGGTGGCTACCAGGCTAGTCTGTTCTCGGATTTGCACCGTTTCGAAGATTCACTTCATGCCACTGAAAAGGGAAGTATTACGTCTATCCAGTCCATCTTTATCCCGGCAGATGACCTCAGTGATCCGGCGGTAGTCGAGATTAGCCAACAACTTGACTCCACTATTGTGCTGTCTCGTGATGTCTTTGAGCGCGGTATATTCCCGGCGGTTGATCTACTTAACACCACGAGCTCACTCATCACCCCAGAGATACTCGGAGAACGCCACTTTAACCTTGTGGGCCGAGTTAAGGCCGTGATGCGTAAGTACTACAGTCTGCGTACCATTATTGCTATTGTCGGTGAAAGTGAGTTGTCACCAGAGGATCGACTAGACTACGAACGGGCTCAAGAACTCACCCAGTTCTTCTCGCAGCGTATGTTTGTAACAGAAGACCTCAGCGGTAAAAAAGGCGAGTACTTTACCCGCGAGCAAACCCTGAAGGGTGTTGAAAAGATCCTAAATGGTACCAGCACGCCAGCGCCAACAGAACCACCAAAGGAAGAAGCCGAAGCCAATACGGCACAGGCCGATACTACCAATGAAGCACCTCACAGCTAACCCCGAGCTTACCGTAAAAGCCTATTCCATGAAGGAAGTCATGTTTGAGGGCAAGGCTTTTTCGTTATCTGCTGCTAACAAAATTGGACCACTCGATGTGCTTCCTGGACACGCCAATATGCTCGCCATATTAACCGACTGCACAGTGGTCATTGAGACTGAACAGGGTGAGAAGACATTTCAAATCGATAACGGCATTCTGAAGGTTTCTAGTAACCAAGTTTCGCTGTTTATTAATCTCTAGCTGCAACCATATGTAACAGGGTAATCATGCTAAAATATGTATAAGCATGAGCACAGTACTATGAGGGTTATTGGCACACGTACGGTGCACAGAATACGGGCAGGGGTTACCCGACTGTTTCCTATACTTAAAACCATACTGGCCATTGGTGTTCCATCGCTTGTCGTGTTGGGTGTCAGTTGGATACCTTTAACGCAGCGTCTGTATAACAACTTAGACCAAGCACCGAGCCAAATCTCTAACACTAGTGTCTCGTCCTATCTACTTGTCTCTACGGTCATCGCTCTAGGAATTGGTATTGCTCTGTATCTGCTTATTGACTATCGGCAACACCGAAAACCCCTTAAAGTTGCTATGCCGACGATTCGCTACAACCTCCGGCACCACGTTCGAGTGGTAACATTACCATTAGCACGGAGTAAGTGGAAGGTGCTTACATTCAGTACTGTAAAGGGGCTTGCTAGCTTTGCACTGGTGGGGGTGGCGATTGTTTTTGGGGTGCAGCACCTTGCTCAAGCAAAGAATTTTGACATTACTATTGCCGGTGACGGTGCCGGAAGATTTGTTGCATTCACGCCAACACCAAAAATTAGAGGGACCGCCGCGCCAAATAGCGTACTGTCCGTTACCGTGGACAACACGCTGGTGGGCACGACAACAGTTAACACTAAAGGTCAGTGGGTGTACCAGCCAACTTCTAATCTCTCCATTGGTGAGCATAGTATCAAGGTAAGTTCCTTTGAGTCAGGAAAATACACATACATGGAGAGCGACCAAGGGTTGGCTGTCATTAATACGCTGGAGCATCGTGTCTCTGGCAATATACCATTACCCATGGACGTTATAAGCGAAGCCGGTAACCCTACTAATAAAACGACAACGGTAGCCACTCAGACAGTTGCCGGAAAAGTCTACGCCCTGTCAGCGCCTAATACTAACGGTGGAACTCCGAACTTTAGCAGTGGTTATGTAACAATAGTTAATGCAGCTGATGGGACGGTTATTAAAAACCTCGCGCTATCTTTTCGTCCGTCGGTTCTTTCTGTCAGCCCAGATGGGCTGAGGGTTGTGGTGGTCGGCAGTAGTTCAGATAATAATGGACAGGAGCAGGCAACCAATATAGCTATTGTGGATGTCGCGAGCGACGAATTTTCAGGATCGGTCATATCGCTTGAAAAGCGTTACTTTCTGACTAACGATCCTTGGCAGGGTCTATTTAGTCATGACCCAACGGTGTACCTGATCCGGACTGCCCATATGTTTTACTCCATAAATCTCGATACTGGTTCGGTCGCACAGCTTGACCTGACCACCTACACTTTCAACGACACGTATCGAATGGGCAGCCTCAAAGTTAATCTGGCACACAACAGTAACACGGTGTATCTGCTAGGCGATGAAGTGGTCATCAAAGTTGACCTCGATAGCTTTACGGTTGTTTCAGACATCGATACCCACGATGGCTTTATCTATACCACGCCTACTGCGGCTTTTATAACTAACGACGACAGTAAATTGATCTACCTGGATGCACGCACGACTGCCGGTAGTGGGGTCAGACGGATGATTACAATCGATCTAAATACAGAGACCATACTGACTCCACTACTATTGAACGATACTATGCGATTGCCAGATGAAATAATAACTGACAGTGCGCAGCACAAGGCATATTTTGTCTTTGAAGATGACAGTAACCAACAAATTGCGGCAGAGATTGTTGTAGCTGACCTGGTAAACAATGTCTTGCTCGCTCCTATCCCTCTTACTGATAATTATTACAGCCCGGGCAGAACTTTGTACTCCTCGCCGGTAGATCCTGATATCGCCTACTACCTTGATAATATTGAGAGTGATCAAACCACAGGCAACGTGTATGAACTTAACTTAGTTACTGGTGCGTCTGAGCTTATTTCAGAGATTCCCAGCTATAACATTGGGTTTACGCAGGCAGCAGGGGATACCTATCTGTTCTATGATGGACGAGTTAATAACGAAATCGGTCTTACATACATCATGCGTAATATAACTACTGGGACGAACTATACGCTCGCATCGCCTTTTAATACCCAGCTATACACAACACAGCTTAGTAGCAGCGCTACTGCAACGCAATCCAGTACTGCTGAGAAGACCATACAGTTTACGGTGGCTACAGTGAGTATTACTGAGCCTTTGCCGCAGACTCCAATTATGGGCACGAGCTACACGTTGCACGGCAAGGCATTGGCAGGGTATCAAGTCGAAGTCTTAGTTGGCGATGAGTCTAAGGGTGTTACGACAACGGATCAAAATAATGACTGGTCCATGGAGGTCACCGGCCTAACGCCTGGCGATATTGATATAACCGCTCGGGCTAGTCTTGATTCTGTCGGTATCCCTATATTCTATATTTCTGCTGATTACAGCATAACTGGCTTCCATGTGTACAACGTGGAGAAAGACCAAGTGGAAGTGCATGACGATACTAACTTTGGAGGGAGTGTCCCTATCATAACGACACCTGACGGTAGTGTATCTTTTACGCTCGATTTGACACACCTTTACGAAAACCAAGGTGAAGGGCTAATACACAAATACAACATTGTAACGAAGCAGAACGAGGGCGATCTCATTTTACCTGATGAGTATGTCGACGAGATATTCTCCAATAGCATGAACTTCTTCTCCGAAGACGGAAAGCTCCTATACTTTCTTGACTCCGACGACACCGACAGCTTTCTGGCGCTTGATGTAGAGACACTTACGTATACCCAGGCAAGCCTTGGTATAAACAGTAATGACTTCAGTATCTCCTATGGGGATATGCAGCAGGTTTCCCAAAGTGCCGATAGGCGATATGTGTATCTACCAGGATGGGAAGACAATTCGATACATGTGCTCGACACCAACACTAAGCAGATGCAGGTAATCACTGTTGGCAGGACGGTAGGGGCGGTTATGACTCCGGCTCCAGGCTATATCGTTGCCGTAGTAGGAGATTACGACCAATTCAATAGCTCTGTTCTGAATATTGATGGGCTCAAAGTATTGAGTACAGATGACTATAGCCTTTTGGGTGACGTGCCACTTTCGTCATCGGACTATCGGGATATTGACCTCTACCAGCGTCAGAACAAGCTATTTGTAGTCCCACGAAACCAGGACTCTGACTTTACGAGCATGCCGATAGTTAACACCAGTAACTGGTCAATTATCGATACGGTTTCCCTAGAATCACCGGGCTACTCCAATGGTTCGAGCGGGACAGCTTTTGGTGCGGGCTTTAGTGCAGACGGCAGTGTTGGCTTTTGGTTCTCTAGTACCGATAACTTGATTCATCGGTTCGATACAAGTGATGGCCATGCTCTAGCAAATGTGGAGCTCCCGACTATGATCGATGCCATTTATCCTGCCCCAGATAGTGCGGATGAATATGGATTCCGTCTGCATGATAACAGCTTTGGTATCTACAACATTGCGACGAATACTATAGGTGACATTATTCAAGCCGGGCTTTCGGGGTTTGCAGGTGCTGACATCTTTAACAATACGACGCTGAGATATTTCAAGGGATTTGTAGCAGCTGAAACAACCGTCCAATTCACCGTCCAAGATGGTGATCCTGAAGATCCACCAGTGACTCCTCCGACGCCGACTACTCCTACCACTCCCACGACCCCTACTACGCCTACACAATCCACCACACCTCGTCGTACTCCGCAGCCAACCACTAACCCAAACCAAACTTCTCAGCAACCCGAAACGGTAGTGCCAGACATACCAGTTACACAGCAGTATACCGGTGGTATTACGGAGTTGCCGGTTGCAAAAGCAGAAGTTAAAAAACCATTCATCTCCGAGCCGTTGGCCCGTGCTTTGTCGTGGCTACTGCTCCTTATCTTGCTCATTCTCGCCATCCTATATGGACGACGAGCCCGCAGGGAATACCTGGTACGCAAGCAACTCGAGCAAAGCCTGGCGCACCTCCGTGGCATGAAGCAAGCAGCCGACAGCTATCTGGAAATCACCACACACTATCTCAATACACCGGTGGCCATTATGAACGGGGCGGTGGAGTTGCTGGTATCACTCAAGAAGCTTCCGGACTGGGCGATACAACGACTGCAAGCTGAGCTCAAGAAATACGGTGATTCGGTGGCTCGTCTGAGTGCGGCAAGTCAGACTATGTCCGTTGCGCAACCAGAGGTGACGGGCACGGTTATGAGCGCTGCAGTTGCACGAACGAGCCCACTCAAACAGCGAGCGGTATGGCTGCCCATTAGCATTGTTGTGGGGCTCTTTGGGCTTGTTTCGGTGCTGTTCGCATTCACGGGTGTGTACTCACTGGGCAGTGTGCAATTTGGTTTGCAACTACTCTGCCTGGCATTGACTGCTGGGTTGATCGTAACGGCGCAGCGCAGCAAAGACATTCAGCTTGCGGCGCAGGAAGCGGCGCGAAGTGCGGCTAATACAGAAAAAGATTTGATACGGAAACGTGAGGTATTCTTACAGCAATCTTCGACGGTTCTTGCGGAGCACCACGAGAACCTGACGATAATCAGTAAAGACCTGCACGTTATACCGGAAACCAGAACCTTCTATAACGGTCTGGGCATGCTTGGTCAGATGGTGCAAAGTCTTAGCAAGGTTGGCCGATTCAGTAACACGACGGCCGATGCACCAATACTTGATCTGGGGCAGGAAATACCGCGGGCACTTGCTGCACTGCAAAGCAAAGCTACTGAAAAGCAGGTGCAACTGCAACTGGATATTCCTGCTAGTTTGAATCTGGCAATTCAGCCGCAAGAGCTAAGCCAGCTGGTGCAGTCACTAACCGACAACGCCCTGATATTCAGTAAACCAAATGGCCGGGTCACGTTGTCTGCACAGGGATCTGGCAACTGGATTATGCTTAAAGTGATCGACGCTGGTAGTGGTATTGAGCCCGAGCGTCTCGCACACATCTTCGAACCGTTTTATAGGGCTACAGACGCTGAGACGTTTAACTACGAAGGTCTAGGGCTTAATCTCCATGTCGACAAGCTTGTCGTCGAGAAGCTCGGCGGCACCATTGACCTCAAGAGTAGCCGTACTGGCACTACCGTAACTCTGCGGTTGCCAGCATCTCAGCTCACGAAGCTTGAGGCTCCAATGTTGGTTGCTCCAGTGCCCGCAGCTGGCTAGTTATCCACAGGCCCCATTGTTATCTGTTGGCAAAATGCTAAATACTAGTCATTCCGCTTGTGCTACCTCTGAAAAAAGACTAAAATTAGAGCTAACCATAAGAGGGTTTTTGCACACAAATACGTTATGGAAAATAAACAAGTTGGCCAGTCCCAAAATACGGCCAATAACACCGGTTTAGAAAGCCTGGAACAGGTACCGGCAACTTCTCGCGTTGCGCCTATTAGTGCATCCAAAAATCCCTCATCTCGTCCAACTCGCCCCTGGAAAAAGCAGGCAATGCTCTTGGCGGTTGTCTTGCTATTTGTTGGCGGGCTTGGAATTGCCGCCCTGCAACTAGCCGGTAAGGTCAAGAATGCTGGTAAGAACCAAGATGCTTTCGACAGTTACAAAACAGTTAACAACCCAGTCCTCGGCAATGACACCCTGTTGCCTGTACAGTCCCTAAATGATCAAACGGTGACTATTAACGGTGATCTGACCGTACAAGGGAAGTTGAATCTTTCGGCTCAAGCACTGAATGACCTGGCAAGTATTCTTGGCAATACCGTTCGTCTGACCCCAGTGCTCGGTGGTCCAGCACAAGCCGGGAATATCAACATCTCTGGTGGTGTAATGGCTAGCACCTTCCAGGGTAACGGCGCAAACCTGTCTGACCTTAATGCCAGCAGCATTACTAGTGGTACGCTCAACAACGAACGTCTTGACGCCAGCGTAACCAAGCTTGGCCAGACTATTCCACTGAGTGCTTTGCAATCCACCGTGCTTTCAAGTCTAAACGGTATCTCCAATAACGGAGCAGCTTCGATCATCGGGACAGGTAGTGTGACCGTATCGACAGACATAGCAAACGGAGTGATCACTATCGACAGCGTTGCTGGCGACATTACTGGCGTGGCCGTAGGTAGCGGACTGCTGGGCGGTGGCACAAGCGGTGACGTAACTCTGAACCTGGATACCGGTATCGTAACCATGCAAGGTAACACCTTTAACGGTGCTAACCAGTTGGTTAAACTCGGTAGTTCTGGTGAACTGCCGGTCATTAGTGCCACTAACCTGACAAACTTAAACGCCAGCAACTTGAGTACTGGAACTGTTAACGACTCACGGCTCAGCACTAATGTCACGGTGCAAGGCAACAGTTTCAATGGCACTAACCAGCTCGTGAAGCTAAACGGTGCAGGGGAATTACCTTCACTAAGTGCTACTAACCTCACCAACCTCAACGCCAGCAATATCGGTACTGGTACACTCAACGACGCTCGCCTTGGTGGTAACGTAACGCTTCAAGGCAACACCTTTAACTTGGCTAACAAGCTGGTGCAACTGGACAGTAGCGGTAATCTGCCATCGCTTAATGGATCAGCCATTACTAACCTAAATGCCGGCAACGTAAGCAGTGGAACCCTGGCAGACGCACGACTGAGCGCTAATGTTGCGCTACTAAATGCTAACCAAACCTTCACCGGAAATGTCGTGTTTAGTCAGCCGCTTTCCGTAAATGTTATTCAGCCTTCTGCAGCTATGACCATTGGGGCAACTAACCAGGCCTTGACTCTACAAGGTGACCTAACTACTAAGCTGACAGGTACCGGCGGTACCGGTACGGTAAGCCTTGGCTTTACCGGTACTCCTGTCGGTAATGTGGTGTACCAGCTCGACGCGTCTGCCCCGGCTGGAACGTACACTCTCTGTACTTCAGTTGGTAACTGTGCTGGTTCTGGTGACGGCGTTACTTCTCCTGGCGGTACCACTAACAAAATCGCTAAGTTTGTCGGTGGCCAAGCTGTTGGCGACAGTTCAATCTCTGACGATGGACTGCTCGTAACCGTTGGTGCTAATGCGCTGTACAAGGCTGGCGCAGATTCTACCACCGCCTTCCGAGTACAGAACGCTGCCGGCTCTACCAACGTATTTACCGTAGACAGTACTAACACACGAGTGGCCATTGGGCAGAGTACCGCTAACTATACCCTGGACGTAAATGGTGACATCAACTCTGCTACCGGCCTTCGAGTAGGTGGCAACTTGGTTTGTGACAGCAATGGTTGTTCGGCAAGCGGGTCATCTGGCTTCTATATCCAGAACAGTGCTACCACGCAGACAGCTGCAAACTTTAACATTGAATCGACTAGCAATAGTACTCCAACTGCTGTCCTCAAGCTGAAGAGCAGCCAGACCGCAGATCTGTTGCAAGCTCGAGATGCCAGTAATGCAGTAATTGCCAAGATAGACGCCAGCGGGAATATCAGCACTACTGGCCAGTTCCAAGTGAATGGTACTCAGATTAGTAGTGCTAACCTCAGCAATGATTCAAATATCGCTAAGCTCAATGGGGCGCAAACTTTTAGTGCGGCTAACTTATTCAAGAATGCTAGTGACTCCACTTCTGCATTCCGTATCCAGAACGCTGCAGCCAGTAACCTGTTTGTAGCCGATACTACCAACAGCCGGATCGCTATTGGACAGGCAACCGCTGGCTACACCTTAGATGTGAATGGAGACATCAACATTACTAATGGCAGTAGCTACCGAATTAACGGTGTGGCCATTTGTGGGCCAACTGCCACTTGTGCACCAAGTTCTGGTTCAGGAAGCTACGTCCAGAATGGTCTAACCGTACAGACCGCTAACATGAATATCCAGTCTGCAAGCAGTAGCGCTGTTGTTGCAGTAGTGCAAGGAGCAACCGGTCAGACGGCAGACCTATTGCAAGCTCGAGATAGTAACAACAACGTAGTAGCAAAAATCACTAGCAGTGGTGCGATCTACCAAGGAACCAACCAGGTTTGTGATACGAGTAACAACTGTAACTATGCAGTTGGCAGTGGCTCTGGTAATTACATCCAAAACGGCTCTACAACCCAGACCGCTAACATGAATATCCAGTCGGCAAATGCCGCTCAAGTTACTGCAGTCATACAGGGTGCCGGCGCTCAGACCGCCGACATCTTGCAAGTTAGAGATGGAACTTCTGCCGGGAATACGCTGTTTGGCATCAACCAAAACACTGTTAACCTCATTGCAAACTCAAGTTTCGAAACCGATACGAATGGCTGGACTGGCAAGGGAACTGGCACGGTTTCAAGAGTGGTCGATGGCACACAGTACAATGGCAATGCCTATATGCGGTTTGACACCGCAGTCAGCACAGATGGAGCAAAGTACGCTTATCAGTTTGCGCCTTCTACCACCTACACATTGTCATTCTACGTTCATGCCTTCACTTCAAGTATTACAGGGCTGCAGTCCGGTCGCTCTGATGATGGAACAACCAACACTAACTGTACCGGTACTGTAGTTTCAACTATTTCTCAGCGCTGGATCCGCAATACCTGTACTTTTACTACGGGCTCAACTATCAGCCCGAATTCCTATATTTATATCGCACGTAGCGGAGCTGCAACCGGCTTGGCCATTGACGCCGTTCAGCTCGAGCTTGGCTCAAGCGCTAGCGCCTACTCGCAGGGTCAAATTGCACTTAACGGAACTATTACCTCACCGATTACTCTCCAAAATGCCTATAATTCGACAACTGCCTTCCAGGTGTTGCATGAAAACGGTACGGTGGGGCTAAACTATAGCTCATCAACCAGCACTCTGACACTAGGGCAAACAAGCTCAAGCTTGGTAATTGGTGGGTCGTCAATTACGTCTGGAGCAGGCGGAACTCTGTCCGTTGCTGCGCCACACGGCACATTCTTCTCGACAGGAAACAGCTCCTATGCTGCGGCGATCTTTGATGGTGGTGCATCGCAGACAAATGAAATTATTGAGGTACGAAACGGTGCAGCAGCAAATGCCGATATCTTCTCAGTTTCTCAGAATAGCAGTAATCTGATTGCTAACTCTTCATTTGAAACAAACACTACCGGTTGGACTGCCAATGGCTCATCTACGTTGAGCCAGATTACTTCTGATAAGTACTCGGGCACTGGTGCTATGCAAGTTGCAACTACAGCACTTGCAAATGACGGTGCTAAGTTTAACTATGCGCTTGCAGCTAGTACGCAATATAGTTTCTCGGTATATACCCGAGCCACTGGCGCCAACTTCTCTACACTGCAGCTTGGCTACTCAGCCGATACCACAACCCAGACTTCATGTGTTACAGCTCAGACTGTCCTCACGACTGGCTGGACGCGCTACACCTGTACGTTCACCACGAGCACCGTTTCTGGAACTGCCGCTAGCCGATTCGTATACGTCAAGCAAACTGATGCTACTGCCCGGACCTTTTACATTGATGCTGCACAGCTAGAAATAGCAAGTGCGCCAACTAACTTTAATCTTGGTAACATCAGCCTGAACGGTACTGTTACAAGCCCAACTACCTTCCAGAACCAATCTAACTCTACGACAGCTTTCCAAATCCAGAATGCCGCCGGTACTAACATGCTTAGTGTAGACACCGTGAACTCTGTTACTGCTGCAAAAGGATCACTAACAGTGACCAATACCGCAGGTACTGCCTCTACGTGTCTTGGTGTTAGTTCATGTGGAGGTATCCGTTCACTCGGGATCTATGGTCATACTGATAATAATGCCTATTACCAAATTGGCGGCGGCACTGGCGGCGGCGGTCATATATTCCAGGGTGCTAGCCGAACGATCTTGAACCTACAGGCGCAAGCAGATTTGGCAAGCGCTACGTTAACTGGACATGCTTCTCAGACGGCAAACATTCTGGAAGTTAAATCTGGAGCAACAAATGCGAATTTATTTAGTGTAGGTGCTAACGGGGCGATTTTGGCAAAAGCTAGTGTCGATTCAACCAACACATTCCAGATCCAGAACGCATCTGGAGCATCGGCAATGAATCTGAACACGGCAGTCAACAGCACGAACTGGACAGCCACAACCAGTGTTACCGGCAATGCCTACCAAGCAGGGTCGGCAACGTATAATGGCAGGATTTATATCACCGGCGGCACGAGCACTAATGCCGTAAGAGTGGCTACTCCAGACCAAAATGGGGTAATAAGTTCGTGGACTACACTCACTAACCTTCCTGCTACGCGGACATCGCATGGGTCGTTCGCCTACAATGGCTATTTGTATGTAATCGGCGGAAATAGTTCGAGCGATGTATCGTACGCCCAGATTAACGGCGACGGAACAATTGGCAGCTGGACAACGACAACAAGCCTTCCGACAACGCGTGCAGGCATGGGCGTGTCTGTATATAACGGACGTGTTTATGTCACTGGTGGAAACGGGAATGGCTCAAACGTAGGAACAACAGATGTGCTGTACGCTACGATCAACGGCGATGGAACAATTGGCAGCTGGACCACAGGAACAAGCTTTACTACGGCACGTACATTCGGACAGTCGGTAGTAAGTAATGGCAGGATCTATGTTTTAGGTGGTGCAACAAACTCGAATGCGACAAGTGCCAATACCAGTGTTCAATTCGCTACGATCAACGGCGATGGAACAATTGGCAGCTGGACAAGTACCACTAACTTACCTAGTGCACGGGCCTTGTTCGGTGCGGTGGTAAGTGGCGGTTTGATATACATAACCGGTGGATTCAATGGAGCTGGAATAGCAGATACGTACTCTATTGCCATCAACGGCGACGGAACACTCGGCTCGTGGTCGGCGGGTAGTAGCTTTTCCACGGTACGATATGGCCACAGCGCAGCATTAATTAATGGCTATTTGTACACCATTGGTGGCTACAATACTGGATACGTTACGGAAGTTCTGTACTCGGCAGTATCCTCTGCGACATACTCAAATGTCCTCACTGTTAACGCCCTCTTAAATAATACCGGTCCAGCATTATTCAAGAATAATGCCGACACTACCACAGCCTTCCAGATCCAAAACGCTGCTGGCACAAGCAACCTATTCGTGGCTGACACTACTAATACTCGTATTGCTGTTGGCAAGGCTACAGCCGGCTATACGCTGGATGTTGGTGGCGACATTAACTCGACCACTGCACTTCGTGTTGGCGGCAACCAAGTTTGTGATAGTACAGGTTGTATTACTTCATCTACTTCAGGCATTAAGAATCAAACATCTACACAGACGGCGAACATGAATATTCAGTCTGCAAGTGCCAGCCAAGTTACTGCGGTAATCCAGGGAGCGGGTGCGCAGACAGCGAACATCCTAGAGGTAAAGAGCGGTAGTACCGCAGGTGGCAATGTCTTTACTGCTAGTCAGAACACAACTAATCTTCTAACAAATCCTGGTTTTGAGACTGATACGGCAAACTGGGAAGCTAAGGGTACTCTTTCAACTCTATCTCGAACTACTTCAGTTGCACTAAGCGGTAATGCTAGTGGATTAGTATCTGCTGGTGCTGCATCCAATGAGGGTGTGAAATATAACTATGCATTAACCCCAAGCACTACGTACGTATTCACCGCAAGGCTGATGATGACCACTGGTACATCTTCACAGATTAAGGCTGGTTATTCAGCAACGGGAGCAACAGATAATCAATGTGGAACTGTCGGAAACGTTGGTAGCGCTGCTTGGCGAACAATTACCTGTACATTTACCACTGCAGCAGGTACAACTGCCAGCTCATATATCTTCCTAAGCAATAATGATTCTAACGCCAAGAGCTACTACATTGACAATGCCTGGCTAGAAGCAACATCAGCCACAGGCTTCACTGGCAGCTCTGCTGTTACGGGCAATTTACAGATCAATGGTGTCATTAGTTCGCCAGTTAATATTCGAAATACCTACAACTCATCTAACGAGTTCATGGTCCAGAACTCTGCCGGATTTGCGCTACTAAACGTTGATAGCAACGGCAGCAGAGTCTATACAGGCGCATTGACCGTTAAACCTGCATCAAGTGGGCTATCTGACTTTGAGGTCGTGAATGCATCGGGAATTAACGTACTTACTGTCGCCACAGATAATGGTGGAGCTGTAACCGTTAACTCATCTCAAGGAACTGCCTTTAACGTCGCAAATACCGCAACTGGCGCGGATGACACTTTTGCAGTTTCTGCCGTTTCGAATAACCTTATCACTGCCAATAGTGGTGCAGAAGGTAATAACACAACCGGCTGGTCTACGGTTGGTTCGCCAACTGTAACAAACGTCAGTACCGAAAAATACATGGGGGCTCGGTCGATATCGGTAACAACAGCAGGCAGTGCCGGTGACGGGGCAAAGGTATACTACTCATTCGCATCTAGCACCACCTACACAGCTTCGATATATGTAAAAGCGGGCACTAGCTTCTCTACGTTTGAAATGGGCTATTCCATAGACACCAGTACCCAGGTATCTTGTTTGACTGCGCAGACGGTCAGTGCCAATGGGTGGCAGCGATACTCATGTACATTTACGACTGGTACGGTGTCGGGCACGGCAACACAAAGGTTCCTGTACTTTAAGCAGACGGATGCTGGAACACGAACCTTCTACCTTGATAACGTTAAGCTTGAGTCGGGTTCAACAGTGACCAACTCAACTCCTGGCACGGCTAGCATAAACGGTACCGTCACCAGCCCGGCCGTGTTCCAAAATCAATCAAACTCAGCCACTGCTTTCCAGGTTCAGAACGCTGCTGGGGCATCGCTAATCAATGTCGATACAACCACCTTCAATATGGCCTCCAACGCCAGTTTCGAAACAGGTCTCAGTGGTTGGACTGCGGCTGGCTCCGCTACGCTTTCTAGAAACACAACTCAGAAATACAGTGGAACTTCGAGTATGGGCATTACTCTTGTATCGCCGACCAATGACGGCGCTCGTTTGCCTGTAAGCCTGTCGTCGTCAACGGCATACACAATTTCGTTCTATGCGATGACATCCGCTACTAGTAATGGCAATATACAGTTTGGTCGCTCGGATGATGGTACGACTGACACTAACTGCTCGACAAATGCCTATGCCTTAAATAACAGCTATTGGCAGAGAGCTACGTGTACCTTCACGACCGGTACGGTGAGCGGTTCACCGTACATATATATACGGTCGTCTGGTGGGGCTGCCGTAACCTACTACATTGATGCTGTTCAGATTGAAGCTGCCGCATCAGCGACATCCGCCTACCAGGAAGGCACAATTTCCTTAAACGGAGTCATAAACTCTCCGGTTGCCCTAAGGAATCAGTCAAACTCTACGACAGCATTTAGCATTCAAAACGCAGCCGGCACAACACAGATGACGTTCGATACGTCGGGTAACGGAACCTTGAATATATATAACAGCGCGAATCGAGCACTCAGCATTGGTAACAGCAAGATTTCCAATAATGCCAGTACGCTACAATTAGAGGCCACTAGTGGCAATATGGTTGAAATCGTAAACTCGGGCTCTAGCGAGTCATTCCCAGCATTTAAGGTTACGGGTAGTGCTGCCGCGGCAGTGCAAGCGCAGATTCGGGGTGCAGCTGCCCAGACGGCAGATGTCTTCCAGGTACAGAGCGGCAACACAAGCAATAACTCATTTACGGTTGGTCAGAGCAACACAAATCTGCTTAACAACCCATCCTTTGACGTTAATACTACGGGCTGGACTAACTTAAACTCTACTTCATTCGCACGGACTACTGCAGAGACGTATTCTGGCCCTGCTGGCCTAACGATAATATCGGTTGGCGTTGCCAACGACGGAATCCGCCAGGCCATTGCCACTTCAGCTAATACTACCTACAGCCTATCGTTCTATGTGAAGTCAGTAACAGCATTTAGTACATTAGAGTTTGGTACGCTCCAGGGCAGTACATATACCAGTTGCGCAACAGGTGTAACGGCTACGACAAACTGGACACGTGTTACGTGTACATTTACTAACTCTGCGACTGCCCAGACGAGTGTTTACGTTCGTCAGACAGATACTGCGGCACGAACCTACTATGTCGATGCTTTCCAACTAGAGACGGGAAGTGTTGCTACTAACTACTCACTTGGTAATATTGGTCTCAACGGCACTGTTGTTAGTCCAACTGTCTTCAAGAATCAATCGAATTCATCCACGGCCTTCCAGATTCAGAACGCCAGTAGCGATCAGATCTTTAACGTTGATACGACCACTAATAACCTAATTGCAAATCCGAGCTTTGAGTCTAGTACGAATGGTTGGGCTGCAAAAGCAAGTGGTACTATTACACAAACAACTGCGCAAAAATATATTGGTAATGCGAGCATGCAGCTCGCAACTACGGGCGCAAACGACGGTGTGACCTACGCTTACCCGCTGGCATCGGCTACTACCTATGCGCTATCTTTCCAGATGCGAGTTACTTCGGGTACGACGTATCAGATAGGTCGATCTGAGGACGGAACCACGGATACTCTATGTGCCTCAAATGTTATTACAGCTTCAACGGGCTGGGTATTGTACGCTTGTAGCTTTACAACTGGCACTGTCTCCGGGACACCGTATATTTACATCAAACAAACTAGCTCTGGTACCCGAACTGCGCATATTGATGCAGTACAGCTTGAGCTAGGCAGTCGGACTGCGTACCAGCAAGGTCAGATTAGTCTGAACGGTGTGATAGCCTCACCGGTTACGCTCAGAGGACTGTCTGACTCAACCACGGCCTTCCAAATCCAAAGTGCTGGTGGTACAACCTTGCTTAACGTTGATACGACTAACACAATGATACGAGTTGGTACGGGTGGTGGGTCGGCTAATTATTCGTTGTTCGCGACAGATGCGGCACGGTTGCAGAACGTCATCGTAGGTGGTACTGATGGCGCCTCAACCCTTCGCGGTGCAACCGGTAGCGGTGGAACAATCAACCTCCAGAACACTGCAGCCCAGTCCTTCGCCTTTACATCTTATGCCAGCACGACTGCAGCTAACGTCTTCCAGTTTAATGCTACGCCAGGTACAACAGCTGAGAACTTACTCCAAGTACAACGTAACGGTACGGCCGTGGCAACGGTCGGTAACAGTGGTTCGCTACTACTTAGGAACCAGACCGATACTAATGCGGCATTCCAACTGCAGAATGCCGGTGGCAGCACAGTCCTTAATGTAAATACAGCTATCAATGCATCCACATGGAGTGCCACCAACGGCTTTACAGGTGGTCGTGGTCGATCGCCGGGTGCGAGCTATAACGGCTACGCCTATCAGGTTGGTGGTGTTAGTACATCGGGTACATATCTTAGTGACGCTCAGTATACTAAGATGAACGGTGACGGTACTATGAATACTTGGACAAGTCAGACGAATATCACGACTGCTCGCGGTTCACATGGGACGGTCGCATATAACGGCAACCTCTACGTTCTTGGTGGTACGAATAGTGGTGGCAATAACCTTTCAGATATCCAATACGCCGCTATAAATGGTAATGGTAGTCTTGGTAGTTGGACTACAAATGGTACAAATCTTACTGTGCCGCGCGCCTTTGCTGGCTGGACTGCATATAACGGTTATATGTATTCATTGGGTGGTGTTGCCACGAGCGGATCTACCGGTAGCGCGGATGTAATGTACGCACCAATAAATGGCAATGGTAGTGTGGGGAGTTGGACATCAAACGCCACGACCTTCAGCGGAGTTAGAACATATACACAAGCAGTCGCTTACAATGGCTATATGTACGTTATCGGCGGTGTGCAACTTACTTCAGGCAGCGGTACACGGTATAACGACGTTCAATATGCGCCAATAAATGGCGACGGTAGTTTAGGTGCATGGAGTACTGCTACGCCATTTACCACTGTGCGCTATGGACACAGCGCCATCGTGTCCAATGGCAAGCTATATGTACTGGGTGGCACGGATGGCACGGGAACATACTTCAACGACGTTCAATACGCTACGCTCAACGGCAATGGAACAGTCGGATCTTGGACTACTGGTACGCCGTTTACGACTGCTCGCATTAATCCGGCAGTAGTTACCAATAGTAACTACATATATGTAATGGGTGGAACAAATATTAGCGGTACATATATGAACGACGTTCAGTACACTACGACTTCAACCGTGGCATATAATAACTCGTTTACATTCAATGGCTTATTGAATAACACTGGTCCTGCATCATTCCAGAACACCAGTGACTCCACAAGCGCCTTTAGTATCCAGAACGCCTCCGCATCTAGTATTTTCCAGGTGGACACAACCAATAGTCGAGTAGGAATTGGCAACGCTACTCCTGGTAACTTGCTGTCAGTTGGGGCTCTGACCTTGGCGGATGGCACGGCTCAACTTGCGGTTGGCACGGGTGCGGTTGGCAAGAAGGGAATTGTCATTCAGTCAGTTGCTGGACAGACTGCCGACTTCCTGCAGGCCCAAGACTCCACCGGTGCAGTATTAGCTAAGTTGGATAAAGATGGGAATCTGACCGTTAAGACACTGACGATAACAGCCCATATTATTAGTGGTGGATCTACACCAACACTGACGAATGGAGTAGATCTTGGTACAACTCCTGGCTCGCAAACCATTGAAGGTACTGACACAGCTGGACGTATATACTTCACGGCCGGTACGGGGCCGGGCACTAACGGTGCCATGATGCGTGTTAACTTTGCTACCAATTACACTAACACTCCACGAGTTGTCCTGACGCCACTCAATCCGGATGGCTCATCTGCTGGCGTGTATCTAAGTGATATCTCATCTTCAGGTTTCACCATCCGTCTTCGCAACCCGGTTAACGACACCGGCTACGACTTCAACTACATAGTCATCCAGTAGTCGTAGTTACGTAAGTTTTTGAGAAGAGTAGATAGCTAACTAACTGTACTACATCTTTACTACTAGTAGCGCTACCTGCAGTATTGCGACCACAGAGCACTACCTAACTATGAGGGTAGGGCGCGTCAACTAGACGATCTGTCTGTTATTAGAAGTTCGGATTGATAACTAGTCTAGTTAGTACTAAAAACTTGTAGGGCAGAGATCTTGCCTTGGTCATCTTCAGTCGCCATAACACTTGCTTTCTTACCCTTCTTGAGGCTGCCAAGTGAAAGAGATTTGCCGTTGTTGGCTACAAACGTTGTTTGGTCAGTTATTGTGATGCTTTGTTCTTTCTGGTCTTTGTCGGTGATAACGATAGTCTCGCCTTTGATGTCACTAATAGTACCTACGATAAATCGGCGAGTACTATTAGTACCGGCAACGCTACCCCCTAGTGCGGAGTTGGTACTTTGCTTCGTAATACTAGCAATTGTTTTGGCTTGCTTAGTTGCAATACGCTGTTTGTCATTTAGCACACTTTGCTGGCCGGCCCAAAAGATGCCATAGCCACTTAATCCAAGTACAGCGATAGTAACAGGGACGATCACTCCAGGCTTTTGCATAATTATACGACCTCGCAATCGCGCCTTCTCTTTAAGTAGCTTTGCTTTGCTTGCTGAAGCAACCTCGCTCATGGATCCCTTTCTGTGGTGACTTTTTTTCATCTCTTATGCTTATCATAGCATAAACAGCGGCGCGGCTGCTTGCCAGTTATACCCCTTATGGCTATACTAATTATAAGATTATGTACAAAGGGCCAAAAGTTTTTCGGACGGTCAATCGCCATATTAAAAAGCGATTAAGTCTGTATAGCAAGATTGTGGTAGTTCTTGCAGTTGTGCTTGTTACTGCCCTCTTAGTGTGGCTACCGTTTACTCGATCTTTTCTACTGTCCTTGTCTGGGGCTGATACCACTAAAGGTGGGGCATGGTTTATCCCAAGTGCCACCACAATCACTATTTTTGTAAATGTAGTGCTCCTCGCCGGAGTGTTGGCATACGTTGGTATAGACTACCGTCAGCACCGGAAGCCACTAAAACTTGCCGACCCAGCAGTGGACTACACCTTACCTCACCACATTCGGATCGTAACCATGCCACTGCTTAGCTACAAGTGGCGAGCTCTGAGTACTGGGGCGGGTGTCTTTAGTGTCGTTATGCTGGCCTTTATAACGACCACTCTGCTGACAGGGGTGTTTACTCGAGCTGCTAACACGGTATCGGTGACCATTGAAGAGAAATCGGGCAATAACATATCTACACCTGTATTTGAGGTAACTTTCTCTGAGCCTGTTGATCCAAGTACTTTTGATGCGAGCGATATTACACTGACTGGCTTGAGTGGTGCATCGGTAGCATCAATAACTGAGGTTGCGCCCAACGACCATACCAAATTTGAAGTAGCTGTAACCAGCCCTAACTCAGGTGTAGTGACTATGAGCATCCCCGCCGCCAAGACTACTTATGCGGCAAGTCCCCCAACTCTTACTGGTTCAGTGCCAAAGGGGTTAGTGAGTGATCATTTAGGTAATACGTACGTGATTGGTCAACAAGGACTTAGTGGAATTACCAAAATTACCCCAGATGGAACGCGGAGTGATTTCGCGAACAGAGGGATATATGAAGGCAATGGAGTAGTAGATAGCAATAATAATCTATATGTAGTTTATGCCACGGAAGTGAGTAAAATTACCCCAGACGGCACCGTTTCTACTTTTGCTGAAGTACCATATGGCAGGGGCAATATGGCCATTGATACGTCTGACAATATCTACACGGCGAACGAGCAGAACAATTCGATTAGTCGCATTGCTCCCAATGGCACGGTCACTACATATGGAAATGTGTCGGATCAGCCATACACATATGCCAATAGTATGACTGTTGATACAAGCGGCAACGTCTATATGACCTATCGCAGTACCGATACGACAAAGATCCGCAAAATTGAACCAGATGGTACGGTATCGGAGTTTGCGGATCTAGGTGGCACAGTGCGATCGGTCTACTTTGCGCCTGACGGATATCTGTATGCTACCAATACGAACAGTAAGACTATAGCAAAGATCTCAACTGGTGGTACGGTAACAACTTTTGCTACGACAGCCCACGAACCCGTATTTATAACCATGGACACAAGCGGCAACATCTTTACAATCGAGCGAGCAAGCTCGGGACACAGTTATGTATCCAAGATAACGCCCGGCGGTACGGTAAGCGATATTGTTGACTACTCTTCTAACACGGGGACCGAGTTCGTTAACTTAGTGATACGACCTACTGGTGATTTCTATGCAATTAGTGATGACACTAATGTCCTCTACGACATTACTTCAACAGGCACCGTAACGCCCACGGGTAACCCTGGTTCGTATCCACAAGATATTGCTCGTGATGACCAGGGCAATGTGTATACGGCCAACACATACAGTATGAACATTAGCAAGATAACCAGTTCTGGACAGACTTCAATCCTGACCACATTACCAGAAAAGATAGATCGTATTAAGTATGGACCTGACGGTAATCTATACGCTTACTACACGGGCAGTAGCTCAGTGGTGTTTGTGATTGATACCAATGGCTCTACTGTTCGAACATTGGAACCTGGGCATACGCTTCGGGCAGTAGTGCCAGATGCTAGCGGTGGTATTTTCTCCATTAACGTTAGCACCAGCGACGTTTATTACACCACATCCGGTGGCTCAGTTTCGACGTATGATATGGGTGGTCCCTCGGTGCCGACAGCGCTGACCCTCGGCAGTGATGGTAACGCCTATGTTGCGATAGACGGTACTATTAAGCAGGTGACTCCCGGAGGGGTTATTACTGACTGGGGTACTGTACCAACAAATATAAGCCAGCTTACATTTGGTCCATCAGGCGCACTGTATGCGCTAAGCGGTGGAGCGATTTTTACAAAAGTTCCTGCTGGTGGTGGCACTGGATCTCAACTGGCCTCAACAGGGGATACAGTCTACAATTTTGTAATTGATGCAGATGAGAACATTCACTTCGCGAACTGGAACAATGGAGCCTTACGGACACTTGAGCAGGACGGTTCCATTACAACCAATGCATATAGTGATCAAGGAGTAATGCGTACTCGTGATGGCACGCTCATTACCTCGGATGGCACCATCTATGGGGCGCAAGCTGACTTTAACGCTGTCTACAAAGCAGTCCCAACGAAGCACGGAATATATACCACCGGTAAGGCAGGTAATGCGATTAGTACTGGTTCGGATACTACCGCACTTCTGGTGGGTGTAGTTGACGATTTTGAAGTACAGGACAGCAACAGTAGTACTATGGCGCTTAAATGGAACGGTGACTCCGTTGATTTAGGATCGCTTAGCGACTACACATACTACAATACGCTGCTTGAGTATAAGAAACAGTCGGACTCTACGTGGATCTCTGTACCAAATTTGGGGCGTAGAGATGACTATGTCTTGTACGGACTCGACGCAAGTACAACCTATGATCTGAGAATTGCGTACGACATTCGTAATATATCTACTGATGAGCACTTACAGACTGACTGGGTGACCACAACAGGCACGACAACTGCTCAACAGACGGTACACATAACAAATTGCGACCAATTACAGGCCATTGGGTTTAATCGGCAAACATTCGATCCATTTAATGGTGTCTTTGAACTCGGGGATATGAGTGCTAAGTACGTACTGGATAATGATATTAACTGTGCAGGATCTGAAAACTGGACATGGTTGGCCAACACTCCATATGAATACAAAGGCTTTATGCCCATTTACGACCCCATCAACAGCATTTCGTTCTCTGGTGAGTTTGATGGCCAAGGACACACTATACGTAACCTTACATTATTACGTCTAGATGACAACACTTTCTACAATATGGTTCTTGGTCAAGATGCTGTAGGAATCTTTAGTAAGCTCGAACACGCGACCGTTAAGAATGTGAAGCTTGAGAATATCACCGGACAGGTATCGACGGCACGCATGCGTCTATCTGAGCATGCTGACCCGTACCAGGGCGGCGTCGGACTGCTTACAGGCTTGGCTCGATCTAGCACCATTACGTCGGTATCGTTACTGTCTGGTTCACTTAGTTCAGCTGGAGGAACGCCTTTTGAAAGTGGCCCTCCGTACGTACTGGACTTATTTAGTAGCAGTAACGGTGTGTATTACCGACCGCTTTCTATGGCGGTGGATAGTACAGGTAATACCTATATCCTCGAGCAAAACGGTACGGTACGTAAGTTGAATAGCAGCGGTGTGATGGTCAGGCAGTGGGAGCTCAGAACAATCATAGGCAATAATGACGAGCCACGTAATATTTATCCATATGATATAGCGGTTGATGGCCAAGATAGAGTGCTTATTACGGGCAGTTTCCCGGCAGACAATCTGGGCAATACGCACGAAGACAAAATACAGCGCTATACGACGAGCGGACAATACATAGATGCAATCGGCAGCAACGGTAGCGGGCCAGGGCAATTTGACTGGGCGACAAGCCTAGCAACCACCAGCAACTACATATATATGGTTGATATGAACAATCAGCGTATACAGCGTCTAAACACTGACGGCAGCAACCCGATTAGCTGGCCTATTGACGCACCAAGTGAACCCGAAGAAATGAGCTTTAGAGAGAACCCTAACACTCTTGCGACAGATAACCTTGGCCATGTCTTCTACATGAATATAGCGGACCAAACAGTTACGCGCTTTGATAGCGATGGTAGTAACGAGATAACGTTTAGTACTAATGCAACTGTTCCTGGTAGTAATTGGTCCAACCACCAGCAGCCGGCACTTGCAGTCGATAATGCGGGATATGTATATGTTTCGTCGGCAGATGAGCCATCCTTGCAACGGTTTAATAACGACGGCACCGGAGCACAGAACTGGGCAGAGGGATTGTGGGGTGGCGGCACACCTGATGTAAACGGCCAATATGCAGGCTTCTCGCAGGCACTGACCATGGTCCCAAATGGAAGCAATATGGAGCTGTTCTACTACCGACGTGCCAATGCGTTGTTTGACGGTATTAGAATGGCCGGCGTCATGAAGCTTAATAATACCGGTACTAAAGTTGACGATTGGACCAACTGGCTCACAAAAGATGCTTTCCCGGTATTCGCTGGGGGTCTGGTGGGTATATCCCAAGGATCTACGATTACTAAGTCATCATCTTCGGCTAGTGTTACCATTGCTTCATCTCCATACCAAGTACATACTGTCGGTGGTCTGGTCGGCCTTATGATACCGAGTGGTGGTGGCCAATTTGGATTAGACCCCTATGTCACAACCATTAAAGATAGTTACTTTGCCGGTGCAGTGAATGTTAACGGAGGTCTAGCACTTGCCGGTGGCTTAGTCGGTTGGGAAGCAGGATTCTATGCTATCTACTCTCCTAATTTTGGAGTGTCGATCGAAAACTCATATAGCGCTGGCAGTATTACGGCTACCGGATCAGCAAAATATATAGCGGCCGGCGGTATCGGTGGTGGCCTGTTCCTGGTTAATGTAGGGGATCAACTGAAGAATCTGTTCTCTACTACTGCTATTACGGGCCCTGGTATGGTTGGTGCGGACCTGCCTAATAATGAGTGGGTGTATACGTTTGTAGAACCACCGGCCGGCGGCTTTGTAGGTGGACTGGTTGGGCATTTGTTTAGGTATAATATTGGTGATCCTGGATCAGCCGCATCTAATAACTTCGCCGACCGACAGCAGACAGGCCAAAGTGAGTGTGTAAACTATGTAGCAGTCAATACCTCAGGCCCCGAGGCTTTCCCCGAGCTTACTACTCCTCCAAGTGGCTTGTGTACCGCGGTAAACGCTAATGGGTCGCAAGCAGACTACTTTAAGTTTAATCGTATGAATGGGCCTTTAAGCACCTGGAACTTCAGTAACATTTGGCGGACTAACCAGGACGGTCTACCAACCCTTGGGCTAAACACGCCACCATCTGTGCCCCTGAACTTTGGAGGAGCTCCGACTAAAACGAGTGTTACCTTGTCATGGCAAACACCAGCAGACAATGGTGGTCGTCCAATTGTGGACTACACAATTCAGTACCGCAAGGCGGGTGAAAGTACCTGGCAAACCCTGAGTCATGATCCTTCTCTTGCTACATCGTACGACATTAGTAATCTGGAAGCTGGGACTACCTATGAATTCCAAGTAGCTGCCGTAAACGAAATTGGGGCGAGTAGCTTTGTGCTGGGCACCAGTGTTACTACTACCGAGGAAACACCAACAACTCCTACCACTCCTACGAACCCGACTAATCCCACCAACCCAACGCGGCCTACTCGACCTGGTAATACAGGCGGCACTCCGGTAGCGACACCAAATGCAGAAGCTACAAGAGATACTCCAATACCAGGGTTCCCAAGTACGGGCGGTATAGCGCAGCTCCCAGAAGTTGAACCGGCTGTTGTTAAGCGTATATCGACATTGGAACGTCGTATTCCGTTCTTCTTTGCCTCATTGCTGCTATTCGTAGCACTAGCATATGCAATCATGGCCTACCGCGACTACAAGCGTAGCCAAGTAGTGATGGCGCTTGTTGAACGGGAGCGTAAAGACGCTAGCAATATTAAGGCCTTCCTGAGCATTACGACACATTACTTACGTACCCCACTCACAATATTAGAAGGTGCTCTTGAGCTATTTACCGCCAATAAGGTACTTGCACCAACCGTACTTCAGACAGTCCAAACAGAAGTTAAGAGTTTAGCGGTCGTTATATCTAATATCCAGACTCAAAACGATAGCCTGGAATCGGAAACAAGACCAGGTTCACTATCCAGCGCAACATCCAAGACACGCCTTGAGGATCTTGTTAAGGCTAAGCGCTTTTGGATGCCGCTTATTGGTGTTGCTCTTCTTATTGCAATTGCAGACGTGATTATTACCGTGACAGGCAAGTACGAGATAGCCGAACTGCGACTTGCTAATACTGTTGCGCTCTTTGCCTTCGGTGGACTAGCCATCTTTATTGCCACCTACTTACAAAGTCGCCAAAGCCAAACACGTGAACAGCATAAAGTCTTGCTCGAAAACGAGCAGTGGCTAGCGCAGCGCAAGCGCGAGATGCTCGGTGATGCTGCGGAAGGCCTGAGTACGGCTACTGCTAGCCTCAAGCGAGTCAGCCAAGAGTTCCGCGAAGTTACACATACCCAGGTATACTTTAATGGACTTGCGTCACTTGAGAAGCTAGCACGTTCACTCAGTAACGCGCGTGACTTCAGTCGTGTGCGGACCGATGCTCCGCTACAGAACATACAGTCAGTAGCTGCCAGTGCAGTAGAAAGCTTGCAAGCACAGATACAGCAGAAGGGTATAGTAGTGCAGCAACAGCTGGACGCTAACGCTGCTATCCAGGCTCAACCTGCTGAAGCACAGTTCCTCATCAGTTCACTCGTAGAGAATGCGGTCAAGTTTAGCCCTGAAAAGGGTACCGTAACAATTGCCGCCAAGTCGACGAAATCAGGCACTACCATTCGGGTTACTGACCATGGGCCAGGTATACCAGCAGATAAATTACAGAATATTATGGAACCGTTTAGTCGTGGAGAGCCTACTGAAACGTTCGACCAAGAGGGCCTTGGACTCGGACTGTATACCAATAAACTGCTAACCGAGAAACTCGGGGGCAAATTGAATATCACGAGTGGTCGTGGTGGTGGAGTGGTGGCAACGGTATCGCTACCAACGCAGACTGCCGAGAGTAGTGGTATGGTTAACGGCCTTATTACCCCTACAAGTTCGGGCGTTTAAAACAGACCTAAGCTGGCAGGTTGTCTAAGCTTTTCCAGATGTACCAGCAGGCAACCGATTCATACGGGTGCCAGTGATATTGAGTAGCTAGACTTTCTATATCTGCGCGGCTTGGTAGGTGGTCAAGACCATACAGTTTCTGGATACCATTTCGTACGCCGAGGTCTCCGGAGGCAAGAATGTCGAGGCGTCCCATGCAGAAGATGAGAAACATATGTACCGTCCACTCGCCAATACCTTTAACGGCCGTAAGTTCAGTAATGATTTCCTCATTGCTGAGACTGTCTAGATGGCCAAAGGTTACCCGCCCATCTACAACGTGCTGTGCTAAGTCTAATATATAACTGGCCTTGGGACGGCTGAGGCCTGCTGAGCGTAGTGTCTCAATATCTTTAGTCAGAATCTGCTCTGGGGAAGGGAGGGTCGTGGAGCCAAATAGCTCACAGAAACGTCGCTGTATAGTGGCAGCTGCTTTGACGCTGAGCTGCTGGCTAATGATGCTGTCTACTAGTTCTTGGTAGTAGTTGGCATGGGGTTGTACGGTGAATGGTCCATGGGCGGCAATGATTGGAGCCAGGAACGGGTCGTGTTTTGTCAGATGGTCGGTAGCGACACTACTCATACAAGGATTGTAGCAGGCTGACTGGTATCTCGGGTGTCGTTATATGTTATACTTTTTACATAACAACTATGCATATTCGACGCTCTATTTTTAGTTTTGTTGTCATAGGTCTCATGATTACTAGTCTGCTTGTTCATATGCCCCATGTGAGTGCCGGGGATTCGTGCGATCCGGCTGCTGCAGCAAATACGGAGCTTATTCAAGAATACGTGTTGCCGGAGGGTATTTGCGCTCACTACATTACCGAAGGTCCGGACAATACTGTGTGGTTCCAGAACCTTATAGACCACACCAAGATTGGTAAGGTGTCGGCCAGTGGTGCGACTACCATGTATACCATTTCTGAACTCAACTCTGACGCTCATTGTTTTATGCTTGGCCCCGACAGTAATCTATGGGCTGCTACTAAAGATAATCGAATGGCTAAGATAGCATCCAATGGTGAAGCGACATACTACGATCTACCTACTGGTGTAGAAGCTGCCGCAAAAGGATGCGCAGTCGGTCCAGACAATAACATTTGGATCGTGCACCTAACTTCAACAAGCATACACATGCTCAAGATGGCACCTGCAAATGGTCAGGTGCTTGATTCATACGATATCCGAGCTGAAGACGCTTCAAATGATAATGCCGGTGCCGTGTCAAAAGGGCCTGGTAATAAACTCTGGTTTTTCTACTATGCAGGTAATGATGAGCAGGATGGTGACGATGACACATCCCAGTTAGTATCCATAGATACGAGTGGCACCATGGTACGTCACGACTGGTCAAATAACCCTTTTTACCAAGACGTACTACATGGTGACGATACGGCACTATGGTATGCCTCAAACGACTATGGCAAGGTTGTCAAGATTGCGCCAAATGGTACGCCTTCATTCTACCAGGTCCCCGGAAATGGTGACGCCTATCTATATGGCGGCTTCAAAGGGGCAGATGGTAACAGATGGTTTATTGCGGAAGGCAGCAATGCAGATGACGCATTGCTCCGAGTTACAGACAGTGGCGTTATTACTTCCTTTGCTCTTCCGTCGGGGAGTAGTGTTACGCCAAGCAGTATTGGTGCAGATAATCTGGGTAATATATGGTTCGGATCAGGGGGTAAGCAGAAAATTTCTAAGGTTACGCTGTATGGAGCACCCGACGAGCCTGTTACTCAGAAAACTATTACCAACGCTGTTACAAGTAAATCCGTAGTCATACAAACACCTCAAGATACGGACATTACTTGTTCTGGGGCACAGAAGGAAGTTGACCAGAATTCCCAAGACAATGGCTTTGACTATCCCCTGGGGCTTGTTAATTTCTGCTTTACAACGGAAGAAGTAGCTAACCAGGTAGAAGTTACCTTCGTGACCGACCTAAAGCCGGAGCAAGTTTCGGTCCGTAAGTATAATCCAACGACCAAAACCTACGCAGCAGTTACTGGCGCTACAGTCACTCAGACTAGTGTGCAGGGCCAAGCAGCCGTAAAGGCAAGTTACAACATTACGGATAATGGGCCACTAGACGTAGACGAAGCAACGGGTACCATCCACGACCCTATCGGGCTGGCCGTTGCTGCCGAGACAGGAATAATACCGGTATTAGCCAACACGGGTGCTGTGGGAGTGTCTATAACTATACTGCTGGGGCTTATTATTGCCTCAAGCTTGGTAGTGTACTTTGACTATCGTAAACACAAGAAGCCATTAGCCGAGGAAGATCCAGCAGCTGGGGCACGATATACCTTGCTGCACCATGTGCGGGTGGTAAGTATTCCACTCCTGAAGTACCGTTTGCAGATTAGTGCGGTGCGCGTCCAAGATGGATCACCAGACGGAATTCACCGCTTCTAGCTAGAGTATTGCGCCCTGAGTAGTGCCGTGATTGGTGTCGTGGTCATAGGCCTCGTTAGCAGCATCGAGCGACCCAATAACTGCACGAGCCTGTCCGTTAACCGCAGCGACAATACTAGAACAGCTGGTGGGCGGGAAGTTCTGTATCCTATTTAATATCTGGCTGGCGTAAGTACGAGCTAGGTTGGCATGCTCATTCTCATGAGTCGTGAGGTTCTGCATAAAGGTCTGCCATGCGCCGCTAACCCCAGGGTTGACACCGGCGCTGGCTTGCCAAGCAGGATACTGTTGCCCAATAGCTAGCCCAACGGCAGCACTTCGGACACTACAAACGCCGCTACCATTATCTTGGTAGCTGAATGTCCAGTTTAGCGCGTAGCTCGTGTTTGCACTAAATCGTTCCCCGTTGCTCATAACTGGCGCACAGGCTGCAGATTGGGTACGAATCTCGTTGAGGGTGTTGCCATATATGGTGTACTCGTTTCGCACTAATGGGGATTCAGTTACGCCTGGAGTAGCCAAGCTAATGTTTGGTGCAGCCACCGGCTGCATGAGGGTAGCGGGAGTACAGTTTGGGGCAGGAGTGGTTCTACGAACGGCAGCGGGAGTAGAAGGAGTTGGGGTGCCGCCAGTAGTTGCTTGACTAGTGTTGGTGCCAGCTACCGCCTGAGACGTAGCGGTCGCAACTGCGCTAGGCGCTGCCTTTGTGGCTTCAGTCGTCGGGCGTGTTGCATATGCCGCATAACTGGATACGCAGCCAATAACAGAACCAATGAGAATCGTTGCCAAAATACACGCTTTGAGGTCAGCACGCATAGTTGTAACTCCTTAAACCCCACAAATAGTGAAGTTGGAGTATAATATCACAAAAGATCTAAAAAGTCAATACTCTGACAGAAGTGAACCTTGCTCCTAAGCAGGTCGGTGCGATATATAAACGATACCTAGGCGATTGCTGTGACAAGCTCGTCTTTATCAACAAGGGATGTAAACGCATCGAAGAAAAGATCTTTCTCTAATGCTACTCGTTCCATTTCTTGTACGTCACTAGAAGAGGTGTCTTTGTCTTCAAGCACACGCAAAACGGGCTTAAGTTCTTTGTTGTGCTCAAGATAATTGTTACTGAAATACTCAACAAACATACCACTTATACGTGAATTCTTATTCACAAATAGACTTATCTCATCATTGACCTGAAACAGGAAATAACCCTTAGGAATTCGTGAAACACCATAGAATAGTTGATCAACTTCAGGATCATATTCAAGAGTCCAGCTGTTGGACATACTTTGCAGAACCTTCAATTGAGAAAGGATTTTTGCCTTGTCTAGCTTTAGTTCTCTAGCCATCACTGCTCCTTAGTGTAATACGTTGGGGTAAACCCATACTTTAATTCTTGAATATGATCGGTCTTAAATGCGGTCATGACTACGCAATGGGGGTCTGAGTTGTTGCGACGATTAGTCTCCCGAACAACTACCTTTGTAAACTTTATTATATCACGAACGCGGAATAATTCAAGATAGTAGCAAAGGGTACCTTCTTGGTTACCGTCGATTGTTAATGTAGGGCGTTGGAGTGCCATAGTTATTTGTTTTGGGAAGAATTGTTTGTTTCTGAGTTCTGGATGTTTATCCTTATGCTTATCATAGTTCTTTTGCTTAAACTTCACAATAGTACCGAAGTAGTCGGTGACTTCTAGAACGCTCTTCTCCTCCTCAGCAGTCGTCATTGTAGTGCATTATATAGTTTCACTTCAGTAAAACATATTACTAATGGCGGCAAATATTAAATCGCACCCTTTGTGAGTACTGTGTAATCTTAGCTGGCGAAATCGCTGTTATTACCCCAGGCCAGTAGCGTAATAGGCACTACGGTCAGAACCCCTATAAGCAAATACGTGGTATTACCAATATGTGACAGCAGCAAACCTGTTCCAATACTGGAGATCATGAAGCCGGTAACCGCGAACATGCCATATAGGCCAGTAGCGGTAGCGTATACTTCCGTAGGTACAATTCGTACCAGCCAGGTTTTGACGGTGACTTCAAAGGTACCGTCAAACAGTCCGTAGAGCATAACAGCACCAACGGCAACCCAGGACGAGAAGTCTAATGAAAGCAGTGAGTAGACGCAGCAGAAAACGGTCATACAGAAGAGCATGGTTATGCGTACCCCAAAACGGTCTAGAAGCCACCGAGAATTTCGGGTGACTACAGCATTAATCAGGTTATACACACAGTACACGGCCACGACCTTTTGGAGTGACAAACCGAGCTCGTTGAGACGTAGTAACAGAAACGCATCCGAGCTATTAATTAGTGAGAACAATCCAAGAATGAGTAGCATATGGCGAAAAGCCGGCAGCCGCCAGACACGGGTCACCAGCTCCTTATCTATCCCACCGGTCTTTGGCTTGGCCACCCGGAGCTTAGCGCTAGTGAGTTTCTTAGGCTCACGAATACGTGACGCCAGATACATAGCTGCCAGGCCAGGAACGATTGAGGCAATGAAAACAGCCGACAAAGATCCATTGGTGAGCCACAGAACAAGAAGACAGAGTAGTGGTCCAATGACCGAACCAAGGGTGTCCATGGAACGATGGTAGCTAAAGACACGGGCTTGTGTTTCGGGCTTTGTTTCTGCTGCTAGAATAGCGTCACGTGGAGCGGTCCGTATGGCTTTACCAAGTCGTTCTACATTACGGAGAACCAAGGGCCAGACAAATGAACTACCAATAAAGAGCAGTGGTTTTGCGAGAGCGGACAGGGAATAGCCGATCCAGACCAGCGGCTTATATCGACGCAGTGAATCTGACAGTGCGCCCCAATAGCCTTTAGAGACTCCGGTTACGAAACTGGCTATGCCCTCGATCATGCCAATAGCAGCAAAGCTAATACCACGTTGTTGCCAGAGAATCGGCAAGATGGGGTAAAGCATATCGCTGGCGGCATCGGTGAATAAACTTACCCAAGACAGTAACTTCACGTTACGGGGGAGTTCTGAATTCCTTTTCATTTCACCAGCACTTTGTTAGGTGAGATGCTTACTGACGTAATGACTCCAGGGAATTTTACGTCTTGCTGCAATTCACCACCAGATTGCCATTGTCTGCGGCCGATAATGTGCAGCAGGGATGAGTCTTTTTTGTAGGCTGCCAACATGTCTTTACCGCCAACGATACTGTCTACACTATCTAGCAGCTCGGCTGGTTTAATCCTGGCCTTTAGTTGCTTAGCATCTTCAAGACCGTAGATTTTCTCATCGGTATTCTTGGCTTGCTGAGCCGAGGCAATAACATCCATATCTAGTCCAAGGTACCAAACGGTCGAGTCGCGCAGAACATAGGTATCACGGTAGCCGGCAGCAATAGCCGTGGCCGGAATGCTAGACAGTAAATCAGAGCGTTCAAACTGCAGAGTTGAACTGTCGATCCGTCGACTATCACGACCCAGTTGTCCGAATAGGTTACAGCCTGACGTGTATACATCGCCTTGGTTAGTCAGGGCAACTATGTGCCCATAGCCAAGGTCCGCGTCCATGAATTGCTGCTGGTCATCGCCAATGCGTGTCGGTTTGGCAGACTGGATAAAGCTGGCTGCTAAAGTCTGGTTGCAGTCACCTTCGGTGCCGCTTGATCCGCCAACAGGGTCAAAGTAGCCACCTATACCAGAGGTGAGGGTTTGTTTTTCTTGGATTGAAGTATTAGGGCTGGTGTTGCAGACACCGCCCCACGCGTAAATCCGCCCTGACTTAGTGAGTGCTGCAGAGTGTCTCCAGCCAGCAATAACCTTGGCGACGGACTGGTTATCAGGAATCTTGACTATCTGTATACGGTCTTCGGGCCCGCCACTACTGAGCTGCGAAGTGTGGTTCGATCCCCAAGCTAGTACTCTATTTTTACTTGTTAAGGCCAGGGTGTGGTGGGCCTTGGCGCTGAGCTGTACAACATGTTCGTTCTGTTCCAGCCCAAGGTCGATCTTTACTGGTTTTACAAACGTGGCATCTTTGCTTTTGGGTTGGATCTGACCATCTTGGTTTGTGCCTAATCCGTACACGGACCCGTCGGTAGTGAGTAGTAAGGTATAGCCATCTCCGGCAACAACAGACTGGAGGGTGGTATCGAACTGGTTGCCAAAGTTGAGGGCTGTTGGATCGGTGTAGACTCGTTCACTCGAATCGTTACCAAGTTCAAATTGTTTGTTGGAGCCCAGGCCGTATACATGCGCCAGACGAGTAGTGCTACGGTGACCTATGAGCCATGTACCACCGACTACCAAGAGGCAGATAACAATAGGAAGTAGCCGGAGGATGTTACGCTTCTGCATCTGCTTTTGTAGGGTGAATGGTGCCATGAGGGTGCTCGGGCCCGGCGTAGATGGAGTAGAGCTTAAGAGGGCTTTGACCACTATTACTAATGTTATGCCAGGTTCCGGCAGGGACAAAGATAGCATCTCCAGTTGTCGCTTGCCAGGTTGTTACATCTTTGGCATTGGGGCCCATCTGTACTTCTGCCGCGCCTGCTTCTATGCGTAGGAATTGGTCGTGGTCGTCATGCACTTCCATACCGATGTCATCACCGACGTCTATGGTCATGAGGGTTAGTTGGAGGTGGTCTCCGGTCCATGCGGCAGCACGAAAGGCATTGTTAGCTCGGGTGATTTGTTGCAAGGCAATAACAGATGGTTGCTTACCTTGATCACCATCAAAACTACTTGTAGCTTTAGCCATACGTCCCTCCATTACCGTTACTCTTAGCATACAGGCTGTAGCTAGCAGAGGCCAGCTTAGTTATATCGTCGACGGAACCGGGCGATACCAATGAGCGACAGAACGAGTAGTGATGTGGCTAATATGGTTGGCATATTTTCACCGGTCACTCCCAGGGCCTGGGTGACTGGATTGCTTGGACTGTTGGTGTCTGCAATGGTTGCTCCGCAAACCCTACCGTTACTGGCCATAAGGGCGAGCTCACCGTCAGCTTCTTGGGTGTCTTCGCTTTCATCGTTAAGCTGGATGGTTGTACTGTCTGCAAGGTTGTAGATGGTTGGTATTTCACAATCGTCCGGAGCAACGGTTTCGTAACATATCTGGGCATCGTCACCTGCAAACGTAGCCGTTGCGTACGGTGCGTCGTTACCAGCCCATGGGTCGTCGTTGTGGGCGATGAACAGCACTTGAATCTGTAGATCTTGAGTGGTACCAGTATAAGGAATACCTGAAATATCTAACTCGCCACTTGGTAGTAGGCTGACGCCTTCATACCCACTGACGGGAGTGCCATTGCTGTCCAGTATAGTGACGAGCAACTGGTCGAGGTCGGAGAAGTCAATATTGCTAACCTTAACTTTGTCCCATCCAGTAATGTTACCGTTACCATCACAGTAATAGGCAGATGGGTTTATGTCTACGTTAGCAACGGTCTGTCGGCAGGGCACTGAACCGTCGTCAGCACCGAACGACCATAGCCACCCTGAGTCGCCAAGTCCCAGCAAGCAGCCGTTCTCGTTAATAGCATATCCGTAGTCACGAGTGTCTCCACTGTTTACGCTTGCCCACGTCGTTTCACCGTCTCCGCTAGAACCCCAGCCGGCACACTCATTACCGCTCGTCCAGTTGTAGCAGCCGCCCACACCTGTTTCAGGACTGGTGAATTGACCAAATTTACTAAAAGGGAAGACCGTTATCTGGTCGCCATCTGAGTTGGTAGTTGTTACTTCTTCATATGAGGCAACGACATTGTAACTGTCACCGGTGACGAGTGCTCGGGCATCGGCGAATACATTACTAGCTAGATTAGCTGGAACAGCTGCAGACGCTCCGGTCACTTTGTTATAGCAACTAATGGTAGAACTACGGACGCCAGGTGCAGAGTCTATTAATACGACACAAGGGTTATTGTTGTTGCCCTTGTCCTGAAAGACGGTGGTAATAAGCTGCAATGGCTGTCCAGTAGAGCCAATACTTGGTACGCTCCAGCCGGCACAGGCGCCGTTAGAGGCAGTTGGGTCAAAGCATACTAAGCGTTGTGATTCACAGTAGTTGGTAGATGAGAAACCACATAAGAAGTTAATATCTGCCTTAAAGGTATAGTTGACGTTAAAGTAGACCTTGCCGTCGATTACCTCAGCGGTCCCAACGGGTCCGTAATAAGATGAAGATAAGTTATGTTCACTAGGATTGTAGTTCGGTAGGGAGTACGTAGTACCAACCGTATAATTACCCGCCAGTCCACAGGTTGCTGCATAGGTAGTAGGGTTATAGCTATATACCTTTAGTCCGGTATCCCAGGCGTACAGACAGTTTCCGGCTTTTGCTACACCAAGTAAGTTAGAAGGTTGTTCACTGCTCAATACGCTTCCTGTTGCAGAAAGCTGAGTGTACCCAGTAGCGCACCAGTTATCGGTCTGCAGGTTCCAACAGACGATGCCGTAGCCGGTCGTTCGTTGGGCGGCAAAGTACAATTGTCCCGTTGTTTTGTCTAGATAATGTAACGGGTTAATAGAGGTGTAAAAGTCAGTCTGACCACTTAAGTTAAAGGCTTTTGGGTAACCAGTACAGGTTGTGCCGTCTTGGTTAGTACAAACGAGTTCGTTACCGACTTGTGTGCTGTGGTGGGCAATACCCAAGATCCGATCCTTGAATGGGATAGGGACATAGGCGTCTTGCCCAGTAGATGACTGGGCAGTACTGGTAAGTGGTTGGGTAGCTACTTCACTGGTGCCGTTGGCAGATTCTGCGAGCAGCGGATTACTAAAACGTAGGTCAGTAGTGTTGGCGCCGGTGTCGGTGCCACTGTATGAACCACCATTGTCGTCGGAATATGCTGCGTCCCATCCGGGAGGTAATTGGACACTGCCAGGAGACAGTGTAGAGCCAGAAGGAATCTGGTTGTTTATCTCGACAGATGCAGTTGAACCACTGGTATTGTTATAGCCTAGTACCCATCTTGTGGGGTCGTTGGCGTGTGCAGTTGTAGTGCTATTACTGTTTACGTCATATCCCTGCATGGTCAAAGTGCTACTTGCAGCTAGGGCAGTTCCGGTATGGGCGCCAACAATGAGCAATGCCATCAACAGCGGTATGATTTTTTTCGCAGCGGTCTTTATTTTCACAGTACTTCTCCGTAAGGCTTACGCTTACTATATCTGCCCGTTGTGATAATAGCAATACCCAATTCTTTACAAATACTAAAAGTAGTTATCAGCCAGAACACATTGCTGTTTACTTGGGGTACATATGTGGCTAAGCTAGAGAAGTAAATAGGAGGGTGTATGAAGAAGATTGTTGGAATAGGTATTGGCCTGCTGGTTATCGCTGGCGTAGCGGGAATATTGCTCATACAAGGAAGCCATGAAGATAAGCCAGATACCAGCGGCAAAAAGACGGCCAGCCAAAATAGCAGTGACTTCAAAGTTGTAGATGCTTGCGCCGTCGTAACTCAGGCTGTGGCAGATACGGTACTCGGTGCCGGTGCGGAGAAGGGAGTATCTAATGGCGATACTTCAACAGATGACATCAATGTTAGTACCTGTACATATACTCTGGATACTAATACGGGGCTCCCTATTAGTGCAGATAAGATTAAAAGCCTAACACTCCTTGCTCGTAGTGCTAAAACAGCTGAGGGAATCGACAGCAATGCTATGCAGTTAAGTGAAGAAAAACCCGCTGGGGCCGAGAGTGTCAGTGGCTACGGAACCGGTGCCTACTGGGATCCGCAGTACGGTCAGTTAAATATCTTTAAGAATGGCAATTGGTACATCCTGACAAGTGGTTCTGGCACCCTGACTGTTCGTACTCTGGACGAAGCGAAGCAGTTTGCCGACCAAATCATTACGCAGCTATAGCCGACTGGTCAGCTAGCCGTTTATCCGTCATAATGCTTATGTATGATTAATGACTTTAACCCCCTTGATTTAAGTGCACCTCCAAAAAAGATCGAGGAACCGATTACTGCTCCGCAGCCGGTCCAGCCTAAGGCGACCGTGCAAAGAGTCAGTATGGGTCCGATATTTCACTCCAGGATTACTAGAATCCTAGCCCTAATCCTTGGTGTCGCACTTGCTGCACTCGTTGGCTATGCCGGTACAAGCTACTTGTTGAACCGTAAGGAAAATATATCTACTAAACAACCTGCTATCTCTGCTGAGCAAACATCTGTCACAGACCAGAAAACAACCGGCACATCCGATACGGCAGCCAAGAAAAGCGGCCAGGACACTCCGACTACAGAGCCTGCAGAAACTAAAGAGTCACCAGTATATTGTGGAGTTGCCGGCATGCCTGAGCAGGTTTGTGTGGCCATAACTTCTATTGAAAAGTCTGGTCTCAAGAACAACCCATACGTTGGAGCAAACACGAGCCAGGTTCCTGCAGATAATAAAGTTGAAGTAGACGAGTCGAGCTGGCAATCAACGAGTACAGAGACGGGCGCAGTTAACTTTACGGCAATACTAGCAGGTAAAAGTTATGCAGGGTTAGCCTATTTGCAGATTGTTTCTGGCACGTGGAAAGTCACCAGCTACACACTTCAGTAGTAGGTTACTTATATAGTTTTTGAATAATCTCAAGCCAGGTATCACGAGCAGCGTAACTAGCAAATTCTTTTGTCTTTGGTTCATCGATTTTCACCACCAATACTAAGGTTTCAGAATTAGTCTTAACGAAACCGGCAAATACTCCAATGTCGGTTGCTGGCTTGTACGACCAATTAGTGTCGTATGCTGGTGCGGTGCCAGTTTTGCCACCAAAAGTGAGGCGGGGATCCTTAGTGGTCTTGGTATTCTTGTCAAAGACTTCCTGTAAAGAGCGTTCCATTTGCTTGCTTGTATCTGACGATATGGCTCTATATTTCTGTACGGGTGTTTGGTCGCTCATATGAGGCGTAATGTACATGCCGCCATTAGCCAGTGTGGCGTAGGCAGCTGCAAGTTGCAGTGGGGTAACGGTTACGCCAATGCCATAAGCACTCATGGTATATTGGCGATCTAGGCTACGTCCCCCGTCCGGCGAGCGTACATAGCCACTATCTTCACTAGGTTCTATGCCGGTGGGGTGGCTGAAACCAAAATGTTCAGTAAGGTATGTATGCCACAGCGGACGTCTTACTTGATCTGTCCCAAGCTGGCGGTATATATGTATGGCTCCGGTGTTTCGAGAAGCGTTAAGGACTCCTTGTACCGTCAGTGTCTGTGGTTCATGCGGCAGGGCGTCATACACAGCAAAATCGTCAATCTTCTGATATGTCGGATCCAGAAAATTATCGGTAAGACTAATTTTCCCGCTGTCCAGTCCTGCAGCTACAAGCAGTGGCTTCATGACCGATCCAGGTTCCCAGGATTGCAGGGCTGCGTGTTGCTTGGGGTTACGACATGACTGTGATGCGGGGCACAGTGTTGGGTTGGGGGACGCTACATCCACCGCAGCCTTGATGACCCCACTTTTTGCGTCTAGGAGCACAGCAGTTCCTCGGGGCGCGTTAGTAAAAGCAAGACGATTCTGGAGGGACTGTTCGATGTTACGCTGCAAATCTTGATTAAATGACTCAGTAAAGCCTGGCGATGTTGCTGGCCTGGTGTGTAACGTGGGTTCATCGGAAGAGGAACGTATCGTAATAAGTAGACCTGCCAGTACTAACCCGGCAGCAAAGCTGAGCGGGATGAAGCGAAGTTTACGAGTCTGTTGATGTGACGGTTTAGCGCCAAGTAGTAGTCCAAACTGAACGGCACAGAATAGAACAGCTACGTAGACAGTTGGCGGGAAAAGCAGGCCATGAACAAGGAGTAAGCTATATAGCAGAAGGTTGTCATCAGGCACGCGACCCTGGAGCCAATACTTCAAGGTCAACCCAATAGCTATGACTAAACTCAAGAGACCAAGCAGACCAAAGAACACAAAGTAGTCATAGAATAAGTTATGTTTGCCGAACGCATTACCGATTAGTTCTTTGCTCCGTACGATAGCAGAAGGCAGAGGGTTTTGGTTATTAATGTCGGTAGACAGCGTCGCCGGACCGTTGTTATACAGAATTTGGTACGGTTTAAAGTTGTCGACTGATTGCTTGTAGAGCGTACTGAGTTCACGAGTGCTCTGGGTTATACTTGTCTGCTGCAGCCCCCAAAAGTAGCCCGTGAGTATGAGAGGAAGGACACAGCTTACTGCAGTAACGGAACCAATTAGTATTCGTTGCCTGCGACTGGTTGTATGCAGCACACCGTAGAGTAGTAACCCGATAAGGTAGCAAAAGCCAACTAAGTTCTGACTAAATAGTACAGCCGCACAGCCAATAAGTAGATATATCCATTGCACCTTTTTCTGTGCAATGCTCGTCAGTACCAGTAGGTTTGCAACCAGCACAAAGCTGACGTTGTTTACAAATACACCGGTTACGGGCAGACCGCTAAAAACCGCTCCGTGGTCAATTAACAGGGAAACTAGGAGGATCGTGAGGTAGATGTACCCAGCTTGTTTGCTGAGCAAGGTTTTAATGTACGGCGCCCAGAATAATCCAGCAACAAGTATGCCAAGCCATGCAAAGATACCCATATAGTCAGGGTCAAGTCCAAGAAAGTACAGGGGCTTGTGCATGATTAGCCGGGCTAGGATTGTTGCAAGTATTGGAAAGAGCAGGCAAGTAAATAGAAGTTTACTTGCTCGAGCGGAGGGGCCTGTATAGTCACGAGTTTGTAGTGACATGATAACGCCGGCAGCAAGTATGCCAAATGATATGACTGCTTGGATCCTACCGCTGGTTGCAGGGAGGTTAGGTAACGCTAGCAGGGGGACGGCCAGAAAAGCAAGCAGAAAGTGATGTGCACGTACGTTTTGGAGCGCCTTGTTAATCGGGCGAGATAGCATGGTATAACTATAGCAATGTCTCAAGCAAAAGTGGTTTATGAATCTTCGGGCCAATCTTTACTCAAGTACGCAGTAGCCGTAACGATTTTCTTAGGCATGTTTTTCTGGGTGGATAATTTGTATATGGCCTTCTGGCTGCGCCGCTTCTTCGTGGGCCTGGCCGGTGTTCTAGCAATCTCCTACCTGGGGTTATATCGGCGAGATATCTTGGCGTCTGCTACTCGACAGAAGTTGCTCGTCACGCTTCTGTTAACGACAACCATCTTTCTGTTCATTACCTCACCAGTTCGCAGTGCACTGTATGGGTATCCACTTGTACACCCTAGTTTGCTATCGCTCTATGCGTCGGTGGCCATCGGATTGTTTCTGACCTGCCTTCCTGTACGAAGGGTCCTAGAATATATCTTTCATGGGACGGTTATATGGGCTATCGGGAACTTTATTTTTTGGTTACTAGATACACACGCTACCATGCGCTTAGGCTTTCTAGATTCCCAGGTAATATATGCTGCCTGCGTATTTGCTATTGGTGTCTTGCTTGGTCTTTGGCACTACAGATACGGGAAACTACCTACTCGTTACGTACGAATTGCGACAGGCTTCTTGTTGCTCTGCCTGTTGTTAACTCAGACCCGGAGTGCGATCGTCTTACTCGTTGTCATTGTCCTCTGGAAGTTTACTGGTAGTGTTCGACGGCATTGGCACAAGACACTTGCACTCATTACTGGTTTTCTTGTAGCTGCAGTACTGCTTGGCGGGTATTTCGGGCGACTATATGACGTATCATATCTTGGCGAGAGCGTTGAATACCGCCTTAATTTAGTCCAAGCGAGTATGCCAAAAGATACAGGGAGTCTTCTTATCGGCGAAGGTGTCGGATCGATCGAACGTAATATACAAGAAAACAGCAAAAGCTACCCACTGCTGGCACCTGACATACAGGACGGTATCCGATTTGAAAGTAGTCACAACTATGCTGTGGATCTTCTCGTTGAGCGAGGCATTATTGTTACCGGTCTGTATATCGGGCTTTGCGTACTGGCGCTCCGGCGTCGGTATACGGTCAGTAGTCCTAAGGGGATTGTCCAGGCTATTGCTATTTTCCTTGCATTGTTCCTAGCTGTTAACAATATTAATATCCAGATGGAAATGTCATTGTGGGTTTGCATTCTATATTTAGTACGAGCCAACAGTTCTAAGAAGCTTGACAACGCTTAAGCTTAGGACATACTCTATAACCAAGAATAAAAAAGGAAACACTATGCCCGCAACAAAAAATACCAAAGCTCAAAGAGGGGGCATACTTAGTAAGGTTAACCTCCAAACACCAAAAGGCCGGCTCATCGTAACAGTACTGGCCTTCGCTATTGTCGGTGGTGGTGTTCTCGTGTATCGAAGTTTTGCAGCTACGGCTCGTTGGACATACACGGCAGCTACCAACACAATTATTATTGGAGAGACGCCAACAGCTTCACCATGTAAAACAAATAAGGTTGAGCTGGGGGACCAGAAGAATCCAAACCCTGGATTTAACTTGACCTGTACGGCCACAACGAGCGGTGCTAACGTTGCCTATATCGCGCCTAAGGCGACAGCTATCGACGCCTCACTTCTGTATAAAGATTACCGCATGTGCGCCGTAGTAAGTGGCAAGGGTAGTCTATCCGTCTCGTTAAGCGATCAAACTGGTCGTAAGACAACCCAAAAAGTCACCTCACCAGCCGGTGGTTTTGCTGGCGGCACAAATGTTTGTACTTACCAAATGGGTATGTATAAAGTAGGGACCCTGTTCGGTAGGGCCGAGATCAGCGACGCCGGTACTTCAGTAAATGTATCCTCGATGTACCTCGAAGAAGTCGCCAACTATAGTTCAACAGGTTCTACTTCATCCGCTCCAGCGTCAAGTGGACCTACAACTACTCCAGCTCCTACAAAGTAATCTCTATGAAACTTAGTAGGTTATACAAACGACCAGCTCTTACCGGGCTGGTCGTTTGGTTTGGTTTTGCCTGGTCATGGGTATTCTTTACTGACATGCTCGACCTCGCAGGGTCTAAACAGCAAGGATTTATCCTGGCTGTGTTCGTGTATGTGCTTAACGTAACAATTACTAGTTCAATACTCTGGCAGGCGATTACATTGCTCACAAAAGTGCATAAGCGATACGGGAAGAAAGGCCTAGTGGCTATGGGGCTACCAATCTTTGCGCTGGCAGACTTCTTAGCTTGTTGGCTAACTACTATTATCTGGCTTGGCCCTCAAGGGAGTGCAGATAATGTTCTGCCTATGGGCTCACTGGCACTACCTATGGTTAACACGCCCCTCAAGTTTGCAGCCCGATTCCTCGGCTTCTATGGCATAGCTGCCGTGCTGTGGTTTTTTATATACCTAGTGGCGCGAAAGGATACCCGAAAGCTGGCATGGATACCGGTTGCACTTGTCTCAGTACTATCTATTGTAGGCTGGGCTCTGTACCGTGTACCAAATGGGCGACAGATACCGGTCAAATTGGTCAGCGAAAGATTGACGGGTCGTGTAGCAACAATTGATGGGCAGGGTAGTGAATTGGTTGTTTTTCCGGAGTACGGGCTAGAGAAGATTGATAACAAAAATCTGAAGGAGCGTATCAAGCGGACTGGTGCTGGTGAGGCAAAAACCTACTTCCTAGGGTCGGAGCAAATATACCGACCAAAAGTTATAGGGCATATTAATAACATGATGTTTGGTAATTCTACTGACGGTATTACAGATAAAGAGTATAAGTACCGTCTCATCCCGGGCGGGGAAGATTTGCCCTATGTCGTTAGGCTTCTGCTCCGGGCTACCGGCCAGAAAGGTACACTGGACTACTTCAGTTATGCCAAAAGCGTAATCAAAGGGCAATACCAACTCCAGCCGTTTGTCGTGAATGGTGACGTGCGTGTTGCGGCTGCGGTATGCTCTAGTATTATTGCTCCACAAGACTACCGAGACTTTGCCCGCAGTGGAGCTACCTTGTTCACTAATTCAGCATCCCTTTCTATCTTCAAGAATTCACCATTATTTGCCTGGCAGCAAAAGAGCCTAGCTCGTTTCATGGCCGTTGCCAATGCTCGTCCATTCTTGCAATCGGCAAACGCAGCCAGCGCCTATGCACTTGATATGAACGGCAAGCAGGTCGCAGAGAAAAAAGGTTATGGTACCGTAGACGTGCTCGCTCAAACCAACTCCAGGAACACACCCTACATACTCGTAGGGGAGTGGCTGGTCTGGCTGGGGCTCGTAGTTGTGGCCGGAGTAGGATTTTTGCAACTACGTCAACACCCTAAGCTGCAGAAGGGGTATAGGACCAAGATGAAGCCAAAGTCGGTGACAAGGAAAAAATGAAAGATACGGCGCATACAGCGTTTTCGGTAAGGCTATGGCACAGGATTCGTTTGGATCCTGTCGCTAGTCTTTTCTATCTATTTTTTGCACTACCTCTTTTATATATACCAGGGCACCACACTACCTCGCGCAGCATCCGGGTATTTTATATGATGGCCGTGACTGTTTTAGTATTTGTAGTACCGAAACTTAGAGCAGTCCTAGTAACTAATATACGGGCACTAGGCAAGTGGGGCGGAGAGCTGCTCGCGGTAGTTATACTTTTCATGGTCGTAAGCTCTGTTATGGCTAATCAGGTTCCACTGCTAATGTTGTTCGGAAGATCACCGGAATATATGGGGATTTTAGCGTGGCTGAGTGTCATATTTTTTAGTTTGTTTTTTGCAGGTCGAGTTAGAGAATTACTGTTTAGCAAAACAACTCTGCTACTGATGACCTTGGTGTTGGCGGGTTCACTTAGTATCGGAATGGATGCCATTTGGGAAGGCTATAGGATACCTGGCCTCATGATGCAGGCGACAACTATGGCCATGTACGCAGTACTGGCTGTGGTAATTGCGCTGGGTGTTGGTTTGCAGAAGGGTGTGACGTCGTGGGTTCGCAAGGTAAGTGTTGGTTGTTTCTGTTTAGCTATCGCAATCATTATTTTTACGCAGTCTCGAGTCGGATATGTGGGTCTTGTTATTGTGTTGACCTATTTTGCTACGCAGGTTGTCCATGCCCGCAAGGTGCTGGCTGGTTTGTTGGCAGCTGCTGTATTGGCGGTAACTCTTTTTGTCACCATGGGTAGTGGGCAATATGTGCAACGCATGCACGCAGCAAGTGTCGACCGTGGTATTACCTACCGGCTGGACATGTACAAGGTTACTGGACGAGATATTATTAGGCACAACCTATTTATTGGGAATGGGCCTGGTGCACTGCCAATTAGTCTAAACAATATCGACGTCGTACCAGAAGATATTGCGGTCACACTGAGCGAACGCTACTTGTTTGTATCCAGTCATGACCTATTCCTGGATATATCTCAGTACTTCGGATTGTTTGTTGGTGTCACGACGTTACTTGCGTGTGTTTTGGCTTTTACTAAAAGGAGCAAAAACCATGTGCGAGATGGACAACTACAGATCGCCTTTGTAGTGTTACTACTGAATGCAGTGTGCAATACCATTAGTCCCGAGATAACAGCCGTGTTTGGCATGGTCTTGTTCGGGCTGCTTATGGCGCCACGTCGGACGGCCTCGAAGCATGCGTAAACCGTACGAACGAGTTGCTCAACTAGCACTGGTCTTATTGGGCATAGGTTCTGTGCTGGCCATATTGGTCGTGGACAGTTCAGCTGCGCCTGGCTGCAGTGCGCACGATAGTAATACGCGTTTCTCTGTGCAACATAGTAGCGTGGCTCCACGTATTCAGAAGATTACTGACGACGTTCTTGCAGGTGGCATGCAAACCAGCCAGAGCGTCAAAGGTCTTATTGTGGTACAGCGGATATCCACTGGTGAGTTAGTTGCCGTAGCCTCCCAGGAGGGGCCAAACAACGGAAAATGTTTTTATGGCCAAGCGGAGGCCTTTCGGGCATGGGAGCCTGGTTCGGTCATGAAGCCGTTGATTACGGCAGCCGCTTTGGACGAAGGGAAGCTTACGCTCGAGGATAGTTTTTATAACGTTGGTCGGTTACGTATTGGGGATGACGAGATTGTGAATGCGGTCAATATACCGAAAGGCTACTACACGTACAAAGACATGGTGGAAAAATCCATTAATCTTGGTGCAGTCGCAGCCTTACAGCGTCTCAGTGATGAGGACAAAATAGACACACAGTCTCGGAACACGTGGTACGACTACCTTACTAATATATATGGACTGGGCCGGCCAACAGGGGCGTACGACCACGAGCAACCTGGCTATATACCTGCGCCGAACAACCGGCAAAGCACGAATACCCGATACGCCTACACGAGTTTTGGAATTGGGCTGACGGTTACTCCGGTTCAGCTAACTTCTGCGTATGCAGCGCTGGTAAACAATGGCATATACAATACTCCAACGCTGCAGCAAGCAGACACTGCGAATAGCTCAACGGCTAAAGTCTCTCGAATTAGTCCTGGTGTCAGTGAAGCGATACGCAGCGTATTGGTGTCGACAGCTAAAAGTAGTAACAGTGCTGCACTTCGTGAGGGATATGTTATTGGCGGTAAGTCCGGCACTGGCCCGTCAGCTGACGACACTGGGACCTACCAGTTTTACCGCAGTGTTGGAACGTACATTGGGTTTGTGGGTAAAAGTGACCCTGAATATATTGTGCTCATTAAGCTCGATGAGCCCAAGACAGCAGATACGTTTGCCAGTGGCACCGCAGCAAAAATATGGGCAAGCTACGTAGGTAAGCTCATAGATGCAGGCCAGGTCCAGTAGCTATATTTGCTACTATGGTGCAGTGAATACCGACAATAAAGTCATCCAATCTTTTACACAAGAAGTATGGGACTACTACCATGACCATGGGCGTAGTTTGCCGTGGCGAGACGTAGAGCCGAACGATGCACTCAATCCATATAAGGTCTTAGTCAGTGAGATTATGCTCCAGCAGACGCAGGTGGGCCGCGTAATTACTAAGTACCATGAGTTTCTTGAGTTATTCCCGAGCGTCCATTCGCTGGCAGCTGCTTCACTCGGGGATGTACTTCGTGTTTGGCAGGGGTTAGGGTATAACCGCCGAGCTAAGTTTTTATGGCAAGCGGCACAAGTGATTATTAGTGAGTATGATGGCGTATTCCCAACTGACCAGAAAGAGCTAACCAAGCTACCAGGTGTTGGGCTGAATACTGCCGGGGCAATTTGTGCATATGCCTACAACCAGCCAGTTGTGTTTGTAGAAACAAATATCCGATCTGTGTTTATTCACCATTTCTTTATTGACCGAGATGACGTGCACGATAAAGAACTCTTGCCGCTTGTAGCCGGGGCAGTACAGGAAGTAGTTGAGTCTAAAGAGTCACCACGTGAGTGGTACTGGGCCCTGATGGACTACGGTTCACACCTAAAGGCAACGGCAGGCAACGCATCACGGAGTAGTCGACACTACGCTAAGCAGTCTCGTTTTGAAGGGTCGCGCCGCCAGATCCGAGGGCAGGTACTCCGTTTGCTTACGCAGGGAGCGGTGACGCTAGTGCATCTGCAGCAGGAGGTTCACGACGAACGTTTATCTGGTGTGCTAGATGATTTAGTTGCAGAAAGCCTTGTGGCGAAACAAGGTAATACGTATCGGTTAGCTGACTAGTAGTGTTACTAGATGCTTATGGTAAACTATAGGTAACCAATTAATACGTAATGTGGGTGTATATCTAGCATGATAGCAATGAAGAAAACTCGAATTCTGCTCAGCATGGCGGCAACATTGTCAGTTTTGGCGTTTGCTCCTGTGATCAGCGCAGCTACTAATTCAGCAACGAACGGTAATAGCTCGCCAGATGCCTCAACATCTTCCACGCCTGCTAGCACACCAGCAAGCGATGGCACGAAGCAGTCTACCAAGACCCTTGCCGAACGCGTAGCAGAGTATAAGACCAAGTTAGCTACCCAGCCAACTGCTGCACAGCAGACCACCCTAAAAGCTAAATGTAAGGCTGCACAGGTTATTGGCAAGACGTTAGCTACCAAAGTAACAGCTAGTGATACTACTCGGGCTAAAGCCTACGCAGACATTGACGCCACCCTAGGCACTATTGTCTCTCGCCTTGGAGATGCAGATGCAGACATCAAGACTCTGACCGAACAACAGACTAAGGTGAAGGAACTAATAAAGACCTATACTACTGACGCTGCTGCATATAGCGCAGTACTGGCAGACGTGAACACCGTTGACTGTGTAGCCGACCCCATAGCCTTTAAGGCAACTCTAGAGGTTGCTCGAACTGACAGGGCTGCACTAAACAAAGACGCAGCAGCTATCCGGACATACATAACGGACACAGTAAAGCCGAGCTTGAAGACTGCGCAAGGGTCACTGGCGAAAGATACGCCAACTACTACGACTACCGACAAGTCTGACGCTGCTAATGCGACCAAGAAGGAGGACCAGTAACATGGATGACGTTACACGACCAAAGCCTACCGTAACGCCACCAGCAGTAAAACCTGCTGAGCCAGCATCAGATGGGCATTTCAGCATTCCGGTTACCAGGCGTCCTGTAGATGCATCTCCAATTAGCGTTGGTTCTGCTAGCCGACCAGTTAATGATGTTGCAGCTCCTGCTGCTTCTGTCGGCCCAGCGTCTGCACTACAGCCACCAGTAGATAACTCACCTAAGACCTTAGATGAGTTAGATACTCCGTCACCAGAAGCAGACGGCGCTCCAGAATTACCGAATGTTCCAGCGCCTGAAGAAACTCCGGCCGTAGCTGACCCTGTTACTCCTGAGACACCTGCTGCGCCAGCTGCACCACAATCGCCTGAGCCTATAATTCCAGCTGCCGACACGTTTGCTGCTCCAACACCAATCCTAGAAGAGAAACCCAAAGACAAAGGCCCACTCGGAGATATCCAGCTAGAAGAGAACGGTACAACTGACTTTTCTGCTCCTGCTGACTCGAACGATGGGAAGAAAGAGGGTTCTGTCATTGCCGCCTCAACCGGTAGTGCTCCACGCAAGGGTAATATGGCAGCAATTGTCGTCGCCGTACTCATTGCTCTCGGTCTTGTTGCTGGTGCAGGGTACGCTTACTGGCAGAATAATAAGGACAAGAAGGCAGCTGAAAAACCTGCCACTCAGGCTACTCAGCAAGAACGAGTTAAGAATCCAGCCACTTCTGAAGATGTAGACAAGGCTACGGCCGATATAGACGCAGCACTCAAGAAAGTAGATGACAGTAAAGACTTCCAAGAGTCTGATCTCAGTGATGCGACACTAGGCCTGTAAGGACCAGAGTAACCATTAAATTAAGGTCAGTGTGTTAAAGTAAGACGATGTCTGAAGCGTCAAGTAATATAGTTTTTCCTGAGCACTTTGGTTTCTGTGAAGGTGTTAATGCCGCAGATCAGCTACTGACTCGAGTAGTAGATGAGGCTCGTAGTTATGGTATTGATACGGTATATGGATTGCACGGTATTGTGCACAATGATGACGTTATTAATTTTCATGCAGAACGTGGGGTACGGTTCGTCGATGCTGTAGAGGAGGTACCACCAGACCAACTTGTTGTTACTAGTGCCCACGGTATTGGCCCTGAAGTTAATCAAGCCCTGGAAGACAATGGCGCTACGACTTTTGACGCCGCTTGTATATTGGTCAAGGCGACACACAAGTTCGCCGAGCGGGCTCGGATGAACGGTGAGAAGGTTCTGTATATCTGTCACGGCAAGCCTGGAGAGGTTAAGAAACTCCATGACGAAGTTTTGGGCATGGTTGGCCACTTGGATTACCAGAAGACAGAACAAGGCGTTATTGAGGTGCCAGTGGAGTGACACTATCTTGAACTTGGAGAAGAGCCGGACGAGGCCTTGTTGTCTGTGGGTGGTATATACGGAATTGTTACCCAGACTACTTTGCGAGCAGATAAAGCGTTGGGGTACAGGGAGCAGATTGCAGAATATATTAGGGCTGCCCAGCCAGAAGCACATGTACGAGTTACGCCTCGTGGCAATGTCTGCTTTGCTGTAGAAGATCGCCAAGCGGGCGTTGGCCAGTTGGTAGAGCTACGGCCACGAAGATTGGTTGTTGTTACTGACCCCGGATCTGCTAATGGTAGAGGGTATGTTGATCTAGCACGACAGTTGACCGACGGTGACGAGTCGGTGTCTGTGCACGCAGTAGCTAATGCTCGCGAGGCTTCAGAGCTTGGTCGTATCGATGGCGTGACGGCCATAACGGCAAGTGCTTCTACGCCAGATGAGACAACTATGCAGGTTGCAGAAGCTCTCGGCCTCCAGGAGCGCCCAGAAATTACACGCGGTACGTTTAGTCTTGAAGATTTGCGGCCAGGAGTGATAGCCACAAAAATTCAGAAACACATCGCTCGACTCGGGTTAGCTAGCTAGCATCTAAGGTCAGTGTAAGTTGCCGTCTTTTTGACCAACTATCAATACCACATGAGAACATGGCGACCTGGAGACCACGCTGCCAATCGTTAAGTTGTTTGAGTAATGCTTCAGGATCCTTTTGTAAGGCTGCTTCCAAAAATGGGGTAGCGGCAGCATAGAGATCTGCACCAAGTACACCAGCTTTGAGTCCGTCTAGGGGGCTGCGCACGCCACCACTGGCTACAATGGTGGACTTTTTGTTCAGGTGATAAATTTGCGATATTGCTTGGTCACTCGGAATACCAAAGTCTTTAAACCAATCAGCAAAGTTAGCATTCTTTGCACGCTTTGCTTCTATCCAGGCATAGGACGTTCCACCAACACCGGCAACATCTATGCCGGCCACGCCTAATGCTAGTAGTTCCTTGGCGGTTTGCGCGTCTATTCCGTGACCTACTTCTTTTACAAATACCGGTACACCTATGTTTCGTACCAATTTCTTAATCTTTGGTAGTAGGGCTGCGTAGTTAGTGTCACCTTCCGGCTGGAGCGCTTCTTGCAACGGGTTAAGGTGTAGATACAACGCGTTTGCTTGAATCATATCGACTACTTCGCGGAAGTCATCTATTCCACGACCGTTGTTGAGTTGTATAGCTCCCATATTGGCGATAATCACGGCGTTGGGAGCATACTCACGGACTACCATAAATGAGGCTTTTGCCTCTTCTTTTTCAAGAGCGATACGTTGTGACCCAACCCCAATAGCCACGCCACATTTTTCGGCTGCGATTGCGAGATTACGGTTTATATCCAGGGCGTGGGCTGTGCCGCCAGTCATGGATGAAATAATAAGTGGCTGAGATAGCGTGTGGCCCAAGAATTCGGTAGAAGTATCTACGTCGTCTAGATTCAGTTCAGGGAGGGCGCGGTAAGGCAAGCGGTACTTAGCGAATACATTGCTCGTGTGCTGTGATCCTGTGTCCAAGCTCAGGCTAATATGTTCGGCCTTGCGTTGTTCTATTAAGTCATCTTGGTCGGGCATGATCTATACACCCTACCATATTGGGACGCATCATTTAAAAGCTAATGGTTTCTATTAAGCTATTTCTTGGTCTTCCTGCTCGCCGGTAGCTTGTTAGCACGTGGTGACATAGGCAGGTCAATGTTATTATCCACGAATGCCTGACGCAGTCGCTTGATGAGGTCGGTCTTTACTTGCCACTGAGCGCCTGGAGTTGTTTCACCGAGGATCTTGACCACAATGCCGCGTTCGGCAAACTGTACAACTTGAGCAAAGTAGGGAGCTCGTTTAATCTTCTTGTCAAGTTTCTCATCTGCAGCCATGTCTTCACCGACCTTGTTGATAACTTTCTCGAGTTTCTCTAGATCCGTATCCACACTAACTGTTACATCCTGGTTAATGCCGCTGGTGCCAAAGGTCATGTTGGTAGACACGGTAATGCTGCTATTAGGTACGTGGTGGACGTTGCCGTCAAAGTCTTTGAGGATGGTGGTACGAATAGTAATGGCTTGCACTACACCAGACACGGTATCGAACTGCACAAAGTCCCCAACACGGTACTGATTCTCGATGATAATAAACAGACCATTGGTGAAGTCCTTAATGAGGGACTGGGCACCAATACCCAGGGCTACACCCACAACACCAGCACTAGCCAGCAGCGGGGCAGTGTTAATGCCAAGCTCGTCGACGATCATAATGACAGCAACTATCCAGACAACAATTTTACTGACGGCACCAAGCAAACTGTCTAATGTGTCGGTACGTTTCTTGCGGTCTGTCTCGCTAGCAAAAGGGTGAGATTTAACCGCACGGTTGATAATGCTGGTAAGCAAGGCTACGCCCAGACGGCGGAGTACCCACGCCCCGACGATGATAATAAGGATGTTAATGCCATGGGTTTCTAGCCAAGCTTTTGGCTGGTCAAAGAGTGTCACGTCTTTACTATCTAGTGTAAGGGCGAATATGTTCATGCTTATAGTGTACCACCCCTGATATACTAATAGCCATGACCATCTACAAAGACCTCAGCGATACACAACTTATTAGTGATCTACAGGCTGGCAAAGTTGGTGTCTTGCCGACTGATACCGTCTACGGCTTAGTTTGCGCAGCTAATAACGAGCAGGCTGTTAAGCATTTATACGAACTAAAGTCACGGGACAAGAAGCCGGGTACCGTTGTTGCGACTAGTCTCGACCAATTGGTAGAGTTGGGGCTCAAGCGACGTTATCTGACTGCTGTCGAACAGTATTGGCCTGGTCCTGTAACGGTTATTGTACCGACAGATAACCCTAGCCTAAGCTATCTTGATATGGGCGTAGGTTCTTTAGCGGTTCGTGTTGTCGACGATCCTAAACTAATTCAGCTACTGGAACAAACTGGGCCCTTACTTACGAGCAGCGCAAACCAGCCTGGTGAAAAGCCAGCAGACGACATTCCTGAAGCCCAGGCTTACTTTGGTGACTCCATAGACTTCTACGTGGATGGCGGCAATCTTGCGGGTAAGTTACCGTCTACCCTTATCCGAGTTGTAGACGATGCCGTAGAAGTGCTGCGCGAGGGCGCTGTTACAATAGAGGAATGAGTAAAGAGCGGCAGGTAAGACGTGCCGTGAGTTGAGAGGAGACAGCAAATGACATTTGATGAATACCAAAAGCAAGCACTGACGACTGCATACACCGATCCGAAGTATGTAGATAGCCTCATGGACAAAACTATCTGGGCTATGGGCGTAGCTGGTGAGGCCGGGGAAGTGGTAGAGAAGTGGAAGAAGATCGTTGCCTACAAAGGAGGCAAGGTTAGTGAAGAAGACCGGGCGGAGCTTGGTAAGGAACTCGGTGATGTTGTCTGGTACATAGCTGTCATGGCTAATAGCTTGGGGCTATCTTTTGACGAAATCATGGAGAAGAATCTCGCTAAGCTAATGTCACGTAAAGAACGAGATGTTATTAAAGGAGCTGGGGATAATCGCTAGTCGTTGAAGCTCATATCCTCAAGCAGAAGAAAGTTACTGATATGATACTTGATACCCATTTCGAACACTTACAAAAGCAAGATGAGATCCTTGTATGGGATCCTGAAGCGAGAGTATTTGTTGTGGCCGGTAAGGATTTCGAAAATCCTGCAATATTCCAAGATTTCCGACCCTCTGTACTAACGGGACTTAGCCAGATTCTTGGCCGCAACATAGACCGACATTCTAATGAAGATGCTTCTATTGCCCGGTGGTACGAACCGGATCCGGATGCTGCATTTAGTCCGCGGCCAATGGACATAACGGTAAGTGCTAACAATGGGAGAGTAGGTGCCTACTTAAATACTGAAACCATGCGGTGGCTTGCAGCGCAGCAGGACTGGGAAGAGCCAGTAGCTGAGGCCATGACTACAGTACTGGGCTACACCCATATGGATAGCCGTTCTGCTTTGGCTTCACTTCTTGAGCTAAACTTTAACACGCAAAGGGGACGGGTTGGCGTAAGGGGTGAGCCGCTCACCGGAACGCCGGAAGGGCTTGATCTTGTCGCTCCACGGCTTTGGCTTAGCGAAAGTCATTGTCGCTTGAATATGACAGATGGTGAGGACTGGGATGTTGTAGGTGTAAATGGTGGCGTAGATCTACGGAGCTACAAACGGTCAGGGTGGGAAGAGAACCTTCCGCTGTTGGCTGGTGCAGCTGCTATTAATACTTTGATAATTCGTGATGTAATAGGAGCAGGAGAATAATATGCAACAAGTAGAAGAACTAATCCGTGAATATCTAAAGACTAATAACGTAATCCAGCTGGCTACCTGTGTAGATAACAAGCCATGGCTGTGTAATGTGCACTTCTATGCAGATGACGACCTCAATATCTATTGGCGCAGTACTACTGAGCGACGTCACTCTAAAGAGATTGCTCAGAACCCTAATGTGGCAGCAGTAATAAAGGTGCACGAGAATACCCCGGAAGAAAACTACATTATTGGCATGTCCGTAGAAGGCACAGCAGAGCTAATCGCAGAAGCCACTGACCATGCAGTAGTAGACGCATATGCTGCGAAGCACGACAAAGATAGTAAGGCAGTTATCGCCATGAAAGACGGAACAGATACAGCAAAGTTTTATCGAATCACTCCTAAGAGCTTTGTAGTCTTTAGTACTCGTGACTTTGAAGGAAATCCACGGGTAGAGTGGAGAGTAGGCGAATAGATGCGCGTCACGTTGATGAACGCTATTAGTGTGGATGGTTTTATAGCAAAACCGGATGGTGATTCTGACTGGGTCGTGGACGACGACCAGTTTGACGCTGCAATAGCTGAGTTTGGCTGCTTGCTTATTGGTCACAATACGTTTAAGCAGTACGAGGGTGATCTATACCCCATAGACGGAGCGGTGACATTTGTATATTCTAGTGTGCCCACAGAAAGTACGTATGAAAACGTGAAGTTTGTAACTGGAACGCCGCAGGAAGTATTAGACAAGATTACGACTGCCGGGTTTAATAAGGTACTGCTTGCTGGTGGTGGGAAGGTGAACGGAAGCTTTGCTAAAGCTGGCCTTATCACCGAGATGATTCTAGACGTTCATCCGTTGGTTCTAGGCGATGGTATAAAGTTACTTGGTGACTTTAGTGGTCAGCTTGGCCTAGAGTTTGTCGGTCAAAAGAATTTTGAGCAGTTTATTCAGTTGCACTATAAGACAAACTAGGTGTCGATTACCCCTCTAGCTGTTTAGCTGTGTAGAAGATATAATCACGGTAATGCTAGATATTAATGCCGACAGTCGCATCTACTCTACCTTAGTTATCTCTGCTGGAATCTTTGTTCTAGTGCTCATCGGTCTTGCTATTCGTCGTCATGGCCAGAAAGTAGTCAATGTTACTCAGAATCAGGCGAATACGCAGCAGGGACGAGTGATGCAGACTTTGCTAGCTGGCCTTGCCATACTGCAATCCGCGGTCGTGTTCCTAGGTAGCGGAAAGTTATTCCCGGGTCTTGCGGCTAGTCTTGGTATCGTCGTGCTGTGGCCATTTCTTGCAGGATGCGTTCTGCTGGCTTACCGCGGGTACAAAACGGCCGCTACTTCTGGATGGATAGCTATCCTTGTTGCCGAGAATATACTCCTTGGCAGGATTCTATTTGGGATATTTGGCTAGGCTTTAAATTCTTTTCTGAGCCACTCATCCAGGCTGTCGCCACCACCACCGGCCATACCAACTACCATGACACCTTGGTCTAGGTATCCCTGTATGGCTGCTTTGAGCTTGTCGTCTCGTTCCATGGGAACTGCAAGCTTAGGGTCGGGCAAGTGACTAATAAGTTCTTCGGGTGGGATTATCCGTTGGTTGGGGTCTTCACGGGCTAGGTAGCTGGGGATCCAGATAACTTGTTTAGCTCCAGCAAAGCAGTCTTGGTAATCATCCAGCATATAGTGCTGGCGGCGGTTGGTTAGGCCTTCGTAGACCACGATGACGTCTTGGTTCTTCTCGGCTGCCATTTCCAGTGCTACCGATAGGCCGCCCCGGATCTTCTCGGGTGTGTGCGCGTAGTCACTGTACAGGTTTGGGATAAGCTGCTCCATACGGCGCTGCAGGCCAGGGAACTTGCTCATGATCGGGATCAGTTCTTTGACGGGAGTCTTAGTAAGTTCATGTACACCCTGGATAACCAACCAAGCGTCTAGTCTAGTAAACCGGCCAGGCAGCGTGACGTCGTTTATATGGGGGTGGTCGGAATCAAGTACGTCCATGTGAGTCGTGCCGGTAAGGCCGAGATAGTCGTAGTCTTCCTGCCATAGTAAGGTGTGCTTGCTTTGACCCATGAATTCCTTAAAGGCTTCTTGGTAGTCCTCACGGGTAGGGAAGATCTCGTGGTGGTCCCAGCTCACACCCGTGATAAGGCTGAGGTGTGGTTCGTAGGCCAGGAAGTTACGGTCAAACTCATCGCATTCGTAGACAAAGTACTTACTGGTTGGGTCAAAGTGGCCCATGTCAGCAAAGCTAGTTTTAGCGGGCAATATGTAACTGACGGGCACCTTTAACTGCGTAAGTAGCCAGACGGTCATGGCAGTCGTTGTGGTCTTGCCGTGGGTACCAGCAATGGCCACCATTTGCTGTTTCTTGTCAGTGAGTATCTGGTTAAGGAGTTCGTCTCGTTTGCTGTGCTTAATATCCTGATCTTTTACGAACAATAGTTCAGGAGCGTCGGCGTTTTCTTTCTCTACGGCAGAGGAGTAGACATACCAATCAATCGGAGTTTCATTATGGATCTTAGCAATGGCTTCTTCTGTTTGGCCAATATGTACAGTGGTTATTCCGTGCTTCTTTAGATAGCTAATATACTGTGAATCTTGCTTGTCGCTACCACTAACAGTGTAGCCCGCTTGCTGGGCAGCCATGGCCAAGGGGCCAATACCAGCGCCACCGATGCCTGAGAAAAAGATATGCATACATACAGTTTAGCATTGCCGCATTTGTGATCCGCATCACTAAGGACGAGCCCTGTTGGTCTAGTGCTGATAACAAACCTAGTAAAGTAAGCCTAAGGAATATTCTGCCAGGACTAGAGGCTGTATAGTACAGCTCATGGCCAAGTATCGGGTTACTCTACCAACCAATCTCAAACCATCTCCAGCTCGTTATGAACTTAGTGCGGCCCAACTGCTCGCTGAATACTTTAAGACTGATGTTGAGTTTATACCCCGATCTAATCTTAAGACACCAGACTTCTTGATCGATGGAGTTAAGTGGGAGTTGAAGAGTCCGACTGGTGATGGCAAGCGAAACATTGAACGGCAACTACAGATCTGTATTAAGCAGTCGAAGCATATTATATTCGATGCTCGTCGCTCCAGATTACACATAACCAAGATCAAGAACGTTCTTAACTACCAATTCCGATTGGCAAAGAGTATTAAACGATTGCTACTGATCGATAAGAGTAAAAACGTTATTGAGCTCACAAGGTAGTCCATGTTATACTTTATGCATTGAAGGCTCGACAGCGTTGGATTACGCAGGTTCTGAACCTTCTTTTTTTTATGATCTGAATTTTGATGCTATCCCGGGCTGGGGTTGTCAGTATCTAATACTCCTTAGTGCTGGTCCATTAGCAGATTAGTGATCTGTACTTACGGCTGTTGAATCGGTAGTATAAAGCTAATGGATAAAAAGTGGTTTAAGCATCTCTACAAAATCCTGAAGCACGTAAACCTGTGGGCCTTTTTGGTAGTAGCAGTGGTCAGTGCTGTTGTTTGTGCGTTGGCACTGCGTAACAACAACCTGACAGCACTAAAGCTCCGAGATAACGTCATTCAGGTAGATAAAGATAATGGGGACGTGGAGAAGGCTCTGCGGGAGCTGAGGGAGTATATGTACGCCCATATGAACACCGACCTGACGGCAGGGGACAGTGGCATCCAGCAACCTATTCAGTTGAAGTACCGCTACGAACGGCTCGTTAAGGCCGAGCAGGACCGTCTGAGCGTGGAAAACACTAAGATATATACCGAAGCGCAGGCAGAATGTGAAAAACGTTTCCCAGTAGGTCTATCGGGCAGTGGACGCATTCCATGCATCACGGAGTACGTATCTGCCCGTGGGGTACAGCAGAAATCCATACCAGATAGTTTCTACAAATTTAACTTTGTATCTCCTCCATGGTCCCCAGATCTGGCCGGTTGGAGTCTGGTGCTGGCGAGCATTTCCTTTGCCTTATTCGTGCTCCGTTTTGGCATGGAGCGGTGGGTTAAGGCCGAGCTCCACGATCTGTAATACACATATTTTTACAGGGGTAACACCGGTCAAAGTGTTAAATGTTATTGACAGGTGGGAAGCCACCGGAGTATGTTAGTGATGCACTACTAACGTTTAAGAGAGGGAGCAAAAATAATGGCTTACAAGCACACAAACTCAAAGGGTGTTACTTACTACCTAAACTCAAAGGCAGTTGTCCTTCGTGGTGGTAAAGAACAGACTATCTACTACTTCAGCAAAGATTCACGACCAGAAGCTACTGACCTACCAGCAGGCATGGAAGTAAACGAAAACCCACGTAACGGTTTTCTTACCGTTAAGCGAACTAAGTAATTAGATTTACTTTGAGCGAATCCGACCCGGGCACCCCCTGGGTCGTTTTCTTTGCTCATTTTTATCCTGCAAGGCTAAAGACTTAACACGTTAAGACTCCTGGTATATAGTGGTTGGTATGATAAAAAAAGATGAAGTTATTCTTGAGGTTGTCGGCCTCACCAAGAAGTACGACGACAAAACGGTAGTTAAAGGTATTAGCTTTGAAGTAAAGCGTGGCGAGATCTTCGGTATCCTGGGTCCGAACGGAGCAGGTAAGACGACTACGTTGGAGATGATTGAGACCCTTCGCCACATTGACGGCGGTACGGCGACTATCGACGGTGTGGACGTAGCCAGCAATCCGTACGAAATCCGGGGCATGATTGGTGTGCAGCCACAGACGCCTGGGTTCCAGGACAAGACCAAGCTCACTGAACTTATCCAGATGTTTGCTGCAGCATACGGCGAAAAAGTGAACCCAAAGAAGTTCTTGGATGAGGTTAACCTGGGCGACAAAGCAGATAGCTACGTAGAACAGCTTTCTGGTGGCCAGAAGCAACGCTTTAGTATTGTTGCCGCTCTGGTGCATAGTCCCAAAGTATTCTTCCTAGACGAGCCCACCACTGGTCTTGACCCACAGGCTCGTCGTAACCTGTGGAAGCTAATCGAAGAAGTGCGAGACCGGGGTATTAGTGTGATCCTGACCACTCACTATATGGACGAGGCAGAGATTCTGTGTGACCGCATTGCCATTATGGATAACGGTAAGATTATCGCCCTCGATACGCCAAAGAACCTTATCAAGGACCTACTAAAGAAAGGCTTCAAGAAAGCCACCAAGGTAGAGCAGGCAAATCTAGAAGATGTATTTATTGAAATGACCGGGAAGGGGTTATCTGTATGAGTTTACGCCGACAATTCTTTACCGTTTGGGTATTCTTTGTAACTAACTTTAAGCGACTGTTCCGTGATACGACAGCGCTATTCTTTACCTTTCTGTTTCCCATGATCTTCCTGTTTGTGTTTGGCTTCGCCAACAAAAACGGAGGAGTGTCTTTCCGTGTAGCTTTGCTGGATGAATCCAAGACCCCTTCTGCTGTGCAGTTCGTAGAAGCATTGGGCAAGCAAGACGTGCTCAAGGTAGATAAAGAGGTGACTAACCTCGATAAAGCCAAGGAAAAGATGAAGCGTGGCCAACTGGACGCAGCCATTATGCTACCTGGTAGCTTCGGGCAGACTAAGCAGGGTGCAAACGTTCCAAGTGGAGAGGCTAAAGTAGTCTACACCCAAAACGGTGCACAAGCAGGCCAAGCTATCCAGTCAATCCTACAAGGACAGTACTTCTCGCAGATAAATAACGGACTAGTTAAGACCACGACGCCGTTTACGGCCAAGGCTGAGCAGCTCAACGAAAAGAGTTTGTCGTCCTTTGACTATGCCTTTGCAGGGCTACTGGGTTTTGCAATCTTGGGTTCTGGTATCTTTGGTCCTATTAACATCTTCCCAGAACTTAAGAAGCAGGGAATTCTCAGGCGACTTCACACCACACCACTGCGTTCGTGGCAGTACTTCCTATCTGTCATGATGGGTAACGCTGTTGTTGGCCTTATGACTCTTGGCCTGATGTTCGCCGTCGCTATGTCGCCACTGTTCCATCTGAAGGTGGCTGGTAACTTCTTTGAGCTAGCCATCTTCTTAGTCTTTAGTATCGTGCTGATCCTCGGCATTGGCCTCAGTATCGGTGGTTGGGCTAAGAACGAACGTCAGGCTGCACCACTGGCTAACATTATTGTCTTCCCCATGATGTTCCTGTCAGGTACCTTCTTCCCTCGTTTCGCTATGCCGGGTTGGCTACAAGGAGTAACAAACTTCTTCCCACTCACTCCGGTTATTGATGGCGCACGCCTCATTGCTACCGAAGGTCAGCACCTGAGCCAAATGGGCCCACAGCTGGGTATTATGGCTATCTGGTTAGTAGTGATCTACGCTATTGCGTTCCGTGTTTTCCGCTGGGAATAGTGGTCTAGTAGTAGTATTTCATATAGCTAAATCAAGAAAAGTAAGCTTTACTGGTTATATGGACGAAACACCTAATAACCCAGATACACCCAACAATGTAGTGCCTATCGAAGATGGGCAGTCTCAAGAGGGAGTGAGCACATATATTCCTTCTTCCGATGCAATGCCAGATAATCCGTACGACCATGGAGATGACCAAGGGCTAATCCCTAAGGGCTCTATTGGCATCCCGACCCCTATAGCGCCACCACAACCAGAGCAGCCTGCCGAGCAACCCAGGCAACACCCAAGTGCAGGGTAGTATATAGTCAACAGTATTGCCAAATAAGCAAAAATATGCTAATGTGTAATTATGCAAACATTAGCACCTTCTGCAGCCTGCCCGGAACGTTCACCATACCAAGATCTTGGTGGTTTTGAGCCAGCCCCAAAAGGTACTCCTTCCATGTACGATGAGCTTACGCGAATGGCTCAGACTGACTATTCTACAAACCCTGGCGTTACCGTTAACCATTCAAATGTCACTTCTCCTACAGATGTCAGAGTAATACTTGCTAACCGAGATGAGCTCAGTGTCGGTCAGGTTATGCTGGCAGATCACCAAGGACGTGTTGCTGTCACCGAGCAAACAGACCAGGCCTATCGAGAACAAGCCCAACAGGCTCTTCGTGATTTCCACGACGTTGCCTAAGTTCTATTAGCATTACAGGGGTAGGGTAAGGTAAAATAACGAGATGTCTATTACAAAGCTAACCGAACTACCCAAGCCATTCTTTGTATTGGCCCCTATGGACGATGTTACTGACACGGTCTTTCGGCAGATCATCTCAGAGACTGCTGCGCCCGATTTGTACTTTACGGAGTTCGTGAACGTAGACGGGCTGCAAAGTCCGGGCAGGGAAAAGCTGATTCATAAGCTTCAGTTTACGGATGCAGAACGCCCCCTTATCGCTCAGGTGTGGGGCAAGAATCCAGAGAATTATTACAAGACAGCCAAAGAGATTAAGGAAATGGGCTTTGCTGGAATAGACATCAATATGGGGTGCCCAGCTAAACCAGTCTTCCAAAATGGCTGTTGCTCAGCACTGATAAATAACAGAGAGCTAACAGGGGAGATATTGAAGGCGGTTAGGGAAGGGGTAGGCCCTGACTTCCCTGTCAGTGTAAAAACTCGATTGGGCTTCGGGCAAGTAGATCTTTCGTGGCATGAGTTCTTATTATCGCATAAACTTAACATGTTAACTATACATGGCCGAACCGTGAAAGAAATGTCTAAAGTACCTGCTCATTGGGATCTCATTGGCGAGGTTGCAAAGCTGCGCACTTCCCTTGCCCCGGATACCTTAATCGTTGGTAATGGTGACGTCGAAAGTCACGCCCAAGGATTAGAGCTTGCTAAACAATACGGGCTAGACGGCATTATGGTTGGTCGCGGTATCTTCCACGATCCATATGTATTTGCGGAGCAGAGCCCATGGGCAGAGATGAACAAGAACCAGAAAATTGACCTGTATACCAAACACGTGCAACTATTCCTGGAAACATGGGGAACTGAGAACTCTGCTCGCAGGCTAGTGACACTCAACAAATTCTGTAAGATCTACATAGAAGGCTTCCCTGGCGCTAAAGAACTTCGCGAACGACTCATGGCTACCGAATCCATTCCTGAACTACTCGAGCTACTAGAACAGTCTCGAACAAACTAGCCTCTTCTACTTACTCATCCGAGATTTTCTTCTTGGTATGTAACATGTCACGTCCGTTAGGTTCTTTACAGATTTACGACACGTTATTTCCTACAATAGAAACTGCCAAACAAAGCTAACGAAAGGAGGCTTATATGGCAGAACGACGTAATGGAAAGGTGAAACAAGGAACAGCGTTTAGTAGCGCCATACACTTGAATCGCCAGGGGGATACGCGGGCAGGCCTTTAAGCGGGTGCCATGCCCGCGTATCCAAGAAAATGGGGAGCCCTGATGGCTCCCCTTTTATTGTTTAACGCACTTTAAACTTCCTATGCCCGGAACGTTGCAAGGTCTTCGCTGCTGTGGGCTACTATGATACCCCCAACCCAGCGTCCTGCTTCTGGCGCAACTCGTGCGTCGTTAGCACCCATGCCGGTCACCCAGAAGTCATCAACGTCAAAGCCATAGAGTAAAGGATCTTTATATAGTTGTTCGTCTCCCGGGACGTCTTTAAGTAATAGCGTTACAAGTTCAACCTCTACTGCACCAAGTTTACGCAAGTAGTCGTCTACAAACGCAGCTGTGCCACCCCGGTCACGCATGTCGTCCAGGATAATGGCCAATCGCCCTTCTACGTTACCGCTTTCGATAAGCTTGGGCGGTAGTCCCAATACAAGTCCAGGCCCATCACCAGCTTTCTGCTTGTCTGCGTAGTGGCTCACGGTCATATACTGGTTATCTGGATGAAATCCAGGGTCCAATGAAGTCATCGCTGACATAAGTTTTTGGGCAAAAGGTGCGCCGCCGTTTAAGAGAGTTACGAATAGCGGGTTTACGCCTTCGTCGCGGAACTTTCTAAGAAGTGTGTGGCCCATGCTGTAAACTCTGTCGTTTACTTCATCTGGCGAGATGATCATGGTCCCCAGTGGGCCGACATCGTTAATCTCTCGTAACTCTGGCTTTGGCATAACTTCTCCTTTTCTATTACAGCAATAGTAAGCAACAGCTTAGATATATGCAAGAAGTTTGCTTATCGGTCTAAGTTCTACAACAATATGTATATATTGGTGTAATAAAATGCAGAAAATGTCACAAAAAATACCTAAAACCACTACCACTTTCATTCTGCTTACGGTATGCTGGAAGTAACTAGACTAAGGAAAACTATACAAACATTCCAGTAAGAAGAGGGAAAACAGTGAGAGTAACACAAAGAATATCTTCATTATCAGCGACCTTGCTATTGGTACTGTCTATGGCAGTACCGTTTTTGAACCCACTGGTAGCGAATGCCTTCAGTGGATCAGGTGCGGGCAGTAGTGCTAGTCCATATGTAGTTACAACCTGTGCGCAGCTGCAATCCATTGACCAGGATGCCCAGAACGAAGCAACCGAAGATAAGCGCTACGAGCTCGGTAACGATATAGACTGTTCCATGACCAACCCTGACGATCCAGATTGGAGCGATACAGGCACCTGGAGTGACGAGAAAGGTTTTGACCCAATTGGCGATAATTCACATCACTTCAATGCTCCTCAATAACCCTTACGCTGTAATTGGTCTGACAACTATGAGTGCCGCAACAATCTTCGTCATTTCAAAACGCACGAAAGTATCAAAATAAATCAAAATACTCCAACGTCTCACACATAATCTGCAGGGTGATATGGGCTATACTGATTAGATGATAGATACACTTTTGTCCTCGAATGAATTCAAATTTTTTGTTGATCTGCTTCTGGCACTGATCTGCGGTTTACTAATTGGCGGTGAGCGAGAACTGAAAAAGAAGCCAGCTGGTATTAGTACGCAGACTTTGGTGATTACTGGATCTATGATGTTCGCCTTTTTGTCTCAGACTGTTAATGTAGGCGATCCAACGCGTATTGCAGCTCAAATTGTTTCCGGCATAGGCTTCTTGGGCGCTGGCATAATCCTAAAATCTGAAACAAAAAAGACGGTGACCAACGTAACTACTGCGGCCAGCATTTGGTATTCGGCGGGAGTAGGGATGGCGCTGGGCTTCAACTTTCATATTATCGCCGTCATGGCAGCAGTCTACGCTGTTTTGATATCGCGGATTCCACGTCTTAGTCGTAGTAACGACTAGCTAAGGTTAACCCCAAGAGTGGTTGCATAAGCATAAGAGGTGGGCTACAATAAATTCGTTAAGTAAAAAATAAACATGTATAAAAAGTTATCAGTGAAATTCCTCATGAGTGCTGTCGTCAGTTTGGCGGCTGCGTTCGTGCTGCAAAACGGCCATGCTAGCGCCGCTACCATAACAGTTACTCCTGATGCAGTAGACCAGACCATCAACGGTAACTGTTCGCTATACGAAGCGGCAGAGGCAGCCAGTACTAATGCCGCCGTTGATACTTGCACGGCAGGTTCAGGAGCTGACACTATTGACGTTCCGGATGGTACTTATGTGCTTGATAGTAATACCGCACTCTCATTATCGGATGGCGTGTTAAATGGTGCTTCACAAGCAGATACGATTATAGATGCCAACGGTACCGGCCTGGTATTTGTGGGTTCAGGCACTATAACGGTTACTGTACAGAATCTGAGCATCATTGACCCTTATAGAGCCATAGACGTGTCTGGTCAGGACGTGAATATAACGATGGACAACGTCATTATCGATGGTGGGGCCAATGGTCCGTATATCCAAAGTAGCGCCAACGCCACCTTCACCATGACGAATTCCATCATTCGCAATCTTTCTAGTGCTAGTAGTGGTGACTATGGCTTAAGGCTCGACGGTATTGCTACCACTGTACTGGACGGCGTAGCTATATACGGCAATAATTTTAGTGGAACCAGTTTTACGGGTACGGCCGATATTCGCAGTCAAGACATTATCGCGAGCGACGTGGTAGTTTATGACAATGAGATCGCCGGAGGCAGTTTCTTCGCATTGTCAGGCCGGACGGTAGATGCCTCGGGCATCGTGGTGCGTGATAATACCAGTACTAGTGAAGGCGGAGCCGTCTTTATAGTGGGTAGCTACGACAGTGGGTCGTTTGAGGCAGATGTTACAAATGTTGCTGTGGTGCGCAACGAAGTTCCGGGCGGTTTGGTGGCTGGAGCTTTCTGCGATACGAGTTCTGCATCGTGTGCGGTGACAATGAGTAATATGACTGTCGCCGAGAACACCTCGTTGTATACAGCAATATTTCTCAATAATAGGGATGAACATCCTATGACAGGCGCATTACAGAATGTGACTATCGCCAATAATGTACGGGCTGGCAACACAGGTGGTCCCACGTTCTCAGGCGGACTGCTAGTAGTGAGCGATGATGGTTTAGGCGGTGCACCAACAATGACCATACAGAATGTTGTGCTCGACAATAATCTAGATGAAACTACCCCACGTAACTGTGTAGCGGCAAGTGATCCGTTTTTCAATTTAGTGTCCCTTGGCAGTAATGTATCATCCGACGCCACCTGTAACAGCATGTTTAACCAGCCCAGTGATCTCAATAGTACAGATCCATTATTAGATGACCTAACAGAAGATAACGGAACGTGGGTCTTGCCACTTTTGTCTGGATCACCAGCAATTAATAGTGGCGACACGATCGGGAGTATACTAACCGATCAGCGCGGCACATTGCGCCCTCAAGGTAGTGCATACGATAGGGGTGCTTATGAAGTACTCGGAGCCTCCATTCCTGACCCAGACCCAGATCCAACAGGCAATGGTGGTGGCAGTGGCGTCAATGCCGGATCTGGCCAAGCGGGGACCACACCAGGCGTGCCCAATACCGGTTTTCTTTTGCTTACCAATAACCCAGTGGCCGTACTTGTGCTCACATCGGCTTGCGCCGGAGCCATTCTCCTCCTTACTAAAAGAGCCAGCCGCAAATCCTAACCCACCGGTAATCATCGGGCAAGGGTTGATTGTGTAACCACAAGGGGTGAGTTACAATAATTATTGACAGTAATAAAATAAAAACAATATGTCACAAAAATCATCCATAAAATTCTTAATGAGTTTAGCAGTAAGTTTGGCCGCGGTATTCTTTCTGCAAGGTGGCCATGCTAGTGCGACAACGATCAATGTAACAGCCAACGCCGTTGATCTAACCACCAACGGCAACTGCTCTTTATATGAGGCCCTAGAGTCTGCAGACACTGACGCTGCTGTAGATAATTGTGTGGCTGGTTCCGGGGCTGACACTGTGAATGTTCCTAATGGTACATATGTGTTGGCCGTCATAGCTTTGGATTTTGGTGGGACGGATCTGACAGTTTCGGGCGCGAGCCGAGCCGGAACTATCATCGACGGTGATGGAGGTTATGGGCTGAATTATGATGGAGGTAGTGGGGTGCATAGCCTTACGTTGCAGCATTTGACGGTAACAAACACTAAAGGCCTGAGCAGCTTGGTTAGCGCTGAGGTTAATGTAATCATTGACGACACAATATGGAGCAATTCCTTTACGGAGTTGTACCACGCCCCAATTAGGATATATGGGGATGGGGCAACAGATCTCACTGTTTCCAACACGGAGATATATGGCAATACCAGTGATGATGGTTTGTGCGGAATCGAAACACAATCTAAAGACCGGGTCAGCCTGGCTAATGTAAAAGTGTACGACAATGTTTGTACCATAGGCAGGATCCTTGGATTAAGAGGCGAGGTCGTCACGCTAGATCAGGTCGAGGCTTATGGTAACGAAAGTACGGGTATTATCTATGTGGCTGCGGCAGCTAGTACCGTTGTAGAGGGGTTAAAGGCTCACGGGAATACTGCTACTGACGAGGGGGTTGTTGGTGTTAACACTCCAGACATGGACCTGAGTTATGTCGACGTATACGATAACACAGGCTTTGCGCTGGGTCTGAGTGTAAGCGGAGCACTTGGATCGATCACACTACATCATAGTTCAGTCGTGGGCAATGACGGTTTTGGAGCGCTATTTATGACGAATGATGGGGGTGGGTTTGACGTTAATGTTAGTAATGTAACCGTCGCCAATAACACTACTGGATATTCAGCGATTACCTTTATGACAGACGAAACGAACCCACTGAGTGGCACTATCAAGAATGTTACTATCGTAGACAACCACCGCACCGGTAACTTCGGTTTTGCACTACCCGCAGGATTGCTTTTCATGTCCAACAGTCAGATCGCCCCAACTGCCAATCTCGAAAACATACTTATGTCAGGGAACCTGGATGAAGCGACCCCGCAGAACTGCGGTCCACTATCCCAGCCCCAGATGTTCTCGCCCGATTCCCTTGGGCATAACCTGAGCAACGATAATACTTGTGGTGATGTATTCGACCAAACAAGTGACCATAATAACGTTGACGCCATGCTCGACCCGCTGATAGAAGATAATGGTACGTGGGTTGTTCCTCTTCAAACTAATTCGCCAGCAAATGATGGCGGGGCCACCGTGGCGGGCATGACCGACGATCAGCGAGGTACGGCTCGCCCGCAAAACGATGCCTTCGACATTGGTGCCTATGAAGTGCTCGGAGCTGCTACCTCAAATCCAGGTGGTGGCAGCGGTAATAACGCTGGTGCTGGCGTAATCCCCGGCGTACCAAATACCGGCTTCGGTCTACTTACCAACAATCCATTTGCAGTACTAGTGCTAACCTCCGTTAGTACAGGAGCAATCCTCCTCATCTCCAGAAGAGTCAGCCGCAAAACCTAACACAGCTAATAATACCTATGAGGCCGAACCTTGTAGGTGTTATTTGATGGTTACGCGGGCGGCTTGGGTGCGGTCTGTTTCGCTCAGGAGGATGGTAACTTTTTGATCTTTTTTGAGGTCTTTTGCCGTGACTTTTTTAGCCGCACGTACATAGGTGGTTTTGTCGGTAAGGGCTATAGTCTGATCTTTCCCGGTTGCTAACTTTATTACTAATTGCTTGTCGCTGATCTTAGTAATGGTGCCGGTACTGCTACGCTGAAAAAAATTGGCAGCGTTTTTAAAGGCGTCGTCGATGGCCTGCGAATCAACGTGTTTGGCAGCTTCATCTTTTTGACCATGTCGATACCCTCGTTGGTAACCACCGTAGGCAGTAATTCCCAATGCAACTAGTGCAGCAGCTATCGAAAGAATAATGCCCTGTTGTTTCCTTGGTATCTTCATACTTATGCTTAATTGTACTGATCTGGCGGCATTTTACAAAATAAGCTGCTAATAAGTTGCATCTCTAGTACAATAGAGGCAAGCATAAGAGTTTATATGAAGAAGGCAACAGTAAGAATTGTTCAGCGCAAACGGCTTGCCGATAAAGCCAATGGCCTAGGAGATAAAATATACCAGCAGCGGATCAAACTTCTGCCGGTTTTTGTCATGCTGGCGTCTGTTACGGCCTTGATATATCTGCGCGTTCAGCCAGAGTCCGCCAAGGTTGTCAGCCGCGTAATTGAATCCAGTTTGAGCCAAATAACTCGCATGTCATTTCTCTGGTCGCCGCTCGCAGGCTTGATCGCATTGTCTGCCGCGGCTTTGCTGTACATGTGGATGGACTACCAGCACCACAAAAAGCCTCTTATTCGTGTGTCGCCTAAAACAAAGTACGGCATGTTGCACCATCTTCGGGTTGTTGTGTTGCCACGTTTCAAATACCGCTGGCGCCCTGCATTGTACTGGTTGGCCGTAGCAGAAGTTTGCGCTGCAGTCTTTATCGCAGTTGTCGCTATTGTGGGCGTGCCATCCGCTTCAGCTTTTTCAGGTGACGGCCTAGGTACCGAGCAAAGCCCGTACCAGATCCAAACGTGCATACAGTTACAGGAAATGCATGATGATCTTGATGGCCACTATGAACTGGCAGGACCCATAGACTGTACTGGAACGAGCTCGTGGAATGGGGGTAATGGATTTTTAGCTATTGGCACAAGTTCTGGCAACGAATTTACGGGCACACTAGATGGGAAAGATTTTGCCGTAGATGGGCTATACCAGAGAGTTGTAGATAACGACGCACCCTCTGGGCTACTGGGTTCGGTAGTGGGTGGAACGGTTCACAATCTAAAGCTCACCAATGTAGACATTGCCTCCAGTACGGGTGGATCTACAGTCGCTCCGTTCTCCTCCGAGATTTTAAACGGCCAATTGTCGGATATTTCTGTTACTGGAACAATACAGGCTACCGGTAATGATGGTGCAATATATACCTCTGGTTTCGCGGGCTTGGTCGCAGTGAGTACTGTTAGTCGGGTGAGCGTCAATGTTGCCATTGTTAATAACAGCGTTGATGACGATGATGAGATCGGTAAGGGAGCATGGTCTGCTGGCTTGGCATTTGTGCTGCAGATGTCTACGGTTACCGATTCCTACACTACCGGTACTATAGCCGGTAACTTTCCTGCGGGTGGCACTGCTATGTACGCCGGTGGATTTGCTGGGCAGATAATGATGGGGTCAGTTAGTAATAGCTACAGCAGTATGTCGATCTCTATTACGCGAAATCCGAGCTTGGCCCCAGCCATTATGGTGGTTGGCGGTTTTACAGCTTTCGTAGCGGCTGCCGACATGAGTAATAATTTCGCTACGGGGCAGCAATCTATATCAGTGGGGAGTATGGTGGCAGACTATCGTGGTGGCTTGGTGGGAGGAGTGATGTTTGTTGAAGATGCCGATCCACCTTTCAATGAGAATATAACGGGTTCTAATAACTTCTATGATATTACGAGGGCTAATCAGGCTGGATGTGTCGGTGCATATGCTGGAGAGGAACTAGAAGTACCTGTGCCCGACCAAACTCCTGGTGGTTTCTGCACGGCAGTAAATACCGGCAGTTCTCAGCCAAACTACTTCTTCAATAACTCCACCAACCCACCATTCAAAGTAGGAAGCACGCAGGTTTGGGATTTTACAAATGTATGGCGAACGGTTAGTGGTGGAGCACCAATTTTTGGTACGCAAGTTCCTGGTGTGCCAGCACTACCGGGTAAGGTCCGTTCATTGACGACTTCTAGCACTGACGCTACCAGCTTAACGGCCCAGTGGCTTGCACCAAGTTCCAATGGTAATTCGGCCATTACTAACTATGCAGTTGCCTATAAGTTACATAGTGTAAGTACTTGGACGCCTGTAGCGCGAACGCCTTCGACCACCACTTCACAGCTGATTACTGGCTTAACGGGTGGGCAGCTATATGACATACGAGTGGCTGCCATTAACACAGTTGGTCAGGGAGACTGGGAGACTACTCAGAATGTTGGCACTAGTCAGGTGCCATCGGCAGCTCGCAACCTAGTGGTTAGCGGTGTGGCCCAAACGGGGCAACTTGAGCCGTATTATTTTCCAAAGCTTGACTGGCAGGCTCCGGAAGTTGGCGCCCCCATCACCGACTACGTTATCCAGTACAAACCCAATGCTGGGGAAGATTGGGACTTGATTGCAGATGATATGCAGGGCGAATTCGACTGGGCAGAAAACATTGGGTCCTGGACGACGCTCAACGACGGCGTAGGCACGGCGCTTAGTTTTAATGCGAGTACTTCATCCGACGCCGACTTTATTGGCTTATTGGTTGCCAGTCTGCCCGGAGAGGTACGTGCCATAGGCGATATTGAATTTCGAGTGGCAGCTGTTAACTCTTATGGTCAAGGTCCGTGGAGTAATCTTGATAGTTTCCAGGTATTCATTGGCTTGACCGCCTGCCAACAAATGCATGATGTGCTCGATGAATATCCCGGCGGTGTTTTCCAGCTGCTTAACAATATCGATTGTAGTGACACCGTGAATTGGAATGGTGGCCAGGGTTGGGAGCCGATTCAGGATGAGTTTACGCCATTCCAAGGAGATCTAGACGGCAACGGCTTCACTATTAGCAACTTACATATGGAGAACCAAGACGATTACGTAGTGGGCCTGTTTGCCTACGTCGAAAATTCAATAATTAAAGATCTGACCTTGAGTAATGTAGCTATCCGCTCACTCAGACAAGCTACGGTTTCTTCCATGGTAGGTCCTCTGGTGGGCGTAGCTCAAGGCGACACAATACTATCCAATGTGCATGTTACTGGCTCGGTCGTTGGGCCTCGAGGTGCTGGCGGCATTGTGGGAATAATGGGCAATCTGACAGGGTCGGTCACGTGGAGTAACTTGACGTTTACTGGGGTAGTAAAAGGACAGGAAATGGCTGGCGGATTGCTTGCTGGCTTTGGTACTCCCGGTCAATTAACTATCGAGAATTCACAAAGTCACGGTTCGTTGGAGGGTATTCAGGGGGCAGGTGGCGCAGTGGCCTTTGGTCAAGGGTTGTCGCTGTCTCATGTAACATCTGATATGTCTATACTCTCGGGTTGCAAGTCGGCGGGCGGGCTCATCGGTACCTTGCAAGTCGGCTCGTTAGCAGACTCTGAATATACCGGCTCTATCCAATGTACTGCAGAGAATGCCGGGTACTTTAGTCAGCCCACATCGGTAGCGGTTGACGCCCAGAATCAGGTGTACGTCTTGGGTCATACCATCAGCAGTACTATCTACAAGTTTTCATCTAATGGTGATTTATTAGCGCAGTGGAATTTTGCAGAAGGTAACTCAACTAATGGGAACCCCAAGGGCATTGCCGTCGACGCGCAGTCTCGGGTATACGTCACCGATGACGCCTACGATGAAGTCCGAATCTTTAGCAGTTCAGGTGTGTTATTGGATACATGGCCGACGCCAGACCCCGGTAAGTTAACGGTCGATGCTAATAATAACGTATATATTGTCAGTGGTGATAGCGTCCGGAAGTATACCCAAGACGGCAATTTGCAGCATACCTGGGACGGTGAAGGTGCTTTCGAGCAGTTATATGATGTAGCTGTTGCAAGTGACGGCCGTATCTATGCGGCGGATATTGGTCAAGATCGTATCCATGTGATGGACAGTGACGGGGAAGTGATTACGTCGTTCGATAGCGAAGGCGCGCCATCCGTAGAATTCCAAAGTCCGGCTGCAATCGTGTTGGATAGCGCAAACAACCTATATGTACTGAATGGCAGTGCGCACCATGTGGTCGTTTTTGACTCTTCCTACCAGCCTATCGGAGATTGGCAAACACCTAATAGCGAGGTATATTCCGGGTCAGACATGGCGATGCGCGCCGACGGCAAGCTAACCTTACTCGGTACAAAAGTATATCAACTTAGCAGTAATGGTACGGTAGACAGTCATTGGGGCGGCATCAGCAACTGGTTTGGCTCTGATCCTGGCGGCATAGCAGGCGGTTTGGTAGGTGTGTATGGCGGCACTACAGAACCACTCACCATACTAAGAAGCGCCAGCACAGGTACCATTACTTCACTCGACGGTACGGGTAAAGGCATTACCGTAGGGGGATTACTTGGTGCGACTGGTCAAATCAGCGGTGTAACCATTGATGCCAGCCATCCAGAGCAGTCGCTGACTCATGGTGTAATCATCAATGACTCTAACTCATCAATGGACATTACTGCTGCGGGCCAAGTGATTGTGGCCGGTGGTTTGGTAGGTTACTCAGACATTTCTGATATCAATAACTCTTCGGCATCTGGCGATATTGCCGTGTCTCATGATGCAAACTTCGCCGTTATACAAAGTGGTATGGCTGGCGGTTTCATCGGTACAGGACAAAGACTAACTCGCATACGTAATTCGCATGCTACGGGCCAAGTAGCCATGGAGGGCTTCATCCCGACTAATGGACAGGGCCCAATCGTGGGTGGTTTGTCAGGTAGCTTGGCAGGCTGGACACATCTCGATAATGTCTATGCAACCGGCAGCGTGACCGTATCAGCCAATCAAGATTGTAACCCAGGGCAATGTGCAGAGCAGGTAAGTTCCTATGCTGCAGGCCTGGTTGGTTTAATGAGCTCAAAGCCAAGCATTCCGGCGCTGTCTGTCGTGAATAATGTCTATGCAACCGGAAGCGTCAACTATAGTGCTCAAAGATCGGGTGTTTTTGCTGGGGGGCTGATTGGGCAAGCACAAATGCAGTATTTACAGCTTGGTAGTGTCCACGCAAGTGGTAGCGTCAGTATTACGGGGGCTGATGTAGTTGCCTTTGCAGGAGGATTGTTTGGTACGCTGATGACTGATCGTGACACAACGGTTCAACGTTTGTATGCCACCGGCAGTGTAACTAACGGCGGTAGACTTTACAGCCTTGGCGGCTCACCTTCGAGTTCTGCAGGATTGATCGGGCTTATGTCAGGCCCCATTACGCTTCAGACCTCATATGCCACCGGGGATGTAGAAGGCCCTGGGGTGGTGGCGGGGCTGGTGGGTAATGCCATACCATTCGCCTATGCTCAAGGGGGTGGGCCTGCAGACGAAAGGACTATCGAAAATAGCTATGCAACGGGCAATGTCGCTGGCAAAAATAGCGAGATGTACTTCAGCGAGAATTCTGAAATTGGTGAAGGGTATGTGGAGTTTGGAGCTGTTGCGGGAGGGTTAGCAGGGTCTATTATCGAGACTAATGTTACTGCCACCTATGCCAGTGGCACGGTATCAAATGAGACACCAGAGTTTGCTGACACCGTTCCACTCGTATTCCAATCACTATATGGAACAGCTACCGGCGGCTTGGTCGGTTCGGTTATGGTTTGGCCTCTCGAATCTGCACCGAATGATCTGACCAAGGTAACCAATTCTTTTAGTGCGACTACCATCCAAAATGGTGCAAGCGACCCTAAGGGATTAATTGCGGGTAGGATTTTTAGATGGGTAGAAGAACCATATGACCAAAGCCAGCCGAGTCTCAACCCCGCAAATTTACTGGATAATAACTACTATGACGTACAAGGCGGTGCGACCGTGCCCTGTGCTACAAATCAGTTGCTGGTTGTGGCCGAAAATACTGCAGACTCAGATTTACAATCCACAGAATTCAACGGCCAGGAGGCTTGCCATCCAGTTAACGCCAACAATCAAACGCCAAACTACTTCAAAAACAGTAACACTAATCCACCACTCGATACTTGGGATTTCTCGACACCAATTTGGTACAAGCACTTAGCTACCCACCCAACTTTTGTGGTAGGTGAGGCAGTCCCTGGGCCACCCCGAAACCTTGCTGGCGTACCAACTACTTCCAGTGTGGCACTGTCATGGCAAGCACCAAGTAGTGATGGCGGTAGTGCAATTACCAATTACCGAATTCAGTACAGAGTACACGATACCAATACGTGGAGTGAATATGAACACCCAGAAGGCGTTGCTACCAGTTACACGATTGGCGGCTTGACGTCCGGTGTTCGCTACGACTTCCAGGTTTCGGCCGTAAATGCCGTCGGACAAAGCACCTGGGTATTGGGCATCTATGATGTATTGGTCCCAGGTAACCCCACTAATCCCACAGACCCTACCACACCAACAACTCCTACTAATCCAACGTCACCAAACGGTCCTACGCGTCCAACTACCCGCCCATCATCTGGTGGTGGCACCGCGACGTCAAACAATGGTGGGTCGCCCAATCAAGAAGAGCCAGAGCTGTTAGATATCTCAAAAATTCCAAGTACTGAGCTGCCGCCGAATATTTTTGCAGTCGCTCCACGCCAACAAAAAGTAAGCATAGTGCCATACTTCTTCTTGTCGTGGTTGCTACTTTTGGCAGCATACTACGGGTATCGTGCAATCAAAGAATATCGCTACCAAAAAGCTGCAGCGGGCTTGGTCGCCCGGACTGCTAAGACCGAAAAGTCTGTATCTGACTTCTTGGCGATAACAACTCACTACCTGGGGACACCACTGAGTATTCTAAAGGGTGCCATGGAGTTGATCGCTTCTAAGCACGCACTACAAGCGGAATTCATGGCCACTTTCAATGCAAAGTTGACCGCACTACAGACAACTGCCGAAACGTTAACCCTACAAAACGAACAAGCACTCAGTGCTAATCAAGCGGTGGTTGCTGATGATGTTGAACAAACGACTTCTGCTAAGTGGCTATGGCTGTCAATGGCGGGTATTGCCGTGGCCGTCGTCGTTACCGATATCGTGTTGATGGTCTCGAAATCATACAGCCAGCCATGGGGTAGAGCCCTCAACCACGCTATTTGGGCAGTGCTTGGTGCGGCTATCGTGGCAGTAAGTTTTGTTGCCTGGTCCAAACAAAAGAAACTCCGAACACAATATCATCAAACACTAGCTCGTGAGCGGGCATTGCTTGAACAAAAGAATGCCTTCCTTGGTGTGGCCGCTCAGCAACTTACTACCCATGCAGCTCAACTGCGACAAGGTACGCAGGGTCTTGAGCAGTTCCCTGATACGAAGTTGCTGCTGAATGGTTTGGCCATGCTCGATAAAGTTGCCTTGGCCCTCGGCAAGGTGCAGCGTTTCAGTACCATTAACGATGCTTCACCGAGCCTGAATGTACAGGAGATCTTTACGCGCGACATCGCACCAGCGTTATCACAAGAGGCCCAAACAAAGGGTGTTAAGCTCACAAGCGGACTTTCTGCAGAGGCAAACGTGCAGATGCAACCCGAAGAACTACAGCAAGTAGTTGGTTCGGTAGTCCAGAATGCTATCCAGTTCAGTAATTCAGGTAGTACGGTAACTATTAACGCTCAAGCGGGGCATAGCAAATCGACTATAGCTGTGCAGGACAGTGGTCAAGGCTTCACCGCCGAAGCTCAGCAGCACCTTTTTGAGCCACTCACTCGCGGTGTAGATACTGCAACTTTCGATCACGAGGGACTGGGGCTCAACCTATTTATTACCCAAATGATTCTGCACAAACATGGTGGTGACATTAGTGTTGCTAGTAAACCACAACAGGGAACGACCGTAACCATGCACCTACCAAACAGTGGAGCAGTTGCAACCGGAGTAGCAACACAAGTGATTAGCCCTTCATCTAGTTCCTAAAACTGTTATATACTAATGCTTATGCCGACGATGACACGACTCCTAAAACACAAATACTTCCTTGGCTTACTAACTTTTTTTGCCGGGCTGGCAACCTTGCTCACGCTGGGCGGTGGTCAGGCTCAGGCAGCCACGCTCAATGTTTCGGGCGGTTGCACCATTACCATTGCTATTAACTCAGTCAATGCCGGCTCGACTCAAACAGGCTGTACTTCAACTGGTACCTATGGGACAAACGACACTATTACCATTGCGGCAGGTACCCAGACGTTGACCACCGATCTACCATCACTGACCGAACCAGTTGTCATAAAAGGTGCAGGCATGGACCAGACTACTATTAACGGTGACGGTGGTCAGTATGCGACATTCAAAGCGAATAGCGTAGCGGGGCCTATTACTATTACTGACATGAAAATAACCGCCTTTCGGAGTGCGGCTATTGATATTGAAATGACTGATACGAGCGTTATACTTAAAAATATTGACGTTGATGGTCATGGTGCAAAAGGTGGAGGGATATATATAAATGCTTTGGGCACACAGCCTACAACCTTTAATAGCGAGGCTATCTATGTTCATGACATCGATTGGGCCGGTGAGGATATTTACGCATTCGCGATTTCCAAGCATGATACCACTACGCTGACTGCCACTATTAGTAATACTACAATTGCCAACATAACAACCAGTGGCGATAAGCAACTGTATGGTTTTGGTCTCCTTTCCGGAGCTGGCGGTGATGGCACTGGCACATTACATGCCAACATTACTAATACCACTATAGATAACCTAACTGCCGATGCGTTCGTAGCTCCCTTCTATGTTGTTGCCTTTGGCGCCAGTGGGAACACTACCATTACCGCTGACGTGACCTATGTAACGGTTACCGAAACGCATGGGGGCACGGGGTCACTTGCTACTGAGACGCTTAATACCGCAGCCTTTTACGCCATCGCCGGTGGTTCTGGCGTGGGCAGTATAGGTACCGCTACCATCAATGTCAATAATAGCCTTTTTGCTAATAACTTCTCAGACAATACTTCGAGCAACTGTGGCGTCTTAGATGCGACTGCTGCTGTCGGTGTTCCGGCTCAGGCGTTCCTTCTATAAATTCGCTCGGACACAACCTTTCTGATGATAATAGCTGCGCGAGTTTTAGCCAGACTGGCGATCAGCAGAATCTCAACAATATCATCACCACGCTTGGCTCATTGCAGAATAATGATGGTCCGGTCCCAACTAGAGCGTTACTCGCTGGCTCGCCAGCTATCGCTGCTGGTGGGTCAGTGCTTGGCATCACAACTGATGCTCGCGGTAAAGCGCGACCGGGCAATAGCCCGTCAGTGGGTGCTTACCAGTACGTATTGGCCAGTAGCACCGAGACGCCAACTACTTCTACAGCAGCAGGAGATAAGTTGGCAGAAACCGGCAAGATAATTCCGTTGGTCGCCGTTGCAGGCTTGTTGCTCGGCTCGCTCTCCTACATCTACTTCGACTTCTTGCGACACCGTAAACCGCTGAAAGAGCAGGATCCAGGGGTTCGTTACTCTTTTGCGCATCACCTCAAAGTCGTAACGATTCCACTGCTCAAATACCGCGTATCTATTGGAGTTAGTAAGGTTGGTAAAAATAACAGCGATAATGTTCGTCGCTTTTAAGCCCGATTAGCTACAACTTTGCTATACTTGAAAGCATGAAAAAAGTCTTGAGGGGAATCAAAAACGCGTTGGCGCGCGTGTTCGGATCGCGAGCGTTTCGAAAATTAGCGCCGTTCATTATCGTCTTCATTCTTGGTGGAGTAGCAGGCGGATTCATTACTAATAAGTATGTCAAAAAAGACAGCACTACTAGCCGAAGTTCGACAGCTGCGGCTCGTACACCAGAAGAGATTGCTAAGCGGCAAGCTGATCAACTCGAAACGAATTATAAGCGAGCTAAAGATGACGTAGCCAAAGACCTTAAAGACGGTGATCTTACCAAAGACCAGGCAGATATGTTGCTAAAGAAAATCGACGAAATCTACAATTACCGAACTAAAGATCTCAAAGGTCTTTCTACTACCGATGCCCGCAAAAAACTTTCTGAAAAGCGCAGTGAATGGCGCAAGTGGGCAACTGACAACAAGCTTTCAACTCGGTACATCATCCGTCTAACCATCTAAGCGACAGAAGGCAAGCATGAAGAAGATACTCCGTTTTGCTCGCAAAAACTGGCGCATAATCCTTGTGGTTGTAGTGTTGCTGGTTGCTGGCTTTGGATTTTGGCTACTCAAACACAGTGACCAAAAGAAAATTCAGCAAAAGAAAAACGAAGTCATCACCTATTCGCCGGATAAGCCTGACGAAACTAAGCCCGACAAAGATACCTATAAGTGGTTCGGCAATGATGATGACCCGAAGTACATAACTTTGCCGAGCATTAAAGCAGAAGGATTCCTGCGCAAAGTCGGCGTAGATCAGAACAAGCAAGTAGCGACTCCTGACAATATCAACATGGCCGGATGGTTCGTGGATACCGTACGCCCGGGCCAAAAGGGAAATAGCATCATCGATGGTCACGTCAGTGGCTGGGTCAATAACGGTATCTTCAAAGATCTCATCAAGATGAAAGCTGGTGACATTTATACCGTAGAGTTCGGCAATGGTGACAAAAAAGAATTCAAAGTAAAAGAAGTCAAAGACGTACCGGTGGCGGATGCTGCTAGTGTGCTCTTCTCGCAAGACCCGGAAATTACCAACCAACTTAGTCTGATTACTTGTGGCGGCAAATTCAACCGCTCCACCAACCAATACGAAAACCGCGTAATAGTTATCTCCCAAGCTATGTAATAGACGAGTGTTCGACACTTTTACCTATTAATCTAAGATGATTATGGCTATTGTAAAATCTACGTAGTGGGTTTAGTATGCCAATATGTATAAAAATAAAAAAAATCTTACAAAATTAAACCAGCAGGGGATAGCTCATGTCTTTCTGGTGTTCCTAGTGCTAGTCGTTGTCGGTTGCATAGGCTTTGCAGGTTGGCAGGTGTTTCGCACTAATCGTAATAAAGTTCGGGTAGGCGACCCGGTAAATCAGTTAAAAACAGTCCTGAATAACTGTAAAGGTAACGGTCCGGTAACTATGACCCATATGCCCATGGACATGAAAGACGTCAACGCTGTCATTCCTATCGGAGCGCTGGCTGGTGCCCATGTTACACCTATTGATCACCTGTATTTCTACCCTAAGGACATGCGGAATCGTGATGCTGCGCCAGTGTACGCCATGGCAGATGGCTACATCGTGTCCATGCAAGAGCGCACCCAGAATGTCGATGCAGGCACATCCCAGAAAGCCGAATACCGCATCGAAATTCAGCACAACTGCGACGTAGTAAGTTATTTCGACCTGCTAACTAGCCTAGACGGTTCTATAAAGGATAAGCTAAAGCCAGGTGGCCAGATGCATGTACCGGTAAAGGCTGGGCAGGTAATCGGACGGGTGGGTGCTCAGTCGCTGGATACTGCAATATATAACTACAGCATGAAGCTCAAAGGTTTTGTGAATCCCGATTCTTATAACGCTGAACCTTGGAAGATTCATACCGACGACTTCTTTAAGTACTTTGAAGGTAACCTCAAAGAGCAGATGCTTGCTAAGAACGTTCGTAAGGCCGAGCCACGCGGCGGCAAAATAGACTATGACATTGCTGGCAAGTTGGTCGGTAACTGGTTCGAGATTGGCACCAATGGCTACGCCGGCGCCAAAGAATTCCAGAATGGCAATAACCCCGGCGGTGGTAAAGGCTACTGGAATGGTCACTTCTCTATTACTCCTGACGTGGTTGACCCAACTGTCACCGATATATCTTTTGGTTATTATGACGGCAGGGCCCAGCAATTTTCTGCCAAAGATGGCTCTCCTGACCCGGCAACCATTAGCTCTGCAGACGGTGTGATGAAGTACGAGTTAGTGCAGTTTATTTCGCCATCCCCATCCCCCACAGGGTCTGTGATGCAACGACAACAAACCGTTCGAGGCGTCGTGCTACTAGAGGTCATGGATGGCAATAAGCTCAAGATGGAAGCCTTTCCAGGTAAGACAGCCCTACAGGTATCAGGCTTTACTACTGCCGCTAAAACATATACACGCTAACCGTTTATGGTAATCTAAGAGTAATAATTAAGGATCTCTTGTATGAAGATTAAAAACAAAATGACTCACACAAAAACACTAACCGGCAGAGTACTGGTGCTTGTGCTAGCAATGCTATTCGCTGGAGCAGGGCTGTATCACCTCCCACTGGTCCACGCAGATCCACCGGCAACAGTTGGTGCGCCTGCTCAAGAAATGTGCGAGGCAGGTGGTTCTACTAACGTCCGGTGGGATAACTTAAACCATGGTTCGCCAGTAGTTCGGCCAACTATATCGGCGCTAAGTATTAAAGCGAGCTCAAACGATCCTGAGGAAGTAATCACTGGCTTTGAAGATCCCGATGTTGGAGATATTGGTGCAACCATTTGTCCGAATGTGGCATTGGGACGACGATCTGGCCTCAATATCTATACAAATACTGTTAACGGCGGAGACTCTGACCTGGCAAATGCTGAAACGCCAGCTGGTCACCCCATTACTGCTAACTCAGAAATCACTATCACCATTGATCGTGGGGACTTTGGCGCCCTGGCAGAGTTCTATAGTTTTTCACTTATTCATGGTCACGTAGTTGACTGGGTGACGGCAGATCTTGGCACGGAAGACGCTATGTTGAGTGTGACGCTTAATCCGGTACGTACGCCTTTCGGTGACAACAGTGAGGATTTTGGTGGTTGTACAGCTACCCCTCCTATGTGTGGTGCCCTAATATCAAGCGCAGATGCACTTAGTGCCTCGTTAGACATGACATTTACTACTTCAGGAGATGAAGGTCAGCCAAATGAGCACTATGACATCAACGGACATTACAGTGAGATGCGCGGTTCGTTCTTTGCCGTAACTGGCGCCATGGGCGGCTGGGCACAAGCGGTTGGTCCTGGCGGTCAGCCTCGATCGGTACGTGCTACCTTGGGTGGTCCTCACTTGCTTGCCACTGCATCACAGCAGTCAATTAACGATCCAGAAAATGCTGCACCGGAAGATCTCAATACCGGAAGTCTGCAAGCATTCATGCCTGATGACGTAATCGAAAGTGTGTTTGAAACAACTGCCGATCAGCTAACCGCTGAATCGCTCAGTGTCATTAAGTCTGAAACGGGCGCAGATGACGAATCATCCGAATTCGGTTTTGCCCAAGTGGATGGCGGCATCATGATTACTGTTGACGGGTTCCACTTCTCTTCACCAGCATTCAACATCGGCCTTGCTGGCTTCAATAATGGTGGCGATGGAGACGGTGAAGGTGGTGGAGATAGTGACACTTCCAGACTGATTAATTTAGAAGGCGGCGCCAAGGCCAGTCTAGAAACACCAGACGGTACGGTTATTACCAGCTTTGGTGCTTCGAAAGAATCAGCTCTAGCCGACCAAGACGCTGGCTATTCATACCCACTTGGTCTCGTTAACTTTAAGTTCAACGTACCCAATGGCTCAACACAGCGCGTTAACCTTGCATTCCTGACAGATCTCAAGCCAAATCAAGTCGTGCTACGAAAGTACAACCCTAACACTAAAGCTTACGCAAACGTCAGCTCAGCCACTATTACCGAAGACATGTTTGATGGCCAGCACGTGCTTAACATTAGCTACGATATCACCGACAACGGCAATCTAGACCAAGACACCGTACTTGGCACCATCACTGACCCCGTCGGCCTCGGCGTCTTGGAAGTGGCCGCCCCAAACACTGGTTTCCGCAGATAGTAGGTTTGGTACACTGGTTGTATGGTTGAACTAAAGACTCAGAAGAACGATGCAGACGTACTCGATTTCATTCACTCCATTGAGGATGAAACTAAACAGCAGGATAGCCTAAAACTCCTAAAGATATTTGGTGAGGTAACAGGACATGAGCCCAAAATGTGGGGCACAGCCATCATTGGCTTCGACCAATACCACTACAAATCAGAACGCAGTACTCAAGAAGGAGACTGGCCATTGGTTGCCTTCTCGCCCCGAAAAGCAGCACTGACGCTGTATTTAACAGATGGTGGATTCGTTCTAGATGCGAACCTACTTGAAAAGCTTGGCAAGCATAAGCTAGGCAAGGGTTGTTTATACGTTAAGCGTTTGAGTGATGTCGACAACAACGTTCTGAAGCAACTCATTACTGCCAGTTACCAAGCATCCAAAAAACAGCACGCTTAATGATCTACACGCACTAGTGTGGAATGTCTAAAATTACCGGACCTTTTTGGTCGTATAGTTGGAAGTTTGTTTCTTTCAGTTTATTGTATTGGCCGTTCATAGGAATCGGGAAATTAACCTTGTTACTAATAAAGTCAGATTGGCAATTCCAGTGTTCGTTTATACAGCTCTGATGCCAGGCGCTAATGACCGTAGGGTTCCAGCCCGCGATGTAATCAGCGTGGCGAGTAGTTCCTCCTGGTTTGTGGGCCATGGTGCTCATGTTGGTAATGTCCGAAGTCAGGAACCAGCCGTCGGTATTTTCGTTAGGAGCTAATTCCCATTGCATCAATGTTTCAATCTCTGGCAAGACTTTGCTATAGCCAGGCTCGGTGCATGGGCCAAAAGTGCGATATGTTGGTGAGTAGTGTACATGTTCCACGAATGCACTGGAGGTCATGTCGATAGGCTGTCCATCCCAACAGCGTGGGAAGGTAAGCTTTAGGAATAATTTTCTGCCCGTTGAACCTTCACGCACTGGGATGATGGGGTCTGTGGGAGACTGGAACATGTCAGCGCAGCCCCAGCCATCATTAAAGGTAACAGGAAAAGGCGTGGTGGCTTTTGGATTGTCAGCGAGCATCTTAAGACCCCCGGGGACAGCCGAATAACCACCTGCCGGTGGGTCAATGGTTTCGGCTTTGTAGTACACATCCATTAGATTGGGTACACGAACTTTGTGGTTTGTATCGAGCATCGCAGGGAACCAATATGAACTTCGGTTAGCTTCAAAACCGCTACACGAGCTCCCACCACTATTTAGAATGGTATTGCCGTTGCTGTAAGCGTTGGTACCGGTGTTGCCATAGAACATATGTAGATGGGCAGCTCCGGGCTGGTTGGGGAATATGACAGGGTCATCTTTTGAAAAGTGCGAGAGCGTACACCAGGTTCGGAATTCACCATCATCGAGTCTGGCACGCTGGCCAAAGCCACTCCCGCCAGTAGGGTCAAAATTCGGGTGGCCCACTTCTAAGTTCTTAGATAGATCTAGCTGAGCGGTTGGTACGTTTGCCTGCATGTTATACATAGGGTTGGAATTACGAAAGAGAACCTCCAATACATCGTTCTTCCCAAATTTGACAGCATACTTACCTGAGGCAGAGTCATTTTGAGTGACACGAGCCATTGTAGTATTGCCACTTTCAGCCTCTAAGGAAGCTGTGGATGTTGCTGCCTTAGAACTGACTATAATGAGAGCTCCCACGAGCGCAAACATACAGAAAAATAGAATGCGCTGTTCGGTAGAACTTTGCAAAATGTGCTTTAGCCAATGTGGTTTATGGTATCTGTGTTTCATAATGCGTTACTGCTTATAATACGTTGACGAGAATAGTTTGTATATCAAGGTATCTAATCACAATCCTGATACTAGATGATCCACTTCGTGCGACTTCAAGTTTCTATGTTAAAATAAGCATAGGTAGAAAATAAAACAGGAAATCCCGCATGCAAAGCATCCTCAATCTCACCAAAACAAACAAACTAATCCTAGCCACCTTCGCTTTCTTGGCAGTGCTAGCTTTTGGTAGCGGACGGGCACACGCTGCTACTTTAACAGTATCTGGTGGTTGTACTCTTGACGAGGCAATTACTTCAGTTAACACCACAACTAGTGAGCCGGGCTGTAGCCCGAGTGGTGTATATGGATCGAGCGATACTATCAATATTCCTGCCGGGACGATTACGCTTAGCAGCGATATCGATATGATTACGGTGCCGGTGACAGTTCAAGGTGCTGGTATGAACCAGACTACTATAGATGGCAACGCCGGACAATACAGCGGATTATCTGCAGATAATACCAATATAACTATTAAAGATCTCAAGATCACGGCCTATAGGACAGCGGCTATTTATGCGCAAAGGAGCAACGTTACACTCAATAATATTGAGGTCGATGGGGCGGATGTCCAAGAGACTACAAGCGGTTCGCGTATGTATGGAATCTACATCAATAACTTCACCTCCGATACTCATACAGTAACAGCGGACTCTGTATATATACACGGTATCCACGCTACAAGTACTAATGGTGAGGGAGGGCTATTCGTATATATGGTTTCTCAGTCAGGTGGTGGGACAACCAACGCTACCCTCAGCAATACAACATTAGATGATATATCGGCCTTTGATGGAACCCCAATGAATGGCTTCTCCATGGCGATTCTCGGTAGCAGGGGGACGGTTAACAGCACCATTACTAATGCGACTATAAACGACATTACGTCTAATACGCTTGTCGCTCCATTTGCCAGTATCGCGTTTGCTGAAAGCGGTTCCGCTACGGTAACCACTAATGTTTATAACGCTACCATTACAGGGCTCCGTGGACAGACGGGCAGTGGCGTGCCTGTAGCGGGCATAAAGTCGGCAGCCTTTTATTCTGCTACAGCTGGCTATAACAGCGGCGATGTTGGGACGGCAACCGTTAACGTCGGTAATAGCTTGTTCGCAGACAATCTTAACGACGGAGTATCATCTAACTGCTCCACCGGAGACATGACTTCAGTACTCGGTGGTTCTGGGTCTGGAGTCCCAACTATAACATCAGACGATTATAATATTTCTGACGATGCTACATGTACAAGCTTTACGGGGGCTCACGACCAACAAAACGTTAGCAATATCATTAGTACTCTTGGCCCGCTCCAAAACAATGGCGGCAACGTTCCTACTCGAGCATTGTTAGACGGCTCACCAGCAATCTCAGCCGGCGGTACTGTTCTCGGCGTAACCACCGACGCTCGAGGTATCGCCCGCCCCGGCACCTGCCCATCCGTCGGAGCCTTCCAATTCGAAGGTGCTGTTTGTTCGGCTTCGACAACTAACGCAGGTGGAGCTAACGCTGGTGCACCCAACACTGGTATTGGTTCGGTGTCGATTCTAGCAACTGCCATTGTAGGTCTGTTAGGTCTTGCTGCGCTTGGGTATGCTTTTGCTAAGCGAGCCTAGTCGATTTGACAGAGAAGGCTAATATGTCGATAATTAATTACAGCTAAGCGTAAGTACGTTAAACAAAAAAACAAAATGAAAACACACAAAATATTATTAGCTTTGTTGGTACTCATCGGAACCTTCTATCTTTTGGACGGTCGAGTTGAAGCAGCAACTATAACGGTCAACAGTACAGATGACACCGTTGTGTATGACGGAACATGCACCTTGCGTGAAGCCGTGATCGCCGCAGATACCGATACAAGTGCTGGTGCGGGCGAGTGTGCGGCAGGTAGTGGCAATGATGTCATTAACATACCGAACGGAATCTACACACTAACGTCTGATCTTGATCTTGGTGGAACGAGCATTACTCTGAACGGTACCTGGCGTATGGGAACTCAAATTAAAGGTAATGGACAGTATGGGCTGCACTATGACGGTGGATCAGGGCTCCGTGATTTGACCCTCCAGCACCTAATGGTTACAGAGACGACAGGACTGCGCAGTACTGCAGCAGCAGCTGCCAACGTAATTATAGATGACACAGTCTGGACCGCTAACTCAATCTCTACGTCAGAGGAGGGTGTTATAAATCTTGATGGCTATGGTGGAACTACGGACTTTATGCTGTCAAATTCGGCAATCTACGCCAATAACGGGGTTGAGGGGTGCGGCGTGCGAGCTAGGTTTATGGCGGTGGTTACAATTGCCAGTACACAGATATATGCCAATGAATGTAGCGATAGTAACTCAGATGATGCATCCGTACTCTACTTACAAGGGCAAGAGGCCATCGGCCTTACCGAACTGGATGTGTACGAAAATGTGGTTAGCATTGCAGTTAGCATATCGAGCCCGGATATAGATATAGGTTACACCGATGTTTACGACAATATAGGCGGTGGTATATCGGCGAATGTAAACGGTGCGTTGGGTGCCTTTAGCTTACACCATTCGTCCGTGGTTAATAATAATGGTGACGTAGCGATGTTAATTGGCAACGATGGGGGTGGCTATGTAGTGAATGTCAGTAACTTTACTATTGCCGGTAACACTTCTTCGTATTCAGCATTCACCTTCTTTAGTGACGAAACCAATCCAATAAGCGGAACGGTTAAGAATGTCACCGTCGCCAACAATATACGCTCAGGTAACCTAGGTTTTTCTGTACCTGCTGCCATGACGGTTCTATCTCAAAGCCAGATTGCTCCGACCTTCACCTTAGAAAACGTATTGTTCGCACATAATCTTGACGAAACGACGCCACGGAATTGTTCGACGCCAGCGGTTCCGATATTGTTCCAGCCTATCTCTATTGGTCATAATCTGAGTGATGACGATACCTGTGGTGATGCCTTTGACCAATCGAGTGATATAAATAACGTCAACGCACATCTTGGCACGCTGACGCAGGACAATGCTACCTGGGTCGTTCCCTTACAGGCGAGTTCTCCAGCTAACGATGGAGGAGCAACGGTCGCAGGAATGATTGATGACCAAAGGAGTACGGATCGTCCACAAAATGGAGCCTTTGATATTGGCGCATACGAAGTGCTCGGGGCATATACTCCTGACCCAGGCGTAGGTAATGGTTCAAACAATGGTTCGAATGCCGGTGCGGCTCAAACGCCAGTAGTCCCAGGCGTGCCAGACACTGGCTTCCAGTTACTCTTAAACAATCCCTATGTCGTAGTTGGGCTGACATCTGTGAGTGCCTGTGCGTTACTATGTATGTCTCGACGAGCCGGGCGTAACAACTAGTAGACCAGGTGCCTCTGGGTCTGACTATGGTTGGCACCTACACTAGGCTTTAGTATGGTTGTCTATGCGCTTCCGCAAGCGTTATGCGGTAAAATAGGGTAATGGCCCTCAACCAGAAAAGTTCAAAGAACAAATCCAAAAAGTCCGTCGTCGGTCGTAAATGGCGCGCGCTTTCGCTTCGACAAAAAAGTCGGTTCATTGCCTTCGTTGTTGGCTTGCTCCTGATTAGTGTCGGTATAAACGCCATCCTCAAGTGGAACAAGATTCAGCACGGCGGTGTTCCGTCTGGGCATACCGTGGCCACAGTATCGACTGATCAGCCAAGTGAAGAGCTGCCATCTAAAAGCTATAGTGTGCCAGCGGATAAGCCGCTGTCTATCCAGCTTCCGTCCATTAAGGCAGAAGGCTTCATCCAGCAAGTCGGTGCAGACAAGAACAACCAAATGGTGGTGCCCGACAATGTCCATATGGCGGGTTGGTATACCGGCAGTGTGCTACCTGGCGCTGATGGGTTGAGCATTCTGGACGGTCATGTCCACGGCCTGTATGCCAAAGGCATCTTTTATAACGTTAGTAAACTCAAGACAGGCGACAGATTTAGTGTTACCTTTGGTGATAAAAGCGTCAAAAACTTCATGGTCAAGAAAGTTCAGACAACCACTGTTGAAGAGGCAGATACGGCTTTGTATGTGCGTGATAATTCCATTGCGAAACAACTTAATCTCATAACCTGTGGCGGTAAGTATGACAAAGCTGCTAAAACATATGATGCTCGGGTGATAGTCGTTGCCGAAGCTATCTAGTTGCTACTGGCGTGAAACATCGGTATAATTACGGTTAAGGTTATTTATTCTTAACAAGAGGCGATGTATGAGGGTAAAACAAAAATATTTGTTTGCAGGTTTTGGATTGTTGATCGGGTTATTAAGCTTTGCATCACTCGGAAGCCAGGCATTTGCTGCGCCTGCGACATTCACGGTTACAACCGTTGCCGACACTGGCGTAGGTTCTCTAAGGGCAGCAATAGAGTCCGCGAATGGTAATAGTAACGCATCCGACATGGATGTTATTACCTTCAATATTGCTGGAAGTGGGGTACACACCATTAATCTTGTAACTGAACTGCCAGATATTACCCAAAAAGTGACCATCAACGGCTACTCGCAAACTGGTGCATCCGCAAATACGACAATTAGTCCGGCGCCAATGGATTCTGTCATTAAGATCGAGATCAACGCTAACGCCCTTAGCGGTCATCCACGAGGACTGAACTTCGAAAGTGGTGCTGCGCAGTCGGTTGTTCGAGGGCTTTCGGTGTACGGTGCAGAAACCAATATCTCGGTTCAGGCCAGCAACGTAGAAGTAAAGGGCAACTATATTAGTGTGGACGCATCTGGCCTTGCTATACCTAATGGTAGTAATGATAATGACACCAATAACGCCAGAGGGATCCAATTCCACACTAGCGGATCAGGACTAGCTATTGGTGGCGTTAATCCTGCAGACAGAAATATTATTACTAATAAACACGAGACTAATGTCGGGGCAATTGTCGTAGATCGTAATGACGCACTCATCTATGGCAATTACATTGGAATTGGTCGAGACGGAGTATCTGACCTTGGCGGGACACAGGGAATAAGCAGTGTTATTTCCGGCGGCGGATTGATTGTCGGCGGTACAAGCACAGGCATGCGAAACGTAATATCTGGATCCAGCATAACTCAGGTGAATCTTGTTGGCGCGAAAGCGAAAGTCCAGAACAATCTTATAGGCACCGATTACACGGGTGCTGTAAGTAGTGGCATCACTAGTGGCGCAGGCATTAGTATTCCCGGCAGTACCGAGTCACTCATTGGCGGCATTGGAGCAAACGAAGGGAACGTTATTAAAGGAGTGAGTGGTGCGGGCGTGGCATCAGTTGACCTCGACTTCACGATTACGTGGCGCCGCCTGCGTGATAAGATCTTCCATGAGGTGATGGCTGGCATGTGCGATTTCTTCAATTGCACGATTGAAGGCCTCTTCGTTTACTGCTGAGGGTTTTTGAAAGCCTGAAATCTTTCGTACAAACTGCAATGCTGCAGCATGCACCTCATCGTTCGTGGCATGGGGTTTAAAGTTATAGAGTTGTTTGATGTTTCTACACATACCCTTATGGTGGCAAACTAATGGTGCTGCGACTGTATAATTTGATATGCTTTATTCATAATGGACAGGCAAAAATAAACAATGTGGTTCCTTTTAGCATTACTTGCTTTATCGATGCTTGTTGCACGTCGTTCTACCGAAAAGCATGTAGCTGGCAGAACGGATGCTCTAGTTTTGTCGTGGCTGCAGCAAGCCATTGCTTTGCCTTTTATTTTGGTTACTCTGTTTTTCGCAAGGTTCTACTGGCCATCTGAGTTGCCTACAAGTTTTTGGATAACCATGGCTGTGTATGTGGTGTTGATATCTATAGATATTTACTGCTACTTTAAGGCCCTTAGTATTGCAGATGTTAGCTATATCGCACCACTCATGACACTAGTGGCCATTGGTAATATTGCTGGTGCATACATTGTACTAGGACAAAAGCCAACCATATTTGGACTGGCTGGTGCATTGCTGATCGTTTGTGGTGCAGTGCTTACGTATCGCGCTAAAAAGAGGGAGGGCACACAGTTACGCGCCAATAACGTAGCATTATTGCTGGTCCTGCTCTTAGTTGTGGTGCGCAGTATAAACTCAAACATCGAAGTAAACATGCTTAGAGTTAGTAACCCTACCACCTTTAACTTCTACTCGTCTGTGCTCGCCGTTCCGGTGCTTCTGGGAACATCGCTCATGGTGATTGCAACTAATAAGTCAAAGGGCTTTCGTAACTACTGGAAAACAGTGCACTATGATGTCACGAAGCAGCAATGGTTGCTACTTTTCATTGGACTTACCTACACTGTTAATATGCTTGCCACCTATCAGGCAAAGATTCTTAGTCCAAACGCCGGATATATCGGTGCTATCAAGAGTGCATCTGTGTTGCCGATGATGCTTGTCGGAGCTATACTCTATAAGGAAAAGATATATAAATCACAGTGGCTGGGCCTGGGCGTAATCTTGATTGGGCTCGTGTTGCTCGCACTAAACTAGTGTACCCCCTATCGTTAGCTTGCATTATTCTGGTATGATTGGATTACTACAATTGGAGGTCCCCATGGTTGATATTGCAGAGAACATTCTCTGGGAAGAGTATCTACCACCAGAAACGCAGAGACTCTTAGGGCGCCTAGATAGAGAACGAAAAGTAGCGCGATTTCGTAGAGAAGCTATTACGGAACATGCCCTCGGTTCACTTTCTGCCAATGTTCTGTGGGTGCCTGTCACGACCTTGGGTAGAGTAGCGCGGCAGGGTCAGGGCATGGTGCAGGAATGGGTACAGGACCTAGAGGAGCAGGGTAAGGCAGAATCGCAGGTGATGAGTGGCCCAGACTATCTGGCGCAGATTAATGGTTTAAATTCTGTGCAGGCGGGCCACTTGCGGCACATGTACACGGGAACTATTCGGTATCTCGTAGACTACCATGCTCTACATCCTGAGGAAGCAGATGCTTCACGGTTCTGTACCTATGAGGAGGGCAGTGATCTTGTGGTTGCTCGATCCTTACCAGATTCTACACCGCGGGATGGCTTGCGGTCTCCAGTTACACCGACTCTATCGCCATGGCCCATTGCTGGGCGACTGGGTGCGGTGGGTAGTCTCTACTAGTACTCGTAGGTTTTGGCGCCGCCCGTGAAGGCGGAGACCTGGCTGGCGGTTTTACCTGGGAAGGCCTCCATCTTGAGCTTTTTGCCGCCACCATCTAGTTTGGCGAGATCTTCTTTGCTGGGGCCGCTACCTTTACTAAATACTCGGTAGCCTGCAAAGCCTACAGCTATGAGCACTACGATCACGAGCGGGAGGAGCACGTGGCTAATGCCACTTTGATTTTTCTTCATGACTTAACTATATGCCGAGGCTAGCGCAAAAACAATAATGCTTATGCTAGGGTTCTTCGTGCTAGTTATTAACGGAAACGTTTGTGCCAGTAGTGTTGCCGTTACTCGCGCCACCAGAGCCTGATCCGCCAGCTGAAGTATTCTGAGACGAGTTGCTACTGCCGGTGCTCGAGCTTTGTGAATTTACATTAGTAGTTGTGACATTGGTATTGTTGGTTGTGGAACTTGTATTGGTTGAGCTGTTAGATATAGTGTTGTTGGAGTTTGGACCGGTGTTAGAGATGCTGCCGTTGTTACTTGGGCTGCCGGGAACGGTTGGCTTTGGCCCGCTACCGCTACCGCCATTACTGACGCCGTAGTTGCTGGTTGTGCCGTTACCGTTCTGGCCGCTGCCTGACCAGCCACTGCCTCCCCAAGTATTGGCGCTACTTGTAGCATTGCCACTCTGTGCATTCTGTCCATTGTTGTTAGCGCCCAGAAGGTTTGTGCTGTTTTTCGTGTACATGGTGCCAAGTACTGAGTTAGATATGGTGTTGTTAGAGCCTGGGCCAGTAGTGTTAATCGTTCCGTTGTTTCCACTCGTTCCGTTAGGATTACAACCATTGCCGTTAGTGATGTGTACGTTGGTGTTGGTGCTATTACTGTTGCTCGCGTTGCCACTGACGGCTCCACTGCTAAAGTTGCCCCAGTTACCCTGCACGCTACCCATGTAGGCCATAAAGGCAGTGTGCCACTGCTCGTAGCTGTAGCCTTGGGCTTGCCAAGTGGCAGGATCCCAGGCGCCCCACCCGGAACCGACACTAGTGTTCTGACTAACATTCACATTACCCGTCGTGGCATTCTGTGAGGAGGTATTAGTGCTAGTGAGGTTATTAGAGTTGGTTACGTTACAGCTGTTCGTTTGGCTGTCGGTAATAGTGTTCGTGGAATTAGGCCCCGTATTTGTAATGGTGGCTTGGGCTGCCGCCATGCCTGAGAATCCAAAGAATACTGATGATACTAGTGCTACTGCAACCGTGACTAACTGACCAATACGTGCTCGTTTCATAACCCCTCCTATTTGATGCTAATGGCTGTAACTATGGGGCCCATACCAGTAAAAGTCTGTAAGGATTATTGCAAAATGCCAGACTGCTGCAGTGAGTGGTTACTAGCCCGTGGTAGGTTTACGTCGGTCTAAGTAAGCCAATTCGTAGGCACGTGTTTAGATTTGGTTCACTAAACTAAAACGGAACATCCCGTAAACTTGTAGTTGTAAAGCTAATAA
>CALCZR010000060.1 GCA_937903325.1 uncultured Candidatus Saccharibacteria bacterium
TTATTAGCTTTACAACTACAAGTTTACGGGATGTTCCGTTTTAGTTTAGTGAACCTTCTGTAGCTAACATCTTTTCATTACCACTGTAAAATGCTAAAATAACTGGTAATGCGCGAGTGGTGGAATGGTAGACACGCTTGTCTGAGGGGCAAGTGCCGCAAGGCGTGGAGGTTCAAGTCCTCTCTCGCGCACCAAATCAAGAACTGGCTTCCTGCCAGTTTTTTATTTCCTTAGTTTACGAAGCCGTCTCTTTATTACCCGCTTCTTGGCTCTTGTGTAGCGTTCTGCGTACGAAGAAAGCCCCCTAAAACACACGAAGACCAAGAATATGTTGATAGGCAGTGTCACATATGCTTTTACATGCAGTTGGTAGACGATAATCAGACTGGCGCCAATAATGGTATCGAGTTCATACCAAGCGGTGCTGTGGTGCCATCGTCCACTGCTGGTACGCCACAATCCCAGCATGATCAGCAGCATGCCAGATAGCCCGCAAATTGTATAAGGCGATGCCCACTCCATCGCGTGTCTAGGACCTTGGTAGATGATCTGCTAAATGCTCCATGGAGTATTCATGTCGCAGAAGCGGTTTAATGTCTTCGAGAGTTACATCGATCTTTACGCCCGGGTTAAGCGTTCCGTGTGGATCAAATATATGCTTCACTTTCTGGAAGACACCATACATGGCGTCACCATATAGTTTGCGTAGGTACGGCGCACGTAGCCGTCCGTCGCTATGCTCACCCGATGTACTACCACCCATTCCAATAACCATGGTGTAGTAATCATCTATAATCCTGAAGACTTTTTGTCGGTCCCCGATCTGACTAAGATCTAGGAACGGTTGCATGTGCAGATTGGCATTGCCGGCATGGCCCCACAGGGCTACCTGTAACTTGTAACGGTCGAACATTTCGTACACTCCATGAATGTACTGCTGGAACTTCTCTGCCGGCACGATGCCATCTTCAATTATTGGCAGTGCTTTGCTGTTGCCTTCTGAGTGCGAAATAACCGCTGCAGCGCTATGACGAATCTTCCAAAGCTGTTCTTTCTCAAGTTCGTCGGTTTCTACCTGGAACGGAATCTGGAACTTAGAAAGAATCTTAGTAACCTTTTTAGCCATGCGCTTCTGGATACGGGCATTGGCATCGTCAAACTCGATTAACACAATTAGTTTGTGGAACGGCTTCTCAACAATGCCCTTTAGCTGGTTCGGATTATGGGCATCCAGAAACTTCAGAAGATTTTCATCAACCACTTCCATGGCGCTCGGTGTGTCTGGCATTTTCCTGATCTCTGCCAAGACCTGCTCGGCTACGGACAAGTCGTCGAAGAATGCTGCGATTAATGTAGTCTCTGGGTTATACGGAGCCGTCTTAATGGTCGCTTCCGTAACAATACCGAGCGTGCCCTGAGAACCAACAAGCAGTGGGGTAAGGTCAAACGAGCCGTCCTTTTGCTTTACACTGGCAAGCGCATAACCGGCAGAATTCTTGCTGACGTTAAGCTTCGAGTTAGCGATAGTGTCCTTATTCTCTTCGATCAACGCATCCAGCGCACGGTAGACTTCACCCTCATAGGTCGTCAGGCCCATCTTCTTGCTCAGTTCACGCTTAGACAGCCTTCTTGTTTCAATAACTTCACCGTTAGCCAGGACAACCCGAAGGCCCTTTACGAAGTCTCGAGTCGCCCCGTACTTAATGGTCTTCTCCCCTGCCGCATTGTTAGCGATAGCCCCGCCAATACTACTGAACTCCATAGAGGATGGGAAAGGTGGCAGGAATCGGCCATGGGTGTGCAAGGTTTGCTGCAACTTACCATAGTTAAGACCTGGTTCCACGACTACGTCACCAGACTTGCCATCTAGTTCTAAGATACGGTTCATATGTGCCGGGAAGACCATCATAATGCCTTCACCAACTGCTGCACTCCCTTGGTCAGTACCAAGTCCACGAGCCGTTATAGGAATAACCCGACCACGTTCTGCAAGTTGCCAGGTAAAGCGAGCCGTCTTGCGGACATCGCTTTCGCCCCGGGGATACACTACAAGTGCTGGTGTAACCGTAAACACGCCACCATCGGTAGAAAAGTATTTTCGGATCGCTGGAGTGGTGAGCACTTCGCCGCTTAAATGTTCTTCTAGGTAATGCGCAACTTTACTCACGGATCGATCGCCCCTCTTTAAATTAGTGAATAAGCGTAACTATTTCTTCCATTAATAATAGCACAATCGTCCCGGCTACCACCTAAACAATTAACAGATGGTACTAGGTAGTGGCTTCAATAACCGCAGCGACAACCAATTCCCGAGGCTGGTCAGCATTTATCATGATAGCCCCGAGCGCTCGGTACTCTTCTTCAATTTCTCGGTTAACTTGCATACTTCGCTCTCGCTGCCATGGCTCCGCACCCCACTCTACTTCGCCAGGGATTTGAGATCGTCGTATTAATCGCTCATTAACAACTGCATCAGGTAGCGTTAAGAACAGAATACGATCTGCAACATCAATGACCGGTCGAGCATCACGAAGACGGCCGGACAAATAGATCGATTCACTCTCTGCTCGATCTACAAAACCCTCAAGTGCAGCATCAGTTAACTTCCAGAGATGTGTTTTAAGCAATCGTTCAGTCACCTCAACTTCGTTGTATCCAGCCACATACTCACCCGTTTCAAGTGAATGCCAACCGGCCATGCCAGTTCTCTCAGGATCATCGGTATCATAAATGGCATAGCCTTTGGCTTCCATGCCAGTAGTAACTGCGCTCTTACCCGCTCCAGGAGCTCCCGTTATAAAATACAAAGACATAAAAAAATAATGCCTCTATTTGGCATTATTCGCAATAGTATATTTTGGTGCCCTTGAAGGACTTTTATTTGAACACCTTTTGGCTTGGTTGGATCACCTAGTTAAGGTATTCGACAGTAGTAATGATACTGAGAAACAGGTCTAAAGTAAATCAATAGATTTGATCTTTAGTGCCTTCATGATTTTTTGAAGCTTTTCGAATGACGGATTCTCAACACCTCGTTCAACTCTGGCGTAAAAATTCTTGTGTACTTCAGAAACCTCGGCTACCTGTTTTTGGGTAAGATTTGCGGCTTTACGAGCATCAAAAAGAATCTTGCCGAGTTTCTTCCTTTGGATTTCACTATTTTCGCTAGCCATATATGGATACTATACCATAAATTGAATACGAATTATGCTGTTGTCGAAAGGTTAATACACTTACTGAACTTACTAAGTTGGATCAGCAAGTCTTTAAAATCATCACTGTTTTTGTACGTGTCTTGGTCTTTCTTATCCTTGCATAGAATACGAACCTTAAATCTATTACGCCTACAAAACTCTAGGCTGAATTGAAATGGTTCAAAGTCTTGATGCGTATCTCGGTACAAGTGTCCAGCACGACTAAGTATGTCCTGTACTACCCCTCGTTGCCAGTATCCACGAGCTGCCTTAACTTCAATGAGAATCGGGTGCTTCTGCATCTCTATAAGGTCTAACATATTTTTAGTATTAACTAGGCGATCTAAGGTGTCAAGAATATTGTTTAGTATGCTATCATACGACCAGATACGACAACAGAGGTAGTAAGGCGTGGGGCTACCAGAGGACACCCATGCATCATTTTTTGGACACACTCATCAATGGCCCCGCTCGCTATACTCAAGAACATCACCTGAGTCCGGCCGTGACCATAGTTGTCATTATTGTTGCTCTCCTGGCTGAATTTGTCTCTGTATATGTCATCTGTATAGCCCTTGTCCGCTTCATCCAGAACATCCCTAATATGGTTGGGTTCATCCTGCATAAATGCGGTGTTGGTGGCAAACCAGCCCCTAAAGTCTTCTTGGAGCTAACCTTTCCAGCCCAAACAGGTAAATCCGCTTTTGCCACTGAGCAGCTCCATATTCTGTTACGTAACCAAACCGCGAGAGGTAACTTCTGGCAGAGATTAGCTGCGCCAAAGACAACCCACTCCATGGAGATTGTTTCGACCCGAGACGGTGGCGTGCGCTATGTCATGGCTGTACCGAGCAGCGAAGTCGATTACATCGAGCGCAGCTTACGCTCGTATCTACCAGGGCTAAAGATCGCCCAGATCGATGACTACCTGTATAAAGTTTCGGGCAGTCCGGCTGCTGTCGCCGAACTAAAGTTATCCGCTGACTTTGTTCTACCACTGCAAGACCATAGCGTCCTTAAGGAACACGATCCCATTGGCTACCTCACCGGACAAATGACTAAGCTTGACCCCAAAGAGCTGGTAGCCTTTCAGCTTGTAGTGACGCCAGTACTTAATGCTGCTCATAGACGATCACTCCGGCATGCCAATAAGATCCGGGGACGAATCAAGATGGGCAAGCAGTTATCTACCGAGCTAAAGGTGCAACGTTCACCTCACGCCCAGATATTGTGGTTCCTATGGTTTCCGCCATTATGGTTCATTGGCATGATGGGCAAGTTTATGGCTGTGTTCGCCGAAATATTTAGCTCGATGTTTTCTAAAGAACATGAACTGCCCAGCTCGTTAATGGGCGGGGGCGATAAAAAGCGAACGGATGACCCATATGAAGTTGAACTCGGTAAGACCATTAAGACGAAGCTCGACCAGCAGTTATTTGAAGCGTCCCTCCGAGTACTCGTTGTTTCACTGGACAGTGATCGCATCTTCCAGCGGCTTCATGCGTTAGTGGATGCCTTTGAACCGTTTTCCTCCAGTCACCAGTCAATCCGGGCACACCGAAGCCTGAGCGTTCCTTTTATCGATGTAGCTGGACGACAATTTGTACGGTTCAGAAGCCGCGCTTTGACGCCGCACTTCGTCAGCCAGCAAGCCATTATCTCCAGTTCAGAGTTATCTGACCTGTATCACTTCCCAAACCCTGAGTCTGCAAATATCGAGAATGTCATCAAGTCACTGAGCAAAACCCTGCCAGCGGTCACTGCGCTAAAAGATGGTACGAAGCTTGATGTAGTCCTTGGCGTAAACAAGCACCACGGCAGCGACACCCCGATTGGCCTCACTACGGCTGAGCGCGAACGACACGTCTACATTATTGGTGGTACGGGAAACGGTAAAACCACTATGATGGAATACTCTATCTTGCAGGATATCCGTAGTGGGAAAGGCGTGGCGATTATCGACCCGCATGGTGACTCAGCTCAGAAGCTCCTGCACCACATCCCCGAAGAACGACTGGAGGACGTCATCTACCTTGATCCTCGTGACCTAGATTACCCAATTGGCTTAAACCTGCTAGAGCTACCGGCCAATGCTAAGGGTAGCGACCTGGCGCACGAAAAAGATCTGGTAACCGAAGCGGTGATATCAGTACTACGCAAGATCTTTGATGACAATACCGACAGTAACGCCTACCGTATTGAGCGAGTACTGCGTAATGCCATTCACACCGCCTTTACAGTCAAGGACGCGACATTGTTTACGGTACTACGACTGCTAACCGACTCTACTTTCCGCAAGAAAGTCACCCGAAACTTGAAAGACGAAAGCCTCGCACGGTTCTGGAAAGAAGAACTTGGCAAAGCTGGCGACATGCAACGGGTCAAGATTAGCGGTGGTCCGATTACTCGCATAGAACGATTTGAACGATCCGAGTCAGCCAAACGAATCCTCGGACAAGCCAAGTCCACGATAGATTTTGACGACATAGTAAACAGCAGCAAGATTCTGATCTGCAACTTCAGTAAAGGACGGCTCGGCGAGGACACCTCAACACTGTTTGGTACAACCGTGCTAGCCAAGCTACAGCTTGCCGCATGGCGCAGAGACAACATACCGGAAGCGGAACGCACACCATTCTACCTGTACGTTGATGAGTTCCAGAACTTCGCCAGCGAGTCGTTCATGAGCTTGTTCTCGGAAGCCCGGAAGTACAAGCTATTCCTGACTATGGCGCAGCAATCTGTATCTCAGCTGCAGGCTCAAACCATGGTTAACACCATCTTGGATAACGTTGGTACGGTTATTGGTTTCCGTTCCAAGAGTATCGCCACCGAGCAGCTATTACTGCACCAATTTAACCCAGATGTAGAACCGGGTGAGAATGGTAACCTACCAAGCTTTAACTTCTACATTAAGATTGCTGCATTACAGGCACATGAGCCAATGTCTGGGGAGACGTTGCTCTTAGGGGACGCTGGGAGTGACAAGATTGCGCACAAGGTCAAAGGCAACTCACGAAAGCAGTATGCGACAAAATATGTGGAGCCAAAGGTAGAGAAAAAGCCAGAGCCTACAAAAAACTCCCCCAACAAAAAAACTGCTGAGACACAACAGACTTCAATTGAAGCTTAGTTTAATCATCGAGTAGGCGTTAAAGCCATATTATTAATTCTCGTCGCGCATATCGTTGATAGGACTGCGTCGTAGGTTTGTAATGAGCGGGATAACAGCGCTTATAATACCGGCTGCTACCGTTACGACGACCAGTCGTAAAACATCTATTGGGTTAACGTTCAGAAGAGAGAACTGTTTCGATAAGTCCTGTGCGTTAAATATTACAATTGAACTGATCGTAAAGTCATTACTCCACTTTGCCTGGACTACGGATGCGATTACAAGACCGACGACGACTGCGAATAGGCACACTAGCAAAGCAAGCAGTATCGTGTACGTAAAATACACCTGGGCAATGTCAGAGCGTTTTGCCCCAATTGCTCTGAATACCGATGTTTCACGGCGGCTATCTGCAATAATACGTCCGACAGTACCGATCATTATGAGCGTCGCAATACCTGCAAAAACTAATATTGCTATTCCAAATATTCTACTAAATATCTTCTTGATACCTTCAAGTGCAAGACTACTGCTGCCGAATGGGCTGATCACGAAATACTTGCCATCTTTTTCGCACGAACCTTGCGGGGGTATCGCACCCGAGGAGACAGTTACGAGTGTGTAATCAGGTAGACAATTCTCTTTTTCCAGTACCTTACGAGCCGACGCAGCATCTGGCAGTTCTATAAAATATGTCGTTGGCGCGCTGTACGCTGAAGTATTACCTCTTAGGATGGTACTTACAACCGTATCTTTGCCGGCAACTTCCAATGGCGTAAACCAACTTAATCCATTGGTGCTAATTGTGGAGGACAAGATGCCACTCAAAAGTTGGGATACACCCGTACTCGACCCATTTGTTTGATCTGCTGAAATCCCAACAATTCGAAACGTAATTATTTTTGATTCAGCAACCGGCTCGCCAAACTGCTGCCTGAACTGTTGCTCCCTATTCGCAATATCTTTGCTGTATGATGACCGAACGTCTCTGGCAGTTACCACCTCACCACAAGGTGTTTCCGGTAGAGAGCGGATGATTTCAGGTTTTACATAGTTTGCTTTCTTACTTTCTTTGGTAATACTTTTCTGTTGCTCAATCGCATCTGCAACTTGCTGCTGACTTGTTGAATTCCTGTAGCAGACGGAGAAATTCAACGACTTCGCACCATCCCGAACTTCTTTGATGCGATCGAGGTGTTGTTGGTTGGTAGCATTTGTAGGTAGCGGTTTTAGCTGTAGAAGTTGTTCTACGGCAAGGTACGGTGCGACTACAGGGTAGCTGCCGTCATCACCAACTGCTAGGGATGCATTTGGTAGCAAGAATGGCTGAAGTAACTCGCCACTCATTAATCCCCACTGCGTAGAAAACGATGCCGTGCCAGTTTGACCGAATGGATTATTCTGAGATGCTGGCTTATCAAATGCTTCCTTACCGTCTTTCAGCACCTGCAAATAAGTATCGCTCTGCGCCGTTAACGGAGACGCCGGACTACTGTAATATGCCTTCGCACCGTACTTTTTGCCTATTTTCTGTAAGTCCGAGAGACCGTGGGCAGGATGGCTTGCGATGTATTCTGCGACTGCTTGTTTGCCGGCAGCAGTATTGGGATCTACGCTTTTAACTTTGCCATCCGGTCCAGGGTACTCACTGAATACCGCCGTTTCGGTTGTACTATCGTAATCTATGCCTAGTTTTGCTGCTGATGCCTTCTTTCGTGCAATTAAATCTTTCTGGATTTCAATCGCTCTATCGGCAACTTTGGAGTCATTAAAATAATCAAATGAAGATAGTGACTGCGCGCTGAGGATGTATCGATTTCCAAATCCTTCCTTGCTGAAAGATTCGATACTTGCAAATGCACCTCTGGCAACAAAGGCTCCAGCAGCAAGACTACTTAGAAGTAGTCCGGATATAGCAATTGTTACGAATAAACGAATTTTGCGTGTCCGAAGCTTCGTATACGCAAGGAGCGTAGAATCTCTGAGGTGCATCATTGGACTAATCCATCGAGTATGTGGATTACGCGGTCGGCGCGCCGTGCCACCTTACTATCGTGAGTCACGACAACCACCGTAGTCCCAAAAGTCTCTCGCACTTGCTCGAACAGATCTATGATCGAGGAGCCGTTAGCACTATCTAGGTTGCCGGTTGGTTCATCGGCAAGAATAATTTTAGGCTGGTTTTGTAGCGCTCTGGCTATTGCCGAGCGTTGCATCTGACCTCCTGAAAGCTCTTTAGGTAAGTGGTTTATACGGTCTAACAGGTCGACTTTTTCAGAGAGCATAGTCGAACGCTCAACCCTTTGTTGTCTCTTTGAGCGAGCAAACATTGCTGGTACTTCGATATTAGTTTGTAGGCGCAGAAATGGTTGAAGATAAAAGAACTGAAAAACAAATCCGACCGTTTTATTCCTAAACTCAGATAGCTTACCATCGCTCAATTTACTTATGTTATTACCATCTACAATGACATCCCCAGTAGTTGGCTTATCCAGTCCGCCCATGAGCTGTAAGAGGGTGCTTTTGCCGCTACCGCTCGTTCCAGTAATCGCCACAAATTCGCCTTGCTTGATGGTCAGTGAAACCTTCTTCAGGGCTTCAACTCTTTGATTACCAATCTTATAGCTTTTTGTTATGTCCTTAAGGTCAATAACTACGGGACCAAGCTCAACTGATATTTCTCTTTTTAGTTTGGGCTTATAGGCAAGCACCGCACTAGAAGCACGTTTTACATCTCCTTCAAATAACTCGACCAACTTCTCAACTTCAAGTAATGCATTTTCTTTTGTTTCATCTGGCATATTGATTATGATTATACCTGAAGATTTTAAGAGGTGTTAGTAATTTGAGCATATTATATTTCATAGTCAAAACACCGGTTTTTTGAATATGAATAAACAACGCTTATACTTACATCAAGATGAAAAAAATAGAATCAATCGCAGTAACAAAACAACAGTCATACGTAATAACGTTGCAAGCAATTGTAATGTTATTCATTGGTGGAGCAATCTTTAGCACATCCACCAGCTCAAATGACCTCACAACCGTAGGGTACGGCGGAATAATTGTATACGTAGCCACTATTATCGTTCATGAACTGCTCCACGGGGTTACATTTAGATTATCTGGGGCACGTCCGCGCTTTGGTGTCGGCACTGTGGGCTTCATCCCCATTGCTTACGCGACTTCAGATACAAAGGTCAAAGTACCCAATATGCTACTAGTTGCGTACACACCATTTGTCGTGCTTTCCGTGTTCTTTGTGTGCATAGCAAGAATTGCTCCCCAGTATCAATCTCTGGCTATGATTTGCTTTCTTGGTAACTTTACAGGTGCTGTGGGCGATCTATGGATTGCCTCAAAGTTATGGAAGTACCTGCCGTTCAAGGACGCAGTCGTGCTTGATAAAAAGAGTGGTATTGAAGTCTATTCTGACAACAAGGCTGCTATGGCAAAAGGCATCAAGGCTACAAAGAAATCGGAAACAAAGAGTAACTTCGGTAAAAACTGGGCTATAAGTTCACTATCGATAATGTTCGGCCAGTTATTGTTACCAGTTTTTATGACAATTCTTGGTTTCAACGGTAACTATCGAGTCGGATTCGGTGAATTGTACTTGCTGGACATGGTCAATAAGCAGGGTACTGAAATAAGCGCCACCTTCAACTTTCTACCAGCTCTAGTTATTGGCTTACTCCTCGCTTTGACTCTATCTTTCACGAGAATGAAGCGAGTGCGCAAATAGCAATAGTTGACAAAGGTACTGTACCTATGGTACAATGCCTGCATTCAATCAAACTTTAGGAGCAGTTCAGTATGAGTAAATCAATCGATCAAGCCCAATTAGCTAAGAAGTCACTACTAAAACATACATTCGTAATGGTAGTATCCTGCATTGTCTTGCAGGTAATCATTACTATCCGCGGAAATCGTATTGACCTTGTGTCTAACCTCCTGCTGGCAGTAGTAGCGCTTTACTACGTTTGGTATCATGCGACAGCAAAAGAACTCCTAAGTAGAGTTCGCTTCGGTAGGTTAGTGGCGCATTTGATTGGCTATCTTGCAGTAAATTTAAGCTACCACCTTCATGCATTTATTCTCTTTATCACAAACAACCCTGCAATACGTGGAAACAGTAACTTTGCTATTGATTCTGGCTGGTTTGGCGTACTGTTTGGTATGACAACCTTTTGGGGTATTGGACTATTGATTCATATGATTGCATCTATTGCCAATCGTGGCTTTGAAGAGCTTCCAAGGGGTTAAGTCATGGCTATAGTCAACCAAGAGCTTGTCGACGAACAAGCCTATTCGTGGACAGAGATGCACAAAAAGAGCGCATTATCCTATCTGATCCTTACCGCACTCCAAAAGAAATCAATGTGGTCAAAGGAATTAGAGCGCTATATTGCCAAAACAACTGCGTGGAATATCAGTGATCGTGCCTTATATCGGGTGCTAAACCGTATGCAGAAGCAAGGTAGTATTGAATATACCTCAGAGGCCGCTGAGAGAACGGGAGCAGAACGTAAAGTCTACGCTATATCACCTGAAGGTGGGGCTTTATTATCAGCGATGCAGGGCGAGTTAGCATACATTGCGAAGCTATAAAAGAGGCTTCTGTCCTCTCGCAAATTGCTTAAGACACAAGCCTCTATAGTTTGAGTATACATTAAGATACCTACCCATAGCATACTCGAAGATGTGCTGGGTAATTGTTGAAAGATAACCACCCATACTGTCTCGAAAACTTGAAACAAAACCTCGTCGCAAGCGACAAGGTGACTTGGCATTTTATAAAATGCCAAGTGTAGTTGATTCATCCTCTCCAACCTGGTGCCATATCCTTTCGTGGATAGATCGTGATTCAAGCAAAGCTTTCTTTGTGGTTGTTTGGAATTTAATTTCTACGCCCGAGTAGCTCAATTTCTTGGCGATATACTTATGGAGTGTTTTTTCAGTGCTGTCCAGCTCAGTCACTAATATTACTTCGGGGTAGTCTTTGCCGGTATCTTCCCACTCGTCCGAGTCACAATGCTTTATATAGCTCGTTATCTTACGCTTGACGAATAGGAGCTGGGCTAGGTCATCTACATAGTCTAGGTAAAAATCTTTTGCCTTTGATGAGTCTAATGGTTTCAGATGAGCATCAGGTAGTAGTTTTGGCAAGTCATCACGCCCTGTAAGCTCTGTTTTAGTGTAGAAGCTAAAAGTATTCGGATACAGTCTACGGAAGGCATTGTAGAGCTCGAAGATACCCAAGGAGTGTGCTATGAACTGTGGCTGGGCAGTTTTATCCTTGTATAGGTTCTTGAGGACGGTAGACTTAAAGATATTTAAGGATTTTAGGGCATTGATGCCGTCAGGGAGGATGAAGTACTCGGCGTATCTTCGATCTATGCGGTAGGTATCGTTATAGTGTCGTCCGATGTAGTTCTGATCGTACAGTACTTTTAATCTATCGTTATGGGTAGCTTGATACTTCTGACCTTGTGCAGACTGTAGTAGTCCTACTGTTAGGAATCTAAATTTGTAAAGTAGTTTAAGTATGAGGATTTGTTTGTTGTTGAGTGGGCGTCGGTATTTAGGTTGTTTGGGAGTTGAGTGTGAGGGTGTAGTGTTAGTCATGGTGTTGTACGTTGGCTATTGTGCTTTGTAATGTATAGTCCATTCGCTCTATAGAATATATAATAGTAAAGAGAATGCAGATGGTCTAATTATAGGTTAAACACTCTTAGATAGGCACTATACGCCGGTAGTGCCTAGTTATCCACAGTAATATATGAAAAATTTGCAGATTAGTCTTTACAAGCACAATATACGGATACTATAATATATCTATATATTGTTACACGAGGGTACAAAGTGGCGCTTTTAGAACAGATACTCCACCAAGCAGAAATCAAGGGATCTAGTCATTTACCCACTCCATTAACTGCAATCGATGAAGCTATACAGCGTGTCTTTAGTTCACCCCTGGAGGAAACAAAACTTCAAAAAGCGCGGAGTATTATGGGGCCTGCGCTTTTAGACATTCCAGATGAAGATCTAGAAATATATCTCACCGAATTCCAGTATTTGATCGATGGCTGGTTTGATGGATTCGAGCAAAACATGTTTAACGGGGCCACACTTAAACAAGTGCTTGGTCAAAGCTAGCATGTCAGGCAGCGTATCAAGAGATAAAACACTAGGCCAACAAATGTCTGTGATTTATCTGCGTGTTTCAACCGAAGAACAAGTTGATAACTACTCACTCGATACACAATTAGATATTTGTCGTAAAGAAGCAGATCGTCGAGGCTTCGGAGTTCTTGAAATCTTTCGGGAAGAAGGCCGTTCTGCCAAGACCATAAAAGCACGACCTACTCTTATTGAATTGCTTGAATTTTGTCGGAAGCATAAGAAAGAGGTAAGCGCGGTCATTGTGTACCGACTTGACCGAATTTCTCGACAAACCGCTGACTACCTAGCTATACGCAAGAAATTAGTTGAATGCGACATAACACTTATTTCCGCATCGGAGCCAACTGGCGATACGCCTACTGAACGCTTCGTAGAAACAATGCTAGCTGGCTTTGCGCAGATGGACAATGATGTTCGAGGTGAGCGTTCTAGGAACGGCATGCGAGCACGCTTTATGAGCGGTCTATATAATGGCTGCCCACCCCTTGGCTATCTGCGTGAAAACGGCTATGCAATTAAGGATGTTGAAACCTTTGGTGTTATACAGGACGCCTGGGAGCTTGTAGGAACGGGAACAAAAAGCCTTCGTGAAATGGCGAAAATACTAAACGACCAAGGCATAAGAGAAAGGCGAAAGGGCTATAAAGATGCAGAAATACGGGCTCAAACGCTCAGCGGAATATTCAGAAACAAATTCTACGCTGGCAAGCTAGTATCAAAAGCATATGGGTTGGAAGTTCAAGGTCAACACGCACCTATGGTTACTGAAGAGCTATTTTACCGTGTTCAGGCCATATTGGACGGCAGAAACCGTAATGCCGCACCAGCACTAGCTCGTAGGAGCCGTGAGAGCGTTGATTTTCCTCTGAGACGCATCGTCAATTGTAAAAATTGTGGTCATGCATTCACCGGAGCATGGAGTAAAGGTAAACGAAGAAAATATGGCTACTACTTCTGCGCTGCGCGGTGTAAAGGTAGCCCCTCTGTACCAATAAAACAAATCGATGAAATGACCACGGAGCTTTTGAAGAAAGTCAGCCTAAAACCAGAGACTGTATCGCTTATTAACGCATACATTCGTCGTACATATCATCTACGCATCGGGGCGTTGCAACAGAAGCGAGATAAGGCTGACATGGAACTAAAAAAGATCTATGAGACACGGCAGGCACTCATAGAAAAGAATCTAAGTGGCGTTTACTCGGATAGTATATTCAAAGAGCAGAATATACTCATTGAGGAGCAAATAAAGAGCATCCAAACGGCCAAAAATGATTCTGTGATCGAAAAGTATAACCTGGAGGCAATCACATTATTTATAAAAGATAAGTTTCAAAATCTAAATACAACCTACGAAGATACTGATTTGGAGCGCAAACGCGTCCTAATGTGTTCGATCTTCCCACAAGGATTGCTCTGGAGCTACCCTGGCTATTCGAACACCCAAATTAGCCCATTCTACCGGAGTTTATTGTCTGTTGCGGACTCTAAAGTCCGCTTTGGTGCGGATGAAAGGACTTGAACCTTCACAGGATTGCTCCCACTACGACCTGAACGTAGCGCGTCTACCAATTCCGCCACATCCGCACGAGAACCTTGTAATTCTAATCTATTACCCCACCGACGACAAGTGTTACTGAGCAGTTTCCGGCCGGTTGGTAAGCCGGATCATCCAGTTCTCTACATTGTTAAAGCGATCTGCCCCACTATTCATGCTGGTCGGAGAGAAACCAAAGAAGGTATCCCGGGTTACATATAGGTACCGCGGCTGGTACAGTGCCAACGCGGGCACATCCTGTTGCCATGCTTCGAGGAACGGCTTGTACTTCACGGCTCGCGCAACGTCTTCGCTTCGAGTTCGGCCACCTTCTAGTGCAGTATCGGCCGTCTTAGACTGGTATTCAGAGAAATTGAGACGACTCGCTGAGCTAGACTGAGCCTGAGAGCTGTGCCAGAAAGCAAAGACGTCTGGATCAGCTCCGAGAGCAATACCATATAGCAAGGCATCGTAGGTATGGCCGACCAACGCAGACTGCAGTTCAGTATCTTGCAGCTGAATAACGTTCACTGTAACACCCAGCTCATGCCACTGATCCTTGAGCTTGCGAGATACGTAGTCATATATCGGGTTAGCCTGGGTGGTCAACGTAAAGGTCAGGGGCTGTTTGTTCTTGTAGCGAAGACCCTTGGCGCCAACTTTCCAACCAGCATCTTCTAACATTTTCTTAGCTTCCTCTATGTTATTGGTCTGCTGTTTAATGTTGGGGTCATACCCGACTTGTCCCTTAAGCAGTGGCCCGTATGCAGGTAGTACTGGTCGTCCCATATTCACCAGAATGTCACCGACATTAGTACCAAGTGTCAGCGCTTTACGGACCTTCACGTCATTAAGCATGTCAGAAGACGTCTTGAAAAAGACCATGACTTCATTGGTCAGTGGCACGTTATATGCCTTAGTAGAAAGATCGTTCTTGAGACTCTCCGGAATACTGCTCAACCCGGCTGCCGCATTTACTTCACGATTAACGAGTGCATCCGACAGACGTTGCTCGTCTGCAAAGCTACGCATAATGAAGCGATCTATCTTAGGAGCACCGCTCACATAATCTGCATTTGGTACAAGTGCAATACGCTGCTCACGGGTATCAGGATTGGTAGATGCAACTTCAGCTGCTTCCCATTTAAATGGTCCTGATCCGATTGGGTTACGCGTATTAAAAGGCGATGAGCGTAGTTGTGACGGCGGCGTGTCTTTAAGCAAGTGTTTCGGCACAATACCGTTAGTCATGGAGTATGGAAAGGCACTAAGAATACTTGGCAAAGTAAATACTATTGTCTTCTTATTAGGTGTCTCAACTTTAATACCCTGCCAGCTACCAGCTAGCGGCGACTTAGCATCTGGCGTCTGGATCATTTGGTAGGTATACAGCACATCTTCGGCCGTCAGCTCATGACCATCATGCCATAGGAGGTTATCTTTGAGCGTCACGGTATACACCGTACCGGACTCATCTATCTGCCAACTCTTAGCAAGATCCCCAACGAGCTTGTTGTTCTGGTCATACTTAAATAGACCAGAAAACACTAACCGCTCGACGCTACCATCGACACTTCCGGTTGCATATAGCGGGCTAATATTAGTAAACGTTCCAACAATTCCTTCTGTATAAATACCACCGGGTGTTGGGGTTGGTTGCAAGTAAAAGGCTCCGAGGTTTCGGGTCTGATACAGTACGCCCGCGATCATAAGACCAAACAGAATTACCCAAGCAGCAACAAATCTTCGGACTTTCGTAAGACGACTCAAGCGCGTAAAGAAGTGCTTTTCCAACTGGTCTTCAGTCTGAAAGCCAAAGTCTTCTACTTGCTGTTTGCTCCGTCGGAATCGGCGCCGCCATCTAAGCTTGGTGGTGCGATCAATCATAAAACTCTCCCACTAAAGTTTTACGCTAAAATACCCAGGATCAAGGACACGCCAAAGACAACTACTAACATGATAGTTATCTGATGAAGTGTCTTGTCTGAACCACGGCGAACACTGTTCACCTCACCACCGCCACCTAGCCCTGCACCCAGTGACGCACCGCGCGTCTGAATGAGGATCAGGATAATGACCAAAACGGTCGAAGCGATAGTTATGTAGTTGAATATATTCATCGTTCTTCTAGTATAGTTGTTACCAGATAATTTACCAAGCCGATAACCATACCAGCTAACATCGCTGCCCAGAAGTTAGTGACATGCAGTGGCTCGTAGACTTTACTCACCAGCATTACCATAAGACCGTTAATCACCAGCATAAACAGCCCAAGACTAAATAGAATCGCCGGCAGCGACAGAATGATGACAATTGGCTTAATGACCGTATTAATCAGAGCCAGAATCAAACCGGATATAACAATAACCCCTAAACGCTGGTCGTAATTGATACGGCCGCCAAGTAGTCCGGCTGCGACCCATAGGCCCAAGCCGCTCACAAACCAGCGAATTAGAAACCGCGAGAATGGTTTTTTCATAGTTATGCTTATTGTATCACAGTTGGTTATCGAGTTTGTCCGTCAGTAGTTCTACGCCGTCAGCAGTTATCAAAACGTCATCTTCCAACCGCACCCCAATACCCTCTTCCAGAATATAGATGCCCGGCTCCACTGTCAGAACCATGCCTGGCTCTAGCGGACGGTCATAGTCAGCGATGTCATGCACATCAAGTCCTAGGTGGTGTGACGTGGCATGTGAGAAGAAGCGGCGAATCTCATCATGTTCAACATTCTTGATGAGCCCCAGGCTCCGGAGCTTTTCGCCCATAAACTGCTCGACTAACTTTTCGTTGTCTCGAATCGTTATACCAGGCTTCAGGTTCTGTATGGCAAATTCTTGCACTTCAAGTACAGCGTCATATACCTGGCGCTGTCGCTTACTTGGGTTACCGTTTAGAGAATAGGTACGGCTAATGTCTGCGGCGTAGCCTTCGACTTGCGCCCCCACATCCATCAGTAGCAAGTCCTTAGGATCAAGCGGACTGTCATTATGCATATGGTGCACAATGGCCGCGTTAGCCCCACCAGCTACGATTGGATCGAAAGCATGGCCATCGCTACCAGCCCACCGAAAACCGTGACTAATGTCGGCCTCTACTTGGTACTCATGTGTATACTTTGGCAGCTTTCGCTTGACGCCCTTGAGCGTTGTAACCGTAATGTCTATCGCTTGCTTAATGGCTTCAAGTTCTTCTGGCTGCTTAATCATACGCATAACTGCAAAGTGCTGACGTAAGTCCAGTAGCTCCAACCCTTCGTTATGGGTCTTCATCTGCTCAACTAACTTGGCCCGAGCTGGGTTAGTGTAAAAGCCATACACGTCTATATATTCTGGTGGTGGAGCAAGTGTAGCCACATGTTTCACTTTCTTAAGCCGGGCCCCTAGCTTCTTCCAACCCGTCTTAGCGTCGTAGATCGTCTGGATACCAGAGGCTTTGGTGTATACATCTGCATTGAGTTGCCCGTGGAAGTCCAACTGGTACTGAGACTGTTCAGGCAGGATTAGGTACTCTCGTTCCTTATCCAAAACTAGCACCAGCTCAGCATCAGTTAGGCCCGTAAGATAACGGAAGTTACCATCTTGTCGAAAGAACGATTCGTCTATGCCCTTTTGCAACTCAGCACTAGCCGTAATAACAATGGGGGCCGTACCTTGGAATAGCGAACGCAGTCGCTTACGATTAGCCGCATAAAATTCGGCTGTAAATAAGTCACTCATGTCAGGGATTTAGTATAGCATTATTGAATAGCAGTCGGTCGAATGTCTTCTGCCCCAGATTGAGGCTTGTCCTCTTTTCTAGCAGCCCGTAAGTATTGCATCATTACTGTTGCTTTTTTCTCACCTAAGATTTGTACTAGCTCATCTTTCCGAGCCTGCTGCACACCCCGTAGGCTTCCAAAAGTCCTAATAAGCTTCTTGCGTGTTGTTGGCCCGATACCAGGTACGTCGTCTAAGATGCTGGATGTCTGCCGTTTTATCTTTAACACCGAATGGTAGCTAACCGCAAACCTATGCGACTCATCTCGGATCCGCTGCAACAGCTTCACCACGTTACTGTTATTAGGTAGATCTACTAGCGTAAAGTCTTCACTTACTCGGCTAAAGCCTCGAAGCTTCAGGACGACTTTAGGTTGCAGATCGGTCATGGCCCAGTCATTGCGGACTACAATTTCTTCGTGCTTCTTGGCAAGTCCAATTGCCGGAATCTTGATCCCCTTTTCGAGCAGCACACCTGTCGCAGCAGCAAGCTGACCCTTACCACCGTCAATGAGTAGTAGCTCGGGCATACCCCAGGCTTTAATGTTCTTTTCACTGAAGCGGCGAGTCATGGTCTCTCGCATATGTTCGAAGTCGTCATTGTTTTGTTTATGAGACTTAAACTTTCGGTAGTTAGCTTTGTCGGCTGCACCATTAGTAAATACCACCATACTGGCTACGACGTCCGTACCACTCATGTGACTAATGTCATAGCCTTCGATACGCCGGGGTACTTTAGCGAGACCGAGTAATTCAGTTAGCTCAATTAATGCATGGTCCTTAGAAAGATCCATGAATTCTTTGTCACTAAACAGTACCCGCCGGTCGAGGTCGTTCAGAGCGGTGATCTGGTTGCGAATCTTAGCGGCTCGTTCAAACTCTTTGTCTGCCGAGGCGGCCTTCATGTCCTTCTCGAGCTCCCGGACAATAACACCTTTTTGGCCTTCTAGCACACGTACTAGTTTACGAAGTGTGACTTTGTACTCTCTTTCATCTAGTTCTCCCGTTTCAGGTCCGGGGCATAGATGCAGATGCACCAGCAAACAGGCTCGGGCTGGCAACACCGTATGAGTTGAATACGGGAAGATTTTACGTAGGTACTTAAGCGCCCGCTTCACGGCAATAGTACTTAAGAACGGACCGTAGTAGGTAGCCCCGTCGTCAAGTGGACGACGAGTCATGGTAACCGTGGGATATTTTTCCTTAAAATCGATTCTTACAAAAGTCTGACTTTTATCATCCCGTAGCAGTATGTTGTAGCGTGGCATGTAGCGCCGGATCATCTCGGCTTCGAGGAATAGGGCATCGAATTCGCTATCTACAACTTGCCAGTCAGTGTCTACAATTTCAGCTACGAGGAGATCTGTCTTAGGATCGCGGGCTCGGGACTTCTGGAAATACTGCCGTACCCGATTCTTGAGAATCGCAGCCTTACCAACATAGATAATCTGCCCATTCTTATCCTTGTGGAAATAGACACCAGGTTCTTTTGGCAATTCTTTGAGTTTAGCTTTGAGCTTATCGTTCACCATTCTAGTATACCGCTCTAGTCGTTACACAACTGTTTTAGTAGAAGCTGTACAATCGACGCAGTAGGTTTGCTGTTCACAGTTATCGCATACCAGCACCAGTCGGTTACAACTCTTATCTGCACAGTTAATATAGCGACTAGTCTTACCGGAGCAATGTACGCATTCACCAATATCTACTGACTTATCTGAAAAGCGGTGGGTCATACGGTCGTCAAAGATGTGCAGTGCACCTTCCCACAGGCCATCGTCTCCGTACTTCTCACCGTACTTCACAATACCGCCATCTATTTGGTAGACCTCTTTAAAGCCGCGGTTCTTCATAAGGACACTCAACGCTTCACAGCGGATACCGCCCGTGCAGTAAGTTACGACCGGCTTGTCTTTGATGTCTTCGTACTTGTCACCCTCGAGATCTTCAAGAAAGTCACGAGTAGTCTTAGTGTCTGGGACAACAGCGTCTTTAAACTTACCAACCGCAGCCTCGTAGGCATTACGACCATCGAAGAAGATAACGTCCTCACCCTTTTTCTTGTAGTCTTCGACGAGCTTGTGGACCGCTTCCGGCTTGAGATGTTTACCGCCACCCACAACGCCCTGCTCGTCTACCTTGACTTCGTCAGGCGCACCAAAGGCCACGAGTTCGTCTCGCACCTTGACGCTCAGCCGTGGGAAATCACGCCCAGTTCCATCACTCCACTTGTACATGATGTCCTTAAAGGTAATGGAGCGGTTCATTTCACGTTTGTATTCACGAAGGTTTTCAATGTCTCCACCAAGTGTGCCATTAATACCGTGCTTGCTCACGATAATACGCCCCGTTAGTCCTAAACGACCACAGAGTTCCTTTTGCCAACGTACCGTCATAGCTGGATCAGCTACGGGCACGAATTTGTAATACAGAATAACCTTATTCACGACCTTCTATTATAAAACTAAAGTTTACTCTTGTCACCCCTGACGTTATTGTGCTATTGTTATTCCTAACATTAATTAACGGAAAGGGCGGCCATAACAACCATGAAAATATCTATCTTTACCTCTTCGGTCGCCCACGTCGCGACACGCTAGTCGGTCACGATTGTAAAAAACCTTAAAACAAAAAAACCTAAGTTACAGTAAATACAGATAGCAGGAGGCTATCTATTATGTCTAAAACAATACGAGTCGGTCGAATCCTTGGTCTATATTGGAACCACGCATGGCGTCATCCTAAGCTTGTTATTGGCGCCCTTATTTCTTTACCTACGAGCGTGTTAGTACAAGACCTATTACCCCCCTTAGTTCTAGCCAACGTACTTGGTCGCCTAACTCGCGGTGACTTTGTCGCGGGCAATGTCTGGGAAAGTTTCGGCCCTACCCTGATTGGTTTTGCACTACTGCTTGCGCTGGGTGCAATAGGCTGGCGTGTTGTCGATGCCTTCATGTGGCGGCTGGAGGGTCGAGTAGGACAGGACTTGGCGGACCGTGTATACGCTCATGTACTCTCGCAGAGCGCAAACTTCCATGCTAATACCTTTGGTGGTTCGCTAGTCTCGCAAAATAACAAACTACTGGGAAGTTACGTACGTGTCGCCGATACGACGGTGTACGAGACACTCAATCTAGCATCGGTCTTGGTTTTCAGCGTTATTATTCTGTTGCCGCGTGCCCCACTGTATGTAGCTGCACTACTCGTTTTTAGTGCCGTGTACATAGCCAGTGCATTCTTTATAACAAGACCTGTACGAGATATCGGGGCAAAGCATGCAAGCGCTGAAAGCAACCAAACCGGCTACTTCGCAGACAGTGTGGCAAACGTAATGGCTATTAAAAGTTTCGCAGGACTAGACCACGAAAAAGAACAATACCGTGAACACTACACCTCTAAGACGCATGGCTGGCTCCTAAAGTACATGCGCGTCCACCAGCGTCAGTTAATATTCTTCGGGGCGTTTAACCGTGTTATTGAATTCTCTGCCCTCCTCGTCGCTATTATTACTGTCGTGGTACTCAAGGCAGACGTCGCAACTGTATTCTTGATATTTAGCTATACCGGTCTGCTAATTGGCAAATTGTGGCAGTTCAGTAACAGCGCGCTTCGTAACTATAACCGCTCACTTGGTGACGCCAGTGAAATGGTAGAGATACTCCACCATGAAGCTGAAGTTAAAGATCCGACTAAACCTGACGTGTCACGAATTAAGGATGGGGAAATTGAGCTTAAGAACGTGACGTTCACGCACGACGGTGCACGAGACACACTATTCAAAGACTTCAATCTAAACATCAAGCCTGGTGAAAAAGTTGGACTAGTCGGACACTCTGGTTCAGGAAAAACTTCCCTGACCCGAATTCTACTTCGCTTCAGTGACATCGACGGTGGCGAGATATTGGTCGACGGCCAGAACATTGCAAGCATCACTCAGGACGATCTACGAAGCAAGATTGCGTACGTTCCCCAAGAACCATTACTGTTCCACCGTAGTCTGACCGACAACATCCGGTACGGACGTCTGGATGCTTCACAACAGGAAGTTATAGAAGCCAGTAAAATGGCTCACGCCGACGACTTCATCAAGGATCTGCCACTTGGGTACGATGCCCTTGTTGGCGAACGTGGTGTGAAACTATCTGGTGGGCAGCGTCAACGCGTGGCTATTGCCCGTGCCATGATTAAGGATGCCCCAATACTAGTTCTTGACGAAGCTACCAGCGCCCTGGACTCAGAGAGTGAAGTACTCATCCAACAGGCTCTATGGAAGCTCATGGAGGGACGCACTGCCATTGTCATTGCCCACCGCCTGAGCACCGTGCAGAAGATGGACCGCATTGTTGTTATGGACAATGGTAAAGTTGTCGAAGAAGGCACACATAAAGAACTACTCACCAAACAGAACGGTGTCTACGCCAAGCTGTGGGCTCACCAATCTGGTGGATTCTTAGAAGACTAGTCATGTCATTTAAAGGTATACTAGAGGTAATATGAGCAACACTAATTCTGCACGAACACTGCGTTTCTTTTGGAAGTACACCAAGCGCTATCCACGAGACCTCATTCAGGCCAGCCTAGTGCTGGTGCAGTTTGCCATGAATATTGTGATCATGCCACTGGCTATTGGTTTTGGGGTTGCTAAAATCGCTAACCCCACCTCAACGAGTCTGTCGTTCCAGGAGATACTTCTGCTGATAACAGGCGCCGGAGTTATCGCCATTATCTGCAACCGGTTTGCCAACCACGCCAACAATCGCTTCGAGATTGCCGCCACCCGAGATATTCACAATGCTGTTGCAGACCACCTCGTACACGAGTCGTACGAATTCCACGCCCGGAGTTTTAGTGGGGCGCTCATTAGCCAAGCCGGAAAACTAGCCAGTGCCTATGTCAGTTTCATTGATACCATGTACTCCAGTTTTTTGCGGGTTATTGTCATTGTCGTTGCCACGAGTGTTACGCTTGGATTCTACGATTTCCGATTAGGACTCATCATGCTTTCTGTTGCCCTTATTGGAGGAATCTCCAATATCTATATGGTGCGTAATCGCTATCCATTACAGAAAGCAGCCACCACCCGTGCATCTGAACAAGTAGCCCACCTGGCTGATATGATCACCAACGCCCTGACGGTCAAGACATTTGCAGCCGAGGATTCAGAACTTGCAGCATACGATAAGAAAACCCAAGCGACAGCTAAGGCCTACTGGCTCGCCTGGTTCAAGCAAAACAACGGCAGTAACGTAACCATTGCCATGATGGCCATAACTAATCTGGCAATATTAAGTTACGGGATATACGCCGTACAAAACGGACTGTTACAAGCCGGTGTCTTCATTGCTGCCCAACTGTATGCTGTCCGTTTGTCTGGATCGTTCTGGGACACCGCAAGTATCGTGAGGAATCTTGAGCGTGTCTTTGCTGACGCCCATGAGATGATCGAGATCCTTGATCAGCCCCATACACTTGTTGACGTCCCTCATGCCCAAGCCCTCGAAGTTACCGACGGCAATCTAGCTTTTAACAATGTGACCTTCCGTTATGCAGATACCAATAGCGAGTCAGTTCTTGCAGACTTCAGCCTTTCGCTCAAGCCCGGTGAAAAGGTTGGGCTAGTTGGTCGCAGTGGTGGTGGCAAGACGACTATTACCAAACTTGCACTGCGCTTCATGGACATCCAGGACGGCACTATTACGATAGACGATCAGGACATAGCCAAGGTTACTCAGAAGAGTCTACGTCGCAATATTGCCTACGTTCCTCAAGAACCACTACTCTTCCACCGCACCATTGCCCAGAATATTGCCTACGGCAAGCCGAGAGCTACGCAACAAGAAATTGAGAAGGTTGCCAAACTAGCTCACGCTCATGAATTCATTGGCTCGTTACCAAATGGTTACGACACTGAAGTTGGTGAACGCGGCGTCAAGCTATCTGGCGGTCAAAGGCAACGTGTCGCCATTGCGAGGGCTATGCTGTGTAACGCACCTATCCTAGTACTGGACGAAGCCACCAGTGCGCTCGACTCAGAAAGTGAAGTAGCTATCCAGAAAGCCCTCCGGGAACTCATGGGAGGAAAAACTGCACTCGTTATTGCTCACCGTCTGAGCACCATCCAGAAGATGGACCGCATTATCGTCCTGGACGACGGTAAGATAATCGAAGAAGGCAGTCACAAACAACTACTTACTCAGGGCGGTACCTACGCCGACCTGTGGAAGCACCAGTCTGGTGGATTCTTAGAAGAATAGATTATGAGATTGTATAACATATAGTTAGGCCGCTTCTGCTCGATCCACATCTACAGACGTAAACAAGTAGCTACGTCGGCGGATACGTTCATCCGCTAGTTGTATCAGTCGTGCGCCCTCTGGTACCGGAGTCCTATGCATCGCCTCAAGCTTAATAACATCGCACCCAGCCTTCCATGCAGCCCGCAGTCCGCCAACATACGAGTTATCTAGTACGGCCATCTGGTCACTGGACACTCCCTTTTTATCAGCAAGCATGTACCAGTAATCAACATTAAACTTGGTAAGCCATAGTACTCTACCACCCAGGCGTACCCGCTCAGAGACATGAATGTCTTCGGGAGCAATAATTCCTTCCAAACCACGGACATTCTTTGCCCGGGGATTGAACGTGGCAATCGAGAGACTTGGTATGACCTCACGGGTTAGAAGGCTTCCGAGATGTGCTGCACAGTCCGGATTTACCTGGGTAGAAAAATGATGTTTGATGGACGCATCTAGGTCAACATACAAGTGTTGACCTCGAATCATGTCATCCGGAACAGATTGCAAACCACCATTAATTTCTACTGAGAGTTGCGGGCGTGCGTCGACTGCTCCAAAAGATTCTGCGGCTGCGTGAGGGTTAGCCATAGTTCTGTTAGTATAGCTGAGCTTAATTAAATATTAAACACTTGTGCATGTAACAGAGTACACTTTTTTGAGGTTAGCCTATTCCGCTTTGGTTTCTGCATCGGCTTCGGCTGGCTTGTCGCCACCGTTGTCCGCAGGAACGTCACCTTCTGCGCCTTCGGCTGCTTCAGCTTCCTCGGCTTCTTCACTCATCTGAGCTTTGGTCTCTTCAACGGTAGCAATAGTATGTTCTGGTTCGGTAATAATCGTAATGGTACTTGGCACCTTTAGATCTGCAACGGTGAGTTTGTCACCAATTTCGGTAAGACCACTTGGATCAATAACAATCTGGTCAATAAGGTCTTTAGGCAGTGCCTCAATCTCAACAACGTCAAGGTTACGAATAACCATGAGGCCAGCTTTTTCGGCAGGAATCTCAACGTCTTCAGCAAAGTGAACCGGTACTTCAGTCTGTTGCTTCTCGTCAGCCTTAATAGCGTTGAAGACAACGTGACGAATGGTGTGCTTACGTGGCTCAAAGTCAACATCTTTAATAAGAGCCATGTATTTAGTTGAGCCGACCGTTAGGTTAACTGGGTGGTGTTTACCAGCAGCTGCAAAGATTTTAATAAGCTCACCAGATGGTGCCATAACATGGAGAGATTCCTTACCATGGTCGTGTATGACCGCTGGAGTACTTCCATCATTACGTAGCTTTGCAAGCCCTTTACCAATTACTTCACGTTTTTCGAGCGCTAGCGCAATATCTCCGCCACTCATGTATGTTACCCTCCGTCAGTTCAACAATATTACTTCTTTAGTATAGCAAAGATTCAGAGGGCCACCGTTGTGCTTTATACGAAAGAACAACCCGGGTGATGTACTACTGCAATGGTACAATAATACTCATGTTTGATATAGAACACATCATCTCAGCGGGCGGTATACTAATTGTTTCACTCATCGTTTTTGCTGAGTCGGGACTCCTCATTGGCTTCTTCTTGCCAGGCGACACCCTCCTTATCGGAGCAGGCCTAGCAGCGAGCCAAGGTAAATTCTCATTATTCTGGTTAATGTTCTTCGTGGTCGTAGCTGCAATCGTTGGCGACAACGTAGGCTACAGCATTGGCCGTCGAGCTGGACCCAGAATCTTTAAACGGAAAGACGGTATTCTGTTTAGACAGGAATACATCCAGAAAGCTGAGTCATTCTACAAAGACCATGGCGGCAAGACCATTATCTTAGCCCGTTTCACACCCGTTGTGCGCACCTTTGCTCCAGTTGTAGCCGGTGCCAGTAAGATGCCCCGTCAACGCTTCATGCTTTTCAACATTGTCGGCGGCCTACTGTGGGGTGCCGGACTACCGCTACTGGGCTATCTGGTTGGTGGACGCATCCCAGGCCTCGACCACTACATTGAGAAAGTCATTATTGGCGTCATGGTTCTCAGTATCGCCCTTGCCGCAGCACACATTCTAAAGGATAAGAAAACCCGTGGGCTTATACGTGAAAGTATCAAGTCGAATTTAGGAAAAGTGTTCCTCAACAAAAAAGTAGACTGAGTGCGGCGTCTAGTTTGATCCGTTAGAGCATCTTCTTCAAGAACTGACCAGTGTAAGACTCTTTGACTTTGGCCACTTCACGAGGCGTTCCCAGTGCTACTACCTGCCCACCACCAGAACCACCCTCTGGCCCCATATCGATGATATGGTCAGCAGACTTGATAACATCCAAGTTATGCTCAATGACTACCATACTGTTGCCAGTATCTACCAGTGCGTGCAGCACCTGGAGGAGCTTTGCAACATCGGCAATATGCAGCCCGGTTGTTGGCTCGTCTAAGATATACAGTGTGCGTCCAGTGGGACGACGAGACAATTCGGTAGCCAGCTTAATACGCTGTGCTTCACCACCAGACAATGTCGTAGCTGGCTGACCAAGACCAATGTACCCAAGTCCAACGTCTACCAGCGTTTGTAGCTTACGGGCAATAGACGGAATGTTTTCAAAGAACTCTAGAGCCTGCTCACAGGTCATGGCGAGCACGTCACTAATAGTCTTACCCTTGTAGTGAATCTCGAGGGCTTCACGGTTGTAACGTTTGCCGTGACAAACTTCACACGGAACGTATACGTCAGGCAAGAAGTGCATCTCAATCTTAATAATGCCGTCACCAGCACAGTTTTCACAACGACCACCCTTGACGTTGAAACTGAAGCGTCCGGCACTGTAGCCACGAAGTTTTGCTTCCGGTACGCTCGCAAAGAGTTCACGAATTGGCGTAAATAGCCCGGTATAGGTAGCCGGATTACTCCGAGGCGTCCGGCCAATAGCGGATTGGTCGATAATAATAACCTTATCCAAATGCTCAATACCCTTAATGTCATCATGTTTACCGGGAACGGCATTAGCCCGCATCAGCCGAGCAGATAGCTCCTTAGCCAGGATGTCATTGATAAGGCTGGACTTACCAGAACCAGAAACACCACTGACCACAACGAGCTTACCAAGTGGGATTTCCACGCTGACGTTCTGCAAGTTATTCTCACGGGCATTAATAATTTCGAGTGACTTGCCGTTACCTTTCCGGTACTTGGCTGGTGGCTTGATTTCCTTTACGCCACGTAAGTACTGGCCGGTAATACTGGCCTCGGTGTTTGCCACTTCCTCAGGCGTACCTGAAGCAACCACTTGCCCACCATGGACGCCCGCGCCGGGGCCAATGTCTAGTAGGTAATCAGCAGTCCGAATAGTATCTTCGTCGTGCTCCACTACAATCACAGAGTTGCCAATATCCCGCAGGTGCTTGAGGGTTTTAATAAGACGTTCGTTATCTCGCTGATGTAAGCCAATAGACGGCTCGTCTAGGACGTACAGTACACCCTGTAGTCCGGAACCAATTTGGGTAGCAAGACGAATACGCTGCGCTTCACCGCCAGACAGCGTTGCGGCACTACGTAGCAAGTTGAGATAGTTTAGTCCTACGTCTTGCAGGAACTGCAGACGAGCACAGATCTCCTTGAAGATCAGGGCAGCAATATGCTGCTCTTTGTCACTGAGTCTAATAGTATTAAAGTAGGCAATTGCTTCATCGATAGACAGCTCACAAATATCCATAATAGATTTATTACCAACTGTTACAGCCAAAATTTCAGGCTTCAGACGCTTGCCGCCGCAAGCATGGCAGGGACGTTCTTGCATAAAGCGCTCAATGTCACGGCGAATGAAATCACTGTCAGTGTCTTTGTGTCGTCGCTCCAGGTTGTTGACCACACCTTCATACGTCGTTTCAAACTTGCGACCTACACCTAGGCTCACGGTGTACTTTTCATTACCTGTACCGTACATAAGGATGCGAATCTGTTCTTCAGTTAACTCACTGGTTGGTACATGCAAACTAAAGCCGTGGCGGTCTGCCACTGCCTGCAGCTTTTTGGTATACCAGGCATCAGTGTTGATTCGATTAAACGGTCGGATAGCACCCTCAGCAATCGTTAGCCGTCCGTTAGGGATAACCAGATCTGGATCGACTTCTAGTCGTGAACCAAGTCCTGTACAAACCGGGCATGCTCCGTGTGGACTGTTAAAGCTAAATGTTCGGGGTTCTAGTTCGGGAATAACCACTTCAGGATGGTCGATACAAGCATACATAAGGCTGTAACTAGACTCTTCATTACTATCTGCATCTACAACACGCAACTGTCCACCAGCAATCTCCAGGCCTTGCTCGACAGACTGTGCCAGTCGGCCCATGCTTTCTGCATTATTAACTAAACGGTCTACTACAATCTCAATGGTATGTTTGTACTTCTTATCTAGTTCCGGGAATTCATCCAATGCGTACACAACTCCGTCTACTCGAGCCCTGGCGAAGCCAGCTCGCTGGTATTGTTCAGGGATATGTTCGAAAGCACCTTTCTTGTCGATAACAACTGGAGCCAGAATAAGCAGCCGAGCATTCTCTTTGAGGTTAGCTACCTTATCAACAATAGCCTGAGTTGTTTGCCGTTCTACGGGCTTGCCACAGACCGGACAGTGCGGCACACCAATGCGAGCAAACAGAAGTCGAAGGTAGTCGTAAATTTCGGTAACCGTAGCTACCGTACTGCGAGGGTTACGAGACGTAGATTTCTGGTCGATAGAAATGGCTGGACTGAGTCCATCTATTTGGTCTACATCAGGCTTTTCCATGAGGCCCAAGAACTGTCGAGCATAGCTGCTGAGCGACTCCACGTAGCGACGTTGTCCTTCGGCGTAGATAGTATCAAAGGCTAAACTAGACTTACCCGAACCACTGAGGCCAGTAATAACAACCAACTTACCACGTGGGATCTTTACATCCACGTTTTTGAGGTTGTGCTCCCGTGCACCTTTAACGTCAATAAACTCAGTCATCGTGACGTATTAGTATACGCGCTTGTCTAGTGTTTTTCTAGTCCTTAAGCCGCGACACCGCAGAGCTGCATAACCTTAGCTGCAGCTTCTTGAAAATCTTTGAGATTCTTGTCTTCTATGCGACGCACGAGTCCCATATCTATTGAATCTATCAAACCGGGCTCGTTCCCATAACGAGGCACCACTGTGAATAATGCTTGGTCTAAAGGATCATCATATGCCCAGGCGCTCATGCGCATTGGAGTTATGGCAAACGCCGTCTCGTCAACTTCATGAGTCTGGAATGTCCTATCGCCATGGACTATACGTACTGTCTTTCGTATATTGTTTTGTGGAACTGCAGCAAGTAAACTCGCTGGCAGCGTACCGTAAGAACCTACAGATATAGGGACAAGCGCCAAGGCCGAATTTTCCTTGTAGCTTTTCTTCAGAAGAAGCGGCACGCCTGTTGCATCATGGAAGACAGACACTGTTGTTTGCCCCCTATTTCGGCCATCGACAATCTGGTCTACTACGTCACAGAAAAAGCCCTCGGCCTCGCTACATATGCCCACCGTCGCGAGCGAGTTGCTCTTGCAACGAAAATCAGCCTTTAGCGGTACCCGTACGCCACTTAATGGAAGAATCTCCTCCTGTAGCACCCGCCGTCTCGCCCTACTACTACGTGACTGTAGTAACTGCTCAATTACAGACAAACTAGGTCTGGGCATGAAGGGCTCCAGGCAAAAATCAAACATCCCTCTAATATCGCCACGGTGCCTATGCGCATACTCTGCCAGAACAGGAATTTCTGCATGAACGACCTCCTGATACCGGTCAACAACTTCACTACGTTTCATTAAACATACTATACAATATTAACGTATTTACTAAAAGTGTTACCATCTGGTATGCTTACTAGATGCGTGTAGCAATCCAAGGCATTCGTGGCTCTTTCCACGACCAAGCCGCTCAATCCTTTTTTGATGAAGATTTCTCTTTAGTCGAGTGCCGTAGCTTCCGAGACGTCTTTACGGCCGTTACCAACGACACCGCTGATTACGGCATTATTGCCGTCGAGAATTCCTTACACGGTTCCATTAACCCTGTGTACCGTCTTCTGGCCGAGAAGAACATCTGGGTCTGCGGCGAGGTAAGACTACAGATTGCCATGTGCCTCATTGGCACACAAAGCGCCAAAGATCTAGACCTATCCCAATTAAACAGCAACGAAACGACCGTAATGTCCCACTTCGCAGCTTTTGGCCAATGCGAGCAATGGCTTGCCGACAACTTGCCCGTGGCTAAACAACTTGAGGTAACCGATACTGCCGAAGCAGTGCGACAGGTCATTGAGGAGCAAGATACCAATAAGCTGGCCATCGCCAGTGCATATGCTGCGAATATGCATGGCGGCACCATTTTGCAAACCAACATAAATGACGACCCAAACAACTACACCAGGTTTTTTGTCATTCGGAAGGAACGAGTCGACCAAACCCTAACGACGAGAACCAGTATCATCCTCCGTGAGCCCGCATCAGACAAAGCAGGAACTCTGTATGACGCTCTTGGCGTCTTTGCTAAGCTGGGCATTAACCTCAGTAAACTAGACAGTCACCCACGCCCGGGTGAGAAGCGCAGCTACTATTTCTATATTGATTTCGACACTGGGCTCACTAGTGAAACTGGCGAAACAGCTATAGCTCAGCTCAATGAGCTTGGCTGGAATATACAAATTCTTGGCACATATCTATCTTCTAGTACAACTAGTTAGCATTAGCGCTATACAATATAGTTGACAAGCTTACAATTAGGTATATAATCTCGCTTAATCTAATGTGGATATAAGTGGGAAAATATGCTCGATTTAATTGTTCTCGGTATTGTTCCAGGCACCAAGTTTGTAGTAACTTTTTGGTGGTCTCTAGTCTTTGCCCTTACTTTTAGCCTTCTGCTATTTGTATATGTAGAGACTACTAAACCAAAGCATTCGGTGCACAAACAATCACGCAAGCTGAGCGAGCTTGACCGCGAAGTTATTAACCCTCCAATTCAGCTGGCATAATACTCTCACCGTACAGACGAAGGTCTTCTAGTAAGTATTTCTGGTTCTGGGTTAGGTCTTTACGTTCGCTTAATTGTTGTAAACGGTTAAAGTATTTAGCGATCTTACTGCTACTACCACCTTTAAGTAGTTGGTCAGCTCGGTGTTGTTCCCATTCTTGGCGTTCCTCTGTGGTAAGTTTCCTAGGGAAGTTACGTGCCTTATATAACGGCAACAGCTCCTTAAGTCTCTGGTCACTACATTGGTCGATAAAGCCGCTCAGATCTTCTGGCTTTGCTACGCGAACTTTAGCCATGACTTTATTATCGCCATCTCCCATAAAGCCGTTATAAATCTGGCTGTCAACAGTCTTGTCTTTATCCTCAAGCTCAAATCGCTGTTGCTGTTCACCGTCCATGATATCCAAGGCCTGTAGTACTCGCTCAGGCCAAAACTCAGCCATACTCAGCTTCTGTAGATTGACCTTAACAGCGTCCATATCTATATGTAGTCGCTTCTGACTATCTTCATCCAGCACCGCTAACGGCGCTACTGCCGGACAACGGTTATATTGCAATGTCTTAATTGGTAGTCGTGGCTTAGCTGGATCACGGTCTTCAGGCTTCTGCCATCGCCAAGCTTCTACTATCTGGTCAACCGTCAGGTTGCTAAACTGGTCGGGGTCATGTCGTAGGTCATATACCAACGCCCCACCTCGCTTTGGGTGGTCCGTCAGCTTGGCAACGACAGCCGTTTTCTCATATTCACCCGGATACTTACCCGACGAATACACAAACGGCTTATCAGAACTGACTAACTGCTTAATGGCGTCTTTGTGACGCATTGACAGTAAGTAATCAAAGAGTTTAGGTTGCTTGCTCCGGACTAGCTGCGCCAAAGAGATAGTGGCATACACATCGTTCAGGGCATCATGGGCATTGTCGTGAGACAGCCCGTTAATAGCAGTTAGCAGCTCAAGTCGATTCGTAGCCTTGCCGTTACTATCTACCGGCCATTTGATGCCTTCTGGTCGAAGCGCACGAGTCATTCGCACCACGTCCAGCAGATCCCAACGAGAACGGTCGTCTTTCCACTGCCACTGATATGGATCGTAGAAGTTACGGTAATGCAGTGCTCGCATAAATTCGTCATCAAACCGGACGGTATTGTAGCCGACAAAGATAGTACCAGGCGTTGCTATTTCTTCAGTAAAGGTCTGTAGAAAGTCTGCCTCAGTCGTACCTTCGGCCTGCGTGTGCTGTGGTGTAATACCGGTGATCAGGATAGCTTCTGGTTCTGGGAGAATATCATCAGATAGGGCGATGAGAATGTTATGCGGTTCCCCAAGAGGGTTAAGATCTAGATCGGTTCGCTGCCCGGCAAACTGCATGATACGGGCACTCCGAGGATTAATACCACTCGTCTCAAGGTCATAAAAGTAGAATGAATCAGCCATGCAACCAGTGTATCATCCACCGATTAGTAAGACATGATCGCTATGCTGGGACTGGTTCAGCAACAGACAATTGAAGCTCTACTGCCTGAACATCAGATGGTATCTCGCCTTGAGCGAGCCAGACCATAGCTCCGGCACATTCCACAACAACGGAATCAAGTTCTTCTGGCGTATCAGGCTTTTCTGGACGCGACAGGATATCTGCAGTAATTGCTTCTGCAGCATCTGTAAATGCACGAGCCCGCGTGAGCAATACCGGATTAGTGTTATGTGAGCTAATCCATACAGCTTCTTCCCTTAGCTGCCTGTTTGATTCATCATTGGATGGTTGTCGATGTCGTGCAATATGTCGTCGCACGACCATTTGGTCCGCAAGCTCTGCAGTATGCACTCCCACTCCGAATAGCGCAGCGCGAGCGACAACTGTCCTTGTTAGCCTTGTCTCTGTCGTACCTACCGCTAATCCACGGTAAGACTCTGAACCATCTGCCAACAGTACATTTAAAGAATCCATGATTCTTTTCCTTCTTTCCAAAGAGGGCCGTAGCAGTAAGCACTAAATAAGCGGGTTTGCTTGCTGATGCGAAGCTCTTTTTGTTTTATTGTTACCTCACTTACTGGTTTACGCCTATGGTTACCCTTTGTCAAGGAAAATTTAAGAATTCATTGAGTGGTCGAGATACAACACTGGTTCCGTCTCCAGGCCAATAGCGTGGCCTATACGCCACCAGTCCTTGGAGCTCTTAGCATATGCACTAGGTAGCTTATCGAGTTCTTCACCAATAAGCACACCATAAGTTCTATCTGATCTCAGCAATTGCTCGCTTGTTACTTCGTCGCCCATACGCTCACCTACAACTGAATCAAGATCCATGATCTCGCCGAAAAGACTGATATTGCCAAGGGATACGTAACGGTGGGCCAAACCAAGTTGGTGCATACGCGCTAAGTTATAGCCGGCCATAAAGGGAAGAATTTGATGAATATATTTTCTTTTTCGTGCTTGGTACGTCATTACGCCGTCAAGCTTAGGAGCTTCACCCAGAATAGTACTGTGTTCAACACCCCTTTCGGCTCGTCTGCGCCATAGCTTATGTGCAAATATAGCCTGGTCGATCGCTTGGTCAGCACGTTCTTCTGGGATCGTATCCTGTGTTATATCTTCTATTCTCCAGGCAGATTTTACAAGACGATCCATAACTACAAACTGTCGATCCGCAACGGATAAAACTTCCAGATCTTGTTTCGGCCAGTTACCTGACGCAGTAAACGAACGTAGCAAAGCCGTTGCACCGACGATCTTACGTGGTCCAAGTGCACCAAATGTCCTCAATCTATAGGCAGCTGTGATACGCTCTGCTGGAATATCGTAAGACCGAAGAATCGAAGACGCCTGTATTGGACGGTATAAATATTTTTCGTAGTTCAATCCTTGTGGAGATGTCAGGTACCTACTCCAGCTTGTACCAAAATCCAATGTATGCGGTAGTCGGGCACCTTTACGGTTGTGGTGCAGGTAAAAACCATTGCTCGGCTGAGAATATTCATTATCCCCCATAACCACAGTCAGGAGCGAAGCATCTTCGCCCGGTTCGGTCATAACCGTATGACTACGGCCGTGGCTCGAAGTAATTCTTTCTAGCCCTACATACGTATCACTCTCTTCGTCTGGTGCGAGATTACCTTCTACTGGAAGCCTATCAAAATGCCCAGCTCGGAACGGCAAGCCATCGTCATCAACAAAAATCGTAGTTGTTTCAGGGTGGATAAGCCCCCGACGAATCTCGGTCATTACTTAGTATTCAAGACTACCAATGGCAGGACTGCCAATAGTCACTTTCTGCCCAGCCTCTACATCCATGCGCCGCAGTTGGTGCATGATCCCCATCTTATTCATAATATCTCGGAGTCGTTCTACACCATGTCGGCTATCAAAGTCAGTTCGTTCGGCAAAGCGTTCGATCTTACGACCGGTGACGACAAGTGTGCCGTTGACCTTCTCAACCTTCCAGCTGTCATGTGTGTCAGGAAGCGTCAAAACCGGCAGACCCTGCGCCGCTTCTTCCTCTTCTGCAATACGGGCCCGTTCGGTATCTACAAGCTTCTTAACGGCGAATAGCATCTCTCGTACACCTTCACCGCTCATTGCAGACATAGCAAACTGTTGGGTTCCTTTTGGAATAACTTTCTTCAGCTGCTTCTGTAGATCGGTAACAATTTCAGGATCCAGTCCATCTATCTTATTCAACACCACTACCTGTGGCTTCGTAGATAGGTCTACCTGGTATTCGGTTAGTTCTTTCTGGATTGTCTTGTAAGTAGCTACCACATCTTCGTTGTAGGCATCTATAACATGGATCAGAACGCTTGTACGTTCGACATGACGGAGGAATTCATCTCCAAGCCCCTTACCCTGGCTAGCGCCCTCTATGAGCCCTGGAACGTCAGCCAATAGCATACTGTTATTGTTGTCGAGATCTACTACTCCGAGATTTGGCGTCAGGGTGGTAAAAGCATAGTTGGCAATCTCTGGCCGTGCATTACTACTACTTGCAAGCAAGGTAGACTTGCCAGCATTGGGCAGACCAACGATACCAACATCTGCAATAACCTTGAGTTCTAGATATAGAGCCAGTGCGTCACCGCGTTCGCCCTTTTCAGCAATACGAGGGGCTTGGCGACGGGATGATACGAAGTGGGCATTGCCAAAACCACCCTTACCACCTTTAGCGATAACGGCTTCCTGCTGGTCGGCGATAAGGTCAGCCAGGATTTCTTCATTCTCGTTGCGCACAACAGTACCAACCGGTACTTGGATAATAAGGTCTTTGCCGCTCTTGCCATGCATCTTCTGCTTAAAGCCCGGTTTACCAGATTCTGCAGACAGTTCCTTGTGGTAACGGAAGCTAGCCAGAGTGTTTTGGTTACGGCTGGCCAGCAAAATAACGTCACCGCCATTGCCGCCGTCACCGCCGTCTGGGCCACCGCGGTCGACGAATTTTTCATGCCGAAAACTCACGACGCCGTTGCCACCGTCACCAGCTGCAACTGATACTTTTGCCTTATCTACAAACATTGGTTATATTATACAATTTTTACAACATTCAAACAAGCATACAATGTATTTGGTTGACTACGCAGCATCTGCACTTACGGGAAAGGTATGACCCGGAACAAAACGTTCACTAGGAATACCGGTGGCTATTGTACCCAGGACCATATGTACATCACCAGAAACTAGATAAGGGACAGGACTGCTAGGGTCTTCTGGATTGGCCGTAATGTCGTACTGCCAAGCCATATGGGTATAGCCACCATCACGCGCAACAGCTGCCTCTTGGCTATCGCCACCAAACATACCTACAATATCGGGACCAGTATAAACTCTTATGTCATCCTCGAGATCGGCTTGGCTAAAAAATCCTTCACGATTAAGTATAAAGAATGCGTCCAGTAAGCCGTAAAAGTGGCTCGTCACTTCGCGGTAAGCGTCTAGCACATTATGGGCATCCGAATATCTGGAAGCCCCAGCCCGTCTCTCAAGCACCGAAGTTAAAGCAGGCGTAAGATCTATTTGCCCTAACCCTGCCAGTTCTCGAACGTTCTCACGTTGAATGGCTCCTTCGTAAAATCCAATAAGCGCTCGCGCTGCTTTAATCTCATGAGGCGGTAAATTCCGCTCGACCAGTTTAAGAGATCCACGGAGAATTTGTGCACGTTCTGGGGAAATAAATGTGGAGACCCTGCCTGCAATTCCGATTGAATATAATCCATTTGTATCATCTGGAGATAATGATTCAGCTAAAATTGCAATATTTGCATTCATAGGCCAATTCTAAAACAGCATCTATTCGTTTGCAAACTTATGCAAATGCAAGCTTTCTAGTAAATATACGAGTAAGCGGCGGCTGCTTCAGCCGACAGAGTCTTGTAGCTAACTACGCCCCAACCGGCGGTGTTCATCTCAGAGACGTTCACACTACCATCGGGGTTAACACTATCTACATAGCCTACGTGACCATAGTAGTCACGAGGAGGAGTCCAGATAACTGCACCAGCTTGTGGTACGTTACCCACTGCAAAGCCAGCTCGTTGGGCGAGGACCTTCCAGGTACTGGCATTACCCAGGTTACTTGGGATTGGACGACCCGCTTGTGCACGTCGGTTAGCGGCATACCAAGTACAGTACCCGTAATCGTAGCCGTTTGAGCCGTAAATAGCGCCTGAACCACCCCATGCGAAGCCCGCACCATATGTGGATGCTGTCGCTACACGCGCCGTCACCACTGGTGCAACACTACCGTCGCGAAGAAGCACGCGGCTACCCACACGAAGCCCGGTAACATCTATGTCATTGTCGGCAATAAACTGTTCCTTATTTGCCTTGTACTTGGCAACGATGGCGTCTACGGTGTCACCGTCCTTGACGATATACACCACTCCGTTAACTGGTGAGATAAGGATAGCCTTGCCAACTTCAATGTTGTCACCTTGCAGGCCATTAGACCAACGGATAGTATCAGAAGTAATACCAAACTTTGTAGCAATACTAGGGATAGTGTCGCCTTCTACAGTAGTGTAGAGGCGAATATCCTTATATGACTTCAGACTCGTAGCTACTACCTGTGGCTTAGCAATAACGGTGTCGTCAGAAGCGGCCACGGCTAACTGAGCATTGACCGTGTCTGCCTTATTGGTAACAGAAGGCGTTTCAGGCAGGTTCGTCAGACGTGCTACGTGCACGGCAATATCTGCGGAAGAAATCTGGTCAAGGGCACTCGAAGCTACGGCTGAATCATCGCTACTTACCAAACTACTAGCACCGCTAGGGCCAGCACTTGGAGTGTGAATAACAAAAATAGCAACACCAACCAGCATAACAAGATTGGCCAGCAATATACCGTACCGCACGAGTCGCTTACGATATCGCTTACTTAGAGTTTTTTTGAGTTGTTTTTGTGTTTTGGCTGTAGCGTCTCCGAAATGTGTGACGGGTCCGGCTGCGAGCGTTTTACTAAATGTACGAATAACATTCTCCTGATGTGGAACACATCATGAATCAAAGCAGTTTATTATTTAATCTTCAGGGACTATCGACAAGTCCTCTCATAGTTATTTCAATGTGCTGCCTTGATGCGCAATTACAGGTGAAAAACATAACAATACATGTAATTGCTACCGTCCATAGTAGCACATTTGGTCAATATAACCAATCCTGTTAACAGAGGTGACCGAAGTAAACAAAAACGTATGTATTAGCTTTATTTTAAATTATATGTTATAATGCATCTATAATGAGTTTTTCTTTCAGTAAAGCAGCCGCAATTGTTGGTCTTGGTGCAGCCCTAGGTGGCGGAGCGCTACTGGCCGAACACCTCGTAGAAACAGCTTTCGACAACGACACTACAATGAACGAGACGAGTCAGAGTTCAAGCGCCCAGGAGGTGGTAACAGCCGAGTCGTATGGTGAGGCTGCACTTATCAGTGGTCTTGGCGCTATTATGGTGACGGGTGTCACCATCGGTGGTGTTGTATACGGCAGCGTACAAGTGCATAAACGTTTTTAATTACACTGCTCTACGTATCTTCTGCTAGCTACTGACAAAGCTTTTTACAGTGTTGAGCTGTTAACGCTTCATGTTCCTGCAAAGTGCTACTGAAGTACGTCTTCCCATCATCGCCCGATACAAAATACAGCCAATTTGTGGTCGCTGGATAAGCCACCGCTTCAAGCGACTTATCTGTCACGTTACTAATGGGGCCTGGCGGCAGGCCATCATGGTAGTAGGTATTGTACGGAGAGTCATAGGTAAGAGACGGCTCTTGGTTAGCAAGTATGGCACCATAGCTTGCCGTAGCATCTGACTCAAGTCGTTTGCCGCTTGAAAGACGCTTTAGAAATACCTGGGCTACCTGTGTCCGATCGTCTTCAGAAGCCACTTCACGTTCCACAATTGAGGCCATAATAACCGCCTGGTGTACGCTGAGCCCTTGTCCAACAAATGCAGCTCGTAGTTCTGGCGTTAAACGCTTAGCCATCTCATCGAGTGAACTGGTAATTATCTGCTCTGGTGTCGTCTCGGCAGTTTTCTGGAATGACTCTGGATACAGATATCCTTCTAGGCTGGCATTAGCAGGCTTGTCTACCAGTGCCGGATGACCAGCATACTGCGCAGGGTCAAACGCCTTCTCTACGGCCTCGGGTGCGAAACCGGCATTTACAAACGTCTGCTCTACTTGGTCTAAGCGTTGCCCTGGTTTAATAGTGAGGAGATTGCTTTCCACTTTGCCCTCCGTAATAATGGCCACAATTGCCTCAACATTCTGGCTCGGTTTTACCGCATACGTTCCTGCCTGAATACTATCCTGTAATCCGTGATTGCGGACGTATTGCTTAAAGGCCCAGGTACTCCGAATCACTCCCTTGGTATGAAGGATATCCGCAATCTCTCCCAGTGCAGAACCTTTAGGAATAGTAATGGTAACCGTCTTTTGGCTACTACTGACGGCCTTAAGGTTATTAAAGTAATACTTCCGGGCACCGTACACTCCAACACCAATAGCCAGTACAGATAGCACTACAAGCCCGAGAAGAGTACGCTTCATGAGCCTGGAAAGTGGTTCGCTTCGACGATATTTCATCGTAACTCCGGATGACTATCAATGAAGTCTTGTAGTATATAGGTTGCGGCCAAAGCGTCAATATCACCTCGAGAATACGGCTTCTTGCGAGCTTGCAACTCTTCTTCGGCCTTTCGTGACGTCAGCACTTCGTCCTGTTCAAAAATCTGAATGTCCACCTGTTGCTTTAGTTGCTCAATGAATTCCTTAACCAGCGTGGTCTGTTCGGTATCCTGCCCGCTGAGGTTCCGAGGCACCCCAACAACTAGTGCATCTGCCGACTCGCTGGCTACAAGCTCTCTTATAAATGCTGGTAACTCCGTCATGGTCTGCTCAATGGTTGTGAGCGGAGATGCTAGCCCAGCTTCCATACGAGCCCTGGCTACACCGGTACGTGCATTGCCAACATCGAGCGCCAGAACTACGTTAATTGCTTGCATTGCCAGTTTGTTCGAATACGAAGGTAATCTTCTTAGGGTTCTTTGGTGTCTTGTAGACCCAGAAAGGACTGTAATCTACATCTACTTCCTTAACCCCTGGACGATTGCCAATTATCTGCTGTACTTCGCCCTTCTTCTTACCAGCCAATTCTTTCTTGAGAGCATCCTGATCTACCTCAGTACCAGTACTAACTGTCGACTGCACCGACATGCTCTGTTCTGTTGGAGATTTCTTGTCGGTCACTCGGAAGATAGCCTTAGCAAGTCCGTCGTTCTCAATAGACTGTTTTTTGGTATCTATCTGGGACTTGGCGCTGTTCACAACTAGTGTCTTTAGGTCGTCTCGCTTTACGCCGAGCATACGGTAGGTGGTAATGCTGGTAACAGTGACTTCAGCTGCTTCATTACCTACTGCTGGAGCTGGCGTAATACTTGGTGCATCCCCGGCAAAAGTCTCACTGAGGCTAAACAAATTAGCACTTTCTAGCTGCTTCTTGAGCTCACTAAGCGCTGCACTCTTGCTTTTATCGGCTAGTTTCTGCTTGGCGGTTTCAATGTCTTGGTCACTGACTACCGTCACGTCCTTGTTGGTACCACCGCTCATAGCGCTGCTATCGGTGCCGCTAATGTTACTGTACCCAGACACCGTAAAGGTACGGCCACCACTAATGTTGTACTGGTCCCCGGGATTCTGGGCTACTACCTTAACGGTGCCCGTCGTAAAGCTCGGGAAATTCGCGTTCTGACACTTGTTACCAATCTTAACTGCGTTAAAGGTAATATCTACCTGTGTAATAAAGGTCTGTCCACCATTACTGACGCCCGTTCCAGCCTTAACAGTTACTTCGTCTTGGGCACAGTCGTTAAGCTTCAGGCTTACTGTCCCGGTAGCTTTCTCACCAACATTCTTCTTGCCGGTTGCTGTTACCTTCTCTGCATCGGTCTTCTGGACAGTTTTCTCGGTAGCAGGCAGTAACCCTTCGTTGGCATCAAACTTCTTAATTGCAGTATTAACTTTGAAGTTCACGTTCGTATTCACGCTAATATCATCGGTTTTGACGATAACCTTCGCCGTTGGCAATACAAAGTTAGCCAAGTACAGGAACACAATTAGCAGTACTAATGCTCCACCACCAATAATCAGCTTAGTGCGGAACTTTTCAAAGTTAGGGATCTTGAGTTTCTTGTCGCCTGGCTTACTTTTTTTGTCTGACTTGTTGGCAGTCGCGTCGTCAGAAGCGGCCTCATCTTCCGGTTCGTCATCCAGGTCAATGGTCTCCTCGGCTGCGAGCGCCGGGCCAGCAACTCCAGCGCTAACTTTTTTAGCAGTAGCCAGCTCCCCAACAGTCTTTTCCTTGTCTAGTAGCTCATCGCTAACTTCGTCACTCTCGATATCGTCAGGAAGGTCACCGTCAGCATCATCTGCTGCAGTGTCGCTGGCGCTGGCTGCAAGATCGTCGCCTAGAGCAAGCTCGTCAGAAGGCACGTCGGGAGCCGCAGGAATTGCTGGCTTAGATTGCAATGTCTTAGCTACGTGGAGCTTTACGGCACCCGCAAGTGGCAATAGCCCTGCTTCTGATGTAATCAGAACTAACTTTTTCTTGTGCGTATCACCGCTACGCTTGAGCAGCTTCATGTTCACAATACTCTGCAGAACTGCAGCACGCTTTGGTAGTACCAGCGCTACGATCTTTTGCTTACTGGAACTAACCTTGTCTATGATGCTGGTTATCTCATCATCGACGTCAACATAAATAGTGTCTTTGCTTGCTTCTGCCATAGTTATACTCTTAAGATTTTATCAATTTTTTGCCTAAATGACCCGTTCGTATCTGGCCCGTCTTGCTGTAAGGTGTCTAGCCCAACCCTAAGCAGCCCCATGGCTGTAATAAAGGTATGGTCAGTAACCGTACCTGTCTCGTCTACAATACCAACCACATGACTCGGTTTAATGTGTTGTACAACCGGTTTACGGGTAAACGGTAGATCGGCATACCAATTAGAAGACTCAAGTCGCTCCATGAGCATGTCGAGGCTTGAACCACCACCGCAGAGTAGAATCCTGCGTGGCAAGTGATCTAACTGTGTAAACTCACCAAGCGCTAGTTCAACCCCGGCAGTCCAAACATCTAGTGTCTTTTGTAAGCTTTTCTCAAGCGTTGCAACTTTAGATTCAGCTACTTTGTGCGAAGAGATTCCTAATTTCAGTTCTTCGGCCTGCACAAAACTGACACCCAGATCACGTTCAATACTGCGGGTATAGGCCCGTCCACCGATACCAAACATCTTAGTGCCTTGTACGCCACCATCGTTAATAACCGCAATATCGGTCGTACCACCACCAACGTCCATAAGGATGGCACTCATACTCGCGTTAGCGTCGTCCCCAATAACAGATCGAGCTACGGCAAACGGTTCAGCTGCTACCGCCACTAGATCAAGATCTAATTCTTTGGCGGTTCGCTCCAGGGCACCAATGTGGATCATCGGGGCAAAGGCGGTGTAGAGTTGCACAACTACTTCCTTACCCTTAAAGCCCACCGGGCTGGTTACTGGATAGCCGTCTATCTCAATGTTCACTAAAGCACTATTAACCAGACGAATCTCGACGTCTTTACCGCCAAGCTCCCAAGCCAACTGCTGCTTAGCTCGTTCTCGGGCTCGTTGTTGCACCAGGCCAATAATGCGTTCTACTTCAGCAATATCTAGTTCTTTCTCGGGGTTCTTGCGGTTACAGCGAACGGTTGTTGTCGTACCTTTAACCAACTCACCAGCAATGCCGATAACAGCGGATTTAGTGCTAACACCGGCTTGTTCTTCGGCTTGCGTTAGGGCTTCATCGCAGTTATTAACCACTGAAGCAATGTCGGCAATAGCTCCGGCTTGCATATCGCTTAGTTCTTGGTGGGAGCGGCCTACACCAACAATCTCAATACCGTTGTCGGTAATCTTACCAACCAAGGCTTTAACGAATTCGGTACCAATATCCAGCGCTACCAGATAGCGGTCGTCGACATTTCTATTTTTTCCAGTTTTAGCCAATGCAGTGGCTTTGAGTTTGTTTATTTTATCTAGCATAAGCTGTTTCATTATAGCATCTCTGTTCGAGAGGTAAACCGCAAACAATACTAAGAAGGATCGGGAGCACGGAGACTTAAGCCGGGCACGCCGCCTAGTAGAATAAAGTCCTCAGCTGAAGCCAAATAAATAGTAAAGTGACCAATTAAGGCATCTGGCCTAACCTTGATACCGGCTTCAGCTACTCTGTCGCGAGCGATAGTCCCATGTGCGTCTCTGTCCATAACCACGTCAAATTCGTCGCCTATAACCCCACCACGAGGGTACATAACCCCAAATAGAGTTGGTTCTACTTCAACATGATCTGACATTTTTGCACCTATCCAATTTTATTTGTTCTAAGCACCTTAATTATAAACCTTAAGTGCAAGGTTCTTAGTGTTTTCTTAACTACACCAGTGCAGCTTTTATGCGTCGCACACCAGCAGAGCTGGCTTCTTCTTTGAGAATTTTAAACTTCTTACCATCTTCAAAGAGTTGCAGACTGTGCTCTACATGTGGACCACCACAAATCTCAAAACTAAACGGCTTATCTGCACCGTCTGCGATCATCTTGTATACCTTTACGGTGTCACCGTAGCGATCACCAAATTGACCCAATGCACCAAGTGGGCCGGTAGCTTCTGCGGTTGGATACTCAGCGAAGCTGACTTTGAGGTCTTTGCCGATCTGTTCATTCACAATCTTCTCAACTTCGTCGAGTTGCTCACGAGTCACTTTCTCGCCGTGGCTAAAGTCAAAGCGAAGTCGTTCTTCAGTAATATTGCTGCCACGCTGGATAACATGGTCGCCCAGAACATCTCGCAGCGCTTGGTACATGAGGTGTGTCGCCGTATGGTACTTCTTGTGCTGCTCCGTGTGGCCACCGAGACCACCCTTGAATTGACCTTTAGTAGCCGTACGAGACATCTCGCGCTGCTTCTGCATATGTGTATCAAATTGCTCTCGCCAGTCAGCAGCCAGTGCAATACCTTGCTGCTTAGCTTCTTCTTCGCTAAGCTCTACGGGGAAGCCGTAGGTGTCATATAGTCGGAAAATAAGCTCACCGTGCTGCGCTTCGTCGGAACCCTGGAACAGCTTCTGGAATTCACGGATCCCCTTGGTAAGGGTCTGTCGGAATGCTTTCTCTTCCTTGACCATAATCTCGAGGATCTTGTCTTTCTGCTCGGCAACTTCAGGGAAATCTTTCTGGTAGGCATCCAGTACGATCGGCACAGCCAGTTGGCTGAGATCTTTCTCGATACCAAGGTCAAAGGCAAAGCGCACCGCTCGGCGAATAAGACGCCGCATAACATACCCTTGCTCTTTGTTGCTTGGCACCACGCCGTCTACCGCAAGGAACACTGCTACCCGCAGGTGATCTGCGATAACTCGCATAGCGGCTGTGTGGTCAGAGTAGTTCTTCTTGGTCTCTTGCTCCAGTCCCTCAATGATCGGCCAGAGCAAACTAATCTTAAACATATCCGGACTGTTAATAGCAGCCGCAGCAATACGCTCTAGTCCACCACCAAAATCTACGTTCTTGTTTGGCAGCTCTTCGAAGCCTTTGTCGGAACGCTTGTATGTCATGAAGACGGAGTTACCAATTTCCATAAAGCGACCACAGTCACAGTTTGGATGACAGAACTCACCAAATTCTGGATTGTGCTCGACTTCGTCAAACATATAAAAGACTTCGCTGTCAGGACCACATGGGTCGCCAACAGGCGTCGTAGCTGGCTTACCACCCCTACTCCACCAATTCTTGGCGCCGTCGTAGTAGAAGATTCGCTCCCCATCCTTAACACCCTTTTTGTAGCCATCTTCTTCAGACCCAATTACCGCTGCCTTAGCATCAATACCCTTGTCCTTAAACAGTTTCTGCCAGATTTCTACGGATTTATCATCTTGTGGTAGGTCAAATTCTTTGTCACCGGCAAATACCGTTACGTACAGCTTGCTGGGGTCCAGCCCTACCTGATCGACGAGGAAGGTAAAGAACCACGGTAGCTGTTCAGCCTTGAAGTAATCACCAAAGCTCCAGTTGCCAAGCATCTCAAAGAAGGTTGTATGTCGGTTGTCCCCTACCTCTTCAATGTCGTCCGCACGAAAACATGTCTGACTATCTGCTACACGAGTGCCTGCTGGGTGTGGTTCGCCGAGGAGATACGGTAGCAAGGGCTGCATACCAGAACCGGTAAATAGGGTAGTCGGATCGTTATCCGGAATCAATTTCGCCCGTGGAATAATCACGTGCTTATTTTGTTTGCAAAACTCTAGATAGGCATTACGAATAGCTTGTGCGTTCATAGGGCCAGTATAACAGAGGTAGTTACCTATGTTAAGCAGAATCTAGACTAGCAAGTCTGTGGTAATGGTTTAGCGGCAAGCTGAGCCTGCGTTTCAAGCACAGATCCCAGATCGACAGATGGTTGGTGCATTGGTACTTCTGGTGGCCTACAATCCTCTGGTCCTACAGCGTACAGTACTGTAGCTGTCGTAAGAAGGACGGCACCAACGAGCTTGCCAGCATGTCGTTCTAGGAATGTTGTCTCGTTGTGAGTACTGGTACTTGGTTCACGAGGTACTTCGTGAGATGTTTGTCGTAAGGGCATATTCACTCCTATTACAGAGCAACGTTAGTTTGCAATTCTCGGTTTCGCCATTAGCTCCACGTAGTCCAGGCGACCACATACGGTCTACGTTTCATAGCTGCAATTGCTCTGATGCAGATTATTATATAATTATTTATATTTAATTACAATAACTACCTCTAGGCAAAATAAGGAAGCCAGGATATAATATACATATTATGTCAACGAACAGTGCACTCACTGCACGCATTACAGAAATAGAGGCTATACGTCAAAGCTTTCCTGGCGGCTGCGGAACCTGCCCGGCTCTACAAGAATGCCGCGATCAGGTAGACGCCCAACTAGCAGTACCAACACGGTCCAACATGGATCTCGCACAGCGCTTCGTCGACCACGCTGTTGAAATCCGTAGCGCCTGCCCGGCCGATGAGCCAGAAATTGCAAAACGCTTTGGCAGAACGACTCTAAACTGTGCGAGTCCCCTAGCATAAGGCAGGATGTAGTAGCCGATGGAAATTGCTAGCATATCTTTAGACCGTTTTGAGAAAGCCGGTATCTTAAACAGAGACAGCGACAGAGTTTACCTACCTGAAGACTTTGAAGATGACCCACCACTTTTCCACGTTACCCTAGAAGGCAAGATCGAGCGACACGCAGGGCTACTTGGCATCCTGGCCTTTGACCAATTACAACCTGGTCTAGACCTCTATCGCAGATTAGGTATTACTTACCTAGAACTTGCTCGAGGAATTGGAAAAACAAGCCAGGCACGCTTCAGCACCGGCAATCCCTTTGACCAGCAATTAGTCAGCGCCATACACTGGTCTGGCATCAACACTCCGGCAGTTGCAGCTGAAGTTTTTGCTCAAGAGACGGCAAAGCGAGAAATTATTGATGTCTTTGAAGCCGTGACCAATGGGCAATATAGAGATTTGATACCAACCCTGGAAGAGCTCGCACAAGAGCTTGAGGCAGGTGGCGTTATACCCCCGCTTAGCGAATAATTCCACCACCTAAAACGTCATCACCAGAATAGACAACCGTAGATTGTCCCGCAGTAACTGCCCGGATTTCATCTTCCAGCACAATAGAAGTAGATGTACCGTTAGCACGGATAGTTCCTGTAATGAGTGGTGCTCGGTGACGGGTACGCACCTGTACTTGCTGGCCGTCTTCGGGTGCTGTATTAATCCAGTGGACGTCGGTCAGATTTAGCTCCATAGACCAGAGCTTTTCGTCGTCGAGCTTCTTAGTCACATACACTTCGTTCTTGGTCATGTCTTTGCCGGTTACGTAATACGGCATACCACCACCCACATCCAGGCCATGACGTTGGCCAATAGTATAAAAGATGGCGCCGTCGTGACGCCCGACAACCATGCCGTTACGGTCGACAATGTCACCAGGTTTTTGTGGCCCTAGCTCATGCAGTAAAAAGTCCTTAATACCAACCTTGCCCACGAAGCAAATGCCCATACTTTCTTTCTTAGTAGCAGTAACTAGGCCAAACTTTTCAGCTAGCTTACGGACCTCAGGCTTAGTGTAGTCACCAAGCGGAAACAGGGTGTGCTTGAGTGCATCTCCGGTAACTCGGTACAGAAAATAGGTCTGGTCTTTGTTGTCGTCCTTGGCCCTGAGGAGTTTGCCGTCATGCACACGGGCATAGTGGCCAGTAGCGATCATGTCAGCGCCGTCTTCTAGACAGGTTTCTAGGAAGATCTTAAACTTCACCTCTTGGTTACACATAATGTCAGGGTTCGGGGTTCGCCCAGCCTGGTATTCAGCCAGCATGTAGTCAACGACCTTTTGGCGATACTCTTTCTGGAAATCGTACATCTTAAACGGAATACCCAACTGTACCGCTACCCGCTTGGCATCTTGGTAGTCTTCTTTCCACGGACACGGCATACCGGGAAGATCCTGGCTCCAGTTCTTCATGTATACGCCGGTGACGTCATAGCCTTGTTCTTTCAGCAGCGCCGCAGTCACGGAGCTATCTACTCCGCCGCTCAGACCGACGAATACTTTGACCGATTTGTTGACAATACTCATTAACAATATTATAACATATTCTCTATAACAAATTTCTGGCATTAAAAAAGAAGGTTCAGAACCTGTGCATTACAGCACTGCCGAGCCTTCAATGTTCGTATTATACCATATACTACTTTGTTAGCTCAACGATCTTCCTAGTCTTGTCTATGAGAATAAGCCTTCTTACAGGTTTTATGAATCTAAACTGACGTTCGACTTCATTACGTATCTTTGACATGTGCATCTTTGATCTGCGAGCGTCAAAGACCACGTTACTGGATTGCTTAGCGGCAGCCTTAATTTGATGTTGCACGTTATACTTTCCGTCGCCTGTCGGACTCTTGAGTTCCCACTTAACACCTTTGATTCGGAAGTCTGGAGTCTTATGGTTAGAGCGCTGAATAAACTCAACGTCAGCCTTGAAATGCTCGGAAAGTAGCTGTGCAGCAGTGAGTTCATATCGAGCAGGCGAGGGCTTGAGACTAGTCGGGAGAACAATACGATACTTTGTCATATGAGAGGCACTATACAACTTCTGTACCGAACATAATATTCCTTAGGCTTACTATCTTCTGGCCAATAGAGCGTCTATATGAACCGTTGTGCTAAAGCCTGCTTGTTTGCCGTAAACAGCTGTTGCAAACTGAAATCGAATTCCTTGGTAGCAGTCCGTACCACGCAGCCCCCAGCAATGCTGGGCTGCACCCCTATCGCTAGTAATGTATTAGGATGCCCGTTTTCCCGAAACCATCTCACTAGTACGCGGAGCGCTGGCTTAGTAGGATCAGACGCAAAACTAATCTGGACGATTGGTGCCGTGCGCCGTACAAAGTTTAGTTGCTTGAGTAGTTGAGATCGGTCACCGGAGAGTAAGAGGTTCAGCTTCGCTTCTTTGGCCATGGACTGCAGACTACTGCTGGTAAATGGCAACTTACCAGCAGTCTTTTTATTGGCATTCAGAAACTCATCTAACGCGAACAGTTCGCGCTGCACCTTACCCAGCTCAAGTGGCGTGACCACCATGTCAGATAGCTGTATGCCGGGTTCAGAACTCACGCTTTATGTCCTCCACAATGGCAGTCTTATTCGCTTCCAGATTCTTCAGGATAAAGGTCACTTGCTCGTCTATCTCTAGGTGTGTACCAAGCGTTTGCTGTACGTGGTGCGTTACCACGTCTGCCATGTTTTCTTGGAAGCGTTCCAACCGACGAGCTTTTTCGACTTTTAGTTCCTTGTCGAACTGCTCCCGCATAACCACTTGGTATTCAGAGATAGCCTTGTCTATCCGGGTAAAGGCTTCGCTCATGTGCTGCTGGGCAGCAGCTACTGACTGTTTCTGGTCCACAAATTCTTCCTTGAGAATTTCACCTGCTCGTTCTTTGACGTACTGAGCTACTTCTTCACTGATGTTGTGGAGGTCTTGCTGCAAAAATGCGGAGTTCTCTTCTAGGGTACGTTCGAACCGAGCAGCTCCTTTCTCTCGCAAATGCTGTCGGTATTCTTCGGTGAACAGATCACCACCACGACCTCCGCCGCCTCCACCGCGCACCTTACCGAGGCGTACAGCAACCCAGACAAAAGCCAGCAGTATCGCTCCGACACTCCCGACCCAGGTCAACAACAGCGCTAGTTGTACGTCCATACCCACCTATCTTGCTTATGCAAAAAGTATAGCAATATTAGGGAGTTTTGTCTGCTATTAGGGACGTAGCTGCTCAGCTTACAACATTGATAGGATCGCCATTTGCGTAAGCCTCAATGTTTTCAACAATGATATTAGCCAAATTCTCAAGTGATTCCTGTGTAAACCAGCCTACATGAGGTGTAAGCACTACATTATCTAGGCCAACTAGAGGATTGCCCGTAGACCAGTCATTTAAGAAATCAAGTCCCGCTCCAGCAATTCGTCCTTCCTGAAGTGCGTCAGCAAGAGCTATGTCATCCACAAAACCTCCACGAGCTGTATTAATTAAGATAGATGTCTTTTTCATTAACTTAAGAGTATCAACATTTATAAGATTCCGCTGCTCGTTTGAAAGCGCACCATTTAAGGAGACAACATCACTCCTTCGGAGTAGCTCTTCAAGTTCTACCAACTCAACCCCGGAAACATTCCGAGGTGTACGATTAGAAGCCAGAACTCTCATGCCTAGAGCAGATGCAATCTTAGCAACATTCATACCAATCTCACCTAACCCAATAATACCCATTGTCTTGCCGCTTAAATTCATACCAAGATATCGGTCATGTTCTCGGTTAGCAGGATCAAGCTGAAATGGTGCTCGACGCATAGCCTTGTCGCCTAATGCAACATGTCTCACAGTCGCGAAAAGTAGTGCTATAGCATGTTCAGCAACGCCTTGCGCACCAAAACTAGGGACATTCGATACAATAATGCCATGCTCATGAGCAGCTTTTAGATCAACTAGGTCAAAGCCCGTTGTGTTGATGCTCATAAATTTAACTGAAGGTATATTAGCAAAGACAGTTCGCGTGAGTGGAGCTTCGAACATATCGGTTATAGCAACATCAGCCCCTTTCAATCGCTCGATAACTTGCTGTTCACTCTTCGTGTTCAAGGCGATTTCTACATCACCAAGTTTCTTAAGTGTTTGTATATGAGATTCATTCAAGAACGAATCATTCAGAATAACTATCTTCATAAGAATAATACTAACAGATTGATCTTCCCTAAGTAATAAACTACTTAGCTAGAACGTCTACGAGTGCAGCAATCGTAGCCTTGATATCAGCTTCCGTCGTAGCTCGTCCCATACTAAACCTTAGGCTAGCCTGAGCCTCTTCGTCACTCAGCCCAATAGCCTTCAGAACATGAGATGGTTCGTCACTGCTTGCACTACAGGCAGACCCAACAGCACACATAATGGCCTGTTCATCGAGTTCCATCATGAGTCGTTCGTTGTCGGTACCTGGGATCGTGATATGCACGTTGTTGGGAGTTCGGTATTTTACTGACCCGTTCACTACAGCGGCTGGAAGTTGTTTCTCAAGTTCAGATATAAAGAGCTGTTGCAGAACGCCAACTTGTTTACTAAGTTCTTGTCGCCCAGCAGTTGCTAGCTGGAGCGCTTTACTAAAACCGATAATACCCGCTACGTTTTCGGTACCACTACGGCGACCGAACTCTTGACCACCACCAACAATACGAGCACCGATCTTTACCTGTGCGTCTGCGTACAGTACGCCGGATTGCTTTGGTCCGTAGATCTTACCACCGTTTAGAGTCATAAGATCGACACCCAGCCGAGGAACATGAATATCTAGATATAACGGGGCCTGTGCAGCATCCGTGTGGAAATATAATGGCAAGTCATTACCAGCCTTTTGTCGTTCCTCTCGGATGGTCTGGATGAGCTTAGCAACACGAGAAAGTGGCATGACGGTACCTATTTCATTGTTTACGCACATAACGCTAACTAGTACAGTTTTGTCGGTAATAGCCTGAGCCAACTCATCGAGGTCAATACGACCGTCTGCCTGCACTGGTGCAAGAGTATGATCATAGACTTTAGCAGATTCGAGTACTGAATCATGCTCCACCGCACTAACTACAATATGACTCCCCGGGAACTGACTCATGACACCGTGAATAGCTAGGTTATTAGCTTCCGTGCCACCGGCCGTAAAGGTTATTTCTGCAGGACGCACGCCAAGATTCTGAGCTACTGAGTGACGCGCTTCAGCAATATCCTTACCAACAGCCTTTGCGCTTAGGTAGACGGCGCTGGGGTTATAAAACTGCTGCGAGTAGTAGGGCTGCATTGCAGCAAACACTTGGTCGTCTAATGGAGTTGCAGCTGCGTGGTCGAGATAAATTGACATAACGAAGTTCCTGCCAAGCACCTATTAAATTCGGCTATATAGCTCTTTGTTAACGCGTTTCTGGTATAAGTGAGCAGCGTCACGGAGGTGTCGGGCTTCGTCAGCGGTCACGTACTGGTAACGGTTGCCATCTTGGGCCTTGAGGATACCATTAGGTCGGATGTCATAACGAGTCGTCTTGCTACGGTGTTGGCCGTTCTCATCGGTCCACTCTTCGTGCCATACCCAGGTTCGGGAATCGAGGCAGAAGAACTCACGCTTGCCACCAGCAGGTACGGGGCCAAACAACGTTCCGCCAATTTTAGCTTCGTGTCGGATAAGATTACGGTATAGCTCCGCTTCGCGGTCTTGCTGATTAGTGCCCATAATCGTTTTGAGGAGTCGTTGGATCATGTTACGCCGCCTGTTGACGAGCGATTTCTGCGTTGCGCAGTGCTTCGTCAATTAGTGCTTGCTGCTGGTCAGTGTAAGCAACCTGGGTTCGTTCTGGAAGTGGAGCAGTTGTTGAAACAAAGTCTTCGTTTGCAATAGGTTGCATACGAGCTTGCTCAACTTGTGCTCGGTAGTCATCGAGACTTGTGACTGTAGCTAGTCCTTCAATATACTGCTCGTGAGTGGCTGGTTCTGGCTGTGATTCCACACTAGCAAGACGCCCGACAGTGTTAGCAGCTACTGCTACTGCCTCAGCCTTAGCAGCTGCGGTTACCTCAGGATCTACATAAGCTTCAAGACCTAACACCGACTCAGATACGTGGTCGAGTCCACGGATACTGCTTGCCAGCTCACCCTGTCGTCCTTGGGTAATTTCAACAAGAGAACGCACATTTTCGATGGCGTCACCAGTGAATGATCCGATGGTTTCTAATATACTCATAATTGGTTAAACAAGATTGAATAAGCCTTTAGCGTTCTGAGTGGTGACTTCAGCAAAGTCTTCTAGGGGTTCACCTCTCAACTCGCTCAAAAATGCAGCTGTTACAGCCACATGTTTAGGCTGGCAAATTGTACCACGAAAAGGAGTTGGAGTCAAGAAGGGAGCATCTGTTTCTACAACAATTTTGTAGAGGGGAACTTGCTTAGCGGCCGCCAGTTGCTCTGGATCTTTGCTAAACGTCATAATGCCGTTTAGTCCCACGAACAAATCCCGCTTCAGTATCTCTGTTAATTCCTCTGTTCCGGCGCTAAAACTGTGGATCACACCCCGAATCTTAGAGGTTTGGTCAAACTCATCGTAAATAGACCAAAAATCCTCCCACACGTCTTTGCCTCCCGATTCCTTACTACCCCGCACATGGAAAATGACCGGCAGACCGTGTTCTTGGGCCACCGTTAGCTGGAATCGTAGCAGTGCTATTTGGTCATCTCTGTCTGAATGACTGTAGTAGTAATCTAACCCTATCTCCCCAATTGCCACCACCTTGGGCTTGCTGGCCAGCGCATGGAATTCTTGTAGAGCCTTATCGTCACCAACGTACTGCTTGGCTTCATGCGGATGCAGGCCAATACTAGCCCACACACTACCGTACTGTGCAGCCATCTGCACACTCAGTTTACTATCTGCAAGGGTACAGCCCACGCAGAGCATCCGGGTAACCCCATCCGCCTGCGCGGCCGCAATAACCTCGCCAGTATCGAGTTCATAGTCCGAAAAATGGATGTGGCAGTGGGTATCGACAAACTCAATCATGTATTAGATTTGATCTGGGTTAGGCTTATTGACTGGATCGTAGATAACTTGCAGTAACTTAACGTTAAAGTTATTGATCCCGGTTTCTTCTAGATTGATAGTTTGCGCACCGCACGCCCATCTCGCTCCGTTCTGCTGACATTGATATATCTCTGTAGTCACAAACCGCACCCGCAAATACTTATCCTTCTTGTGAAAAATAACTTCTGGATTATTGATCTCAGTATTGGTAGGGCCATAGTAGCTAAATTTGCCAGCCACAAAACCTTGTTGACCAAGTGTGGTCGATATCTTCGCATACAATTCACCAAAAGGAGCGTTTGGTCTAAGTTCAACCTGTGCCGGTGCGCTGTTGCCTGTCAAGATATCACCATTCGGTCGTGCTGTTGCCTCTGTTTTAGCATCTGGCAAAATCTGAACCGAGTTTAAGTACCTTTTACTCAAAATCGGATCAACCAACTGTATCTTCAGAATACCTCCTAGTCCCCACAAAAAGGGACTAACAAAAGCTAGTAGAATAACTCCAACGACTAGTTTCTGTACGGATATACGTCTTCGGCTAGGCTGTATGGGCTGCATGCATGTCAGTATAACATTAGCTATTTTTTGGTCGTCTTCTTATCAGTTTCGTGCTTTGGAAATAGTGTAGCTTCAATTGGGCGTACAACCCCTTCTTCGAAGACATGCTTAATCTTGCCGGCCGTTTCAGGCATGAATGGTTCGAGGAGATCGGCTACCTGGATTAAGTTACTAGCTTGGTAGGCCAGTACTTCCTGGAGATGCTCTTCGTCACCTTCTTTAGCGATAGCCCAGGGCTTTTGCTCGTCGATGTACTGGTTAATACCACGAACCTGCTCCCAAACCATATCTAGTGCCCGGTCGAATCGGCAGGCTTCAATAGCTTCCCAGTACTGCGCCTTGTCGTGGTTAGCAGCAGGAATTTCACCAATAATACCCTTCTGGTACTTGGTGATCATAGCTGCGGTACGCTGTACGGCATTACCGAGCTCATTAGCCAGTTCGTTATTGTAAGCTCTCTCGAGTAACTCCCATGAGAAATCACCGTCGTCGTAGCTGGGGATGTGCCGCAGGATGTAGTAACGGAAAACGTCAGCATTGTACTTCTTGACAATTTCTTGCGGGCTAATGACATTTCCAAGAGATTTACTCATCTTGCCACCGGCGATGTTAATGAAGCCATGGGCAAAGACTTTTTCAGGCAACGGCAAACCAAGCGCTAACAGCATGCCAGGCCAAATAGCAGCATGAAAACGGATAATATCTTTTCCTACAATTTGTACATTTGCTGGCCAGAACTTCTTGTAGTCTTCGTGTTCTGGATAACCCAGGACCGTCAGGTAGTTCATGAGGGCTTCAAACCAGACGTACATTACTTGGTTTTTATCACCAGGCACTGGAATACCCCAGGTTAGCTTAGCGGCTGGTCGAGAGATACTAATATCTTCCAGGCCTTCTATGATTAGTGACAAGACTTCGTTACGCCGAGTATTCGGAATAACCTCAAAGGTTCCAGCCTGGATAGCCGCTCGAATCCGGTCTGAATACGCAGACAGCTTAAAGAAGTAATTCTCTTCTTCGATTCGTTCGTACGGTTTGTTGTGGTGCGGACAGCTGTTCTTATTTGCTTTAGCTACCGCTTCGGTAACAAACTCTTCACAGCCCGTACAATACAAGCCAATGTACTTGCTTTTGTAGATATCTTTCTCAAGTTGCTTCCAGATAATCTGGGCGCGTTGCTCGTGGCCGGCGTCAGTTGTCCGGATAAAGCGGTCATTACTGATGTTCAATAGCTTTCCAAGATCACGAAACTTCTGACTCTGCTGGTCAGCTAAAGCTTTGGGGGTTAGCTTTAGCTCAGCAGCTTTTTCAGCGATCTTGCTACCGTGTTCGTCGGAACCGGTTGTAAACAGTGTTGGCTTATTTTGCTTACGAGCAGCCCGGGCCAATACGTCAGCCATGACAAGTTCAAGACCAAAGCCGATATGGGGGTCGCCGTTAACGTACGGAATAGAGGTGGTAACGTAATAATTCATGAATATATTGTACCTTTTATTAGATTAATAACAGAAATATAAGAGTAAAGAAAAGCAAGCCCCGCTAGGGCATGATCATCATTGCGCGGAGCGCTACAACCTGGGAAACTGCTTTTCTCATTAGCTATAAGTATACTACCTCTGTAAAGAGATAGCCAGGGAGATAAGTAAAGGATAGCTAAAATAGACTTATCTGTGGACTTTCAGCTTCAGCCGCGCTGCCATCAACGGCAGCATCGGCCGAGACTCCAAGGATGTCGGCCAAACGGTCGATAAATTCAGCTTGTGCTGCCACCAACTTTTCTTTAGCGATAGCCAAACTAAACCAACTCGCACGGTCTATCTCAGGGAACTCCTGTTCGTTACCTGACCGTGATGGCCACTGCATGCTAAAGGTATTACTCTTGACGGTTGCCACATTAAAGTCACCCTCTACCGCCCACGCGTAGATAACTTTGCCGCTCTTCATCTTAACCGTACCAAGGTCTAACAGCTCACCTTCTGGCGGCTTACTACCTAGCTCTTCTTGATACTCTCGCTTAGCCGCATCAATAGCCAACTCGTCATCAAATTCACCTTTAGGAATAGACCAGACACCCTTGTCTTTCTTGGCCCAGAACGGACCACCGGGATGGCCCAACAGAACTTCGATATCCTTAGTGCCCTTGCGATACAGGAGTATGCCAGCGCTCTGTTTGTTCTTACTCATGAGTCCAGACTCGTTTCTGGTTCTTTGCTTCTTTACGCCGAAACGCCTCTTCTAGGTCTATTCCTAACCGATTACACAAGTCTATGAGCAGCCACAACACGTCAGCCGCTTCTTCAGCTACGTCATTTACTCGAGACTGCTTATCTACCTTCACACCACTTATCTTGCGAACTGCTTTAGCAAACTCACCGACTTCTTCGGTGAGGAGCATAAAGACTTCAGGTATTGTTTCTTCGTAGAAGCCACGCTCGACGATCAGCTGCTTAATGAGCGATTGGTAGTCACCGAGCGTTGGGTGAGTAGGTAGTGGATCTGCTTGGCTCATACTTCCAGTATATCAACCGGCTTTTGTCCGTACGGAATAAAGGTATTAGTCGGATCAGCGCAAAAGCCATTCAGAGCACAGTCTGCTGGAGAGAAATCTGGCAACGGATGGTTATCTATTATCCCTCTATACGGAACTCGCAGCTCATCTAAGTACGGAAGTTCAGGCTTCCGTAACCAGGTATATAGGACGCTTACCTCCGAAACACCAAGGCCCCACAATTCAGAAACGGGCATAGCAGTCGTACTGCCAGATGTAGCAGCATCGTCTATTTCTTCGGCAGACTCCGGTCGGTAATAGCCTATAAGCTCTTTAGCTGCTTCAGACAGGTTAACTTGTTTGTTGCCGTCTGCATCTTTAGTCTTTTGAGTGTGCGCTACCAATACTTCTGTTTCGTAATTACCATGCGCATTAAGCTCGGCCGCAACCGCATCAGTTAACTCAATCGTTCCATCCGCAAGACTCACCAGCAGCGGTGAAACGGGCCCGTCATGCTTTAAACGAATCATCCGAGCGTTCAGTGCCACCCACATCTTCCATTCACGAGACCCAGGCACAATAATGCCGAACTCCAGCTTCTCCCCATGCGTCCCATTAGTAAACCCATGGTGACAGCCCTCGTCTTTAATCCCCATCTCTAGGAGTTGTTCCTTGAAGTATTCAGCCCCTCGTATCACTGTTTCGTACCTTCTTCATTAACTAATGTTAAACATGATTGTAATACTCGGCACAAATAAGAGGTAATTTACAACAACTACGCAGATGCAAGATGCCACAACCCACAGTGGCTGCACCTATACGTCGTCAATTTAGTTCCGTGTTGCAGTTCCGCAACTACCGCAGCAGCTCGAGCCTGCTTTTGGGTATCAAAGGCTAGTTTCTCAGCACACGGCAACACAGTCGTATCTTCCATATGCCTTAACTATACCCTATAACTAACTAGCTATTGGTTTCGTGCTGCGGGTCACCAGCAGCTTGGTCTTCGCCTTCTTGGTAGGCCTCAGTGGAATCGACACCGCTGTCAGATTTCGGTTCGTCAAACTGTGTATTGTCACCTGGAACATCGTCTGCGGGCATAGCCGGGTCATCTGGCGTGCCTGGATGAGCCAGAGGGTCAGAAGTTACGCCTGTGTCGTTACGTTCTTCTTCTAAAACATCATCCGGTGTTGCAGCGTTGGTGTCATCGCCCGTGTTGTCGTCATTCATATAAACCTCCAATTATTTACAGTTACTCATCTAACTTATTGCTAAAGAGCTCACTAACCTATGAGGTTTCTCACAGCATTGTTGCTATAGCACTGACGTCTACTTGTTTAAGAAGTCTTTACACAGCTTCACAAAGATGGCATTAGTCCAGCCAAAGCCTTTCTGACTTGGGTATACACCCTCGATCGGCGGCTTTTGCGGCTTGACCACATTGTACTTTTCTAGAAACTCGTTGTGCCGTTCGTACCACGCCAAATTAGTACGCAACCACTTGCGAGCAATGCGTTCTGCTTCGTCATTGTAACCATATTTCCGAAGTGCCTCGATCACGATCCAGTGCAATGGCGCCCAGCCGTTAGGGTGCGCCCACTGGGTCTTTATAGAACCAAAGATAGACATATCTATGAGCGGCCGCGTCGTAGCTGTCAGTCCACCGATATGTTCGAACTTGTCTAAGTTCCTAACCAGCTCCGCTGCCTGCTCTTTGGTGACCATGCCGGCCCACATCGGGAAGAAGGCAGCCAGCGACCACACACCACCCTTTTCGCCTTTGTTGTAGTTGTAGTCAAAGTAGAAGCCCTTGCGTTTGTGCCACATGTACTTGTTCATCTCGTGCTTGCGCTTAGAAGCTTGCTTTTCCCAATGTTTAGCGCGCTCTTCATCACCTGCCTCATGCGCCACCCACGCAAAATCCGTCTCGTACTTATACAGCAATGCATTAAGATCTACCGGAAGGTAGTCTAGGCACTTACGTTCGAAGCGGGGCGTCATATCCCAGCCGCTTTCGGCTTCGGCCATATCATGCAGTACGTTAATGTCGTAGTAACGACTCAGGCCATGGTGCACCTTGTGCCAGAAGGGATGCGTTTCACTCATCCAAACCTTTTCGTATTCACGCTCGGCTACAGCCATATACTTCTGGAGCCAAACCAGATCTTTTTGCCCCGTTTCGTAGATAAGTCGTATGTAGGTTGTCAGTACCGGAGGTTGCGAATGACTCATGTGGTACATCTGACTGGCATTCGGGATAAAGGTGAATCGGTTAAAAATATGTACTAGGTTATCTAACATATTCTCAGCAAGCTTCTGGTGTTTGCCCACGAGTCCTAGGGAGTTGAAGTAGCTATCCCAGTAATACTGTTCTTTGAGGGTAAAGCCCGAAGAGGCATCTACCGACGGCACCACGTACGGGTGCGGCAAGCCAATAAGCATGCCACTGTCTTGTTTTTCTTCGTGCGTTAAAACCTTCCAGTGTTCTTCTATGTATTCTAGGGCATCTGCAATATGCGGCACATCGATAGTACCTTCGCGACGCAGCAGACGCCGGATAACCTTAGGAAGTTTTTTGTCTTTAACCATCCCTCTATGCTAGAGGACTGTTCTGGTTATGGTCAAGGCGATTTACGATCTTCCGACTGGCAGCGTTGCTAGATTCACCGCCGGTCGAGTGATTGCTGGCCTGCGAGCAAACCCAAGACTGAATTTTCCACGACCACCCCAGTCTCGTACGCCACCTTCGTGCGGATAGATGACCCGGGCCGCCCGCACCCGTTGGATGCGTCTAACGTATGCACCGTTAAAAAGCTCAGAGTGAGCTGAAGATCTCGCAACTTTAATAGGTAGTGTCAGACTATCTTCACTCGTAATGGGCCCTAGAGGCAATCGCATAACACCGCGCCTGACATTTATATCTGACAATGACCAAAGCGCAAGTATACTAGTAATACCTTCCTTCAGCAGAACTCCCCACTCAAGGTAGCGTGTATATACGGCATTCTCATCGAGAAACACAGCTTGCTCGACACCAAAGCCTTCGCTTTTTCGACGTCCTTGGTGCTCTTGCCAGTAGTCGGCATGCCTCCCCGCTATAGCCGCCCCGCCACCCATGTCCGTATCAAGCACCCGCGCCAGCTCGTCATCTCCATCCCAATGGATAAGGCTTTCACGGTCCAATATAAGTACCGATCCATTACTAAGTCGATCAGTATCCAAAGTACCGTCGTCTCGCAAGTCAGCCACTGGGTCACGGTAAGTATTGGCATGTACTGCCGCGACAACGGGAGTAAGCAACTCAGCGGCCTGCCGCTGTTCCGCACTAGTCATTAGATGATCATCGCCACGGGGTGTAAAATCCTGCGGGTTAGTAATATCAATGCCACCCCACCTTTGGGGGTCGAGCAGTTCTGGATTTGCTTCGAGTCTATATGCCATATCAGTCCCTTTGGATAACCACTATACCTAAACAGATGCGTATTAACACAAGCGAAATTAATAGTCCGGAACTACCTCTACGACGAAAGTAGCACGCCTGCCCCTAGCAAAGGTACTTCCGTGACCATGTATTTCAGGGCATCTTGCTGTAACTGGTAGGCATCCGGCTGTGTTATTGAGCGCACAGCACCCAGCCTTAGTCTATGAACAGGGACTCCACTATCCTCCGAAGTAAAAGTTTCTAGTGGTGCAAGATCAAGTGCCTCTCTAAATCCCGCCTTCTCTCTTGCTACACGACCCTCCTCCTGGCTACCTTTCACAGGAATAGCCCTGTCTGCTAGGCGCATATGGAGCTGAAGTGATCCATTTTTCCAGCGGGCATATACCGCTTCAGCTGTCATACTAGTAGATTCGGCAATACTAGCAAGATCATGTGATGGATCAATAGCGAGCTCGGCAATCATAGCCTCCACGCGTACTGCAGTGCGCCCTTGGTGCTTACCATAAATATCGTCGCAGTGCCTGGCCATTTCGTGCGCACCGCTGAATGCCACACCCGGGCTGGGCCTAAAATCAATCCTAGCACCACTGGGCAAGAGGTATTCTACTAGCTGTGTAGTATCGGCAAGCCACACCGGGTCAAGGGCTCTACCCGCACCGACTGAGAAGATAGTCTTACGCATGAAAAATATAATGCCATACTATTGTATGTTATACAATCTTATATTCGAGACTGTAGGATCTAAATACTGATGCTGTCTAAACCACGCAAGCCCCATTTACCCGCCGAGTAGACTGACTGTCCTTTTTGGGCAGTGCTTCGTGAGGTTTAGCTCCTTCGGATTGTGACACTATAATCAGATGACGTGATGAGGAAACAAAAAAACACCAGATATCTCTGATGCGTTTTTTTTGGTGGAGCTGTCGGGTACTGCCCCCGAGTCCGTTAGTTTAAGTGGCTAGTCTTCTACAGGCATAGGTCGTTTAGATTTGTCTCGATCATTCGGCCGGTAAGCGACCAAAAAGTCGAATGATCCAGTCCTAATCTTAGTAGATCTTATGGACAGGAAGATCTAGGCAACCAGAAAAATATGACACGCCGTAGCATTATCTGGTGTCACGTTAGGCGCGGTTGGTGCAATTAAGCAGCAACTGGTGCAAGGTTACGGAAGCTAATAGCTTCGTTCACCATTGCTCTAAATGATTTTGCAATTATTTAGGTTTGTCTATACGCTGACAAGCGACCTGCAAACTAGCTGTTAAAGTCCAACGTCGAGCTTAAAATTCAGCCCCAAGGACTTTATTATACCACCTTTATACTGCTTGTGTCTATATGTCTTTAGCTATGTTAGATTGCCTTACACTAGTGAGCTGCGGCAGGTTGTTTGCCTGCAGCCGCTTCTAGATCGTGCGTATGCGGCAGGAAGAACGAAAGCAGGAACCCAATACCGATAAAGCCGGCCATATACAGTACTGCGGTGCGCGCACCATCTGCAGATGCTTGGTTAGCGATAGATTTCAATTCTGTCTGAACTGCAGGAGGAACATTGCCAGTGTCCTTAGTCTGCGTGCCGCTCAGCTCTACGTCTGAAGCGGCTGCAGCAACTTTAGCTGACAGCGCTGGCTTAATAGCTTCAGGTATAACCTTACTATTGTTAACTCCGGAAGCAAGACTACCCGCTAGGGTTGTTAGTAACACGGCACCAATAATAGCCGAACCCAGAGATGAGCCAACTTGCCGGAGCGTATTGTTAACACCAGAGGCTTCACCCGATTGGTGAACCGGAACAGCAGACAAGGTAACGTTGCTAGCTTGCGCCATAACTAGACCCATTCCGATACCAAACAGCATGAGGCCTGGAATGAAACTCGCAGCTGTCGAGCTTGCTGTAATCGAGAAATGCAGTACAAGACTAGCCAACACTGAAACAATTAGCCCAGCTTGAATGAGACGCTTTGGAGTTATCTTTTTAGTTAATGCTGCTGAGGCTGGTGCCACAACGAGCATGGTCAAAGACATTGGGAGCAGTGCCAGCCCCGTATGGAATGCATCTAAGTTTCGAACGGATTGCAAGAATACGGGGATAGCAAAGATTAGCCCAACCATGCCAAGGGACAAGAATGACACCACAGCCGCACCAGAGGTGAACTGCTTGTTCTGGAACAAGTGCATAGATACCAATGGAGTATGCCCATGATTCTCGGCATTAATCTGCCACCACCCAAAGATACCGAGCAGGATAATTCCAAGGATTATCCCAACTGGAGTCGGAGACAAGCCAAATGGTAAGGCATGACCAAACACTTCAAACGGACGAATCGCACTCCACCACCCGTAGGTAGAAGATTCGATAATGCCGTAGACGAATGCTAGTAGTCCAGTTGCCGACAAGAACACACCTAAGAAATCTAGTTCTGCCTTCTCTACCCGGTCGCGACCCTCGGCAATGACTGTCGCACCAATGATCAGGATGAGCGCAACAAAGATATTAATACGGAATGCCCAACGCCAGCTGTAGCTGCTGGTTAGCCAGCCACCCAGAATTGGCCCAATAGCCGAAGATGCCGCAGCAATACCACCCCAGACGCCAAAGGCAATGCCACGATCGCGCCCTTGGTAGTTTGAAACAACCAATGAAGACGTGGCCGGCATCATAAGGGCTGCGCCGATACCTTCAATGATAGATTCACCAATAATCATGGTACTGAGGTTATGACTAATAGAAGTCAGGAATGAGCCTATTGCAAAGATTACGGCACCAAGCATAAACATACGCTTACGCCCAAACAGGTCGCCTAAACGACCACCCGTAACAGTTAGTGCAGCAAGTGTCAGAGAATAGCCAGCAATCACCCACTGCATACCCTGCAAGTTAGTACCAAGGTCATTTACGATAGTTCGGAGTGACACGTTAAGAACGGTGGTGTCGATAATAATAATCATCACCGCCAGACTGAGCACTACAAGTGGTAGCCACTTTTTAAGTCCGGTGCGGTGAGCGACTTCACTGGTTACATCAGCTGTCTTTATAGCTTTCTGAGCCATCTTAATGCACCATTCCTTCTACTTGCTCTGGATTATGTGTTAGCCGACTTGGTTTAAACATGATTCGGAATGCAATAGCCGCAGCGACCACCGTAACACCACCAACAAGCACTGGAGCGCTAACGCTCAATCCGGCTGCGATGTATCCGCTGAGTGCGCTTGGAAGTGCATCCCCAAAGGCTTGGACACTACTGTTAATACCAAGTACTTCACCTTGGATCTCCTTCGTAGCAGACGCGCTGACCAGCGCAATACTGTTCGCAAATACCTGCCCAATGGCGATTGCCATGATCGGGGTTACGAGGAGCAGCTGCGTTGTATTGGTAGGTAGTAGGAATAATAGAATAGACAAACCACCAAACACCAGGCCCCACTGTAGAGTCTGCCAGTTCTTGAAGCGCTTGCTGACAAAGGGTGTAATCAGACCTTGGGCGAGCGCCATACAGATACCGAAGAAGGCAAAGAAGTCTCCAATGTTAGCCTGGTTGAAACCGAGCTTACGTTCAAGCAGCACTTGGAAGAACCCGCGGAAGAAACCAAAACCAGCGAAGAATAATAGCATGGGGATCAAGATATGACGCAAGGTTGGGTGGGTCACCGCTTTGAATAGGTTATGGAACGACTTGTTCCAGTCAATCTTAAGGTGTTTAGCAATAGTTGCTTGGGTATTTGGCAAACGAGTAATAATCAGAATCACATTGATGACGCTCAGTGCCGTTGCAATCCAAAACGGAGTAGTGAGACTAAACCAGCTTGGTGTAGTACCGATATGCAGCCCACCAATACTAATAAACGGAATACCTGGCGTTGCCAGCTTACCACTAATATATGGAGCCAAGGCGAAACCTAGACCGAACATCATACCAACGAGTCCGAAGTTTTTAGTTCGGTTCTCGGGTGTACTGACGTCAGCCACCACCGCTTGGGCCACCGGCAAGTTACCACCGGTCAGACCGTCAAGGATACGACCGGCGAACATAATTCCCAGGTTCTTTTCCCAGATACCGTACGCGAAGATAGCGTAGCCAAGTGCAGTGCCGGCTACCGAAATAGCTAAGACCTTCTTACGACCGAATTTGTCGGATAACTGCCCGAGAATTGGAGAAGCGATAAACTGAGCTATAGCAAAACTTGCGAGCAACCAGCCCAGCATAATGAATGCCGACTTGTCGCTCCACCAGGGGCCAACAACACTGCCAGGATTATGCGGGTTAACCAATACCGGCAAGAGTGGGATGAGAATACCAATCCCCATAACGTCTAGGAAGACGGTCAGTAGTACTGCTGGTAAGGCTTTTTTAGAAAGCGCTTCCTTTTCAGATAGCTTGATATTTTTTTGAGCAGTTTTGGCCACGTAGGGGTCCTTTCTGTTTAGTCGTTGGTGGTTTCGAATAAGTGATGACAAGAGCCAGGTTTGTCGTCTGCACAAATTTCTTGGTGCATGGCCTGCAATGACTGAGTCAATGCGGCTCGCTCTTTTTCACTCAGGTGTTCGAATACCGGCGCGTGATATGTATTGAGAATATCTACCGCTTCGTCGGTATAACGATCGCCTTTAGGCGTTAAGGTGGTAATGTGCTCACGACGGTTTTCTGGTCGCTTTGCAGATTGCAACAACCCCTGCTCGGTCAACAACTTAATCTGCCGACTGATGCTTGCTTCGGTTTGTCCGAGCTTGTCAGCGATTTCTTTTTGTTGAATATGCGGCTTGTGAGACAAGACCATCATGATCTTGAACTGACTAAAGCCGATACCGAGACGCTCTTGCAAAACCTGGTCTGACTGTCGTGCCATGACGAACGCCAGGTGGTTTAGCAGATACCCTAGGTTGTTGATAACGCGCATCTATTCAAGCTTACGCTCCGATACTTAACACGTCAAGTCTTTGATTTATTTTGTAGGAACAGTTAGGTAATTAGGCCCATCATACTCTTGTACTACCTTGAGTTGTCGAAGTGGATATCCACCACCAGGGGCCATTACTCCACCAGAACAATTAAGTTGCAGATTAACACATCCCTTCAACCAATGGTCTTGTACGGCATCTGTCCAGCCACCGTACCAGTCAGCGTGTAAACTAAAGCCGTCTGGGGTACCAGCCATAGCATCGGAGGACAGCTTCCATTGCGAATAATTGAGATCCCCTGGCCACGACACATGGTAACTCACCTGCGGCATCATATACGGAAAGTCCGAGGGACAACCGCTGCCAGAGAAATATGCTAAATGGCTCTTGTGATTGGCGGAGTCTAGTACTGGGTTACCGCTACCGTCTACCTTCACACACGCTGGGAAGAAGATAAGCGCTTGGAGTTTTATCGGGAAGATATCATTAGGATCATATGAATTGGGATCCTTCTGCTTGGTATAGGAATTCACTGCGTTTGCCTTGGTATTGGCTGGACAGTTGTCAGGTATCGTATTACCAATATAGGTGTAATTAATGCTCCCTGTGTAGCATGCCCAGATAACACCGTTTACGTGTTGCAATGACGTTTCGGTATTTCCCGTAGAACTACCGGCGATCATCTTCAGACCTTGGGGCATCTTCTTAGTCTGGGCTGCAGCGCCCTGGGCCGACTTGTAGTACATGAGGATGTCCTTAGGAATCACTACTTTGTTATTTCCGTCTAGCACTGCCGGCATCCAGTAGCCCGTTCGATTAGCTTCATAGCCTGCACAAGATCCACCACCTCGAGTCATAATATTCTGGTTAGTGGTATTAGCATCCATCTGAGTATTGCCCCAGAACATGTGCAGGTGTGCCTTGCCAGACTGACCGGGATACACAATCGGATCATCGTAGTTTAAGTGAGAATACTGACAGGTAAATCGGAATTGTCCTTGGGAGTTATGTGTCTGGTAGCCCCCTGGATTTGCCTCTAGGTTTCCCCGTGTCGTTAGGTTCTGGACAATCTCCGACTCAGATGCATTCTCATACTGTCGGTAACGACTGGTTAGCGTCGTGTTACGTAAGAAGCTCCCTAAGTCGTTACTCATGTTCATGGGGCCAAAGTGCACCCCTTGTCCACCAGATGAACCAGACGGAGTCATGACGTGCGCCTGTCCCGTAAGACTACCCTTCTCTGCCTCCAAACCAAATCCTGTTGTAGCCGCCTTTGTGAGCGTCAAGATTAAAACCCCAAAGCCAACAAACGCCAACATACTGACACCAGCAATTACCTGCTGCCGGTACTTATCTAGCCAAGCCCGAACCTTCTTGTGCCCTGTAGTTTTCTTCTTCATAGCGTCTATGCTTATTAGTATAGCCGTGTACCCCTCTTTGGTACAATGCTCGTATGAAACTTGTCTTTACTGCGCCTATTAAAATCCGTGATGGCAATCCATATGTTGACGTTACTGCCGAACAAGCCGAACGGTTACAACCCAATTGGCGTAAGCCCATGCCAGTACTTATTCAAGTTAACGGCCAACCAGACCCAGCTTGGCACATCAACATGATGCCTACTGGCACCGGCGACTACTACCTCTATCTCCATGGAGATGTCCGCAAGGCCAGTAATACCACAGTTGGCGACACCGTAGAAGTTACCGTTGAGTTCGACAAAGATTACATAAACGGCCCACAGCACCCCATGCCCGACTGGTTCCGAGAAGCCCTAAGCGCTAATACGACTGCTCAAGCAAATTGGGATGCCCTGACTCCCAGCCGACAGAAAGAAGTCCTCCGCTACTTCTCCTGGCTCAAATCAGATGAAGCTAAAGAGCGTAACCTAAAGAAAGCCATACACGTGCTATCCGGCAAAGCTGGAAGATTCATGGCCCGAGACTGGGACAACGGCAAATAATAGCCCGTACCTTGCTTTAGCAGACTTACTGTGCCGAAGCGCAGCCACTAACGGATACATTACCCGTAAACTTGGTAACCGTCCGTGCTGGATGAGTAGTATCCCAGAATGCCTTACCTGCTGGAGCTAACTTAGTTGAGAGATTACTACTATTCACCGTCCATGGTGAAGTCATATCCTTGGTAAGTGAATAGGTGATCTGGTCATTTCTGTCTCCGGTGGCTATCCACCAAATGAGGCCATATCCAGCTGGAGGAGCGTATTTAATAACAGCATTAGCCGCTATGCGGTTTTGTACTGGATTACCAGCAATACCATCATGATCCGGGTCCACTCTCGTAATGAATGGCTGTCCATTTTGTAATAGTGGGTCGCCAAACTCACCAATCACCACGGCAATATTCTTGGCAGCAAGTCGGTCAATATAATCTTTATGTTTCGCATCATCCGCAAACCCACCAATAAAACCATAGGCATGCCAGTCATACAGGACATTACATTTGCCACTCCCAAAGGTCGTAGCTAAGTTCCCGTCCACCAGGTTTTCAATCTGATTACCAGATCCCGCCAAGTCAGTTACAAATATCATATCGGGAGCTAGGGCACGCACGTCGTTATACAGACTTTGATTCAGCCCAGTCCAGACACTTTGGTTAATTACTGGCTCGTTATGGGTATTCATCCACACGTAGGGATTATCCCTGTACTTCTGGGCAATGTCCTTAATCATTGGCAAAGATGCTTGAATCTGTGCTTCATCGTATGGGTGGTCATACCAAACATCTACACGACAGGTCACCATGACTACCATCTTCTTAGCTGTATATTCATTAACAAGCTCATCGAGGCCAGCCAAAGTTTCTGCATAGTTAGCGCTACCTCCCCGTGGGCTGCATATGATATTAGGACGAATCGTGTTCCATCCCCACGCTTGAACCTGTGCACTTTTGCCATTGGCATTACCAAAGTAACTAAAAATTGGATCAGGCGCTTGCCGCATACCAACATTAGCCCCCATGGGCAAAAAGATATTGCCATCTGGATCTACAATATTCTTCCCAACAATATAGAACTTACCTGTACCAAACCTAATTGCTTTGCCACCTGAAGCCCCCGTAAGAGATCGTTCGGTAACTTTCGTATTGCGAACCCCTGCTTCAGCCTCGATACCAACAGACGACGTCGCCGCTTTGGTAAGCACCAAAAGAAAGATTCCAACTAACACACTTGAAACCACGAAGAGTGGCAACGTAGGAATATTTTTCAGCCTCTGCCGCAACGATCGGCCAAGGTGTTTCTTCATGCTTACTAGTATAGCGTAAGCAGTACGCTACTGAATGACTTTATATAGACTGTACCAATCTTGCAGTGATAGTTCTTGGGGACGATTGTCAGGAGACAATCCAGCTTGCTCGAGTAGCTCACTAGCTTCGGGCTTGCCAATATGCAGTCCAGCACTGAGACTACTACGCAGTTTCTTGCGACGCTGTGAATACCCAGCCTTCACAATACGGAAGAACTTCTTTTCGTCCAAATCCTTAAACAAGGGGTCCGCTCGTCGAGTTAGCTTCAGAATCTGCGAATCTACCTTAGGAGGCGGCGTAAATAGTTCAGCACGTACCACCATGTCCAAACTGGTTTCGTAGTACAACTGCACACTAACGCTCAAGAGCGACATGTCGCCTGGTTTTGCCGCCACTCGTTCGGCTACTTCTTTTTGTACCAGCAGCGCCACAACAATCGGTGGATTGGCCGACTCGCTCAACACTCGAAGCAAGTTACTAGTTAGGTAATACGGAATGTTAGCTACAACTTTGTATCCTGTAGGCAGCTGCGTGTAATCGAAGGTTAAGCAATCTGCATTGTAGACAGTCAGGTTCTTAGCAGGAACTCGATTAGGTAGATCCTGTGCCAGGGCTTCGTCATACTCAACAGCCACGACGTGTTTTGCTTCATATGTTAGGTAGGTCGTAAGCGTACCTAGGCCCGGCCCAATCTCCACGATTGTATCGTCAGCAGTAACTTCACCGGCCGTGAGCATAGCTCGCAGACTTGTTTCATCTTCTAGCCAATGTTGGCCAAGGCTTTTCTTAGGAGTATAAGACTCTAGCATACGTTCTTTCCATCAACACGCAAGGATCTGTCGAGGTAATCTATTGCATTGCTTAACAAGTTTGTACTGTTTCTAAACATCCCAATTCCTCGATTACAGTTTTCGCACAATAACCCTCTGATCTTACTTGTATCATGACAATGGTCAACAGCTAACTTTTTGTGTACGGCCGACGTTTGACGACAAATTGCGCATACACCTTCTTGCTCTTGCATCATTCGATCATAGTCGTCAATAGTTATGCCATATTCGCGAACAAGATGCCGATTCATCCGTTGTCGTAACTCTATGTGCCGCTTTGGCCCGTTACGCCTCTTCTCGGTAACCACCCTCCAGCAATCTTTACACCAAGACTGGTAGCCGTCAGACATAACAATATTCTTCCAGAATTCAGAAAAATCTTTCTCTTGCTTACACCCTGAGCAATATTTCACAGTGTTATTATATCACAAGAACAGGGGTCACCACCAGTGATTAACCACCCAAAAGTTGTACGCACCAATCCAACTACCGTATCGTTGTCTTGCGTATCCAGTACACCACTGTAACTGCGTCACCGGATTAACTGCCCAGTCGGCACCAGCACTGGCCATCTTGTAGCCCGGTGTTGCCTGACATAGTCCATATCCTACGCCCGCAGATGTCGGTGCTCCGTGATAGGCTGGGCAACCACCATATTCACCCTGCCACTTGGTTGGGCACCAGCCTGACTCTCGCCCCACAATGTAGTCCACCGCATAGTATTCAGAGGGAGATATTCCAGCTGCAGCCAGCCACTCAGCCCGACCACCGGTTACGATAACCTTGGTGCCTTTTGCAATAACGCGTCGTACCGGTTCGGCGGCAACTACTTCTTGAAGTATTTTACGCCCAACCTCCTGGCCATTGCGTAGTTCTACTTCGTAGGTAACCAACTTCTTGCCGTCAGTACCTTCTTGCTTTACAACTGTTGCACCAATAGCCAATGTTGGATCGTCTTCGTTAGCTACCGGCGCAGCAATCGCTTCTTCGCTGGTCAGTACCTTCTTGCCCATACGGACAACAAACACCTGGGTGTTTGCCATAATCTTAGTATTCAACGCAGGCTCTACGGTATCGCCTTCAAGCGTCTTGATATTCTTTTGGTCCAGTAGATCTCGTACCGTCTTAGCTCGAGTCCGCACTGCGATAGCATTGCCGTACAGGTTAATGTTGGCTGGCAAGGCTCGATCTACCACTACTTGCTCACCGAGGATTCGGTCCTTGGCCATATCTACCGGCGCACCAGCTGTAATGCCATCTTCTTTATACAGTTCAATACCGGCCTTCTCTACCACGGTACGTGGCTGTTGGTATGGACTGAGGATTGTTACCTTACGCCCATTGTCGATAATGGTTACGGGGCGAGCCTTCTGGACGGTAACGTTCATATTGCTTTCGAGAATCTGCGTATCAAGAGCTGGCTCGACAATATCTTTGTCGTTCACGGATACATCAATGCGCTTTAGCAGGTCCGCTACTGTCTTAGCTCGAGTAGGCAAGGCTTGTTGCTTACCATCTATCGTAATGTTCACAACCCGTGAATCACTAACACCCATGGTTTGCGCCCCGAATAAAACCATACCCACTGCGCTTAAAAAGAAAAGCCCAAGGAACGTAAAAACAGGTATAACAAGGGGGTGCCCGCGGAGTGGATGGGCACGTTTGATTTTCTTACGGCTAATAGCCTGGTATTTGCGGGTTAACCGCTTAAATTTGCGCATACGTCAATGTCTAGTGGGTCATAACGTCCAGATATGAACGCTGTTGTTACCCCTCCAGATCACCTTTTATTCTACCAAATTTGAGCGATTGCTAAAAGCCAGCAGTATATGTCGAGCAGAACTAGTTAACGGATACTCCTCAAGCTTATCCAGATCTACCCACTGTGCTGCTACCACTTCTTTGCCGTCCACCACAATGGCTGGTTTAGTTCGGCATTCTACCCAGAACGCCACGTATCGTATCTTAATCCCGCTACTACGCAAATGGTATCTCCCTAGCTCATGCAGATCAGAAGGCTTTAGCGTTAGACCTACTTCTTCTGCAACCTCTCGCACACCTCCAGCTACTGGCTCCTCACCACGGTGCAACCCTCCACCTGGCAAACCCCACTCGCCAGTACCAAGCCAATTACGCAGTACCAGTACTTGTCCTTTGTAGTGCAACACTACCCGAGTACGTGGTGGACTCGACTTCAGGGTCAGCCAAATACCGGGCCAGGTAACCCAAAACAGCAACCGACCAAGTTGGCTTTTCTTGTCAAACTTTGTCGTTTGTTTCTGTACGCTCATAGTTTCTCAAGTGGTGCAAAAGCGACATTAAGCTTCTTGCTCCCTTTGCCCTTAAAGTAGATAACCGCATTGTCACCGTCCAGTTCCATAACCTGCCCTTCGCCAAACACTTGGTGCCGAACCATGTCACCTTCAGTAAGTTCTACGATGTAGCGGGGCTCGTCGTCATACGATTGCTGGAAGGCATCAGGATCTGGCGCGGCTGCTGGCCCATACGAACCATAGTCACTACCGTAGCTGTTATCTGCAAATTCACCGTCTATCTCACTTAGGAATCGACTTGGTGGGTTGTGCTGCACGCCGCCATACAGGACTCGACTACTGGCATATAGCAGGTACAATTCTTCTCGAGCCCGAGTCATGCCGACATAACAGAGTCGTCGTTCTTCTTCCATTTCGTGTTGGTCGTACAGGGCACGAGAGTGTGGGAAGATGGTTTCTTCCATGCCGACCATAAAGACCACAGGAAACTCCAGGCCCTTAGCAGAGTGCAGGGTCATGAGCGTTACCGCGTTATTACCAAACTCCGCACTATCTAGGTCACTAACCAGTGCCACTTCTTCTAAGAAACCTTCCAGTCCGAGGTCTTGGTACTCTTGGGCTACACTAATAAGTTCTTTGACGTTTTCCTGTCGGGATTCACCCTGTGCAGAACCGTCGTCAAGATAATTAAGGTAGTCTATTCGTCGGATAAGTGAGTCGATAAGACCCGAGACACTAGAGTCCTCCATTGCGACGCGGAGACTTTGCAGAATGTCACCGAGTTCGCTCAACGCCTTGCGGGCCTTAGGTGTTACGTCAGTACAATCTGCCGCCTGGCTGAGCGCAGCGCCTAGGGACAAACCGCTGCGTCGTTGCCACAGCAGAAAATTCTCGAGAGACTTCGTCCCAATGCCGCGAGCCGGTACGTTAACAATACGTTCAAAACTTACCCGGTCTTCTGGCTGGAAAATAATACGCAAGTACGCCATGAGGTCTTTTACTTCCTTGCGGTCATAGAAACGCTGGCCACCCACAATACGGTACGGAATACCGTAATGGATAAAAGCTTCTTCTACCGAACGACTCTGCGCATTGGTGCGGTACAGTACGGCAAAGTCTTTGTAGTTGCGTAGTCCGCTGTCTACGCCGCTGCGAATACGGGCAACAACTGCTTCACCTTCGGCACGTTCCCCATTTACCTGAGCAATCTGCACCGGACGGCCATCTCCGGCTGCTGTCCACAGTCGCTTGTCGCTACGCTGTGAGTTCTTGGTAATAACGGCATGGGCTGCGTCCAGAATGTGCTTAGTACTTCGGTAGTTCTGCTCCAGCTTAATGACCGTACAGTTCGGATAGTCTTTCTCAAACCTAAGAATGTTGCGGAAGTCTGCCCCACGCCATGAGTAAATCGACTGCCAGTCGTCACCAACTACAGCCAGATTGTTATGTTCACCCACCAGCAATTTCACCAGCTGGTACTGTGCACTGTTGGTGTCTTGGTACTCATCGATCATGACGTATTTAAACTGAGCTTGCCATTTCTCGCGGAGAACCATGTTGTTTTTGAGCATACTCACCGTACGACTAATAAGGTCGTCAAAGTCCAGAGCGCCTGCGTCCTTGAGGGCTCGTTCGTACGCTGGATATACCTGTGCTGCCGCCAGAGTAGCTGGGCTGCTTGCCGAACCAGCATAAGCCGTTGGTCCAATCATCTCGTTCTTGGCACTGCTAATAAGACCAGCCAACACCCGTGCCGGGAATGCCTTCTCGTCTACATGTAGTTCTCGACTAGCCCGCTTAATAGCTGTTTGTCTATCAGATTCGTCAAAGATTACAAAACTCCGGGGCAGCCCTATGTGCTCACCGTCCTGTCGGAGTAACCTGACGCAGATACTGTGAAAGGTGCCCATATAGGGCATGAAGCTACGGTTCTCGTGATTCTCGCCAAGAAGCTTAGCAACGCGTTCCCGCATTTCCTTAGCAGCCTTGTTGGTGAAGGTTACCGCTAAGATGTTATACGGCGTCGCTTTGTGCGAGGCAATGGTATGCGCAATACGGTGCGTCAGGACCATTGTCTTACCACTACCCGCTCCGGCTTGAATTAACAGAGGACCTTCGGTGGTTTCAACGGCACGTTTTTGTTCTGAATTAAGGTTAGCCAAAAGGTCTGATTGCATCTGTCTATTGTAGCAAGCTTTGGTCTACTTAAGCTTGAAAGTCTTGAGCATTGTCTCGACTTTAGCGAGGTCTGCATCACTGAGTTGTGTTGGTTTGCCGTCTTTGTCTACAATCTTGGTGTCTATGTAACCATTCTTCACACTCAGGATAGTGAACCCAACGTATGCACCCATGTCTTCTTCGCCAGCTGTTGGTTTGGCTTCTCTAGTGTCACCTGCCACAGCAGAAAGCTTAGTAGAATTAGTAAGTCCAAAATAGGTGATTGGCCTGGCGTCATCGACAGCCATGAATTGTTCTTTTACAAGATACACTCCCGTTACGAATTGGCTAAGACTGCCCTCGGCAAAATTACTATCCGGCAGTTTCGCGACACTGAGTGTCTTATGTGAGCTACAAATATTTCCTACAGTGAATGGCTTGTCCTTTGCTGCTGGCTCACAGTCCCCACCACGGCCACCAGGGTTATTATCAAAGACCAGAAACTGCTTGTCATTAATAGTGAAAGTAACTTTTGCGTATTTTGCATCTTTATTACCAGAATCAACATAGGAGCTACTAGTGTCAGTGTCCTCTACTTTCCAATCCTCCACATTGTCCACCGAAAATCCAGCAATTTTACTGGTAAAGAGCGTCATTGCAGTTGTTTCCTTCTGAGAATCATCACTGCTAGTAGTGCTGTTAGTCTGCGTAGTCGGCTCTTTCTTATCTGTCTGCTTCTGGTAATACATCCAGCCACCGTACCCACCGCCACCGAGCAACAGAAGTACGAGTAACGCAACCAGAAGCTTCTTGCCCTTAGGACGTTTGCTGACATCCCCAACAACTGCACTTTGCGTTTGGACGCTTGCCGCAAATTCTGGACTAGCTGTCTCAGCTGGCGCATCAACATTGAACGCAGGAGACAGGGGCGTATCTGCGGCAAGTGGTACAGCGGGAGCTACTGGATTTGCTGAGATCATAGGGTCCGCCTGTGGAGCGTTTGTAATAACAGGCTTACTGGCAGGATTAGCGGTCAATGGACCATTAATATCCGAAAAAGGTTGCCCTGACTGGTCTGGACCATTAGAAGGATTAACATCCACTACTGTTCTCCGTTCTTATCTATATTCATACGATGAGCCGATTCAACAATGCCAGCAAACTTCTGGTAGTTAAGACTAGCGCCACCAACCAGCGCCCCGTCACAACCCTCGATTTCGAGGTACCCTCGGACGATCTGGTCGTCTACGCTTCCACCGTACAATATTCGTACTTCTTTGGCAGCAGTCGGTCCATATAATTCCTTAATCTGCAGGCGGATAAAGTCCAGCGCTTCCTTTACTTGGTCAGGTTTGGCCAATGTGCCACCAAACGTACTAATAGCCCACACTGGTTCGTAAGCAATAACTAAGCTCTTTACTTGGGACGCAGTGAGGTTACTAAGCGCCGTCGTGATCTGGTCGTGCAACACCTGCTTGGTTTCTCCTGCCTTGCGTTCTTCTTCTCGCTCACCTACGCATAGTATTGGCGTAATGTCATTGCGCAGTGCTGCTGCTACCTTATCCCGAATTTCTTCCAGCGTCTCATTAAAGTAAATGCGTCGTTCTGAATGTCCGACAAGAACGTAATGCACCAGGTCTTGTAGCATGGTAAAGGATACTTCTCCTGTAAACGCACCTTCGTCTTTGTGATAGGCATTTTGTGCAGCCAAACGGAATTTCCGCCGGTCTATCTGCAAACTCAGTGGCTGCAATACCAACATACTGGGTGCCAGCACCATCTCAATATCTCGGTAAATTCGGGTTCGTTCTTGCAGTCGGTGCACCAGCAAACTGGCCTGGCTGGTATCCAGGTGCATTTTCCAGTTGGCGACGATGAGCGTTCGGTAATTCTTCATAATGCTAATGTTAATCTCAGTATAGAATACTAAGGAAGATAATAAAAGTAATCAGAGGGTCAGGTTCAGATATTCAGCTATTATTTGTTCTGCAGCGCTTCAACACCAGGCAGCTTCTTGCCGCTCATGAGCTCAAGACTCGCACCGCCACCGGTAGATACATGGCTAAAGGCATCGGTAAGTTTTCGGGATTCAATGTAGCCAACGGTATCGCCACCACCAACTACCGTAAATGGCCGATGACCGTAGTCGCCAAGTAGTGCTTCAACAAGCAGATCCGTACCATGCGCATACGGACCAACCGGGCCATGCAGTGCTTTTGTCTCAGTAACACCGAGCGCACCATTCCAGATAACCGTGTTGCTCAGCTGTATACCACCGGCAATAAAGGCTCCAGTAAAGGGACCGACATCTAGGATCATTTCGTTGCCAGCGACTTCACTGGCTTTGCGGGTTGGGACTCGTGGGTAACTCTCGATCTCAGCTACCACATGAGCGCTCCAATCCACGATACGAATCGGTGCGGCAGAGTCTATTTTGTGGGCCACGACGCCGTCCTGCGGAAGATAGAACACGAAGTGTCGCTTCTTAGCTTCTTTGGCTGCGCGCTCCATGATTTCTTTAGCCAGTGACAGATCGTCTTTGTCTACTAAGCTTTTACCAACGTCCAGACCGCGGGCTAGCAAGAAGGTGTTGGCCATAGCGCCACCAACCACCACGAAGTCAGCAATCTCTATCAGGCGGTTGAGTACCCCAATCTTGTCGCTAATCTTAGCTCCGCCAATAACGGCCATGAGGGGGCGGGTTGGCTTTTCCATAACGTCCGTAAGAGCACTCACTTCCCGTTCCAGCAGCAGTCCTGCAACACTTGGCAAGAATTCAGTTACCGCGCTCGTGGAAGCATGCGCTCGGTGCACCACACCGAATCCATCTTGTACAAAAACATCGGCCAGACTAGCAAGTTGTTTAGCAAAGGCTTTGTCATTAGCCTCCTCTTCTTCGTGGTACCGCAGATTCTCGAGTAGTAGCACTTCCCCATCTTTAAGTTCAGCTGCAGCCTTCTCGGCCACTTCACCAACACAGTCGGTAGCAAAAGCCACCGGTGTGTCTATGAGCTTAGCGAGTCGCTTAGCCACCGGCTTAAGCGTTACAGCTGGGTCGCTAGGACCCTTTGGTCGTCCAAGATGTGAGCAGATAATAACTTTACATCCCTGCTTCTGCAGATACTGCACCGTTGGTACCGACTGGGTAATGCGGTAATCATCACTAATAGTGCCATCGTCGTTAACCGGTACGTTATAGTCGGCACGAAGCAGTACACGCTTACCTTTAAGGTTTATATCCTTAATGATCTTTTTAGCAAAACTCACGCCAGTACTCGCACCTTAATAGTGTCGGTCGTTCCCACCACTCCCGGGTATTTGCCAGATACGGTAACAATAGTGTCGCCCTTCTTCAGTACCTTATTGGTCTGCAGCCAGTTGGTTAACTTGGTAGCGGCGAGTGGATCAACCGGACGGTTGTAGCTCTTGGTGCCATACACCAACGCCAATTGCTGGGTGATGATCATACTAGAAGTTACTACTATTACCGGAATAGCTGGACGGTGGGCTACAATCTGCAGTGCCGTGTCGCCGCTGAGTGTTTCTACCACAATAGCCGTAGCAGCTATGTTGTCCGACAGGCTAATAACGGCCGTAGAAATGGCTTTTTGCATACTACCACTATCTGCTTTTTCACCGAATGTAACACTAAGCGGGTTATTGTCTTGTACATACAGAATAACCCGCTTCATGATCTCTACCGACTGGATTGGATATTTACCACTTGCCGTCTCATCACTCAACATAACGCAGTCAGCACCTAAGATTACTGCCGTAGCCACGTCTGACACTTCCGCTCGAGTTGGTTCGGGCATCTCAGTCATACTAGCGAGCATCTGAGTAGCCACAATTGTTGGCGTGGCGTACTTCAGACCAAGTCCGATAATCTTACGCTGCACGACCGGCACGCTTTCAGGAAGTGTCTCAATAGCTAGGTCCCCACGAGCCACCATAACCATGTCAGCCTCGGCCACAATCTCTTCAAGATTCTCTGTAGCTGCCTTAGTCTCGATCTTAGCAATAATGCGGGCTTTACTGCCGAGATTCTTGAGCATGGTGCGCAGTTTCTGGATATCACGAGCGTGCTGCACGAAACTGAGGGCTACGTAGTCAATATCTTGTGTTGCTCCAAAGGCAATGTCTGCCCTGTCCTTTTTGGTAATAATGTCACCTTCAAAGTCAGTGTCTGGTAGATTAATACCTTTACGTTTTACGAGCACTCCGTCATTCTCGGCTCTGGCATAGACGACACCGTCTTGCACACTGGTGACCGTAGTGCGGATACGTCCATCAAATAGGAAGAGTCGCTCGCCGCGCTTAACTTTTTTAGATAAGTCGTATTGTGTTGGAATTAGTCCGGTTTGTTCGTAGTCAACTTTGTAAGCAAAACTGAGGCTTTGACCGGTGCGAACATTAATAATACCCTCAAAGTCGCCTAGACGAATCTTTGGCCCCTGTAAGTCTTGAATGACTGCAACTGGCTTGCCAGCTTCCTTACTAGCTTTACGAATCCATTCAATCTGCGGGATACGTTCCTCGTGGGTACCATGGCTAAAGTTCAGTCGAAAGCCATTAGCCCCCGCTTTGGTCATAGCTAGAATTGACTTGTAGTTATTGGTGGGCGGGCCAATAGTGGCAATGATCTTAGTCCGCTTAAATTGAGATATAGGCACTTTCGGTGCGCGACTTGTGACGTCCATACTTAGGTATAGTTTAAATGCTTATGCTTGTTTTGGCTAGCGCGTTTCTTGATATGTCCATTAAACAAGCAATACCAAATAGCCTCAGGAGCCCTGACCATACTCACATGTATCTACTCGGATAGGTTTACTTTGAGTGTTTTGTTGGCAGCTTGTTTTCGTTTAAGCTTTCGTGCCTTTTCGTACAGTGCGCGTTTCGTAGTGGCCTTATGTACTTTGTCTTGCTTTATTTTATTGCGCTTCTTCATCTGGGTATTCTAACAGGAATTACGTAAGGTTCTCACAATTAGCTGCATAGCGTTTCAATAAAAAAGACCATCCTTTGGATGATCGCTTTTATCTGGTGACCCATGTTGACCAAACATGGAACCAAATACTCACTGGACTAGAACGAATAGATGCAATTATGGAAGAATCACTAGAGAGTGAGGATGAGTAAATGGCTCGCTACCCAAAATCACTAGACGGTGATCTATCCTTCATATTCATTATCCTTGTAGGTGCAGCCACTTGGCAACACAAGGCGCAACTTGTACGGATCGCATGCATTGCACTGGCTGCGACTGCCGCTGCACTTCTACTAAGTTTTCTAATCAGACGATTCTTGCGCCGCAGAAACAGCCCAATCGACATAGACTTTATGACCGGTTTAGAGTTTGAAGTCTACATTGCAGAATTACTGAAACAGAACGGATTTCACAAGATTAAACTTACTGAGCGGTACGATTTTGGCGTAGATATTATTGCCGAGAAAGACGATATACGCTGGGGCATCCAGGTTAAACGGCATGCTGGGCTAGTCATGGCCAGCGCCGTTCGACAGGTAGTGACTGCTCTACGACATTACGGATGTGATCGGTCGATGGTGATAACAAACAGCACCTTTAGCAATGTGGCTGAACGACTAGCATATGCGAACGACTGTGTGTTGGTAGACCGTAAACGACTGAGCAAACTCACCAGGCAGAGGTGTATACTATGAGCATGACAGGTTACATGCCAACCGATGAAGATATTGAGAAAATGGTTCGTGACCTTGAAAAGAATGATCCCGACAATGCTAACCCAGAATATGCGCGCAAAATGCTAATTCGTATGAAGCTTATGTACCGAGAACTTGGTCTTATTGATGAAGAACTACTTCACAAAGAGATGGAGTCATACAAGAGCGACGGTGATAATTAGAACGGTAGGATTTCGGCCGATGTCACATCAAGTGCTTTTACTAGCTTCTCTAAAGTCTTAAGAGATACCATTGATTCACCACGCTCTACTTTTGCATAGTAATTCATGTTGAGCCCAGCCCTATTGGCAACTTCCTTCTGTGTATAGCGTCGCTCTTTCCGAATCCTGGAAAGATTACTCGCTATTGCATCGATAATTTCAATTTTAGTCATCAATAACATATTATCATGAGCATCGCTAGTTTAGAGATTGGATGCTGGGCTTAATGAGGTAGCCATTATGGTTGCCGACTTCGCCCTGAAACTGTGGGAGGCGAATCTTTATAGCGGTCCCTGCACCGATTTTACTGTCAATGACGATCGTACCACCACACTGTTCGATTATATGTTTGACTACAAACAAGCCAAGTCCTAGGCCTTGATGGTCAAACGTCTGCGTGTCGGTACCTCTTTGCAAGGGTTCAAATATCCCCTTGAGTGCTTCGGGGTTGAGCCCAGGACCATTGTCAGTAACCTCGATGTTCGTTTTGTTACCTCGGTTTTGCGCTTGCACAACCACCTTACTCCCGGATGGGCTGTATTCTATAGCGTTACCAATAGTTGCGCTTAGAATATAGTCCAACTGATCAGATCGAAGTGGCACGTGCAGGCCACCCGAAACTGCCGATTGCAAGATGCTACCTTTTTCTTGTGCCAGTGCTTGCACGGCGGGCTCTATAGATTGTTTGTAGTAGTTAGCCACATCCACAGAGCCTGCCGGATCAGTCTGCGTTAGACGGTGGTAGCTGGTCAGTTCCTGAGTTAGTTTTTGTAGAATGTTCAATCCGTTAACGAGCAGATGTGCATCAGCAAACTGCGCCATGCCTTCGGTACCTTGTGTTAGCTGGTCAGTATGGTGTTGCAATGAAGGAGCAACCGACAGTAATAGTTCCTCTTTTTGTTTGGCGAGCATGCGGGTATTTACAAGTTCTTGGTCGATGTCGGTATGCAAAACCTTTGATCGCTTGTGATAGACATACAATACGCCGATGAGCAGAGCGCTAAATATAGCTAAGAGTATCGAATTAACCAGTCGACCGCCCCGCTTCTCGTAAGCACCAGTTAGTAGTAACGCAAGATCGATACTTGCAATAGCAACAGCAATGCCCAGTAGGCTGGTCCAGAGAGTACGAGCTATTTGCAGAAGCTTCTGGTCAGAATCCGCAAAGCTTGATTGACCGCCCTGTACTAATGAGGCTTCTACCGAACCTTCGAAGCCTTGCACTGTTGTGCGGAGGGCAGTAAGTTTTAATCCAAAGCTCGTCAGGAAAGTGCCGTCAAAGGTATGCTTGCTGGTCATAAGTTCGTGTGCACCCTGCAAAATAGCCAGTGGCGTATTGAGGTAGTGTGTAATGATCTCAAGGAATTGTTGCGTCATGGAGGCGCGCCGCTTGGCAGCCGCGATTGCTCGTTGTGCATTACGCGCAAAGCGGTACTCACGCCATGCCTGCACTGCATAGGCAAGCGCAAGCAGGAGAAGCAGAGACATAAAGAACCCAGAGAATAGTCGTGCCGAGGCCCGACTCGTACTGACAGTAGCAGTTTTGCCCGGTAACCTATCTAGAACTCCCCCAGCTTGGAGCTTCTGAATTGCTTCTGGCGTAAATGCTTCGGCTACAGTTGGTGGAGTAGTAGTGATAGTAGTAGGTGGCGTGGCGGTTGGCTTCATCGGTGGCTGAATGGGTGGAGTTGGCGGCTCAACCGGCGGTGTGGTGCCAGGAGTATAGCTGTAAGTCCACCGAGAAATATTGTTGGTGTTCACCGTCCAGAAATCACCGTCTTGCTGGAAGACACTCTGAAAATCAATGATGGGGCGTTCGTAATTATCATTCTCAACTATGAGTGCCCTGTTAAGTGACGTACCACTCACAAATGCTTGGGTAGCCGTACCAGTAACATCAACCTCGAAAACACCTTGCGATGCGACTTCATACTGACTGGTTGCGCCACTACATAACACTGTTGTATGTCCGGGATAGTGCCTGCCGTAATACGAATCTTCATATGTCTCACCATCGGGCACCATGGTACGAGTATCAACACATTGGAACGGACTAGACACTGACTGGTATGTCACACCAGCGGGCAACGTGACTATCAGCGTACTGTCCGAGCCCCAAACATCAGGGCCCAGATTTTTGATAGTCACCCTAAAGGATATTTCCTTGCCGGCTGTAATGGGTGGTGTCGTCAGGAGTCGCTGCGACAGACTTAAGTCAAAAATCGGGCAAACGCTCGTCGTGAACTGGTGGTCGCTACCCGTTACCTTGCCTTGATCGTTGTTCGCCCAAGCCTGGTAATGATAGGTTGTGCCACATTCCAACTGCGAAAGCTCTAGATCAAAAGAGGTGGTACCGTATGGTCCATTACTGGCGCTAACGTATTGCCCGTAACTTGTGGTTGTGCCGTAATCAAAGCCAACTGATGTCACATTGCCCTGTCCAATATCAGTAATCTGTCCAGACAATGTTGCGCCGTCAAGTGACACACTGCCTGCTGAATTTGTCTGCACTGTTAGTGTGGGCGGCGGCGGGCAGGTAGCCGTCGTAAATGTTTGATCATCACCCCCAGTCCCAGGAGAATTGATCAGGCTTTCATAGCGAGTCCTCGAAAAGAACTGATAATGGTAGGTCGTATTACATGTAAGCTCTTTAATTGCCTCCGAGAAAGAACCAACGTTAGTACTAACAGTAAACCGCTGTATCCGGTTCAAGCTCGAATCAGCCACATACAGCACGTCGCCTTTTGCATTGCTAATAACATCGCTAATCTGCCCAAACTGACCTGGCCCACTTCCAGCAGATCCCCACGATGCAACAACTCCTAATCCGGCCCCTTCACCCTCAAGTCTTTGTAGTTTAGGCGAAGCCGTATCGCCCATGAATATAGTCCCCATCCCGTGAGCTAAGCCAATGGGGGTAACGAGCTGCTGATCATCAATAGTATAGCTCTCTAGAAAACTACCACTATCATTCAGCACCTGGACTCGACTATTACCAGAATCTAGTACATATACTGATCCATTATTTATGGTGATACTCTTGGGGCAGTTAAATTGACCATCGCCTGTACCGGCCGACCCAATACTCCCAAAGCTCTGCCGTTTGTAGTAACCAGCATCTGAATCGTTAAGATCCAAGACATTGCCGAAATTCCTGTAGCTCTGTATGCGGTTATTGCCACAATCGGCTATATATACTCGATCTTGATTAGCACTGTATGGCCCAAAGACAATGGCTGTTATACCGTCAAACTGGTCTTCACCACTCCCAGTACTACCAATGCTTTGTATAAAGCTACCTTGGCTATCAAACTGCTGGATACGGTTCGTGGCATCTGCTACGAAGACATTATCTTGACCATCTATGCCAATAGCGCTGATACCGTTGAACTGACCGTTGCCCGTCCCACTGGTACCCCACTGCAAAATGTAAGTCCCCGTTGCACTGAACTTCTGTATTCTACTATTTCCCATGTCTGCCACATAGACGTTACCATTGGAGTCAATAGCCATACGACTTGCCCCATTAAACTGGCCATTACCTGTCCCACTGCTTCCAAAGCTACTAGCATGTGTTGGGGTCTGACCGAGAGCACCGCTCCCTATCCGCTCACCATAACTGTTAGTAGCTCCGTACTCAAAATACGTCTCGCCTATTGAGTACCCAATGTCTCCCGTTACTGAGCCATTGAGCGTAGACCCGTCATCGGTTATATCGCTCGCAGAAGTTGTTTGTGTTGTTGCACTCGTAAAATTGCAAGGCTTGGTAGTAAGTGCCTTATCTTCACCGTAAACCGTGTTGTCTAGAGTTTCTACATACGCGCGGTAATGGTACGTTGTGTTACACGTCAAGCCAGAGATATCCGCTCGATATTCTTCATCTTGGTACAACGGTGCGTATCTGTAGATCCCGCTGGGCGACGAGTCTTTGATAGCCAGTAGCGATCCATCTGGCAGTGCCACCGTATCCTCAACATCTACCCCGATGTCCGATACCCATATACCTTGGGACAGCACCGTCCTGGCAGTTCCTAGCCACAAATTATCGTTGCTGTCGATCACAAACGAACCCCTCGCTGTGACATAGCCGGTGTCTAGGAAAGTCTCAGCTCCATCAGGCGCAATTTTTTTTACTTTTGCTTGGAGGAAATACTTCACATAAATTGACTGATCGGCACCGATAGCAACACTTGTAGCATCGTCATACACATCACCAAAATGCAGAGGGAGCTCATCAATAACGGCTCCTACCGGGCTATATCGTACGAGCTTGTCATGGAATACCACTAGCACATTGCCGTCAGCCTCTACCGCTATATCTTGGGCGGCCGACTCAACCGATACGCCACTAACTGACCAGTCGAGTGGCGACGAGCCATCTGTGTTAGAACGCGTAATCTTACCGGAGCTTAGACTATAGAGATGCCCAGAACCATCAGTAGCCAGCTGAGTATATACTTCAGTGCAGTCAATCGGACTATCCTCGGGAGGGCCGCAGCCCCAGTGACTGTTATAGGTATAGTCTGGATTGAGCTTGACCACCCTTGAGTAGCCAGCTGCCACGTAGATGTATCCGCTATTGTCTCGAGCGAGTGCAACAGGATCGAGGGCGCCATATCCATCTAACATTGTGCCAATCTTTTGACCAAATACATACTTCGGTATAATGCCGGCTTGCTTTGTACTGCCATAGCCAGTAGTAGTGCCGTACTCAAAGCCTCGCTCAGTAATGTAGTCGATATTAGGTGTCCAACCACTCGTAATTTCACCACGTAGTTCAGATGTTTGCTGTGATGTGGCAACATTTGTTCGTGTCTCAACAGAGACCGGGGTAAAAGCATAGGTCTGCCGTAATTGCAGTACAACTGCCGTCACGAGTAACGTGAGTAGTATCGTTGTATAACCCGACCACAGCAGTACTCTCTTCTTGTAATAAAGTGCCTTGGGGACAAAAACGGCTTTGGCATGGTGAAGTAACCCATAACGAACATTGGGATCTTCCAACGCAAGCGGTTTTCTGTGTCTTTTGTAGTCAAGCTGATAATAGATAGTCAGCACAACTAACAGTACTAGACCCGCGCAACCTATTACAGAAAATATGACAGGATAATCTGGCCTATTACCTGTAAAGAGGACTCTCCAGGCGTTTCGACTAAGTGAGCTAGTGGGCTTTAGCAACAATGTCACCAAGATCATTAATAGCAAAGACCCAGCTATGATCATAAAATTTTTGCTATGACCGGTTTTACGGCTGTAAAATCTCGTCCTACTGTTTTTCTTTATCCTACGCATAATTAATTAAACTTGGGAAGGTATCTACATACAATCCAATGTTCCAGTACCCGAGCCGTGTTGGACGGCGTTTCCTCTTGAGCTTTTTCACTGCTTTAAGTATAACCGTCTTGACCCCTATGAACCAGTAGCAATCCACGTTTCGAACTTAAGCAGCGATACTGCATCACATAACGTTAGCATCGTACCACTATTGCTGTCTTTACAACAATTGCTAATGAAGCCTACGCCCTGTAAGATGGCTTGTGCTTCAGCACGAGCAATAGTGTGACCGTGGCCAGTAAGATTACGCTGAGAATATATACTGACGGAGAGTTTGCACCCGTACCGCCAAGTGGAGATCCGCCATTACTAGTGCCTGGTGAAGAGCTGCCTGCTAAGACGTATTCCACAGTGTTGTCACCCAACACGGTTTCGCCGTTGGTTTGCGCATTAGTATCCGTAACCGAGCCTTCTAGTAGGTTTAGACTGGTGATGCCTGGGTTCATGTTTTGCACACGAGCTTCCCAGGTACCATCGCCCATATCGGTTAAGGCATATACTTCTCCACTACTAGCAACGAGGTCGTCAATAGTAAAGCTAGCACCGATAATAGCTTTATTAAAAGATATGGTAAAGCAGGCGTCGTTAGTAGTAGTTGGACTGGCTTGACCCAAGCAGCGAGTAACGCTAGCCACTAGTTCCTCGTCGTTGTATAGAACATGCGCCACATTGTTGACGTCGAGCTCAACAACTGCAGCAACTCCGTCGCCACTACCGAAAACAGTAAAGATTGCCGGATAATCAGGATCGTTGGCGTTGCTGTTAACAAAATCTACGATAACGCCATGTAAAATAGTGTCACCACTCACAAAGTCGGCCGTAGCGTTCACATTGAGTTGTACTTCGAAGCTATCACCACTATTAATACGGTTATTGGTTGCCTGGACACCACACCCGATAATTTGTGCTGAGTAGCCAAAGCCTTCATTTATGGCATCGCCCACCACAGAGCAACCGATCAGGTTGTAGCCATCGCCACCATTTAGGTCAGTGATACTATCGAATGTTGCCTGTTCTGGCAAGACAAGTAGTACCATCAAGCTCGAGGTATCTGCCCCGCCAGCCCCAACATCTGAGACAGTTATCTTGTAGGCAACCGGGTCTCCCGTAACAAATGGGCCGGGAGCGGTCTGCTGTAGATCAAGGGTTAGATCTTGAACATCCTGAATCAGCGCACTATCAATAGCCTGGTTATCAGATGTGTCGGGGTCTTGGTTTGGGAATCCTGGAGCGATATCCCCATCATCGGTTGTGGCAGTGATATCAATATCATCACCATCCTGACCGCTAATCGTACAGACGACATGCAGGGTTAGGTACTGCCCGGAACCTAGAACCCCGACCCATTCCCCTGTCTGGTCGTCGTAAGTACCAACATTGGTAGCAGTACTAGAACCATTAACAATCACGATAGAATCTACATCGCAATTCTGCACCAATACATCGATAATAGTTGCCGTAATAGCCGACGGACCATCGTTATTCACCCGCACATCAAAGCCAATGGTTCCGCTTGAGGAAGTAGAGTTTGGTACGTTTAGAAGGGATGTCCGCAGGTCGGCTTCGGCAGCAAGGTAGTTACCAAGCTCACTGGTGCTGCCATACCCATCGGCTGAGTTATATCCGCGACAGAGACGATTTAAGTCGCGTATTGTCCAAGAAGGGCGGTAAGCCATTGACCGTCAAACGAATGCAATGCATCCTGACAAACACTATTTATGCTGGCATTAATGTAGAGAAGTGGACGGGATACAAAGCCGTTAAATGTAAGTTCGATGGATTAATTAGTATCGACTTATTTAACAGAGCAAATCAGGGCAAGAAGTATATCGCCTTCAATGCAGAGGATGGTGAGTACGAGATTCAGCGGCAAGCACCAAAGAAACATCTAGTCGATAAAGTGATAAAGAATGCAGATTTTCCTTACAAGAAGCTTGTCTTATGCCCCGAATGCAGCAGTTCGCTGCTTGGTAGCGCAAGTAGGGGCAAGAACGGCAAGTACTACCCCGCTTATCACTGTAGCAATCGTGGACACTACTTTAGAGTTAGAAAGGATGACATGGATAAAAAGATTACAGAGTTTATCGGCCGCATTAAGGTAAATGATAAGCAGATCGAAACGCTTATCAGCACTATACGACAAGAGTTCGAACGACGTCAGAGCTTGTCTGGCCAAGACAGTGTGACACTTGATAAACATATTAAATCGCTCCAAATGGAGGCAGAGGCTACCATAGGTAAGATAATGCTCCTCACTAACCCAACGGCTATCACCTACCTAGAAGCCGAGATAGAAAAGATCCACCAGCAGATAACTAAACTAGAGAAGGAGAAGAAACAAATGAAGCAGCAAAAACCTATTAATATAGAGCGTATACTAGCGCGTGTACGCTTCTTTATGGAAAATTTTGATGCACTACTGATAAGGCAGCAAGATCCGCACAAAAAAGCCCAGTTATTCGGTGTATTGTTCAACCAGCTGCCGACCTATGAAGATTTAAATTATGGAACACAAAAAACACCCCTTTTTACTGGGGTGAATCCTGTTTTTGCTCTCGCTGGAGCCGGAAAATCCGATATGGTGAACCTCAAGGGGGCTAATTCCGAAACCTTGTTAAGTAGCCTCTTTGATCTGGCAACCAAGCTTGCAGCACAGGAGGAGAAAAATGTTTAAGCTCTTCCACTGCACCCCTAAAGGCAATCTCACAAATACTTCGTTATACAATGAGCAGTCATTCTACGATGCCTTTGTAAAAGACATTAAACGAGCAAAGACAAGCGTGGTTATCGAAAGCCCGTACTTAACCGAACGGCGTACTATGCAATTCCTTAGAACATTCTGGAAACTACGAAGGAAAGGGGTTGCGGTTCGTATCAATACACGCAATCCACGACACCACGACAAGCTGTTAGAGATTCAGGCCTGGAAGTCCATCCGACTTCTTAGAGATAATGGCATCAAGATCTACTTTTACAGTGATATGCGCCACCGCAAGCTGGCGATCATTGACAATACAATTCTCTGGGAAGGGTCACTCAACATATTGTCACAGGTGTTCAGCAAAGAAATCATGCGCCGGACAGTATCGGAGCAATTAGCCCGCCAAATGGCTAGCTTCACTAAGATCAATAGCCGCTTCTGGTGATATACTAAACCCACTATGGCAGATCAAGAACCATACCAGATCACCGAAGAGGATGTTCAAAAGGTTATTACTTACCTTAAGTTTCACGAGCCTCAAAACGCTAATCGTGAATATGCTATTGAGTTTATAGAGAGTATGCAGGTCAAAGGCAACGAAATTGCCCGCTCAGATGAAGCCCTCGCTCAAGCCATCGAAGAGTTCACCAAAAAGAAGCATCAAGACTAGTAGCTATCAGGGAAAACGTCTGAGGCTTTCACGCCCAGAGCAGCAATAATCTCATACAGCGTTTCAACAGATGCGATAGCAGCACCTTGCTCAAGTGTGGCGTAATAGTTTGCGGTCACTCCTACAACTTCAGCGACCTCACGCTGCGTGAGCCGCTTGGCTTTACGAGCTTTACGCAGGTTTGATCCGATAGTTTTCTTGAGTTTACGTTCGTTCATGGGTCTTTATGCTAGCGCAGAACCTTGAGTTCGCTACGCTTGGAATATCGCTTCAAATCTTTGAGGAGCATAGAAAACAGGTTGGTATTTTCGTATTCTTCTTTTTCTTGTTGACTGGCAAACTGAAGGTTCAGGACAAAACGAGTTTGTACTCCAACATTCGGGTGCACACCTCCAAGGGCATAGCCTTTGTGTTCGAATTCGCTTAGGCGGTTCATAGCCATAAGTGTTCTGTAAGTTTTGCGCACTCGCCAGCGTTTTGGCGTGGCAGCAATGTATATGTACGTTTTCCCAGTACTCTCCATACCAATAGTATGGTGTGGTATGGAAAAGTTTGCAACTGCTAACTAGTTCGAACCACCCATCACTCTATCAAGTTCAGCAAGCATGTTCTTAGGCTCGCCCGAAGCAAATACGGTTCTGGCTGGTTTAAGCTTTCTAACAATACCCTCGGCGACAAAATTCTTTAGATCCTGGGGATGAAGATCACCATTAGCAAATGTGGTTTTCAACTCTGTTATATTTTTGCAGTGTAGGTCACCGCCGTGATTTTCCGCACGTCGGACAGTAAAACCATCAGGACTATTTAGTAGATGTTCTACCCAGTCGATGATCGGGTTAAACTCGACTTCTCGTTCAGGACAAAATGCTTTAGCGATCTTGCGGCGAATGTCATCTTCTGAGTCATGAATGAAGATAGCGCTATCGGGCTTGGACTTACTCATCTTCATACTTGTCCAAATATCTTGTTTTGACTCTTGGTCAACAATTGGCCAAACGGACGGCTTTTGAAGACCAAGAATAAGGTGATGGTGGATGGCTACTGGCTTAACTTTCTTACCATCAATAACGAGTGGTGAAATATTGAGCTTCAAAGCCACATCACGAGCAATAACTTGTGCCTTTCTCTGATCAAGCCCTGCATGCGGAAAATGTACTTGTTGCGTAAATATATCGGCAACTTGCATCATTGGGTATAGCAGCTTAGAAAAGTCTACACTGTCACCCTCCTGCCGCCCCATAATAGTGATGCTACGCTTGGCTCGGCTTAATGAGGTGTGCTTGCTAACCTCTACGACTGTATCCCAAAAGTGGGGGTGCGTACTGTAGAGCTCGCTGCCCAGAGTAAACTTCAGGTCGTCTGGGTTTCCGCCGACACATGCAAACGCTGCACGCAGGCCTTCCTTAAAGTATCCAACGGCAACTCTCTTAATCGTATCGTGTGATCCGTCTAGCTTATCGTTAATCCATGTATGCCAGTCTGCCAGAAAGACATTGCACTCAATACCAGCATCATGCAGGTCTTTAACTTTTTGCATACACATTAGTCCGGTGCCCAAGTGAATCTTGCCCGAAATTTCAAAACCAATGTAATGACGTAACTTTTGACCACTAGCAAGAAGAGCGTTTAGGTCGTCGCTGGTCATTACTTCTTCGGTTTGTCTGGATATGAGCTGTGCTCGTTCTTCAAGTGTCATGGTCAATACCTCGTATTATATTGGTCCGGAGGGTAGGAGTCGAACCTACCTAAACTGGTTTTACAGACCAGCGCATCTGCCGCTTTGCTACCTCCGGATATTTGCCAAACAAAAAAGCCGTTCCGTGCATATTGCACAAGAACGACTTAGAAATCGTGGTACCATCTTGCTTCGCTTCATCCTCACGGAAGAAGCCTTACTAACTGAACCGAATCAGTTGTAGCTATAACGGGCTTACCCGTCGAGTCTTACTGGCATTACTGCTTTCTGGCTCGCTGCTCCGAGGGAGTAATTCAGTTACTGTAATCTACGACAGGCTCGCAACACCGCCTGCTTCAATTGTCACGATTACGAACCTACTTGGTCCTCTTCAACGCGTTTGGCTAAATTGTTAAGCCTTCATACTCTAGCAGATTTATTTGAATATGTAAAGCTAAAGCTTCTGATCTAGGCTAAAATCTCTCGAACCGTAGCCTCGGCTAAGAGCTTCATGGTGTCAAAAATAGGAACAGCTCCACCACTCGGCAATAAGAGCTGCAGGTCAGTACAAGCTAGTGCAACACACTCCACATTTTGACCGGAAAGCTCGTTAACAACTTCTAGTATCAGTTCTCTATCGGAGTTTAAATGTTGACCCTCGATCAGGCGTTGAATAATTTTGTCCATCTTTGCTCGTTGCAAATCATTAGGTGTAACAAACTTGATATCATTTTCCTTGAACTTCGATTCGTAAACATTGTTTGCGACTGTTGCAGAAGTAGATATAAGCCCCACAATGCTAAATCCTTTTTGCTTAACATATATGGCCGTTTCTTCAACGATGCTAAGCACCGGAATAGATACAGCCTTACGTATATCTTCAATGAATACATGAAGCGAGTTGCATGGCATAACAATGAAATCAACTCCAGATTTCTCTAGGCGCTTAGCTTCGTTGACTAGAAAAGGAATGTAGCGTTCTTTCCCAGTATTAGAAGCAATGAGATCTCTCTCTATCTCAAACAAGAGCGGTACACTGGCAATAACTATTGAGGGGCGCTCTATATGATTAAGTTTTTGGCACTGGAATATAACCTCTAAGTAAAACTCAGCGGTTGTTTCTGGACCAAGTCCACCAATAACTCCAACAGATTTCATAAGCTCATGATATCAGATAAAAAATTCGTTACTTAAAAGTAATGCATCGTCTGTAACATTTTTGCCATAATGGTGTTATCATGTTATCAGATACAAGAACAGAGGTAGGCGGGGTGAGGCTACCCGAGGACACCCATGCAGCAGTTATTGGATACACTCATCAATGGCCCCGCTCGCTACACCCAAGAACACCACTTGAGTCCGGCACTAACTCTAGTGGTCATAATTGTTGCCTTGTTAGCAGAGTTTGTAGGCTTCTATGCTATCTGCTTGGCAATAGTTAGATTCGTCCAGAGTATCCCGACAATGCTTGGATATCTGCTTCGGAAGTGTGGTGTAGGCGGCAAAGAATCACCCAAAGTCTTCCTAGAGCTTACGTTTCCAGCGCAAACCGGAAAATCTGCGCCAGCAACCGAACAGTTACACACCTTACTCCGCAACCAGACGGCCAGTCGGAGCTTTTGGCAACGTTTAGCTGCACCCAAAACGACACGCTCCATGGAGATTGTCTCTACAAGGCGTGCTGGCATCCGCTATGTCATGGCTGTACCTGCTCGAGAAGTTGAGTATATACAGAACAGCCTCCGGTCTTACCAGCCTGGCCTCAAGATTCGGGTAATAGAAGAATATCTTGGTGCAATACATGAGATATCTGCCGGAGTCGCGGAACTCAACTTAGCAGGTGATTTTGTACTCCCGCTGCAAGATCAGAAAGCTCTGAAAGACCACGACCCGATTGGCTACCTCACCGGTCAAATGACCAAGCTTGATCCTAAAGAATTAGTGGCTTTTCAGGTTGTGGTAAGCCCAGTACTTAACACTACTCACAGACGATCGTTGCGACATATTCAGTCTATGCGGGGGCGCATAAAGATGAGCAAAACGTTGTCTAACAAGTTAGTCGTCCAACGTACGCCTGTTGCCAGAATCTTGTGGCTACTCTGGTATCCGCCACTATGGTTTTTGGGAGCAATGGGTAAGATCCTAGCATTTATGGTTAGCGTAGTTACTAGCATGTTTTCTAGAGATCATGCGCTTCCCGACATGCTCATGGGCGGAAGCGACAAGAAGCGAGCAAACGACCCGTACGAGACGGAGCTAGGTAAAAACATAAAAGCCAAGCTCGACCAGCAATTATTTGAAGTCTCTCTACGCGTATTGGTGGCGTCGCCAGATAACAAACGCATTGTGCAACGCTTGAATGGTTTAGTGGACACCTTTGAGCCGTATGCCACGAGTAGTCAAGGAATTCGTGCCTATCGAAGCCTTCGCTTGCTATTCATTAAAACAGACAACAACCTATCTCGTTTTATAAGCCGTAACCTAACGCCTCATGTAGTAAGCCAACAGGTTATCTTATCTAATTCCGAACTAGCCAGCTTATACCATTTTCCTAACCCTGATTCAGTACGCACCGAAAATATAGTGCAGTCACTTAGTAAAACACTACCCGCTACCGTTGCCCTCAAAGGAGATACCCAGCTTGATGTAGTTTTAGGCGTCAACAAACATCAGGGTAGTAGCACACCTATTGGCTTAACGGCCGATGAGCGAGAACGACACATCTATATAGTTGGCGGTACTGGCAATGGTAAAACAACCATGCTGGAGTACGGCATCGTGCAAGATATCTGTGCCGGTAAGGGTGTAGCCATTATTGATCCGCACGGTGATTCTTGCAAGAAACTCCTTGGCTATATTCCTAAAGAACGTATCAAAGACGTTATTTACCTGAACCCTAGTGACTTGGATTATCCTATTGGACTGAATCTACTGGAACTACCAAAAGGTTTGTCTGGTAGTGAGCTGGCGCATGCCAAGGATATGGTGACTGAGGCAGTTATTTCAGTACTACAAAAGATATTCGACAGTGGCAGCGAAGCTAATGCCTACCGCATTGAACGAGTGCTACGCAATGCTGTACACACCGCTTTTACCGTACCTGACGCTACACTCTTTACAGTTCTAAGACTCCTGACCGACACAACCTACCGAAACAAAGTATCCAACAAACTGGAAGATGCTAGTCTCAAACGCTTCTGGAAAGAAGAAATGGGCAAAGCTGGTGATATGCAACGGGTTAAGATTAGTGGTGGCCCGATTGCTCGAATAGAGCGCTTTGAACGATCTGAGTCTGCCAAGCGCATGCTCGGCCAGGCTACTTCAACTATTGATTTTGACGACATCCTTGCTACTAGTAAAATCCTTATCTGCAATTTCAGCAAAGGACGACTCGGAGAAAGCACTTCCACACTCTTTGGTACAACTGTCCTGGCTAAGTTACAGCTCGCTGCTTGGCGACGAGATGAAATAGCCAGTAAAGACCGTGTACCGTTTTATGTATATGTCGATGAATTTCAGAACTTTGCCAGCGAGTCGTTTTTAAGTCTGTTCTCGGAGGCTAGGAAATACAAGCTATTCTTAACCATGGCTCAACAATCCGTTTCACAGCTGCAAGCTAAAACCATGGTCAACACCATACTCGATAACGTTGGTACGGTTATTGGCTTTAGATCTAAAAGCCCTGATACCGAGAAGCTACTACTTCACCAGTTCAGCCCGTACATCGAGCCAGGGGAAATCATGAACCTACCAACCTACAACTTTTACATAAAGGTCGCCGCACTAGAATCGCACGAACCAATGTCGGGCGAGACACTACTGATTGAGGGTGAAGGCAGCGACAGGACGGCAGATAAAGTCAAAGCCAACTCACGGAAACAATATGCCAAAGAATATGTTGAGACAAAGCTAGAAAAGAAGCCTGAACCTGCAAAAAACTCTGTTACCGAGAAAGCTGCAGACAGTTCACTGGCATCAATTGAAGCTTGAATAATAACGCAGACAACCATCTATCTATGCCATTGGTTTGATAATATTGCTGTCTTGGCCCTGTACCTCACCCTTTACAACTGGAAGTGTGATGTCAATGGCCGTTCCGGACTTCTGCGTGCTTGTAACCTTTATGCTACCTCCACTTTGCTCAACGATTGCTTTGCTGACGAATAGACTGAGGCCAAGCCCCTCGTGATCAAAGGTCGTAACATCCGTACCTCGTTGGAGCGGTTCAAATAATGTTTTTTGCGCCTCAGGGGTCAGACCAGGTCCGTTATCAGCCACTCGAATTCCTACCTTACCTCCAACCGTTCGTATAAGCACCGTTACGGCACTGTTGGCTGGGCTGTATTCCACTGCGTTGCCGACTACTGCACTCAGAATGTAATCAAGCTGCTCGGATCGGAGCGGCACCAAGAGACCGTCCGTCACCGTAGTCTTTACGGTGGTGCTCTTTGTCTGAGCTTGTTGCTGGATGGCTGGATCGATCGACTGCTTGTAGTACGCACCAACATCGACACTACCTACAGGCTCGAGCTGTGTTAGCCGTTCGTAGCTAGTAAGTTTAGTAGCTAGTTTCTGCAGCATACCGAGACCATTCATTAAGAGGTGAGCATCAGGCAACTTATCCATACCCTCAGTACCTTGCCTTAACTGACCAGCATGGTGCTCTAGCGTAGGAGCGACTGACTGCAGGAGTTCTTCTTTTTGGCGAACCAAACCACGTGTGTTCACCAGATCCTGATCAATGCCAGCGTGCAAGACTTTGGCTCGGCTGTGGTAGAAATAGAGCAACCAGATAAGTAATCCGCTAAACAACGTCAGAATTATGTTGTTAGTCAGCTGTGCTCCCCGTTTTTCGTAGGCCCCCGTCAGCAACAGGGAAAGGTCAACAGCCGCTATACCTAAACCAATGGCCAGCTGGCCAGCCCAGAGATTACGGGCCTTCGTCAGCAGTGCTTGGTCTGCCTTACTAAAGCTCGACTGCGCTGCTGGTGCCAGCGCGATCTGTACCGAACCCTCAAAGCCCTGGACTGAAAGTTTTAGGGCTGCAAGCTTCTGACCAAAACTTGCCAGAAACGCACCATCCAAAGCATGCTTACTAGTCATGAGTTCGTGTGCTCCCTGCATGACGGCTAGTGGGGTATTGAGGTAGTGCGTAACGATCTCTAGGAACTGCTGGACAGTGGCAACCCTGCGTTTTGCCGCCACTAGTGCCAGGCGAACACCACGCACAAAGCGATATTCACGCCACGCCTGTGCCGCATAGGCTACAGCAAGGAGTAGGAGTAGCGACAAGAAGAATACAGAGAACAAGCGAGCTGAGCCTCGTCGGGTGTTTGCCGAAGCCGTCTTGCTTGGTAACTCGGTAATACCCCCAGCCTGTAGTTTCTGGATCGCTTGCGGCGAGAATGGATTCTCTTCTCCTATGATTGGCGGCGTGGTGGTGGTCGTTGGAGTGCTAGCTGGCTTCTTGGGCGGCTGAATAGGTGGAGTTGGTGGCTCAACCGGCGGCGTGGTGCCAGGGGTATAGTTGTAGGTCCACCGCGAAATGTTGTTAGTATCTACTGTCCAAAAATCCCCATCGGCTTGGAATACACTTTGGAAATCGATCTCGGGTCGTTCAACACTGCTCGTATCAACAACCAGTACTCTGTTGAGCGAACTGCCACTCACAAAATTTTGCGTTGCCGTACCAGTGATATCAACTTCGAAGACACCCTGGGCTGCAACTTCGTACTGACTGGTCGAACCGACACAAATAACAGTAGTATGTCCTGGATAGTGTCTGCCATAATAGGAGTCTTCGTAATCCTCACCATCCTGCATCATTGTGCGCGTATCAACACATTGATATGGGTCAGAAATTGATTGGAAGGTAAATCCAACTGGCAAGGTCATAATCAGATTAGTGTCTGAACTCCAAACACTTGGACCAAGGTTCGTAATTGCTATGCGGAATGTTGCTTGTTTGCCTTGTGTAATCGGAAGTTCGGTAAGTAGTCGCTGTGACACACTCAAGTCATACACAGGGCAGGCCGCAGTGGAAAACTGATGGTCAGCCCCCGTACTATACCCCTCTCCGTTATATGCCCACGCCTGGTAATGAAATGTTTTACCACATTCAAGCCCCGTAAGATCCAGGCTAAACTGCTGCGCGTTATAAGGGCCTTGGTTTTGATTCACCGAGTAGCCGTAACTGGTGGTTTCCCCGTAATTAAAGCCAACTCCCGTAATATTGCCTTGGCCAGTGTTTGTTATTTCGCCAAACAATTTTGCGCTGTTAGTTGTGACGTTACTCGATGACCCCGTCTCTACCGCGAGCTCTGTGGGCGGAGGGCAGCTCGCAGTGGTAAACGTTTTATCTTCACCATAGGTACCGAAGTTATCATAGGGATTTTCGGTCAAGGGCGCATAATGTTGTCGAGCCAACGCCTGGTAATGGTAGGTTGTACCACAGGTAAGATTCTGAACTGTCATAGAGAAAGGCCCCGTATTGTGACTGAGGCTAAACTTTTGAATACGATTAAGAGTCGAGTCGGCCACATAAATATTGCCGTTTTTATCGGTAACCACATCACTAATCTGCCCAAATTGGCTAGGGCCACTCCCTGCAGATCCCCAGGTAGCACGATGGCCAGCTACCGTCCCATCATAGAGGCGCTGCATCCGTTGGTTCGCAGCATCGCCGATGTAGAAGGCCTGGTCAGCCCCCGTGCTTAGTCCAGTAGCTTGCACAAACTGTCCGTTACCCGTACCGGCACTACCGAAGCTCGATTCAAAGGTGGATGCGTTAAACCTTTGAACTCTATTATTGCCGGAGTCCAAAATAGAAAGTGATTCCACCTCACCCGTAATCCCGGATGGGCAATTAAACTGGCCTTCACCTGTTCCTGCAGCACCAAAAGCACCCATATACTGTCGTTTTATGTAACTGGAATCCGAGGCGTGTACAGCAAAATAATTACCCATGCGTAAATAGCTCTGCACGCGATTATTACCGCAGTCAGCTATATAGGCCTGCTCATACGTTCCTTGTGAGGCAAAATGAATGGCTCTAATATTGTTAAACTGTTGTGGTTCGCTACCACTACCGCCCAACTTGCTCAAGTAGTTACCTTCTTGGTCAAACTGCTGGATATAGTCACTACTATCGGCCACAAATACATTGTCGGACTTATCAACTCCAATGGCGCTAATGGCGTTAAATTGTCCGTTGCCAGATCCGCTACTACCCCAATTTAGGATAAAATCACCATCCGGACTGAATTTCTGCACACGATTACCGCCCACGTCCGCCACGTAGATATCACCATTGGACGCCACTGCCATAGGCCCTGCTCCATCAAATTGTCCGTTGCCAGATCCGCTACTACCAAAGGTGTCTACATGCACAGGTACTTGGCTCAAACTGTTCGAGCTAACATGACTGCCGTAACTAGTATCAAGCCCGTATGCAAAATATGTTTGGCCAATTGCGCCGGCAATGTTTCCAGATACCGTTCCATTAAGCGTTGCACTGGTGTCGCCTACAGCAGTGGCGGACTGTGTAGACACCGTTTCGTTTACGAAGTTACACGGCGCGGTAGTAAAGGACTTATCTTCGCCGTACACTCGTTCGTCCAGGCTATCAATATATGCACGGTAATGATAGGTTGTTGCACAGGCTAGGCCAGAAATTTCTCGCCGAAACTCGATGTCACGATACTGGGGAACGCTCAGTTGGACTCTGTCGTAATCGGAGCTAGTTGTCAGGATTGAACCATCGGGAAGAGCTAGCGTGTCCAGAACATGCGAATTACTATTGATCGTATTAGTCCCGTTAGAATCTGCCGTCCAGGCTATGGTGAGTCGATCTCCCAGAATAAAATTATCCTGCTCATCAATGTCAAAAGCAGGACTACCTTGTGCAATTTGTATATCAATAAAGCTTTCTGTCCCGTTGGTGGCAATTTTCTTAATCAGCCGCTGGGCTTGATACTTAATGTAAATTGATTGATCCGAACCCACTGCGACGCTCTGTGCCTGATTGTACGGCGAAGGACTGTTGATGTAGGTAGACAGCTCATCGAGCAGTGACCCTGTCGGACCGTATCGGACTAGCTTATCTTGGAATAACACCAGTACATTGCCGGTATTCTCAACTGCAATGTCAGTCGCAGTACCGCCACCCAGAGACCAGTCTAGAAGTTGCGTACCGTCAGTATTCACTCGGGTAATTTTGTTGTTACTAATCAGGTAAATATGTCCATTGGTATCTGCCACCATCCGGCCAAAATTATCCAAACATTCCCCTTCTTCGAGGTATATACAGTTCCACTGACTATTAAGGGTGTAGTCTGGGTTAAACTTAATAACCGTCGATTTGCCTCCACTCTGGTTATTCACATAGACATAGCCAGCACTGTCGCGAGCAAAAGTCTTTGGATAGAAGAATTGAGCACCTGAATCTTGCTGTGATATAGCGTAACCTGTTACATAAGGAGGAAGAACTCCTGCAGGTATGGTTTCGCCATAACTGGTAGTAGTGCCGTATTGGAAGCCTCTATTGATTATGTAGTCAAGATTTGGGGTCATACCATTGGTTACTTCACCCCGTAGCTCAGTAGTCTGTTGGGTGGTTTTGGCATTGGTTAATGTCCTTGCCACCGCCGGTCCGCCAGGATTAGCAAACGTTCGGCTAAGCTGTACGCAAACTGCGGCTGCAAGCAGAATAAGTAACACCGAGGTATACGTCGACCGGAACAGAATTACTTTTTTCTTGTATAGAACCCTCGGGATAAACACCGTCTTGGCGTGGTGGAGTAAGCCATACCTAACACCTGGATCTTCCAAGGCAAGTGGTTTCTTGTGTCGCCGGTAATCAAGCTGATAGTAGACCGTCAGTACAAACAGTAGTAGGAGGCCCACAAAACCCAATGCCGTAAGCACTGCCAGGTAATCGAGCCTATTATTGGTAGATAGTAATCTCCAGGTAATCCGACTAATAGAGGGGCTGAACTGCAATAGTAATGATACACCGATCATCGCGAGCAAAGACGCAGCCATAATTATAAAATTCGTGTTGCGTTCTATTCGCCGGCTATAAAACCTTGTCTCGGTGTTTGACTTTTTTCTACGCATTGCTCTCTGGTCTATCTACTATAAGTATAACCGTCTTGACCCTTGTAGACCAGCTACATCTGATTCTTGATCGTCAAACAGACCACCAGTAACGCGTCCCACTTGTCTATTATGGTTACAGAAGGGTCTGGAATTTTTGGTACATGGCTTTGTCGAGCGGCTTACTACTTCCAAGGGATAACGTTACGTTATGCAACTTATCGCCTTTAAGCTCAACTAGCTGATTGGCAGTAGGGCTATAAAAAGCATCCGATCCAAGCTGTATTCGGTTTTTGTCGGGTAACTTAGTAAGTACATCATACGCTTTTTTGGCGGCTTGGGTATCTTTGAATATTCTTGTAGAAATAATGACTGAGCGAATTTCTTGGGCCTGATCGCCATTAACAATATATGCGCAGCCAGACACTGAACCCTCTGTGTTTTTCGTATTAGGGATACTGACTCGAGCTCCGTTAGTCTTCTGACCCAGGATACTCTCGAGTTTAGATAGGGACACCGTGTCACAGACGGCACTTTTAGCGTTCTTTGGAATAGTCACCAGTTGGTCTTCGACCGACTGGTTCTCTTCGCCGTCATATATGACATTCCTGGTCGGCTCCATGCGATCGTTACGGCCACGGACAACAAGAACTCCGGTTGTCACCCCAAGTACGAGCACCGCCACCAAACCCATTATGAGGCGTTTATTGAGGCGACTGCCGTGGCTATGGGTGTATTTCTTTAGGTTAGTCAAAGATATTACCTTCTATTACTTTTTCGTTTGTGCAGCACAAGCAGCCCTGTTGATGTCAGTAGCAGCACCAGTGGGACGGTGACCATAATCTGCTGCCCGGTCTGACCCAACCCACCATCCGATTGGGAATCACCTCCACTATTTGACCCATCACCATTATTGCTACCATTATCTGTCGGAGGATCAACACCTGGTGCAGTATAGGTGGCAAGAGCTAGCCCATTGTCATTATTGGACTGTAATGTGTCGATCATATCGTTGTTATAGCTATTGAATATGCGGTATAGGTTGGCATTGGTCGGATCGGCTGGCACACCAAAGGTAAAGAAAGCACTTGTGAAGCTATCGGGCGCAGTTGCCGTAGTAACGTTAATGTCGACTGTTATGCTCTCGCCACTCGGCAAGCTCGACATCGAACCAACATACGTACACAGGAGCATACTGTATCCTGGGTGATCCTCTAGCAAAGGCCCCATAAGTGCAGCGGAGTTAGGCCCACCCCACTGGCAATTCACATCGGAATTTACACTGCCCACTAACGTTAAGTTGGGCGCTAGAATACCCACGAACAGAGCATTGGAAAGCGGGTTGAAAACAGCTTGTCCGTCGAGGTAGCGGGGGTCCATTGGGAAGGGACCATTATTAATAAATTCCACTCGATACGTTAGATTGGCGCCAGGCGCCACATCTTCGGGATTTACGAGTACAGCCTCTAGACTAGCGTCCGCCGGCTGGCTGTAGGCACGAGTGTAGTTATTGACCCCTTGCGATAGGAGAACATCGAAAAGGTCATTACCCGACCCTGCAGCTTCGCCAACTGCAGGTCCATCTGGATCGTTTACATCGGTATTAGCAAACTGCGCCAGTACATGAACAAAGAATTCTGGCTGCGAAGCATCAGTGACTTCGGCCGATACTGTATAGGAGATGCTTTGTCCGCTCGCGAATATTGTACTGCCTCCGGTATGTGCACAAACTACTATGGAGTGGTCAGGATGGTTGGGGAGCACTCCATCGGCGAGCGCCCCATACGCAGAACACGCCACATTACTACCAGCGACACCCGTATAGGTGAGTGATGGTGGCAGGAAGGCCATAAATAAGTCGGTACCCGCAAAGGGTAAAGGATCGTTTAACATGTTTAGGTCGAAGTCGTCTGGGCCATTATTGGTAAGTGTAATCTGGTAATTTAGTACCCCACCAACCTCAAAATCTTCTGGATTCAGCAGCACTGCACTAGATGAAAAGTCCGATACCTCTTCGTAAGTGTATTTCGTTTCGTCGAAGTTATTGAATGAATTAGTCAACATCTCGGCGATGATATCGTTACCGCTCGTGATCGCGTCTTGGTACAGGTTCCGGTTCGGATCAAAAGTTGGAGTATTTGCGATGGTGTAGACGAGTAGATCCTGTTTACCTTCTTGGACCTCCGCCGAGATGGTATATGTCCGAGACTGGCCAGAATTGAGCATGCTAGTACCACTCGTATGGGCGCATACTACAATGCTATAATCCGCGTGATCGGCAAACAAACCACCTTGTGAGCCCGCCGAACCAGGCCCACCATCAACACAACTCAGTCCAGAACCGCTCGCTTGACTAAACACCAGGTCACTCGGCAAGATTAGGGCGAACAAGTAGTCTGAACTAAAGTTGGACTGGTCGAGCTCATCTAAGTTAAGATTGTCTGGTCCGTTATTCTTTAGCGTGACTTCGTAATTAAGGATATTCCCGGCAGCCACGTCCTCAGGATTTTGTAATGCAGTAGTAGCCTCTAGGTCAATGTCCCTTATGAGTAGAGAACCCTCCGTACCAAATTCACTGGTCGCACCAAAGCCACTAGGCGAAGCAACGTTCTCTTCTGTGGCAGTCAGCGATAGGTTATCGTGCCCCACTCCAGGAATAAGGAAATCGAATTCCTCCAGCCCTATCCCGCTCGAAGTAACACTAATACTATCGATATAAGTCTGCCCCTCTCCGGGATAGTCAGGGTCGGCAGTGTCGTTACTAAAGAACTCGATCCGGTAATCACCGGCAGGTACATCCATAGTAAATTTACCCTCTGTATTGCCGCCATCCTCGATAATTTCAGTGTAACCAGGGGCATTCAGGCCACCGTTCGGTCCCGTATCATTATCCCCGCCATCACCAGTGTTCGTGCCAGATAGTAAAATACCTTTACCATTATTATCATCAATACTATTACCTAGGATTGATATGCGCTGCGCGTTATCCCTTAAATCTATTCCCGGTCCGTTCGTAGTGTGTACGATAGTATTTTCTAAAATCAACACATCCTCGGTGTTTTCGGCGATTATGATTCCCCAGTAGTTGGGGAACGCCGTGGTGCCATTGCCCATAACGCCAATTTTATTGCCTTCGATAACAATGTTATCTGACGCCGCAGCGGTTAGGGCCGAGTCACGGATATCTATAGCCTCCCGCTGACTGCCGGAAATTATATTGGCAGCCGCGCCAGCACCACCAATTGTAGAGTTAGTGACCCCTTGGAATGAAATACCGGTTTTCTGAGGTCCGTTGTTTGCGAGGTTATAGAGTATTCGGTTTCCAAGAATTGATATGTTACTGGAGTCTTGCCCAAAAATAGCTCCTTCGGCGTTATGCTCAAACGAGTTACCTGCCCCACTTGCGCTACCGCCAATGGTTACGTCCGAAGCATCGCCAAGAATGACCACGGCCGCCTGACGGTTAGCTCCATAACTAGAGAAATAGGTTGTATCCAAACTAGTTACCCCGTCGGAAGCAAGCCCAACATAATTACCCAAAATTTCAGTTCCGGTATTAGCGCTGCCTCGTACCTCAATACAGTTGAGCGCACAGAAGCCAAATATGTTTCGGGCCGAACCTGTCGTGCCCCCAACTACGGCGTTACTCGTATCGTCCAAGATGAGCGACCGGGTAGGCACAATATCATCCCTGCCACGTTCCATGCCGTTCGGCGTAGTGCCAGTGTAATTACCGTAAAAGTGGAAATTGGCGGCTCCAGTAACTGTCACATCCGCATCGGTTGAGTTGGCAAAGTTAATACCCTGTATAGTAACGTTATTACCGGTCACCTCCATGGATCCCGCTGTTGAACCATCAATAGTAACCCGGAGCAGTCCATTGAACGGATTAGGCCAAACTGCCGTGTTAGCCTGAGCATCGCCCTGGCTATAGCCATTAATAAGCACACGCTGCGTAACGGTCAGTGGCGTTAGTGGCTCAATAACTACATCTCCGGGGGCGTCGGCATTGATGTCGAAGGTAATAGTGTCGGTATCGGCAGGGTTACCATTACCATTTGCCGTGGCAAGTGCCGCTCGCAGCGATCCAGCACCCGAATCGTTAGTGTTGGTTACTATAATGTTTACGGGCGCCGCGTTAACTATAGGCACACCATTTGGAGCCAATTGACTATACGCCGCTACCGCTAAGGTTGCCACAAACGATACGGCTAGAAGTCGTGAAGTTTTAATACGCATAGTTATCAATCGTTACATTAGCATCAGTCTTAAGGATTAGATTTCCGGATGACCCCAAGTCGGTACCATACTGTCCAGCCACCAATACAGCAGCGTGGCTAGCTCGATAGCCCTTGTCGTCACGCAACAGATATATGGAACCATTGGCAGGAATGACCGAACCGGCGGGGATTGTGTAATTGATACCTTCGACGACCCAATCAGAAATATCAACAGGCGTATTGGCGCCGTTAGTGAGCTTAATGTACTCGTCACTGTTGGTACCGCTAGCCACCACCTCGTCAATACTAACCGATTGCTTCTGGCCAAGGGTTTGCGAACTTGGTATAGCCCAAGAATCACGGTAGTAAGCGCCGTACAACAACTTGAGCTCTGCAAGTACGGCCAGGTCTTTCTCTTTTGTTTCTCGCACATAGCCTACCCACTTCGCTTGGTCGGCGGCATTCAGATCTGCATAATCGTCTGCGAATTCTTCGTACTTATTAAGAAGTCCGTCATTGGTGTAGAATCTGTCGACAAGCGTACTTAAGCGCCGGTAGTACGCTGCACGCAGGTCGGGCTCATCGTAGATAGCCTGTAAGAAGAATCGGGAATTGGTAGGCAGTACACCCGTATTGTCATAGACGTTAATGTTAGTTTTAGGCTTAATGGAGATCAGGTCGCCATCATGGTCCCACGGCAAAGCCTCCCAGCGATCTGTAGTATTTGAGCGATAATAGAAGATATTCTGAGTTCGAGTGAAGTCATAGTGTTGGGTTATGGCCGCCATAGCCATGTAGTTAATAAGTGCCGGGATATTATTTTCGTCTAATACATAGTCACGCTTGGCGGCATCTTTGCGGTCCACTGTCATGTGGTCTTTCCAAGTCTCAAGATCATTGATGTTAGCCGCACCATTTTCGATGGTGAAGTAATCTTCGAATAGCTGCCCGCCGTTAAAGCCGTTGGCTTGCCGCCACTGCGACTGGTACTTATCGACCATAATGTATGCGCCTTCAAACTGTCCATTACGCCGGAGCTCAGTTATCTGGTTGTTCGTAGTTGTTAGTCCACCCTGCTCCATAGCCCAATAGACCGTAGGTAACTTGCCTGCTTCGTTGGCTTTGTAGTTGGCGTTTAAATGAAACTCTTTAATGTTTGGCGTCATACCTGGATAGGTCAGTGTGTGTCCAGCAGGCAGATCAACCTTCAGGCTCTTCTTTGGGAATCCCAGCGTATTACTGCCCTTGGCTCGTACGCTTGCGTTATCATACACCTCGTTACCATACACTATAACTGCCGGGTACTGATTTACTATCTGCAGGTCAGCCTGGGCGTACATGTCGTCATAGTCGGCATCGGTAATAAACCATTGTAAAAGGGGAGCCTCATTATACGTGGCGCTCGGATCTTTGACGTAATAACCGTTATACGTCATCGAGTCATCTACACTTGGTGAGCTCTGAGTACCGCTGCTGTTGGTTGCTTCAATCCTAAACCTCACCAGCGTATTAACAGATTGTGCGGGAATAGCATTAGCACCATACACGTTATCTCCCGCTCCACCATCGTTATGAGCCCCATCATCAAACATAGTAACGGTTGCGTCGCTCGTAAAACCGATCTTATATTTTAATATGACACTCGTAATGCCAGTTCCGGTAATAGTGGCTGTTATATTAACTGCTTGACCAGCGGTAATATTGTTAGGATCAGTCACGTTTGTAATGCTTGGCAGGCTCAGCCCGAATACACTATTCTGCGCCAAAGGCGTACCGCCATTACTAACACTGCCCGCCCAGCTTGCTGCCAAAGAGTTATCGAGGTTTGGCGCTTTGAGCTCCAGCGACTTACCTGTCCCTGCCGGCGTTAATGGCCATGGAGTATTTCGGGAATACGTAACAGTGTCCATAATGGCTGAGGTATTATCTACTAAAGTGACGGTTTCGCCACTATTACTAAGGTTGCCAGTATACGTCCCACTTGTTGTCTTGCCATAAGTATTCATCGTATTGGTAGCGTTGGGCGAAATAAGAAGATACCCACCAGCGGTAATGGTTGTGCCAGGGGTGAACGTCAGGGTTATTCCTTGATTAAAACTCCAGCCAGTCAAATCAATGCTTGAGCCGGTGGTATTGTACAGTTCCAGAAATTCATCATCCTGAGTACCAGTGTTTGGGTTATACATCATCTCATTGATGACCACATCCCCGGGCACAGCGGCACTTACTAGAGCGGGCTTACCAACCAGACACGCCCCAACTGATAGCATTACGGCTAGAACCAAAAGCAATGCTCCGGAATCCAAAGTCAAAAATCTGTGCATGATTGTTTTGGGCACCCTCATAGATTACCTACATTTTACCATAAGTGTCTTATTAATTGTTGGTTGTAGGCTTACTAGCATATAACCTTATCTTGCAAAGCCTTAGGACAACAAACCTCGTCGCAAGCGACAAGGTGACTTGTCATTTTGTCAAAATGCCAAGTGTAGTTGGCTCGTCTTCTCCCACTAGACGCCATATTACGTCAGAACTGGGCTTTGCTTCAGCTAAGGCTTGTCTGGTTGTCGTATAAAACTGCATGTCTACTCCAGAATAACTTAGCTTCTTCTCGATGTACTTGTGGAGCGTTTTTTCGCTACTCTTGCGTTCAACTACTAGCAGTACGTCTGGATATTCTTTGCCTATCTCCTGCCACTCAACCGAATCACAGTGCTTTATGTAGCTCGTTATCTTCCGTTTAACGAACAGTAGTCCAGCAAGATCGTCTACGGAGTCAACATAGAAGCGTCTCTCTGTTGCTGCATCTTTGGTTTTCAAGTGCGCATCTGGTAGCTGTGGTGGTGTGTCGTCACGCCCTGCAAGCTCTGTTTTAGTGTAAAAGCTAAAAGTATCCGGATATAGCCTACGAAACAGGTTGTAGAGATCGAAAATACCTAGAGAGTGAGCAATAAACTGCGGACTGGCCGTTTTATCGCCATAAAGATTCTTGAGATCGGCAGTGTTTAGGCTGCCCAAGTCCTTTAGTACTCGGATGCCTTTTGGAAGAATGAAGTATTCAGCATAGCGACGATCTATGCGGTAGGTATCGTTATAGTGTCGTCCGATGTATTCCTGATCGTACAGTACTTTTAATCTATCGTTGTGGGTTGCTTGGTATTTGTGACCCTGTGCAGTTTGAAGTAGTCCTACGGTTATGAATCTAAATTTGTAGAGTAACTTGAGTAGTAGGATTTGTTTGTCGTTGAGTGGGCGACGGTATTTTGGTTGTTTGGATGGAGGTATAGGCTTAGTCATGATGTTGTGCGTTGGTTATTGTAGCGCGCGTTACATGGTCCATTCGCTTTATAGAATATATAAAAGGAAAGAGAATATTTAATGCTATTAACAGTTTAAACATCCATAGATAGACACTATATGCTAAAAATACCTACTTATCTACAGGAATTACGGGAAAATACCATAAAAAGGTATTGAACTACCACTATTTTCTATAGTAAACTATAACTATAATCAATAGTTTTAGGGTAGATATGATTGATTCTAGAGGGTTAGAGAAACAGTCAAAGATCGAGGAAAGTACCGATACGAGCGAAACGGAACGTATAGACTTGCTGGCCGATTTACTACTTGAACTAGCATTAGAGGAAGAAAGCAATGCAGCCTCCTCGTAATCGCAATGCCGTTGCCGCGATTCGCGTATCCACCACCAAACAAGGCCGTGATGGTGACTCCCCCGAAGCCCAGAAAGAGCAGATTGAGCGCTTTGCCACAAATAAAGGCATTGTTATCAAGAAAATCTTTGTCTTTATGGAATCGGCTAGTAAAGAACAACAGCCGATGCAGGAAGCCATAAACTACTGCAAGAATCCAAAGAACAAAGTAGACCTGTTCATTATTAAATCCATCGACCGTTTTACGCGTGGTGGCTCACTATCTTACGATCTGCTCAAAACCCAGCTAGACGGCTACGGCATTACGCTCACCGATACTTACGGCGTCATTAGCCAGGAACAGGTGAACACCCTGGAACATCTCGGTCATGAATATAAATGGAGCACCTATTCACCGAGCCGTAAGTCCGAGATGCTTGAAGCCGAGCGCTCTAAAGACGAAGTTCGCGATATTTTGAGTCGTGTCATTGGTGCCGAGATACGTTACACCCAAATGGGCTATTGGATGCGTCAGCCACCATACGGCTTTGTAAGCGAGAAAACCGAAACCCAGCATGGCAAGCGAACCATACTCAAACCTCATCCAGTAGAGGCGAAGTTCATCATTAAGATGTTTGAGCTGCGAGCCAGTAGACAGTTTAGTGACAAAGAAATAGCCGCCAAACTTAACGACATGGGCTACCGTGGCCGACCACAATATCGGCGCTCCAAGACCGACCATAGCCGCGTTATCGGAAAAACCGAGGGCGTGCCACTCGACGACCGTAAGCTCTGGAAGATGGTCAGAAATCCCATCTACGCAGGCGTAAACGTCGAGAAATGGACAAAGTACCAGCCGGTAAAGTGCATGTTCGACGGTTTAATTTCAGTTGATCTATTTAACCGAGCCAACAAAGGCAAACGGACGATCGTCGAAATGCCTGGCAACAAGATCGCTATTAGTGACAGCGTCGCTCAACGGAACGCCACCCCACAAGGAACACGCAACAACGACTTCGCTTTCAAGCACTATGTCATGTGTCCGCAGTGCAATAAGCCACTGTCTGGTAGCACCTCACGCGGTAAGACTGGCAAATACTATTCGTACTACCACTGCGATAAAAGAGGCCACAAGTTTAGGGTCAGCAAAGAAGACCTTGAAACCCACGTTTACAGCTTTATAGACGGCATGGAGTTCTCGCAGGAACGCATAGGCAAGGTATTTACGGCCGTGCGTAAGAAATACGAGCAGCATGTGGCCACATACGAGGCTCAGACTGTAGCTCTAAACAGTCAGATAACCACCCTTGAAGCTAAAGCCCGTGAACTCACCAAAAGCTTCGCTACTATTGCTCCTTCGGCTCAGAAGTACGTTAACGAAGAGCTAGAGGATATTGATAACCAAATTAAACACGTAAGTCTAGAAAGGACACGTATGGAAGGTAAAAAACCACTCGATATAGACAAGATTCTAAGCAGGGTCAGAAAGTTTTCCGAAAACATTGGTCAGGTGATCGCTCAACAGAGTAATGACATCAAGAAAGCCCAGCTTTTTGGGCTTATATTCAACACATTACCGACTTACAATGATTTAGCTTTCCGAAACCAAAAAACACCCCTTTTTACAGGGGTGAATCCGATCTTTAGCCTGCTGGCTGATGATAATTTTCCTCTGGTGAGCTTATCGAGATCAAGGTCAAACACCCTAACAGATGATATATTACTCACAGATATAAAACTCCAGAAACTAGGCATCATAGAATCTAAAGGTAGTTTTATATTTATACCAGAGGGAGTAGATAATGTTTAATTTCAGACAAGTTAGTAGAAAATCCGGCACCGATCTACTCAATTCTGAGCTATACGATGAGAAGAGTTTTTACGGATCATTCGTAAAGGACTTAAAGTCTGCTGAGAAATCGATAGTTATAGAAAGTCCATTTTTGACAGAAAAACGAGCAGTTCAATTTTCAAAGCTATTCAAAAGACTGTATAAGAGAGGTATTTATCTTAGGGTTAATACACGGGACCCAAAACACCACGATAAACTTCTTGAAATCCAAGCATGGAAAGCAATTAAGGTACTTCGCAAAGCCAGGGTTAAAGTATATATTTGCAGCGATATGCGACACAGAAAACTAGCTATCATCGATAATACAATACTCTGGGATGGGAGCTTGAATATAATGTCTCAATCTAACAGCAAGGAAATAATGAGGCGGACTCGCTCTGAAGCACTTTGCAAACAGATGATACAGTTCACGAAGTTAAATAATAGATTTTGGTGATATAATGGGCAGATTATGAGTGAATCAATGCTTAATGAAGAATATATATCCGCAGCTTTGCGTTATTTGGAATTGCACGATCCTAAAAATGCAGACAGAGATTATGCTATCCAGTTGTTAGAAATGATGCAAGGTATGGCTCATGACCTAGCTAAATCAGATAATTTAAATTCTGAGACTTTTGAAAAAGCACTCAAAAAAATGAATCAAGCTTAAAAGGGCAGGATATCCCTGGAGCTGGCACCAATAGCTTTCAGTATCCCCTCTAAGGTTAATATTGTAGGCTGAACTTCACCTCTTTCGATTTTTGCATAGTGATTAACACTAATATCTGCCTTACTGGCAACTTCTAATTGAGTAAGGTTTTTAGAAAGGCGTGCTTTCTTGATATTTTTAGATATAACGGTGATAAGTTGACTCATTAGCCTAATCATAGCAGATTTTTAATTGTAATTTAAACTACATTTTTTTACATAATGCTTACCAGTAGGTGCATGTTTACTTTCAAAATGACTATGGTGCTCTCTATTAACATAAGTACTACACAATATACTTGCATAAATACAAGTACTTATGCTACTTTCAACTTGTAAACAGGAGTAAGGTGTATGAGAAATCGTAGAACTCTAATATTCATAGCAATGTTTGTTGCTATTGGGTTACCAATACTCCTCCCAAGCATTGCTTTTGCCCAGGGCGCAGGTGACATCGGACAAGTTGAAAGCTTTATCCGAAATGTCATCAAGGCAATAGCAGGATTAGCCGGTCTCATAGCGACCGGCTTTTTTGTTGCAGGGGGTTTTGGGTATATAACAAGTTCCGGTAATCCAGATACCCTAGAGCGAAGTAAGAGAACATTAATTTATTCTGGGATAGGTTTATCCATAACAGTTGGGGCATTTGTCTTAAGCAATATTGTCGGTAGTATTGCGTCAAGTGCCTTTGGAGGGTAACTCCTGATGAATGAATTCGTCACTCAATTACAAGGAGCGGCGAATTCATTGGTTAGTTTTGCAGTTGTTAATTCCAATATTCAAGACTACTTGAAGCCAATAATGGTGTCCCTTATTGGGCTAGCTGGAGTAGTCTCAACTTTCTTTATTATTCTTGGCGGCATAGGGTATATGACAAGCTCAGGTAAACCTGAGAAACTAGAACACTCAAAGGTAGTCCTCAAGAACGCCATCATTGGACTTATCATAGTAATTGCAGCTGGGACTCTGACAGCTATACTGACCAATGCTTACTCCTCAACTGCAACCACTAGTCTTGAGAACGTACCAGCACTAACACCTATTGAATCCGAAACTGGTGGCGGAGGGATTACAGAAATACTCATTAATGCCATCATCGGACTCTTTAAGCATATTATTGAAACTGCTTCAAAGCCATTTATCAGTGCGTTGGACTTTTTTACACATAGTACGCCACTCATGGTAGATAATCCGAGCGTATTTAAACTGTGGCTGACGGTTCTAGGGATAGCTAATGCCTTATTTGTACTAACAGTAGCACTGCTTGGCTTTCACGTTATGGGAGCATCTAGTCTAGGGCTTGATGAAATAGAGTTCAAGCATATGCTGCCCAGACTAGGTGCAACTTTCTTGCTGATGAATATGTCGATCTTCCTAATAGATATGATCATCAGTCTGTCCAATGCCATGATCAATGCCGTCGAATCAGCTTACGGCACGTTATCTGTTTGGAGTGCACTTACTGGAGTTGTTGAAACGGCTGGTAGCCAGGGACTAGTAGCTCTGCTCATTATGGTTGTATTCCTAATTCTTTCAACTATCCTACTCATCTACTACGTTATGCGTATCGTAACGCTGTATGTGGGGGCGGTTCTGGCACCGCTGGTTGCAATGCTCCAAATCCTACCTGGCTTTAAAGATTTTACGCTGACGGCTACTAAAACCTATGTCGTGAATATCTTCGTGCTATTTGTGCATGTCATTATTCTTACTTTGTCTGCAACGCTCTTCGATAGCTTAAACAAAACAGGATCCGAGCCTCCCTTGGACCCTGTCATGGCTATGGTTGTTGGTGTTGCAGCTTTACTAGCTCTTCTTAAAACTCAGGGACTCATGATGCAAATGAGTTATGTCAGTGTCGGGCCGAGGGCTATGCGTAAGCTTGGTGGCCAGTTCATAAACGGCGTTAGTTATACCTCGGGCAGGGTTCGTTCGGTTAAGAATATTCGTAACGTAAAACCAGTGAAAGGCTATAAATGAAAACCACAATAGTTCCAGCTCAGATCACTAGTGTTGAGGATAAGATTGCCGGTAACTTATCCTTCACTCAATTACTTTTACTCATATCTCCTGTGTTCTTAGGAGGGGCTAGCTTTGTGTTTTTGCCCTCGTTTTTGAAGTTCGAAAACTACAAAGTAGCTATAGCAGGAATAATAGCGGTTATATGTTTGGTTTTAGCTGTACGGATAAAGACCAAGCTGGTCTTAGAATGGCTGGTTATTGCTAGTCGTTACAACTCGAGGCCAAGATATTATGTCTTTAATAAGAATAGTACTGTTGGAAGGTCGGAGTACAGGGTTCGGAAAGATGCACCAGAGACTGAAGTTAAAAAGATTAAGGAAGATGAAGTTATAACCTATGCTTTTAAACATAGTGAGGTGCTTAGCTTTGAAAGTGTCATAAATAATCCCCAGGCTGACTTTCATTTTCTAACAGATAAGAAAGGAGCTTTACGTGTCCATTTTAAAGAAGTCGAATAAACCAAATAGCTCTAGGACACAAATTCGTATCAAAGGTGTACGTGACGGAGTATTACTACTTCCTGGATCGAAATACCGAACTGTACTAGAAAGTTCATCAATAAACTTTGAGCTAATGAGCGAAGAAGAACAAGATGCCCTAATTGATGCCTATCAGAGTTTTCTAAACTCACTTTCGAGTGATATCCAAATTATGATTAGAGTCCGAGAGCTCGATATGGATAAATATCTTGAAGGATTTAAAACTAGAGTAGAAAGCGAAGATCACGATATCTATAAATCTCAGGCTAAAGACTATATTAAGTTTATTAATGGTCTAGTAGTGAGCAACAAGATACTAACTCGTAAGTTCTATATTGTCATTCCGTATGACTCTAAAGATGCAGAGTTTAGTGAAGCAGTCGAACAACTCAAACAAACCAGCGATATGGTCGCCAAAGGACTAGGCAAACTCGGTATGCAGGTTAGAAAACTGTCATCACTAGAAGTACTTGATCTTTTCTATAGCTTCTATTCACCTGGACAAGCTAAGCGACAGCCACTCAGAGAACAAACCATTAAGTTACTACAGGAGTCATATTTATGAGATCTATAACGTTAAATTCGGTCAAAGACAAAGTAGCAAGTATTAGGAATAAAGATGAAGTTAAAAGCTACGCTCTGGATTATGGCGAACAAGATCCGATGGATATCATTAGCTACTCAGGGCTTGAAGAACAACCAAGCTACTTAGTTATTGATGGCCGTTATGTCCGTACCCTCTTTATTTCTGGCTATCCATTTGTGGCCAGTTCTGGTTGGCTTAATTCTCTAGTGAATTTTAATAGCAATATAGATATTAGTTACCATATTTCCCAAGTTGAAGCGACCAAGGCACTACCGAAACTTAACCGTAAAATAACAGAACTTGAGAGCACCAAACGGACGATGATTAAAGCCGGAAAGATTGTCGGGCCGGAAGTGACTGATCCGCTTGAGTCGGCCATGGAGCTACGAGATAAGATTCAGCGTGGGCAGGAAATGCTCTTTCAAACTTCAATCTATATCTGTCTATCCGCAGACAACCTAGTTGAATTAGACAAACTAACCAAACTGCTAGAAAATACATTATCCTCTCGGCTTTTCTTCACAAAAGTAGCTCGTTACCAACAAATTGAAGGTTTACAGTCTACATTGCCTCGAGCCGAAGATATTTTATCTCAGCGCCGCAACTTAGATAGTAGCTCAGCAGCCATAACCTTTCCGTTTATGAGCAGTGAGCTTGTGCACGAACAAGGTATCCTATACGGAGTAAATAAGTCTAATAACTCACTAGTAATCCTAGATAGATTTGCGCTCAATAATGCCAACTCGATTGTCTTTGCACAAAGTGGCTCGGGCAAAAGTTATGCCACTAAAGTAGAGATTCTGCGCCAGCTTATGCAGGGAGTGAATGTCATAGTTATTGATCCTGAACGGGAATATAAGCTGTTGAGCGATTCCGTTATGGGATCGTACGTAAAACTGGCTACGAACTCTAAACAGAAGATTAATCCTTTCGATATTTCTGCAACAACTACTGGTTCAAATATGAAACTAGATTTATCTGAACATATTCAAGATTTAACCGAAATTGTTAGCTTAATGGTTGAGGGGCTCGATGCCAAAGAAAAAGCTACACTAGATAAAGCTCTACTTGGTCTTTACACAAAAGATACAAAGAAAGCTAAGCTAGCCTCACCACCCTTACTTGAGGATTTATATATAGCTGTCAGAGGTCTGGGAAGTACTGATCTTTGTGTACGACTAGAAAAATATATCTCAGGTTCTCTAGCTAATGTCTTTAACTCGCAATCTAATATTGACCTGAATAATCGCCTAATTGTTTTCGATATTAAAGATATGCCCGAAAGCATGCGCCAGCTGATGATATTAATCGTCAGTAACTTTGTACAAAACGAAGTGAATTCTAACACGAAGAAACGACTACTTGTTATAGATGAGGGCTGGTTATTACTTGAACACGAGGAATCCGCTCGCTTTATTGCAGGATTGGTTCGAAGGGCTCGTAAGTATTACTTAGGGGTGTCGATTATATCCCAACAAGCTAACGATTTTCTTAAAAATGATTATGGTCGAGCTATAGCCTCACAATCTGCCCTTCGAATACTCATGAAACAAGACACTACTACAATTAAAAATGTAACGTCACAGTTTGGCCTAAGTGAATATGAAAATAACTTCTTACTGACTTGCGATAAAGGTGAAGCCCTGATTATTGCAGATAAAAACCATGTAGCGGTTAAAGTAGTGGCTTCAAAGAAAGAACACCCGCTTATTACGACTAATCCGAGCGAGATATATAATTTATGAAACTACTGTTTTGGTTATATCGATCTAGCTCGACTGAGTTCAAGATAGTTCTAATTACTTTAGTGGTGCTTATAACCTTACCAACCTTTACGATTGTAGTTGCGGCTGCCTCTGGGGCAAGTATTGTTGGCAATGCCCTAGCTTTAGTCAACCCAGTAACTAGGCTGGTTGAACTATTTGATACGAATGGTAATAAAGTAGGAGATGTTGAGCTTTCCGTTAACTGGCCAGTGCGCGGTGTGGTAACCGATGAATTTGGCACTCATGAACAGTGGCGTACATTACTCGGACTTGGAGTACATAGTGGCATAGATATTGGAGTTAAAAAAGGTACACCAATCACTCCGTTCATGGTGGGGAATATCCTATCTGTCGATAATATAGATGATTCGTCTTGTGTCAACCTCTAACTTTCTGCAACACTCTTTCTTTTCTTCGCGCCGGTAGGCGCATGAGTCTGGCTGCGTAAGCTGCCGGGCTCATCTTTAGGGCGGTGTGGATACGTTTAGTGTTGTAGTAGAAGATTTGTAGGGCAATGGCTTCATGGAGCTGGGAGATATCTTTGAGCTTAGTGTGGTCACCGACTTCTAGTTTAAAGCCACCAAACCAACGCTCCATGAAGCCGTTCTGCCACGGGCTGCCGCGCTTGCTGGCACTGAGCGTTATTTCCATCTTGGCGCACAGGTCTCGGTGTTTGTAGCTCAAGTACTCACTTCCTTGGTCACTGTGCAAGATGGTTGGAGCGTGGTGTTTACTCAGAGCGTCTAGTACTGCTTCGTACGTCAGCTCACTGCTGTGGCGGCTTCCCAGCCGCCAGCCAACAATTTGCCTGGTTCCTAGGTCAAGTACGCCCGCCAGGTAGTAGTACGAGCCTTGGAACTTGAGGTAGGTAAAGTCCTGAGCCCAAGCACCACTTCTGGTCATGCCACTGTAGTCCATGCCAGCCTGTGGTTTAGCCTTGTCCTTGAATGTAGCGTAGCTAGCAAGCGCATTAGCTGGTGCTGGTATCTCAGGCTTACCACCTCGGCGGTAGCGGTGCTTCTTGTTGGCAGTCGGTACGACAACCCCAGCCAGAGTGCGAATACGCCTGGTCTTGGTCTCACTCCAGCCTAGGTGAATAGCCAGCCGAGCAACCCCGTAGAAGGGATGCTCGGCATGGACAGCACGCAGTGCTGCCATGTCCCACTCGTCTTTAACCTTTTGCTTGGTAGCCCTCCGGTAGTAGTGAGTACGACTGACACCAAGACGGTCGGCAAATTGTTTACGCCATCTTGGTTCGACCTCGTCCAGGACAGCTAGCCTTTTGGGCGCTGAGCGTCTGCTGTGAATCTGCCAATGATTCGGTAGGCAATCTCCAGTTCTTTCTTGAGCCGGTTGTTCTCGAGGATGAGGTTGCGGTTGCCATCTACGACACCCTCTTTGAGCCAAGCGTAGATAGTTTGGGAGCTAAAGCCGTATGTGGCACCTGCAACCGCAACACTCATGCCCTCGTCGCGGATCTTACCAACAATCTCACGTTTCAGTTTTGGGTCAGTGGGCTTACCTTTTGCCATGTCAAACAGTCCTTTCTAGAGCACAGCGGGCTACCGCCCGCAGTGCTCCTAATTTAACAGATTAAGCCGATTCTAGAATAGACTGAGTGTTGATTATATGTGGAGGGTGACAAACGTTGGTACTATAGTTGGCTTTAGATCTAAAAGCCCAGCCACCGAACAACTATTACTCCATCAATTTAGTCCACAAGTAGAACAAGGAGAAATATTAAACATACCCTCGTACAACTTCTATATTAAGATTGCCGCTTTGCAGTCCCATGAACCTATGTCAGGGGAGACGTTACTACTTGATAATGAACCCAGCCCAGAAATAGCTGAAACTGTTATTGCTATTTCAAGAGAGAAGTATGCGATTAAGTATGGGGATAAAGTTGAAGACAGGAATGATGGAACTAAGAAGGACGAACCAGGCAAAAAGAGCAAGTCGAAGAATAACGATAATAATATTAAAGCTAGTAAATCAGGAGAGGAAGATAAGTCTGTAGACGATTTCGACGTGCCCGATGTTAACGCCTAAATCATTATTCTAGTTCCTAGAATTTATACCAGCTCGTTTTATTGCATACACCGCACCAATAATGACAAGTGTTGCAATAGCGGATACTAATCGTACACTCTGTCCTGTATTAGCTAGATTGCCGCCATTCGAATTATTGTTAGTATTAGTGTCGTCGCTAATTATGGCGGCCATTATCGTTTGGTCGCCCAATATTGCGCTGAATTCACTTGTGGAACCAAAACCATCCGTTGAAGCATCTTTTTCGGTCGTAGTAGCTGTAATGGCATAACTACCGTCTGAGAAGGTCGTAGGAATAGTAAGTGTAGCTATTTCTCCAGCTACACTAGCCGCAATGTCTTTGCTTCCAAGGTAAAATTCACCTTGGCCATATCCATTTATGTCTGCTGAGCTATTTGCATAGAACTCGATTCTGTAACCATTAGTTGCAGTATCATCTACATCTAAATCAAAATCAATAATTAGGCTACCCTTGGTTGCGGAAGTGGAGTTTACAACAGGGAAATTCAGGTAGTCATTTGAGCCAGTGTCAATATCGTTAGCGTCATTTAGATTTGGCCCCAAATCTGTGTCAGGAGACCGATCGCCATTTGAGTCATCTACAAGATCAATTCCCATAACCGAATTGTTATATATGCTATTGCCAATTAGAGTATTACTGTCTGGCACTAATGAAGCTATAGAAATAGCGTTTACAGAAATTCCAGTTTGATTATAAGCAATTGTGTTGGCTTCAGTGGTATTTGTTCCCCCAATAATATTGTCAGCTGCTGAAGCTGCAATAATTATACCTGAAGGACTACCAACTACGCCATCACTACCATCCACAAGTGCACCTATCTTGTTAGATTGAACCACGTTAAAGTCTCCTAACACTGCCATGCCGGCATAGCCATTTCCAGAAATTACATTGTCTATAATTGAACTATTGTCACTTGATAAATACACACCTAGTAATGAATTCCCAATACTAGCATCACCTGAAGCGTTTAACCCAATTATATTACCAATAATGTCGACTGAATCACCTTGAACTGCTAACCCGTTATAATTTCCGGAGACAACATTAGTTGAACCAAATTCGGTACCGCCGATGAGAATATCTGAGGCGCCACTGCCCGAAATTCCCACACCAGAGTCTTCATTCCCAAGGCTTGATAAACCCGTTGAGTCAATTCCAATATAGTTACCTTGTACAGTCCAATTAATGCTTCCACCAGATATTGCTATGCCTTCGTTTCCATTAGAACCTCCGCTGTCGTTATTATCAGAGATAAGATTACGTTCACTCGGCAATAAGCCACCAACTCTAATATCATCACTAGTAAGTTCTGACCTACTTCCTATCCCCCTGGAGCCATTGCCTTTGCCTATTATTCCCGTTGGATCAGTTCCGATATAATTACCTGTTATAATTATCTCGTCAGCCCCCTGCAGTGCTATACCGTCTCCCGGAAAGCTATTTATAACCAAGCCAGAAAATATAGAATCGTTCACGTTTGCCGACAAATTTAATCCATTTCCAGTTGCACCCCCGATATTGCTACCATCAATTTCAATTAAAAGCACTCCATTCATAGGTTCTGGAGCGTTAGAAGAGTTAGGTTGAGCACCAGGCTGTGAATAACCATTGACTATAGTTGTTTCAGTAATTATAGGAAGTTGCGTACTAGGAAATATCGTGTATCCACTCTGTCCGCTGATGGTAAAGTCTGGCGCACCAGAAATGTTAAAATTAATCGTAGAAGTATCAGCATTTGAATTGGCTTCCTCGATCGCCGCTCTTAATGTACAGTTACCAACTCCATCATTGCATTGGCCATCGCCTACATTATTATCGACGCTATCTAACGTTGAGTCGACTGTAATTCCATTTGATAGATCTATGTCTGCTGCTCGTGTAGACTCCGGGTTCAAGAGGAAGACGACAACAATAGCCAAAATAACGACAGTGAAATATCTAAAAAAATTACGTATTATATTGGACTTTCTAAAATCTGCTATCATGATTTCCTCTATGTTGCATATATTTTAGCATAAGTACTAACGATAACAACCCTAATAATCCAGACAATATGACGAAAATTATTGCATTATTGTTCATGTTATCTACATTGTTAAATTTTGCTTCACTATTATCATTGAGATCAAAATCTTTGATATCGCCAGTATCTCCTCTTTTGCTAAATTCACTAGAATTTAAATCTCTGTCTACGAAGTTATCAATATTCGTATGAGTATTTACTATCTTATCTGCCCACGGCGTCGGATTAGAGCCGATAGCAATCAAAGGGTAAGAGTCGGATACAGAACCATTCTTTCGCTGTAAACTAATTTCACTGCTCTCTGGAGACAAAACTTGATTATATTCAAAAAATACTATTTTTCCGCTGTTACTATCATCCTTAAATCCTATGTCATTATTAACTGCATAGGCATACCCGTGAGCTGGAACTACGCTACCTCCTGGAAATTTCTTAGTAAGTCCTCTTACGGACCAACCCGTTATATCAACTGCTTCGCTCGTAGGATTGTATAGCTCTATATATTGATAGCTACTATTACCGTTTGACCTTGATACTATCCCATTGATTTTTACATTAGCGTTAGCGTTTTGTACATTCGGAATAAGACCCCTGTTAACATAATCAGTTAAAAACTTATCGCCCTGTTTATTTAAAGCATATTTTAGGATAAAAAACTTATTAGCAACTGAGTAAGGTTTATATGAATCATGCATATCGGGTAAGTCGGATAAAGCAATTCCACCGCCCGTAGCGCTATCTAACGCTCCCTGCAACACAAGTGGATCATCTGGGTTTAAACCAAGAATATTGGAGATGTAATCTCTTGTTGGTTGAATCCTTTCCTCGTATTGTTGGGTATACCATTTCTGGCCGTCAAGCTCCGCAGCTGTTAATGCAGTAGTAATCTCTTCATCAGCCCATCTCTGAATATCACCTGATCCATAAACTTCATCTACTAGAGTTCTGACTCTTCGCTTATACATACTTTGAAGTACTGGATCATCCCAAATAGCAGTAAAGACATAACGTTGGCTGGTAAGGATATATGGCGCCGTATCATAGGGACTAATCATATCTCCGTAGCCTTGAGGTATACCATTTGGGCTGATATTAAAATTCATACTTAAATCTAGGTCCCATGGTAGATATGACCAGCGTTCGCGACTTGAAGAATTATAGATACTAAAGAGGTTCGATTCAGAACTCCAATCATGGCTTCTGGAAACCGCTTCAGCCGCCATAAGGTTAATTGCGCTTGCAATGTCTACTTTGTTGATCAAGAAATTGCGTTTATCCTCTCCAGTTTTTGTGTCTAGTGCATTCCTTAATCCCTCAATCCTAGATAGATCATCGTCATCTGGCTGAACTTTTTCATATTGATCTTCATAAATTTCGGCAGTTTTATAGTCCTGGTTTCTATCTAGCCATTCTTTTTCATATTTTTCAGCTAACGTATATGCTCCTTCGAAGCTCCCATTTCTCTGTAATTGAACTTTTACAACTTGCGGGACAGGAAATCCGGCGAGTTTAAAAATCCTCCAGGAAAGTAGTGAAACAACATATCTATCATCTGCAAATTCTGAGTTAAGATGGAATTCACCTAGAGGAAAATCCAATATACCAGGCATTTCTAGTGAATATCCTTTTGGAAGTTTAAATTTAAGTGGTTTTTTTGAGTAACTTCGTGACGACTCACCCTTTAATCGGACCTTGGTATTATCGATAACTTCATTACCATAGGCTATAACTGCATAGTAATATGTGTCATCTTGATTGGGATTATGAATTAACGAGTTATAGTTGTCATCCGATATATACCATTGCAATCGCGGCGTAGAACCTCCCTCTTGAGATATATCTCTGACGACATATCCTTTATAGCCAACAGTATCATCCGTACCCGGCAGGCTAACGTAACTGCTAGTGTTGCTTGCCGTAACCTTGTAGCGTACTAAACTACCGGCTGTTTGGGTGGGTATGTTAACTGAGAATATGTTGTCTCCTGCAGTTACGTCAGCTCCAGTGCCGTTGTCATTCATAGCTACAGTTACTTCCGTCTCAAACATAACTTTGTAGACAAGGTTAACTGTGGTCACGTTGCTGGCGCTTACAGTAATGGTTGGACTGTCAGTCGGTTGTATGGTTTCCAAGCTGCTGGTGTTGCTTGGAGTACTGAGGTTGGTAAGAATTGGTAGGTCAGCTGAAGTTAGGCTATTCTCGGTTCCAGGCGTGCCGTCATTGACAAGACTAGCTCCCCAGCTGGTTGCTTGGTTGTTGTCTAGGTTCGGTCCCTTGAGTTCTAGGGATGGTCCAGTGCCATCAGGAGAGACTGGCCAAGGATTAGAGTCAGAGTAAGTCACAGTATCTATGAGGTTAGAGTTACTGTCTTTAAGTTCAAGCTTCTCTCCGCTGTTCTTAAGACCTCCAGAGTAGACATGGGAGACGGTAATTCCATATGTAGCTAAGGATTGAGAGGTACTGGGGGACAAGACAAGGTAGCTGTTGCCAGTTATTGTAGTGCTGTTCGGAAAGCAGTAATCGATACCGTCAGTAAAGCACCAGCCACTGATGTCTTGGGCGTCGGGCGAGTTGTTGTATAGCTCTAGGAATTCGTCATTACCGTCATCGGACAGGGGGTTATACATTAGTTCGTTGATGGTTATGTCGGTAGAGGCTGCCTGGACTCGTTTATTCAAAGGGCTTGATTCAAATAAACCAAAAATAGCTAAGAATATAGCCATAGTATATGTCAGTTTTTTATAAAGTCTCTTTGTTTTCAATTGACAGTCATCCCTCGTGATCTTACTAGTGCTTAGTATACCTTATGTCAAGGGTTGGACAAATGGTTTTAAATCTTGCTATAGAACCTTGTCGCCTTAGCGACAAGGTGACTTGCTATTTCGGAGAAATATCAAGTTTAATTAGCTCATCCTCGCCTACTTCATGCCATATTTTAGCGTTATTATCTATTGAAGCATGAAACTGTTTTAAAGTAGTTGTATAGAATTTAACAACCGCCTCAGAATAGCTTAACTTCTTAGCGATGAATTTATGTAATGTTTTCTGGGTACTATCTAGTTCGGTTAAGATCAGCACGCTTGGGTAGTCTCTGTCTGTATCCTGCCATTCATCTGAAGCACAGTGCTTCAGATAGCTAGTTATCTTACGTTTAACGAGCAGTACTTGAGCTAGGTCTTTGACGCATTCAAGATAATACTCTTTTGCTTTCTCTTGACTGTTCGGTTTAAGTAAAGCGTCAGGAAGCATTTCTGACAGATCCTCTTGTCCAGATAGCTCAATAGCCGTATAGATACTAAAAGTATCGGGGTAGAGCCTCCTAAGCGTATTGTAGAGCTTAAATATGTTTAGGGAATGATTGATAAAGTGTTGACTGGCTGTTTTATCCCTATAGAGCCTTTTTAGAACGCTGGGCTTAAAGATATCTAAATTTTTAAGGATATTAATACCTTTAGGTAATATGTAGTACTCAGCGTATCTTCGATCTATACGGTAACTACTATCGTAATGACGTCCTATATATTCTTGGTCTAGTAATACTTTTAATCTATTACTATGAGTAGCTTGATACTTATGACCTTGAGCAGTCATGAGTAAGTCTACAGTTAGATATCTAAATTTATACAGTAGTTTAAGTATTAGTAGCTGCTTACTATTTAGCGGTCTTCTGTATGCAGGTTGTTTAGGTGATTTAGTTGTAGTCATGATAATTGTTCTTAGTTATGGATAGATTGAGTGGTTTAATTTTAAGGTTGATGAAGATTTATAGTGGGTATTATTGTTTGGAAGTCTAGCTCGTCAGTCATTGGTTGTTATTCTCCTTATAGAATATATAAAAATAAAGAGAATACCGACATACATTTTACAGGTTAAAGAACAATATATAGACACTATACGGTACTAGTGTCTATATATCCACAGGAAAGTTTAAACTTTATAGAAAATATCACTTGAACTATTCTTTAAAGCATAGTAAACTATTCATATAAGAATAGTTATATGAGGGTATCATGGCTAGAACAAAAGGATCAAAAAATCATACAGAACAACCTCCAAAAGAGGTACTAAATTCTGAAGAAGATAAGCTACAAATACTTGCCGATATACTGTTCGATATTGTGTCCGAGGAGCTATCATGCAAGACCAATTAGCAACCAAAAATGCGGTTGTTGCCATACGTGTTTCGACTACTAAGCAAGGCACTGACGGCGATTCTCCAGAAGCTCAAAAAGAGCAAATAGAGCGCTTTGCTGAAACTAAAGGAATAGTAATAAAGAAGTACTTTGTATTTATGGAGTCAGCCTCTAAGGCCCAACAACCCATGCAAGAGGCTGTAGATTACTGTAAGAACCCTAAGAACAAAATAAACCTCTTTATTATTAAGTCGATTGATCGTTTTACTCGTGGAGGATCATTATCCTACGATTTACTTAAAAACCAATTAGACGCATGCAGAGTGAACTTAGTAGACATCTACGGCGTTATTAGCTCTACACAGGTCAATACAATGGAACATCTAGGACTTGAATATAAATGGAGTATTTATTCGCCCAGTAAAAAGTCAGAAATATTAGAGGCCGAACGCTCAAAGGACGAACTACGAGATATCATGAGTCGCATGATCGGAGCCGAAGTCCGATATACCCGAATGGGCTACTGGATGCGTCGTCCACCGTATGGCTTTACAAGTGAAAAGGTTGATACCCAACACGGCAAGCGCACAATACTTATTCCACATCCAATTGAATCAAAATTCATGATAAAGATGTTTGAGCTTCGGGCAACCAGGCTACACACCGACAGAGAAATAGTCGATAAGATTAATGCAATGGGTTATCGATCCAGAGTTAAAAAACTATATAGCAAGACTAAAGGCCAGACCACTAGTCAGTCAGACGGAACGCTTCTAAATGAGAGGCACTTGTGGCGCTTAATGCGTAGTCCTATTTATGCAGGTGTTAATGTCGAAAAATGGACAGATAATGAGCCCGTTAAATGCATGTTCGATGGATTAGTCTCATTAGAGCTATTTAATAAAGCTAATCGGGGCAAGCGTACTATCGTAGAGCACTCAAATAGTAAGATATCTATTTATGACACCACTCCTCCCGAACACTTAACTAATAAGGGTAAAAGAAATATAGATTTCCCATACAAGAAGTTCGTCATGTGCCCACAGTGCAATAAACCTCTTCTTGGCAGTGCTTCTAGAGGTAAGAGTGGTAAATACTATCCTGCGTACCACTGCAATAAAAGAGGTCATAACTTTAGAGTTAGTAAACAAGACTTAGAAAACACAGTTAGTGACTTCATTAGCGATCTACATATATCTCCAGAGAAACTAGAAAAAGTCTTTGAAGCTATAGATATGTCTTGGGAGCGTGTCAACGCAGAATACAAGGCCAACATTAATAGTCTTGACGGGCGCATACAAGTACTCGAGGACGAGGTTAGGCTAACAGTCGGCAAACTTAAGGTTCTAAGCAGCGATACGGCAATTAAATACATGGAGGAGGATCTAGTGAGACTAGAGAAAGAAATAGTAACTTTAAAACAAGATAAGGAAGCCATGAAAGTTAAAAAACCACTTGATATCAGCAAAGCTAAGGCTAGGGTTAAGTACTTCGTCGAACACCTCGATGAATTACTTAAACAACAGATTGATCCTATCAAAAAAGCACAGTTTTTCGGAGTAATATTCAATAAGGTTCCGAACTACGAAGATATAAAAAGTCGAACACAAAAAACACCCCAATTTTCAGGGGTGAATTCGTTATTTACTCTCGCAAATATCAATAATTCTCATTTGGTGACCTCACGGAGAATCGAACTCCGATTGCCGGGATGAAAACCCGATTTCCTAACCGTTAGAAGATGAGGCCATGTAACCAATGTTTATGAACCAATATTTATGGTTATTAGGGACCTGAAGATTATACCATAACAGATACAGTTTTGGAATACTCAGTAAACTTTAAGTAAGGTGTATATTTTATCCACAAGCATGATTGACTCCCGTTGTACCCCGTGAGATACTCTACTTAACAACAAGCATAAGCTGAAAAAGGATCAAAATTCATGCCCCTCAGCAACCTTCTTAATAAAATACCCAAGCCCGGGCAACTGGGCGCAAATCAAAACGGCCCACGGTCTATACAGAAAGGCAAAAGTTTCAACAAGAAACTAGCTGTTCGCGGAAGTCTCGTTATTGCATTAGTAGCGGGCTTTTTTGTTCTAACAAGCCACGCTGATACAAATTGTCGAGAACTTACCTTTGCGCCGTATAGTAGCGGGGAATGTGTCCAGAAATTGAAAGTAATGGTCAATAAGGTTAGCGGATCAAATCTAGATGTTAACAATCCAGGCTTTGATGGTGAACTTAACAACCAACTTATTCGCATGGAAGCTCTTGGAGCTTTCTTGCCACACCACTACAACAACCAGCAATGGGTATGGATGGGCGTATGGGACGTGACCAACCAGCACTACAATGAAGCTATAGATAAAGACAATGCCGCAGCAGCAGCTGCAGCTGCGGCTGCAGCCCAGAAGGCAGCAGAGGAAGCTGCCGCACCGCCCGCACCCGCTCCAGCCGTTGTTCCGTGTCGTGAGCAGAACCTCACACCATTCTCAAGCGGCGACTGCGTGAAAGTCTTAAAGGCAGCCGTAAACTACATTAGTGGGTCGAATCTGGATCCAGGCAATCCCGGGTTTGACGGCAACCTTCACCAGCAACTACTTAACATGGATAAGTTTAATGCCTTCACTCCTTACCACTACACCGACAAAGTTACTCCTGAAATCTTTGATAAAATCGTTGCTCTCGGCGAGGCAAAAGCTGCCGCACCAGCACCTGCGGCTGCAGCCGTAACCCCACCGCCAGCTCCTGTCACAAAGCCTTGTCGAGAACAGGATCTCACACCATTTAGCTCCGGCCCTTGTGTCCGAATCATTAAGGCAATGGTTAACTACATTAGTGGGTCCAAGCTAGATGAGAATAATGAAGGATTTGACGGTACTCTTCACCAGCAACTCCTCAATGTAGATAAGTATGGAACTTTTAGCCCCAATCACTATACCGACAAAGTAACCACAGCAATCTATGACTCTCTCGTTGCAGCAGTTGATGCAAAGAAATCAGCACCATCTGCACCTCCAGCAGTTCTGCCACCTAGCCCAGCCGCCGACCAGGACTGCGACAATGCCGGGCTACAACTTGGATCCCACGGTAACTGTGTGCGCTACCTCCACGCAATGCTCAACCAAGCAGGAGCTACTCAAGTAAATAGCGGTATGGACACCTTCAACGACACGACGAGTATCGTCATTAAATTCGTCATGAACACCGGTGGTGTCAAGGGAGTCGAAAAAGGCTCATTCACCGGCGTCGTCACTAAACCGATTTGGGATGGACTTGCTCAGCTCGCACGAGAGAAGCAAACAAAGCAGCCAAGCCTTCTTGAGACCGGGATTAAAGCCGTCACAACCAAGATTGGGATTGGGGTTAAGGACGCGGCAAACGGCTCGATAAGCTCAGAGCCAATCGCCTGTCCACACACACTAACTGATTACCAGAAATTGACTTCTAGCCAGAAAGAACGAATCAGTAACAAGGCCGACTGCGCAACCTTCTGGATGAAGGTAGCGCTCCAACAAATAGGGGCTGTAACAGGCGCAGGCAACCAACCGGCATCTGGTGCAGGAAAGTTAGCCGGGACTACAGCGGCAACTAATGTTAGTACACAGACGGCACAAGCGGTACAGGCAGCGCAAGTAGCGGCGCAGACAATTGCTGCGACCACATCTGGAGACTATAACGCACTGGTCGGTCTTAAGAAGATCACAAAAGTAGCAACCTTCTACTCCGTAGTTATAGATCCGAATAACAAGGGTATGGTAGCTCGACCGGACTTGATGAATGAAACAGATATGCGGTATTGGGCAAAATCCAAACCTGAGCGATTAGTTGGCGGGTGCAGAATAGCCCTCTACCCAGGCTCAAATAATGCAACTTTCTGGACCTATACCAATAACGCCTGTGTGACCCGAGAGAACAAAGCAACCACAGCGAAGGAGTTACGGGTATACACATTGGACGTAACTACACTATTCAATGCAGTCGCCTCTCCTCGAGCAACAAACCTATCATACGGCACAAATTAATCTAGCATTCAACAGGGAGCAACCAAACAATGAGTATCACTATCAGTAAAAGAACCAGATCCATACTAATCTTGGCTATTGTGGCCGCTGCCCTGGCTGTCGGTGGCCGTCAGCTCTATGTCAACACCTGGGGGCCAGAAGCGCAAGTAAAGAGCGCCGTAGCAAAATTTGCTGCCGTCTCTTACAAGAAGGGCGTAAAACAAACCGAAATAGACGCCCTTGCCTCAAAAGCATTAAAGACATCAGACGATTACAAGTTATTTGTTGAAAATACTAAACAAAATAGTGATGAGGACAAGGTCAAAGTTAAGACAAAAGCCATCGCCATCAATGACACGACTAAATCTGCAGGTGTTACCGGGGAGTTCTTTATTGGCGACAATAAAGAAGCGATACCCTTCATTGCAAAACTCGTGAAAGAAGATGGAAAATGGAAAACTGAAGTGTTTAATGTACAGCTTGTAGGAGATGAGACTGAAAGTCAGTAGATCTCTGTCGCACTCCAACCTGCAGGAAACTTAAACATTACAAAAAGAGCCTTCAGTAAGTCTTAAGTTTTCTGTGCATAGGCATGATTGACTCCATTTGTACCCCATGAGATACTCTACTTAACAATAACCATAAGGATGATGTATATGGCATTTGCATTAAGTGCTAAACCAAAAACAAAACAAGGTATTCAAAAAAAGATCTCCCTAAAGGATTTCTTTAGTTCGAAAAAACGTAAAGGAATAGCAATTGGCGGTGCATTGGCAGTCGCACTTATTGGTGCGTACTTCATATTCTTCGTAGGCGCAGCCCCTAACAACTGTTCTGCAGTAGAGGGTGGTGGTATATGCGACGTCAACCAGGGTTCTAGCCCCGACGGAGCTGATTCAGTAGTTAGCCTGGGCGATGAAGTCCAAGTCCTGCATGGCAGAGATGGCTGGACAGACTGGGGAGTAGCATTTAGAGCACCGAACTTCCCACAGAATGGCGCCCGACCATTAGTTCGATTCTTTAACGCATCTATTACCGCTCACTTCATCGTACTAGAAGGAAGTGATGAATATAATCGTATTGCTGCAGACCCAGGCAACGGCCGTGAAGGAATCGTTGGCTATGGATGGCCTGATGGCAGTCAGCCAGGCACCGTGCCTATCTACCGTGTAGTGCGTAAACCACTTTGGTTCATGACACTATATGTTGACAACCAAAACGCCCTGAACTATTTTGTTAACCAAACAGATGGTTCATATACAGACGGAGGTGTTAACTTCTACGCATACCCAGGTTCATACTTCCCACCAGTACCCGTATCTGCAGCTATACCAGCTAAGGATACTGACTGTGCAAATCAGAACCTTAAGGTTGGCGACGTTGGAGCTTGTGTACAGCAACATAAGGGCGTGCTCAACAAGTTCGTAAGCGTTACTGGCGGTACTAACCTGCTCGACGCCAATAATAATACGTTCGACAACACAACAAGCGACTACACCAAGGTATTTGTTGTCTCCCTGCAACAAAAGGGCGTCAACGTACAGACCTTTAGTGGGATCGTAACTAAAGAAATATGGGACGCACTCGCAGCAGGTTATCCAGCAGCATTGCCACCAAACCGACCTGCACCAGGCGCCACAACTCCTGCGCCTCAGGCCCCACAGACACCTGCTCCAACTGATCCAGCCAAGACAAATACGACACCACCAAAGAAAGAGGAGAAATCCCAAGGCCCTGGCCAGAAAGTTGTAACTCCCGTTGTTGAGCCTACTGCCGGAAGCAAGGGCGGTGGTGGAGGCGGCAGCCCCGTAGTTGTCGAAGCACCAAAGACCCCTAGCTGTAATAAGGCAACCGTACTCGGCGATATTAAGTCCGTTGAAGATTACACAAATAACATCGCCAATGCCCTTAACAAATTCTTCGTCATTACGGTAAAGCGCCCTGATACGAGTGGTGGTCAATCACTCATCGAGCAATCACAAAGTATTAAGGTTCAGTACACAATCCTCCGAGCACAAATACAAGCCTCTAAGAACGCGGTCGTAAGCGACCAATGTGAATCAGCACGGAGTGCTATCCTACAGGCTCACAAGGTCTCAACAAACCTTGCCGACAAGAGTAACACCTTCCTGAAGCAGCTTATTGCATCTAGCATACTGCCAGCAGGAGATCCAATCGTAGTGATCAACCGTCTTGTACCCGGCCTCAACTACAAACAAATTCAATTTAAGCTTCAATAAGGAGTAGCAATGCGTCAAAGAAAATTACTCATAATCATCGTTGTTGTAGCAGCTATTGCAGGTGCCGGCTACTTATTCACCAAGAAGGACTCCACTAGACCAGCTGTCGCTGAAGACAAACCCATAACAAACCAACAAGAGTTTGAGAGCCTCAAGAAGGAACGAGAGGCAGGTGTTGAGGAGCCCGTAAGCGACCAAGCTACGGCAGAGAAAGCTCAGCAAGAACTACAGGCACAAGTAGATAATCCGCCAAAAATGGAGAGTGAGCAAAACTAGCTCATACTAACATTTACTAACAAAAAAGACTCCCGATTGGGAGTCTTTTCATTTGGAGCGGTCAGTCACGATCCGTCTTTTCCGCTCTAGCTTAGCACATTCTTGCTAAGCAGGCAACTTAGGCTTCTTTGCGAGCAAAGTATAGCTTGTGGAGCATTGCGCCGACTAAGCTAGTTGCTGCGAAGATACCGAAGATGTTGCCTGCACCAGTGTTTGGAAGAACAGTTGGTGTAGTAGGAGGTGTTACAGGAGTGCTGGTTAGAGTCACTGGAGCTGCACACTTATCGCTATCTACCGTCTTGTTCTCACCGTCTACGGTGAAGGTGATTACTGCACGGGTTACGAATGTACCATCTTTGCTGTAAGTATGAGTAGCGGTTGTACCGTTAGTCATGAACTTAGCGCTGCCGTCACCGAAGTCGATGGTAGCGAACTTGTAGTTTGCGCCATTGTTTGCAGTGAACTTAACAGTGTAGCGGTACTGACGATCTGCAATCTTCTCTACAGTAAGTAGATCACAGTCGTACTTAGGAGTAACCTTAGGAGCAATTTCGATCTCTGTGTTACAAGCAGGAGCGGTAGCAGTCTTCTCTACGCCGTTTACTGTAAAGGTAACTGTAGCGTTGATCTTGTAAGTACCGTCCTTAGCGTAGGTGTGTTCAGCAGTTGCAGAACCAGTAGTTACGCCAGTGCCATCGCCGTATGTGTACTTCACATTCTTGAAGGTTGCACCGTTACGAGCAGTGTAAGTAGTTGTAAATCGGTACTTGTTGTCACCAATCTTAGAGGTAGTCAACAGGTCACAACGATATTCTGGAGTAGGTACGTTAACCGTAGCGTCGTCACAGTCATCTTCGTCGTTAGGGTTGTTAGGGTTAACTTCTGGAGCGTTTACACATGCAGTGTTAACGATGTCACCAGCAACCTCAGCGATTACCTTAGCCTTGATGTTGATGCTCTCAGAGGCGCCAATAGCGAAGGCAGGAATTGTGTAGGTAAGCTTGTTGCCAGCTACAGAACCTTTGTCAGTGCTCAAGAACTGTACGTTTGCAGGAGCGTTGTCGCTCACCTTAACGTTCTTGAGGTCTACATCACCAGTGTTCTTAACAACTAGTTGGTAAGTAAATTCTTGGTTAACGTTTACGGTCTTTCGCTCTACACCGTCAACCTTCTTGTCGATACTGACACCAGGGTTCTTAGGTGTTGGGGGGTTACAGTTATCTTTCTTGATGATCACATCAGCGTCATCACCGATTTCACCCTGTCGCTCAGATCGAACGTATGCAAGGTTACGAACACGTACTTCACACTCGCTAAAGTCACCCTTAACTGTGCTTGCGTACATTACGTAGAATCCACCGTTCACATCGTAGTTACCGAAGTTAATACCACCGCCAGGACCACTAAATAGTGATGTGTCATTCTGGGTAGCGTTCTGGTTAACATCAATCCACTTTACAGAGCCACTTACGAGCTGTGTGTTAGGAGCTGCAACGTCACGGACAGTAATGCCCTTGCTGACGCCAGTACCGCCGCTTACAGTTGTAAGAAGCCATTCAACTTTGTCACCAGGCTTAGCGGCAACTTCTTTTTTCCATTCCTTAGTACCGGCCATACGAACTTGTTTAGTGAATTTCAAGGTTGGATTTTCACGAACAAGTACTCGAAGTCGAACTTCAACAGTTGCTTCGTATTCGAAACAGCCAGGGAGGTCACCGTTCAGTGCGTTGTAGCCGATAGGAGCACCAGTTGTAACAATACTGTCACTAAGAGTTGCGCCGTTTACCGGGCCGTTGCTAAAGATCTTAGCTGAACCGGGGATGTACTCTAGACGGAAAGCCTGAGTGTCACTGGTGTAGTCAACAGTATCTTCTACAGTACCAGCATTGCTAGCAGAGATATAGCTACGAGTTCGTAGGCTCTGAGTTTCACCAGTTGGTACAAGTACACGAACCTTAGTATCTTTAGCGATACCCTTGCCTGAAGCGTTAGTACCGGTGTTTGCATTGTTGTGAACGTACATACGTACGATTACTTCTTTACTACCGTTAGTTACGTCGGTAACAACGTTCTGGTAAGTAGTAGTGCCGTCAGTCTTACGTGCGTCGGCAAAAGCACGTTCGTCACCAGTACCTGGGGCGTTAACGAATGAGTTAAATACAGGACCATTCATTGAACCACATCGGTTACCTGCAGCATCGTCAGCTGGCTGACAATCTTTGCCATTTAGTGGCATACGGTTGTAGTCATACACTGGACGGTCTGGATAGAACTCAGCCTTAACAACACCAAAAGTTAGGACAGATAGGATAGCAAGAGCTAGGAATACTAGCAGCTTCTTTGGAGCTTGGCTCACGGTCTTCTTGATTTTGCTAAATAGTTTCATTGCAATTATCCTTATTTATTACCTTTCTTATACCCTGGAGGCGCTGGGATAGTAGCCGGAGGAACAGTAGTCTCAACGCTAGGTGCAGCCATGATAGTAGTTGCAGGCGCTTCAGTTGGTGCAGGTGCCGCTGTAGTAGCTGGACCTCGACCAATTGTTGTTGCTGGAGCAGGAATACTAGTTGTAGTCGTATTGGTCTTTACGGTTGTCTCAGTGGCGATAGTACCAGTAGTCTTATCAGGCTTCTGCTCAGCTGGGCCTTCGCCGGCAACGTCAGGGACTAAAGGAGCCTGGCCGAATGGGTCATTAGGGTTGTATGGTCGGATTCCATCGCTGTACTTTACCTTCTCACCCTTTTGAGGAGGCATTGTAATAGCTGGTGGTACTTTTGCACCAGGAACGTATTTCTTGACCTTATCAACTTCGGCGTTCCAACAGTCAGCACGTAGTGATGCGTCCCAAAGCACTTCGGTCTGCTCTTGGTCGTTTCGGGCTGGAAGTACGCAGATCCAGATAATGTCACCTGAGGCTACGAATCGGTCTTCCATGAGCTTAATAGACTTGCCGTCCTTGTAGTAGGTAGTACCGACGATGTTAGCACCATCTTTAGTGTTTGGATTGCCATCATCAGTAGTGAATGCGATAGGAATGTAGCAAGCGCCACTTAGAGCTTCGTACACACGATCCATTTTGCCGGCTTTTTCGAAAGCTGCGATAACACGTGCTCGAGCTTCGTCAGTCTTAGGTGTACCACCTTCAAGCATTTCTCGGATTTCATCAGTATTTTCTAGAACACCATCACCATCACCAACTTTCTTGTCAGTGTTAAATGCAGATGAGCCTGATTCTTGAGGGTTAGCATTAAAGTCTACGTCTGGTCCAACCTTAACGTCGTCACCATCCATTCCTTCTGTGTGCTCAATGATAGATTTTGCAATCACTTCAGTAACACCCTCACCTAGAACAGTAGTCGTAGGCGCTTCTGTAGTCGTGGTCTTCTTTGTATTTGGATCTTGGGTACCAGCCTTCATACCAATAGCCCCGCCATTCCGTATAGGAGCGGACGTTTCGATACCAGCAGAAGTGTCTGTACAAGCTGCAAGGAGAGCGATAGGGGTAACAGCCAATGTACCGACAGCGATGCTTCTACGTACACGAGTTGTCCAAGGAATTACAACAGCTTCAACAGGTGCTGCTGGGGCCTGATCTTCAATAGCTACAGGAGCTACGGTAGGTTCAATGTGTGTTCCGTCGCTAATCATAGCTTCAACAGATGCACCCATATAGTTCATCTTATTGTTATTGCCTTTATTGGCGTGGTCAGCAACAGCGGCTGCTTGCATTCCAAATCCAGCTACTTCTGCTTGTTCCTTCCCGATCATTGGCTCTGCCATATCTTGAATCTCCTTGGGGATATTCCCCTGGTTACTCCAGACTACCCCTCTCAAGGTAGCCCACCTTTTCAATGTGTTCTACTTTACCACAAGCATATGCTTATGTCAATACTTTTTGACATGTTTCTTAACTAAGCACAAGCGTAATACACCTTACCGCAATTACAGTAGTAAATTACCATTCACTAGAAAGAGAACAATGTAAGATTTCTTATACCGGAATTCTACTTCTTAGGCGCCAGCATTTTAGCCTTAGGGAAGGTAAATCCGAAGGTACTACCCTTGCCTTCTTCACTCTTGAAGATAATAGCCCCACCTTGAGCGATAATAACCTTCTTAGCCATAAACAAGCCGAGGCCAGTGCCATCTGGTCGAGCCTTCTTAGCATTATCTGCTCGGAAGAACTTAGAGAACAGATGTGGCTGCTCCTCTTTAGGTACGCCTAGACCGTCATCTACTACGGTAAATTCTATGCTGTTACCGACGTCTTTTAAAGCAACCTGGATATGCCCGTCGTTCTGCGTGTAATGCAGGGCGTTATCTGTAAAGTTCATAATAACCTGTCGCACTTTGGTTTCGTCCAACAGAAGGAGTGGGAACTTCTTTGGTTTGGTATACGTAAGGGTTTGGCCCTTGGTTCTTGCCGTCTCTTTAAGCTGATCCATCTCTGTTTGGACCACATCTGCTAGCTGAGTGGGTTTGTTTTCGATCACAAACTTACCAGTTCGGAGTCTGGATACGTTTAAGAGGTCAGCAATGAGGTAGACCATGCTCTGGGAACTGGCAAATGCCTGTCCTAACAGATCACGTTGCTGCTTATTCAGTTTGCCGGCGTCGCCTTCGATAACCATACTTACATACCCTTTAACAGAGGTCAGTGGAGTTCGGAGCTGGTGAGATGCCATGCTAATGAATTCATCTTTGGCTTCATCAAGGGCGCGGAGTTTCTCATTGGTCTTTTGGAGCTTCTTAAGTACTTGTTGGTTCTCCTCAAACAGTAGGCGGTTATCTATAGCAACACCTACAGCGTCACTTAAACGCCCTACCAGATTAGTTTCATCTTCCGTAAGAGTACTAATGGCGTTGGTGTAGCCAATGACCATAACACCTACTAGTAGCTGCCTTGCATGGAGTTTTACGATATATAAGCCCTTGAGCGGTGCTTCAAAGAGCTCTTTCAGATCTGTTGCAGTCATGCCGATCTGGTGTAAATCAGGCTGGTCAGATAGCAGGCTCAGCTTTAGTTCACGTTGAGAGCCCTTAAGCCAAGCACTGTCTACATCTAGGATAAGTGACGGTATTGGAGGTAAAACCGGCTCTGGGGGCTCTACGGGGGCCACAGAAGGGACATTTTTAGCAATATCGAGATCCTTAGGTTCCTCTGCTTCCACAGTTTCGGCAGGAATTTCAGTGCTTTCCTGTCCTCCACTACTGCGGCCTACTAACGACAGATCGAATCTGTTTACCTGCTTAGAGAATATAGCTACGTGGGGGAAGTTACTGTTTGCGGTGACAGCGTCGGCAATCTGTTGGCTCAGCTGTTTTAGAGAAGCCTGGCTCTCCAGCACAATGGTATCTATGGCACGCAACAGAGACAATGTACGGTTTGTACTAACCAACTCCAGGTTTTTACGGTACATCTCTTGAGTAACGTGCTCAAGATCTTGTTCTAGCCGCTTTCGTTTGGTTGTAAATGCCCTGTTTTTTAAGCTTTTCTTTGTTTGTTCTTCCGCCACCCAAATCGCCCTTTGCTAGTTCTGCTTACGTTTATAGATACTACTGTAGCGATTTTGACTGTTTTTCGCCAGTTAAACACTGGGACTAGATCGTAACTTCCTTCCACACGATTTCTACAGCATCAAAGAACTTCTTAGTAAACTCACCTGCTTCACTAACAGAAAAGGGCTTACAGGTATAGCAGTCCACCGTAAAAAGCGGCAAGTCAGTCGGGTATGAATAAAAAGCCGCCCCCGAGCTCTTCCAGTGTATCCAGCCCCCAAAACCCATGTCATGCGCCGAATAAGCATAGGGGCCTGAGAGTTTCTCCATACCAGTTACTTCAGCAAGTGCATCTAGATACTCCTTAATCTGTTCTGGCTGGACAATCTCTTTGGTTGTTCCTTCAATAATAACTCGCTGTCGTACTAGGTCGGGTGCAAGATTTTTCATCGTCTCTCCTTATTAGCTTTTAGTAACAAATCACCTGTTTTTGGTGTCAATTGCAGGCTTAATGCTTCATCAATATCCTTCCAAGCAACTAGCGCCGTGCCATCCTTAGCCATAGGCTCCCCCCTGTAAAGCTTCGCGGTGTAAACGACATAAAGTACGCATTTCTCTCCTCTTACTACAATATCATTCGTCAGGGGCTTGAGGTCGGTAATTTCTATGCCAACCTCTTCCATACACTCACGCTCCAAGGCAGCCTCTAGTCTCTCATCATCTTTCTCAACAGTACCACCAGGGATACCCCAATACCCAGGAAAAACCTCTTCATCAGCTGCGCGCTTAATTAGCAAGAAAGTATTATCGTTGCCCAGTATTATCACACTGACATTCACGCCCATCATATTATCACGCATCAATCTTTAACCCTTTTCTTAGCTGACTCATAGTGTACTTACTGTAGGGTACTAATCCCTGTTGCTGTAAGCCCTGATTGTAACAAATAGCAGCCGTCAGAGATACACTTACTAAATGAGAGCTTAATTCTGACTCCGACACACTATTGCCGAGCAATTCTCTTAGCGTGCGTAGGCGTGCGTGTTCGTTATGCCCGAGGTAACCTTTGCTCTTCCTATGGTTAGCTGCGTGTCTATCGCCAAATTTAATGAGCTCGAAGGGCTTCCCCCCTAACAGATTCGAGTTTCTAAAAATATAGATATCAAAATGATCTTTCCCGCCGACTGACTGCTTATCTTGAGTATACTCGTGTTCTTGTGATTCTTGATATGAGTGCACTTGAAGATTCAGCAAGGGACCAACATGAATATTGACTGATTCGTGGCGTACCCTGCCGTTACTTTTGTACGTATCTTTAGGCAGTTCTGTCCAAGAACGCTGTGAAAAGCCTGATTGCATAAGAGACATCTGGGCAGTAGTAACAACTTTATCTCCTTTAGAGAACTGTATCTGACTGTAGTTGTCTAGCTCTCCGAATGTCGACATAACGTCCAATGACTTTTTTTGAGAATACTGAGCAAAGCCCTTTTCACTAAACAACGTCTCGTAATCTTTTGGCTGTACAAGCGAAATATGGTCAATTGGTCTCAGGAATTGATTAAAAACGGAAACACTGTCCGGACGCTTCGTTGTTAGTTGCCGATTGATTCCCTCTATCCTCGTTAGTAAATCTACAAAATGGTATCCGGAATGCATGAGTTTCCCATAGCCGTACTTATACGGATGGTTCTCTCTACTAAAGTACTCGTCGGGCATATTCCACATACCATCCGAATGATGAATATTGATGTAGGTTATCGGCACACCGTACTCAGCAACAACGTCGTTCAGGCACTTAAGCACCTGGCTGTAACCTTCGTGGTTACGTCGCTGGGCCTGAACTAGAACGCGTGATGCAGGATACTGTTTGCTTAAATTTATCAGTTCAGTTACATCACTAACTATTTGATTCGAAGCCTTACGTACTTGATCTATGCTAGAAGACATAAGTCCCGCAGGAGAAGTAATGGGTTTATCGACCAGGACCGCCAGACTCTTTTTAATGCAGGTTGTCAGGTATGCTTTATGGGATTTCGGTTCGCTGGAAATAATAACGTGCGTTATGTTTAGCTCGTCAAGCAGTCGGTCAAATTCTGGATCAGTCTTGAGGGGATGAATCTGCTCCTTTGTGTTAAGCAAAAGTATCTTATCAGGCTGAGCCGGCTGTCCATGTAAGTATTCACGTATGGTGTCCTTCTTGTTTTCTAGGTCCACCACCAATTTAATAGACAGCTTTCCTTCTTCATGTAATGAGGCGAGGAATGGGTAGTAGATACGCCTTGCATGTGGACCAAGTCCGACAAGGGCTACATTAATCTGTTGTGGCTTGCTTGTCATATAGTTTTCTACTTCTCATGTGGTTCGTTAGAAGTGTATTGTGTGTACATTGGCTGAACTTCCCGCAACTGGACCATTTCGGGGTATTGAGCCTCAAGCTCAGCAACAACAATCTCTGACAACTCATCCAATGGCATTAAGCCATCCAGCTCAACGATTTTTGTAGCAGTACCTTCGGGTAAGACATCTTTTGCCCGCATAAAGTACTTATAGTAATCTTTGACGGCACGTACACGAAATGCCCTGTCGTAGTCGCTGGGGCTTATACGTTCCAGTAAGGCTTCTTGTGGCGCCGATAGGTTAAAAAGAATATCTGGAGTAGTATCCCAATAACTCACGGGGGCTTCAAACTGTATACTCGGTGGATACATCTGGTCTGCTGTCAGTGTCTGCCCTTCTGCTAACTGTTCGCGCTCCAATGCAAGCGTTGCCCTTGAAATTATCGATCTATCGAATATGGCAGCAGAAAATCGACTCCTGGACACTACCGCTATGCGACCAAGTGCAGTAAGCCAAGCTTGATTCTCACGTGCTAAATCATATGCCGCACGATCCCACTCCACAAGAGGCGGGTGTAGCCCTGCAAAATAGTCATGAACCTGAGTCCAGGATCGAGAGCCAAGATCATGCCAAGCCTCTCCCGCACCCAAACGGGTACCATCTCCTTTTAATACCATCGTAGGCACGCCTCTTGACGTCAAATAGGCATCTAAGCGCTGTAGCTGCTCACCCTTACCAACTCGACAGCACCCGTCGAATGCGATTTTCGCCATAACAAACTCGTTATTGATCTGCTCTAACTGAGCGTGTGCCTCAAAACGTGAGTCGAGAGGCAATTGAGGATCAGGCCCTTCTACAGGTGAAGCCATGTTAGGTATTCCGATTAATCTAGTATTACTTTGAGTGTATGCGTACAATGTATGTATGTCAATTATTATTCATCTCAATGGGGAGCCTTGTCAACGATAATGAAAGCTCACTTTATTGCCTCCACAACTAATCTCAAAAATGACCTCGAATCCTACCGACTTATATTGTCGTGTCTTAAGAAACATAAAGTTACACTTACAAGCGACTGGCTCGACGAAGCCCAGCAACGAACAGAAGGAAAGCTCAAAAATGAACTTGATGACACGCCGTGGAAACGTATAATCCGAGATAACTTAGATGCAATCTCAAAGGCTGATATTGTTGTGGCTGAAGTAGGACAGAAGTCGTTTCTTGTTGGATTCCAAGTCGCAAGTGCCCTACAGATGAAAAAGCCCATCTTACTACTATCAAGGCATACGGAAGTAGATAGTGCTCTTGGAATAAGCAACAGCGAAGAAAGTATACAGTTTGCAAAGTATGACAAGAGATCTATCAACACAATCCTTGCAGATTTCTTAATAGATAACAGAAGAGGAGGTAAAGACATACGCTTTAACTTCTTCATCACTAGGAAGATGTTAAATTATCTAAATTGGGCATCATTTCAAACCGGTGAAACAAAATCGGAAATTATACGTAAGTTACTTCAACGAGAGATAGATATATCAGACTACTAGGCTAACTAGCAACAAAGTACTTCCTACTGTAGCGATTTTGGCAGTTTTTCGCCAGTTAATTGGCTTGCAAACTTACTTGCAGCTTCTTTACATACTTCCACAGAGATCTGCCCAAAGAGTTCTTTATACTTAGAGACTAGTTTGTCTATAACGGCAGCTTCATCTCCAGTAATAGAGACTTCTTTCTTGGCCCAGTCTATCTTAAGCCCAGCAACTGTTTTTGCCTGTTCAATAGCTACCGGACCGATAATTGATTCTTGCTGTTCGATAATCTTAGCAGCGATTTGTCCGTATACGTCCATTACTCCGCCTCCTTTTCCACAACCTCTGGGCTCGCCAACTGCCGCCTCACCCTATCAACCATGATTATAGATATACCCATAAGACCGTAGGCTATGAGATAGATTAGATCACTGATACCTGCAGGTATCCATGTCTCATGGTATGACTTATACAGGAAGGTAAAATCAGCTGCGAACTGCGTTAGCAGAGCAACTGTCATAAGAGCAATTGCATAGAACATTCTGGCCCCTGCCAGTATCTTTGATTGAAAGAGTGCAATAAGTCCAAGGAAAAAGTATATTGACTGAACTAAAGGATACGCGGCGTTGAGGAGTTGGTAGATCAGACCTCTTTCATCTGTAATGCCGATATTAAGGAATCCTTTGTACATACCCAGCAACACCAGGCCAGTAATAGCTAGTGCAGCAGCGACCACGTAAAGTGGTCTATAGAATTTTCTTGGATAACATATAACTCTGAGTAGCTGGGCAACGGCAATAATGTAGAAAATATTACTTGCCATGTATGCAACATCACCCCATGAAGGAAATGCCGCCTCAACACCCGCTAATCGGAAATACAAAGTATATATTAACTGACCGAAGAATTGAAAAGCCATGCCAAGCGAGAAGAAAGAAATCGATCGGCCGAAGGTACTCTTAAAGCCGCCCCATCTGTGTGCAGCAGTCAGTCCAAGTACTGAACCAACCAATGCAACAATTCCATATGAATCAGTGAAATCGTCTGCAGACGGTCCTCGGCCAAATACATTAAGAGCTATCCACCATATAACCCAAACAGCTGCCACAGAAAGAAACAGAAGGGTAGTTACTTGACTATTCTTTGATTTTATGTTACTATTCACTTACTGAATCCTGAATTACCTGTTATGTTAATAATAGCTTATTCGTTTCGTTCGTCAACATTATCATGAACAGATTAAAGACTATCCGAAAACAAGACCTTGACTACTTAAGTCGTCATTACTTAAAGTACGAACCCTACTCCGATTTCAACGTTGTTAGCATGTGGGGATACATGATACCTGGGGCGAGATACGCAACAACTGGCGATACGGTTCTCTACGAGATGACCGACTACACGAAGCACACGACTTACCTCACTATATTTGGCGACAAGGACACGCGAGATACCATCAAACAATTAGCTACTCGTACCAAATCGTCCCAAATAATTTTTGAGGGCGTACCAGAGTCTACATGCAAGCATTTATTGAACTGGGACGCTCTAGTAAATATAGAGGCAGATACTGATAACCATGACTACATATTCGCAGTTGATGACATAGCAAACATGCGTAGTGTAGGCTTACATTCAAAGAAGAAAAGCATAAACAAGCTCCTGCGAAAACACCCGAAGCTACACATCGAGACTATTGATTTAAATGACCCCAAAAAGCGTCGACAAATATATGAGCTATTTCGACGCTGGATACAGCAGAGCGGATCGACCGATTGGTCAACTGAGTTCCGTGCACTCAAGAGAGAAATTAAATTATATGATTACGAAATAACGGCAATTGGTGCTTATGATGACAACAGATTGGTTGGATTTACGATAAATGAGATTGAACCAAACGGTTATTACCAAGGGCACTTTGGCAAAGCAGACTACCGCTATCCAGGACTAGGAGTTCTTTTAGAGGTTGAGACTGCGCGCATCGTCCAAAAAATCTATGGAAGTAAGTTTATGAATCTACAACAAGATCTTGGTATTGAAGGAATCCGTTATTATAAACAAACTCTCGGACCTTGTGGTCAATTAAAAAAATATCGAGTCGTAATAGACCGTGAGCAAGCACTAACAGCTTAGACCCCAGTGACTAGGTACAGACCAACAATAATCACCAACATCAGACTAATCTTTACCTTCAACCCACCTTCAGATGCTTCACGAAACAGATGAGCATGAAAAGGGAACAAAGCTAATGAGATAAGTAGCACATAAATTGGCTGAATTCCTTCCAATGCACTTATTATCGTGACTGAACCCTTACTAATTGCAAGATTAGTGGTGAACTCTGCAGCTATACCTAAAAGTTCAGTGACGAGGAATAATAGGAAGAACTTACGGAAACTCTTTCTGAGTTCAGTTAGTCGGTAACGAGAGGGTGAATGGAATAGGACCAGCAAGAAGTACAGACCGCCGATCATCATGCCGGCAGAAACCCACATGTATGCCGTGTAGAACGGTACGTGGTCATATACATCCTTAGCAATTAAAGAATAGGCGCAGATACTGAGTGCCCCAAATAGAATAGGGGTCAGGGACTTTGAAAAATGTGTCTTCTCTTTGCCGCCACCAAGCGCAAGTCCCGTTGAAGCTGCCAGTACTAAGCCAAGCCCAACAATCTCAGAGGCCTGGAGTCTTTCGCCTTGAACTAGAAAGGCAAAGGCCCCAATAATAACCGGTGAAACACCTAGCAGTGCTACCACAATCGATGGTGATTCCCTATCCAGTGCCAGGAAGTAGAAGTACAGATAGGCAGTTATAAGTACGCCTACGATGAGTGAAAGTATCTGGTAGCGGAGAGAAATAGGTTCCGCATCCAGAAAGAACAGTGAAAGCAGTGGCAGCCCACCAAATAGCCCGGAGATAATAGTCCCTACATGTGGGCTTCGGTATACGTTACGTAGTAGGTTGTCGTCAATCAGATTCACAATGGCATACAAGAATGGGGCGAGGAGTGCAAGATAGAACCATGTCATACTGCTCAGTCTATCTAAGGCTCTCCATATTAACAATACAAATTTGACGAATCGTGCTTTTGGTTGGTAGACTTAACGCGATAAGCTAAAATAAAGATTAATTCATATGTATATAAGCGTACGCAAAGGGATTGGTACCGGTCCCACAGAACTATCAGCCTTCGACCAAGCACTCGTAGATGCCGGAGTCGCCAACTTTAACTTGCTATATCTTAGCTCCGTTCTGCCACCTAACAGTGATGTCGTAGTTGAGAAGAACAATACTCAACCAATCGAAGGTGACTGGGGCGACAAGCTCTACGTCGTCATGGCACAGATGCGTACTATGCAGCGTAACCAAGAAGCGTGGGCTGGTATCGGCTGGATCCAGGATCCCAAGACCAAGAAAGGCCTCCTCGTAGAACACGAAGGTCATAGTGAAGCAGAAGTCCGTGCAGACATTGAAAACAGCCTGAAGGGTCTCCAAGAGAATCGACATATGAAGTTTGGGCCTATTAATATGCAGGTTGTGGGCATGAAGTGTGAAGACCTCCCTGTCTGCGCACTTGTCGTAGCCGTCTTTGAATCAAACGAGTGGATTAACCGCCAAAAAGAAAAAAGCGACAAGAACGTTAATATTCTCCGTCGCCTTACCCGCAAAACGCACAAATCGTAACATTCCGTTGCGTATTACTTAAACTTTGCTACCATAAGTTACATGGCCGCAGTCAAAGTCGCTATCGTCGAAGATGACCAAGCAATCAGCCAAATGTACCGTATCAAGTTTCAGTCCGAAGGATTTGACGTAGATACGGCAGAAAATGGCAAGCTAGGCCTTGAGCTGTGCGAAAAAATGCACCCCGACATTATCCTCCTCGACCTTATGATGCCCGAGATGACCGGCGACCAAATGCTTACTGAACTGCGTAAAACTACTTGGGGCAAAGACGTTAAAGTCGTTATCCTCACCAACATGGGCGAACAAGAAATCCCTGAATCCGTTAAGAAACAAGGCGTCAGTGCCGTTATCCTTAAAGCGGACATGACTCCACGACAAGTCGCTGAACTCGTTAAGAAAACCATAGACACCTAGTCTTCAGAGGACTAGGAACTTCTCACCTTACAATACATGTAACAGTGTATAGTTAGTATTGAAAAAGGAAAGTAAAGATGTATAACATTGTAGTTAATGGAGTAATCTTCAACAATGAGGGCAAGATACTAATTGCCCAACGCGCATCTAAGGACGACCATGAACCGGGCATGTGGACAACCCCAGGAGGAACGGTCGAGGATGGCGATGAGGAGTTCAATATAGTAGAGGCTACTCTGCAGCGTGAAATAATGGAAGAAGTAGGAGTAACCATCAAGCCTTCAATACTTCCAATCACAAATAATACATTTACCAAGAATGATGGTACAAAAGTTTTGGCGCTTGTGTATCTCTGTGAATATAAGTCCGGTGAGGCAAGACCGCTGGACGAAATGGATTCCATTGCGTGGGTAGATATCTCTAAACTAGATCAATACGCCTTCCCTCCTAATGTTCGAGATTACATAGAAATAGGACATAAAGCTTATTTATCTATTAAAGCAGCGAACGTCTAACATAAACTATTTAATCAGATCTCCGCATACTGCTCAGAACTCAGAGTAAGGTATACTTATGTCATGAGAATTGCAGTTATTGGCTACGGCAAACAAGGCCAAGCCGCCGTAGAATATTGGGGCAAAGATAACGATGTCACTGTATGTGACCAGAACGAGAACCTCCAGCTCCCTGACGGAGTCGAAGCACAGCTCGGCCCAGGCTACCTGGATAACCTCGACCGCTTTCACCTCATCGTGCGCGGACCTGTTATCCACCCACGAGACATCGTAGAGGCCAATGGAGAGCGAATCCTCAAGAAAGTGACTACCGTTACCGAAGAGTTTATTCGTGTCTGCCCTGCCCCTATCATTGGTGTAACGGGAACTAAAGGGAAAGGCACTACCTGTTCGCTTATTACCAAGATTCTGGAGACTGCCGGCCGCAAAGTACACCTCGGAGGCAACATCGGGATTCCCCCACTGGAAATGCTTAACTGGAACATTCAGCCAAGTGATTGGGTAGTTCTGGAGCTTGCCAACTTCCAACTCATTGACCTAGGCCTGTCCCCTAAAATCGCCGTCTGTCTCATGGTCGCCCCAGAGCACCTGGACTGGCACAAAGATATGGCCGAATATGTTGGTGCTAAACAGAACCTATTCCGACACCAGAGCCCTAAAGATTTAACTATCTTTAACCGGCTCAGTGATTTCTCGGCTGAAGTTGCCGAAGTTTCACCGGCACTTAAGATGTCGTACGAAGTACCCGCAGAGAATAGTGAGCCATCTGAAAAGAACGGCGCATACGTACTCGGTGAAGATATCTACATGGACGACGAAAAAGTCTGTAACGTCCACGAAGTGCAGCTGCTCGGCAGACACAATCTGGAGAACGTCTGTGCAGCCATAGCGGCAACCTGGGACCTCATCGACCATAATCCCGCAATCGTATCTACCGCACTCAAGACGTTTGTAGGCCTTCCTCACCGCCTTGAATTTGTCCGTGACTTTAATGGGCATAAGTTCTATAACGATTCATTTGCGGCAACGCCTGAAGCAAGTGTCGCTGCTATGCACGCTGTTCCCGGCCCTAAGGTAGTAATTGCCGGCGGTTTCGACCGTGGACTAGACCTGTCAGTGTTCGCCGACGGCGCAACAAGTCCAGACAGTGAAGTTCACCACATGGTGTTAATCGGACAAACAGCACCAAAGATAGCTGATGCGCTCAAGAGCGCCGGTTTTACTAACTACAGTGTCTCGGACGCTAAGGATATGCACATTGTCCTCGCGACAGCCATTGAGAAGGCTACAAACGGTGAGTCAATCATGTTGTCACCTGGCTGCGCAAGCTTTGACATGTTCAAGAACTTCGAGGACCGCGGACTCCAGTACAAAGCTGAGGTTGACGCCCTATGAGTCTTGGTCCATACATGACCTTCGTTTTCAAAAGCTACCACTTCGATAGCTCAAACAAAATCCTCAAGCTCAACTACAGTTTCGACGACAGTCTCAATTTTACCGAGGAATATCGTTTCGACTTTGACTTTACTAACTTCGACCCTAAGGTTCTAGACCGAGCCATCCAAGGACTCTTCTTTATGGCAGGCGTTTCGTACTACAAAGCATTCCATACGGAGCATATTCGCATTGACCAAGGGCAGCTGGACAAGAAATCTGCTGAATTCTTTGCGCATACCTACCAGAAAGGACTGGGTGAGTATTTCTACATTAACAAGCTCAATCCCCGTACCGAGATTCCGTTCATTGCGAATGCTCCTGACCAACCCCAGCTTAGTCACCGCTCTAACAACGGTCTCCTCGTCGGTATTGGTGGTGGTAAAGACTCGTTAGTTAGTGCAGAACTGCTCCGAGGGCAAACTGGTATAGCTACCTGGTCATCCGACCACCGTTCGCAAATGGAGCCGCTTATTAATACCATCGGGTTGCCGCATATGTGGGTGCAACGAAAAATAGATCCCCAGATTATTGGTCTCAAAGACCAAGGTGCCCTCAATGGTCATATCCCTATCTCGGCAGTCTGGAGCTGTATTGGAACGATTGTTTGTGTTCTTTCGGGACGACGTGACGGTGTGGTTTCTAACGAGAATTCTGCCAATGAACCATCCCTCTACTACGACGGCGTTGCCATAAATCATCAGTATTCTAAGTCACTCGAGTACGAGAAGAGTTATCAGGAATATCTGCAGCATAACTTTGGTGATTCACTCCGCTACTATTCAGCACTCCGACCGTTTAGCGAAGTTAAAATTGCCGAAATCTTTTCACAAATAGCCTTTGATAAATACAAGAACGTCTTTAGCTCCTGTAACCGCGCATTCGTACAAGCAAGCGACCATATGAGTTGGTGCGGTGAATGCCCGAAGTGTGCGTTTACTTTCTTAGCACTTTCGCCATTCTTGGATCGCCTTGAGCTCGAGAAATTGTGGCACAAGAACTTACTACTCGACCCAACGCTGGTTATAACCTACCAAAACCTACTGGGAATCAGTGGCAACAAGCCTCTCGATTGTGTCGGCGAAGTCAAAGAATCTCGTGAAGCCATGCGCCTGACACAAGCCAACTATCCTGGCTTGTCATACGAGTTCGATATTCCTGCAGATTACAGCTACAAGAATCTAGCCGAACACAGCATGCCCGATGAGATAGCCAACGTTATACAGAACATTTGAGAATAGCAACAACCCGGTTCGTGTATCCTAGCTTATAGCTAATTCTCTGTAATTGTGGTATAGTTATTCCTTATGCACACAGTAGTAGCGGTTGGTGGTGGAGCCTTAAGCGAGAATATCGAACTAGATCGTCGCGCCTTAGCACTTGCCCAAAATCCAGAGAGGCCAGACACTAAACCACGAGTCCTTATCTTATCCGCTTCTGACGCATCCCCAGAACCGGGACATTCAGTAGTTACTGGCTATTACAAGGGTCCAGAGGCGCAAGCGCATGTTTCTATTCTAGATCTCGCACAAGATCCATCCCAACGTGAAATTCGCGACGCTGTACTTGGCTCAAACTTTATCTACCCATACGTAGAAAATCCCGTTGAAGCAGTTAGAGAAATACGCGCACGCAAAATAGATCACTTCCTTGAAAAAACACGAGCAAGAGCCGCTACTCAAGTACTCTATGGACGCGGTAAAGCAGCAGGGATTTGGTTTGAGTACTTTGCAAATACATCTGAAGAAACTGGCGAGATGACACTTGAACGTGGACTCGATATTGTCCATAACATGATCGCCGTTCCATATTATGCAAGTCAACGAGAAAGACAAGAAGCATTTCTTGAAATTACACTTCCATTGCCGAATAACCATGAATCTGCAACAAAAGCTTATGGGATCGAGGATACTGCAGCAGTCGTAGTAGGTAACGCTCCAGAAGCACATCCCCATGCAATGACTACTGCCGACAGTATTGTCTGGGTTGTGAGCCCCAGTGCAACAGGCCCAAACAAGCATGCTATGCTTCTAGCATGCTAAAATCTACCTTGCTGCTTACTGACTCGGTATACAGCAATCAGAAGTCCTGCGCATAGCGAAAGACCCATATAGCTTAGGATACCCCTTTGCATGAAGCTGAATCCTCCGCTGAATCCTCCGCCAGGCAATGCATGCTTAGTGACTTCAAAGAGCCGCAGAGGACCTATTGCTCCAATGGTCGAACCAGTATTATTCGCCCCTCCCAACTTAACTGAACTAGCGACTAGTATTAAAGACAGTAATCCAATTGCGACAAGAAGCACACTGAGTAATGTTGAAGTTACTATTTTTTGTTTTTCTGAGTGGTCAAGTACGGCCATAATTCCTCCTTCTTAATGATTCCGTTATAAATATTCCCCATCCCAAAATCACCCCAGCCACCAGCCAGTATAGAGACTGGTTAGCATAGGCAACATTAGAAAGATGGGCAAACTTAGGAAAGACGACTAGCGCAGATGTAGCTAGTACGCCAGTAAAAAACTGTGTACCTGATTCCCCTGCACCTGGGACAAGTAGTGTACTCGCCAGCAGACCGGCCATAGCACAGAACAATTGCAAACTAGAGTAAAAGAATACGAAGCGAAGCGAAGCGTCTACCTGTCCGTTCAATGCAAACAGCATTGGTAACCCAATAAGAAACCCACAGATAATCACTGCACGTACCTCAGACCAGGCGATTCCCTTCGCACCGCTGACCAATACTATCTCTGGTGGCACGTGACGGCGCATAACCCCTCGCACATCGCCAGCAAAAGTTGCAGCTAGAATACCTCCAATAATAAGCATGCTGTATGGATCACTCACTACCTTGTGGCGTAGTACCATACTCAAGCCAAGTAACACATTCAAGCAAAGAGCTAGCAAGAACGAATTTCTTGTGCGAGTGTTGCGCCAGAGTTTAACTAAGAACCAGAAACCTACAGGAACATAGTCGGGTATAAGTTGCCTACTCTCTGAGTTATCGCTATACAGTAGGTATGTGTGCTGCTGGTAGTAACTTTGCCATAAACCAACTAAAGGCAACAGAAATATAGCCCCCACACCCCAGCTAAGTAGCTGGTAGTAATCGTGTGTCGGATGATTGACCGACCAGTCAAAGAGACCAAGGCCAATTGTGGTAATCACTGAGTACGCCAGGCCTTTCAGAGCTAGATTTCTCGGCCAGCCACAAAGCACCAATCCATAACCGCTGAGCAGGCCAAGTAACCAACAAGCAACAACGACAATCGGGTCAGCCTGCAATTTTTGTGCGGCCGCACTTACGAGTATCCCACCAAATAGGCCAAGCATACTAAGCGTTATTAGCCCTGGCAGGATCACCGCTCCCCAGCGCACAAGGCGCGGGAGTGGCATTAGTCTAATGAGTTTCTGTAGGCTCGCACTTTTACTTTTAGCAGTTTGGCTAGCGTTCATCGTAAGCATTACCAAGCCACCAAGAATAAAAGCTACAGCAACGGATAGATCAATAATCACTGCAGTGGGCAAACTAGGTGGCAACTCAGCTTGGCCAATCGCTTTTGTTAGTAACCTTCCCAGCAATACAGCAAGTCCATAGCCTAATCCCAGCCTACTGAGAGCACTAGCAAATGGTGTTCGTGAATCCTTGGCAAAGTTCACGATCAGGATCGTTTGCCATAACTTCTTATAACGCATGACTGTAGTGCTCCATGAAGCTCTTCTCTAAACTTCCTGACCGTTCAACGATATTTTTTGTGTAGTCATTGAGAACTACTTGCCCCCTGCGGATCATAACTATCTCGTCGGCGAATCGTTCCGCCCACCACAAATCATGTGTCGCTGCAATAATTGCCGAACCACCTACCTGTTTACGTTTGAGTATTTTCTCAGCCTGGATTATTGCTATTGGATCGAGACCATTACGAAGTTCGTCAACGACAATAAAATGTGGATCATGAAGCAGACCAGCTATTATCTGCACCTTCTTCTTATTGCCGTGACTAAGGCTTCCTAGTTGTTGGTTAAAACTCGTAAATAACAACTCCTCGGCCAACTCATGCGCCCTCACGATCATACGTTTTTTACTACCAGCGTTAGTCTGTACGCTAGCTAGTAGCTCAAAGTACTCACGTGCAGTTAGTTCAGGTATGATCCATGTATCATCATCCGGGATGTAGCCGATCGCCCGTCTTACTTCAGCAGAATCAGAGTGTGCCTCAAAACCACTAACCTTAACTACTCCACTCTTTGGTGGAATAAGCCCGACAATTGCTTCAACAAGCGTAGTCTTTCCACTACCATTGGCTCCCACGACGCACGTTACGCTTCCAGGAGTCAGATTTAAAAATGGAATAGTCAACTGGAACGTACTACTTCGTTTAATCTTTAACTCGTTAATACTCAAAATGATCCTACGTCGTTCTCTCATGCCTATTCCTCCAATACTTCTTGAGCGCAACCCCATCGCCATATTCAGGAAGCCAACTAACACAATGGAACACGCACACGATCCCAGCGGATAAGACAACAAACATCGAAGGATTTACTGCCAATGTTAGCGCCATGACTACTGCGGCTGCGACTAGGCCAGTAAGAGGACCGGTTAACGCTGACAGTACCTCATACACTGGAGATAGTGGCTGGTGCAGTACTCCAATACGCAGTCCACGAACCACTACCTGTGCATTTGCACCCTGGCTTTGAGCAATATAGAGATGAACGTACTCATGTAGGGTAGTGGTCACTGCTAAGCTACCCACTAACACCAAGTGTCCTGCGATATATGACCCAGTCAGCATATTTGCCCCGTATGCTAACCCAAAGCTCACCAAAACTGCTACGAGGATGGGGCGGAGTGCCCTAAGAACTGCGTTCACAACTCCTAGGACTGTTGCTGAGTATCTTTTAGCCGGTATTTGCAATTGCACACCGCGCAATCTTAGCTGCGCTCGTCGTCCTAAATGACGCATCCCTTGTAGACGAGACCGCTGGATTTGCAGGCAGCCTATACCGTTTACAAATCGTATGATTTCAAAAGCCTGAAATTCAGTTAAGTTGCTCGCTTCAAGCCAAGAACTCAGTGTCATACCTACCCCTAAGAGTCTCAAAGGACGTCTAGCATTCTTGGTCACGTAGTGTCTTGCCCCGTTAGCCCGATCAGTCAATATGGTATCCTTTAGCTTTACTCCCGCCGAAAGCGACACGAAGTCGCTTTCGGATAACAGGCCTAGTGTTTGCTCGACTACATTCATATTAACGACATGCAAAAGTAGCGCGCATACTGCGCCAGTCCATTGAGATACTCTTAGCGCCCTTCCAACCACATAAAATAATTGCGGCAATAGTACTAGAGCCGATCATTAACACCCATGCCAGAGCGACAGCGATAACAACGCCCTCTTTTGCAGCATAGTTAGCTGAGACATCAGCAATAATCATAGAGTTTGACATAATGTACCCTCTCTTAAAGTTGTTAGAACTTTAGTAATGTGAGCGTAGATCTACACGCACTCACAGTTCTAACTTTATGATTTTTTAATGTCAAACTATAAATTTGAATACTTGGAAACACTATCCTAATACGAAAACGCTAGGCCATCTATATTTTTGTTGTAGTTAATATCTTAAATGAAATTATTTTCACAACAGACGCGATATACTTAACCCCATGAATCCACAACTACTCAAACTCCGAGAACAACTAGACAAAATAGACACACAACTTATTACCCTCTTAGGAGAACGCTTCAAAATCACGCAGAAGGTTGGTGAGCTAAAACGAACGACCAATCTACCGCCACAAGACCCAAGCCGCGAAGCCAGACAGATGGAACGGATTCAACAACTAGCTAATGAAGCGGGTGTAGACCCGACGTTAGCACAAAACATCCTCAGACTTGTTATCGATAAAGTTATCGATGATCACAAAGCGCTTCGTTAAGTTAACTTACGCTGGGAATATTCGCTCAGGCCGTGGCAGATACGTGGTAACGAATGGCCGTAGCTCTGCAGCAGTTACCCAAACATCAATACCACAATTCTCAGCCCCTGGAAGTGAAGTTGCACCGTCTTCCTCAGCATTCTGGAAGTGTGCAATGTTCTCTGCGGCATCTTTTGAGAACTCATGTACAGCCTCAATATCTTTAATTCGCGCACCGATTGAAGTTTGGTCGTCAGTGACGTGCCCAATTAAGTGAAGTATAGCCCCAGAGTCTCCAGCTTCCGGTGCAACCACACCTGACGCAAAACCTGTAAAACTTGATCCCTTGCTGGCACGATACTCCCATCCGAACCTTTCCTTAATTCCAGAGGGTGTTCTGTAAGGTGTCCATATCTTAGAACCAACTACCAACCTTCGTGCGCCTGGGCTCAATGTCACGCACAGTAGTCGTCCTTCTCCATCGAAACGATTGACATTCATATCAAGTGCGTCTAATACAGGATACATTTGCCTAAGATGCACATCGATACCAGATGTTGGGCCTCGTCGTTCTCTACTCATGCAAGCATTATCTCCGATCTACCGGAACATGCAACCATAAGCATAGAGCCCTAACTGGCTTGATTACGTGCGCTGCGCAACACATTCTCAAATAGAGCACACACCGTCAGCGGACCAACCCCGCCTTTTTCAGGAGTAATGGCAATCTTCTCTAGCTCACGTACAGATGGTGCCACATCACCAATAAGGCCATTGGAATCGGTAGCCACGCCAGCATCTACAATAACTGCGTCAGATTTTACCATATCTGCCGTAATGAGACCCGGAACTCCGGTAGCACACACGAGCACACCGGCTTCCTGAGTCAATTCAGCCAGGTTAGCCGTTTTCTTGTCAGCAACCGTAACCGCAAGGCCAGAGTCTGTCCACATTTTAGCAAGAGGCTTGCCAACCAATCGTCCATGACCAACGATAACGATATTTTTCCCAGGGAGGTTAATGTTGTAGCCAGCGAGAAGCCAGTTAACTGCCATTGGCGTTGCTGGATCAAAGCTTGGGGAGATGCCAAGACCATCTACATCTTTGTTGGGGGCGACAGCATTCAGAATTTCAGTAGTTTGAGATGGGTCGGGTAATGGAATCTGGACGATAATGCCGTGAACTGAGTTATCTACGTTAAGTTGCTGAATCGTCTTTAGAGCGTCTTTCTGGTCAATAGTATGCACGTCAACCGCAATACCAACATCGTCACCATACTTCTGCTTCAAGTGCATGTAACTATCTACAACTGGATCTGGGTTGGTGCGCACAATAGCAAGCCGAGGCTCAACCTTTGAACCCTGTTTCAGCGAACGAACTTCCTGAGACTGTCGCTGCTTAATATAACTGGCTAGTTCTCCGCCATTGAGTGATTTCATCAGAGGTATTATAACAGATCCACCCCTATAAACTCTTACAGAAAGCTTTTGAGTTTCAGCTTGTCTTTGAGGAGTATGAGCGAGCGCTTCACTTCAATAAGACCCTTGTGCTCAAGTGCAGCCAGCTCCCGGCCAGTCGTCTCTCGCGAAGCGTTTATAGAACTTGCGATATCCTGCTGTCGAAGCGGTACATCAAGCAATGTGCCTCCTGGAACTTCTGTGCCAAACCTTTTGGCGGAACCCAAGAGGAATGAGATGAGTCGTTCTCGCACCGTCCGGTATTCGAGGCTAATAATTCGCTCGCTATGGATACGGTACATCTCTATGGTCATGTCAAGCATTGGTGCAAGCGCATCGGGATGACTGTTAAGATATTCCAGGTACTGTTTACGACTAATGCGCCAGACAGTTACCGGAGTAAGTGTCTGGTAGATAACGCTTCGTTCTTGGCCCGTAATGGCCCAAATAAGCGGAAAGATTTCGTGCTCACGACGGATTATGAGCAAATTCTCTTCACCGTACTTAGTAATATCAAAGGCTTTGATAAGTCCTGTCTCGACATAAAAAACCGCCGAAGGCTGTTCGCCTGGGCGGATAATATACTCACCTTTTTTATACGTCAGGCAGGTTCCCTGCTTGAACGTCTGTATCAACGTGTTTGTCTGCTTGTCACTAGCCAACATAGCTGTATTATGGCAGAAAAGTTACAAAATACCAGATTTACATGTGCGGAATGTCACACATCGCACGTGCGCATGTCGGCTGTGTATTAATTAGTACCGGACTATAGTAATAGTTGTTAAGCAGGAGGTGCATAACATGGTAGATCCAAGAATCGTAAAACGACAGCTTGATCGAATCGGTGTGCAGTTTTCGCTGGTTGGCCAGGCAGAAGCAGGCGAACTTCCCCATATACTTATGGAGGGTGAGGAGATCCAGCATCTAATTGTCGGTCACTATAGCGGAGGTTTCGCTATCATGTGCGCCACCAACCTGCGCTTACTCCTTGTAGACAAGAAGCTCTTCTTCCTTACAGTTGAGGACATACGCTACGATATGATCGCCGAACTCGACTACGGTCACCAACTCATCGGCGCTACTATCCACATCCGAAGTTTTAGTAAAGACCTGAAGTTCCAGAGCTTCAAGAAACTCAAACTCCGTGAATTTACGACATTCGTACAGCATAAGGTTATGGATGTCCGCCAGAGACAAAACGGTGGAAGCCCGCTCATCCCCATACAAACCTTTGACGAACCTAACCCAGGCAACGACCTAACCCCTGCACAAGCCCAATCGATAGTGCCACTCAAAGCCGATAACTGGTACCGAGCCAATCCACCCGTACAGATGATGAACCCCTACGCCCAATCACCGCTACTCACTCGCAAGCGAGTAAGCCGGTTCGATATGGCTGGCAAGTAGTTAAGACTAAGCTAGCTAAACCGTCTTGTGTTCAAGTTTAGTAATACGAGTTTCGTGATCTTTGATTTGTATGTCGATAGCATCGTTTGAGCTATCCAATGCATCTGCGATCGAGTCAGACAGTTCTTTAAACTGCCGATTCATGGAAGTCTCTAGAGTATCTATGCGTAAGCTAACTCCACCAAGTTGCTGTGTTATGAATTGCTTTAGATCTTGAATAATCTCGTCTGTCATATATCTCAGTCTAGCACGTAGCGTAGGGCGCAGAAATTGCTTAGCAGGTCACATTTAAGATTTGTAACTATTTTCTAGGCATCAAAAAAGGATGCCACCCTGGACATCCTGAAACATATCGATTTGGTGCGGGTGGAGGGAATCGAACCCTCGTCCTGAGTTTGGAAAACTCATATACTAGCCGTTGTACGACACCCGCAACCGCGCTAGTGTAACATTTTCTGAGGTGTTTTTCCACTATGCGACCTGTATAATTAGCTGTACATGCAAGCATACCGAGCAAAGCTATTGGTCAGACTTCGCAAACTCCCTTTTGCTAGCTTTTGGATTTTTGGCATTAAACAAGCCTGGTGCGCTATCTTCGGTGGTCTTATGCTCAGCGCTGTTATTGCCACCAAGTATATTGATCTGCCATGGCTAAGCCGCTACGACTGGCTATTTCTAACGGCAATTGCAATTCAGATTTTTCTCCTGCTAACAAAACTAGAGAAACCTCATGAGGTGAAGACGATCATCTTGTTCCATCTCGTAGGTCTTGGTATGGAAGTGTTTAAAACGTCTTCTTCTATCGGATCCTGGGCCTATCCTGGCGATGCATTCTTCCATGTTGCAAATGTCCCGTTATTCTCAGGTTTTATGTATGCTGCAGTAGGAAGCTATATTGCCCGCTCTTGGCGAGTCTTCCATCTGCGTTTTACCAATTACCCGCCACGCTGGACCACTGTCGTCCTCGCGCTAGCAATATATATGAACTTCTTCACTCACCACTACATATGGGATTTCAGAATCCTCTTATTCATCGCCTTAGTCGCTTTGTATTACAAAACGAATGTCTATTTTGCCAATAATCGAACGACCCGACATATGCCATTACTTCTCGGTCTAGTCCTCATATCTTTCTTTATCTGGATTGGTGAAAACATTGGCACCTTCACAGGTGCCTGGCTATACCCAAGCCAAACAAGTCACTGGCATGTAGTGAGCCTACAGAAACTTGGAGCTTGGCTGTTACTCATGACTATTAGCTTCATTATGATTGAAGTCATGCACCACAAGCGCACACTGAATAGATAACAGTTCTATTGCTATTTTGTTGTAACGCCGAATACCAAGGTGTTCACATCACCTTCAAATATCTGGACAGACTTACTGGAAGCAACATCGTAGTTACTGAGCAAGAAGTCTGTACCATTGGTGCCCACTTTAGTTTCTACAATAACTTTCTTATCACTCACGTAATGTGCTCGTTGAATATCTGCATCTGATGTAAACAGGAGTTTGGGCTTACCACCCTCTACCTTATATAGCTTGGTGTCTACTGAGTAGTAAGCCTTGTTAGTGCCCGCCAAGAAACCTAAGGAGAAGGTCCAGTACTTAGCAGTACCGTTGGGATTCTGCTCTCCCTTAGTACCGATTGATTCCACAAGCGTTTCCTTCATAGTACTGAGGTCCACCGTCTTCACAAGATGCGGGGCATCAGTACCCATTTGGTTACTATCATATGTACCTTGTATATAAATAAGCTGCTTCATATCGTCAGAGATCGCCATACCATACCCGAATGTCCGTACGTCCTTGCCAGGTAGAATGTCTTCGGCCTTCTTAGCCTTCATATCATACATCTTGTAGGCAGTACGTGGCCCGTCGCAGTAGTAGCATCCTTCTGAGTAAACGATCTTGTCAGCTCCATTGTTCCAATGAATAATGAGGAGCGCTGCCTTTTCTGAAGTTGTAATTTCTTTCTTATCCTTGCCATCCAGGCCAATAGTATAAATACCATAATGTTTATCCTCAGTCGTACCGTCGACACCTGGCACCGTAGAAAAAGCAATCCGCTTGCCGTCACCGGATATTTTCACACTGGCAATAGCGTCTGACGTATCTTGCTTATACACCTCTTTGTAGGTTCTCGCACCGTCTGAACTGCTATAGATTTTGGAATCAGATGCAAAAACACTCAGCTGACCACGAGTGTCGGACAGTACAGCGCTTTCATCCTTATTCAGTTTCATGACTTCCTTACGCTCACCGCCAGCCGTAGGCCGATAATATACCGATATTGGATCAGTTTGGTTGCTGCGGAATGAATAGGATACTAGGTCAGGCTCATAGGTCAGTGTCGCTTCTTGTTGTGCTGCATTAGCCTGCTGAGACTTAGTCATATTGCCTGCTGTCTTCTTGTCTTTAGTAAGTAAGACGGTTACCCCAGCAGCGATACCGCCAAGCACCATTAACACTAGTAACGCAATCCAGAGTTTCTTGCGGCTCTTCTTAACAGATACGCCCGTCACTTTAGATGGTGAAGTTGACTGCTCTTCTTCTGCTTCGTTCATGCCATCTACGGCAGATTGCAGCAATGAATCTTCTTCACTTAATTTCGGTGTCTCTTCAGAAATTGGTTGCTGCTTATCTTCCGGACTATCTTCCATACTGCTAACCCTTATATAGCGTCAGTATGCGCGCACCATGCTTAGTTTGCAACTTTTCAGGGGTATTTGCGGTATAATGGGCCGGACGCGCCCTGGTAGCTCAGTTGGATAGAGCAGGAGACTTCTAAGCTCAAGGTCGGGGGTTCGAATCCCTCCCGGGGCGCCACAACACTGACAGAGTTCAGTGTTTTTTTATTTCTCCTGAAACTTATGAATATCTAACCACTCCGCAACCTCGTGCCACACTTGTACTGTAGCTCGCTTTGTCGAGATCGTTCCATTTGCGTGTGCCTCAGCGATACTCTGACCATTGTCACTATCTAAGCTAATAATAGAAAGGCTTGGATGTTTTGTCTCTCCCCGTGCTTCCGTCAGTAATGTGCCAGGTATTTTGCCAACAAAGACTTTTTGTCCATCCTCGTCCTGGTAGACGATGGTTTGGGTTAACGTAACACCTCGGTTAGTGAGTGATCTTGTGAGGTTTAGAAAGTCTTTAGCAGAGAACCACGCGTTCATGGAGTGCATATATACCCCGGGAAATCCGTTAAGCCCGTCGAAGGACCAAGAGTCGTCACTAATGATCACTGGGTGTTTTAACTTAGTGTAGATCTTGTCAGCCTTATCCCGTGCTACCTCTTCTGGATTCTCAGATTGAATTTCAGGAACTTCTGCAGCTTTTCGCTCAATCTCAATGTCACGCTCGGTCAGTGCAATATGTGCGCTACTAAACTTATCTTCGTTAGTAGTAGCAAAAATAACTTTCTTCATACCAGCCATTTTACCGCATTATTGCCAGATGCCCGGTTAACAGATATAATAGGCCAGTTCTGGTGCCTATAGCTTAGTTGGTTAAAGCGTCGGGTTGTGGTTCCGAAGATCGTGGGTTCAAGTCCCATTAGGCACCCCACATAAAGATAGTCAGCAATCGCTGGCTATTTTTTATAGCCCTTAACGAGATAGGACGAATCGCTGCATTGCCTCAGCAAATCCGTCGTGGTCCACATCGCCCACAATGTGGTCTGCTTCGGTCTTGAGCTCGCCCATAGCATTACCCATCGCAACCTTTATACCAGCATTCATGAATAGTGGACGGTCGTTGGTGCTATCGCCAATCGCAAGCGTTTGGTCCTTATCACTATGAACAAGCTTCCTCAGAGCGTTTACTGCGTGGAACTTATCGGAGTTAACATCAGTGATCTGGATATCAAATTCGCCGGGTCTTTCTGGATTTCCTACCCCAATGTGATACGTGACATCTAACATGTGTTCCAGAGCCTCAACGATAGTTCCTCTATGTCGATCCTTAACAAAGGCAAACACATACGGAGCAGATTCGACGTCACCCAAATCAGCCTCTTCCGGAGGTATTTCCTGGTATGTCGGAAAGAAATCAATGATCGTTGCATGCGGCAACAATAGCTCGGCAAGCGTCCGAACCCTCTCTGGATCGAGCCAATTGCTCCATGCCAACTCTCCCGTATGGACATTTCGGATAGATGCGCCTGCATCAAAAATACCCAGACCCCGGAATCCAATCTGCTCAAACAGGGGTTGCATCATTTCATACGGACGACCGGTAGCGGCCGTCAGTTCAATGCCTGCACTTTGGACATCATCAATAGCCTTGCGCACTGCTACAGAAGGATTATGTTGGCCGTGCCAGACTAATGTTCCATCAATATCAGTCAGAACAAGCTTTACTTCACTCATTCTCCTACCTTACGCGCCTCTGGACGTATTGTAAATCTATGGACTAATTAATTGACAAACTGCCGTCCTGAGAGGATAATCATGCAGATGCAACGTGTAGTAGCAATCATCAAGCGAAAGAAGACCCACACGGGCCTTGTCTTGCTGTAAAGAAAAACTACGAAGCAATACACGGCCCCAAAGGGGTCGTTTTTAATGCGATGCAAAAAGTAAATTATGTTAAATACCGTATCACCAGAAACAACCAGTTCTATAGGCGCCGCCTGGCCACCAGTCGATGCCTCTTTTGAACGCCGCCGCGGCTTTTACATGGAAGGCGTTGTTGAGCCATCCCATGGGTCAGTGGACGATCTTGTCCAAGCGTTCCGTGACGAAGCCATGTTCACTATGCAGCCATCCGTCAAAGCCACGCGTGCAAGTATACGAGCTGTCGTAGAACCTGAAGCTATTCCACTTATCAACCAACGTTTGCCTAATGCGATTGAAGCAGCTATCCCACTCACTGGCGAACACAGTGAGCGCCACGTTCTATACCTTGGTGCCAACACTTTCTTCCGCTCACCGAGCAGTGCAACCATAGCACAACACCTTGGGAGATTGGCACATGTTACAGCTGGCGAGACAGGTTCTGGTATAACCCAGCAAGATCTTGATGAACGCTCCATTGACTTAGGTTTTGCTACTGCCGGGCAGAAAGCAGCACTCTTCGACCAGTTCGAAGAGTTATACAGTTATTTCGGATATGGCCGAACAGATACTGAGGAGCTGCTCAACAATCCAAATAATCTTATCGCCTACGCGCTTGACCGTGAAACGGGCAAAGTAGTTAGCTCCGCTATGGCCGAGACTGGCACCATCCCGATTCGCGGGACAGCACCCGTGACTATGATGGAGATAACCGAAGCCATAACTTTGCCAGAACATCGCAAACGAGGCCTCTACCGAATCGTCTCTGGTCTCCTTACCAGTCAGATTGTTGACTTTGCCAAAAATGGTGCGGATCCTATCCATGCTATCTACGGCGAGTCTAACCTTGCAATGGTTGCCGTTCTCAAAGCCGCCCACCAGAACGGTCGTCGCTTTAGCGCCTTTGACGCAAGTGAACTCGGAGTGACCAATAATGCTTTTGGCATACTACCTCAGAACTTTAGTGTCAAAGACGGCGTTGAGACACGCAGGTATAATGACTTTGCAGTGAGCTACGTACCACTACCATAGTGAAAAGAAAGAAAAGTATATGAACTACCTTGCCCCACTCACAGACATGTTCACTAAGTCTAAACTCATGATCTTAGACTTTGCACGTATCCCGGCAGATTTACCCGACGACGAAAATATCCAACTGTTTTTCGACGAACAAACAAATCAAGGGAACAATCCACGTCTGCCGGAGCACCGCCAAGTCTTTAATAACGACATGCTTTCCGCCACCAATGCGCGATATCTAGTCAGCCAATATGGCGAAGATCGCAGCGCCACGCTTGCTGGCTCTGTCATTGCCAAAGAGAGTCGTACGCTCCACATGGGAGTCGACATTTTCTCCAAAGACCTAGAAACAGTCTATGCACCCTGCGATGGTGAAATCATCCGTGCAGCATACGAGGAGCAAGATCACGGCTATGGACACTATGTAATCTTCAAGCCTAACGAGGCCGACTTCTACTTTTTCTTTGGACATCTTAGTAAAGATTTGCCAGCCTTGGCAGCCGTAAAAGCCGGCCAACCAATCGCATCACTTGGTGACTACCACGAACAAGAAAACGGGGGCTGGACACGACATTTGCATCTGCAAATTTGTAAAGATTTGCCGGCAGAGAGCGAAACGCCAATCGGCTATTCCACTAAAGATTCATTCGCTGAGAACAGTCAGAAATTCCCTAACCCATTCGACTATTTCCCCGAGTGGAAGGTCTTGTAGTCGCGCTTCAGCGGATCTTCATATTGATTAACTAGTATGTGAGTGTTACCAAGCAATCCGGAACACTTAGGTAGCATACACAACCTGGTTCGATTGACACACAACAGCATTAGAACGCAGTTGCGTTCAGTGTGCGAAGCAGATTATTCAATACGTAAACAAGGAGGCGAAACTGAAACAACGAATTAAACAAGGGCTGCTTGTTGGCGGAACAATGCTGAGCATTGGAGCAGCTACCGTCGGATCAATGGGACTAGCGCATGCCGCAACTAGCACCAGTACTGACACGAATCCCCAACAAAGTCTGATCGACAAACTAGTAAGCAAGTTTAACCTGAATAAGGCTGACGTGCAGAAAGTTTTCGATGAAGAACGTAGTGAGCGAGACTCAGAACGAGAGGCGCAGACGAAGACCGAACTCGATGCCTTAGTTAAAGATGGAAAGATCACACAGGGTCAAGAAGACAAGCTGATCGCTAAGGCTAAAGAGATTCAGTCACAACGTGAGGCTAATCGGGATGCTATGAAGGATAAAACCGACGCAGAACGAAAAGCAGCAATGGACAAAGAACGCGACAGCCTTAAGCAGTGGCTTAGCGACAATGGCATTGCTAGAGAATACGGGAGATTCCTAATGGGTCACGGCCCTGGCGGACGCGGACATGGTGGCCCACCACCAAGCTACTCCACTGAATCTACCGATTCATCTACGTCAAACTAAGGAGATCAGGCACAGCAGCAACGTCACGGGCAACCGTGACGTTTTGCTTTATATATCTACTCCTGAGAAGAGCAGTTCGTACACTTCAGTAAATGTTTCATGCTCATAGTAACTCGAGCCATAGTGAGCCTTGGCTATCTTCTGAGTTTTAGGAGTAATAAGGAACCATGCTGGCACCATAAAGAAGTTACCATCCATACTGCCTTGTGAAAAACCCTCTTTCTTCACCGAATGCACCCAATGCGGAATCTTAGACAGACTATGCGCCACCGCCTTGATTGACGGACTCACATGATACTTCTTATACAGATCCCCTTCAGGGTCGGCGATAATTGGATACGGCGGTTTTACAGCGTGACGGGCATATATATTCTCGAGAATATTCTCCTTAGAAGACTGGACTACCACAATAACCTTACAATTCTGCTTCTTGAGTATTTTGCACTCCAAACTAAGCCGATGAATAGCTAAGTTACACCATGGGCATCCTGAGTAACGCATAAAAGCAAGGAGGACGTAACTGTCTTTGTAAGCAGTCAGCATGACCCGCTCACCAAGCACACCTTCCGCATTGAGCGCAGGTGCCTTTTTGCCAGTTTTAAGTTTCAGATTGGGCATACCCTCATCATACACTGCTACCACTACAGGGTTATATTTATATACAAGAAGTGTATACTGAGATTATAAACATAAGAGTGAGGGTAGCATGGGGTTATTAGATACGCTAAAGGGTTTGTTTGGTAAAAGTTCATCAGTTGCTGATGTAAACAAGGATGGGCAAGTTAACGCTGCAGATATTCAAGCGGCTGCACAAAGTGCGCCGTCTGCAGTCAGTGGTGTCGCCGATGTGAATAACGATGGCCAGGTAAATGCAGCCGATGCGCAGCAAGCCGTACAAGGTGCTCCAGAAGCTTTTAGGAATGCTGCCGACATCAATAACGATGGCCAAGTTAACACTGCAGACGCACAAGCAGCAGTTGACCAACTCAAAGACCAACTACCTAAGTAGTTTTTACCTCTTAGCCTTAGCAACTTCTCTGATATAATACATACTGAAAGAGAGGTTGTTTTGAAGAAGCTATTGATTGGTGTTGCTAAGTTTTTCGGTGAATACAAACAATTTGGTTTTACCCTACTATCTATTGCGATTGCATTAGTACTACAGGTATTCGGTCTTAAGACTGCAGCCCATATTGTTTTAATAGTTAGTGCCCTTATTAACCTCGGACCACTTCTATGGGGAATGATCCAAGATCTCCGCGTTGGTACCTACGGAGTCGACATCCTCGCTGCCACCGCGATTGCCAGCTCCCTTCTCTTCCGTGAATACTGGACAGCTATTATCATCGTGTTCATGTTAACTGGTGGTGAATCACTGGAAGACTACGCCGAAAAGCGTGCCCAAACCGAACTGAGCGACCTTCTTGAACGCGCCCCACAAAAGGCCCACGTACTTAAAGGTCGCCGAGAAATAGATGTGCCCGTTAACAAAGTACAGGTCGGCGATAAGCTGATTATTAAGCCAGGTGAAGTGGTACCGGTGGACGCCGTAATTTTAGAGGGGACGTCTGACTTTGACGAAGCTAGTCTAACCGGCGAAAGCTTACCAATCACTAAGACCGTAGGGCAGGACATCTTAAGTGGTTCAATCGCAGTAGACGGTGCGGTGACCGTCAAAGCCGTCCACGCTGCAAACGATAGCCAATACAACCAAATTATTAAACTTGTTAAGTCTGCGCAGAGCAGTCGCGCACCTTTCGTACGTCTCGCCGACATATATGCCGTACCGTTTACGCTGCTTGCTTTTACCATTGCCATTGGCGCCTGGGCACTCAGTGGAGATAGTCTAAGATTCCTACAAGTACTTGTCGTAGCGACTCCCTGCCCCCTTATCTTAGGTGCCCCTATCGCCCTCGTGTCTGGTATGAGCCGAGCAGCTAAACATGGGATCATCGTAAAAAATGGTGGAGCTTTGGAGCAGCTGGCAAAAATTAAGACGCTCGGTTTCGACAAGACAGGAACGCTGACTGAGGGCGTACCAAGCATTAAGAAAGTTGAAGCATTTGGATCTTACAAGCAAAGTGACGTAGTGAGCTTCGCTGCAGCACTTGAGCAAAAGTCGAATCATGTTCTTGCCCAGACCATCGTGGACTACGCCGAGAGCAAGAAAATCAAAGCAGCCAAAGCCAAACACGTCCAAGAAGTGCCAGGTATGGGCCTCAGCTCTACTGTCAGTGGCAAAGAAGTCTTGGTTGGTAAATGGAACCTTATACAGGACAAGGATGTAACGCTTGCCAAAAGCTTCTCTCAGGCTAACGTTAAAGACACTGCTGCCTACGTAGCTATTGATGGTGTGCTTGCTGGTGTAATCACCTTCGAAGATAATGTTCGACCAGAAGCTAAAAAAACCCTGACACGTATCAAAGCATTGGGTATCAAGCACTTACTCATGGTTACGGGCGACAACAAAACAACTGCTCAGGCTATCGCCAAGAAGCTCGGTATTGGCGATGTTATTGCCGATGCGCTGCCTGGTGACAAGTTAGTAGCCATTGAATCAGCCAAGCATACTCCTGTTGGTTTTGTAGGAGACGGAGTTAATGACGCCCCGGTTCTTACCGTAGCAAACGTTGGTATCGCCTTGGGTGCTCGTGGTTCAACCGCGGCAAGTGAATCTGCTGACGTAGTCATTCTAAAAGATGACCTTGAACAAGTTGCCGTTGGCGTAGACATTGCTAAGAAGACTATCCGCATTGCTAAGCAAGCTATACTTACTGGTATATTCCTTAGCGTCATATTAATGGTAATCTTTGCCAGTGGTAAGTTTGCCCCAATCTACGGCGCGGCAATCCAAGAGCTAGTTGACGTAGTAGTTATCATCTACGCACTACGCGCCCACCAAGATAAGCCCTACAAGCGACTTAGAGCAAGCCGTTAGCAATTACTGCTACGAGCAGTGGGATAAGAATATTGTCGGTGCCTGCAACACCGACATTTTCTGTTAGCGCTAGGAATACCGGCATACTGAGCATAACGGGCAGGATGATAGCAGACGGGTGGTAATGGTTAAACAAGACGAATAGCCCAAAAGATACAACCATAAAGGTCAGCGTACCAACAACACTCTTTGTACTACCCAGCACTTTGTAGCGATTGGCTTTACCAAACTGTGTGCCTACCAGTGCCGCCATACCATCTGCAATACTCATATGCAGCACTGCAATGGCAAAGATCCACGGCTCACGCGCAACGATAGCTGTGACACTTAACCCAACCGCGTAAAAGATGTCTCCCCAGGTTTTACGTTTTACATCTGTGATGGCGTGGAAAATATGGTACTTATGCGAGATAGTAACACCAACCAGCATGGCTAGGCTGAGTAGTTCTATCTCTCGGAACGTCAGGAAATAGAGCCAACAAGCAACATAACTCCCTATAATAATGTGGAGTAGCTTGCGTGCTGGTTCACCGCGGAGTAGTCGTGCTCTCCAGAGAATTTCGGACAAGACTAAGAGTAGTGCGACTGGTACGACAGCCAGAGCAATTTCAAGCATATGCCCATTGTACTCTTCTGACAGAAGAAGCGCACTACAAACCAGATGAATATTTATAGGAAGTTGTGGTTATTGACCAATGGCATTGGTATTAAAGTTTGCATTGGACGTATACATAGCCCAGGCAGCTTCATCGGTAGCACTAAGTTTTTGAGCTTTATCTACGTTATCTTTTACAGTTGATTCCTTTAGTTCAACGCCCTGCCCCAATTCCAAATACGGTGACCCGGCTGCCTGCGTAATCCAGGTCTCTGCTGCAATAATCTTAGCCTGACTAAGCCGTACCTTGTTTGTGATGCCGTATGTCTGGATAGCCTTACGAGCCATCTGGCTGTAATTATCTCCATCCTGGGCCACGTATTTGTATGATGCGAACTTGGGGGTTTCCGTCTTCTCCTCAGCTACCGTAACTACATTTGTTTCATCGGCCTCATGTGCCGCAACACGAACTGGAACAACCGCAGCCGCACCGGCAAAGACTGACAGACTGTATATGAGTGACGTCAGAACACTTGTTAGTTTTTTCATAGTACCCTCTTCCACCACGTTACGTGTTAGTGCTTATATTCTACACCACAATATGGTTAAACATATGCTTTATGTCGTAATATTTACCCAATGCCCTAGATACAGCACTATTGTTATTTTATTGAATATATGATATAATTTACCTATGACTCAGGCTAATGGGCGTCATGAAAGCCTCCCGCCAAAACTAATTGGTTTCTTCAACGTTGATAAAGCAACGGACTTTGCCGACCATTATATGTTACCTCGACAAAGTGTGATGTCTTCAATAGCGGCCGAGCGCCAAAGATTCACTACTGAAGAAAGAGGAGATCGCCGCTTTATTAAAAAGGCCCTTAAGGCTATCGATTTCACCACTAATCTCGATCACAACACTACGGTAGTCCGTACTGATGTACTAATCGAGAATGCAGCAGATCAACGACAAAGGTCAGGCCTCACCTGGCATATAGATGCCTATGAAGAAGAAACAGACAAAGGCATAGTTATTACACCTACTGGATTTATTATCGCTGCCTCTTGCTTACCCGCTCGATTCCTTGATGGCAGTATCGACTTTTCGCCAGCGCTAACTAAAAATGAAGCTCCGGATGGCATACATAACACGACCTGGCTACTAGAAAACCGCTACGACGAAGCAGTTGGGTGCATAGACGAAGCGCTCCAAACTGGAGATGTAACCATCAGGTCATTTAGAGAGCCTGGTTCTGTAATCCAAGTCTCTCCGGGTTCAATACACATTGCAGTTAAGGCAATTGTACCTCCGTTCACAGACATACCACGACTCGTTGTTGGACAGTACCTACAATAAGTATTTGATTCAAAAGAAAGAACTCCGGTCTGTTTCCAAACCGGAGTTCTAATAAGTATCATTTGGTCGGGGTGAAAGGACTCGAACCTTCGACCTGACGGTCCCAAACCGTCCGCGCTAGCCAACTGCGCCACACCCCGAGGTGAGAGAGAACTGTGTTATTTTACCAGAATAACACCGGTACGTACAGTATGTTAGGCCTTAATGTTATGTATACTACACATCACACTCAAAAGGCAACCCGTCTATCGGACGAACGACTGTCGTTTCCGTACCTGCAAACACACGATCTAAGCCATCGTAGATAGTACTGCGCCACTCATCATTCCACATCCAGTCATGAATCGGTACGAGGTATTTTGGCTTGAGTTCCTGCCCCAACTCAAAGGCACGGATTGTCGTGCTCCACGGTGCCTGGACTGGCAGCAGTAAGATGTCTTTTGTTTCAGTAAAGTCATGAGTATCACCTGGGTCAGTAACCTTGCCAAAGCAGTGCACGATAAGGTTCTGTACTTGTACGCCAAAAGGCGTCACCTTAGCGTGTTCTACCGTGGTAACCTCAACATCTTCCGTGCCCTGGTCTGTTATGTTGGTTACGCCAAACACGCGTAGCTGCTCGTGAGCGTCTGCAGGAGCTATCCACTGGGCATCGGGCTGCACTGCAACCAAAGCCTTCACAAAGGGTTCAGCAAGATGGTCCCCATGCTTATGAGTTACTACCACAGCAGTTAGTGTAGGTAGCTCCTCGAGTTTAACAAGCCCAGTCTGCCAGCTATATATTCCCGGACTAAGTAGGATTGCTTTACCGTTCTCTTCGAGCAACACGCATGAATGCGCGAATTTAGTCAGTTTCATATAGGTCTCCGTTCACTACTAGTATAGCGAACTAGTCTATCCGGTAGAAGTGGGTGGCATTGAGTTTTTCGAATGGCTTCCAAATCTGTGTAGCCTTCTTGTGCGTCAGGGTACTGAGCTTCACGAGGATAACCAGTAGCATAGTAAGACCTGTACACAGCAGCGCTGTAACAAAACGCAGGAGCATTCCTCCGCCGGTATCTAATAATAAGACAAAACTGAGGGTAATTGAGAAGAGCATCAGCATAATCATCCATTCGTTACTGTAAACTTTGTTGGTCATCTGCATAGCGAGTGCCGTACGATTCTGCTGGTTAGCCACTACCTTGTCGAGAAGTTTACGAACCCTTTCGGAGTCTGCGCCTTTATACTCAATGCAGTACGTAATAATCGCCTCGTAGCGAGCTTCTGCAGCAGATTGATGTGAGTGCATACGCTTCTGCACATAGTCAGTAAACATCTGTTGTAATTGAGTACGCGTCTTATCTGACATATCCTTGGTCGCCAGCATCATGTCAAAGATTGCATTAGCCTCAGATCGTACAATCTTATGCAGCTCTTCTACCCGACCCTTCTGGGCACCTAAGATAGGGGAAATGTAGAAGCCATACAGGAAGGAATTCACTGAAAATAGCGTTAGCGCACTACTTTCAAATGTATGTCGTGGCAAGAAGTGTGCCGCCACCGAATACAGAGCAAAGAAAAAGGCGAAATACCAACTCAGCCGCACCCTGGTTAACAAGAACTTTCGCATATACCCTAGTTTACCAATCAACGCTTTTGCTTGGCAATACATTAAGCCGTCACGATTTCTGGCTATCTTGCTAGTTAAACGGACCGCTTTTGGTCACTTGGCTACCAACACCGGCAATGGCGCCAAGCAGGAAGATGATGAACCCAATAATAGCCTTGGCAAAGATCGCGACAACAATTGCTACCACGACTAGCACTACAGCCGTGATTAGCAACTGCTGGCTTAACTGTGGTTTTGGTGGGATATCAAAGTCTGCCATATTACTTAGCGAACTCTATTGCACGAGTTTCCCGGATTACATTTACCTTAATGGTTCCTGGGTACTGCATAGTGCTTTCGATCTTGGTAGCAATATCACGAGCCAATCGGATTGCAGATAGATCATCAACGTTCTGTGGCTTTACGAACACGCGAACTTCACGGCCGGCAGAGATAGCATAGCTCTTATCAATTCCTTCAAAGCCGTTTGCAATATTCTCGAGCTCTTTCATACGTTCTGCAAAGTTCTCGGCGCTAATGTTACGAGCTCCAGGACGAGAGGCACTAATAGCATCTACTACTCTCACAATAACCGCTTCTACACTGGTTGTGTCTACATCGTCGTGGTGTTGTTCAGCAGCCAAAGCCACTGCTTCAGGAGCACCATACTTCCGGAGCATCTCACCACTAATATGGTGGTGCTTGCCTTCCATCTTGTGAGTCAATGCCTTACCAAGGTCGTGAACAAGTGCAGCATACTTAGTAACACGTACGTCAGCACCAACCTCTTCAGCGATAACACCAGCAATATGGGCCATTTCAGTAGAGTGCTTCAGAACGTTCTGACCATAGCTGGTTCGGTACTTAAGCTCACCGAGCAACTGCAAGACTTCTTTTGGTATTCCAATTACGCCAACTTCACGTGCAGCGTCTTCACCGGCACGAACAACATCTTTCTGGACAACTTTCTGAGCTTTGTCGACAATTTCTTCAATGCGCCCCGGATGAATACGGCCATCTTTCATGAGCATCTCAAGTGCCTGCCGAGCCACTTCACGGCGAACAGGATCAAAGGAACTGAGGATGATCATACCAGGAGTATCATCAACCATAATGTCGACACCAGTCGCTCTTTGCAGAGCCTGGATGTTTCGACCTTCCTTACCGATAATACGACCCTTCATCTCTTCGTCTTCCAGCTTCACAGCAGTTACGGTACGTTCTGCTGTTACTTCACTCGCCATACGCTCCATAGCAGAGGTAATAATCACGGCTGCTTGCTCTTCGGCTGCATCGCGAGCTTCGTTCTGGAGCTTCGAAACAAGTCCGGTTAGGTCATTCTTAATGTCCCGTTCGGTCATTTTCATGAGCTTATCGGCAGCATCTTCTTTAGTAAGCTTAGCTACTTTTTCAAGCTTATCTTGCTGCTTCTTCCGAATATCTCGAATTTCGTTCTTGAGGTCCTCAAGTTCATCTTCTGCTTTGCGAAGATTCTCACCACGCTTATCGAGCTGGTCAAGTTTCTTGTCGAGAGACTCTTGTCGCTCGAGTAGTTTACGTTCGATTTCTTTTGCTTCACGGCGACGAGTCTGCTCATCTTTACGGGCATCTTCGGCCATCTTAGCCGCTTCTTCCCGTGCTTCAGCAATTTGCTTCTCGGCTTCCTTCTTAGCTTTCTTCAGCTCTTTGTCTGCTGCATCCTGTGCTCCACCAAGCTTCTTTTTTGTTATGACTGTATTGGCACCAAAGCCAATACCAAGACCAGCCACTGCAAGTACAATGGTAATTGGATCCATGTCTCTCCCTTTCTATTCTCACAGCACCCGAATGGCGATCACTCTCACTTCATTAGCCAACGGTATCTGTTATGTCGATATTAAGTAATGTCTGAACGTTGGATAAAATCCTACCTCTAGGATACCACAAGCTCGTATGAAGCAAGGTATGTAATACCTCTCTCACAAGTTTTACTATATTTAACGCCTAGAAGATTTTACTAACTTACCAACAGACTTAGAATACTTCGACAAAGCCAAAATGCCGCTAGCAGCTGCAGTCGTAACCACGAGAACTGCGAAGGGATTGTTCTTAAGTAGCATGAAACCGGTAGCTGGTACGGAAGGGACGGTTTGTAGTGTAAGCGTTACATCGTTACCGTCCCCGCCCTTATAACTAATCTTGAAGACAAAACCATCTACTGTCAGCGTGGCGCCTTCAGGAAGATCACCGAAAATACCATCTACCGCATCTGTGCCATCGTTATCGATAATAGTAAACGCACTCCCGGCCTTTGGTTTGTATTGCCCAGGCAGGGATACGCGTAATTTTGGAGCAACACCATTTACTTTTAATACTACGGTGCCGCTAACTTTTAGTTGGTCGTATTCGCTACAAGCCGTAGTGCCTTGGATCTCAGCTTGGTACTCACCGCCATCTATCATAAGATCACCTGAACTTAAACAACCGGGAGAATTACCGGGGGCTACTATACCGCCCGGTCCAACGTATATCTCTTCTATGAATTTGCCTGTGCCCTTTAATACCCCCCTGGCTTCGACAAACACTCTTTTATACGTTCCAGTAACAATCCCGATTATGTTTTTTGCAATAGTTAATGAGTCATCTGGTGAGTTTGCGTCGTAGGTAATAGTTGTAATAGGTCGCTCATATATACCATTTGGGGTGGCCGATTGGTTATTGGGAGAGTCAATGGTTAGCAGCCCCGAAGAATATGCAGACATGTTAACAGCATAGGATCCAGATAAAACACTATTCAAATTAACGTTGGCATTGGTTCTTATAGTTGTACTGTTATCGAAGTATATGTAACCATCAAAGGTTACTGAATAGTCATCACAATAATCTGAGTCACACGGCGCATCAAAGAAAATAGAGGGTCGTTCTGGGTCATTAGTATCATGTGCAAGATAGAACGTGCCCGAGATAGTGGCGTCCGTTAATTCCTCTGGGAACTGTATAACCATCTGGCTTTCTGGGAATATACGTGTATTAGCACTAACGCCTAGTGCAGTCGGGCTAGTGATAATCAGGGTGGCACCGTTTGACACATTTGCACCACCGGTGAAGGTATTGTTTCCAGTGAATTTAATTGTGCCGTCTCCAGTTATACTCAGGCCGCCGCCGCCGCTAAGCACCCCGGTAACATAGATGCTATTAACCATTTCAGCAGAAAAGGCCTGCAAACCAGACAGTTCTATTGGCAGACTCAGCGTAGCATTGGCGCTTCCACCAGTAACTTCATTAAGAATACCTCCTGTCAGCGTGATTGAATTACCAGATAGGACGTAATTACTACCGCTAACATAGCTCCCACTAAAGCTTATCGTACCGAATGTCGTACCTGCCGAATAGTTATTTACAACCGTCCGCACCGAAGCACTCTGAGGGAAAACGAGTGAATCACTAGCAGTAGGTGCCACGTCCCCACTCCAGTTTTCTGGAGTTGCCATATTAGTATTACTCCCCGCTCCTGTCCAAGTACGAGTCGCGGCAGAAACACTGTTACCCCGCGACAGAACACTAACAGCAATAAGGAGTGAAAGGGTAATTAGTTTTTTGTAGCTCATATCTATATTTGCTCCGCGAATACTGTTACACGCTGTTCATATTGTCCGGTCGTAGCATTATATTTACCGGTGCAGGTAATGAGATTCAAACCAGCCTTCCCGGCACTAACAGAAGTTAATGCAGCAGCCATGTCGGTATCAGAAGCAGCAGAAGTCACACTCTTGACTACCGAGTAGTTAAATTTCTGCCCGTCGCCACGCTCTATTTCAATAACGTCACCAGCCTTGAGGTCCTTAATCCGGTTAAATACACCCTTTGCCGTTGGCCCGGCAACATGGCCATCGAGCAGCATTGCTCCGCCCTGACCAGGCTTACTACTATTTTCATACCAGCCAGCGTCATACACGTTACCGGGAGCTTTGAGGGCACCGGTCCTCGTGAGTCCTTGGCGCTGCACGCGAGCGTACACTCCAAGTTTGTTAATACGTATGTATCGAGGAAGGCTTGGATCCACTGCGTAACTTCCCATTGCAGCCTGACTTGGCTTGTCTTCTTTTGGCACCCCTTCGTCGCCTTGCTCAGCACGATTAACTACACTCTGAACTTGAGCTTCGACATGCTTATTAGTCTTTAGGCCTAGAACAGCAACTCCGATACCAAACAGGAACACCATAGATGCCATAGCCATCATGACTTTCTGACCAGATGGCTTACTAACTTTTCGTTTACTCTTAACAGCCGCCGGCCGAGTTGTAGTACGTTGCAAGACCTGTGACTTTGCTTGTCTTTGAGCAGCAGGCTTGGCGCTCGATGCTTTTCGTAAAACAGGTGCATAGATATCACTAATGCCCCGTACTGCAACCTGACGAGTCCGGGGCTTCACAAAATGCGAACCACGGCCCAAGTCACGGAAGCGACCGGAAAATGCAGGATTATCTAGTGTTATGCGAGCGGTAGACATATTGTTTTTTGTTTTTGTGTTGTTTATTTTTACGAACTTTTCGAATTGGACAGAAAGTATTTATCGAAACTAACGGCGAGCGCGCTTAGTAGCCGGCTTCATGCGTCGGGACATAACCAGGATTGTACCAGCGGCAGCGGCAGTCAGACCAAGCGTCAGTGCAGGGTTGTTAAGCAGCAAGCTAAAGCCAGTGTCAGGAGTGCCAGCAGTAACAACCGTAAGAACTACGTCGTTACCGTCTCCGCCTTTGTAACTAATCTTCAGAACTGCACCGTTTGGAGCCTTGAAGGTAGCGCCTTCTGCAAGATCCTTGAAAGTACCTACCACAGCATCGGTTCCGTCGTTATCGAGAATAGTGAAAGTAGTTCCAGCAGCAGGATTGTACTTATCAAGGAAATCAACCTTAAGGGTACTAGTGGACGGGGTATTGTTGCTAAGTTGCAGATTTACTACTCCAGTAATCTTCAGCTGATCATATTCAGTACAGACAGTCTTACCTTTTGCCTCAAACTGGTATTCACCACTTAATGTTAACTCATCTGCAGCTAGACAGCCTGGGCTCATGCCTGGAGCAACAGCACCACCTTGTTGCACAACTAACTCACCACCTTTAAGAGTTCCAGTTCCTTTTAATAGTCCGCCCTTCAGGACAGTGGCGCCGCCATACTTACCAGTCAGGATGGCAATTTCATTTTTGCCTACTGTTATAAAATCATTTGGAGCATCTTGGTCATATGTGGTTGTCTTAGCTGGCGCTTCGGTAGTTCCATTCGGTGTTTGCGAACCATTATCTGACGAGTTAATCACCAACTGGCCTGGATCACCGTTAGCCAAGCTTATAGTATGAGCGCCAGAAAGTGAGCCCGTAAGAGTAACCTTACTACCGAAGGTACTGACCAATACGTTTGCACCTAAGACGATAGCTCCTGAAAAAGTTATATCACCAGAACAACCGGCATGGTTACAAGCAGCAGACGCGTAGAGACTCGAGTCACTCCCGTACTGTGAGATTACTGCAGCAGAGTTAATGGTTAGTGGTTCACCAATAGTCTGACCGCCATCTTCTAGCCGAAATTCAATTCCTGCATCAGCAGCAACCGTTGTGCCACCTGCCGGCGAACCCAGACCATTGACGTGACTCACACTGACTCGGCCGGCATTGACTGCGACGTTTCCCAGAAAAGTATTGTCACCACCAAAGTCCAGATAACTCGTACCGGTCTTAGCAATGTCGCTTGACCCACTAATAACGCCACCAAGGCTCAACCCTCTTGTTGTATTAAAAGTCACTGAGGAGCTGAGTGCTACATTAAGATTAACAACTTGATTGGTACTGCTGGAGTTAGTCATTCCTGAAGTTAGTGCAATAGCATTGCCTTCAATTATATAGTAGACAGTCCCTGTGCCACTGAATGTTATTGAAGCAAATGATGTACCGGCAGTTATATCATTTGTCAGGGTTTTATCCCCGCTTCCTGCAGTTGGGAATACCAGGCTGTCACCAGCTCCAGGCACCGCTTCACCATCGCTTGTACAGCTCCAGTTGGCGGCCGTATTCCAGTTATTATTACTCGACCCGTCCCACGTACAGGTATCTACGGCTGCGCTGGCAATCGCAGGCGCCAAGACGAACAGGGACGACAGACTTATGACGAATGCGCTGACGCCTGATAGAATTCTTTTAATCATTTTGTTTTCCTTTTTTGATTTTAGTAAGGCTTACCCTAAGCGTAAGCAATGCAACATCCCATGTCAAGAAAATTGTTGCATAAAACTACGTAAATATTATTTACGTTGCTGCGTAATGTGCACGGGAGCGCCGTACTCCGGCAGGACAACCTTTTGGTCACTGCCACTCAAAAGCAAATCAAGCCCCGTTCGAATCCAATCGTCTCCCGTAGTGCCAACAATTGCCGCTGCCAGGCTAGCGGCCAGTGCATTAGCAGCACTTAGTCCTATGCGCAGCCCCGTAAAGCTACCAGGCCCCTGGTAGCAAATGAGTCCCTGGATATCTGCCCAGTCCTTGCCCTGCTGTTCTAGTAGCTCCTTAATCTTGGAATGAAGAGTCTCGGCTAACTGCCGGTGGGCTTCCCATGTAACATACGCCAGCTGCTCTTGGTCATTATACAAACCAATCTCGGCTTCTGGTTTATCTGTGCGTATCGTTAGTGTCAGCATAGCGCTGATTATACGCTATCGCTCACTACCAGTGGTAGTAGATGCAGTACATGTTGGGTCAACTGTATTCTGGACACGGCGATATATGTCAGCCATAGCGTCCTGCTCTTCTTTGCTATAGTCATATGGCGCATCAATAACGATTCGGTCTGCCGGCACACCGCGCTTAACAAGCTCAGTCTTTACTTTTTCGGATCGCTCATTAGCAAGTTTTTTACCAGAGGCTTGAGTTGCATCGCTACCAAACGTGGATCCTTGTAAACGGAACTTCCACTGTTTGTTTTCATTGTGCTTAGCAAAATCAGCCCAGTCATCATACACAGACGTAAATGAATCTTCGTTAGTGGTATCGGGCTTGAAGAACATGTCGCCCGTTTTATTAAGCGTAATCTTAACTGGATCATAGGTATCATCAAACGTCACAGTAGATGGTTGCTTGTTATATTCAAACCATTTGTAGTCATCCTGAGTTAAACAGGCAAGCGTAGATGCTGTTTTTTCGGTATCAGCTGTCGTATCTGCCTCGGTACTGTTTGAAGTAGCGCCGTTACCTGGAACCAAGGCCAATTCCTTTGTGTCGTACACGAATCCATCCAGATACCACTTACCACCGTCATTAATCATCTCAGTTCGTGCTGAGATGTAGGCACCAGCCTTTAGGGTGAATAGCGCGTAGAACTTGTCGTCCTTCTTGGTTGACTCTTTATATGAGTAGCTACCTTTTACCTTTTCGGATGCACCAGTTAGGAATGCCTTATCTTCAGCGTCACCACCGTTCTTTACGAAGGTCATAGCCTGCGTAACATCGCCAGTAGTAATTGCCTTCATAAATCCATCAGCCCGACCTTTAGCTTGGAGGCTGGCTAAAGCAGGAAGCACTATAAAGAATGAAAGTAGTGCAAGGACTACTACGGCGATTCCACCAAACAGGAAGAACTTCTTCTTCCCGCCTGCCGAACTACCAGTCGTATTAAAAGATGTTGGCCGTACAGAAGGAGCAGCTTGTGGAACTGGATCTGGGGTAGGTGTTGGCGTTAGGGGCCGTGGTGGTGCAACCGGTTGTTGTGGAGTTGAATCCGGTGTCGTTGGCGTGGTAGGGTTCACGAATAACCTTTCTGCTTATGTTTTCTGCATTGTAGCAGAACTAGAACAGTCTAAACAATCGACGCAAGCATTATTTGACTCTTTGGACCACCGCTAGCTAGCCGAAGTGCCCTAGTCATTTCACCCGTAGAAGTAATATGTAGCGTCAACCTATCTGCAGGTAAGACATCTTGCACAATATCCGCCCACTCTATAATTGTGATCGTATCCGGATCATTGAGCGATTCGGCCAATTCAAACTCGAGGATTCCTGGATCATGTAGTCGGTAAAAGTCATAGTGCACAATACGTTTATTTCCGCTTACGTACTCTTTACTCACCGTAAACGTTGGACTAGCCACCTTATCTGCGCTACCAAAACCACGTGCGATACCACGAACCAAAGTCGTCTTACCACCACCAAGATCGCTCATAAGTTCAATAATCTCGCCCCCGCGTAGCTGCCGACCTATGGCCTCACCGAGCTTTTCGGTCTCCTCGGAGCTTGCGGTAGAAACTGATAACGTCTTGTCGGTACTCATATGCTCCATATAGTACCGCGATACCCCCTACCCCAGCAACTACCCCTGTATGCAGTGGCGGTTTAATATCAGTAGCCTTTTCCTTACCTGCAGCCGTTTTCGCACCAGTGACTGCTGACTTTACTTGTGCCTTTTTGGTGGCTGCTTTTTTAGTTACAGCCTTCTTTGTTGCTGCCTTACCTTCTTTTTTAGCTGCACTTGCATCTGCTTGACCAAAGCTGTTGGCAGTATTCGGTGTCGGCTCAATCGTCCATTGCCAACTAACACCATCCCAGGCATATGCCTGCCCTTCTTCTGCCGACTCATATTGTGTTTCACTCAGAACACTACCGTCTGGCGACTGTAGCTGCACTCTACTCGCTGTATTGCTGAGACTTAACTTTGTTTCGGTAATGTAGAATGCTTTGTATTGCCCGGTCTCAAGAGCCTGATTAGAAAACGTGAAGCTCTTGCCCAGACTCGGCCCAACCAGTAGCTTGTAGCCAGTCAGTTCCACAGTCGTATCCCCTCCGTTATACAGTTCTATATACTCACCTTCTGCATCCGTAGCTGGGCTTGCCGGATTAGGCAGTAGCTCACTGAGAATAATATTCCCAGCACCAGCGCCATTAGGGACGTTCGGCACATCTGCATCGCCAAAATCCACCGCATTACTACCCGTCATACTGTATACACTTGCCGCGTCCCGTTGTCGATGTAGCATAGCTCCGGGCAACGGGGCAGGCGCAGCCTCCCCCTTGGGACTAGCTGCCGTGCCCCAGCCTACAAAATCTATTTCTTGACCCGCCTTGCTGAGCCGTAAATGCCCACCACCGGCGGCCAGCGTAGCGGCGAATACCTGCTGTGCAGTTGCTTCATCGTAGCCTTTTGCGGTCAGCACAAAAATCGCACCAGGCGCTACAGACCCAGTAAGCGGAATAGCTCTGGCTGGCGTCGTAAGACTTTTCGGATTCGCCGAGTAATACTCTAATCGATACGCAGACAAGTCTATACTCTGGGCACTGACATTAGCTAACTCAATGCGTTCCTGGCTAGCGTTCTGTAGCCCACCAGTTTGGATGCCTACTATGAGTAAACTTGGTGTTTCTGCATGTATAGTCACAACCATCGTGCTCCAAAATACGACACTAATTGCCACAACTGCAGCTGTTACCCTCTTCATGTTTCCATGATACACAGCAGTAATATATTTACAAAATATATTTTACAGAAGCACAACCTTAATATACTTGTAGTGTTTAGCTTGCTGGAGCGGGGCTCGCCACTGGTGAGCCAGCGCGGATTGGTTGCAACGGATCTTTGATAATTATCTTACCCCGATTAACTTCAACTATCTGGTTACGGTCAACGCTCAGGCTGCCACCAGCAAAGTTTCTAACGAGCGACTGCACAACATACAGTTTCTGGATGATCATACTGTCTGGTTCTGTTGCAAAGTCAGTAATCTTCCCCAACTTCTTCTTGTTTTCCGTTACCACTATCTTACCTATCAGCTGGAAGTCCCATTCCAGTACTTCTTTAAGCCGGACGAGGTCTTCTGGTTCACTGAGCACTTCATGGTCGTTAACCACGATGCCCGCCGGCAACACATCTCGAATATCTCGGTGCACGAGTATTAGTGTCTTGTGCTTGTCCATACTGTCCGTAACATAGAACCCCTCAATCTTTAGATTGGTTGGGTTAATAATAGCCGCTCGGGTAGTTGCCACCTGCCCGCCCGTACGCAGACTCATGACTGGTTGGTTGAGTAAAAGCTTAGAAAGTATAAACATTACAGTTTTAGTATACTACGCCGCCTCATCCATATCTGCCATGGCGTCTTTTACATCCCCATAGTTGTAGCCCTGTCGCATGAGGTAGGCCATGAGTTTTTGAGGATCTTGGTAACGACTTTGGGTCCGCTTACGCGCAACCAGGTCAGCAAGGACGCTACGGTCGTCTGTTTCATCGTCTCGAAGCACTTCGTCAATAACTTGGTCGCTTACTCGCTTAGCCTTGAGCTCCTGCTGCAAGCGACGCTTGCTCGTGCTCTTAAGCAGTCGGCGGTTCTCTACCCATCGCCGAGCAAACTCAAGATCACTTAACCAATTGCCCTCATATAGTCGATCTACTATCTGCTGCACGAGTTCGGGATCATATTCCTTGCGTCGTAAATATTCACGCATTTCCCACTCACTGCGTGGACGGCGAGCCACCTGCCCCAACGCCTGGCTATATGCCTTATCCACCCGGGCATCACTCTTGAGAGCATCTAGCTCTTCGCCCGTCAGCTCCAGCCCAATACGCAACCCACTGTTCATAAGGGCAAGCTCGCTCAGCCCAAAAACAAACTTACCGTCTACATATATAGAATAGCGGCCCTGTGTTTTGACCTGTTGTTTGATGTCAGTGATTTGCATTACAGAATTCTGTCTTGTTCGAGACGATCCGTGAGCTCAGTAAGCTCAAGTTTTCCTGAACCCCCGCCAAGATGGTGTCCATGGGGGATAGTTATGAAGGTTCCACCCACTGCATCGCAAAGAATCTTAGAATCCTCAATATCACAGTAAGGATCATCATCCCCATGCACAAAATAGAAAGTATCAGCCCCTTGCTTCAACTTCACAGGGTCAAACTCCTCAACAAACAGGCCATCGAAATGTCCATCCGGCCAAGCACCCAATGACTTAGTAAGCTTTTCGTTCAAAAATGCACCCATCAAAACAACGGCCTTAGCCCTCGGGAACCAATCAGCCAACAGCAAGTTTAGTGCTGTTGTTGCACCCGACGAATGCCCTATCACAATATTGTCAGAGAAATCCCAACCAGATTCACGAAGAAATTTTTCATACGTTTGCCGGTTTGGCTTGCCATTGTCGGGCAATATTGGGAAGAATACTTCATAGCCTTGATCTTCCAGATACTTCTTTAACCATGGCTGCCATTTAATACGTGGATCCGCATCGGTACCGTGGAGTATAACTGCTCGTTTCATATTATTAGCCTACCTGTTTCTCTAGCCTATGCAAGTTAACTAAAACGAATCCCAAGGGATGCCGCCTCATCCACCCATGATGCAGCTAGTTTTGCTGCAGATGTAAATTCATATATGAGGACATTGGGGCTATCAGGTGTTGGTGTACGGGCTTCATGTACATGTCGTCCTATGATTTCATTCTCATATTGGTGGTGCCTACCCCAGGTCTGCGTAACTGCCACAACCTCAGCGGTCGCGCCAACAAGAGCAATACCCAGTTCTGCGGCAATCTTCCCCTGACTAGCTTCGCCACCACGCTGCCAAAGTTCCCAAATCGTCAGTCCGTAACCAGAGAAGAATACCGCTGCAGAGACCGCCGACTCACCAATGAGTCGATGACCCATGCGCTTCATGACGCCGCGCAGCTGTGGCTCGGTTGTCTCGGTGTCGTTAATGTCAGGTAGATCGCGGTATAACGCGCGATCTACCCAGTTCTGAACTCTTCCCATATTAGGGGTAGTCTACGCCTCTTTGGCTGCTGCGTCACTAACTTTCTTAGCGATCTCGTCTAGAACCTTTGGATTTTCTTCCAAGTAGGTCTTGGTCGCTTCACGCCCCTGACCAATCTTGCCATCGTTGTAGGCAAACCATGCCCCAGCCTTCTCGACAATGTCATGTTCAACGGCAAGGTCAAGTACATCGCCACTTCGGGAGATGCCCTTGTTATACATAATGTCGAACTCGGCTTGTCGGAACGGCGGCGCAATCTTATTCTTCACCACCTTCACCCGTGTACGGTTACCAACAATATTCTCACCCTGCTTAATCTGCGCAATACGACGAATATCCATACGCACACTGGCATAGAACTTGAGTGCGTTACCACCGGTAGTAGTTTCAGGGTTACCGAACATAACACCAATCTTCATACGGATCTGGTTAATAAATATAACGGTGCCTTTACTTCGGCTAATAACACCCGTAAGCTTACGGAGCGCTTGGCTCATGAGTCGTGCCTGAAGACCCATGTGACTATCGCCCATGTCACCTTCGATTTCTGCTCGTGGTACCAATGCTGCTACTGAGTCAACCACGATAAGGTCAACGGCGTTACTGCGTACCAAAGTTTCTACGATCTCAAGTGCTTGTTCACCGTTATCTGGTTGAGAAAGCAGCAGATTCTCGACATCTACCCCAATTCGCTTGGCATAAGCTGGATCAAGAGCGTGCTCAGCATCGATAAATGCTGCCGTGCCACCTTGGCGCTGAATCTGCGCAATAGCATGCAGCGTTAGTGTGGTCTTACCAGAAGATTCTGGACCATAAATTTCAATAATACGACCCTTAGGAATACCGCCACCTAGTGCAAGATCAAGCGACAAGCTACCGGTAGGAATACATTCCACTTTTTCAGCATACGAGTCACCCATCTTCATGATCGAACCTTTACCGAACTGTTTTTCAATAGTGTCGAGCGCCAGGCCAAGAGCCTTGCTCTTACCATCGGCCGAACTAGACTCTTTGGTAATATCTTTAGTTGCGTCGACTTTTTTTGGCTTCTTATCTGCCATGTTGTTACCCTCCTGACCTATACGGTCTACTTATAAAACTATGTTTTCTTGCCTCCACTCTCCGTGGGCCTATAGATAGTATACCAATTCAGTCCGCGTGTTAATTGCTGGCGCTAATAATGTCTGCTATTGACGGCATTCTGCTTACGGCTGATAATCTGTAATATGAATATACGTCACACTAATCAACAGGGCTTTACTATTGTCGAGCTCCTGATCTTCATTATCATCATCAGCATCCTAGCCGGACTCATCGTAACCTCCTTTGCTGAGTTCAAACAGAAAGACCGTAACCAGAGTCGCCAGAAAGACGTCAAGGCCTTGCAGGTTGCCATCGAGGGCTACTACGCTCAGAATGGCAAATACCCAACTCTTGCCGAAATCAATAACACCGCCTGGCGCACTAAAAACGTTAAGGCCCTTGAGAATGACGACTTCCAGGACCCCGCTGCCAAGGATTCAAAGCTCGTAGCGAGCCCAGCTCCCGACGTCTACAGCTATGACGTTAAAGCCGACGACAACAACACCTGTGACAACAGCGCCAAGGATTGTACTAAGTACACCCTTACGGCAACATTAGAAGGCGCAGATCCCTTCACTAAGAACAACGTAAACTAATAGCTAACTAGACTTGGTTCTGACCAGTCGGATCAATCGGTGGTTGTGGCGCAGGCACACCGGGATCATTCGTATAAGTAGGTGGCTGCTGAGGCTGCGGTTGTGGCTGCTGCATTGGCTGAGGCTGCCCACCGACACCAGCCTGCTGTGCATAGGCAAAGCCACGCTGTTCTTCACGGAGCTCTATCTCACGACTGCCCATAAAGCGTTGTCGTGCTTCCAGTACTAGCTTTGCATAGTGCGCAGCTTGCGGGCAGTAATCAAAATGGAAGTTCTCTTGCTCACCGGCTGTTTCTATAAGAAGCTTGCCGTAGTTAAGTGTACTCGGGAAGAACCCATCTGAATTAGCAGTGACATCTTCCACGCTCGAGATAGCTAACTGTGAAGTCTTCTTACTAAACAGGCCTGTTTGCAAGGTTTGGGTAATAGTTTTGTCGGTAATAACCAATTGGCTTTGGTAGTAGATAACGGTAGCCACAAAAACAATGAGAAGCATAAAGCCAATAACAAGTACTGCACCAAGACCAAGCAGTGTGTATGCCGACTGATTCTGTTCAGGGTCAATAAACTCAGGGAGAAGGTAGTAGATTAAACCACCAGCAGCAACAAGCCCAATAAAGGTTTGTACGTATAATTTTACAATCCCAAACGGGTGACGCTTTATGATTGCGAGTACTTGTTCGTCGTCGTCAATCTTATTAAGAGTTTGGCGGAAATCTTGCTTAGGTTGTTGTAATGGTTGCATTGCGTCTTATTATAGCAGTGACCCCTGCAAATCGTCACCTTCTTTGGCCACTCCACTTTTACCTAGATGCTTATACGCCTTAGGTGTAACCTTCCGTCCCCGTGGTGTTCGCTCCAGTAGCCCAATCTGCATAAGGTAGGGTTCGTAGAAATCTTCAATGGTACTACGCTCTTCAGCCGTTAGCGCTGCCAAGGTTTCAACCCCGACCGGGCCACCGTTATAGTTATCGATAATTGCCAACAGTAACATCCGGTCACCAGGGTCTAAGCCCAACTCATCTACTTCCAGCAGCTCTAAGGCATGCCTGCTAATGACCGTGTCGATAATGCCGTCACCGTTTACATCAGCGTAGTCACGAACCCGACGCAGCAACCGGTTGGCGATGCGCGGTGTTAGTCGTGCCCGCAGTGCCAGCTGGCTGGATGCTTTGTCATCAATACTAATTCCTAATATTCCAGCAGCTCTAGTGATAATTCGGGATACTTCTTCGGGGGTATAAAACTCAAGTCGGTGAATCATGCCAAATCGGTCACGTAGTGGTGCTGCCAGAGCACCCGTCCGAGTGGTAGCCCCAATGAGTGTAAAGTGCGGCAGATCCAGTCGCATACTCTTAGCACTTGGCCCCTTGCCGAGCATGATGTCTAACTTGAAGTCTTCCATAGCGCTGTAGAGCACCTCTTCCACCGCCCGATTCAAGCGGTGTACCTCGTCAATAAACAGAATGTCACCGTCTTTGAGGTTTGTAAGTAAACTTGCAAGGTCCCCAGCCCGTTCAATGGCCGGACCACTAGTAATCCTGATCTGGGCACCCATTTCGTTAGCAATAACGCTGGCCATAGTAGTTTTACCAAGCCCTGGCGGACCGTACAGCAGAACATGATCCAGCGGTTCACCACGCTTCTTGGCTGCGTCTATAGCCAGCTTAATGTTCTTCTTTAGCCGTTCCTGGCCAATATAGTTGGCAAAATCTTTAGGACGAAGCGTCTGCTCGAGCTCTTGCTCGTCAACATCTTCTTCAGCTACCCCAGTACTCACGATACGTTCAATTGCCATGATCTATATTCTACAATTTTCTGTGTGCCTGAGCGAACTTCGCCTTCGATTCACTGCTATGCGCGGCCAGTTAGAGCTTGTTTGACCCGCTCTTCTACCGGCAATTTTGGATCAACACCTTCTAACGCTTGTTGCGCATCTGCATCACTGTAGCCCAATGTCATAAGAGCCTGCACGGCTTCATCTGCCTGGTTAACTCCAGATCTATTAATAAGCTGTTCGGCAGCACTGCCAACCGGCGCCCCAACCTTATCTCGCAGCTCCACAACAATCTGCTCAGCTGCTCGTTTGCCAACACCCTTTGCAGTCTGCAAGGTCTTAGCGTCCCCACCTGCGATGGCTGTACGTACTAACGCTTCGTTACCAATATCCAGTACCGCAAGCGCACCCTTAGGCCCAACATTCTTAACGCTGAGCAACTGTTCAAAAAGTTGCTTGGTACTCTGCGACTTAAAGCCAATAAGGTCATGGGCATCTTCTTTTATATGTTCATGAATATACAACTTAACTTCCGACCCGTTATGTAACGTTCCTTGGTCGGTTGCCGTCACCATGACGCCATACCCCACAAAACCAACCTCCAATATGACTTGGTTGCCCTGGTGTTCGGTGACCGTTCCAGTAAGCGTAGCGATCATAGGTCGAGGTCCTGTATTTTACGAGCTAGGTCAGCAAGATCGTCAAACTCAATAGATAAGTCAGTTAGTTCGTGTACATAGGTTTTGGCGTTCTTCTGCCGAGCTACAATAACCGGCTTGTCCTTTGCAATGGTGTAACCAACTTCAATGAGTTGCCCTTCACTTTTTTCACTATTCATAATCAGTACAAACAGACCATCCATGGAGTCCATCTTTTCAAAGGCATGCTTCATGATCTGCCCGGCCGTAGCTTTGTTCTGCACAAAGGTGTCTTCGTCAAACAGCGTGGCATAGGCCTTAATATCTTTGGCAGCAAGTGCTGTTTCTATGGTACGAATACGTTTTTCTAGTTCCAGGAGATCTTCACCGGTATGACGGTAGGCAATAAAGAATTGTTTCACCCCACCATTATTACACAGAAACTACCCGCGGAATGTCATGGAGCAAGTAATAGCTGCAGCAAGCGCGTCTGCTGCATCATCGGGCCGAGGGATTTCTTTGAGCTTTAAAACAACTCGCACCATTTCCTGAATCTGCTTCTTGTCTGCCTTGCCATACCCCGTCAGGGCCTGCTTAATTTGCATAGGCGTAAATTCATACAGTCCCATTTTGTACTGTTGCCCAAGCAGCAACACAACACCCCGCGCCTGTGATACGGTCATAGCTGTCGTTACGTTACGAGCAAAGAACAGCTTTTCAACAGACATAACTTCTGGCTTGTGTTGTTCAATAATTTCTTTGAGTTCGTCATAGATAGTCAGCAAACGAATAGCATCTTGCTCTTTAACAGGCGTCCGGATCACGCCAGCGTCTACTAATTGCACCCCGCCAGAACTATCCGTGTCGATAACCCCGAACCCTAGTATCCCCGTACCAGGATCAATGCCGAGTATTCGCATTATCTTCTGCAAGATTAATACTATCTACAACCCATTGCGCCCGGATTTTACCGTCCTTGTTAAGGGCACTCACCTCTTCTGCACTAAACCATTTAAGACCAAGAATCTCATCTTCCTGGGCTGCAAGACTTCCACCTACAACCTTTGCACTGTACGCATACAACGTTCGATTTACTTCAGGCAGATATACTTTACAAAGTACCTCTTGGCTGTGCAGCTCTACATCCAACCCAGTTTCTTCCTTTGCTTCACGAACTGCCGCTTGCTGAAAAGTTTCGCCAGCATCTACCCAACCAGCCGGGAGGTTCCACTGACCATATACTTCTTTTTTCTTTTCTTGGACAAGGAGATACTTCCCATCCTCATCACGGAGCACCACTCCCGCAATGTCGACATGGTCGTTACTCAACGCTTACTCCATCTGCAATATCAAAATTCACATGGGTGTTCGTAACATCATCTAGGCCTTCAAGTGCGTCCATAACCTTCATAATTTTGCGGGCAACTTCGGCATCAGTAACTTCTACAGTATTGTTTGGTACATACGTTAGCTCCGCTTCAAGAATTTCTACACCTGCCTCTTTGAGAGTATCCCGCACTTTGGCCAGACTACTTTTCTCGGTATAAATGACCGACTCCCCGTCCTCTTCTTGGACATCTTCTGCACCAGCATCCAGAGCCTGGAGCATAAGGTCGTCTCCTTTTCCTTTCACTCGGATCATGCCTTTGTGATCGAACTGAAAGGCTACTGCACCCTTTTCGGCAATGTTACCACCGTTCTTAGAGAACGCTAATTTTACTTCTGGATAGGTTCGGTTGAGGTTGTCGGTTGCGCATTCTACGAGTACTGCCACACCACCAGGACCATACCCTTCGTAGAGTACTTCCTGGATTTGCTCACCACCAAGTTTGCCGCTACCACGATCAATACCCCTCTGGATATTAGCCAGTGGCATATTGGCAGCCTTAGCCTTGTCTATCGCTAATCGCAGTGCAAAGTTCGTATCCGGATCACCGCCAGCTCGAGCCGCTACGGCAATGTTATTACCGAGCTTGGTAAAGACCGCGCCGCGTGCAGCATCTTTGGCACCTTTTTGTCGTTTAATCGTTGACCATTTACTGTGTCCGCTCATGTATTCTCCTCTGTCTGCAAGCGTTAGTCAGCTACCACCGGTTCAGTGAGTGGGGCAGGTTGGTTTAATACGATTTTACCATTTTTAGGTGCCTTCCGCCACCAGACTACCATGAGCAGCAGGACTAAAACGTAGGCGCAAACCAACTGCCACAGCCCTATCCCTACCACCATGGAAGCCTTAGGCAACTGCGCCAATATATTAACTACGTCAACCATGTAGGTCATAGTCAGTGTTGCTGGCCAGGCCACCCACCCAGCCAGAGTCGGAGCAAGCATACCAGCCAAGCCAGCCACGAACGTTAAGGCCATGGCAATCGGTGTGAGCGGTACGACTAACATGTTAGCCACCAACGCAATGACCGACAGTCTTCCAAAGATAAACAAGATAATAGGCAGTGTTAGGACTTGGGCGGACATGGTTTCAACGAATAGTTGCACTAGGATCTTTGGCTTACGTTTCAGAAACCGTGCGTGGAATAACGGTGCCAATATAAGTACACCCACGAACGCCAAGAACGACAAATGCCAACCCAAATCACTCCACAAGTAGGGTGGGAATGTCCCGGCCGTCAGCACTGCAGAAAATAGGATGAGTAACCACGGCTTAAATGCTCGGCCGTAGTACCAAGCCCACAGACTCAGCAAACTCACTAGTGCCGCCCGCACGATAGAAGCACTACTACCTGTTATGGCCAGAAACAACAGAACAAGTCCAAGCGTTAACATAGTTGCTTGGTACTTAGACCGCTGCTTAGCTAGCCGATGCGCAAGGTTAACCATAATGGTCAGATTGTAGCCACTCACCGCCACAATGTGTGTCAGACCCACAATAGACAGATTGTCGTTCAGGACACTGGGTAGGGTAGTTCGTTGCCCGATTAGTATCCCTAACCCCAACGAACCAAGTGGCTCCGGTACCGTTGACTGCAATCCGGCCGCAAATTCCCTGCGCATCTTATCCACTACTGAGTTCCCTTTCTGCACCCGATGGATACGTGCAAAAGTCATGCTGGCCTGCCGTGATCCACGAGCGGGATACAGCTTTGCCTGCACCTCTACCCGGTCACCACGGTAGATCATCTGCTCGCCAAAACCTTTGACACCGATCGTCCCGACCAAGTCATCAACATATGGTTCAACCAACTGTATGTCACTGACGTCAAAAGTAATCTGGGCTTTCTCGCCGTACACAGAATCGCTGGTAGCAGTCGCTAAAATGGTCACAGGCTTCTTAGCCAGGAACTGGTAGGGAAGTAGCTTCTGCATGTAAACCGTGCCCCGCCAACACCCTACCAACAGGCCTATCACAGTAATGCTTAACAAGCTAAGTATATTACGGCGCCAGAGCAGGGGAATCAAAAGCACTACCGTAACAACTATTAAAACTGCAATGTCTACTCGCACCCGTCGAGCAATAGCCAGACCCACCAGAAACGCAAGCAAACCAATAGTTAGTAGTGTGGTTCTACGAAAATACCCCCTGCTTGTCATATTCACAGCCTACCTGCGTTTGTAACAACAAACAAAACCACCTTTGCACACACTAGGAGCATTGACTTTTTAGCCAAAATACGGATAATGTAAGGAGTTATTTTCCTTCTTGGAAAGAGCTATGGGCCCATAGCTCAGCCGGTTAGAGCACCTGCCTTTTAAGCAGGGTGTCGTGGGTTCGAGTCCCACTGGGCCCTCCAAAAGAAAGCACTCATCCTCGCCGATGGGTGTTTTCTTTTTTTTGGTATCGTATTGTCTCGCTACTATTGAGACGAGGAACATTGCTTATGCTTTGATGACGGCCTATTATTAAGAATATGAATAAAAATCAAAACGGATTCAGTCATGTTCTCGTTCTTGTAATACTAGTCCTCCTCATTGGAATTGGATTTGCTGGCTTTAGAGTTTTTAGCAATCAGGGCTCCAGTAAGCCCGCTGGGGCAAAAACAGAGGGATCAACAAAGCAATCACAGAACAATAAAGTAAGCGAAGAAGAAGCACCTCCAGTACTCGCAAAAAATATTGGCTTTAACTTTGACTTCTACGACCCGGCAACGAAGCGGGCTGGTGATTTTGTATTTGCAAACATACCGGCATTGAGCGACCCAATCAGCGGTAACAGTATGTGGCATGACTACGGCGTAAAAGATAAAAAACCTGGGTCAGGCAAGCCAAATCCTCAGACAGTATTCTTCCTGCCAGGTGGCACCAAGATTACTGCCATGGTTGATGGTGAGGTTGTTGGCATGACTGAGCTATATAGCAAAGATTTCGGCATCATGATTGCCAAGGATAAGCAGAGCAAATGGCGCTATGAACATGAACATGTAGTGAAGCCTAGGGTGAAACTCGGAGACAAAGTGAAAGCTGGTGACGTTATCGCCGAAGTAGGCGCGCACACCAATTACCAATATGGTGGCTATGGTTTCTTTGAGATAGGATTGTACAGGCCGCACTCTAACGGTGTTGGCGGTCACGAAGACTGTGTCTTTAAGTTTCTAGACCCATCAGTCAAAAAAGATATTGAGGCCAAGGTTACTGCCTTCTACAAAGGCTGGGAAGATTATCGTGGAGACACGACGTTGTACGATGAAGCAAATAATTACTCTCCTGGCTGTGCAGTAGGCGACACCATCTCATGGGAAAAAGTTCAGATGACTAATTAGGATTTACCTAGATTTCTTTTGTAGATGGCACAATGTCTAGAGTCTAATGGGAACAGTGTGATTAAAGGCTGCGTGAATTAGATCTTAAAATAGTTGCAATAGTTTGTATCTTGCTCCTCCACCTAATGAGTTAATGTACCCCATACTGTGGAGCGCTTGTTTGATATAGTTAGACTATGTCATTAATACTCATTACAGGCCTTGCGGGCACCGGCAAGTCAACAATCCGCGCCGAACTAGTATCCCGTGGCTACGCAGCATACGATCAAGATGAAGACCATCTAGCAAAGTGGTATAACGATGCAACCGGAAAAGCCGTCATAGGGAGACCTAAGCGCACGACAGAATTCTTACGAACTCACTCAAGAGACGTCAAACGGACAACCTTACAAGGGCTAGCTACCAAAGCAGAGAATGAACTGGTATTTCTCTGTGGTGACCCAGAGAATGACACCGAGCTTAGAGACCTCTTTTCGCATGCTTTTGCGCTCAAGCTAGACGAAGTTGCACGGCAACACAGACTAGCGACAAGAACAAATAACCAGTACGGAAAAACACCTGAAGATCTTGCATATGACGCCGAAAACCTTAGGCAGTCTGCGGGTATATATAAAGAACTTAAGTACACACTAGTGGATGCGAATCGACCAACGGCAGAAATAGTTGACGACATTCTTGCGCAAGTAGAATCATAATTATATGGACTACGACATCCTCCCCTTCAAGACTTCAGACGACTGGCGCCAGTGGCTTGAGAGTCACCATGCCAACACGGACGGTGTATGGCTCCTGCTGCGTAAGAAGGCCTCCGGGCTACCGACCGTAACCTACGCCGAAGCTCTCGACGAAGCGCTGTGCTACGGCTGGATAGATGGCCTCAAAAAAAGCTACGACGAGACATCGTTCCTGCAGAAGTTTACGCCACGTCGCAAGCGCAGCCTGTGGTCAAAGAATAACATTGACCACGTTACCCGCCTCATCAAAGCCGGCCGTATGACTCTAGCCGGACAAGCTGAAGTAGACCGAGCCAAAGAAGATGGCCGCTGGGACGCCGCATACGACAAACCAAGTGAGATGGTTATCCCTGAATCCTTCTTGAGCGAACTACACAAACACCCGAAAGCAGAAGCCTTCTTTGCCACCCTTAACAAATCTAATCGCTATGCTATTGCCTGGAGGCTACAAACTGCCAAGACAGAAGTTACCCGTTTACGTCGGCAAGGTAAGATCCTAGACCTGCTCAACGCCGAGCAGAAACTGACCTAGGTATAGGCAAGCAGATACTATCCACAAACGTACACTTTGTTATTATTGGTATATGACTAAAAGCAAAGAACAACAAACCAAGGATATGCGCGTACGAGCAACGCTCGCCAGTTTTGTACTACTCTTCATCTTAGGACTGGCCTTTGTGGTCCCCATGGTGGTAACGTTATTTAAGACAGATAAAAGCATTGATACTATCCTACGTAACGTCACAAATCAGACCAAGCAGCAGTTCGACAACGTAGACGTCTCTGACAGCCCCTGGCCCGCCCAGATGGGGTCAGAAGTGAAACTAAGAGATGCAGTGCAAACTTTCTCAATTGGCTCCCAGAGCTTCCCTACCATCAACTTCACACTCAGTGAGCCACTACCGACTGTAAAGCAAGACCCCACCAGACTAGCCAATACTCCACAAGATGCTCACCGCGTTATTGCCGACGTCATGCAGTCAAAAGGCCTTACAGCAGATCGAACCGGGGATGAATTACCTGTCATTAATTATGTTAGCGATGCTATACATTGCGTAGAACTATATGACCGCGCACAGTCAGTACTTACCTTGTCCTGCTACTACCAGCAGCTGATCGCATCACGTTCCGAAGAATATAAGCCGTTTGTATCCGCCTACAACGAAGCAAACACCGACAAACCCATTACTACCGAAGACAGCATTGGCCCAGTCGTTATTAAAAGTAAAAACGGAACAGGCGTGATTGGATCAAGCCGAACAGCCGATTACGACATTACCGAGGCTGTAGTAATTGCCGGTAACCAAAAACAACTTGCCCTCTTCTACAACAAAGGAAATGGCCCCTGGAAATTCATAACATCAGCTCAAGACGAATACGGCTTTACTTGCGGAAGCTTCACTACCAACCCTGAAGTACGTGCAGCAATGTATGACCAGATCTGCCTCAGCAATACCGGCCACGTTAAACTCGACACCAACAACCGCGCGCTGCAATAAGTGACCGACTAACTAAACTATTTTCCGTGCTTCCCTTTTTTCTTCTGTCGAGCAGATACACCACCAGCCCACAACTGACCAAGACTAATAAGCGCAGCCGCGCTCACTAAGATTGCTTGGTACTGTACAACCTGAATCCATATGGTTGTGTCTTGTATGCCATACCGAGTCCCTTCTGGCAGATAAGGTACGATCAAGTACAACGTCATTACACCAGCAAGCAGTGCCGGAAACAAGTTCATCAGCATCTTCGATCCAGCCACCATACGACCCAGGAATAACATAGTCAGTAAAGCGGGAACGACAAGCAGGCCAATTTGCACCGACGCCATGGTTGTTTGGCTATAACTACGGGTAAACAACTGCACCATGTCGAGTGCCGTATCACCAACAAAAGTAGCCAGCACACTACCGACACAGAGCGCCATAAAGACGAGGGCAGCCTTAGTACGGGTAAGCATAATAAGCAGGGTAGGGGCTGCGACAATAAGAGCAATAACAATAAGCGGATTCACGTTCCCAGTTTATCCTATTTTCTGGAAAGCAGCCAAAAGAACATCACCATACTCACTAGGGGCTGGTAGATGCGCAGCCTGGACTTGCTGGTAGCCTAAATCCCCATCACAGTAATCAAGAAGCTCAATATCAGATTGCACGCCCATATCTGAAAACGCAGTAAAGAAACCCCGGCCAACTCCATTGAGAATAGCGGCAAACCCGCCCACCTTTAGACAACCGTCAAACCAACGTAATACTTGCTTGTAGTCAACATAGTTCAGCACATCCGAGAACACCATTGCATCCGCCCCCGGGTTAGCTGGATCGCCCCACCGATGCAAGAAACCACGAAGCTGTCCTTCGGTTTCTGGATCACGACCACTTGTTAAGTCATCGAGCTCGGCCCTAAAGTGCCGCACACGGCTCGCGGTCATATGCATAATGTCAGATGGAGCAATATCTATACAGCCAATAGCAGGACGTCGCTCTGGTCCAAAGTCAGCATGCTCAATAAGTGATCGAGACCCTCCTCCGACGTCTAGTATTACCGGGTCCTGGCCTGGAAAATCCAACCCCTCTATCAGTGGCAAAAGATGCGGAAGCTTGAGCTCATTAACACTAAAGTGTCGACCTTCCAAATCGGTCCATAGCGCAACGTTTTTCATAACCGTCCGTACGCAAGCACTAGAGAACTAGTCTAAGCTCCGACCCTATCCTTGCGCTGCTTAGCCTTAGCATTCTGCTCAATGTACTCAAGAATCTTTTCAGCTATGTTGCGGCCCGTTACCTTTTCGATACCAAAGCCGGGACTTGGGTTTACTTCAAGGACTAGTGGCCCTCGGTCGCTCCGCATCATATCAACACCACAAATAGCCAGACCCATGGTCTTGGCAGCCTTAATTGCTGTCTTACGCTCTTCGTCGGTTAGTTTTACGGTAGAACCTTCCCCGCCCTGGTGTAAGTTGGAACGGAAGTCATCGTCAAGACTTTGACGCTTCATGCTCGCGACCACACGACCGCCAACAACGAAAGCACGAATATCTTCACCAGCAGACTCAGCAACAAATTCCTGTACCAAGAAGTTCACACCTTCTACGTAGAAGGCCTGCATTACCGCTTGGGCAGCTTTCTTGGTTTCGGCTAGTACCACGCCGTTGCCGTGGGTACCACGAGCTACCTTGATAATGAGCGGTGCGCCACCAGCCTGTTCGATAACGTCATCTAGAACACTGGTTTCGCGGGCAAACACGGTCTTAGGAATACCCACGTCAGCACGTGCCAGAATCTGCATAGAGCGTAGCTTGTCGCGAGACCGGTTAATAGCAATTGAGCTAGCCGTGGTATACACACCTTGCATTTCGAACTGACGGACCATAGCAGTACCGTACTTAGTAATACTTTGGCCAATACGAGGGATAATAACGTCGATATCAGCTAGTGATTCACCTTCGTAGCGAACAACGGGGCGGCCTTTTTCTACCGTTACGTAACATTCGGCATGATTAATAACGCGGATATTGTGACCACGCTTCATAGCCTCTTCTATAAGACGCTTCGTAGAATAGTTACCAGGACCTCTGGATAGGATAGCGATGTTCATACTGCAACCTTACGTTTTAATAGCTCCAGCGTCAACCATCATTTTATTAGTCCGTAGGAACCGGCGCCCAATAAGTACCTGGTGCTTCATAGCAGAACGATCCGCAAGCGACAGTAGGATTGGATAGACTTCACCCCGAAGCACAATTTCAGTACTAATTATATAGCGCTTCTCGCGGCCACCATTAGAACTCTTGACCGTCTTAACGTAGAAGTCTGTAGTTTGCTGTTCGTTATCAACATTACCGAATGGTACAAAGTACACGGCACGACCCTCAGGAGTGTCTCGCTCTTCAATAACAGTACAGTGCATGGCACCGGTGTAAGCACCAGTGTCAATTTTTGCCGAGATATCTTTAACACCAAAGCCAGGGAAACTGACGTTCTCGAAGGTGCTAATTACTTTCTTTTCTATGGACTTCATTATGTACTATATTATACCAGATTTACTCTATATTATCAATATTAACCTTAGTTTTGTGACTGTACCCGCATATAGGCCAACACAATAATCCCCATCACTACAATAAGTATGCATATGAGCATAGGGATAAGGCCATTCTGATCAAGTTTACGCTTCATTGCTTTAATAGTACTTATTCTTAGCTTGCAAGTAAATACTACTGCAATAACTCCTGCTCAATCTGTTATTATAGTACCACGTAAGCATTACCAGTTTTGAACAACAAACAACTATACAATCTTGAAATCCACGAAGCCCTCCACCAACTGGGGAGCTCACAGCACGGCCTCGATTCGACGACCGCTAGTCACCGTCTTAAACAGTATGGGCCCAATGAACTCACTGCCAAAAAGACACCGTTATGGAAACGGATTATCGAGCCCTTTGCCAGCTATTTCGCCATTGTTATCATTGCGGCCGCCCTACTCAGTGTGTACGAGAAGAAATGGTTCGAAGCCGGCATTATCAGCATCATTCTGGTTGTTAACGCCGTCATCTTCTATTTCCAACAGTTCTCTGTCGGCCGTGTTCTCAAAACACTGCGGGCCCAAGACAAGCAGAACGTCGACGTCATCCGTGGTAACCACACACATAGTGTTGCCAGTAACAAACTAGTACCGGGTGACCTCATACACGTCACAGAAGGCATGAAAATCCCGGCGGACGGTCGCCTTATTGACGTCAGTCACCTGCAAGCAGACGAATCGTTACTAACTGGCGAATCGCTACCAATACATAAAATCGCCGGAGCCATCGCCGGGAAGCAAGAAGTCTACGACCAAAAGAACATGCTCTTTAAGGGAACGTATATACGAGCTGGCACGGGACTGCTACTTATCACCCAAACCGGAAACAACACTCAACTTGGAACCATTAACAAATTAGCCGCCGAGGCAGACGAAGGCAAAACCCCCGTTGAGCAGAAGATAGACGATCTCACCAAGAAACTCCTTATTGGTATTGGTGGTGTGTCCGTCGTTGTCTTTGCACTGGCCATCCTGCGCGGCATACACCTGGACGAAGCCCTGCGTTTCACACTTAGCCTCATTGTCTCGGCCGTCCCAGAAGGACTACCGGTAGCCATGACACTAGTGTTACTACTCAGCGCCAACGGCATGGCTAAACAGAAAGCACTGGTCAAGAAACTTGCTGCCATGGAAACCATGGGGGCTATAACCCTAATCGTGACCGACAAAACAGGAACTATTACCAAGAATCAATTGTTAGTTGCTGACCACTTCACCCATCACCAGAACCCTGAGAAATTCTTTCTGTCCGTACAGGCCAGCCTCAACGGCAACAAAGAACATACCCCCGACCCACTCGACGCTCTACTGGTAGAGGCGGCTGGCAGTATAAAGATTCACAAGACTTGGAAGAAAGTACACGACTTCCCCTTTGACCAAGAGCTACGCCTCAGTGGATCTGTCTGGCAAGACGACAATCATTACTACCTGTACGTTAAGGGTGCACCCGAGAAGATCATGACTCATGCCAGCCACAGCGCAGGCCTCCAAGCTGCACTGTCTGGTTTTACCTCCAAAGGCTACCGGACCATCGGCTTTGCCAGCAAGAAGCTTACCAGCCTTCCGACTGAATTAAATGCAGCAACACTCCGCAACATGGAGTTCGACGGCTTCGTCGGCTTAAGCGACCAGCTCCGTCCCAATATTCAACAGGCTATACAGCAGGCTCGCGAAGCAGGCATAAAGGTTGTCATGTTAACTGGTGACCATATTGAAACCGCTACATACGTTGGTCGTCAGACCGGCATTATCCAAGACGACGGCCACGCCGCAGACAGCAGCACCTTAGCAAGTAAGTCCGGAGACCGCATCCGGGCAGCCCTAGAAACAACCAGCGTATTTGGACGAGTCCTGCCTGAACACAAGTACGCCCTGCTAAAGGCCGTAAAAGGACACGAGATAACGGCCATGACCGGAGACGGTGTTAACGACATCCCGGCTCTTGTGGAAGCTGACGCCGGCCTAGCCATGGGCAGCGGTGCCGACGCTGCTAAAGATGCCAGTGACATAGTGCTCATTAATAGCAACTTCATGACCATTCTAAATGCCATCCGGGCAGGCCGCACAGTGCTAGCCAACATCCGAAAAATGGTCGTCTACTTGCTCGGCACCAGCGGCGGGGAAGTGTTAACCATGTTAGCTGCACTACTACTTAACATTCCGCTACCTATCACGGCCGTAATGGTACTGTGGGTCAACTTGGTTACTGATGGCGTGTCTGTTATACCACTGGGACTGAGTCAGAGTGAAAACCACCAGATGAAGCAAACACCCGCCGACCCTAAGGCGCCACTACTCGACAAAGTACACTTGAGCCGAGCAATTGTACTAAGCGTCACCATGGCAACTACGGTGCTTATAATGTTTAAACTGCACCTGCCAAAGGGCATCGCTTACGCCCAGACCATTGCCTTCTTAAGTCTGATTGTTATTCAGTGGGCTAATGCCCTAAACATAAACTTTGAGCACCATTCGTGGCTCCACAACTTTGTGAGGCCCAATTGGAAACTGCTTGCTGCTATTGGTGGATCCATCGCCATTAACATTGCCCTGTTCTGCACCCCACTCCGGACCTACTTTAGCCTGGAAGCACTCACCATGGCAGACGCCCTAAAAGCTACACTCATTCCGTGCGCCGTGGCATTCGCCGCCTGTGACCTACACAAGCTTGTCGTAAGAGTGACTAGATAATACAGCCCAGAGCTTTGGGCACTACACTAACGGTAGCCGTGCAGTCAGCATCAAGTGTAAATACTTCGCCGTCCAGCTGGACGGGCAGGGGATCAGTAGTACGAATAGTATAGGACTTTACCTGCTTTTCATGAGGCAACCCGACAGTCGCAGATTTGACCATGGTACCAACCAGCTTGGTCATTCCCTGCTCTACGGATACTACTTCGCAAAGTCCATCATCTACTTTCGCCTGCTTAGAAAGTGAGAATATCTTGGACATTCTACCCACGTTACTGACGATAATACTGTTCAGCTCGTGTTTCTTGCCGGAGATCTTAATAACAAACGGCTTAGACTTAACAAGAGTCTTTAGAAAGATAACTACTTCGTTAGCCCGATTAAGCTCAGCTTCATTCAACGCCTTGCCGATTTCAGAGGTAACCCCAAAGCCAATATAGCTGTGGGCATAATGTTCCCATGGCTTACCGTTAACGGTCGCCGTTAACTTCAACACGTCTATCTTGCGCAAGTCACCTTTTTTAATACGTCGCACCACATACGGCTTATGAAGTGCTTTGTAATGGTCATTAGCATTACCTGAAGCGAGCAAACCGGTAGCCGCACCACTGCCTTCGTTATTAGCGCGCATGACTCCATTCACGACTTCGTTGTATCCACCATCTCCGCTAGAGGCAACAATAAGTCCATCCGGATACTTCTTAGCCGCTGCATAGGCAAGCTCTAAAGCGTGGCCTATGCGTTCAGTCGCCTTAACCTCTACGCGATCAGCGCATTGTGCTCGTTCAAGCCGCCGTGCAAATCGGCGAGCGTTCTTTTCCCCTGCTCCCGTACTATTAGGGTTATACAGGATAGTAATAGATGGATAGTGCATCCCTCTTAGTGTAACAAACCTTATGAATTTTCTTTGATTCGGTGCAGAACAATAGCCTTGATCAGCTCTTCTGGAATTGGCTTGTCTTCGGTAAACTGCACGGTGCCCCTGCCCGTTAACGTAAAGCCTTGTAGCTGGTCAGCAAAGTGGTCTACATTTCCAAACAAACTCAGGTGATCTTTAAAGGCAGACATATTTAGGAATTGTTTGCCATCCTTCTTAAAGGTCGGCATACCGTAGCTAATAACTTCTTCTGCGTCTAGTACCGTCTTTAGTACAATGTCGCGAACTCGCTGTAAGGCTTTTTTTTGGCCTGGTGGCAAATTGTCTAGATATTCATCGATGGTATTCATACAACCAGTCTAGCAGATTAGTCTTCACCGAAATGTTCTGTGAATGCAGAATCCCAGTCAAATGTACTTTCATCTGCCGCACCGAGCATGGCAGACATGGCATCGTTTATAAGATAGTCATCACCTACTGCTAAATCATGGATAACCAATCCAGCTCCTAACCTGAAGACTCTTTGGGCATCTATATTCCCCGGAACAACGCGATTTTCAAGATCACTTAGATCTTCAAGCCGTACCGTATCTAACAAAGCTGCAAGCCCTATGCCAGCTTGTTGGCGTATTTCTGCTGACTGCTCGAAAACACTATCCACCATCTCACATAACGTAAAGTTTGAAAAATCCGTCGTGTGCCCCGCATCAAGCCGCGTCCCATAGTACTTAACTGCGAAAGTGTTTAGCCGATTCTGCATTTCGGGGTCAAAGGCGTCGATCATGAATCCTGCACCAAGCGTGAATACAGTACATACTGGCTCTGACCGCTCAGCATCATATCCGGTAACTTTGTCGTAATAGCCAAAAAAAGGTGCATGCTGAACAATGATGTGTCCATATGGATGAGTCATCATCTTTTGACGAGCCTGAATAGCTAAGATCCTTGCATCATCACGCGCTGCATAAGCCTGGGTCCTACCTATGAGCATATCCATGCGTTGTGGCGTTAACAGACGTTCAGCAGTATCACTATTAAATCGTAGTTCAGACATAAATTATTACGAGATCATACAACGCTAACGTGCATTACGCAAGCACAACCAATTTAGAAGTTACTTTATGTACCCACCAGTGAGTGCCAAGATAATACCGAGCACTGCGCAAACTTGCCCAATAATCCAGAAGCGCATAGTGACTTTAGTTTTAGGCCAGCCTGTTGCCTCCAGGTGGTGGTGCACCGGTGCAGCAATGAATACCTTGCGGTGAAATACTTTCTTGGAGAAGATCTGTATAAGTGTCGACCCCGCCTCAGATACGAATACTAGGCAGATAAACGGCAGCAGGAATAGGGTATCTGTTAGCATGGCTACCACGCCCAGAGCCGTCCCCAGCGCAAAGGAACCAACATCCCCCATAACAAAGCGGGCAGGCGGTATATTGAACCAAACGTATGACAGCAGTGCACCAACAACCGTGAAACAGAATGCCGCAATACCAAAGTTACCTTGCAGGGCTGCAATAACTCCAAAGGCTGAATAAGCGCTCAGTAGCAACCCACCGGCTAGGCCATCTACACCATCTGTGATGTTCACGGCGTTACCAGTACTAACAACAACGAGCACAAACAGTGGGATAAGTAGCCAGCCAATATGTACATCTCCTGCTAGCGGAAGCAGGATGGTGCTATACCCCAGCTTGTAGTAGAAAAACAAGGCACTGACCAGGGCTACGGCAGTAACTAGACCGAACTTAATAGGCGCCCGAAGCCCTGCCACATTACCACCCTTGCCTTTAATGTTAATAAGGTCATCGAGGAGTCCCACAAAACCACCACCCAACAGCGCTGCTAAGGGCAGCCAAGTTTGCTCTCTGCTGAGGTTGGCAACAAGTGTTACTATCGTGATTGCCGCTATGCCCACCATACCAGCCATACGAGGAATGGTTCGCTTAATACGTAGTGCGGCAATGACTTTGAGTGCCTCGCCAGTCGTGGAGTGGGTGCGAGAACGCTTCCACCATTTGTACTTATAGGCAAAATGCGTGAACACCGGAGTTAGTAACATAGCCACACAAAATGCAAAAAAACTCAGCACCGCAATCTTAGTTATTTCATCAGTAAATTGCTCTATTGAGAACATGAATATCCTTTTATGTTAGTAGATTATCTGCTTGTTAGTCTAGCACAATGGGGACATCGAGAGTTGGTTTTTGGCAGCAAATACACTACCATTAACCTGTTATGAAAACACTTACTCACCCGCTCCTTATTCTTATTCGTGGCCTGCCCGGTAGCGGCAAGACCTATATTGCCAAAGACCTGCGGAAGAAATTAGAGAAGCAATTCGGCGATTCGTCGACCGTAATGCTTGACCCTGATGCTACCGACTACACCAGCCAAGCTTACGCCGACCATGTAGTCGAGCAAACAAAGGACGGCGTTGACCCCATACTACATCCCTACCGTTTTCTTCGGGCCCAGGCATATGACGCCATAACATCGGATAAGATAATCCTCTGGAATCAGCCGTTCACGAGCTTAGACAGCTTCCAAAAAGTAACCACAAGACTTCAGGAATACGCCACCGAACACAGTAAAGAATTACCTATGCTTGTCGTTGAAGTAGAGGTTAATCCAACAGTTGCCAAGCAGCGAGTTGACGAACGTAAACAAGCCGGTGGTCACGGCCCATCCGACAAAACCTTCACCAGGTTTACCAACGAGTTCGCTAGTTTTGCCGAACACGGCTTTAATACCCTCACCGTAAATGGCGAAGACAACGTAGACACCTCTAACGAAAAGATCACTACAGCTATGCAAGAACTTGTATAGCAAGAGCACGTGATACAGCCATGAAGAAATACATAACCCGCAAGAATGCCAAACGACTCACAATAAGCAGCATCCCACTCATGCTGATTGGCTACATACAGGCAGTCATTAGTCTGTCAAAAGTCTACGATACTGGCAACGAATGTATACAAATATACGATGTCAGCTGCTCCCCTCTTGAACAGGCTAGAAACTTTAGTCATGCAGCCGTAATTACCATGTACATCGGTGCAGTTTTCTGCCTTATAGGCATAGTGGGGTTAATTTTTATTAAGAAGAAATAGTTTTCCGAGAATGCAGAATAATGCTTAGCCCAACGAGCGACACAACCGTAGTAATTAACCCGCCGTACATCGTTTTTCTGTCTTGAGCCGAGGAGCCCTCAGAACCAACAATATAGCCGTCGCTAGGATGCGTACTGTTATAGACAATGGGGAGTTTTTGTCCAACCATCAGTGTATTCCACGATTCTGGCGTTACCTCACGACTCCTCGTATACTCTGTTGACGATCCTGTATCTCGATATGTAAAGTCAACTCCATAGTAGACATACCCTCTCATGCCAGCTTCTTGGTATATCTTAGTGATTCGGCCAGTAGTCGTGATCCTGTGCTGTTCCAAATCTCTGTCCTGCTTTTCGTAAGTGTATCCAACAGCGGTAAAGATGACTCCGCCTAATAAACTCAGAGAGAGTAATATGAGCAGTAGACTTCTCATCTTTGGCTTTGACGCATCTTGATATAGCCTTGTCATAAGACGATTGTATCATTCACAAGCATCTTAGTGCGCATCCAACAGTACTTACCGATGATGCGTTGCATGGTGGTGACCCGTTCTCATTGTATTCGCGCCTCCAAGGTAGAGCCCCCCAAATACCAATACTATGCCAGCTATAGTGGTTGGTGCTGGGCGCTGAGCCAATAAGACCATAGAGGCAATAGCCCCAATAGTTGGATCAAGATACTGCAGAGGACTTATCTGCTCCCCACTAACTCTCGCCAACGCCCAGTGATATAGATACACCGCAACTATGCTGGAGAATACTAGGTTGTACCCAAGCGTAAGTCCAGTAACCGTACCAATCTGTAGATGCGCCAGCTTAGGGAACTCGTGAATTATGAGCGGGAACATCATAAACGTACCGAGCACTGCCCGGATAGCAGATATCTGCATGGTTGGTACTTTCTTGAGTACTGGCTTAATAAGAATCGTGCCGGCAACGTCTGTACCGACTGCCAATATAATCAATATATTACCCAGCACGTCACCTCTAGTACCTTCGTGACCGGTCAGGAGTGGTGCACCAACAATTAAGATCGTGCCTGCGAAACCTGCCAGTACACTCACGAGTAGTTTGTGGTCATAACGTTCCTTAAGAAACCTAATCGAAGAAAAATAGAGTACTAGCGGTGCAAGTAGATATAAGAGCGAGGCATTCAAACCACCAGTCAGTATGACTCCTTTGTAGAATAAAACCCCGTTCAGGAAGTAGCCAAAAATGGTGGCCAATACGATTCGAGGCCAAAGCTTGGGTGACACTTTCTTCCAGTGTTTGCTCGCCAGAAACCCAAAAACAATTCCACTGACTAGAAACTTCAGAAACACCAGTGTGAACAAGGGAAATGACGTCAGGCTTTTTTCAATGAGCGGTGTATTAAACCCCCAGATTGCAAAGGCAGCAGCAGCCGCTACAAACGGACCGATTTTTCTACTTCTTTGTTTTTGTTTCACTATACAGTCAGTATACATTACAACAGGACCGGAGGGCCATCGTGGAACTTATCGCAAGTAGAATTGGGATCTGGAAGCTATCTCATACAGCGCATACACTAACCTAATTGCAGGTAGCTAATCTAACGGCCAAAGAGTTGGGGGTTCGTACGATGAGCAGCTGATGCTTCGCCAATTTGTAGTGCCGCCGCTATTACCCCCGCCATTACATTGTCATCTCCAGTATCAAGTCTAGCCTCTCGAATCGCGCCCACCACTGCACAAGCCACGCTTGTTCTTTCTGATGGTTCATAAGGTCTCTGAGGAGAACTGTAAGAATGTCTGTCAATATCGCTTTGCACAGGAGAAGGATTAAGCAATTCCTGCAGTGAAGTGCTCACAAATCTAATTGCTTCTGGATCAAAGTGACTAGGCATAAGGAAGGATTATAGAACACTCCAGTAGATAAGCAAGCATAAGAAAAACTCCCCATCTTTGAGGAGTTTAAACATAACCGGGAATGGAGGGCCATCGTGGACACTATTACTCTATTGGAACTAAAATTACACCTTAAGTTGTGGTGATTGAAGCAGCTCGTAGGCTCGGATAATCTCGGCATCACGAATAATTTGCGTCTCAGTTGCGGTGACAACTATAGCTTTTGTCAGCTTGTCACTAAAACCAACATAGACTACCGATTTACCTCTTGATATGACATTCTGAATTGCCGGTAGCAAGTCAGTATCCGAACTTACCAAAACCAACTTCTGGGCCTTGTTGTCGCAAGCGTCAACTACCATATCAACGGCGATCCTAACATCCACTCCCTTCTCCTGAAAACGTGAATCTTGTTTGCCACAAGTCTTACAAATATCACCATCCCTCAACTTGAGCTTTCCAGATTCAATAAATAATAGGTTTTGGGCATTTAAGGTGTTTCGAAGCCTACGCTGTGAATCAACCATGACCTGAGATTTCTTAGCAATATCTGCCGGCTCTTTATAACGCCTCAGGCGTGTACCGTAAAATCTTATTTCTACTTCCTTCTCGTCGAGTAAATCTTCGATTAGTGAACGAAAAGAAAATGTATGGAGATCTTGCTTCTCTTTTATTTTCTTTGCAGCAATGAGCACATCAGCTGCTTTATACAGGAAGTTCTGGCCATCAATATATACAATAGTCTTCATCTGGATTAATTATAACTCAAATAAAGAACCTCACCGGACCGGAGTCAAGGTGAGGCGCTGTAGTTCTACAGTATACTTTTCCGTACACTATGTCAAGACATTTATATAGCTATAAGTCAATCACATCAGTAAAGTTTGTGGATAACCGTAAGCAAATTGGAGGGCCATCGTGGAACTTATCGCAACTGCATTCGCCTAAAGAACTTGCTGCCAGACCCTGCATCGTTCTCGGTCATACCATTAATCTTTTCCCATAACTTATCTAGCTCCTTTGGCTCTGCGCCTATCGCCGTATCCCATGCTTCGTCAGTGACACCATGGGGGTAACCCAGCAAATTATTTAGCACATTTAATACGAGTGGTTTTGTATATCCGGTATTGAAGTCAGCTTTAGGCCACATATCGATAATTTCCTGAACTTCAGCTTTTTCAGCCCCCGTTAGCGTGTGAAATTCCCAATCAGGAAAAAAAGTTTCATCCATACAGGCTTTGAGACAGTTTAAAACTATTTCTTGTTCTTTAGTGGTCAAGTTTTCCATTTATTATCTCCTGCTTGTGAGTATAACAAAAACAGAGACGATTCGTCTCTGTTAAAACATAACCAGGATTGGAGGGCCATCGTGGAACTTATCGCAACTAGATTTAGGTCGCGAGTTGCTCAAGCATGAGTATTGCTTTGGCGCAATCTCCTTCTTCAATCTCATCACAAGGAGGTGCAGCAGCTCGAAAGTTTAGTGCGTCAACAATGAATGTGGCGACATCACCTTCGTAGGTGTGTTCAACGGCACCAAACTGCGGAATCGCATCTTGTACAACACCAAGTAGTTGATCACCCGTGAAATCCTGGTCTACTGGGGCAGAATCTTCAGGATCCTCAGGAGTTAAAAAGTATGTCATTGCTACACTACCTGCAAGTCGACTACAGAAACTACGTAGTCTTTCAACTTTTTCGTCGTCATCCATAAAAAATGGAGCAGTATCTCCAACAAGGCGTACGCATGCAGCTATGGTTGCAAGTTCTCCGTCGCCCTGTGTAACTAAATTGCCGTTTTTGTAATATGCCATTCACACTAGTGTAGAGAGCCACCAATCGTAACTCAAGCATAAGAAAAACTCCCCGGACTGAGGAGTTTAAACATAATCGAGATTGGAGGGCCATCGTAGAGCTTATCGCAACCAGCATTCAAACAATTCCTATACCTCGCATCGCTCCGAATTAGGGCTTCCTGCGTTTAAACGTGACCTGATCCGATCGTTATTCCATGGGGCGATAACAAGAACAATACAAGAATGAGTAAAGTCGTAAGCACCAGACCAATTATAGGCGTTTGTAAAGTCAGACTATGTGGTTTGGTTTTTCCTTTCTTATAGTCTGCAATTGGCGTAAAAATACCTATAGTGGCGGTGCCGATGATACTCAGGAATGAGACCGTCTGAGAATGATCTAGAACGCTCTCGCTAATCAAATAAATTAACACTAGTATGCCTGAGCCAATTAACCAGGGATACATACCAAGCTGAAAGAACTCTTTTTTACTGGTAACATACACGCTATTGAGCTGACCAAATATTTTAGGTAGAAGATAGTAGGTACCAAGCGCACCAAATGCACAAACCAAGGCAGTAATTACAAAGTTAGCATGAATTAAATCGAGCACCTGACCCGTGTCTCCGCTTTTAGCAAATGGAGCAATAATAAAATATCCAAAGCCTATTTCTGCGCTCAAGAACCCAAACCACATACGTACTAAGCTCCAGAAGCCACTAAGCTTAGTGCGACAAAACATAATGACGGCAACTCCGCTCAGAAGACTAAAAAGCGGGCCAGCTGCTGCAACTAAGATCTGGTGGTTCTTACTAACGCCATCGGCTTGACCGACGTATGCTGGGTGAAATAAACCCTGCTTATCAAGTATTAGAGCACTGACAAAGTGGGCTAGTTCATGGAATGTTGTAGCAAGAAGTCCTGCCAAAACAAACGCTAAACTAGAGTTGATAAGGAGTTGTTTTGTTGAAGTTTTCACTTAGATTCCTTACTGAAATTAATTTTAACTATAACGTATATTTATATAAATAACCATTAGAGCTATAGTTATCGTTATAAAGAAGGAAATTGAATGGCAAAAGCAAAAAAATCACAGATAACAACCTACCGATCATATGCACAAATGTTCACAGTAATTGCTGCAGTATTAACAGGATTACTTTTTGCGCTGACTGATATATTAGGCATCAGCTCATCCCTAGCCGATCAACTGGGAAATATTTGTATCATTGCGACTGTGCTGGGGGGAATTGTAATGGGCCTACTATACTCCTTCGACAAATAAAAACTCCCCGTTTCGGAGGAGTTTAAACATTACCGGGATTGGAGGGCCACCGTGGAGCTAATCGCAACTAAGTTTACGTCTGCATATCAACACTGATAATTACATTTGCAAATAGTCTTGAAGTGTTTGAGGACCGTTGAAAGTTAGGAATTTTCGCGCATGGAGGTATGCGATTGCGTTTCCAGTCGCAGTTAGACGAACTACGGGCAGGCCGTTCCACCACTCTTGCGGTAGTTTGAAGTCTGGATGCTTATTAATTAACTCCTCTAGTTTTGACTTAGCGACTCCATCAACGCTTCCAAACCCATTCTCCCTTATCACCTCTTCAATTAGTGGATTTGCCACTTCCTCCTTCGATTTAGGAACGGTTATTGCCGCTCTAAGACTTTGCTCATCGTCATGGTCTACAATTACAAAACCTTCTTTGAGTGGATGTTCAAGAATATTAATTCGCAGGTCAATTCCTATTGCTTGTAACTGTTGATTAATCTCTGTCCATCGAGCCGCATCTATGCCCTGCACAAGTTGCTTAGCAAAACGCTTTGCGATCAAATCAATAAATGTCATTTTACTGGATAGTAACGACTGATCTGATGTAACAAGGCCTAGTAATTCGGCTTCCTCAACCCATTCATCTGGCTTGGGCGGATTAAATGAGGCGAAACTTTTGCTCATGGTTGCACCTGTTGAAGGCAGTGCGATCGTGAATACTGGGCTTTCCGCATGAATACTTAGGAGTGCCCAGAGTGTTGTTAAGGCATTCAGCGTCTCTACCGACAACTTATCAGCCGCATCAATCGCCTTTTTTGTTATTATCTTTACTTTAGTTGACTGGCTAAAGGTTGCTCGGCTACTCAGAATCTCAACTAGCAATTCCTCAGTGTATTTATTGTCGTTTGAGGCAACGGCTCGGCCAGCATCCTTCAAGGCAAAGTTAAAGTCTGGGTCAACGAATGCAGCCATTTTTTTGGGGTCTGAACGAATTTCTTCAAGCAGTTTATTCACCATTGAGTCTGCTTTGTTTTCGTAGATTTTGATGGCTTCAGCCCTGAGTGTGGGCAGTGCAATTTGTATCTCTGATTTTGCAATATTTTGTATATCTGCAACTGAATACTGGTGCCCTTGAATGATAATGTTGTCGTGTTCTGCATTTAGCTGCAAGCTGTTGTCACCTGCTTTTTGCTTAGCGGCCATCAGATTCTTCCGATTTCTTACCAATATAAGTGTTTTGACCGCTTGCTATTTGCGTTGAGTTATCACCGCCCTTTTGCTTAATTCTGACCCTGTTAACTAGCTTGTATGCTGCACTTCCACCCAGTATGAGCATAACCAAACCTACAATTATCTCAGTGCCGAGCGAGTCAAACAGGTTCGAGGATAAGATATTTGCCATGTCTCGGATTATAGTAGCTTTGACCGCCTTTTTCGACCCAGGGGTTGTTGTTAAATATCACGTACGCTTCCGAAGGGTACTCGCTTAATGATGATGTTCTGCATATTAGCCATCTTGGCAGGAACAACCGTGAACTCGCCGTAGCGATCGTTAATAGTATCTGCAGCACGTGCGAGCGATTTGGTATCCATACGCGTGCCGTCGAAAAAGCTCAACTGAAGAGGCGTTGCTGATGCCACGTTAAACACAGCAATGTTGATGTGCGTGCACTTTGCTGGGAAGTCAATTAATCGGAATAACCTCATAAGGTGTCCGTAGATTTCCTGGGTGGAGTATATTGGCTCACTAGTTCGTTTGCTTTTACCCCACCACTTACCATTCTCAAATGCTAGGCCCAGGTAGATGCCGAACGCATGGTAGCCGTGCTTACGAAGCCGCCGCCCAGTTTTTTCCGAAAGTTTCATCATATATCGCGATATAGCTTCCCTATCAAGTGACCACTCACGAATAGCGAAATCGTTGCCGAAGCTACGAATCGGAAATTTCTGGGAATCCACTTCATGACCGCGTAATCTTAAGTACCAGTAATATCCGACAATGCTTTTGAAGACTTCGCCTTTAAGCTTGAACATGGGCGCCTCAAAGAAGTCTAGCGGGGTAAAAATATGAGCGAGGTTGAGGCGTGCTTTATATCGGTAGTTAATGCCTGGCAAATCGACAAGATCAAGTTGACCAAGAATATTTGGTATTTCTTCTCCTCGTAACACTGTTAGGCCGTCTGGCTTATCCATGCCAGCAGCGAGCTTAGCAAGAAACCGATTTGGCGCGATACCAATATTCACCGTCACATATTCGCCCAGTGCCTTTTTTATCTCTTCTTTCATCTCGTACCCAACTTCTTCGACGCTACGACCTGCCCTAACCGACGCTGAGCCCTGGAAATCAACGACAAATTCGTCTATCGACTTTGGGGTCACAAGGTCCGTATATCGGTGTAAAACCGCTTTAAATCGCCTGTGGGCGTCAAAGTATTTCTCTGGATCGGGCGCCATGACGATTATTCCTGGATCAATCTCACGGGCATCACGTATCCGCATGAGCTTGATACCTTGCCGTTTGGCTTCGTAAGATGAAGCAATTATGAAGCCTCCTGGCGAAGTATACGCAGCTACGCCCACTGGCTTATTCCTAATCAGGCGATTAGCTTGTTGCTCGATAATGGCATAACAAGAGTTAAGGTCAATGTGCATTATTAGCGGCTCAGCATTGTTAATCGGCATTTCCATCGTGTATTGCCTCCAATGTCCAGTGTAAGTTTAAGCTGTTTAATCTCAGACGGAACCACAGCGTTGCCTGCTCATTGCAAAGCTCGAAAATGTGTTGGCGCTCCCGCCCATCCATATACGAATGGTAGTAATCGACTTTGCCTAGTTCATATACTTCATGCTGCCACTCAAGCTTGCACGGAACAACTCTCTTGTTTTTGGCACTGAAGTACATTACAACGGTGACTAACTCATCTACTGTCTGTTTCATTTTGACTCCCTCCGATACAATGGGTTTATGAATTTCATGCTTTTTGACGACGGTTGCGGGCGCTATACGCTTAAAGTTAAGTCTGGTGATCTTAAGAAGCGCTACAACCTGGCTACTGCTCCAAAAGAGGATACTGAGAGCTATGACGTAAAGCCTGGCCATACTTTGCCCGTTATTACTGCAAAGGATGACTCAACTCCTGTTCTAGAAATGATGCGCTGGGGACTTGTCCCTAGTTGGTCAAAAGATCCAAAGATTGGCTACAAGACCTTCAATGCTAGAGATGACAAGGTTTTCTCAAGTGGTATGTGGCGGAGCATCTACCGCAGACGAGTACTTGTCCCAGCTACTGGTTACTTTGAATGGACTAAGCCCGAGAAGATTTCTGATAAACAAAAGTATTATTTCCGCCCAAAGAAGCTAGACATCTTTTCCTTTGCAGGTTTTTATGATGTTTGGAAAGATGCTGAGGGCAAAGAGTGGAAGACATATACCCTGATAACTACTGAGCCCAACAAAGAGGCACGAGCTATTCACGATAGAATGCCTGTAATATTACATCCTGAGGACGAAGCCTCTTGGATTGAGCCATCCCACACTGACCGAAGCGACATAGAGCCCTTACTGCGTCCATGGGAAGACAATGGAATCGAAATTGTAGAAGTGAGCACTGATACGAAGGGCCTCGAATATGATGATAAAACGCTCATCACCCCGCTTAACTCCAAATAGTGCAAACTTTGTAATAAAGGATCGACAGGGACCGTAGTGTATCGCCTGCCTCTATGATACACCTCGTAGTCCAGCTATTAGTAACAGTTGGTCTGGATTGAGCCAAGGAGCTCATAGGAGGAACAATGTATCGAGCGTGGAGCAGTATAAGTAGGGACATACCTGGTAGTAGGTGTAGACTGAGCCTGCTGTTGATAAGGAGCACCAATATAAAGTGTGACAACATTGCTGATCCCATTTTTGTTGACTGGGACCAAAGCAACCCCTACATCCTTATATTTTCCATCCATAAGGATTTGCTTATTACTTGCGTTCTGTAGCGCCATGTTAACAAAATCTGCACCTGTCATAGGCGTACGAACGGGATAAATAAATAGTCCCATACCCGCGGAGCTGTACCCTACTTTCGTAGGAAAGGTGTTGATAGCATCTCCAGAACCTGGTGTGTAGTCGTTAGTATCAATACTATTTTTTGCCTTTTCTGACGCTGCAGAAACAAGCAGTGCATTGTATGAAACCGCGGGCGAACCAACTTTTGCTCTTTCGCTGTTCAACGCCTGTATGACGTCAGTGTCGACGAGTTCTTTGGTTTCAAGAGGCTTTTTCTGTGGCTCTGCGGGCGTTTGCGGAGATGTATTATCAATGGCAAAGCTCTGGTCTTTCTTTGAGTTTGCGATAAACACACCAAAGGCAACCGATCCCATTATCAGGAAGATAACGAAAGCAGTTCCCGCACCAATTAGAAGCAGTTTACGTTTACGGCTTTTTGAGCTCATAAATTTATTATATACACATTGCTAGTCGTTTAGATGTTGTATGGCGTAATCGGCTTCAGCTTGAGTGAACTTTTCGCCATTCTCGGAAGTAAGTTGGTCATGAACAGCTGATGGAGACATGCTCATAGTTTTTACGTAGCTTTTTGCTTTTGCGAGAGCGTTAGCATTGTAGTCGACTTTGAGATTATCAACTGCGTATTGTGCGGCTTCAGCTGTAAATTTCTCGCCATATTGAGAAGTAAGCTGATCGTAGATTCCTTGCTTAGACATATTAGATATGTCCGAATATTGCTTTGCTTTGGTCAAAGCCGACTTATATTCAGCTGGAACATCATCCTTCTTTGCTGCTGGGGTTGAATCATCACTTTTATTAGTAGACGTTTTTGAACTCGTTGAATTATTTGTATCATTACTCTTCTTGTTGCTATCTCCTGCTCCGCCCGCAGCTATACCCAAGATAACTACCACGATAAGTGCTGTTAAAACCTTATGCTTAGCAAACCAATTTTTATTCTTCTCTATAGCCATGATGAGCTCCTTATAATGTTAATTATAGTCACTGCCCAGAAAAACAAAAGGACAGCCACGCTGGACTGTCTAGGACCCAAACAAGCAGTTATGCCTATTCTTTTAAACGTAGCTGCCCATTTATTGGCACAACCACGCAATATGCGTATGCTGATTGTTCGAATCCTAGACACCTAGATAATAGCACTCAAGCTACTCAGTAGCCAACCTGCTACGCTCAATCGTTCCTCGCTCAAGCTCTAAGAGCTCACGTTCTAGCTGAATCAGTTGCTCATCAGTGAGCTGTGAAAGTTCGTTTTCTGGCTCGGGAATCTGTTCCTCAACGACGACTTTACGATGCACACCAAACTCCTGGGCCTCCTTACGCTCGAGCCACCATTTTGCAGATTTTAGGTCACCATTGCTAATTGCGGCTACTAACAACATCTTTGCTTTAATGGTTGGTTGCTGTTGCGAGTTGTACATTTTGTCAGCAAACTGTTCATCTTTTCTAAGCCTATAATAGTAAGCTTCATGGGAAATACCAGATTGAGAACACGCTTCGCGGACTGACATTCCTAGCTCAAGGCAGCTTTGTAATTCCCTGACAACTTTGGGCGTTATTACAGTCGGTCTTCCGTTCGTCTTCATAAGCATGTCCTTAATTTACAGATATACATGCTCATTGTTTTATAGTAATTTTAACAAACTTAGTGATTCTAGGAATAGGGCGTGGTATATTAGCAATGTTTTAACAATTCAAATTAGTATCGTGTAATGTCGCATAAGGCAGAATCGAGATCCCCGAACGGGTCATAAATTCTGCCACTGCGACATTTTTTATTTCCCTATTCGGTTAACGAGTAAGGAAATGAAAATGAACAGCCAGCAGTTTGAAACATCAGATCTAGGTCTAGCAACTGCATTAGTCTCTTCTGGTAACTCCCTATTCTCCGTCGACAAATCCAACCCGCGCAGGGTTATTTTTATCTTCAACCAAACATCCGAATTATCTGACAAGGTCGACCAATACTGGTCAGGCCAACTTCATGTTGCCGCGAATTCATACATGGATCACGTCAAATATTTGAAAGCGATGATCTACTCATGAACTACGGAATGACCAAGGGCGATGTTCAGCGCTACTCAGAGATCTACGAGAAGTATTTTAGGAAAAAAATAGATCCCGAAGATGCCGAGCGGCACCTTGTAATTATGCTGGACACTTTGGACGCCCTAATGAATAACCCTGATCACAATAATGTAAAGGATAATGAATATGAACCCACCAAACAATGGAAATCTAAATCAAACTAACTTAGTAGATGCTTTTGAAGCAATACTATTGAGATCGCCAGCTATAGGCAAGGTTTACCATGTCTCTGAGATTTCAGAAATAGCCTATATAAAAGTAGATTTTCCAGAATTTGGCTTTTACATTAACAGCATCACAATCAGAGAAAACCCTAGAAACCCTGGGATGTTATGGCTCCAGATGCCCAAGTTCAAGACTTATGGCAGCAAATGGACAGCTCCACTAGAGTTTAGTAATGACAGCCCACTTTACAAGCGAGTGGTAGAAGCAGCTCAATTAGCGTACTTTAGAAGCTTTTACTCCGAGGAAGGTAGCGGCAGAGAGGAGTTCGAACAATTTCTTGAGGAAAACTTTCCATAGATTTCTTTTTAGATCTTATTTAGGTAACTTATTAAATACCTTATTAAGTTACCTAAGTAAATACCTAGATAAAATCTAAATAACTCATTAAGTAATCAAATAAGGAACTATGATGGTCCATGAAATTTTAACAACATTTGGAAAACTACTACTAAACAACCCTAGCGAGCTTTTAGGATTCGAAGTAAAGAAACTGACCGAGAGCGAAGGCTTCGACAGCTATGAGCTGAAGGTTATAATCAAGGAATGGAAACAATGAGGGAACAACCTGGCCTGAGATATATTGCTTATGTTCGTAAGTCCGAGGAGCGCGAAGAAAGACAGGAATTGTCGCATGCTGCGCAAGTAAGAACAATAAAGCAGCAATTTGCCCACTTGAATGTTGTTAAGTGGATGGAGCCCGAAAGTAAGAGCGCTTTTAAGCCTGGTCGAAAGCTATTCAATGAAATGATCAAGCTGATTCAGGATAACAAAGCTGATGCGATTGTAGCGTATCACCCCAACAGAATTTCTCGCAACGAGATCGACGCAGCCACAATTACCTACTTCGTCAGAACTGGCATAGTCAAAGATATCAAGTTTTGTGCTTACTCTTTTGAGAACAGCCCAGAGGGCATAATGATGCTTCAAATGGTCATGAGCCAATCGCAATATGAGAGCTCGAAGCAAGGACGAGAAGTTAAACGAGGCATGGAGCAAAAAGCTATTAGCGGTGAGAGACCAGGTGTTGTGCCATTAGGTTATATAAAATCACCAATTCTAGATAGCCGTGGGGAAATCGTACTTTCGTCAAAACATAATACAGTGATCACCAAGACAGAAAGAGATCCAGCTCGATACTTTCAAGTTGAGCAAATGTGGAAGATGCTCCTATCGGGGCAATATAACGCGGCGCAGATACGTAAGATCGCTAATGAAAAGTTCGGGCTAACTTCCAAAACAACCAGAAGAGTAATCGGCAAGCCTATTGGCTATAGCACTATTTACAGGATGTTTACCAACCCCTTTTACGCTGGAATGATCCCCCACAACGGTGAACTGCACAAAGGTAATCACGATGCCATGATTTCACTAGAACAATTCGATCTCGCCCAGAAACTCCTAGGCCAAAAAGGTAAGCCACGATCTGGGATAAATCCTTATGCCTATGCTGGTCTAATAAAGTGTGGTGAGTGTGGCTGTCAGATAGTTGGCAAAACCAATCAGAAATATAATAAAACCGAAGGTAGAGTTAAGACATACGTTCACTACTACTGCACTAGAAAGAGCCTTCTCCGTCCATGCACTCAAAGCAAGTACACATCCCTGGAAGCATTAGAATTAGAGATTGACCATGTACTTGATAAGGTCACGATTTTGCCAGAGTTTAAAGAACTAGCGCTTGATATTCTTCGCCGAAAACATGCTACCGAAACAAAGGAGAGAACTTCTACTTATAATTCTCAATTTGTAGATCGTAAAAGAATCCAGGATCAATTAGACAAGCTTGTAGATATGCGTACAAACGATCTATTAACCGACGAAGAGTATTCCAGTCAGAAAAAGCGTTATAACCAAGAACTTAATGAGCTGGATGGTGATTTAAGACAAACTGAAGTAAGGGCTAACAATTGGATACAGGCTGCTGAGCAAGCATTTGAATTTATCACCAACGCCAAAGAAACATTCAAGAATGGTAGTCCTGAAGATAGACGAAGAGTATTCATGGGATTAGGTCAGAACTTTACACTTAAAGATCAGAAATTAGACGTAGAACTTCGTGAGTGGCTAGTGCCAATCGCTAATAACTACCAAGATCTTGAACAAACATATTTAGACAGGGTGCGAACAAAACAAAAAACTTCCTCTACTACTGTGAGTGAGGAAGCTTTTACATATGTTTCTGAAAACTGGAGGGCCAGGAGGGACTCGAACCCTCGACATTCTGCTTAAGAGGCAGACGCTCTAACCAGCTGAGCTACTGGCCCATAGGAACAACGGGATAAATAATAGCATGCACCCCTGTTTTTTACAACCCCTCTGTCCGGATATTAGCTACTACTTACGGCGCCAAACAGTGAACCTGAAACTAATTCCATTCTCAGTTTGTTGTTGCCCGTTTTCAACACATTCAAAGTCCTTGTCGTATTCTGGAAAGAATTTTGTACAACCAAAGTCAGCATCTAGTAGTGTCAGGTACAGTTCGTCTGCTTGGTCAATGGTCGAGGTAAAGATCTGTGCCCCACCGATTACCCAGATGTCTTTGCTGTCATCTAAGGTATTGAGGTATGCTCCGGCGTCATCCACGAGTTCATCTCCAGGGGCCAGGTCAACCCCTTCTCGTGAAGCCACAATATTATGCCGATCTGGTGCCTCGTGATACGTACCCTTCCCAACCAACGTGGTTTGGTGAGTGATCTTGTCATGGTAGTACTTACGGTCCGTTGGCAGATCCCACGGAATACGCTTGTCATTCGCCAGTCCTCGTTTGTTGTCTATAGCAGCAATAAATTTGATCATATCCCCTCCTTATTCCCTTTCTGTGACGTAGCTAGCATGTGCATGTCATGCAACAAGTAAAACGAGCCGGTAGCTAGTTTATGTAAACCTGGTAACTTCATAAGTACGTTATATGCTCGTTTAGTATCATGTATCACCTCGACGTTAGTAAAACCCATTTGCTGTGCAGCTTCTATTAGTTGCTCTGGTGGTGTCGAAAACTTACGCAGATCTTGTCCGGCCACAAAGTCGGTCACAATCAAGTTACTGGCAATAGGCAGCAGCTCATTGAGCACCCCTTGTACCCGCATGTCTTTACTGCGAAGCAAAGCTAAAAGCACATCAAACTTCTGACCAGGATACTGCTGCTTTAAGCTATCGCACAAAGCCTGCATTTTCTGGGGGTTGTGAGCAGCATCCAGGATAAGTGTCGTGCCACCTTGCTGAATAGTCTCCATTCGAGCAGGGATATAGGTATGTACGGTAGCCTCCAACTGTCTGGGGTCAAGAATATCTACTCCATCCTGATCCAGTACATATGCACTGACTTGATTCGCCAGTGACCAATTACGTTGCTGATATAACGGCAAAGATCGAGCAACTGTATCTTCTTTCTGTGTGAGTACCGCCAACTGAGCCCCTACTTTTCGGGCCGACTCTGCAAACACATCTAAGATATCCTGGTCCTGCTCTAAACAGAAAGCCTGGGAGTCGGGCAGTATAATGCCAGCTTTCTGAGCGGCAATTTCTGCGATGTCATTACCAAGAATATCCACATGATCCAGCCCGATATCTGTCAGAACTGCAACTTTATCTGACCGTGTAACTACGTTAGTTCCGTCCAGCAGCCCACCCAACCCCACTTCTATAACGGCATAATCCACTTTCTCCTGTGCAAACTTCCAGTAAGCAAAGGCTACTAATAGTTCGAAGTATGTTGGCGTAACGTCGGATTTGCTTATTAGCTCCACGAACTGCGAGAAAGCCTCGCAGTACTTCTGCTCGCTGAGTGGCTCAAGATTTATCTGGACCCGTTCTGCAACCGTATCTACATGTGGTGAAACTGTTAGCCCGACCTTCTTGCCTGCCTGATGCAAGTGGCTGGCGATAAAGTAGGCAGTAGAGGTCTTGCCAGATGTTCCAGCAACGTGCACCACTTTGTAGCTGTCTTGCGGATTTCCTAGGTGTCGCATGAGGGCGCGCATGGTATCGAGCTTGTAGTTGCTGCGCATCGCCCGAGCAGGTGGGATGTGTTTAGCTAAAACCGTATCTACATCGGCAAACGAACGAATTTGCATAGAAACTGAAGTATCTAGGACTTCCTCTTTCTAGCTTGGTGTTTTTCGACCTTGTCATGCATATGACGAAAATGTTCACGAAGCGCTTCTAATTCAGCATCACTCATATCGTCAAGGTCCAGATAGGCATTAGATGCGCCTTTAATACTTTGTATGAGTTCGTCTAGTTGCAAGTGCATACTACGAGCATCTCGGTTTTGTGTGTTCTGAATTAAGAAAACCATTAAGAAAGTTACGATGGTCGTGCCTGTATTAATAATCAGCTGCCAGGTGTTTGAAAAATCAAATAACGGACCGGTCACACCCCAGACAATAATGACTAATGCGGCGATAATAAAGGACCAGGCAGATCCCACAATTGTTGACACACGAGCAGAAAATTTGCGAAATGGTTCATTCATAATCCTACTGTAACACACCTATAGTATTGCTTTGTACGCTATAATAATGCTTATGCAAATCCCGCTTAACATTTTGCACGACTACATCGGTGCCATCGTTATGGGTGGTCTCTCTATTGATCTATTGAGACGCAATCATCGTAAACCAAATAGTACTACCCTCCATTTCGGATTAGCTACCGCCTGTATGGCACTGGCGACTATTGCCTTTGGATTTCCTGCGCTTTTAACGCATGACACTTATCGTCTGAGCATTGGCACGTTTGTCGGAGATCTTTTCGCTACTGCAGCTATGCTGTTTCTCTGGTTTATTAGCATCCGCGCGTTCCTAGCGACAAGGCCACGACTCTCCCAAATTGCCAATGTGCTCGTTGTCCTTCTGACAGTCGCATGCATTGCTGAAGGTATCCACCGCAACCTGACACCACCATATGGTACGTCTGTTATTGTCCACGATGGCGGACAACTTGCCCTGGTCTATACAGACAGCCTCCTCTATAAGATCTTAAATCCCATCGACAGCCTTGCGCTGGTGCTTATAAGTATCTACTTCTTCAGGCAAGCTAGTATCCCGACTGAGAAAAGCCAGCGACTGAGACTAAAGAGTGTCTCTATTGGCTTCATTTTTGGTGCTCTTGCATTCTTGATTACACCGACGCTCCCCCTTAACCAGCAACTTCCATTCACCGCCATTATGCTTGGCATTGGCTTTTTGACTATTGCTATAGCCGGCATTATGAGTATCTGGCTCATGCCTAAAGAACGGTAATACAGTCTTGGTCCTTAGTTAAAGATATTGGCAACTTCGTTCTTAACCACATTGCGCTGGTCTACCGCCTTAACTGCCTGAACTGGCAGAATAATGGAAAATGTTGAACCTTCTTTAACCTTGGAATTTAACTTCAGCTCTGCTCCAATGCGATCGGCAAGCTTAGCTGTAATAAACAGCCCCAATCCCGTACCACTAGTAGACCTGGTAAGCGGGTCTTCACTGCGCCAGAACTTCTGGTACACTTTGGCTTGCTCGCTCTTGGAGATGCCAGCACCGGTATCTGCTACGCTGAAAATAACGTGTTCTCGGTCAATGGCTTGGCCCGTTACTGTAATACCACCTTCGGTTGTATATTTAATTGCATTGGTAATGAAGTTCTGTAGTATCTCCCTAAAGTACAGTCGTGAAGTAGTAAGAGCTGGCGTTGAAGGGGCAATAGCAATCTTGATATACAGTCCCTTCTTGTCTGCCTGAGGTCTATACGTTTCTTCGAGTTCCTTCATTACGTCCGAAACCGTAAAGGTCTCTACTTCCATACTGTTGTCATCGCGCTGTGCTCGAGATAGAGCCGAAAGGTCGTTGACCATGTCAGCCAAGAATACTACTTGGTCGTGAGCCTTCACGACCGAAGCTTTAACATCTGCTATGTTTACTTGTGGCTTGTCAGTCAATAGAACGGCCATAGACATCTCTCCCTCGGCAATAGTAATAGGCGTGCGAAGCTCATGACTCACTTCTGATATAAACAGATCACGCTCTTCGTCCAGAGATTTCTGGAGTGTGATGTCACGGAGCAGGAATGTGAATCCCTGTTGCTTAGCCAGAACGGCAGAGCGAGCGATACGACTAATATTAATGTCCAGCGCCACCTTATCCTGATCCCCAAAGTCTATATATAAATCTTCGCGGCGTTGCATGTAGTTAGTCTGACGGGCTACCTCCATGATATCTACTTGCTGACCAATTGGGTCTTTTGTCTTTAGGTACTGCGTAATCGAGGCGCCTGCAAGCATCGTATTGGTGTCAAGTAGGTCAAGTGCTGCAGCATTGTAGTTGAGTATTCTGCCCTTCTCATCCGTGGCAATAACTGCATCAGTCATAGAGTTAATTAACGCCACCATACGTCCGTGCTCAAACTCCGCCCTGAGTATCTTCTGCTGCATTTCGGCGCGTTTCTTGCGGTCACCAAATGCTTGGCGGGTAATAACTGCATTAACCGCTACGATTATGGCAAATTCTGCAGCAATCCGCAGCAATGTATGTCGATCCAATCCATTGTTCTGGTAGAGCGAACCCATAATCATGGTCACCAGCAGTCCGAGGGCGCTTAGGAATACACCTTTGGCCTGGTAGAAGAATTCGGCCAGGTACATAAACATAACCCACAGGTACAAGTAGTACGAAAGACTCGGGACGATGAAGATCAACATGAAACTCAGCAGCCAGTGGTAAGAATACAGATAGAAGGCGTGTGCACGCCCAAACCGCAGACGAGTAATGAAGTGACTGAGAGCAAAAGAACTAATGACGAGTGAAAAGCCGATTACCAAAAAACCATTTTTGGAAAACGTCTGGTTATTGGCAAAATTAATGAGCAGCAAAATAGCCACCCCCAGTGCAGCCGGGCTGATAACTCTGGGTGAAATAGCAATTTCTTCTTGCTCTGGTGCAGGGGGGCCTTGAGCCATGATGCTATTCATTATACCGGTTACGCTTATATAGGTATACCGGGTTTTACGGTTTTGGTAATTACCTGACCATCCTGTCGGCATATCCGTTTACTGGGGTATACTGGTATAAACACTTTAAGTAAGGAATTACCATGCAGTACCCACTAGACCTTCGTTTCAAAATCGCCGCCATTGCCAGCCAAATCTACGTCACTGACGCCTCCGGCAACACCGTATTCTACGTTAAACAGAAACTCTTCAAGCTCAAAGAGAATATTGAGATCTTCACCGACAGCACCAAAACCCAAAAGATCTATACCGTAAAGGCCGATCGGATTATCGACTTCTCTCCGGAATTCACTCTGTATAATGCCCAAGATCAAGCCCTCGGCAGCGTCAAACGCTTTGGGAGGAAGTCCATCTGGAAATCAAACTACGAAGTAAAAGTTGGTCCCTCAGTTCATCTCAAGGTTCAAGAACTTAACCCATGGGCTAAAGTAGCAGACAGCTTCTTTGGCGAGATTCCATTCGTTGGTATGCTCAGCGGCTACTTCTTCCACCCAAAATACTCAGTCACCGATGCAACCACCGGTCAGACCGTGGCTGGACTCGAGAAGCGACCAGCATTCCTCGAAGGACTGTACCGACTTGACCACCAGAACTCGACCTACGACGAATCAAGTCAGCACATATTTGCTGCCCTCATGATGGTTGTCGTACTGCGCGAACGAATGCGCGGTTAGTCAACCAGACACCTTACGATGCTTAGATCTTAATCCTATCACCCAGGACAGTTTTTTCACCCACAACATAGATATTCAGACTAGCCTTAGTGCGGGCTAAGACTTCTCTAAACCTCTGGGACAACTGTAATCTTCCTGCCGCCTGTCCATCACTGGCGAATCCATATGCTTCGATACCAAATGATCGACAGGTATAGATAACTCGAGGTAAGTGAGCGCTTTCTGAGACAAATATAGCCGCGGTTACATCAAATACTTTTCTTGTCCGTTCACAGGTTTCATACGTACTCCGCCCCGCAAAGTCTTCAATAACATCTTTGCTACTAATCCCCTGCTTTTGCACAAGGTACTTCTTCATGACTTCTGGCTCATTATATGCTTTCACACGGTTGTCCCCAGAGACGATAAGCTTTTGTACCTTCTTATCCTTATACAGCTTTGCTCCTGCATCGAGACGTTCTTGGACGAGTGGTCGTGGCCCATCCGGATCGACGCCTCCACCTAACACCACGGCCACACGCTGTGTAGATAACTGATCCTGCAACAGGATATAGCGAGCGGATCGGCCAATAAGCAAATAGTTGGTAACTATACCCAGAATAAGAATATCTAGCAGGACAAAACATCTAATAAGTAGTCTTTTATGTGACTTTGCATGTGCCTTAAGGCGATCTATTTCCATAGTACTAATTGTACCAAGCCCTACATAGTATCAATCGAGACGTTCCTGTAGCGTAATCTCTACCTCATCACCCTCGTCTTTGCCGATTAACTCACGTGTCTCTTTCTTAATAGGCAACATCTGTTGGCCATCGCCCATAGCCATAAAGGAAGCCCGAAATGGCTTGCCGTCTATAAGTCCCGTTATCTTTACGAGCCCACCCGTCCCAAAGAACTCTTTAGCCTTAGGCCAGACTACATATACCCAACCACCAGTCGTATCTGCTCGCTCAAGTACTGCTTTAAATGTTGCGTCAATCTTCATACACTCATGGTAGCAGACCGTGTAGCTGGACAAGTAGCTGCGTCCTATCTTGTTCATCAAGTAAGTAAACGCCCCTCGACTCAATATCTTGGCGCATACCTTCAGACAATGCGAGAGAGGCAAGAAACACTTTCTCTATTTGCTCCTCAGGATCATCTCGCGCTACACGATTAATATCTACTTTTGCACACAACGAACAGGCATGGACAAGCATTATCTCACCCATCTTTCCAAAGCCTTCTTGCTTATAGGTTAGCCCAACCGGCTTCATTCCTCCTAGGCAGTCGGACTTCCTATCACCAGTGTGCACGTCAACATGCTTTGACCAAAGACATAGATTGCAGTGATTCCTGTTCACTGTCCCCATGAAGTCGTTAATGACTACGAAGCTCTTGCAATGCGAGCACCTGAAGCCTCCTGCCTTATGTTCTTTATTCCACTGTCTTATTCTATTTTTATCAAATAACTCATTACTTCGTTTCACTTATTTTCCTATGTACTAAAAAACCAGCCGCAAGACTGGTCTACTGGATAGTAAAAGGAACTATTTTCTAGATATTATTAATGGATTTTTGACCAGCCTTATATACCTCTTCTGCAGAGGCTGCAGCAGTCGCAAATGTCCGAGAGTTATATAAGTTAGTCATACAGGAGCATATTATATATGCTTTTGCTTAGAAAGCAAGGTTACCGGAACGCAGGCCGCCCTGTCAGCACCGCCCAAAGTATTATCAGAGCCGTGATCACCGATACTGGAAGCAATAGATACAAAAACGTATTCCTGAGCACATACGCACCTGATGATATGAAGCTAGTCTTTCCTTTTTCACGACCCGAATAATGGATGCCCACTGCGATGAACATCAGTAGACCAATCAAAAATCCTAGACCAAATACGCTTATCAATATGTTGAAGAGTAATGAACTCCCATCTCTGTAGAAAAATAAAATAAGAGCAGCTAAAAAACTGGTCGTAAAACCCACCTTGCCGACCCCCTCTAGCCCACTACCCGTTCTGTCAGGCTTGTCATATGCAAACAGACCAAAAATACCAGAATAATTACGAGGGGACTTACTGCTCATGTCCTTATGATAGCAAAAGAGACGCCATCATGACGTCTCTTTAATTTTCAGTTGGTACACCCGGACGGATTCGAACCGCCGACCCTCTGTTCCGAAGACAGATGCTCTAATCCACTGAGCTACGGGTGCGTACAACAGGGGTGATTATACAGGGTAAATAGGTAACAAGCAACCGTAGTGGTTACTTGTCCTTTTGCTCAGGCTTCTTTGGGTTTTTTGGTGCGGACTTGAGAAGCTTGCCGTTTTTGTGCTTGTCTGACTGCTTAAGTGACTTTTCTAGAATCTCTAGTACTGACTTAGCATGGTCCTTACTCATACCAATACGGGCTACAGCCAGTGGCTGGCTACCTTGCTGGCCGGTACCCTGGAAGAAGTTCATGACCACACCGAAGTCGTTGATCATGACATGTACCATGTCGGTATATACTACGCGGAGATCTACAGGCATCATCATGGCAACGGGCTGTTCGAGATTAAACATGGCACCTTGTTGACCAGCACTCTTGCCATCTACATATCCAGCGAGTTCCCACAGAGTGTCGGCCTCTTCTTCTTTGATCTCTAGATAACTAATAAGAACCATCAGAGTATCTTCTGCTGGGCGTTGGGCGCCTTGTTCAATACGCTTAAAGGTATCTTCATCTAATTCAATAGCACCAGAAGCTTCGGTAACAGTTCGCTTGCGTGAAATACGGGCGGCCTTGAGTTTAGCACCTAAAGCACTATAAGGGTTGGCTGGTTGTCCCGCGTCATTACTCATCCCATATATTTTACTCTGGAGCGCAAATCTGATCAAGTAACCGGTCGAACTATACGGTATGATATATACATTATGCATATGCTAAAAGACGTCTCCCTTGTTAAGCACTCCACCATGCGCCTTGGTGGCAAAGCAAGCTACCTTACCGAGATTACTGACAAACAAGAGATTCCTGAGGCCCTTGCCTGGGCCGCCAAAGAAAATCTCCCAGTCATGATGATCGGGGACGGTAGTAATATTGTCTGGGGAGACAAAGGCTTTAAGGGATTAATTCTGATTAACAAGATCATGGGCTTCAAGATCTCCGAACATGACGAAGACGAAGTCTACGTACAAGTCGGAGCAGGGGAGAACTGGGACAAGGTAGTTGCCCGCACGGTTACTAAAGACTTGCACGGCATAGAAGCCTTGTCACTCGTTCCCGGAACAGCCGGGGCCACGCCGGTACAAAACGTTGGAGCCTACGGACAAGATATCTCCCAGACCTTAGTGAGCGTTGAGGTATACGACGCCAAACTCCAAAGCATTGTTACCCTTCCCGCAGAGGACTGTGGTTTTGGATATCGGACCAGCAGGTTCAAGACCAAGGACCGTGGTCGCTTCTTTATCACTTCACTTATCTTCTGTCTGCAGCGCACCAATCCAAAAGCCCCGTACTATGACGCTGTCCAGAAATATCTCGATGAGCAGAAGATTACCAAGGTTACTCCTCAGGTACTCCGCGATGCCGTCATAGCCATACGGAGCGCTAAACTCCCCGACCCTGCAAAGGTTGCGAACAACGGATCCTTTTTTGCCAACCCCATTGTCACTAAAGCTCGTTTTGAAGCAGTCTCCCAGCAGTACCCGGACGTTGCTAACTGGCCACTCAAAGATGGCACCTACAAACTATCTGCTGCTTGGCTAATAGAAACTGCTGGCTACAAGAACTTCCATGACCTGTATACCGGCATGGCCACCTGGCCCACACAGCCACTAGTATTGGTAAATGAGAAGGCTAAAAGCACTGCTGATCTACTCATATTCAGAAACCGTATTATGAATGATGTACACCACAAGTTTGGCGTACGTTTGCAGCAAGAGCCAGAACTAATATCATAACTTTTCTCTAGTTTTGTTATGATGACTACATGCAACAACAGATCAACTCCATTGACGAGCTCATTGCACTAGTTAAAGAGAATCAACAATCAGCCGACCGTTTAGTTATTGGCATCTCTGGTTTTGGTGGCTCTGGTAAATCTACTTTATGCAATAAACTTAGTAGTCGATTTCCAACAGCAACGGTTATACATGTAGATGACTTTATTGAGACTAACGAAGACGGGGCACTGCCCGGCTACCCGCATGACTGGAATAAGTTCGAAGAGCTTACACTCAAGAGACTCAAGAGCGGCAACTCAGTGACCAGCAAGATCTATGACTGGCAAACTAACAAACTTATCAACACTAAAACAACGGTATCACAGCTTATTCTCATAGATGGGCCGGCCACGCTTCTGCAGGAAAAGTACCGTCCATATATTGACCTTTCTATCTGGCTCGATGTACCTCATGAAGTCGCCACTGCCCGTGGTAAGAAGCGCGACAAAGAAGAGCAAGGTGTTGACCATGACGAACTCTGGGATACTGTATGGGCCCCTCTAGAAGCTCAAGGATTCCAAGACAATCGTCCGGATAAGCAAGCAGATATTCTTTTCCCTAATCCTTAGCTGGGTAGTGGGAACTTCAGGGCAAACTCAGTGATTTCAGCGTGAAGCTTAGCTAACGCCTTTTCGTCTTTTTGGCTCTTTACTGCCTTCTCGATCCATTCAGCCACGAGTTCCATTTCTGCCTCCTTCATGCCACGGGTCGTAAGAGCAGGGGTACCAAGACGGATACCGCTTGGGTCATATGGAGAACGTGGATCGAATGGCACGGTGTTCTTGTTAACTGTAATACCAGCAAGTCCCAGAGCTTTCTCCCCTTCCTTGCCACTAATACCTTTATTGTTGAGGTCTACAACCATGAGGTGGTTGTCTGTTCCGCCAGTCACCAAGTTAAAGCCACGCTTAATCAGCTCATCTGCGAGCTTACTGGCGTTCTTAGCAATCTGCTTACCATATTCCTTAAATTCTGGAGTCAGCGCTTCGCGTAGTGCTACCGCAATAGCAGCCGTCTGGTGGTTATGCGGACCACCCTGCAGTCCCGGGATAATAGCCCGGTCAATGAGGGATGGGATATTTTCTACGGTACGCTCTGGCTTCTTAAGTGGGTTAGATGGGTTGCCGTTGGCTAGTAGCAGTGCACCACGTGGACCACGGAGTGTCTTGTGGGTCGTCGTCATGGTGACATCCACGATACCAATCGGAGATGGATGCACTCCGGCTACGACGAGGCCTGCAATGTGTGAAATGTCAGCAGCTAAAAAGGCACCTACTGAATCGGCAATCTCCCGCATCTTCTTCCAGTCAATGATTCGAGGATAGGCAGTCGTACCGGCCATGATCAGCTTTGGTTTTTCCTTTAGGGCTAGTTCAGCAATAGCGTCATAGTCCATAAAGCCATCTTTGTCAGTAGTGTACTGCACCGAATGGTAGGTAGTCCCTGAGAAGTTTACCTTTAGTCCATGGGTCATATGACCACCGTACTGCAAGCTCATACCCATGACAGTGTCGCCGGGATCTACCAACCCAAAGTAAATCGCCTGGTTAGCTGGGCTACCTGAATACGGTTGCACATTAGCATGTGTCACCCCAAACAGCTCCTTGGCCCGATCTCGAGCAATATTCTCTACTTTATCTACAAATTCACAGCCACCGTAGTAGCGCTGCCCTGGATAGCCTTCCGAGTACTTATCTGTTAGCCGTGAACCGAGTGCCTCTAGTACATCTCCAGATGTATGATTCTCACTGGGAATCATCTCAAGCCCGACAAGTTGTCGGTTTGTTTCAGCCTTAATAAGCTTTTCAATGTCTTTGTCTTTCATTATTTCCCCTCTCTATTACTACATATTGGTAACGATCTTGTCCCTCTGTCGTTACATTTTAGAAAATATGTAGTGTCGCTAAATCATGCATTCATAGTACCTTATTTACCCCAAACTAGACACCGTAAATATTGCTACAAGGCGCTACCTAGGCGCTATATATAGCGCTTGTATTTAATACCCCAGGTGGTATACTAAACGCTGTCTATGGCAAGTACTAACGAGAAAATCGGCAAACTTATTTACCAAATAAGGCAAGATCGTGGCTTAACTCAAGCCGCCTTCGCCAAGCAACTTGGCACTAGCCAATCAGCTGTAAACCGTATCGAACACGGCAAACAGAATCTCAGCCTTGAAACTCTTGGGCGCATCAGTGACGTCCTTAATAAGCCACTTATCCAAATTGGTGAAACTGGTGTGAACCTGAGAGTAGAAGGTGGCCACGAACTACACGGCGATATTACGCTCAAGAAAAGTAAGAATGCTGCTGTTGCCCTCCTTTGCGCTGCCTTGCTTAACCACGGTGTCACTCGCTTCAAAGCATTTCCTCGCATCGAGGAAGTAAACCGCATTGTTGAAGTACTGGAGAGTATTGGCGTAAAGATTAAGTGGCTTCCTAATAACGACATTGAGATCCGTCGACCAGCAGAACTTAATCTTGGAGCCATTAATGCCACAGCCGCTCGAAAGACTCGAAGCGTTCTCATGCTCCTCGGCCCCCTCATGCACGAACTCAAGTCCTTTAATATTCCATATGCCGGTGGTTGTAAGCTTGGCACTCGTACCGTTGAGCCCCACCTGCTAGCTCTGGAACAATTTGGCGTTGGTGTTGTAGCCCGAACCGGCCACTACGAAGTAGTTGTCGACAAGAAATTGCCCGAAGACCATGTCGTACTATATGAAGCCGGCAACACAGTTACTAACAATGCCCTGATGGCTGCTGCTCGAAGTAGGGGTACAACCGTTATCCATGGTGCCAGTGCTGACTATATGGTCCAGGACCTCTGTATGTTCCTAAAGCGCCTTGGGGTAAAGATCTCCGGTATTGGATCTTCCGTCTTAACCGTTGAAGGTGTTCCAACCATTAAGAAGAACATTACCTTTGAGCCGACTGAAGACCCCATTGAAGCCATGTTCTTTATTTCAGTTGCTATCACGACCAACTCGCATATTACGGTTAACCGTGTCCCTATTGACTGGATTGGCCTCGAGCTTTTCAAGCTCAAAGTCATGGGCCTCAACTACAAGACCTCCAAGCGCTATCGTGCTGCCAATGATGTAACGGATCTCGTAGATCTCGAGATTAACAAACACAACGGTAACCTTATTGCCCCACACGACAAACTCCACCCTAATCTGTGGCCCGGCATTAACCCCGACAACATTCCCTACTTTGTACCAATTGTCGCTACCGCTAAAGGTCGCACCCTTATCCATGACTGGATCTTCGAGAACCGTGCCATTTACTATACTGAAATGACCAAGATTGGCGCCCAAGTAGAACTTGCCGACCCACATCGTGTCTACATACAAGGCCCGACTAAGTTCACCAAAGCTGACGTCGTTTGTCCACCGGCCCTCCGCCCCGCCAGTCTACTCCTTATCGGCATGCTTGCCGCAGAAGGAACCTCGATCCTGCGTAATGTCTACACTATTAACCGTGGCTACGAAGATATAGCCGAACGACTAAATAGCCTCGGCGCCAAGATCACCGTTCTGCACGAACTGTAAGTACCTACAGTTTGTAAGCCGCAATACGAGACACGTCCATTTGCCAACGATCTGACGAAGCGCTGACAATAGGGCCGCCACCACTCCCACCCATGGCAAGATTAAGAATCACGTAATACTTGTTATCCTCTGTTAGTGGCCAACCACTTGGGCCTTTCCCGTCTTTCTTATAGGTGAGTAATGTCGTAGCATCAACACCGAGTATTAACGTGTCGGAGCGCCATTCCATCCAGTAGGTATGCCAACCTGAGGGGTCTGAAAGCTTGTAATCTTTTTCGACGCTCTGGTCATATGTATGTAGCGTAGCCTCAACCATGCTCGAATATGTGCCGTAAGCTTCCATGATGTCGATCTCTCCGTCCCACATGTAGAAACGATCTTCTTCCCACTTCGCAGCAGTAGGTTTTTGGGCAGAAGTGTGAGGTTGATTCTGTGACAGCAGCCAAAATGCGGGCCAGGTACCCTTACCAATTGGTAGCTTAATGCGTGCTTCAAGACGCGTGTTTACGCCTATACTTAACTTGTTACGTGTATCAATACGTCCCGAGACTATTCCATTACCCTGCCGCAGTGCCTGCAAAGATAAGGCACCGTCGGCTACTCGAACGGTATTCTGCCCTGGCTGGTACACCTGCGCCTCGTTGTTATATATCGGCAACGTACTGTCCGCAATGTTCCAGCGCGCACTGCTCGGCGTAGAACTCCCGTAGCGAGTAAAGTCTTCTTCCCATATGAGGTTCTGGGTTGAGAAGCTACCCCCAGGAAGTGTAGACGAAGCAGAACCACCAGACTTATTGACAGTCGTATTAGTGGCAGATATACCCCTAGACTTCTTATTTCGGGAGGTTTTAGAACCTTCTACGGCATTAGCGCTCGATTGACGTGACTTTGACACTTCGTCTACCCCTGACGTTTTAGAAGCTTGAACAAGCAACCAACCACCGATTAATACTACAAATACAAAGATAGCCGACCCCACAATGATTCGCTTGTTGTCTACTAGTCTCCGTTTCAATGTACTTATACTATATCCTATGTTGCTTAATTATCCATATTATGGTACTATTATCCTTAATATATTAAGAGGCGGTTTGGAGAAACCCTTTCAGGTATGGCACGCAGTAAAACAATGATCTTTTTTAGTCAGCTTCGCCGGACACCCAGCACGAACCAGTCCGCTACGTTAGTGCCACCCACACGCATTACTCGTTCTCGACGCAAAGCAGTAGCCGGTGACAAGCGCTTACAGAAAAAATTAGCGCTGTTATTGCCTGGCCACAATGAAGAACTAATCATTGCGAGCACTATCCGGTCCGCCATTGCAGCTGGTCAGAGTAAACACGATATCTATGTAGTGAGCGATGGCTCTACTGACAATACCCATTCAGTTGCTACCGCCCTGCTTGGTGAAAGTCATGTACTTTCCGTTGAGCACAGTGGCAAGGCCGGGGCAATTAAGAAAGCCCTTGAGCATTTTGACATTGTCAGCCAATACCGCTGGGTACACGTTGCCGACGCTGACAGCATTTTTGGCTCGAACTATTTCCGCATTTATCGCCGTAAGCTAAATCATAAAAAATATGCAGTAGCTGTTGGGTTTGTACAAAGCCTCCGCGGGAACTGGATAAGCACCTATCGTGCGGCAACCTATGCCTACAGTCAACACGTAAACCGTCGAGTACAGTCAAAGTTTAATATGATCTCTGTTTTCCCTGGTCCGATCACCTGCTTCCGCACTGATATCCTTAAGGATCTGGATTTTGAAGCCAACTCACTAACTGAAGACTTTGATATCACCCTACAGGTTCACCGAAAGAAGCTCGGTAAAGTCTTGTTCATTCCGCAAGCAGTCAATTACACCCAAGATCCACAGACGTACCGCGATTTCTGTAAGCAGAATTTTCGCTGGCAGCGCGGCTTCTTCCAGGGTGTAAAGAAGCACCGCATTGGCACCAAATTACAGCCCATTGACATTAGTTTAAATATCCAAATGCTTCAGGCAGTTTTGTATTTACTACAAATGTTCATTCTTATGCCATATCTGATCATCACCAACCATAACTGGATGTACTTGCCCGTAGCTCTAACTGCTGATTTCATATTAACCGGCACAATTACTTTGGCTTCTTCCGTAGTTATTAAGCGTTGGAACCTCTTCGGTACTATGCCCTATTTCTACCTCCTCCGTTGGACTGAGATAGCTATATTCGTGACCGCTTTTGTAGAAGTAATGATACTTAAGCGCTTCCAGGTAGTGGCACATGGCTGGAGTACCGCTGGACGCCGCTACCAAGTTAGTGCTGAAGCACTCAAAGATGTTGCTGGCGCCTAGCTGTCTACATATTAGAGAAAACTCACGCTCATCTTAAAAACAAAAAAGCCCCGTAGAAAGGGGCTTTTTTGTTTGTGTAAAGCTACTTAGCTCTTAGACGATACGATCTTTGAGATAAAGAAAGTAGCAACGCCTAGTACTAACATACTGGCACCGGTAACAAATAGTACTTTGTTATCGCCGGTTACAGCCAAGGTAGTAACACCTGTGACAGCTGAGCTTGCGCCCAAAATCTTTGGTCCGTACATGTTTATAACTCCTTATAACACAATGACTTAAGCCTCATTATACATATTTATGCGCTTCTGTAAAGTATATTATGTTAGCGCTTGTGTTTATATAAGGTTATGGTGTTACAATATTTCCATTAATTCGTATAACAGGTAAGTGTGCAGAGGTAATTACATGAACTTAATAACATCGAGTGCTCAAGTGCTCAAAAAGGCCTTTTATGGCTTAATAGCGATCGTTCTAATAATCGCCATTATGCCGCGGGGGATGGCGACCGCTGTCGGCCCTAACTTAATCAACAACCCATCGGTAGAAACCGCTGCTTCTGCAACTACTCCGACTGACTGGCTGAACAATGCCTGGGGCACCAACAAAGCCACCTTTGAATACCTCAACACTGGTGCACGTACTGGCAGCCGTAGCGTCAAAACCACTCTTACCTCATACACCGATGGCGATGCCAAATGGTACTTCAAGCCCGTTGCCGTAGCCGCCAACACTAAGTACACTTACGCAACAAACTACAAATCCAACATTGCCAGTGAAGTAGTAGTACAGTTTACCAGCAGCACTAACGTCGAGAGCTATCTATGGCTTAACTCTCCTGCCGCCTCTAGCTCGGCATGGAAAGCCGCTAGTTACGACTTCACTACTCCTGCCAACGTCAGTAAAGCAACCGTCTTCCATGTGATCGCCAAAGTTGGCTGGCTACAAGTTGATGACGTATCTCTTGGCACGACTGGTACAAGTAACCCTATTCTTGCGCCAACCGTCTCACTTACGGCACCAACCGCTAACACTACTGTTAAAGGTTCCGTAAATATAAGTGCCACTGCAGCAAGCTCAGGTTCAAGCGTTGCTGGTGTGCAGTTCAAAGTTAATGGTGCCAACGTTGGTAACGAAGTAACTGCAGCGCCTTATACCTATTCATGGGACACAACCAAAGTAACTAATGGTAGCTACAGTCTGACTGCTGTCGTCCGTAGCACTAATGGGCTCAGCACCACATCAACCGCGCGTACTGTGACTGTTAGTAACCCTATTGCGCCTACAGTATCTATTACCGCCCCGATTGCTAATGCAAGTGTTGCTGGTATAACTACTATTAAGGCAACTGCTGCAAGCAGTGGATCCACCGTAGCCGGCGTACAGTTTAAAGTTAACGGTACTAATGCAGGAGCTGAAGATACTACTGTTGCTTACAGCTACAATTGGGATACTACTAAAATTGCTAACGGCAGCTACCAGCTAACTGCTGTTGCCCGTAGTGCAAATGGCTTGACCACTACTTCCGTACCCGTGACCGTAGTAGTAAATAATCTAGTTCCGGTAGCTCCTACCGTTTCTATTACTGCACCAACTACAGGAACCGTCAGCAAGACTGTAGCTATTACTGCTACTGCTGCGAGCAGCGGATCAAGCGTTGCTGGTGTGCAGTTCAAGCTCGACGGCACAAACCTAGGCAGCGAAGATGTAACTGCACCATATAGCCTCGCTTGGGATACGACGCAAATTGCTAACGGCAGCCACGCCCTAACTGCAGTTGTCCGTAGCGCTAATGGTCTAACCACCACCAGCGCCGCAGTGACGGTAAATGTCAATAACGTAGTTGTTACGCCTCCAGTAGATACCGAGAACCTGATCGCCAACAACTCAGCCGAAACGACCGATCCAACTAACAACGCTCGCCCGCAAAACTGGCAGAGCAACGCATGGGGCACCAACACTCCAGTATTTACATACGCCACTTCTGGCCGCACTGGTAGTCGCAGTCTTACCGCTACTATAAACAGCTACACCGATGGAGATGCTAAATGGTTCTTCGACCCCGTAGCCGTAACTTCCGGTAAGACATACCTCTACCGCGACTACTACAAGGCAACTGTTGCGAGTCGTGTCGTAGTGGCCTATATCGATGCGAGCGGCAACTACAGCTACCAAGAAATTGACGGCGCTGCAGCTGCAGCAGACTGGACCCTATACCAGGCAATCATTACCGTTCCTGCAACTGCTGTTAAAGTAACTGTCTTTCACCTGATCGACAAGGTTGGTAGCTTGAGCCTCGATGACTCACTACTACAGGTATATGCGCCAAGTGGTACTACTGACGTAATCCCAAACAGTTCGTTTGAGACTGGTACAACTACCCCTACCGGCTGGACTGGTAATAGTTGGGGCAATAACACTGCTAACTTCCAGTACATTTCGGGCGATGGCTACACTGGATCTCGTAGCGCTAAAGTTACCGTCAGCAACTACGTCGATGGTGACGCTAAATGGTTCTTTGAACCTATCAAGACCCTGACACCTGGCAAACAATACCGCTTCAGTGTGAATTACAAGGGTAGTGCTCAGGCTCACCCAGTGGTCTACTTCCAAAAAGCCGATGGTACTGAACAGTACTTTGGTATGCCAGTACCGTTTGCGGCTAGCACTACTACGTGGCAGAGTTACAGCGACACCTTTAGCGTACCGACTGACGCTGTTTCTGCATCTGTGTTCATGTACATTGCGAGTAACGGTTGGCTACAAACTGACAACTACCAAATCAGCGACTACCACAGCAACGGCTTTAACCGTCCACTACTTACCCTAACCTTTGACGATGGACACGAAGATAACGCCACTACAGCTTTGCCTCTACTTAACCAGTACGGCTTCAAGACTACCCAGTGTTTTGCTACCACCTTCATCGAAGGAAACCCAACTGCCGTAGCAGACGTCCTTAAGTTCAAGAACAGCGGTCATGAGATCTGCTCACACACTGTTACCCATCCAATGCTTACCACCACCGATGATGCTACGCTCGACTACGAACTGAAACACTCCAAGGAGTACCTGGAGAGCATTACTGGGCAGCCAATCCTGAACTTCGCCACTCCATATGGCGACTACGACGCCCGCGTCAACGCTGCTATCCAGAAATACTACCAGGCACACCGTACCGTCGACGAAGGCTACAACAGCAAGGACAACTTCAACCAATACCGCCTACGTGTACAGAACATTCTTGACACTACTTCAGCCAACCAAGTAGCTAGCTGGATTGCCCAAGCCCAGGCAGATAACACATGGTTAGTCCTGGTGTACCACCGCGTTGCCAGCAACCCTGGTCCATATGACAGCTACACTACCGACTTTGCCCAGCAACTTGCTGCTATCCAGGCCAGCGGCATTACGGTCAAGACCTACCAAGACGCTCTGACTGAAGTAAAATCACAACTGTAACAAAACTCAACAGAAATTACGCAGCAGGTGGGGTGGGTGCTGCTGGTGCGATATCAAATCGGCTATCCCCAATTTGTTTGAGCATTTGAATCGTCTCAGCAGGAAGAGCACTGTAATACGCTTGCTCAGATGCTGCCAGTGCCTCATCGGCTCGTGCGGCTAGTTCCTCGAAGGTTTCATGCGGGTTACTAATAGCTACACCTACACAAAGGTATGATGGGAAATCTGGCTCTAGATTAGGATCTGCATGTAGCTGTTCATTAGCATCTGCTTCTGTTCGGGCACCGATAGATTTAGCAAGTTCTTCGTGGTCCCCTGTGCCATCAATACCAGTCATCAAGATAATTAGTTCATCACCACCATAGCGAGCCAAGATATCAGTTGGGCGTCCAGCCTCTTCAAGAGAACGGGCACCTGCCTTAATATATCCATCCCCAGCGGCATGCCCCTTATTATTGTGTACTTTGAGATGCTTCAAGTCTGCAAGTGCAAGCCCGATAGATTTGCCCTCCCGTTGAGCGCGTTCTAATGCAGCGGTACTAACTTCAACAAATGCTTTGCGGGTTAATAGACCAGTTAACTCATCACGTTGGGCGCTTTCAAGGTTATCACGCAGCTGCTGAGCCTCTAGGCTCCTAGCGAAAACTTCTTGACGTGCATCGCCAAGTTGGCGAGTCGTTTGAGTAACGTCACCATGTAACTGTCGTATGACTTGAGTATCTGAAGCAATGCGTAGAACAGCGTCTGCCTGGTCTCTGTAAACGGGATCAGCTGTTTCTTTTTTAGACCACTCTACGGGAGTAGGATTCACAAACTCACGTCTGTGCTGCACGCCTATCTCACTTGGTTTTGCTTCGCTCATGCTTGTATTTTCCCACGAATCATTACGTTAGACAACTAGCTGAATATCCCTCTTCTGGGATTCTCGTTAAAAGACCTGAGGATCTCCTGTTGTTGCTTACTAAGTTTAGTTGGGGTATCTACTACTAGCGTCACAATGTGCGCTCCTCGGCCACTACCTCGCAGATGCGGCACACCATGACCAGATAGCTTAAAATCTGTACCGCTCTGGGTACCAGCGGGAACCTTCATGCGCACGGGGCCATCTACTGTTTGGACTTCAATCTCGGTTCCCAGTGCAGCATCTACCATACCGATATGCTCTTCGCTTAGAATAAGGTCACCCTCACGGGTGAAGTGCTTGTGAGCTTTCACTCGTACATGTACGTATAAATCACCTTTTGGTGCGTTGGCCATGGCTTCGCCTTGCTCACGCAAGCGTATGGTAGCCCCGTCGTCTATACCGGCCGGGATCTTAATAGTAATATCCTGTGTCTTAAGTTTCGTGCCCTTGCCGTGACAAACGGTACAAGCTTTTTCTGGTACCTTACCGGTACCCTTACAGGTCGGACAAATACTTGCCTGCTGGATATTTCCAAAGACCGTTTGGGTAACGCGCATAACCTGCCCTGAACCCTTACAGGTATCGCAGGTCTTGAGTTCATGACCTGGTTCAGCAGTCGTGCCCTTACAGTGTTCGCAAGTGTCTTCTATGTTCACATGGATTTCATGTTCCTTGCCGAAGATAGCTTCTTCGAAGGTAAGATCTACGCTCGTCTCGACATCTCGTCCTCGTGACTGACGCTGAGATTGCCCGCCCATGCCACCGCCAAAGAAACTACCAAAGATATCACCAAGACCTAGGTCGCCAAAGTCAAAGTTTATGTTCTGTCCACCATAGCCACCACCAAACGGATTGCCACCAGGACCGTCACTGGCTGCGCTGGTACCAACGCCAGCATGACCGAACTGGTCGTAGCGTTGTCGTTTACGCTCGTCCTTGAGGACTTCGTATGCCTCATTAATTTCCTGGAACTTAGCTTCGTCCCCACCTTCTTTATCCGGGTGGTGTTCAATAGCTTTCTTGCGGAAAGCTTTCTTTATTTCGTCGTCAGAAGCACTTTTGCTGACGCCAAGGGCTTCGTAGTAATCTCGCTTACTCATTCATATTATTTTAGCACTTGAAGGGCTTGAGTGCCAGAATAAATGCTAGTACCAGCCGTACTCCCGCTTGTGTTTGAGTGCACCTAAAATTGAACCGTAGCGATCTTCACAATAGGCTTTGAAGAATCTCATTTGCGTAACAGGATTACGACGCCAGTCCGGCCCGAATGGTGCCATTTTCTTAGGAGGTGTAGCTTGTGGTAAGCCATAGCCTACCTCAGCTGATTCGTTTTTTGCTATGTAGTCGTCTGGGCAATCTCCATGATGACCTTGCCACCGTGTAGCGCACCAACCTCCCGACTCCTGGCCAACAATTGCATCTGTTGCTGGTTGTTCAGATTCTTCAATACCCGCAAGATCCATCACCATATCTTTGTCAGTCACTTGCCCACCATCCATATATGCTGACTGGGGGTCTAGATTAGCAATAAAACCCAAACATTGCTCCACATCTGGCTCATTTCGACAGTACTCAAGTGATGCCTTTATCTGCTCTGGAGTACAGCCAGCACCTACTAGCCCAACAGTCCCCGCCAGCCCGATTGCAAGCATCTGACGCATGCGACTTACCTCGTAGCCTCCAGATAGTTCACTCATATTTTCTCCTTCTCTAATACACGCAAAAAACATATGCGTGTAGCTATACCAGTGGATAGCAATTGATTAAGTGTCAGATTGTAAGCCGTCTTGTGTGTTGAGCAAGCTCAGCGATTAGGCTTAAGATCTAAACCTCTCAGGTTTGCGTGGAGCTCTTCCACTCCCTGAGCGGTATTACGTTAGATCGGTTTGACAACATATATTTTGACACAGCTTTGCACTAGAGTCAATAGCTTATGCTTACATTAAAAGAGCCTCGACTATAGTACCGAGACTCTTTCGTTTTGCCTGTAATGAATATTACCGGGCTGAGGGGTCTTTGCCCTCTCTAAGGTTAGTGATAATCCGGTGAAAATCAGCGGACACACCAGCATCTCCTGGATCCATTCGAGCTTCTGGATGTGCAGCCATTACTTTGGCAAACACTTCCTCTGCAGACGGCGGTTCTGCGAAACCCCGTTCAGGCTGAAATGCGTCTCTAAACTCCGCTACGCTACCAAAACCATCCGGCAAAGCTCCTTCTGGGCCTCCCATTACTTGCTTTCTTTCTCGTCAACGACTTCGCCTTCTACTGGCTCGTCTTTGTCTGACTTCTTGTCGTCGTCGGCTTCGTCCTCAGAAGCTGCATCCTTGCTGGCTTCTTCGTACATCTTGGCACCGATCGGCATAATAGCCTCAGTTAGTTCTTTAGCAGCTTTCTCAAATTCTTCAGCGTCTGCTTTCTCATCTGCTACAACTTTCTTGGCCACTTCAACTGCTTCATCAATCTTCTTAGCATCGTCTTCGGAAATCTTGTCTTTGTTATCTGACTTCATTTTCTCAGCCTGGTAGATAGCACTGTCGAGTTGATTCTTGGCCTCGATGCCTTCACGCTTTTTCTTGTCTTCTTCGGCATGAGCTTCAGCTTCCTTAGCCATCTTCTCGACTTCGTCTTTAGAAAGACCTGAACTACCCTGGATGGTAATAGTTTGCTCTTTACCAGAGCCCTTGTCCTTGGCGGTTACGTTCAAGATACCGTTTGCGTCTAGGTTAAAGGTCACTTCGATCTGTGGTACACCACGAGGTGCAGCAGGAATACCGTCAAGGACAAATCGGCCGAGGCTCTTGTTATCGGTTACAAATTCACGCTCACCTTGCACAACGTGAATCTCTACCTGGTTCTGGTTATCTGCAGCGGTAGAGAATACTTCGCTCTTGCTAGAAGGAATGGTCGTGTTTCGCTCGATAAGCTTAGTAGCGACGCCACCAAGGGTCTCAATACCAAGAGACAATGGTGTTACGTCTAGGAGTAGTACGTCCTTGACGTCACCTTGTAATACACCACCTTGGATAGCAGCACCAATGGCTACCACTTCGTCAGGGTTGACACCCTGCATGGGGTCTTTACCAAAGATCTTCTTTACCTTCTCAATAACCGCTGGCATACGGGTCATACCACCAACGAGAACTACAGCGTCAATGTCGCTGGCCTTAAGCTTGGCGTCCTTAAGGGCCTTTTCACATGGGATAGCAGTCTTGTCTATGAGATCACCAACAAGGGTTTCAAGCTTAGCTCGAGACAGTTTGTACTCGAAGTGCTTAGGGCCATCTGCATCTGCGGTAAGGAACGGCAAGTTAATATCTACTTCATTCGTTGTAGACAATTCAATTTTAGCTTTTTCTGCTTCATCACGCAGACGCTGCATAGCGGCTTTGTCGTCAGTTACATCAACACCAGAGTCTTTCTTAAACTCATCCACCAGGTGATTCACAATAACCCGGTCAAAGTCAGCACCACCCAGGTGAGTATCACCATTGGTAGACTTTACTTCAAAGACTCCGTCACCAAGTTCCAGAATAGAAACGTCAAAGGTACCACCACCAAGGTCAAAAACAGCAATCTTTTCGTCGCTCTTACTGCCCTTATCGAGGCCGTATGCAAGCGCAGCAGCCGTTGGTTCGTTAATAATACGCTTCACTTCAAGACCGGCGATCTTACCAGCATCCTTAGTAGCTTGCCGCTGTGAGTCATCGAAGTAAGCAGGAACGGTAATAACCGCTTCAGTTACTTTACCTCCGGTAAACGCTTCGGCATCTGCTTTTAGTTTGCTTAGCACCATAGCGCTGATCTCTTCAGGGCTGTACTCTTTGTCGCCCATCTTTACTTTAACGCCATTGCCACTCTTGACGATTTCGTAGCCCATGAGCTTGAGATCACGCTGCACTTCCTTATCGTTCCAATTTCGTCCAATAAGTCGCTTAGCTTCATAAATAGTGTTACTTGGGTTGGTAACCATCTGGCGGCGTGCCACCTGACCAACGAGGCGTTCGTCATTCTTGTTTTTGGCTACTACTGACGGTGTCGTACGAGCACCTTCACTGTTAGCAATAATCTCAGGCTTACCTGACTGCATAACAGCCATGGCTGAGTTAGTTGTTCCGAGGTCGATTCCGATAATTTTACCCATTTGTTGTATTCCTTCTTCTTTTATATATTCGTAGTCTACTTGTTTGAATTAGCAGTGTACTCGTTAGAGTGCTAATGTAATTGTATCATATAAAAACTGGCACTCTCATGTCAAGAGTGCCAATTAATTTTTCTGAGAGTCTCTGAAGACTACGAAACAGGATCGGTTGGATCTTGTGTTGGCGTAATTACGCTTCCACCAAGTGGTTCGGTGCTAGCGGTATCGTCATTAACCGTGCCAGGCTTAACAGGAGACGCCCCTGCTGCGCTAGCAGTCTTACTTGCCCCAACCTTTTTCTCTATCTGGTCTAGGGTATCTGTCGACTCCACACTTGCCTTGCCCGTCTTTAGTGTTTCTACTGGTGTTGTATCGGAACTCTTAACCACCGTAGGCATCTGTAGAGGTGACATCATAGGGTCCTCATCTGCACCGGTCTTATTCATGCCGTTCACAAACACTGTATTGCCAGACGGACCGCTTGGGCGCAGGGGTCGGTTCTTGAACCAGCGAACAATAAGCAAGATAAAGATGATAGCCAGTATCGCTGCCGCACCCGGGATTACAAACTTCATTATGTCGAAGTTCTTCTCGAGCTTCAGGTCAAACTTCTGGGCATCTGTAGCAGTAGCACTACTCACCACCGTAATATCTTTGGTTGCAGCCCCTAGTACACCCTTAGCCTCGAGCTTGTACTTGCCTGGCTTAACCCCGAAGAAGCTCGCAACACCAGAATCATCTGTCGTTGCCGTCTGTTTATTAAGTGTTACCTTCACATTAGCGGCAGGCCTGCCGTCTTCACCCAAGATAGTGACCGAGACGACACCGTCGTATACTGGTTCATTTGAACTTTGGTCTGGTGTTGAGACTACTGGATCACCAGTATTTGTGGCTACTGGGGCTCGCGACCCGTTACCAGAACTACTGCCCGTAGACTTATTGGTTGTGCCACCACTAGAGGAGCCGCCTGAATTAGAGCCGCCAGATCCACCACTATTAGTAGGAGTAGATGGGGTGGAAGGGTTAGATGGTGTAGTGGGGTTGGTTGGCGTCGTTGGAGTGGATGGATTACTAATAGTAAAGGTCTTAGTTGCTGGCTGGGTATCCCAGACGTTTACTCCACTACCATCTTCAGAAATCTCTGAGCCACTGGTGAAACTTACGTTAGCAGTACCAGTAGTAGTCGCCTTAAATGTAACGGTGGCTATGAGCTGATTCTGTGTAACGCTGTTGGGTGGAGTAAGGAAGCAAACAAGGTTCACGAGGCCATTGGAGCCGGTCTGGAATGGACAGGTGGCAAACTGACTACCTGCATTTGAGGCGCTCACAAACTGCAGTTTACTTGCATCGTAGGCCATATTAACGTTAACGGCGTTTACTGCAGTACCACCACTGTTCTCGTATACACCGACCGAGAATGTAGCATCCTTTGTAATATTCGCACTTGCTGACGTAGCTGAGAAGGTTGCATTACCGGTGGCCGCCTTACTGGCGTTAAGTAAATACGTTCCTATGCCGGCAACTGCTAGCACAGCTAAGACACTAACAACTTGCTTGATCTTCAGGCTGGCGATTAGTTTTCGTTTGTTCTTTTTATTCATTATTTTGTCCAGTTGTTAAGTACCATCTTAAGGTCAGCGTAGTTGACCACGCCCTGTCCATCCGTATTGTCGACGTTTCCTTGCTCACGAGTCTTGCCACTACCTTTATTGTAGTTATTGAGCACCATGACAAGGTCAGTGTAGTTAACTATACCGTACCCAGCTTCACCAGACTTTGTCGTATCGCCAGGAACTGGTTGGGTAGGTACGGGGTTGGCAACTGTAACACTAATCGTTACCAGACTGCTCACATTGCCGGCTTTGTCGTACGCCCGCACACCTATGGTGTGGTTGGTATTGGTGACCTTCGTCGTATCCCAGATGAAGTTGTGTGCCGCACCGCTACCGGAAGTTACATCTGCCTGGAAAACGTTGTCTACGTAGAAGGCTACTTTTTGCATACCACTACCACCATTAGGATCGGTAGCGTTAGCAGTAATAGTGACATTGCTCTTGAGGCCTGTAGCGTTATTAGCCGGATTAGTAATACTAACGCTCGGCGCTGCCGTATCTGGACTACTCACCGCCACGCTAATGCTGGCCGTATTATTATTCTCATTACTCTCGGTAACCTTATTCGTACTGTCCACTACTGCCGCCATAGCTACCGTACCCGCTGTGGCATTCCACTGTGAGCTCGCGGTAATAGTTGCTGTTGCGTTAGCAGCAAGAGCTGGCGTGTAGGTAGTTTGTGCAAAGGATGTGCCATTGGCTGTGAAGTTAATGACATTCTGTGCACTCGTCGTGGGGAAGTTTGAGTTGTTCTTTATCGTCGCCATCACCGTAGCTTTGTCACCAACGTTCAACGAGGTCGGAGATACCGTGACCGCTGTCACAATAAGGTCAGGGTCACCATTCTGCACGTTCACCGTGACACTACTACTGGTTTTAGAGTTGCCCGTCGGATCAAATGCCTTGGCCGTAATCGTATGATTACCATTTGGAACAGAACCTGACTTGGTATTCCAGTCATACGAGAATGGTGCAGATGTATCATTATTTATCGTTACGCCATCCACCTGGAACTCTACGCGGACCGTGCCACTGTCATCACTGGCCGTTGCAGCCAAGTTAACGGTATTACTCACCGTACCGGCAGATGGTGCTGTTAGCAGGACACTTGGAGGAGTACCATCTGACTCATCTGCACAGTTATTACCTACTGTGCCATCAGAAGCAACCGTATTATCTGGCACACAAGTGCTCGCACCGGTATCCAGCACAAACATTACCTTATCAAGCAATACTCCTTCACTTGTCCCGAGCAGTCGTACCTTGTGGAGACCCTGTGCTAACTGCATAGAAGACTTATTACCATTAGTCTGTACGTCGATCCAGGTCCAGGTGTTTGGCGTTATCGAATTCTTTCCTACGATCATACAGTAACCGTCTACTTCAAGCATATAGTTACTGTTAGCTGTGCTCGGAATCTGGATACGGGTCCATACCCGGTAGTTGTTAGTACCAGGCTGTGTAATGTTGATTTTCTTATCACCGTCAAAAGTGACCACACCGAAATCTCCGCCGGGAGTACAGTCAGCCTTGGCTTTAGTGGTATGGAATAGTATTCCTCCGCTCAGGAACAGGGCTACAAGTATAAAGAGTGGTATCCACTTTCTGGATATAATCCGCATGGATTTATAGTAACTCATAAATCGCTTATGGTACACAGATAATTACCCCTATTACGTATAGAAACACGCATATTATTCAAAAGCTCCGATCCTTGTCCTGCTATTTAACCTTCCGCTTTCCGGATAACTCCCGGGAACCTTCTGCATAGAAGACGGTTTGGTAATAGATGCACTGGCCCTAAAACAGTCACGGTTTGTCACAAGTACACAATTAAAGCTCGGGTTGCCTTCGACATTACCAACCCATTGTGATGGCATCGCCCCACCGCTCACTATTTGGCCCAGGCTTTGATACCGGTGACTGGTATCGGCAGGGTCATATAGACTATTCCAGGCGAAATAGTTATCGTTGGCAAGCACCTGGCTGTAGAAAACATTTCCATCCCAGTCCGAGCCATCCTCTACCCGTCCCGTTCCTCTCACGATGCCACCTTCGTAGGAATAGAAGATGTTATTGGTAAATGTCGCGTCTTTGGTAAGAAGACCTGCGGTTGACTGAACCGTCTTACGAAGATTGCCTGAGTTACCAGCAAAGTAAAGAGTATTGTAGTAGAAATGGATATTCCCCGGAAGGTCTACGGAGTCATTCTGCATCTTTATGGAGTAAGAGGGGCTCCAAACCAACACACCATTACCATTTATTGCTGGGCGGTTAGCTATAAATAAGTTCTCGTAGACATAGGTTGGCCCAACACTCGCCGGTGTTGGTGAAAATGGCTCAAAGGAGTCGTATACTGTATTACCTCTAACGATCAGGTTCTTGAACGGTGCCTCAGGCTCGATTCCGGGCCCAGCATGATCGTGCACAAGATTATTTGAGATAACCGAATTACTGTTGTAGTACCTAGTGTCAGTCGATCGAGCGAACAGGGTTGGGAAGTGAATACCGGCCCAATATCCGTAAGTGTGATTATTGTCGACGACGATATTACTAATATCTTTGCTTGTTGCTCGCACAATAATAGCCTGGTTCTCCATAGTCTTTGAGCCAGCTCGCTCCTTAACATCAGAACCGTCCCAAGTACGCTCAAATCCACCATGGATGGTACTGTTTTTAATGGTTACATTAGACGTGTCGAATGCTCCGACTCCGGCTCCGCCACCAGTTATATCAACTCCGTCGACAGTAACATTATTGCTACTACGCGCCAGTACGTTAGCATTGCCATACATAATCTTGAGCTTTGAGCCACTCACACTATTGAGACTAATATTATTAGCACTCTGGATATCAAATGTTGCCGTCCTACCGCCAATGTATAGCGGTGCAGTTGGTGGTTGACCATTACTCGTGGCCACCAGCACGCCACCGTTAAGCCAGCTGTTATTCACGAAGACTCCGGGGAGTTGATTGACAGTTTGTTTGCCCATAAGCTGGAAATAATCAGGGTAAGACCACTGCTGTTTGCCATCTGCGGTATAAATGGTATTGCCATCCGGTGCGAACTCGTCGCGACCTAAATCGTGTCTCCATACACCGTTATCAACATAGGTCCAGTTAACGCCACTGATAAATTCCGGGATTGCCCCATTCACCGTAACGTCACCATTTCCAAATGGCTCTATAATAAGGTCGTTTTTCTGGATTACTATTTGCTCAATATACGTCCCAGCTAATATACGAATTCTCGTTGGGCCGTTGGCTAGTTCTACCGCTCTTTTTATAGACTGGACAGCGTTAGCTTGTGTACTGCCGTCCTTAGTATTATTACCAGAAGTACTCACAAAGAGGTCTTTGTAGGGTTGGCCAAACCGAATACCATTACCGCCACTTGCTGAGTCATCGCCAAACGTTCTAGCAGTTCCTACACCGTTCTCCGCCTCAAGGCCTACCGAAGATGTAGCCGCCTTACTCAGCGCTAACGTAACTAAGCCAAGGATGACAATCGCTACAAAGGCATATACATACTTAGCTCTTTCCTGTGCTCCGGCATACTTAAGAAGTGATTTTATTTTCTTCTGTATTTGTTTAATGATTACCTTCATAAATAGAGTATTAGCGTACGTCTTCTCTTAACGCTATTTTAGCATAACAAGTAAGTTCCCGATCAGTGTCGGATTGATTACGGGCGCTATCTACAAGATGGTCTGGATTTTAGCCTGCACACAGCCAGCAAAGGCTGTGTAGCCATTGTCATTTAAGTGCTTAATGTCCACTTCTTGGGTAAACCAATCTAACTGTACTATTCGATAAAAGTTTGGGTTAAGCCAGCCAGGCTGAGATGGATCCTGTAGTGCGATTGTGCAGTCAGCCACGGTACCAGCAACGTTACCTGTCGTCGTTAACCATGAATTGTACTCGTTACGTGCAGTTAGCATTGCAGTACTCCATGCACTTGCCTGGCCATTGGGTTTGGGTGGTGGCTGCTGAGCGACCCATACTACTTTGACACTTTTGTTGCTCAAGTAGGTGTTTATACCCCGTACGGCCTGTATTATTTGAGCCGACGTAGATCCGTAGAAGTAGTCATTCGTTGATCCTTCTATAACTACTATCTTCGGGATGCCGCAGGCGTCAAAGTACTGCTTTAGCTGCGTCCCAATGGACACCACATTCTCATTGAGGTACTTGATATCCATAGTGAACGCCGCCCCTGGATACGCCACCATGTGCTCACTATAATTAGGAATATCTATAAAGCGTGGATAACCACCGTTGCCCGTAGCGTTGCTGTCCCCGTTAAATTGAATGACATTTCCGCCAGTTGGGCAGGCTATGAAGGGTGGTGCCTTATCATAAAACTTCATGGCCGACCCACCAGATGCCGTGGGGTCAAGCGTAGACATAGCCGGTCGAGTAGCAGCCCCGCTTTCTGGCTCAAGACTGCTGGCAGTGGCTGCCGAGGAGATCCGGAGGAGCACCACGCCAATAACTGAAAAAACGAGGACGCTTAGCCCCAGACCAAGCTGCTTGCCAGCAGCTCGCTTGGCTTTCCGAAAAGCCGATGTACGTTTTAGTTTGACTTTCATGCTACACAAGCATTATAGCAATGCCTGCCAAACAATCTACCTACCCGCGTTTGACGCGAACCATAGCATGCCGGATTACCTGATCACCGATCTGGTAACCAGCCTGTAGTTCTTCACTGACAATCTCGTTGTCGCCATCCCCGTCGTCCATGCCAACAGCTTCGTGGACGTGCGGATTAAAGTGCTCACCTACGGTCTTAATTCGTTGTACACCCATGGAACTCAGGGTAGCTTCGAATTGCTTCACCACACCCTGCACGCCCTTTATGTAGTCATTGCCTTCGAGTTCAGCTGGAACGTGTTTGAGCGCCCGCTCAAAGTTGTCTATTACCGGTAGGAGTTCTTCAATGACCTGGGATTTAATCGTAGACTTCAGGCTAGCTATTTGTTCGTCGTGACGCCGGCGAATATTCATGGCATCTGCTCGCTCGCGCTGCAAAGCTTCTGTTAGTTCGGCGACTTGCTGCAAGACCTTATGCATCTCGTCTGCTAATGCTGCATCTTCAGCAGGCTGGTCGTTAGTTGGTTTGTTCTTAGGCATACAGTACTTCCTCCAATGCTTCTCCGGTGCGGCGTACTAAACTCATGACGTCCCGGTAACTTTGGCGAGTGGGGCCAAGCACCCCGATGTAGCTACGGTCACTAAAGTTACTACGGAAGCGGCTGACAATCAGTGAACATCCTGCACTACGACCAATAGGATTCTCTTGGCCAATATAGACACTAAGCGGTTCATTGGGGGCCGCCTCGTAAAGCCATGGCTCTAGGTTATCCAGTAACCGTGCGACTTCACGTACTTGCCCGCTGTTCATAAACTCGGGCTGTCCAAACAAGTTAGATAGTCCACTCATATATAGCTGGTCGCCAATGGTCGCAATGCCCAGATTGTGCGTCAGATCCACCAGCGTATCTACGGCGTTCTTAATAACTTGCTCACTTACACCGCCGCCCGATACGCGGGTAGCTAAAGCCTTCTCTGCCCGACGTTCTGCAGGAGATCCCGGAATACTGGCAGCTAGATTGTTTACGTAGAAACGATAACCTTTGTCGGTCGGAATACGACCAGCACTAGTATGAGGCTGGTTAATAAAGCCGTGTTTTTCAAGCTCAGCCATTTCAGATCGAATAGTGGCTGATGACACATTGAAAACTTTGGCTAACAAACTAGAGCCTACGGGGCTTGCTACTTCGGCGTACTGTTCGACAATTGCCTGCAGAATTTTCTGCTGTCGTTCACTTAACATGCTCCTATTTTAGCACTTAAGGTGCAGGAGTGCCAACTGGCATCCGTTCGAACAAAAGAGCCGACGCCACATTCAGTTGGCGGGTCACACCCTCAATTCCGTAATAGATTTGCCCGTCGGCTTCCAATGTATCCAGATAAAAATGTGGCTCACCGTCTGCAAAGTCGGTAATAAATATAGTCTCCACTAGTTCCTCGGTCTTAGGTCCTTCACTAGTTGGATTGGCCTTTTCTCGGTAACGGCGTACTGAAACAACTGCGTCCTCCCCGTATCTGTTTGCCTCGGCAGTCATGAGTTCATCAGCACGGCGAGATGGGATTCTGTAACCTTCTTTGCTACGCGCTTCAACAAACTCCTCCGCAGCTATCTGGAATCTCTCTACCGCTTGCTTGTGTAGCCACTCTTTTCGGCCCGGCAAGATAAAGCGCTCATGAAAGGCAGCGAGCCGTTCTTGTCGACTATCCCAAAGCCCAATGAGTGCATCGGCAGCCCTACCAAGCAGAGAAGGCTCAAGCTGCTCCTGAACACGCTGGATAAAGGCTGCATGCCGTTCTCCTTCTGCCTGTGTTTTGTCGAGATAACCTTTTTGAGCCATAAAAACATATTATACTGTTATCATGCCATTATCGCAACTATAGCCTATGTCACCGTGTAAGAAATACCTCTTGAAAAATACTTAACATGTATACTATACTGCTCTGGCATGAATACCAACACAAACATTAACGCAGACCACATAGCAACTATCGCCAAGTGGCTTGGCACTGGCAGCATTAATGTGTTTGGCATGCCATTCTCTGGCAAAGACACTCAATGTGGTCGTTTAGCCGAACTTCTAGATGCCGTAACGTTTGGCGGTGGAGATATCCTCCGCAACAGTAAAACGTCCGAACAGCTACAAACTGAGATTAATGGTGGCAAACTCGCCCCAACCACTGAGTATCTCTCACTAATCTTGCCTTACTTCCAGCGAGACGAGTTCCAAGGCAAGCCCCTAGTGCTCAGCTCTATCGGACGTTGGGCGGGTGAGGAGCAAACTGTCATACCGGCAGCTACTGAAGCTGACCACCCAATCAAAGCAGCCATTTTTCTAGACATGCCCCACGATGAAGCCCAAGCACGACTAGATGTTGCAGCACGAGACCGAGTAGACGACAGCGCCGATATTCTACAAACCAGATTCAATGAATTCGATACTAAGACTCAGCCAGTACTTGCAGTATATGAATCACAGAACCTGCTTATTACTATCAATGCAGTGCAAACACCTGACGAAGTTACCGCAGCCATAATTGAAGCTTTGTACCTAAAGAGCCAGGAGGCGTAAGGAGTAATATGAAACCGGCACCTGACTTTGCCCTACTCGACCAAACCGGCACCGAACGAAAACTCGCTGACTATACGGGTAAATGGATAGTACTGTACTTCTATCCTAAGGACGATACTCCCGGATGTACAACCGAAGCTTGCAACTTCCGTGACGCTCGTGACTCCATAGCAACCTTGGGTAATGCTGAGGTCATTGGTATCAGTAAAGACTCCGTGAGTAAACATGCTAACTTTACCAAGAAATACAATCTAAACTTCACCTTGCTCAGTGACCCAGAAACAACCACCATTCAAGCCTACGATTCATGGGGTGAGCGAAAACTATTTGGCAAAACATTTATTGGCATCCTGCGTAATACTTTTATTATTGACCCCTCGGGGAACATTACTAAAGAATACCGTGGCGTTGACCCTAAAATCCACGCTGCCGAAATAATCAAAGACCTTCAGAAGCTACAAGCAAATTAATACCTATTTTATACCGAAATTGCGGTAGTTATAGCTAGTTTTTTGTACCAACTTTTGGGATGATAAGCATAGGCAATATCAGGTCTATGAAAAAACTCAATCAATCTGGTTCACATCTTCTAGCACTTATACTAGCCATTGCTGGTATTGGCATCATCGGGCTAGCAGCAGCTCGGGTCCTCAGAACCAAACAAAGCACTATTATTGGCTCTCCCTCAGCAACCTCGGCCACGGTCAAAGCAGAAGAGGTTGTATGGAGTTTCGACGACAAAAAACTACAGTGGGCCCCTAAGTCCGGCACGGCGCCTGCCTGCGAGCAACCCTTTACCTTTACTCAAACTCCTATAGATTTGACACATGTTACGGCTATTGGCATGCCTGGTATGTACCGCGGTTTTAGCTACAAACCCCACGGTGGCTTCCGTCTAGCCGATGCAACCAACGGTCAAGTCGATATAGTTCTGCCCATCGACGCCACCCTGACAGGTATCAAGCGCTACTACGAAGGGCAGCCCGCCGAACTCCAATATCTACTCAACTTCGAAACCGCCTGCGGCATAGCGTTTCGGCTCGATCACCTGTACACATTAACTCCTGCTTTCCAGAAGATTGCCGAAACTACACCAGAACCAAAGATCAACGATACCCGATCAGATCCAAACATTCCGTTCACTCGTACTAAATTTAAAGCCGGTGACGTGGTCGCAACTGCGGTTGGCTCTCCCGGAATACGCAACTTTGGCTTTGATTTTGGAGTTTACGATTACCGACAACGCAATGAAATATCTAAAAACCCTGCTTGGACAGCTATCCACAATACCTACCAAGACACAGAATGGTACGGTGTATGCTGGCTTACTCTCATGCCAAAAGAAGACCAGGCAACCGCGCTAGAGCTAGCCAACACTGTTGTCAACCCAGCCCAACCTACCCGTAACCAAACGAGCGACTATTGCCCCAACGCTAAATACAAGACACTTGAATTTAATAACGGCCAACCGACAGAAGGATAACTAGACGAAAGCTATTTACATTTTAAGTATTTTGTGTTATAGTTATTATCTTATGTCATCTGTTGAATATTCATCATTTGCCGCTTCGGATAACCCGACACTTTTTGTCAGGACTTTTCCTGGTGGTAAGACAATTGTTGGCGCTAAGCCGGCACTGAATGAGCACGACTTCAAAGCTATCGGACCGATGAATCTGGATGACCGCAAACCATACGTAGAACATGAGGAAGGTATGACTGTCTATAACTGTAGGGATAGGGCTCTGGGTGGCATAACAGTACAAGCCCTCTCTGGCTATATAGAACAAGTTACCGGCTTTGAACCCGATATAATTGGCCCTCGCCTGTAAATAAACTTCATAGTACTAATCGCGCTTGAGCATCACGGTAAACGCTTCGGCTGGAATATCTACCTTACCAAAACGCTTCATACGCTTCTTACCTTTAGCCTGCTTAGCGAGCACTTTCTTCTTTCGAGATACGTCACCACCATACAGCCCAGTAGTCACATCCTTGCGGTAGGCAGATATATCTTCACGGGCGATGAATCGACCACCTATGCCGGCCTGCAGAGCTACCTGGAAATTCTGGCGTGGAATAACTTCTTTGAGTTTCTCAACCGTCTCACGACCCAGTCGTTGTGATTCACTGCGGTGCACCATAACGCTGAGTGCATCTACCATTTCTCCAGCTACGTAGAAATCTACTTTCACAAGGTCTTCTGCTCGGTAGTCATCGAGCTCGTAGTTAAAGCTACCATATCCACTGGTTACACTCTTCAGCTGGTCGTAGAAGTCGGTCAGCAGATTTGCCAGTGGGGCTTCAAAAGAGACTAGTGCCAATTGGGCATCTACGTAACTGAGGTTTTTCTGGATACCGCGCTTGCTTGAGATAAGCTGGATAACCCCGCCAACATATTCTTTAGGGACAACCACTTCGCCCTTAATCCACGGCTCACGGATCTCTTGGATCTTAGCGGGGTCTGGTAGGTCGCTGGCACTTTTAATATCCACTTCTTCTTTATTAATAAGAGTAATCTGGTAGTCAGTAGAAGGATTGGTGATAACTAGGTCAAGATCATACTCACGTTCTAGTCGCTCTCGCACAATGTCCATGTGCAGTAGCCCTAAGAAACCAACTCGCACGCCAAAGCCAAGTACTGGAGAATTCTCCGGGGTAAATTGCAAAGCTGAGTCACTCAGAGAAAGCTTTTCAATAGCGTCTTTAAGAAGTTGGTAGTTTTCGTTACTATCCGGGAATATACCAGCGTACACAAACGGCTTTACGTCTTTATATCCAGGTAAAGACTGCTTAGCAGGGGACTTAACAAGCGTTACGGTGTCACCAACTTTAGCTTCGCGTGTGCTGCGCAGGTTGGTCACAATGTAGCCAATCTCACCACTTACCAGTTCTTTAGCTGGCACCAGAGCAGGGGATAATGAGCCAACTTCTAGTGCAATACCATTGGCATCGGTCGCCAGCATCTTTATTTCACTGCCCTTAGGTATTGCCCCATCTACCACACGAACATACAGAACTACGCCACGGTAATCGTCGTAGTAGCTGTCAAAGATTAAAGCACGAGTTGCCTCTTCCGTTTGCCCTGTTGGCGCTGGAATATCTGCTACTACTCGCTCAAGTACCGCGTCTACTCCCTGGCCCGTCTTGGCACTAATATGCAGAATATCTTCTTTCGCACATCCCAGTAGTGAAATAACTTCGGCACTCACCCGCTCCACGTCAGCTGCTGGTAGGTCGATTTTGTTAAGCACCGGGATAATGGTCAGATCTGCCGCCATAGCCAGATACACGTTAGCAAGCGTCTGAGCTTGGATACCCTGGCTGGCATCTACCACTAAAATAGCGCCTTCGCAGGCTTCTAGACTTCGAGACACTTCGTAGCTAAAGTCTACGTGCCCGGGGGTATCAATAAGGTTCAGCTCGTACCCTTCATAGTTCATCCGAACAGGAGCAAGCTTAATAGTAATCCCCCGCTCTCGCTCAAGATCCATCTTGTCGAGTAGCTGGGACTTCATATCGCGTTTTTGGACCGTGCCAGTTAGCTCTAGCAGACGGTCTGCCAGAGTACTCTTGCCATGGTCAATATGCGCAATGATACAGAAGTTGCGGATTTTAGATTGCATCTCGCTATTATAACAGAGGTAGGTCTATCTGGATATGAGTTTTGATTCTTGTTAAATTCGATGTTCACCAAAACAATATTTAATATTATCCATGTCAGGCTTCAATATATATACCGTATCAACGACTTCCCTACCCCGCGAAGAAGAATATTCCACTCGTCTCCGATCGATTTCCTGAAAGAACGGTGTGGGGTAATCAAGGCTATCAATAGTTAAAACAGGACAGTCTTTAGCAATAGCCAGTGCAGCATTAATAATGTCACCCTCACCAATTTTGTATCCTTTGGTGCTTGGGTGCTTAGCATATAGGTTGCTCACCCGCGCAGAAAAATCTATTAATACATTTGAAAGGTCTACTGAAATCATCTCACCTTGTATATAGGTGAGGATCTTTTCTTGATTCTTCCTGTCGGATGATCGGAGTAGTTCAAATCGTGTAAAGCCACTGACTGCGAATCGATACTCTTGCTCAAGCACCCGGAACAATTCTGAGTATGCTGCTGTCTGATTTGGAATGAGAGCATGTGAAATAATATTGGTGTCAACCACCAATATTTTCCTCTCACTACTCATAACTAAGTAGTAGCTTTAATTAGGCCCCTAGAAGGACTTGGTTTTGTAGACTTTGGTAAGTGTACTGAGCTCTTTGGTAGTTTTATGTTCATATCATCGCCTCCTTGTTGAATATAGAATACCATCTACTTCTACGACAACCATGTTCCCAATCTATTAGCATCAGTATTGACAGGCTGTCAGCTACTGCCCTTCGACCTTAAGTGGTCGCATAATGAGTCGGCCAACAGCCCGTAGTTTACGGACGATAGGCTCTGCTTCCTCAAGTCCAAACAGTGAAGAAAGGCCTACGTGGACCGACAGTGTAACACTAGCGATCAGGCCAAGTTTAACACCCAGTGTAATAAGTCCCGTGTCTCCAGTATTGAGCGGGAACAAGCTAACCATAATAAATGCCGCCACTACCGTAAAGCCAGTGATTGAGATAATCCGCCCTAGCCCGCCAAAGAATTTCATGTCAAAGAGCTTAGGATCTCGAATGAACATAATAGTCGTCAAGATAAACAGCTGTGCACCAGCCACTATAGATTCAGCCAAGGCAATTCCTGTGATACCGTAGCTGTCTGGCCTAGACAGGTGCATAACCAGAACAATGTTTAATGCAATGGCAAACAGTGAGTCGATAAGTGGTGTCCAGGTATCTTTCTGGGCATAGAAGTAGCGCGACACAATGGTATATACCGTACGGAAGAATATTGCTCCGGTAAGAAATCCAAAAATAGCAGCAATTTCTCGGTTGTTTTGAGCAAAGATCATACGGGCCAAATAACCACGGCCAAAGAAACAAACCACGATCACTGGTGTAGCAATCCAGATAATAATACGCAGCACTTGCAGGAATTCCCGCCGGAACTCGTTGATGTGCCCCTGAGCCACACTCTTATTAAACTGCGGGAATACCGCCGAGCTAATTGCCGTTCCAATAAGTAGGGTTGGTGCCGTATGCAGGGTATAGGCGCTTTCGTAGAAGCTAATATTACCGGTACCGAGCCGCCGAGCAAAGTTAGTGTCGACAATGCTGTTAATGGACATGATGCCCTGGTCGATTGACCGTGGTGGCAACTGACGAAGAATCTTCCGGAAGTCAGGGGCATGGAAGTTAATGAAGTGACGATACTTAAAGTCGAGGCCAGCCAGCCCTGCAAAGGCAATGAGCACCTGCAAACAGGCACCGATCAGCGCCCCCACGCCTAGACCAATTAGTCCAAGGCTATCCCGGAATACAAAGATACTAATAATAATCGATAAGTTATAGACCAGCGGAGCTATAGCATAGAAGAAGAATCGTCCAAAGGTCTGCTGTACGCTGGTGAGAATTCCACCAATAGTAAAGAGCAGTGGGTTGAAGGCAATCAGTCGCATAATAGTCACCGCGTTATGTAACTGTTCTGGATCGAGCTTGGGCGCCACAATGTTATGAATAAGCGGCTCAGCAAAGATAAAGATCACTAACCCCACGGCAAACATAATCATGGCTAGGAAGTTCAGAAGACTATTAGACAATTCCCACACGCCTTTGCGGTCGTGTTTGTGCAAGTGGTCAGCAAGTACTGGCATGAAAGCTACACCCAAAGCACCGGCAGCGATGGTAAAGAAGAAGAAATCAGGAATCTTAAAAGCTGCGAAAAACGCATCAGTACTCCCCGGCCCTCCAGTTGGGAAGTTAGCGTTAACCAGCTTAACCCGCAGAAAACCGAGTATCTGACCCAGGAGCGACGATACCATCAGTAGTGCAGCGGCATTACCAATAGAAATCTTTGCATTAGCCCGTCTTAATATTTGCTTCATCTGCAAACTAGTATAAAGACTGTGTCAGCTGGCGGCCAGTAGAAAGTCAGTAATTATTAAGAATTTTCATTGCTTCTCTCAGAAGCATCGCATCGCGCTGTTGAATAAACAAACCCTCGTAGTTATTTGGCTTGTCACTTTCAAGAAGTTCAAGTGCCGCTTGGACACTCGGAACACGGACTTCATGGAGCCCTTCCGCTATTTCTCCCGGTTCAAGTTTGGCCTCAACTTGCTCGCCCTGCTTCTTCACAAGATAACAATATGACGTCTGTATTAGCTTAAACTGATCTCGGTATTCAACAACTATGCCGACTTCCGCAGTCACGGTACCTTTGCAGCCAACCTCTTCCATGAGTTCCCTGGCTAGCGCATCTTCAATACTTTCACCTTCATCGATCCCACCACCTGGTAGTTTGTGGTAATCGTGTTTACCGACTCTGAGGAGAAGCACTGACCCATCCTCGTCAATCAGTACACCACGTGCAGCTTCTCGTTTTGCAAACGCAGAAGAATCAGCAACAGGAGCATCCGGAGCAACGTCTTGCTCTCGTATGGTTAGCAGTGTTTTCACGACTTAGGCCTTTAGATCAGCGGGTAGTTTAGAGCCTTCAAGAACCTCAAGTACTTCTTCGGCTTCAACGGTTTCTTTCTTGAGGAGGCGGTCTTTGAGTTCGTCTAGTTTCTTGCGGTTAGCCCGAATTACTTCACGAGCTCGGCGAGCAGCTTCAGTAATAAGTGCCTCGACTTCGTCGTCGATGACCTTGGCCGTCTCATCTGAATAGTGGCGCTCATGTACCATGCGCTCCATCATCATGCCTTCATCAGCTTGGAATACTTGGTCTTGGAGTTTAGTACCCATACCCTGGTTCACTACCATGTCACGAGCTAGTTCAGCTGCTTTCTGCAGGTCATTACCGGCACCGGTTGTAACATAGTCACGACCATATACAACCTCTTCGGCAATACGGCCACCAAGCATGCGAGCGAGGATGTCTTTGTATTCTAGAATCGAGTGGTAGCTCTTATCTTCTGGTGGAATGAACCAGGTTACACCACCGGTTCCACCACGAGGGATAATGGTCACCTTGTGCACCATATCACTATGTGGAAGTACATGCCCAACAATGGCATGTCCCGCTTCGTGGTAAGCAGTCATCTCCTTTTCGTGCTCACTCATAATCTTGCTCTTACGCTCTGGGCCAATAGCTACTTTTTCGAATGCTGCAGTCACGTCATCTGCAATGATTTCTTTACGGTTATTGCGAGCCGCGATAATAGCTGCTTCGTTCGCAATGTTACCGAGATCTGCACCAGATGAACCAGCTGACTTACCAGCCAGAGCATTAAGGTCTACGTTCTTAGCGAGCGGCTTCTTATCGAAGTGGATCTTGAGGATTGCTTCACGGTCTTTGCGATCTGGCAGGTCAATGTTAACCTTACGGTCGAAACGACCTGGTCGCTGTAATGCAGAATCGAGTACGTCGGCACGGTTAGTAGCAGCCAGCACGATAACGTTGGTTCCCTGCTCAAAGCCGTCCATCTCTACCAGGATCTGGTTAAGAGTTTGCTCACGTTCGTCGTGACCACCGCCCATGCCAGAACCACGCTTGCGGCCAACGGCATCGATTTCGTCGATAAAGATAATACAGGGTGCGTTCTTCTTAGCCTTGGCAAAGAGATCTCGTACTCGAGACGCACCGACACCAACAAACATTTCTACGAACTCAGAACCCGAGATGCTAAAGAACGGTGCATTAGCCTCACCTGCTACGGCTCGAGCTAGCATAGTCTTACCGGTACCAGGAGGACCCACCAACAGCACGCCCTTAGGAATCTTGGCACCAACGGATTCAAACTTCTTAGGGTACTTCAGAAACTCTACAACTTCTTGTAGGTCAATCTTAGCTTCGTCAGATCCAGCAATGTCCTTAAAGGTGATCTTGTCTTTTTCGTTACCATATAGTCGAGCCTTGCTCTTACCAAAGCTCATGGCCTGGTTTCCCTGCCCCTGCGCACTACGCAGAACAAAGAACAGTACGGCACTAATGAAGATAACGGGGATAATACCGCTAATCAGGTTCAGCCAGAAGCCGCTGCCTGCAGAATCTTCTTTAACCTTGACGTCAACATTTCGATTGGTAAGACCTTGCTCGTAGATACTGCTGCCAGCCTCTTTGTTAGACTTCTCGGTCGGTTTATCGCTGTCCTTAGGGGTAACTTCAAGGGTATTGCCCTTGATGACAATCTGCTTAACCTCGCCTTTGTTGGCGCGAGCGATAACATCAGAGAAAGAGACTTCTTTTAGTTTGGTGCCTGGCTGACCAGCAAAGGCAAAGCCGATCATGATAAACAGAATAAGAATGGCAATAAAACCGGCACTCTTCATGCCTTTCTTGTTGTTACCACCAGAAAGTTGTTTTGACTTGAAGGACTTTTTATCCATAGATCTCCTGACTAATTAGTCGCTACTAAAGCAATAGTTTCGTTACCAACGAGAAGCGTGTGGCGTGCATCTACATCAATTCGCTTCCCAGGGGGCAATGTCTTACATTTTATCACTAGTCTCTCCAGTAACTTAGCATTAAATGTTGTAATACCGTGACTTCTGAACCACTCGGCCAGCACCTCTAACGCGACCGCATGTGGTAGCAAGGCAAAATGGTGCCTGTCCAAAACCTGCCGAGATGACTGGGTATGGAGGTAGATCATCAGGTCTTTATCAATCGCTCGGTTCACTACCGACAAGTGTCCAATGTGACTTAATAGTGCTAGCCGCCCTTCCTCACCAAGCCGTGGCACAATAACTTTCCGGATGTAATTACGTAGTAAGGTCGTATCTTCATTGGTACTATCTTCTCGCCATAGTAATCCTTGGTCACGAGCATAGGCTCGAATGTTTTCTTTTGGCACCGACAGCAAAGGCCGAATAAGATGCCGGTGACTCTTGAGTGAAGTTAGCCCTTTTCGCCCCGTACCCCGCAGCATGTTAATAATGGCTGTCTCCAGTACATCGTCCTGGTGGTGGGCAGTAATAATAGCCCGGGCCTTGACGGCGTCTTGTACTTGCCGCAGGAAGTCGTAGCGGGCCCGACGAGCTACTTCTTCACTCGTGTTAGGTCCGAGTTGGCCTTCATGGTACACGAACGGCAGACCATACTGCCTGGCCAATCCTTGCACCAATCGGCGATCTTCGGCTGAATCGTCACGGATACCGTGATCAAAATGGGCCACCACCAGCCGTGGCTTAATACCGTCTATGTTCTTGACTCCACTGTGCTGAGCCAGAATATGCAATAGCGCAACAGAGTCTACCCCACCGGAGACAGCCACGACATATGTACCTGGTTCTAGTTCCACCCTCATTTACATATATAATAACGCATATGAAAAGACTTTATTTTATCCGACACGGGTTAACCCATATGAATGTCCGAAGCGTATTTGCTGGCGTAACAGAGACCGACCTAACCGACGAGGGCCGTGAGGGCGCCTTAAAGGCTGGCAAAGACAATAAGAATGTTCCTGTTGACCTAATAATTACCTCGCCACTTAGACGAGCCCATGACACTGCCAAGTTATTCGCCAATGGAGCAGGGCTACCAGAGTCAATCATCCAGACGAATGATCTGCTACTAGAACGCAATTTTGGAAGTCTAGAGAACACTCCTTGGTCACGGGAACTGAGTAGCCAACTTCACAATGATAATCTCCCAGAAGGAGTTGAAACCTGGGACTCTTTAGTGAACCGTGCTCAGCAGCTGCTGGACTACATCGATAAGCTTCCAGTAGACAATGTTCTCCTGGTCGGTCACGGAGCCATTGGTCGTGCTATTCGTAGCATCCTAGTTCCCGAAGCAGATATCCACGCAGGTATCCCCAACGCCAAACTCGTTCGTTGGGTCTAATTCCGTCAGATGTATTTTGGAACTCTTAATTCGATATTGGCGTGCAAATCTGCCGGCCGAGCCAAAAAACAAACAATAAATATTGTCATGATATAGTGGGAAAACTATGTCAAAGTACGAAGTAATTGTTAAGACGGATGTAAAAGATCGGCCCAAGGATCACGAAATATCAGCAGCCTTGATTCTGGCAAATTACTATTTTAAAACAGATGTTACTTTCTTGCGTCCTCAGACAAATCGCACGCCAGATATAGATGTAGACGGCACAAAGTGGGAGATAAAGAGTCCACTAGGCAATGGTAAAAAGACGATAGACAATAACTTTCGAATGGCTCGTAAACAATCACGTAACATTGTTATGGACTTGCGTCGTATTAAAATGCACCAAGCTAAAGCCAATGCTCGTATACGTTCCTTCCTGTCTACGCCCCACCATTTTAAAAGGGTGATCGTTATTACTAAAAGTCAAAGGATCGTTGAAATCTTATAGTCAAATATGCTATAATACCGATGTAAAAGTCGTGCAAGATACTGAACTGAATCAAGCACGTCTTTTTCTTTTCCTTGGCCCCACCAGGGCACTTACTTCACGACTTCAACGTAAACTCTTCGTGTCTCGCACATCAATTTTAATAAGTTTGTTTACTGCAATAAGAACAGCCCCAAAAGCTAACCAGCTTGCAGCGTAACGAATGGGTGCTGAGTAATGTGTGCCCACAAGATAGTTCGCACTAAAGTAAGCAGCCAGTGCCAAACAATTTCGGGTGAATAGAGCAGCTTGGGGTAATAACCCAAAACGATTCTCAAAGACGGCGAAGACACCGTTGTATGGAAATGTCACGACAAACGCTGCTAGATATTGATGCGCCGAGAATAAGCCGAATGCAATTACAAAGATAGTAAGAGCCTTCAAGTACGCATTTGTTTTGGCTGGAGCAACCTTACGATACTTAAACGCGACACCTCTAAACAGGAACATGAGCGTAGTCCATATCGCTAGATATACACCAAGCATTGTCCAATATGGAAGTTTTAAGTTATGGGCTAGGACATAGGCTGTCGCCACGTACAACACCGATAGAACTACATCCGTAGCGAGAATATTGATCTTCAGTTCTGCGTGCAAAAAATAACATGCCCACAAGAAACTACCGGTGAGTGTAAGACCACTGATACTTAAACTAGTTGCGATGCTATTGGAACCTATCAGGGCAATCGTTATAGGGAACGGCAGAGCATAGAGGATAGCCTTGAGCTTTTGGCTATGTACTTTAGCCATAGCACTGATGATCATACTTACAGCAAACGCAGATAGTAGATTGGTCGTTAATTCGGTCACTATGCTTTAAGCATAACAGACATGACTACTTGAGTTCGACTTGAACGGTTTCGATGGTACTGTCGCCGATATTTTCCACACCGTGAGAACTTTCTGGCGAGGATGTCACCTGGCCTTTCGTAAGTTCCACATCCGCAAAAGAACCATCTTCTTTCTCAAAACGGAGCGTGCCTCCAGCCAGAATATAGTTGATGTTCTGCGGATGCCAGTGCATATCTGCTTTATCTCCAGATTTCACAATTACTTTAAGAACACGCATTTTGTCGTCTTCGAAAATTACTGAGTGCAATTGAGGCGCAGTATTTACTGCATCATCCTGACGTTCATCTTGGAGACTCATGTTTTACTCCTTATCTCAATATGCTGAATCTTATTGGCCGATATAATTACATACTCAAGTCCACTTGAGTGGATGTATTCATCGTCGTTTGTGGACGCAGAAAAGTCGTAGTCAAATAGCACAATACCGGGCTTCACCTCCTTGACAGAATTAACCTTCCAATTCAAGGCACTAAAATTACCATGAAATTCTCTCTGCATTTTTATAATATCTTCTACGCCCAAATAAATACCTGTTGTCTGAGAGCTGTATGTGGTCGTATCAGTAAATAACTTGGAGATCCCATCAAAGTCGCTCTTGTTTGAAAGTTCAAAGTAGAGCTTGGCTATCTCAAGAGCTGTCATGATTATTTGTCCTTTACCTTTAGAGCATACTTTCGGAGTATCAGATAACCGTCTTCCAGTAGTACCAGAAGTGTGTCAGAATCGCTACAAAGATTAGCAGATACCAGGTAAACAGGATGTCACCATGGTGCTTCTCTACAAAATTGCCAACCTTTTTCAGATTGCCCGTTAGTACTATGAAGCCGTTCCGGATATTCCAAATAGTGGTGTAGATAAGCATTGGAATGGTAACGGTCCAGACCACAATACAGTACGGACACAGTGAACCAATTCGGTATACTGCCTCGTAGAATAGCCACATACAGAAGATGGCACCGAGTATTGTGCCCGATTGTAGACCAAGCCAGAACCAGCGCTTGAACTTAGCGCCAGCCAGCATAGCCATACCAATGGTCACAACAACGGAAAAGCCCATCAGACCAATGAGTGGGTTAGGGAAACCAAAGGCAGATGCTTGGTCAGACTTCATGATATTCCCACAGCTAATAATTGGGTTAATGCTACATTCTGGAACGTAGCTTGGATCTTGCAGAAGGTGGATTTTTTCAATAGTAATAATAAAGGCCATAAGGAGCCCGATAAAGCCACCAATGACGAGTAGCCACGGGTATACCCGGTCTAGATTCCACTTACTTTTAGTCTTCGCACTGGCAGTTGTTTTTGCTTTAACCATCCTATCCATCATACCATGAGCTTAAGTCCACAAGTCACTAGTGGCGCCCATACTTCGAAGACGCTACAATAGTTATATGAAGCCGTTATACCTTGCTAGTCTGCCAAAGAAAAAACGGCCCCTCTTTGTACCTGACTTCACCGCCGACAGCATATTAGATATCGACTTTGCAGCCCTCAAGAAACTCGGCGTTAAACACCTACTCATTGACCTAGACCTGACACTCCGTAAGAAAATGACCCGCAAGCTCGAGCCTGTCGTCGTAAGCTTTCTGACCGACGCCATGAAGACACACGGCTTTAGTAGCCTCAACATCGCCAGTAATAACATGCTGGATCTATCTGGCTACGGCAACTCTATTAGTGCTAAGGTCTTCCAACCCTTCTGGAAAGGGCTCTGGATTGTCCGTAAGCCCAATCACCTGTTCTTTGACCGTATCCTGAAGACCCTCAAAGCCAAACCCAATGAATGTGTCATGATCGGGGATAAGCTCCGCGGAGATGTATACGGGGGCAACGTCAGTGGCATGTACACCATCCTTGTAAAACCAAAGGGCCACGACTACTGGTACGACCTCGTTCTCTTTACTCGACTAAGGGAACGACGCACATTGCGCAAGCACCATCAGCCTGGTGAATAGTAGCGTTTAGCTGTCAAAGATTACACTGGCTAACTTTGCTCGATCACTATACGAAGGACTCATATTTAGACCCATGAACTCCTGTCGACTAAACCACCGCCACTCAGCCACATGGTCGGTTTTCTGTAGCGCTTCGCTCGCAACACTAACCTTATAGAACATATTCATACGGGGTATCTCGTCGACTATTGTCCCGATCGTATGGTGCGCAATCTTGTAGTCGGTCGTAATGTCTTTAGCTGACACACCAAGCTCTTCTTCCAGTTCCCTAATCAGCGCTGCTTCAGCAGTCTCGCCGTGGTCCACTCCGCCGCCAGGAAAGCCCCACCACATTTCGGGAATTTCTTTAACAAGCAGCACTTTATCACCATTAACGACCAAGGCCTTGGTGGCAACACGGTACAGACAATCGTCAATTTCGTTAAGCCGAGAGTCTATCTTCATAGCTTAATAGTACCAGGTATGCCTTTTAATTAAGTTTGTTACATTATTCAGCACAGTTTTGTTGAAGCCAGGCCGCTATATTTTTAACGTCTAGCTTATCTACCGCAATCTTAACAGCATAGTCCTCAATGTTGCCTTTGCGACCCTTGAAACTCACGCCATTTATACTTAGGAACGTTAGGCCAGATAGCATTGCAGTTCTTTTATTACCATCAACAAATGGATGGTCTGCAATAATTCCCCGAATGAGTGCTGCCGCCTTTTCAAACAATGTAGTATACAGCTCTTCGCCAAAAACATTTTGCGTCTGCGTAGCCAAGGCAGACTCAAGCCTACCTAGATCGCGCAAACCTTGGGAACCACCGGTCTCGTGAATCACTAACACATGTAACTGCAGAAGATGTTCAAGCGTAACAAGCTTCATCGCTTTGCAAGGTTAGCAAAGTCTTGCTTGTAGTCTTTAAGGATTTTCTTAGCTGCAACCACTACCTGCTGATCTTCGCTCGTCGCTGGTTTAACTGGCCGTACAATAACCTCAACTTCATCACCAAACGCTATGTTTTGTCGCTTCAGTTCTTTAGCAGGAATAGTAACCCCACCACTAGAGCCAATTTTTATAACCTTTTGTATACTTTGAATCATGGAAGTATTATAACGATATTATAATATTATTACAATACTATACCGGATACACCTTGAGCCACTTCTCCTTCAGCTCAAAGAACGATTCATCCTTAACTGACTCACGAATCTGGTCTACTAGATTCACCACAAAGTATTCGTTATGAACAGACGCCAGTGTGAGCCCAAGAATCTCATCTGCTCGTAGCAAATGGTGAATATAACTCCGGGTGTAGTTGGCACAGGTGTAGCACCCGCAGTCTGAATCGAGTGGTGCGAAGTCTTCTTTAAACTTGGCGTTGGTAATGGTCATCCGACCTGCAGCTGTGTAGATACTGCCGTTACGGGCCTGACGGGTAAAAGCGATGCAGTCAAAGGTATCTATGCCGTATTCCACCCCCAGAAAAAGGTCACTTACAGCGCTACCAATACCCAGCAAGTGTTTTGGCTTGTCTTCTGGAAGTTCTTCGTTAACCCAACGCACCACTTCTGGAATTTCGCCTGGTTCAAAGACTCCGCCTATTCCAAAACCGTCTGCATCTAAACTGCTCAAGAAACGAGCGGATTCACGACGCAGGTCTTCTTCGCGAGCTCCCTGCACTACTGGCCACAACGCCTGGTATGGTTTGTTTGCTTTATTATGTGCAGCCCACTGTTTTTGGTGCTCCATCATGCAGCGTTCTGCCCAAGCGTGAGTACGCTCCATAGCCGTTCGTAGATATGCCTTATCTGCAAGAGGTGCCGTGAGTTCGTCAAAGGCCATGTGAATGTCTGCACCAATTTGCCACTGCAATTGCATGCTACTTTCAGGAGTCATACGGAGCTTAGAACCATCTAAGTGAGATCGAAAACTGACGCCATCGTTGTCTACCTTAGCCAGCTGCTGAGCATGGTGTGTAGCCTTGCCGGCCTCACCTTTGGTACTGTGGCTGGTGGCATCTATACCCTTCTTGTAGGCCATGCCAAGGCTAAATACCTGGAATCCACCACTGTCGGTAAATGTTGGGCCATCCCAGTTCATGAACTGAGCAAGTCCACCTGCCCGCTCAACGGTATCCGCCCCAGGACGGAGCATAAGGTGGTAAGTATTGGCTAGAATCGCTTGGCCATGCATTTCTTTGACCATTTCTGGCGTCAGCGCTTTCACCGTAGCTTGGGTGCCCCCCACCATGAAAGCCGGCGTCTGGATATCTCCATGTGGAGTGTGTAGCACGCCAGCTCGGGCCATACTGTCCGGCAATTTGTGAGTTATTTTGAAATTGTAATCCTTCATCTTCGGTCAACAGTATAGCAAAGTACGGTATAATGAAGTAAATCATGCAAAAACAAAGACTACTCCCAATGCTACTCATCCCGCTAATCCTACTCGGCATTGCACTTGTACATCCTCTACACGTTTCCGCTGCAACCATTGCCGTTACCGCTGGCACAGTAGATGAGACAGATAACGGTAACTGCTCCTTATATGAAGCGGTTGAGGCAGCAAATACCGGGACAACTGTAGATGAGTGCGTAGGCAGTTCTGGTGCCGATACCATTAACATTCCTGACGGCACATATAACCTCGCTGCCACTTCGCACAACCTACAGTTAGACTCAGATATAAGTCTTGTTGGGACATCTCGCTCTGGAACGATCCTAAACGGAGGCGATACCTACGGGTTAACGGTCACAAGTGGCAATATCTCGCTGTCTACTCTGACTGTCGAACATGGAGTAGGACTCTACAGCAATAGCAGCACCATATCCTCAGTTACTATCGACAATACTATCTGGCAAGACAATAGTACCGAGACTGGAACACAGCGCAGCGGCATAGATATCTCTCGGTCAAGCGGATCCGCCGAGGCATTTACTATGACTAACTCAATCGTGCGGAACAACACTGCTGGTGAAGGTGGCGGAGTGTATGCAAGAGGCTTTGACGAAGCGACTATTACTAATATCGAGGTGTACGGAAATACTGAGACATCCACTCACCAGAAATCAGCGGTCGACATTAGAGCCACTACCGTCACCGTCAGCGACAGCAACTTTCATGACAACACAAAAGTCACAGCTCTTAATGTATCCGGGGATAACGTCACTATACGTGATACCGTTGTACGCAACAACACAGGCGACCACCTAGCCGGACTAGGAGGTGGCATAAACATCTTTACCGAAAGCGACAGTGGAACAGAGCGAGTTGCCACATTAGAGAATGTTGCGATTGTTAACAACCAAGGTCAAGCTATGCTGGTCGTATCAAATGATAACTTCGGATACACCTTTAATGCACGTAATGTAACGATTGCTAATAATACATCCCTCCTTCCCGTATTCTACGCTTACACCAATAGCGAGACAGATCCAGTTGCGGGCCATGTCGACAATGTAACGATTGCTAATAATACCAGGACGGGTCCGCTTGGAGATGGTAGTTTTACTAGTTTTGCGGCAGCATTCATCATAGGTGCCAAGGTTGATCCTACTCTCCAGCTTAAGAATGTGTTAATGGCCAACAACAAAGATGAGACAACACCAACTAACTGTATGGCCGCCTCAAATGATACTCGTAACCCTATATCTGCAGGTAACAATTTTAGCTCTGACAGTAGCTGTACCGCCTTCTTGAATCAAGCCAGTGACCAGAATAACAAAGATGCCCAAATAGATACCCTTGTTGCAGAAGCTAATACCTGGGTCGTGCCCCTCAAGGCAGGCTCACCGGCTATTAACACTGGTGGGGTAGTGGCAGGACTTACTACCGATCAGCGGGGCATTGCAAGACCCCAAGGCAGCGCCTACGACATTGGAGCCTACGAGTGGAATGGTATAGCGAGTAACAACACTACATCAAATACTAAGGGAGGTGGAAATGCCCCGCTCGCCGAGACAGGAGTCATAACAACGTCAACCATTATTCTTGGAGCCATCATCCTGCTAGCCCTCATAGTCATATTCTTTGACTACCGTAAACACAAACGGCCTCTCACTGAAATTGACCCGAACGTATCCTACAGTTTTGGTCACCATATCCGAGTAGTAACTATCCCACTCCTAAGGTATCGCTTACAGGTAAAGATATCTAAGTCAAGCAATGATCCCACCGGCGTCCACAAGTTTTAGCTATAGCTAGATAATCAGCATACTGTCGCCGTAGCTCAAGAATGCGTAGTTCTCGGCCAGCGCATGTTCGTATGCAGATTTCAGGTGATCCCAGCCAGCAAAGGCGGAAGCCATCATGAGCACGGTGGAGTGAGGTGCGTGGAAGTTAGTCAGCAGTCCATCCACGATCTTGAATTCGTAGCCTGGGTAGATGAATATGTCCGCCTCTCCCGTTATATCTTCCAGTTCCACATCTCCATCTCCAGCACTGGACAGCGATTCTGCAGCATACTCTAACGTTCTGGTCACGGTTGTACCAACGGCAATGACACGGCGGCCTTCTTGCTTAGCACGCCTTATTGCTTGTGCAGCATCTACCGGAATCTCAAAGTATTCCTGATGCATCTTGTGCTTAGTAACATCTTCTACTCGAATCGGCATAAAGGTCCCCATACCTACATGAAGCGTGAGCTCTACTACCTCAATACCCTTGGCTTTGATCTCTGCAAGCAGCTCATTAGTAAGATTTAGGCTAGCCGTCGGGGCAGCAACCGATCCGGCAGCCTTAGCAAACTCAGTTTGGTAGCGTTCTCGATCTTCGGCTTCTTCCCGGCGATGCATATACGGAGGCAAGGGGACTTCGCCCTGCTCCTCTGCCAGCTGCCACAAGTCTCGACTGCTACTGATCTGCGCAGTGCCGTTTTCGTAGACTTCGTCGACGGTAATAGTAGTGCCTGCGACGTCAAGTTCTTGGCCGGGGCGGAGACTGCGGCGATACATGACTTTGGAGGTATGGTGGTCAGTTCCCTGACCATGCTGCTCCAGAAGCAGCAGTTCTCGCTCTGCCCCATCTGCATTCGTAGCAAGCAGTCGAGCAGGGATAACCTTGGTATTGTTAACGACCAACACATCGCCAGGCTTTAGGAAATCAATAACATTCTTGTAATGCGAATCCTGAATATCTCCTGTGTTTTTGTTCAGTACCAGCAGCCGCGTGGTGCCACGTACTTTTGGTGGGTGCAGGGCAATAGCCGCATCGGGCAGAGTGTAATCAAAGTCAGATAATTGCATAACGACTTAGTATACACCGTTTCGCCCCTATTTCTATCTTGCGTATTATGTCATAACAGGGATAATAGAAATCCTATGATTGACCGGCTTCATCCACCACGGCGCAGACAGCTGCTTCGCAGTCCCTGGGCTGCAAGCCTACTGACGGCCAGTTTACTGCTGGGTGGCTGCAACGACGGGGATAGGGTTGAGGCTAGCAGCACAACATCAACAACTCGTGCCACCACTTCGACCACAACACCCGAAGTGGTAGTTACCACGACCACCCAACCCGAACGCCACGACCTAACCAGCTGTTTTGTTGACGAAGCCATGGACCAACTACATTTGCAGTCCGCGCTGCCCAGCAAGCAACCCGTGCCCGTAGCTCTTGGCTTTACCTACCTGCGTAACGAAACCCGGCGAGGTGTAGCAGGAGTCACGGAAGTTACCAACCCCCTTGTCTCTGATTGTCTGCTTAAAGATGGCCGGTCAATATATGTCCTAAGTGCATTAGGATTCCTCGGCACCAGTGCCATACAGTCTTGGCCAACAGAATCAGTCGGCCTGACACAAGACGGGCCACTTCAGCTCGTCGACCACGAGCCTGCACAAACCAGGGAAGGGTACTTATTTGCAGACCCAGCTCAGCTGCCTGACTTAGCAGGAGCCGACCGCTCCCTGCCCGACCCTTTTACTACCTCCATGCTCGTTACAGTGGATGCAGCACCGTTACCTGTACAGGATCCAAGTATTCCGTCCCATGACCAACACGGGCTTATTGCCCAAGATGCTGGCGGCAGTAGTATTGAGATAGCTCGTGCAACCTTCCACCCTGGCGTGAGTGCAAGTACCATGGCAAGCCTGTATGCCTTAGGTGGCCAGACCAAGTTCGTTGGAGCTTAAAAGTAGGTACTGTAAGAAACTTCATAGTTACCTTTCTCTACCGTCTTTATAGTTATACGCACTAAGCATTTGCTTAGGTAGCAGTCGCCCCGCCCTATTCACATGTCGCACATGTTGGGCAGTACAGCCCCCGCTCTAACACTGGGATGTAGCAGTTACCCAGTCATAAAAGTTTGGAGTGGGGGCGTATTTTTTGGAACGTGTATTATATTAAAGATATGCCACACATTCATACCGAGCCAGGTCAACACGACCTCACCGCAAGTGCCTTTATTGTCCGAACAGATGGAGATAAACCAAGAGCAATGCTGCACAAGCACCGTCTCCTTGATATGTATCTCCAATTTGGGGGACACGTTGAGCTGCATGAAAATCCTTGGCAAGCTATTACCCACGAACTCAAAGAAGAGGCAGGCTACGACCTAAGCCAGCTCAACTTATTACAGCCCAAGGAACGGTTACAGAACTCAGCTACCTCCAACTTGCACCCCTACCCTGCAATGTTGCAGACGCATCCGTTTGGCGATATAGACCACAAGCATACTGATATAGGATTTGCGTTTGTAGCAGACCGACCGCCCCAACAGAAACCCGAAGAGGGAGAGTCGACTGAATTCCTACTACTAAGCGCCGCTGAACTAAAAAAGCTACGCGATGACCAGATTCCTGAAAACGTACGCTTAACTTTTCTGTTCGTCTTAGATACTTGCCTGCCAAAGTGGGAGCAAGTCCCGGCTAAAGACCTAGCTTAACAGAGACAAATATGGTATATTCAAGGTTGCTTCAATGGCGGCGTAGCTCAGCTGGTTAGAGCACAGGACTCATAAGCCTGGGGTCACAAGTTCAAGTCTTGTCGCCGCTACCAAGTTGTATCAAGAACCTCTTCGGAGGTTTTTTGTTTTGCTTGTGCTTGCCCGATCAAGGGTATCCTAATAATATGAACGAGATAAGGAGTTATGTATGGCAACTGACGAACAATTCCCCGTAGAGTTATTTGAGAGTCTTAACGAGCGGTTTTTTTGGTGAAGGCGGACCTACCAAGGGGCGTGTCCCGGGTGGAGGTACCCAAGAAATGGCCAAAACTAGGCGAGACGATATCGAAGATTCATTTGGGATTATGCGTCCTGTAATAGCCAACATGTTTACTGAGCTTGGCATTGATAATCCTGAGGCTGTAGACAGAGCGACTATGTATGCCGCCGTCCAGAATCGACATGGCTTTGAAGAAGGCATTGCTGTCGTACATGACAATGCAGTAGTCACTTCTCGCGAAGCGGCCGAAAGAGAGCGGTCCTTCAGAATGAATTTTGTAGGCAACATAGGCTAGGCCTATCCTTGATTCAGATTTACGAGAAAATAAAGACTCCCATTTCTGGGAGTCTTTATTTAGTGTAAGTATTATTAGCTTAAGATGTCATCAAATTCGATTACGTTTGCATCGTTGGTTGGGATGAGTTCGTAAGCTAGTAGGTTTGAGATTTTCATTTGTTTTGTATTTCCTTTTGTTGTTTTGTTTATTGTTGGTTTGCTGTCAGTCGTTTTTGTTTTATTGATCTTTCGATCATCAAAACTAAGTATCATTATACATAAGCTTTATTATTTGTCAAGTATATTCACTGTTATATTTACTTTACAGATTAAAAATGGTAATGTTGCTTTATGACAGAAGTAGCTTCCATCCCTGAAATGCACATCCCAAGTTTAAATGCATGGAGATGGCGCGCACAAAAACACTTGTTGGACACTAAAGACGATGGATCTATTGAACGTTCGCGCCTCGTCACAGACATAACATATGTTTTTAACGGCCTGCAGGGACTATTAGCTGTCGATCCCTCTCGAACAGGCAGAAACCCATCAGACCAACCCAAGCTACTTCCACTTCTAGAAGGGCTGGTGAGTGTTACGCCCCTCCCATCGGTTTATGGACGGTCGCGCAGAATTAAAATCCAAGATGCTTCGGTTGATATAAACAGTGTTGAAGGTTTTCTTGAGGCAGTAACTAGTAATCCAGTGTACTCAATGAATACTGCGTGGGGCACCTACACATCTGCCGGCAGAAAGGTGAATACTGACGACTGGCTAGTAGGCCTTGAAGAAGTTCTAACAGCCACAAGAGAAAAGAAGATAGACACTACTGAGATACCAAGAATCTCACGACACTCACCTCATTCTGCCATGGACATAAGTCAAGGCATAAGCTTAGCATCAGCCGCCGGATTATTTGCAGATCTTGGACTACAAGCCGCACAAGCATACTCTTTAGCTGTGCGCGCAAAACCACTGCGAGAGATAGCCGATATAGCACAGTTGCACGACACAATCACTGCACTAGATTTTGCAGCTATTAATCCTCCCATTGCGGAATAACGCATAAAATGATTTAATGACGGTAGCAGGTTCATTCGTTCGATGCAGATATGTTTCTTGGTTTTTAGCCTAGACCGGTCAGCAAAGTAGATTGAAATGGTCGTACCTAGCGGTTAAATACAAGGAAACATATACATGTACAAACTATTTGTAGGTGGTCTGCCATTCAGCACCACCGATGAAGAACTCGGTCAGATCTTTGGCGAACACGGTGCAGTTGCATCTGCTGTTGTAGTCAAGGACCGCGAGACTGGACGCAGCAAGGGCTTCGGCTTTGTTGAGTTCGAAAACGACGACGAAGGAAAAGCAGCAGAAAAGGCACTACACAATAGTGACCTCGGCGGCCGATCTATCACCGTCAACGAAGCACGTCCTAAAGAAGATCGACCTCGTCGAGACTTCGGTGGAAACGGCGGCGGCAATGGCGGTTCATTCCGTCAGAGCAGCTGGTAGAAAACTACCAACGTTAAAAGAACCCCTCCGGGGGTTCTTTTTTTTGCCTAAAAAGTACTACCCTCGAACCGCAGTATAGGTGCTAGAGAGGGAAGATCGAGTACGCGGACGCGATGACCTATTAACTGGGCTTCGGTGAATGTGAGTTCCCCGTAGAATATATGCAGCACCGGCAATAGGTTGCGCCCAAGATAGACCTAGACGGATGAGTGTCTCATCATCATAGTATCTATATATAGGCTCGAACTCCTTAGCGAATGTTTCAATCTCTGCATCATCTCCGGTAGTAAAGATAAAGCCTGTTTTCTGTTCAAGATCATCAAGTAGCTCCTGTGGAATTTCTCCTTGTAGGATCTCACTCCCGTCTTTGGAATCAACTCTTACATCTACTTCTCCTGGCGTGCTGCCATCTGTATGCCAACCCATAGCAAAGTCTAAGTACGGCTGCCCTGGCAACGCCGTGTGCCTATCAAAAGATAAGCCTGAGTGCATTACGCTGTCACCAGAAGATAATCCTAAGTGCGCATGCAAGTCTTCGTGCACAGGCTGCAAGATGACTTCAGCTGCCACTAAAGCAGCATTCTTCATAAGGACTAGCTCATGGCCTGAAGCCGTACCACTCTCGACCTCGCTCACATATGGCGCACCATCCGTCACTCGAAAGTCGGCCTGAAAAGTAGTATAGAAATCCTCAAACTGACTGGGGTCAAGTTGCGAGAATACTTCAATTTCTGGGAGATAAATACCCGAACTCATTACAATATGATATCATAAAATGTATTATTTGTAAATATCTACTAACGCTTAATGCTCTTTAAAGACGACTCCACTATTCTCGTCTTTTTTCTCAGGCTCTTCTACCTTAGGAGGCGGCACCTTTATCTGACTCCAGTCCGGAGCCTTGTTCTGAGCCCATTCTACCGCCAGGTACCTTAGGTACACGGCATATACACCCAAGCCAAAGGCTGCAGGCATAGAAACGATCAGGACGAGGTTTAAGAACGGTATAGCCAATGCCAGGATAGTCACAGCAAGGGCACCCGCAAAGTACTTGAGTATTTTCTTGAGCTTTATGTCTACCGGTACTTTTGTAGTCTCACCCGTAAACTGTATAGGGCTAACAGGCTGTTTAAGGGTTTTATTGGGGTCGTGTGCATCATTCATGGTTATGTATATAATAACACTCCCCGAAGGGAGTGTCTGGTTAAGAATGTGATGTAAGTTATGAAATTAGGCTCTCGGAGACACTGCCTTGTAGAGCCCGAGTAGTACAACTGCACCAAGAATTGCAACCAGCAGACTACCGAGGTTAAATCCAGTCACACCGGAACCACCAATGGCACGAGCCAGAAAACCGCCAACCACGGCACCAACGATTCCGATCACGATATTCATAATCCCGCCCTGCTGCTCGTTAGTATTCATTATTAGTGAGGCGATCCATCCCGCCAGGGCACCAAATACAATCCAGGCAATAATACCCATATCTATCTCCTTTTGTTTTAACTGTTAGTTAGTAGTTGCCTCGGCAAATCCGTTCCTACAGTGCGTAGTGGAATCCGGAAAGCTGTTGGCCTCTTGCGTGGCCGAAGTGTCGCTTGGCATCATGTGCGTATACCTCGCGTGCATACATATGAAGCGGACTTGCAACCTGGTCCGACTCCAATTGTCGAGTTAAGGTGTTGACCGGCTGAGCCAGCTCTGGATATTGTCGTTCTTTGCGAGCGATGAAGTTGTGTATCTTCTTATCTAGTGTTGCTTGTCTCATGATTTCCCTCCTTAAGTACTCTCAACCCCTATACTACGCAGATTCCTTATTGTTATCTGTAAAGTTCCTCATCCATAACGTGTAATATTTTTCACTCCTTATGGTAAAAGCCTAGAAGTATACTACACTTTAGACACTGAAATATTCCTTAAAGGGTTGTTATGCGCCAAAGAATAAAGAAACTCAATACTATTACGGCCCCCTCCCTTAAAACCTACACTGTTGCGACGCTGACCGTACTCATAGCCTGCCTAGTTATTACCTTCTGGGCTTGGAACAATGCGAAGCAAAACTTACGCAACGACCTCCAGACTGTTTTAAACACTGCCACTGACTCCGTACGCGACACTATTAGCAATACCCTTAATTCGTATACCGAAGTACTCCGCGGAGGGGCTGGACTATTTAATGCTTACCCTGACGTAACCCAAGATACCTGGCACCGCTATATTGGTAGCCTGGATGCCACTAACCGCTACCCCGGCTTGCAAGCCGTAGGATATATACAGGTAGTCCGTTCTGGTGAGCTAACGACCTTCTTGCAAGATAACCCCTCTCCGATTGGGGGTCAATATAACTTACAGCCTGACTACGCCCGCGATGTATATACCATCTCCCGCTTCTTTGAGCCCCTTACCGAACGTAACGCACGTGCTTTTGGCTATGACCCTTTTACCGAGCCAATCCGCCGTCGAGCTATGGAGCAGGCTCGAGATAGCGGAGCGGCGGCCATAACAGCACGGACCACACTGATTCGGGATAATGAGCAACCGCAACCAGGATTTGTGGTGTATCTACCGGTGTACAGGCGAGATGCTGCGGTGGCCACCGTTACTGACCGCCAAGCCGCGATCCAAGGGTATATATCTGCTGGCGTCCGCACCAGGGAGCTTATAGACAAGCTCTTTTCTAAAGTTATTACCGCTGACTCTGCATTACTTATCTATGACGGGACCGACCAGAAGCCTGATAACCTCATATACGAATCTAAGACGTACCAGAGCCTTAAAAATAAGCCAGGGCTGACGACTACTACCCAGGTGTTCGATGCCGGGACCAGTAAATGGACCATCGTGACACTTATAAACCAGAATGTGGCTTCAGCGGTACAGCGTAAGCAACCGCAGGAGATCCTTATTGGGGGAACAGTCTTTAGTGTCTTAATAGCCGCCCTGCTGTTTATCATCATGACCACCCGTGCCCGAACCATTGCCAACGAGAAAAATCGTGAAGTTCAGGAAGCCAAAGATAGTCTTATTTCACTAGCCTCTCACCAGCTCCGTACGCCAGCCACAGGTGTGAAGCAGTTCATTGGCATGGTACTAGAGGGCTACGCAGGTAAAGTTACTAAGGAACAGCGCCAGATGCTCGACAAAGCCTACCAAAGCAACGAACGTCAACTTGAGATTATTAACCAGATTTTGCATGTCACCCGTGCCGACTCCGGCCGGCTCGTACTACACAAGGAAAAGTTAGACCTCAATGAGATTATCAAGACAGTGATAAGTGAGCATTCACAACCGGTTAAGGCGCGGGACCAAAAGGTTATGTTCAAAAAGGGCTCCCCAAAGATGATCATCTCTGCTGATAGGCAGTACCTGACAATGGCAATGGATAACCTGCTGAGCAACGCGAGCAAGTATTCTCATACTAAAACGACCATCCGTATCACCACTGAACAGGTTGGTCGAGAGGTCGTCATTAAGGTAACCGATAAAGGAGTTGGTATTCACGCCGACGACATGCACCGTCTCTTCCAGAAGTTCTCACGAATAGATAATGAACTATCCGTGGAAGCCGGAGGCAATGGGATCGGCCTGTACCTATGTCGTGAAGTAATTGCCCTCCATGGGGGTGACATAGCCGTTGAATCGGAACCAGGTAAAGGTTCGGTGTTCGTTGTGACACTACCCAAGCGCTAGTAAAATTAGGTGTTTAGCACATTGCATTCTAGCTGTGAGAATTTTCACTTGTAGCTACGGGATGTTTAGCGATACTATACATAGTATATTCCTGAGAGGAGTGTCAAACAGACAATGGCTAAAATTCTTATAGTTGAAGATGAGACGACTTTAAACGAGGCGTACAGCATAATCCTCGGTAAGCAAGGGCATGCTGTTACGTCCGTATTTAACGGTGTACAAGCACTAGAAGCCGTAAAGAAAGAAGTACCGGAACTTATCTTACTTGACCTCCGTATGCCGGAGATGGACGGTGTAGAGTTCTTGCAGAATCTCCAGCCTCTTGAGAACCATCCACAAATGAAGATTATTGTCTTTAGTAACTACGACGTCCAGAAAGACATCGACGAAGCCTTTAAACTTGGTGCTACCCGCTACATGCTCAAAGCCTGGGCCTCACCCAAGGAACTGGTTCGGGTGGTAGATGAGACCATGACTGGCAAGCCCAGTAAAAAGAAATCTACTAAGTAGACTATCTAGGCCACCATACAAACACGGCGAACTGGTGCTTTTAGCTGGCGAGGTTCTCAGCAAGCCATGCTTCAACGGCTGGTGTCGTGTGGGCAACCGCAGTGGCGGTTAGCGCTGGCGTATCGTAACTGTGGAGTGTGTTTACAAGCCTGGAGATAGCGTCAAACTTCTCAGCAACTGTTTCCATGACAAGCATCTGCTCACTTGCCTGCTCTATTTTCCCCTCCCACCAATACATGGATTCAACGGGAAGGCGGCGGGCACAGGCGATAAGTTTGGCTTCAAGCAGCGCTCGACTAATCTTGTCCGCTTCTGCTTGGTCGGCGCAGGTAAGATAGGCCATGATCATGCTGCTCATATTGTCAGCTCTCTGAGTTCATCTTCACCGAGTACTTGGCGCATTTTTTCGGTGTTTAGAATGTAGCGTTGGTTCTGGTAGCTAATAATCTTCTGGTCGCGGAGCTTGCCCAGCTCGACAGCCGTAGTCTCACGGGTCATACCGATCATATGGGCCAGGTCTTGGTGAGTTAGTCTAATGTCGATCCTGAAGACATTCGGTCGGATCTCTTTACCGAATCTTAGAGTCATCCACTGTAGGATGCGTAATAGTTTCTCAGAGGCCTTGGTTTGCTCCAGGGCAGATATATGCAGCATGGCACCGACGTACAGGTTTACGTAGCGATGCAGTGCAAAGTCCAGCATCTCCGGGTTAGAAGTTAGGAATTCCAATAACTTTTGTCGGGGTATGGCATATATCTCACTGTCGGCAAAGGCGTCACAGTAATACAACGAAACAGGTGATTTCTGGAATAACCATTCTACGGGTAAGAAGCCATATTCATCGGTAAAGGTAATGACTTTCTCTTCGCCATTGGTGTTGATGTCATATACCTTTATGATCCCCTTCTTTACGACAAAAGCCGTACGAGGAACTTCGCCTTGGTATAAAATTGGCCACCCTTTTTTAAGCTTCCTGAGTGGATACTTATCCAGAAAGCTCTTGAGTTCTTTGGGAGCGAGGGTGCCTTCCATATCCCTATTATACTCGCCAATGCTCCAAGCGTAGGCAGTACAACATACAACACTATGTCGCCTAAGGAGTATTGACTATTTCTCATCTGTTTAGTACCATATAGGCTGCCTTATCGCGGGGTAGAGCAGTGGCAGCTCGTGTGGCTCATAACCACAAGGTCGCAGGTTCGAGTCCTGCCCCCGCTACCAAGTGAAAATAACAGAGGTGAGTCAACAAAACACGTTGGCTCACTTTTTATTTCGCCCCTGTTATTTAGGTTTCAGTCCTGCTTGGTGTTTGATATACTTCCAGTCATGCAATCAAAACTTCCAAAACTTGCACTCGGAACATGGTTGATGGGCGGCACGAAAGAACCAGACCCTAACAATGATGACGAGAAAGATATTTCAGTTATTAGAACTGCTATCGACTCTGGTGTCACACTTATAGATACGGCCCAAAACTATGCTGACGGAAGATGTGAAGAATTGGTTGGCCAAGCAATTGCGAGTTATCCCAGAGAAAAGGTCCAGATACTAACAAAGCAAAAAAGGCTGAGCCTATCCTACGACGAGGTTATCCAAGGTTGCAAAGACAGCATGAAGCGTCTTGGAGTAGATTACCTCGACTATTTTGTTTGTCATGCCCCCAATCCCGACTTCGACCTTACAGACTTTTTTAAGGCCAGCAATCAGCTACACAAAGACGGTCTGATAAAGAATGTAGGTGTAAGCAACTTTGGCGTTAAGTCACTACGAATTGCGGTTGATACGTCTGATCTGCCGATAGCGCTTAACCAGGTGAGCTTTTCGATTAACGACGGCGACATTCTTACTTCTGGTGTGTACGATTTTTGTCTTAAACACAACATACCGATTCAAGCCTACAGACCGCTAGTCGACATTAAGAAAGAGCAAGATAGCTACGATGCACTTGTAAATGTTGCAGAGAAGATGAAGCTAACCCCGCACCAAGTTCTAATTGCGTACCTAAACAGCTACGAAGGTGTTAATTTCACTACCAGGGCGAGTAGCCCCAAGCATTGGTCAGAAATAAGGGACGCCCTTAACATCAGCCTGGCGACATTCGACCTCGAGGCTCTCAAGCATGTACACCTGACTAAGCAAGGGTCATTTGGCCACTTCTTAGACATGTAGGCCCTAGTCCCCGTTGGTGTCTGTTAAGATGTAACTATGAAAACAATTCTGGTCACAGGTTCAAGTCGAGGTATAGGCAAGGCCATTGCAGAGCTAGCTCACAAAAAAGGTTATAAAGTTATTGTGCATGGGCGCACAGATAGTGAAGAGTTAAAGAAAGTCCATGAGAGCCTAGATGGTTCAGCCAAAGCAGTCTTTGATGTCTCTGACAAAGAAGCTACACACGAGGCCATCAAAGGACTGGGTGACATTGACGTACTGGTTAATAATGCTGGCATAGCACGAAACTTCCTAAAAGACGTTTCTGAGATGGATGACGAGAAAGCATTGGAAGAATACAAAACCAACGTACTTGGCACTCTACACTGTATCCAAGCCGTAGTACCGTCAATGCTTTCAAAAAAATCTGGAAGCATTATAAGTATTAGTTCAATTAAGGGCCAGTCAAACCTTGCGACAACAAGTACGCTTACTTTTGCAGCAACCAAAGCTGGCATTATCTCAATAACAAAAGCCTTGGCTAAAACCTATCCAGACATACGATTTAATACAGTTTCACCAGGCTACGTAGAGACAGACCAGGTCAACGACTGGAACGAAGAGACATTCAATAGAATAAATGACGGAACAATACTCGGCCGCATATCTAAGCCCGAAGAGATTGCCCCGCTTGTCTTGTTCCTTGCTTCCGATGACGCTAGCTATATAACAGGCTCTGACTTCCTCGCTGACGGCGGCTACTCGATTAAAGGTAAGTAGGTTCTAGTCTGCTGCGGTAGAGTAGACTAAACCTGTTGCTTCCCTGTTCAACCGTAACCAACGAGCTAGCTCCGCAAGAATAAGGTTCCAATTCGAATGTCCTTGGGCTACCAATTGAAAATAACAGTGGTGAGTCAACAATATATGTTGGCTCACTTTTTATTTCGCCCCTGTTATTTAAGTTCCAGTCCGGCTTGGTCGGTGGTAGAATGCTTTCTATGAGTTCAGAAACCCCTAAACTAGCCCTGGTCATTGATAACACCTTAGAAGTTGGACTTGCAGCCAATACAGCCGCCGTCCTTACGCTTTCCGTAGGAGCACAGCATCCTGAGCTAATTGGAGCTGACCTAACCGACGGAAGTGGCCAACCCCACATCGGAATTACAAATATCCCCATTCCTGTTTTGGGTACAGACAGTGCGACACTAACGAGCCTTGTGCAGAAACTTCAAGATAAAGGTGTCGAATTAGTGAGCTTTAGTAAAATAGCTCAGTCGATACACACTTACGATGAGTACGCCTCACGCCTAAAGGAAATGCCTGGCGAAAACATTGAATATAGTGGCATTGCTATCTTTGGCCCTGCTAAAGCAGTCAATAGCCTAGTAGGTAGTCTGCCAAGGTTGAAATAATGCTTCCGTCTTTGGATAGTTCAGTCAGTACCCCCTTCCCTCACAAACTTCTAGGTAAGTGGACGGTTGTGGTGTTGGAAAAAGGGACTTGCTGCTACCGTGCGGGAGAAGCGTTTGCCACTTCTGCATTCAAAGAAAAACCTACCCTACTCCAAGCACCTAGTTTTGAAAAAGCCATGGAGCTAGCAGCTGCCGATAAACATATCCTTCTTTTGCCTCACATCCACAAACTTACAGGAGACGTGGAGACCAGCCACCAGTGGGAGTCTATGGGCGACTACATATTTAGACTCAACAACCCTCCACTTTACCTTGCCCGTAATTCCTCAGTAACAAATGGGCATTACGCTTCTATTGAGCGCCTTAGGGCACTAATAAACCCAAGTGACCACGGCATAAGCGACTGGGTTAATGTTGATAGCACCCAAGAAGCAGCTCGTGCATGCGCCAATGGCGACTCTGCGTTTTGCATAACCAATGAGTATGGAATTAAGTACCACGAACTTGAGATTGTGACCGAGCTAAAGAAGATGGAAATCTGTTGGCACCCATACCAGCACTTGTCGTAGGTTCTAGTCTGTTGCGGTAGAGTAAGCCAAACCTGTTCCTTCCCTGTTGAGCTGCAACCAACGAGATAGCTCGGCAAGGATAAGGTTCCAATTCGAATGTATTTGGGCTACAAAGTGAAGATTACAGAGGTGAGTCAACAAATATTGTTGGCTCACTTTTTATTCCTCCCCTGTTGTTTAGGTTCGAGTCGCTCCTGTTCTTTCATTATTGTAAGGATTCTTGCAGTTATTTTACATTTTTAACAGTAGTATTGAGACATTAGAAAAAGCCATGCGAGGAGATTAACATGCTGAGATTTGTAGTAGTTGTTTTAGTAGTATTGTGGTTGATAGGTTTGCTAGGACGAATTGGGGGTGGCTTAATACATATACTACTCGTAGTTGCTCTAGTAATTTTCATATTTAACTTAATATCTGGTCGAAATAACGTTTAGCTTATTGAGCTTAGGAGTGTTATATGCAAGAAGTGAAAAAAGTCATTAACAAGCAGCAGCAAGTTGCAGACAATGATGGGACAATTGTTACCGAACGAGCCAAGACCACAAGAACTAATGTTGACCCGAAAGTAACTATCGCAAACGTTATTTGGTATGTTTACGGTCTCATTGCTATCATATTAGCCTTTCGATTTGTTCTAAAGATAACTGGGGCAAATGCAGGTAATTCATTCGTAAACCTCATCTATACAATTAGTAGGGTCTTCAGTGCGCCATTTGATACAATCTTCGGCGTCACGTCAGCAAATTCAGGAAATGTGAGTTCGGTTTTTGAGCCTTCCATTTTGGTAGCTATAGCTGTTTATGCACTTATTGCATGGGGCATTGCAAAATTATTTACACTTAACGAGCCAACTGTTAATTAAGTTCGGTCTGAACCCAACTTGTAATTTAAAGGTTCAAGTCTGCTGTGGTACAGTAAACGAAACCTGTTACTTCCCTGTCGAGTTGCAACCAACGACTTAGCTCCTTAAGGATAAGGTTCCAATTCGAATGTATTTGGGCTACAAAGTGAAGAATACAGAGGTGAGTCAACTATACCAGTTGACTCACTTTTTATTCCTCCCCTGTTGTTTAGGTTCGAGTCTTTGTAGGTGTATGGCTGCTTATGCTTGCAAAGTTAACCACACAGAGTAATCTGTAGTTAGTCTTTAAGGAGTGTAAATTATGTCTAGTGCAATAACACGTGAACTGTATGAAGGAAATAGTGTATCGTTCCCAGAATTTGCTGACCGGGTCGCGCATTGGGTTGGACCACTAATAGGAGTTTTGAGAGATGCCTCACTTGACACAACCATACCCGACGCTTTAAGCGGCAGGGCGGATGCGGATGGCGAGCATGCTGCTAAAAGATTTCGTGAGAAAGCGGCAGAACTGGCAGTTGTTGCGAGTTGGTCCCAAGAAGAAGCAGATGCCCATGCCCATCGCCATAATCTCACAGCGCTAAAACACCACATTCGGAGTATTCGAGATAGCCGTGAGAAAAGAAAGATCTTTGCTCACATGAGCGCCCAAGTAGCTGCTTGGCAACCCCCGACTGAGGAGCATGAAATTATGCGAACGGCAATGCAAGAACAGCTCGATAAAACTTTTGAACTTGATCTTAGCAAGAACTTGTTCGCACTACCTCCAGAAAAACTGACTGGAACAGAATTCCGCGAAATGCAATTACACTACCTCACTAGAGATGTTTTGGAAGCCAAGCAAGAGATGGATGTAAGCGTTGCTCGAAATGAACAAGTAGTTGCGTTCGCAGAAGAATACTCAGCAAGCCTTCAAGGCTGGGTAGATGTTCCGGCGCCCTCTTACTACCCACAACTTCCCTAGTTACCACACTTCATCATATTGCTTGACTAGTGCGGTAGAGCAAACTTTGTCTGTTACTACCCTGTTAAGTTACAGCTTCCACGATAGCTCATCAAGGATCAAGTTCCAATTCGTTGACACTTGGGCTACCAAGTGAAGATAACAGAGGTGAGTCAACAATCTTAGTTGGCTCACTCATTATGTTGTCTCTGTTATCCATGCTTGAGTCCTGCGTGATTTTTGCTATAATTATAAGCGTAAGAAATATGGCCATTAAGATAGGACAATAAAATAAAAACTAAGTTTTACATTTCAGGAGCGCTTTTAGCAGTTACTCTACTGCTCGTCGGAGTTTTGGTTCGAGCACCACTAGCTGTACATGCAGATGATACTAACTTTAGTGACGGTATCACAGTAGACTCTACTGACGACACACCAGATGCAAACATTGGTGACAACATCTGCGATGACGGAGACGGCGCTTGTACACTTCGGGCGGCGATTCAAGAATCAAATGCTACCGCTGGTGTACAGATAATAAATTTTGGTATCAGCGGAACCGGACTACACACCATTACCCTTGCTTCCACGTTGCCTAATATTACCGAGCAGGTTACCATCAACGGCTATTCGCAACCAGGTAGCTCTGTGAACACCGCCAGTAGCCCAGCAGCATTTAACGGCACTCTAACCATTGAAATAAACGGTGAAAACTTAGTGAGTGAGAACGCTCTTTTTGTGGACACCGGAGCCGCTGGAACAATCATTCGGGGTCTTGTTATTAATAGGGTGGATGGCAGTGCCATCATGATTCGAGCAGCAGATGTTGTGGTACAAGGTAATTATTTAGGTACCGACAACACAGGGCTCGTTGGGCTCGGGAACAGTGGTGCAGGAGTCAATAATGCTGGACTTGGTACGTCATTAAATGCATTGGTAGGTGGGCTCACGGCTGCAAGTCGTAATATTATATCTGCTAATGAATCTGCCGGGGGTTACCCAGGTGAAGGCTGGACAATACAGGGTAATTACATTGGTGTAGACGCAACAGGCATGGCTGCATTAGGAAATGCTACTGTTGGCGGCTCTGGTGGGTTGTCTATCGACAGTGTCGCTGATGTTACCGTTGGAGGCGCCGGTACGGCACAAAATGTGATCTCTGGAAACCTCAGCCATGGTGTGGCTCCTCACGATACCCAAGGCTTGACGGTCGAGAATAATCTCATTGGCTTGGCACAAGACGGTGCAACGGTCCTCGGCAATGGTGGCGCCGGTGTCGTTCTTACGGAGAGTGATACAGCGTCATTGATCGGCAACCATATCAGTGGAGCGCAGGGAGATGGCATATATACCAGTGAAGTTACCGCATCGGAGATCAGCGATAATGTCCTCACCGAAAACACTGCTCAGGGTATTGCGCTTGACCAATCATCTGGACTCACCATCACTGGCAATACGGTGAGCGATAGTGCCACGAATGGCATAGATATAGTTGGATCTTCTGATCTTCTGATAGGAGATAATATTGTTGATACCAGTCAAAATGCCGGAATTAAGTCAGCGACCAGCAGTGCAATTGATATCTTGAACAATGAGTTAACAGATAGCATTTTTGGAATCGACATTCTCACCAGTCAAAACGTAACTATAGGGGACAACCTTGCATCCGATAATAATCGTTTTGGAATTCGTATCAATAATGGCGTTAACGGAGCTAATGTATATGGAAATACTGTTACGGCGAACGTGGGTGGTGTATCAATCAATAACGCCAGCAACGTAACTATTGGTGGACTTGGAACTGACGAAAGCAATGCTATCTTTGATAACCCCGGTGACGCTTCGGTATTAGTTGCTGGTATTGGTGGCTCTGTATCGAATGTTGTAATCCAAGCCAACTACATAGGGGTTGATAGTAACGGTACCCTAAGCCAGAGCTATGTTCCTGCCAATGGAGGTATTGTATTAACGGGCGCAGTAAGCGGGACCTTGATCGGTGGCGAGCAAGCTGGTGCCGGTAATGTTATCGTGGGTAATAATGCTGCTGGTATTGCTATTGCCAGACTTAGTGTCACCGGATTTGGCACGTTCACCCCAACTAAGAACACCATTCTCGGTAATACTATCCATGATAATGAATCAGGTAGCTTTAGCAACTTCGGTAGTTTGAATGCTCCGGGCCTAGGGATTGACTTGTTGACGGCTAATTTAAACGGTAGCTTTGCGCCGGTCGGTGTTGATGATGCAGGCCCAACAGTTAATGATGCAGTGGACGCCGACACTGGCCCTAATAACTTTATGAATTTCCCTGTCATCAATTCTGCCAAGCAAACTGGCACGAGTCTTGCTCTCAACTACGATCTACATGCAGCAGACAGTCCGAGCGACGGATACAGGGTAGAGTTCTTTGTTAATGACACGGGTGACCCTTCTGGCAATGGCGAAGGCCAAACGTTCCTTGGTGCAGTCACTACAGGCAATGGCAACTCAAATAATGCCAATCTGACGCTACCGTCTGGCTTAAATCTTGCAGGCAAAGTAATTTCCGCTACCACGACTGCAATAGATAACGCCACAGATAGTGGGTTCGGGAGTACTAGTGAGTTTAGTGCAGTTCTGGCTGCCGAAGTGGTTAGCGATCAGGCGACTTCAGGTGGATCACAGCCCGCCAGTACAAACTCAGGTACAGGCAGCTTGGGTAAAACTGGCCAAGATTCGTTGAAAGCCGTATTCGTGGTATCCCTCCTGATTTCCTCATCATTGGCAGCAACGATAGCAAAACGTAAATATGCATATAAGATTCGCCCTAGGTTCTAGTCCAATACGGTAGAGTAAATCAACCAGCAGATCCTTGTTTAGCTGTAGCCACCGACTTATATCTGTAAAGAGTAGAATCCCTTGAGTGTACATAGGCGAACAGTCGTAAATTACAAAGGTAAGGTAACAAATATCGCTGGCCTACTTTCAACATTACCTCTGTTTATAGGAATGGTTTTTTCATGCTATTGTGCTGTAAACTAACAGTAGGAGAAATATGTCCTTATCTTCACACCACAAGCGGATAAAGAAGGAACTTGCTACGGCCGGGATGAGTACTTATGGCCTGCAGAAGGCTGAGAGCCGCTATCTACCAGAAATAATCCATAAAAACGAGCATATAGGCGGCGTGGTATACGGGCGCTACGAAGGTGGTGGGGGAATGTTGATCGCTACCGATAGGCGAATTATCTTCTTGGACAAGAAACCCTTTTTTACGACTAATGACGAGGTAACTTACAGTGTAGTTTCAGGTTTTAAGATTAACCGAACCGGTTTGGTTAATTCGATAACGTTACACACTAAGGTTAAAGACTTCACCCTGCGATATGTAAATTACCTTTGTGCTACAAAATTTAAGGCCTACCTAGAGTCACGTTCGTTGGAAGGAGCAAGCCCCAATACTCCTTCTAATAGTCCTTTGTCCGTAACTACCCCCTTTATTACATCTGAGGAAACTGCGTTTCTCCGTAGCAGAGATGTGGCTGTGTTATCTACGTCTGATAAAAAAGGCGTTCCCCACGGTGCAGTCACCTACTACGTCGTTGATGACCAGCATCGGATTTATATTCTAACCAAAGCAGATACAACAAAGGCTCGAAATGTCATTGCCAACCCTCAAGTTGCTCTAACCATATTTGACGCCGGTGCAGCACAGACGTTACAAATACAAGGTTCTGCAATTATCGAAACTAACGAGAAAACAAAGCAACACATCTTTAACTCTATTATGAAGCCACATAAATATAACGAGGGATATCGTCTTCCGCCCATAGCCTGGGTTGAGGCAGGTATGTTTGTGATAATCACCGTCACTCCTCAGTCAGCTAATTATTCAGATTTTTCCAAGAAGGGTAACTAAAGGGAGAGTGCATGAAAGCAATTCAAGAATTACTAAATCTTACCAGTAAGTCAGCCATCGTAACTGGTGGAGCTAAAGGCATCGGCCAAGGGATTGCCTATCGGCTTGCCGAAGCAGGTGCAGCAGTACTGGTAGCTGACATAGACGAAGCTGCTGCCCGAGAAACTGCCAATGATCTTACTAGCAAAGGGTGGAGGGCAGCAAGCTTCACCGTTGATGTATCAGACGAAACGCAGGTGCAAGCCATGATTACTACCTGCAAAGAGCAGTTTGGGTCAGTCGATATCTTGGTCAATAACGCTGGTATTTACCCATCTGAGCCGGTAGCCCAGATGTCGGCAGAGGATTTTGAGAGAGTCATTCACGTTAATCTAAGGAGCGTATTCCTCACCACCAAGCATGCTGCTGAAGTCATGAAACCCCAAGGTGGCGGCAAAATCATCAACATCACTTCCATTGATGCGCTTCATCCTTCCATGGTGGGCCTCGCTCACTACGATGCCTCTAAGCATGGAGTCTGGGGCTTTACCAAAAACTCTGCTCTTGAGCTTGCTCAGCACAATATTTGGGTGAACGCTATTGCACCTGGTGGCATCACTACTCCGGGGGTTGCTGCCATGAGCCAGGGTGCAACACCGAACGAAGAAGCCACCAAGGCTTTCATGGCCAAGTTACCTATGCACCGTATGGGTGAGCCTGACGAAATCGGTATGGTTGCCCTATTCCTCGCTTCTGATATGTCTAGCTACATGACTGGTGAACAGATTGTCGTAGACGGCGGTGCTCTACTGTCTTAGTAATGGGTTTATATAATCTGTTCGATGTACTTGTGGTCGTAGTCGGTACTAACTTCTTTGAAGTCGGCGTACTGTAGTTTGCTTGGTGTCAGTTTTAAAGGCATGTAGTCGCCCTCAGGAACCTTCATTAGGGGTGGTTCCCAATTAGAGATATCCTTGGGCTGGATTGCTGTCAACTTCTTAAATAATTCCATGTATTCCCGCGCTGGCAGTCTAGATACTTTTCCTACCAATTGTGCCGTAGTCTGTTTCACTTCGTCAGCTACTGTAAGTGCAGCGTACGGATTTTTTTCAAGGTTTTGATACTTAAAGGTTTCCATACGTGTCACGAAGAATATGTTAAAGTCTTCGTCTACTACGAAAAAGATTGCTGAACCCCAAGGCTTGCCACCTTCAGTAACCGTCGACAAAATACCCATGTGGTGATGCTTCAAAAAGTCGTAGACATGTTTCTGATTAGCTTTCATACTCCCAGCATAGCAAAAGCTTGTGCTAGGTTCTAGTCCGCTGCTGCAGAGTAAACCTATTGTTTAGCAGAGGCAGACGAGGTCGTTTGCTACAATAAAGTTAATGAACAAGCTGGATCAAAAAGGTATTGGGGTCATAGCAGTAACACTGGTTTTACTTGCCGTGGGAGTAGTGGGCTTTGCGGGCTGGAAAGTCTGGCAGTCAAAAACTGACAACACACCCGCCAAACCGGTATCAACACAGACCGATGCCACAACGGAAAATAAAAAGGTACAGAACCCTGAACCAGAAAAAGTAGCTACCGGAACGATCATAACAAGTGGCGACAGTGAGTTTGGTACCATGCTCTTTAGCGACACAAAGCAAGCCATCTACATCTGGGAGGTAGAAGATTCAACAGAAGCTGAATGCTACGGCGACTGTGCGTTGGTTTGGCCGCCCGTTCTTACGGATGGAGCACCCCACGCAACGGGCGATGTCCGTAGTGACCTTCTCGGCACTACCAAGCGCACCGATGGCAGTACCCAAGTCACATACAATGGTCACCCTCTCTATTACTACGCACATGAGGCAGCCGGAGAAGTAAAATGTCACAACATTAGCACGCACGGAGGCCTGTGGTGGGTGATCCATCCGAACGGTATTCGGGCGGATTAAGATATGAGAGCTCCTGAACGTGCCGTATTTATAGGAAGTATTGGTGGTATCCCTAAGATCCAGGAACGATTACCGGAAATCATGCTAGGCAAAGGCGTTATCCTAGATCCCCGTCCCCTCGACTACATGGGCACTGATTACCAAGACTGGCTGGAAGATACTGGTGACTACATAAAAAGGCTCGCCAAACGCTGGCGAGTACATGTGATCGGAGCGAGTGGTGGTGGCCCACCAGCCGCAAGTCTGTTTAGACGGCACGCAGACGTCATTGACCGCGCCGTAATTTGGAGCGGCAAGATGACCGATCTGTATGCCTTTAAGAATCCCAAGAATACTCAGAGGTACGAGGGTACGAACCTGGTGGAATCCGCAGGCGTGTTCCAAGTAGAAGACAGGCCCCGAATAACACCACATATGCTCCAACGAATGCTGTTTACACACGGGGAAGAAGATGGAGACATTGCCCCTGAGCATTCGGTACTCGAAGGAGCACCTAACACTCATGAGTTCCCCACTATAACTCACGATGCTGCTCTCACCTACGCCATGGCCACCCGTCTTGGGCTTAGTGTGACTATCGACTTCGTGCGGCATGATTGACGCTATTCTTGTATACTATTCATGAACATGGGGAAGAAGAAAACACTCGTAATGCTCTCTGGGGGTATAGACTCCACGGCTGCACTGTGGCACGTCCTACACCACCCCGACGACTACGGTGAGGTACTGGTGCACCATATACATATCAAAAACCTTGAGGGCCGGTGGCTGGCAGAAGCCATGGCCGTCAAGAACGTACTGGCGTACATGAAAGAGCACGCCTCTACCCCTTTTACCTACAGCAAGTCGACCATTGAAGTGCCACACTTTGGCAACCACTTCATGTTCGACGTTGAAGCCATGGGCTTTATTACCGGGTACATGACGTCTCGGGATAAAGACATAACCAAGGTGGTTATTGCCGCTACAAAGACCGACTTTGATCTTGGAGTAGACGGCAGTGTGATGCGCGGTAAACGAGCGCACAACTCCTATCATCCGAATGAGGAAGATCACAGTGCCCGCATTAAGGAATACCCGCATAGTCATCTGACTAAGGCTGAGGTGTACAAAACCGTACCACCGGAACTAGCAGCCCTTACCTGGTCGTGCCGTACGCCCCGATACGCTGACGGCAAACCCATTGAATGTGGTCGGTGCAAAACCTGCATGATTGAGATGCGTGATATTGAGCGGCCCAAAACAGCCGGTAAACGGGCTTTTAAGTAAGCAAACCCCAGCGAAAAAGGACCCGTTACTAAATGTTAAATTCTGGGCATATACCGCTTGTGGGTTCAGTCAACTAACATGGAACAAGCGTAAATCGTAGGTAGTCCGCAGGACTAC
>CALCZR010000061.1 GCA_937903325.1 uncultured Candidatus Saccharibacteria bacterium
CCCATGTAGAGGTACTACTCCAATCACCTGTTTGCCATGCGCCATACAAAGCCATTACTGATTCACCACATCACCGACTTTAAGCCGTTTAATACTTCTTAGCTTGGTATCGTAATCATTTAGCATTTGCTTAATCTGGTCTTGAATAGTATCTACATCGCCTAATAATGATTGACTACTTGCGATAATGGTCTTACCGTCCTGAATATCAAACACAACCGATTGCTCTCCGTTTAATGATACGTCTGTTACTGATGTAATAATTGCTTTCATTGTTTTCTCCTATATATAAGTTAATGACGTGCGGTTAGTCCAATTAGTAGCGTAGCTGCCTGTCCCGCTGGCGTACTGCCTAAGATTGGTCGATATGTCTCTTCTATAAATATACCAGTTTCCATTGCTGATATGCGCATATCCGACGTAAACATAGGAGGATTGATAATCTGGACCGTTCCCCATTCGATATCCGGAGTTGCCAGCTGGAGGATCGACCCAGCCAGTATCGTAGTTAGTAGCTGAGTTTTTCGCGAGCACTTGGCCTGTCGTACCCCCTGTAGCAACGCCCGGGCCAGTGGCTCCAGTCAAGCCCGTAGCACCCGTTGGGCCAGTAGGTCCGGTAGACCCAGTTAATCCAATAGGACCTGTAGAACCTGTTAACCCTGTTGGTCCGGTTGCACCAGAAAAGCCTGGTCCTGTGGCACCAGTAAGACCTACTGCTCCAGAAGACCCTGTAAATCCGGTATCACCCGATGCGCCAGTTGCGCCTTGAATACCTTGCGGCCCTGTGGGCCCGTCTACGCCAGATGGCCCTGCGGGGCCAGTGAAGCCCTGTGGGCCGGGAACAGTAGAGATAGGGCCAGTAGCTCCAGTAAAGCCCGTAGGACCTGTAGGACCCGTGAATCCAGGGACTGTAGAAGCTGGACCAGTAGAACCAACGGGACCAGTAGAGCCTGTAAACCCTCTCGGCCCCTCTAGACTTTGTGACTCAACCTCTATAGTAACTGTTTCGTCTTCAGGCTCGACAATGATAGAAACTGTCTGATCAACAGCTTCTGTGATTTCTTCCTCTACAACTACGACAACGGTATCAAGGTCCGCTAGGTTAACTGCCATGAGTGACCCCAGGAATCACTTTAAATGGGGAAGTTCTGACCGGCTTATGAATAAACCCAGAAGGTGAAATAAGCAGCATATCAAATACGCCAGTATACTCAAGAAGAACTTCTTCGATAAAAATAGTGACCTTACCAAGATCTCCATTAATAGAAAGTCCACCATTGCCAGTAGTCAATAAGAGAATAGGAGTATCTGACTCATCGTCAACCGATGATCGGATTTCCATGCGGGCAGTATAACCATTGAGATCAACCAGGTTACCATATTTATCTTTAAAGACGAGAGATACTTTTCTCGATGCTGACTCGTAGGCTTCGATAGGTACTTTTACAGGTTTCATGATACCACCCAACTAGGTTTAGTCACCTGAATGCCGCCCGTCCAATAAGTTGGAGTGGCCCCAGAAGGCACGAAGATATAGTACAACCAGTCACCCTCTGTAATTCTATAAACATTATCGGTAGGCTCAATCACATCGTTAGGTACAAGACTTGTTTCCCAGTGACCCTCTTCGTCAACGTCGGTCTGGAAGGGTCCCTGATACATAGTGAAAGTATCCGTATCTTTAGCGACTGGCGAATCCGTCTTATCCCAGAGAAGTTCAATCTTCACCGTCACAGCAGAAGGATCACCAGCTACCTTATCTATGTTGTTATATACTGTAGCCATAAATCCTCCTATCTTCTCTAATTATAACGTCAATTAATCCTTAATCTGTCGGATCGAAGCTAGCTTCCGGCCACCACCAACCGTTGATCGTATCCGCTACAAGTCGCACTCGGCCTACCATAGGAGCAACCTGAACGAAAGGAATGGTAGCGATATCGTTCAACGAGAAGCGATCGTCAGTAGTTCCATCAGGGGTGATCTGTAAGACATTGGCGGTATCATCGACACGGAAGAACTCAATTTCGTGGCCATCAGTAACATCTTCGAGCTTCGGTAGATATACTATAAAAGGATCTGGATTAGAAGCGCTAGCATCGATGAATACCTTTTTAGTGGTGCGACCGACAATACTTTCCGTGACATCAACCCTCTCAGGAGCGCCAATAAGATCCTCTATATCATGCTTGATCGGACCGATTTCACCTACCAGCATGTCAAGTGCTTCGGTGTGAGTAGCAGGGGTATCATCGATCTCTTCCCAAAGACTCGGTTGGCCTGGGTTGTACGAGGCGTTGGCGTCTTCCCAGATCGGGGTGACGATCAGATCGACACTCATCACACCTTC
>CALCZR010000062.1 GCA_937903325.1 uncultured Candidatus Saccharibacteria bacterium
GACGCTCTTCCGATCTGCCCCCGTGGTACAGAAACGTAATTATGGAAGTATTTTCGTTGATATTGCGAATCCAGTGGTCAAAACGGCTCTGGACGAGTGTTTCGATTGTGAAAGTAGCCTCGGACAATCGATCCGAAAGTGCGAGAAATCGGCCTTTTCGCAGAAAAATGTTGTAAAAATGAGCATAATCTTCGTTTTAACCCCGAAGTAAGTCAAAGTAACCCGAAGTAAGTAGGGGTCATTTTAGGCATGAAAAAAGCCCCTTTCGGGGCTAGTTCTCACATCTATTTTTCTAGCATTCTCTGACATCGCTTGCAATCGGCCATACCCATGCTGTCAGGTATCAGGTGCATACCGTACTCTCGGCTCGCTGTACCACATGCAGCAACTATCACTGTAGATGGCCACGGACCAGGCCACCCCTCTGGTCTTGGACGAGAGATTTCTTTGCCCACATGCCGGACCGAGCTTCCCATAAGATGATACATCAGTCCTCCAAGACTACGACTTTCTCATAGTACTCAAACATGTCAGGATCAAACCCTCTGACAACCTCTCTGACTGAGAGTCCATCGAATTCACACCAAGTCTTACTGTCATCATCGATATAACCAACTTCTAATTCCTGATCCAGGGTCTTCAGTTGTTCTATAAGTTCAGTCACAGTCACTCTGCATTACCTTTTCAAAAGCTGCTCGATAAAGTTCGATTATCTGATTTTCTCTGAACGAGCTTCCCCACAGAAAGGCCATGCCTCTATACCAGTTCCGGTATTGGTCATATCGTTCCATATGATCTGGCAGGGCTTCATCAGGGGTCTTAACTAGTTTTCTAGGCATGACCCAACCATCAAAGATTTCTAGATCTGTAGTCATCCATGGTTGATATAGTTCATCAAAGTAAGTGATCATCTGTTCTCCTTAACCAAATCTTTCTTCAATTGTTGGTTAGCTAGATATTCCGTCTGACTCTTCACCTCAGAAAATTCTTTACGCAGAAGCTCTACACTGATTCTGATATTAGCTAGCTGATCTAGAACTATAGCTTGAAATGCTTCGTCGTTCATCACGGTTCCTTATCTGTCAACAGGATATCGGTCCAATATACTTCATCTTCACCGCTGAACCAGTAATCACTATCAGTATCAATATCTTCGATTAAAAATTTCTCTTGGGTTCCTTCAGGTTGAAAATATACGTTCTCTTTGCCAAAGCCGCCTTTTTGCAGATCAAGTAATTGCATAATTAGTTCATCAAGGGTCATGATTTTCTTTCAAAAATTAGCCAGCGAAGCAGAGTGCCAAGACCAGCAGCCGCCACGATAATAGCTCCAGCAAAAATAAACTGCCAGAGGTTACTCATCAGGTTCTTCTCCTGTTTCTAGATAATGTTTGTACTGTTCGTGGCTCCAGCCGAGATACTCATGCAGGTCCATAGTATCATCGCCTTCGTGCCAGAACTCTATAAGTTCTTCTACACTATGACTCATCTGGAAACTCGTATTTGTGAGTATCAGTATTATAGTAACTCTGAGCAACCTGTGAAATAGTTGTAAGATTAAAGATGTCCTCGGCGGTAAGCCAAGGCGCTCCAAGTTGGCCAGTAAAATCTGTACCTTCAATCCAACTGATAAAGGCCATATACTTCATAAATAGAATTTGATCATGCACATTGAATTCACTCATCTGGAAAATCCTTATCATTATAGACGATCAGATCAGGGTTAACCCCTCTGATAGCATCTCGATTATTATAAACTCTGGTCCAGATTCTACCGCCGCTGGCGAAATTAAGATAGAAAGGGCGATGTTTAAATACTAAGTCTTCATCAACCAGCCTAGCCATTTCTTCGATTCTGTCATCAACAGTACTCTCAGCATCACTGGCCATAAATAGAACCTGTCTACCATCTCTCGCTGCAATGAGCGCTGTAACCAGATTATGATCTGAATACTCTGTCAGGATCGTAGCGCCAGCTACGGGTTTAAGAATTGACCTGGCTTCTATTTCAACTTGTTTCATAATTTCTTTTCTCTTTCCATTTAGCCCAACGAACTTTCAGTGGCATATCTGGTACTCTAGTTATACCAAGGGCAATTTTTCCTCTTATAGCAGCGACTCGTAGTGTAGCAACCTGACCTGGAGAGAACTGTACACCATAGCCGGTATACCGTAGCTCAGATCAACACTTATACTAGATCCAATTATTTACCACCAATTTGTGAAAGCAATAAGTTTAGGATAAACTAATAGACCAAAGTGGGTCTCACAAAATTCTACAACTTTAGTATATTTGTCTTGTAGATCCATAGATGCAATATCTGTCTCGAACCAATCAAGACCATTTTCTTCAGCAGGTGGAGCGAGGAGGATTCCTACGGCTGTATACTGCCCACCCATACCATCTTCGAGAATCCCGACACTTGTCTGACTGATATTAGTCAGGTCATCGATCTTATCGTAGGCGTCGTTGTCTCCACCAAAATGTTCGTAGAGACTGAACTCTGGAAAATCTTTCTGAAGATCCAGACCAATCATCACATAGTCTGTTCTGTAGATACCCATCAGTGCTCCCGCTTGATATGCTTAGCAATCATGTCGTCAGGATAAAAATCCTCTGAGAACATTAGCTTCTGCCCACACTTATAGCAGCGTGTCCTCATCTTGGCTCGGCTTAGTTTTGGTTTGTCATTCATGTAACACTCCCTTCGATCCATACTACGTGTGTCTTACCACCATGTCCGTGAATTGCTTCCATGCAAGCGAGATTGTCATAGATAGCTGTCGAGTGCATGAATGTCTTCCAGCGTAGAGCGATAGTTCCGTCAGTATATTCTACACCTTCGGCTACTACGCCTGTGCCACTGATACCTGATGCATCTTCATCACGCCGTAATTGAAAAAGTCTCATTATTTACCTTCTAGTTTTTGCCATAATTCTATAGCGGCTCTAACTCCAGCTTCTCTGCCAGCTCCGAAAATCCGAGCACGTTCACTCAACTTTTTAATATAATCTTTAGTCTCATTCATATTCATCCTTCTTTTTCCAAGTGAACCACATGAACCAAGCCCACCAGGCTCCGAGGGGGATTCCGATATACCATGGCATTATTCGAGCATCATGGCCAGAAACAGATCGCCGTGGCTTTCTCAGCCGTGACTTCGTTTTCATCTTCATCCCATGAAGAAAACATGTCATCGTAGTCTCCATCGGGAACGAGAGTGCCGTAGCTCCAGTCAGAAAAGAGATGGAAGCCATTTCCTTCTTCATCACGGGCGATTACAACTTCTAGTTCGGGATTTACTTGACTTAGCTCTTCGATCAGTTCTCTAAGTTTCATTTTACTAGTCCTATAGTTTCTTGAATAGTTTTCCAGGTAAGTCTAGCATCGTCTGACTGCCACTGTCCAGAGTAAGCCTGTACGATCAGGGCTTCCCAAGTGATTCCTAGACGGTCTAGGGCCGCTTCTACGGCCTTGTCGAAGTCAGTGCGGGACTTGACTACATCTCGGTTAGATAAATCGGTCACAGAGCCTCTCAGTCGCTAGGGAGATCGGCCATCCGACAAAGGTGAAGAAACCTACTGTCCACGCCAGTACATCAAGACCATAGTCTCGTGTAATGTAGTAGGACATGAAGAACAAGCTGCCGAGGATAATTACTGCTAGAACCTGATAAAGTCTCTCGTCAAGGTCATCCAGCATCATTCACCGTCTTGTTAGTGACGACTGGGTGAATATCTCCGTCTGTTGTAGTCCAAGTAATCCATGGCTGCGTTACCGGTGTTGGCCAAGGATCAACCGTAATCGGATTGTAGACCTGCTGATGTAGCGTCTTAGAATGCTCTAAGAGTACAATCAGTAGTTCTCGTAGCTCACTATTTTCTTTTTCTAGGGCTTCGATGCGCTCACTCTTTTTCATCAGTCACCTCTGGATCATCTACTTCTTCTCCGATAAGCCACCAGTGATCCCAGCGAGAATGCTCAGCAATTTCATAATCATTTCCTTCGCTATCTTGGCCGAAGATAGTTAGAAATCCAGTAACGTGATTCCATCTGGCTTTATATCCGTTGGGATAGATCATTGCGCCAGTTTCATCGTGAAAAACTGTAATTCCTCTATTCATTGATTTTCTCCTTAAAAGTAGACAAAAGCCCCTGACGTTTCAGTGAGCGCCGGGTTCGCTTAGGGGTCGTCCGATGCTCTCTCGCCAAGAGCCTAAGTGCTAGTCTGATTCGTGGTTTCCCTGTTTCGGTCATGCTTATATCATAACACAGGTGCCACGGTCATGTCAAGTGAAAATGCTGATACCGCCCGGTCCGACTGCGAAGGCGAGCACGACGAGGACAAGTCCCCATACGATCTGGCCTTCAACCATTTTAGCGATGCCGATGATACCAATAATTATAGCTGCGATTGTTAGAAATGCTGACATATAGTCTCCTTTGATCAAAAGTTAGAAGACTAGTACCCAAATTTCTAATAGTTAACCGTAACATCTCCACAGCGTGACGTATAGATTTGTCTTGCGCCTTCCAGGAAGATCGGTTTATTTACTACCACGCCAGTATAAGAACCACCATATGGACAACTTGCTAGAAGAAAATTAAGTCTTGAGTATCCAATAGTTGGTTTGTCAATATAATAGTTAGAGACTGTTTCACCTTGAAGTTCAATATTAAAAATCCACCATACTGTTGTAGTGAATGTGCCACCATTAATTCTTGTTCCACTAGAGCCAAGATTAGTCACCGCTGTACGGCCAACACAATCAACAGTTAGATTATTAAGAGTTACCCCAGTCGACCCACCATCAATATATACACCATCACCATTACCATCAGTTAATCTACCATTGTTAACTGTGAAGTTATGTACATTGCGAATAGCTAGCAGATGCTGGTTTTCCAGTGGTGTCCAATATCCACATACAGGTCTACTTCCAGGTGGGTTGAATTGCTGTCGAGCGTTCGGTCCCTGGATAACAGGGTTATTCAGAGTGACATTACTAGAGCCGGTAAATCTAAGCATCGCTAGACCTGAACCATCAGGCGCTGGGACAGATCTGTACAGTTTGCCGTTTCCGTAGAATTGGACAGTCTTGCCGGAACCAGTGACAACAATTTGCTTATCGATACGTAATGGTTCGATGATTTGTGTAAACTGGCAGTTGTTGACAATCTGTGTAACTGCTGCCGTATCGTCGCCACCCGATGCCCGTGGCGTGCAAGCCGGGGTAGTAACTACGGTCGTAGTTGTACCGGGCGCTGCGGGAACCTCGGGGGCACATGCTGTCAATAGTAGGCTAGCGAATAGTGCTACAAGTAGTTTTCTCATGCGATCCCCTCTGAGGCTTTCAGGATGTTATCAATATATTTCTTCACATTACGTTCACGATCAGGTGCGTGCGGGGGACTCCAAAGATCTGGACGACCAGCAGCAATCCAAGCTCGGGTACCACCGATGCCAAGATTGTAAGCTGCAATCGAATCCCGTTCATCGTGGAAAACGCTGAGAGCTTGCCCGAGAAGCCCTGCTACAAACTTGACTGCATACGAAGGACAGAAAGCGTCTGCAAATTTTACATCAGGATGAGACGGCATATTAATCTGAGCTAGACCAAGATCTTCAGCATCAAGGAAGCCTACAGCACCAGGGTCAAATGCGCCCTCATTAGCTAGAACGCCGTAGATAGGACGCCAGTCTTGATTCATTTGTTCTTTCGCTACCCGTTTAATCAGAGGGAGTAAGAGCTTCTTCATTGTACTCTGACCAACAATTCCGTCAGCAACTAGGCCAAGCTGACCTTGGGCCTTCCGTACCGCTGTATCAGTTTCTACATCATAGACCCCATGGATAGGACAGGGAATTCCTAGACCTGCAACAAGTACTTGAATAGCTATAACACCGTGATGTACGGCATCGTCGTTGAGATCGACCGGTTGTCCGGCGTACTTCATCAGGAATGCTCGCATACCAACTTGTGCTAGCGGTGTCGAGTGTAGCATATAGTATGGCCCCGGTACAGTCTGCACCACCTTTTTAACGGTAGTTTTCTTCAGCGTACCGCCCACGCCTTTAGAACTCCACGCACCTCGTCCTTGATATTCAGCCATTATTTCTCCTTTGTATCAGTTGCGGAATGACTGTGACTTGAACACAGACAGAGAATTAACCCTCAACAGTTTAGCGGACTGCGGCCCATAGACCTACTTGGCTTACCATTCCGTGGTGCGACTAGAAGGATTCAAACCTTCGACCTCTCGATTCGTAGTCGAGCGCTCTGTTCAGACTGAGCTATAGCCGCTTGTATTATATATAACGGTACCGCTAGTCAGACTTGAACTGACACTGAATCGGTTTTGAGCCGACGCCCTCTGCCAATTGGGGTATAGCGGCAAGTTAGTTGTACCGACGAAGGGATTCGAACCCTTAACACACGCCTTCTAAGGGCGTTGCCTCTGCCAGTTGGGCTACGTCGGCTAGATTGTAGTCGGCTTGGGAGTAATTGAAACTCCGACCTATCGGTTATCAGCCGATTGCTCTAGACCACTGAGCTACAAGCCGTTGGTGCAAGTGGTGAGATTCGAACTCACGAACCTTTCGGATCTGATTAAGAGTCAGGTGGATTTGGCCGCTTTCCTACACTTGCAATATTTACTGATTCTTACACTAATTACTACGTAAGAGTCGTTATATACACTATAACGACTAATGGAGGCAATAATGAAGATTTGTGGACGATGTAAAATTGAGAAATCGCTCGAAGAGTTTGCTAAAAATGCAAGCAAGTCAGATGGTCTACAGCATCAATGTAGAGATTGTAAAAAAGTAAGCGATCGAGTTTATCATGCCGCTAACCGAGACAAGCAGATCGCTAGAACTCAGCAAGCTCGCATAGTTAGACGTGATTATATCTTATCTTATCTAAAGATTCACCCTTGTGTTGATTGTGGAAATACTGATGTGCGTGTTCTTGAATTTGATCATCAGAAAGATAAAGTTGACAATATTTCAAATATGATTGCACAGTGTGTTTCTTTTTCTAAATTAGATAAAGAAATTGCTAAATGTGAAGTTGTATGCGCCAATTGTCATAGAATTAGAACTTACAATACTTATCCATGTTATAAAAACGCAGATTAAGAATCTGCCACTCTTCCAACTGAGCTAGAGGCACATATTATTATTAGTCGGCCCCCAGGGATTTGAACCCTGAACCTTCGCTGTGTAAGAGCGCTGCGCTACCAATTGCGCCAGAAGCCGTGGTACGAGGACTGGGACTTGAACCCAGAATGGCAGATTCAGAGTCTGCTGTGTTGCCATTTACACCACCCCCGAACGGATTAGATGTATTGTTTGAAAATCTCTCGGAGACTTGTCAGAGGCTTAGCTCCAACACTCGATCCAACAGCTTCTCCATCCTGAAAAACTACGAGAGTTGGCATACTTTGTACACCATATCGCCGTGCTAACTCAGGGCAAGCGTCAACATCAACTTTGACGACAGGAATTTCTGAATCCAGAATAGCGAGATCTGGTGCCATACGGAGACATGGCTGGCACCAACTAGCCCAGAAGTCCACAATAACAGGCTTCTCTGCGCTAGCAATATATTCATCAAATGTGCTATCTGTTAGTTCAATCATAATTTTCCTTTCGATGGCAGGGTGACTAGGATTCGAACCCAGAACGAACGGGTTGGAGCCGTTTGTTTTACCATTAAACTATCACTCTAAGTGGTAACGGCGAGGGGACTTGAACCCCCAAATTCCTGCGTGAGAGGCAGGTGACTTTAACCAATTTGTCTACACCGTCATGGAGCCGCTCACCGGACTCGAACCGATCACCTGAGACTTACAAGGTCCCTGCTCTACCTGATGAGCTACAGCGGCATGTAACTAACTATATGTTTTTTGACTGCGTTACCTGAAACTTTTAGTTAGCTCCGGCTCTTGGGATCGAACCAAGCTCTATGCACTTTAACAGAGTGCCGCTCTCGCCATGAGTGCTAAACCGGAAAGGTATACTATAGTTAACGATCAATAGTACCTATTGTTTTCTTCTAGAATACGATAAATTGATTTTTGGTAGATTTCATTGTCAGAATTTACTCGCAGTTCACCACTAATAACCATCTCATTCACATCATCGAGACTGACGCCTAACTGACGTGCGGCCATCTCATCTGTCACAGTTTCCCAGCGGTCAAACACGATTTCCATAATGGCTTCATATAGGTCTACGAAAATATTTTTAAATTCTTTTAGCATATAACAATTCCTTTACTAGTGTTTGGAGATTTAATCCTGCATTCATCTTACCGTCACTAAATTCAACCTTAACTGGAAATTCTGGCCAGCCGAGTAACTCATGGGCTATAAGACGGTGATTCCCATCTTGTAATTTAACCTGCATCGGAGATATAATCAGCGTGCCCGGTTCACGTAATCCTTCCGCCCGAAGGCTCGCCATAAGCTCATGAATATAAGGAAGATTATTTATTTTTATGCTCTCTGCGTACAGAGGATCAATGGTCCGTTTCAAGAAATTTATAGGCAAATGTACGTAGCTTGACTGAGACAGAACGTCCGTGGGTCCGACCCTGTAACACGATGACATCTCTAGAAATTCCGTCGGAGTCCACGAATCTTGCCATTCTTGTTTCTTTATTTTCTTGTTTTTTAAATTCATTATTATTAACCATTAATTAATTCCCATTTAAGTTGGTGGATTTCCTGGGACAGATAATAAATATGGGCGTAATTAGGCTCTTCCGGTAGAAGAGCCTCAGCAATTGTTTCGTGCATAGAAGTCTCAAGTCGGAGAATATGGGCGACAGTCTCATCATAAGTGAACTCGCCATTACGCATTCTCATTAAGAAATCGATATCATCTTCATCCATGGGCGACTCAATCGTACCAAAACTAAAATATTCGATTCCCTGCATACATAGGCGAGCCACACTCATAGCATATTTAGTATCATACCCATACTTTTCGACAAGCCAAGGTCGATTAGGAATATGACCAGTCTTGATTCCTTGAAGTCTTTCTAGCTGGCTCTTCATGTATCCTTTGAATCGGGGAGCGGCTTTCATACTAGCAAAGTCTGCTGAGCTAGCCATAAGCATTCGCCCAGCTTCATCATGATAAGGCCAAAACTTTTCGGTAGAGAAGAGAGCAGTCAAAATACTGGGGTTACCATCTAGCGCTAATTTAATGAAATGTCGTAGTGAGTAAGCAATCCCATCGATACCACCGTCTACGTTTCTTTCCTCAGGATTTCTATCATGTAGTAGGGATGTTTCGATCTTTCTATCAGAAAAAACGATTTCTGGTGGTTCTACATAGATGGCCATGTAGTCGTAGTCTGAATCTTCCTGAAAGGTACCGTACAGTCGGGACCCGTTCACGATTCGGATGATCTCGCCAGCCTCGGCTAGCTCTCGGTTCGTCGTCATACTACCATCATAACACGGGTCGGGCCGAGTTGTCAAGCGTCTGTCGATAGATATATTGAAGAATCAAGACAAAAGAATAAGGAGTTGTATGAACTACTATGTAGTCGATACCAGCGTGATCTTGTCAGATCCCAAGGCCCTCGAAAGGTTAGGCGACAAGAATATAATCCTTCCTCTTGTTGTTTTGACCGAACTCGAAGCCAAGCGCACTCATCCAGAACTAGGTTATCCTGCCCGAATGGCACTGAGGTACCTGGAGCAGCTTCGCAAGGACAATCCTTCGCTCACAGAAAGTATTCCGACACCTGCTGGTGGGTCTATCAGAGTAGAAATTAATCATGTAGATGATTCTAATCTACCTACGGTGCTCAAAACAGCCGAGAACGACAACAGAATCCTCGCTGTGGCCTCTAATCTGGGCCGTGAAGGCCATGAAGTGGTTCTACTTACCAAGGACCTACCTCTACGTTTAAAGGCTTCTATCGCTGGCATAGGGGCCGATGATTTCGACTACGAATCTTCAGTTGACGCTGATTGGGGTGGAATTCTTACCTTGAAAGTAGACGGAGATGTTATCGACCAGATCTATCATGACGGAAAAGTCTGGATTGATGAGACAGAAGTAGAGCCTATTCATTCAGGTATTATTCTCAAGTCAAATGAAAACCAGTCGGCTCTAGGTAAAATTGATCGTGAGGGAAATGTACGTCTTATCAAAGATAGAAAGCCGATGGGGCTTGAAAGTAAAAATGCGGGCCAAGCTATCGCCCTTGAGCTTTTATCTGATCCTTCGATCGGAATTGTATCCCTCGGTGGGCTTGCTGGATCGGGCAAGACTGTTATGGCTTTGGCGGCGGGCATTGCGGCGGTCAAAGATCCAAGTTCGAAGATTAAGAAAATGGTTGTTTTTAGACCGGTTACGGCAGTCGGCAATCAAGACCTTGGTTTCTTACCTGGTACCGCTGAAGAGAAGATGGCACCGTGGTCCGCTGCGGTCCATGATGCGTTAGAATCGTTCATGAAGCCGAATGAGATTCGTGATATGCGGGCACAGATTGAAGTGCTACCTCTTACGCATATCCGTGGCCGTACCTTGAAAGATACGTTCGTAGTTATTGACGAGGCACAGAATCTCGACATTATGACGCTTATCACAGCACTCAGTCGCCTCGGTGAAGGATCTCGTGCCATCCTGACTCATGACGTCAGCCAGCGTGACAACCTCAGAGTAGGTAAGTATGATGGTATCGCTAGAGTTATCTCGACTCTCTCAGAAAGTGACTTATTCGCCCATATCTCACTTGAAAAGTCTGAGAGAAGTGCTATCGCAGAACTTGTAGCTAGTTCTTTTGACCTATAGATGTCGTCACATAGAATAAGACAAGCAAGGAGAAAGTCATGGCTAAAATAGTCTCACCAGGAAGTTCTATTAACAAATCTGCAGATGAACTAGGTCCGGCTCCTAAAGATTTACAGGTACTAGGTCCTCGTCTTATTGACTATGGTGGTGGACCGTCACCGACTGGATTTCTTACCCTTGGACTCGCTGACTATTCAGTTCCGATCTATAAATATGATGAAACTAAAACCAATGGTAAGCCTAATCAGGGTGGTTCTTACTATTTTCCATTGACCTTCTCGTTGAATGAAGGGTCTAATGGTAATGTCCCCGCTGGAACATGGGTTCCAGACAATCCTACTTGGGTTGGCGGTAGCGGTAATGATAACATTATGATTGTCGAGCGTGAATCTACAGGACAAGCTTGGGGCTGGTGGATGATTCGTCAGCCAGCTTATAATGCTATCAATTGGACTAACATTTTAGCTGGTATCTTCTGGAAACAACCGCAACACTGTGCTGCGGCGTGTAGTCTTAATAATAATTTCTACAAGCCAGTTTCATCTAAGGATGATTTTGAACGTGGTAATGGTATGAAGCAGCGTGAACTCCTTGTTACTATCGATGAAATGCTTGAAGGCGAAATTAAGCACGCTCTTCAACTAACACTGACTAATACTTGGTTTTCAGAAGGTCCCGCTCATCTTGGCCAACTTGGTACCGATTATCTATATCCTGCTCGCCGTTGTGAATGGGATCGTGCTCGATCTATTCCAACTCGTATGGGACATGCGTTCCCTGATGATAAGAACAAGCTAACGCTCCACGGTACACGTATTCGATTTAAGCTTACAGCCAAGGAACGTTCTGATTGGCTTGACAAGAACGTGACAGCAACTAAGACTACATTCCGTGAGTTCTGCCGCATCTACCTTAACGCTATGTGTGACTACGGTTTCGTTACCACAGACACAGGTAACTGGGGTATGCTCAGTCAATTTGATGGTGTTCTTGGTCCTGCCGGTCCAGTCTACAAGAGTAAATTTGGTATCGACAGAACCAAAAAGGACATCTTTGCTAATCAGGTGAATGTCTTCTCTAAATTCATGGCAGAGTGGCGTAGCCGTGTAGAGGTCGTAAATCCACCAGTTAGTATCTACTGATAGCGGTCATCTCGACCATGCCAGTCTGAATAGAACCCGCCACCGTTACTTAGATCTTGCAACTGCAAGAAATAATCTTCATACTTGTAACGTACAACATCCATAGAAAAGCGATCAATTGCCCGTTGTCTTATTTCTTCAGCAGCGGGCAATTTTGCTAACATATCATCCGAGGCAAAGTACGCAGCTTCTCCGATGGTACGAAAACGGTAGCCATCTAGACCATGCTTGATCGTCTCAGGGAATACGCCATAATCTGTGGCAACTACAGGAGTACCAGATAAGAGTGCTTCAATACTTACACCGCCGAATGGCTCTAGATATGTTGTAGGCATGAAGCAAGCCTTCGCACCGGATAGCAACTTAGCTCGCTCTTCTACGTTTACATGACCAATATGAGAAAGATGATCACCCTGTACAGTTAGTTCATCACCGATAAATTTGTTACCTTCCTGTCGACAACCCTGGCCCGCCATGATAAGTTTTGCCCCGAGTTTACGTGTAGCTTCTACGGCAATTTCTACGCCTTTACGTTGAGTGAACCGGCCTAGGAAGACATAGTAATCTTCTTTATCAGCAAGGTAGAAGTCGTCAGGATTGAAATAGTTTGGAATTACTGCATCATAGTGCTGTCCGTTGTCAGTGTTAAAAACATTTCCATATACATAGTTCATATGTGAATATGATTCAAACACCTTGAAGTTAGCGAAGCATCCTCGATAACCAATGCCATATTCTACTACGGGATTATTCGGGAAAGCTTCAGCGACTTGACGCTGGCATTCCCCAGCGATCAGGCAGATAAAGTCACCCGGCTCTAGGCGATCATTGATCTCAGCGACGGCACGATAGTTGGTAACCTTCCAGTGCGTATCGTTAGGGTCCCAAGTAATCGGATAAAAATGAGATTTATAATCAAATTTACCGAACCATTTAGTTTGCTGTGCCTTAGTATAAACAGTGACTAGTTCTGTGACATCGGCATCTGTTTCTTCACCGGCGTAAACATACACTTCGTGATCAAGCGAAGTCATCATATTACAAAAGTTAAGAGCTTTTTGAGTGTAAGCACAACTAATATATTCTTTTGTTAGTTGTGTATGCGGGAGACTGAGTACATGGAATCTCATCCATATTCTGCTTTCGTTACTTTACCATTGTCAATAGACAGATTTACTCGTTCAGGTATCATATCACTGGTGACAGTGCTAACAATAGAATCTCTACGCACAACACGATAAGAGATATCGGCATCATAGAGAGTGCGCAGCGCAGCATCTTCAGTCATACCAACTAAGTAATCTAGTTCATGATTGTTCATTTAAATCTCCATATTTTTCTAATATCCAATATGCATATTCAATAAGATCTTTAGCTCTAGCACCTTTTGGTTGACTAGTTACCCATAATTCTAGATTTTCTGGACGATTATCTGTTTTGATAGCATTTTTGTGATGGACATTTTCATAAGATTCCAATTGTCTACCTAGAATATTTTCCATAACTAGTCTGTGCTGAAGAAAGTATCCCTTGTTTGTAGCTGAAGGATGGTCTCGACCGACATATTCCAGTACATAACCATAACTATTAATGATGGTATCGCCAATGTTTTTTCTGACCATCTCTTTCGCCCCTCGTCGGTTGCGTTCGACAGCCTGGTATCGATCTCGACAATAACATGAACTACATAATTGACGGCATCTAATTTCTCGAACACATCCATCTGTAATACAGACGCCAATATTTTTAGTAAGCTTTGGTCTTCCTGTCACGGACTAACGCTACCAAATTTTCTAAATGCTTCAGCGGTAATAGGATATTTATCCTTAAATGGAATTTCCATGGATCGACCACACTGTTCAATCTCCCACATGGGGAATGAAGGAAATGTTGAATGTTTGTCTGTAGTGCGAAGTGACAAGAATGACATTAGGCTACGAGGATTTAATGTCACGTACATCGAGGAATATGTATATACTGGAAGAACGCCACGAGCTACTTCTTTAGCTACTCCAGAATTAAGTTGTCTCTCATACGAGGAGTATGCGCTAGTACATTGTTGCTCAATTTCGGCCACAAGAATTTGATATTGTTCGTCTGTCCCCGCTTCAAAAGTATAATGACCCGGTTTCCCCACCTGTGTAATAGGCCGATGACGAGGCGGTACATAGAACTTTGGTTCAAGTTGTGTATATCTACCGCTCACTTCATTATAAGAGAATCCGATACGATGACGATGCCACTCACGAAAAACGGCAATTGGAGCTTCAACAAAGAATGTCATAGCTCCGTGTTCGAACGGGGAACCATGTCGGTTCTTCATTAAAAACTCAATTTTGCCACGAGATTCATCTGTAGGCATAGATAAAAATTCCTGTGATTGAGGACCTTGTGTGCTGACCATCATAGCAGCCAGTACCGAATGATCCCCTCCCATCGAATCAACTAAATTTACACTTAAATCATTGCTAAATTGAATCATCGGTTAATCTTTCTTGCTTGCTTGGCCCGTTTAGCCTTGGCACGACGTTCCTCTAGAACGGTCCACGGACGTCGCTTCGTCATCGAGTATCGGGAGAATTTCAAGCCTTCAGGCTCAGATACGAAGATCGTATGCTTAGATGCGCCACGACGCTCCTGCAAGGCTTGGTATAGGTCTTTGATCTGGTCAGGGGTAAGATTTTCGAGTTGCTGTGGATTCATAATTTCCTTTCGTCTAGTTCAATTATAGCTCAGTGCGAGCATCCTGTCAAGAGTTTCCGTTAAATTAAGAGAGAGATAGGAGCATTTTATGGGAATGAGCTACGGTGGTAAAAGATGGACACTCCCACCTTCACTACGAGCGCTAGAAAACGAAGCTAACCTGATAGCACCGAGACGTTCTAAGGCTAGTGATGGTTCGATTGGTGACCAGGCCCATGCTTCTAGAAAATCTGACCATAATCCTTCTGGTGACTGGGTACATGCAATTGACTTAACGCACGATCCGAGAAATGGTTTTGATGCACACGCTCATGCCCGCAATATCGCTGCACGACATGACGGTCGTATCGAATATATCATTTCTAATCGCAAGATTGCAGAACGTGAAAATGGGTTTAGATGGCGTAATTATGATGGAGAGAATCCTCATACTAAACACGCTCATTTTTCTATCAGACATACTACACTTGCCCGATATGATACAAGTAAATGGCTTAATGCTATAATTTTATTTCCTACACCTACCCCTCCAGTATATGTTCCACCAGCACCAACACCAAAGCCTACACCTGCACCACCGGTAATTATTCCAGCCCCACCCGTTATCAACCCACCAACTTACATAGAGGATGATGAAATGTCAATTTTTAGAGATCACACAGGAGCTATCTGGCTTATCTATGGCAGCGGTGAACGTCGTCACCTTAGTTCTATGGATGAGGTGAATGTACTGCGGATGACTATTGCTCCTAAGTATATTGATCTTGGAGCTAATGCTATTCAGAGTCAAATTATTCTTAATAACACTCGGCCACTATGATCCAAGACTGGGCTTCGGCCATGGAAAAAATCTACAGCGAGGCTATCTATCAGTCTTGTAATGTAGCAGATCTTGAATTTACTAGCGGTCATCGTATTGAAGTCCGACTTGCCCTTTCTGATTCTCAGAAGCAGGTCGGACTTTCTGCCGCAGAGACGCTTGATATGGGAATGCTATTTTATTATAAGCAGCCTACATATATTCCTTTCACGATGGCTGAGATGGCCCACGATCTTGATATAGGTCACTATAATTCCGAGGGTATTCTTATTCAGTCTACTCAGTGTGAGGCTGGCTCTCTAGAACATGTGACTTGCTCGATGCCTTTCAGCTACGTATTGGAAATGCCTGCTGGCACTCTTCCTGTCGGAAACTTTCGGATTATCTGATGGCTGAACAGAAGAATCTATGGTATGATGAAGATGTAGATCTTTGTCAATCCTGTGGTCAAAGTCGCTATGTTCCATCAAAAACAGCCGGGTTATGCATCGAATGCAACCCGGCTGATCCTAAATATATTGGAGCGGATAACGAGATTTGAACTCGTACCTTCAGTTTGGAAGACTGACGTGCTAGACCGTTAAACACTACATCCACTAGAGCCCCCGTGTTACCATTACACTAGCCCGCAACGGCTTTTTTAAAAGGCGGTACACCCAAAGGGAAGGGAGCCTGGACAATGATACTCGTAACGACGATGCTGATACATTCGGCTCAACCTTTCCCTTCGTGTTTCTTACTAACCTTATCGACACTTGCTATATTTTTATTTACAACGATTAATCTTCGTCATCTAGATCGAGGAAGAAAACCTCATCATCACAGGCGATGACTTGACCAAGCGTTGATATGGTAGGACGCATCGGCATCGCCTCTAGCATGTCTGCAGCGTTCCGAAAAATGTTTGCTGCTACGAGTGGATGGCATCCATCGAGATCTATTTTTGGTTCTACATCATCTTCAAGAATAATAGAGATGATTGTAAGTCCTGTACCTAGATCAAACTGTTCTTCCATTAGTAGCTCCAGTCTTATAGAAATTTATTTTTTAAATCCGATAAAATTTCTACATTTTCACCAGAAGCTCTTATAAGATATTCTAGAGCTTGTAGTAAACCTTTTATATTATCTCCTAAATTCCCCAATGCTAAATTGCATTTAGTACAAAGCAATCCTCTTACTAGGCCAGATTCATGATCATGATCTATTGATAAATTTTGTACAGTATTAGTCTTTGAATTTATTTTTACTTCTGGATTATTACAGATAAAACATAATTGTTCTTTCTTATTTATAGACTCTTGATAATCTTCGACTGTAAACCCAGAATCTGGGAATGTATAATTTTGATATCTGTTTTCTTTAGATTTTTTGCCATAATATTTTCTACTAGAATTTTCACAGTTTTTACAAGCTGCTCGTGCCCGTCTTGAGCCAGGTAAACCTTTTATAGCCTGAAAATTTTCTCTAGGTAGATTTTTTTTACATCTTGAACAAGTTAAAAGGATATTAAAATCTGGATCAGCTGAATCTATATGTTTTAAATCTGGTTTTAAAGCTTGATATCTATCCCTTTGAGTTTTATTAGTACAATTTTTACAATTATAGGAACGTCCTCTACGAGATGTAAATGCGGGAGCTGTGCTAAAATTTTCCATCGGAAGGGACTTGAGGCAGCTACTGCATTGTAGTGTAATATCCATAACTTGATCGTTTTCTATTTGGTTCTACTTAAATTAACGACTAGATTTAAATTTCTTTGAGAGAGGCACAACCCGTATCATCGACATAACGTTCATATTTTTTAGTCGTAGTGCCAGCGGTCATAGTAATATACTTAACCCCACCTTGAATTGCTGCGAGCAGGTGACCTTCTGCGACCGATTGCAAATCTATGTCGATTATAGGATCGATCTCGTTATTATTTTCATCTAAAAATTTGATATTGAAGTCGTTGGTTGTATCAACCATTAGATTTGGTTGCCTTCGCTATCCACGGTACTAGTATAGCGCTTCCCACGGAAGATTGCAACTCCGTCGTTGATAAGGACGTTGGTGGGCCATGCTGCACGGCCTTCCTTCTCATAGTATATCACCATCATGCCCTGTTGCCAAGACTCTGTACCAGATTTATCTGTCTGAGTGCCACGAGAGTTGATGCCGGTGCTAGCCGAAGGTACCTGTCCGTCAATCTTACATGAACAGCCAGCCGACCCTGCGAAGATATCGTATCCGCCGCTACGGTCGCTTCTACGGTCCCAGACTAGCTCTGCACGGTGAGTGTGCCCGAAGACCGTTGACACGCCCTTAGCGAGGTGCTTAGCGGCCGTAGCGCCTCTTGTGCCGGATACGAGCTTGCCGTGCTCGAAACGTAGCCCGTCGTTCGCCCAGAATTCGCCGTTAGGATAACTATCGATGTAATTTACGTTGCTCTCATCGAAGCGGCACAGGTAGCTGAGGCCGAGCACAGGTTCGTCATCGTCGGCACGGGTGATGCCGAGAAGAGAAGGAATCTTATCTGTAACAATATTGTCTAGACGATCTTCGTGGTTGCCCTTCAAGTAGACAAGTTCTGCATCAGGAGTAATCTGACGCTGAGTAGCGGCTACGGTAGCGATACGATTGATTGTAAGCTGAGTGTTGCCAAAATATCCTGGCGCTGAGCGGTGCGTAGAGAACTCTGCAAAATCAGCATTGTCACCCTGCCATACGACGATATCGATTCCCTCTTCAGCTTCTAGATCAGCCATGATCTGATTCTGGATATCAAGAACACGCTCATCGTGAATCGTTGTCAGGTTACCTTCGTTATCACGACTGTAACCAATCTGCATATCAGGGATACTAATAGCTAGCCCAATGCCATCCGCTTTACCGTTCTTAGATTTTGGAACGTTAACCGTAATACTAGGTAGAGTAGCACGTTCATACTTAGGCTGTAGATCAGGAATAATTTCAATCGTCTGGCCTGACGTTTCTTTCGGAACCTGCTTGTTCGACCCATCTTCCTGCTTCTCCCATACGTATGTGGTGCGAGAACCTACGGTTACTTTGCCGACTCGAAGTCCAGCATCATCGTACTCTTCGAGAAGTTCTTTCAGATTGTCTAGACCGGTGTCATCTGTTACTACAGAGACTTTGCCGTTCCACTTACGCTGGCCATACTTGGCGAGACTTTTCACGTTAACTGGTGCAAGGTCATTATCAGCAAGATACTGGACAATCTGTGTCGCCCTCTTCCCTGCTAGCCATAGCTCTTCGATTACGTCTAACTGGGGATGTTCTGAGGGTTTCACTGTTTTCATCAAAGGTTTGCCTTTCAATTGGGCGACAAAACGAACGTCTCTTCTTGTCGATTTAACGGCTTATTCGTCAGATTCTGGCCGTTGCCGACCGAGACGTTTATTCTTCTTTTTCTTCTTATCGGGGAACTTGTCCGAACGGAATGGGTTGAAGTATCCTGGTCCATTCGGTTCGTCGTGGATACCACGCAGATTGCTTTTAAGATACTTCTTCTTTTTCTTTTTTGATCCCATGATCACAAATTAAAATTCCCTGTAGATGGTCATACTCATGTTGGAAAATTTGAGCAATTTCACCAGTTAATGTTTCATAACCTCGATTAAAGGAGCGCACTTGAATTTTCCTATACCTAGTAACAACGTAGGTTCGCCCATCTAATGAAAGGCAACCTTCTGTAGTTAGGTATTTATCTGACATCCAGATAATATCTGGAGCGGTGAAATATCCAGTTTCTCCACTAGCAAGTTTATAGACAAAAATTGAGCTGCTATTTCCAACTTGATTAGCAGCAAGTCCAACGCCGCCACTTTTCTTAAGTGTCCGAAACATCTCCTTCACAATATCGTCAACAACTTCTTCAGCCGGGACGGTCAGTGCTCGCTGTCGCAGGAGATAGTTCGGATACTGAATAATCGATCTCATATAACTATGATAGCACAGATGCTACAGGTTTGTCAAGCGTCTAACTTCAGCCGTGGCATCCCAGAGAGACAGGTGACGGTTCTTGTTATGGTACCGGTGGATCTTCTTGTGGCACTTGCGATGCACCGGTACGAGATCTCGAAGGTGCTCGTTCTCGAAACGTTCGTACGTCCGGTGATGTAAATCCATCGGTAGATTTGTCTTCCGGCAGACGTAGCATTCTTTCGGCAGCTTGCTCGCCCAGTAGCGTGCTCGTTTAGCTTTCCACTCAGCCGAGGCGAGGTACTTGCGGTGAGCTTTCTGTTTCGGTGAGAGTTTGCGAGCCATGTCATAGTTGACGGCTGGTTCTTGTTTAAGTGGTCGCTAATGGTTTTTCCCTTCGACTGGAGACAGTGCGAGGACCTAGACTCCCCTCACCAGAACTAAGAGAACTGGTCTAGGCTTTCTAAGCTAAGCCTACTAGTGTGCCGAGAGGAAGGCGCAAATGAATCAAGACCCTCGTAGACTTCTCAGCCTACGTAACTCACCAGTTTTTCAGGAACTGTAACCCACCGTCCGTCGTGCGCCGTAAACTCTCCACCTCTACACGATTTTCTCACCCTGGTACCCGTAGGCCAGCACAGCAAGAGAGGTAGACGAGCAATTTCCAGTGTCGATAACGAGTTAACCCACCGAATTGATTCATCTGTTGTTTGATGTCATCGGGCCGTGCCCGGTGTAGTGCTTGTATCCGTCTCCTTGAAATTTCTCCGTCCTTAAACTATACCACGGCATGAACGGAGAGTCAAGTACCTCTTGACACAGGTTTGAAATCCTGCTATAATGGATATATACAATCGAAAAGGAGTCAGGTGCTAAGAAATAAAAAAATCTACACAGATGAGCAGAAGGAAGTTCTTTGGGAACGGTATAATTCCGGTGACAAATCTGTCTACCAGGATCTTTGCGAAGCTTATCTTCCTCTTGTGGAAATTATTGCTAGTAATAATAAATCTCGTCTTCCTGATCAGGTTGAGGTTGATGATCTAATCAGTGATGGTTTCTTTGGCCTTGCTGATGCTATCGAAAAATATGATTCTTCTGTTGGAGCAAAGTTTGACACGTATGCTACGAGCCGCATCCGTGGTGCGATCTATGACCGTCTACGTGACTACGATCCGATCAGCCGCCATTATCGTGGTAAGTTTAAACAGGTCACCGCTGTCACGGACGCTCTGAGTGAGATCCATCAACGGGTACCCACTGATAGTGAGGTTGCTAAGGAATTACGTTGGGATATTGCTGAGGTCCAGAAGATCCGTAGTTATTATGTTAGTTCTTTCACGGTGAACATTGACGAGTACATTACTGATGGCACTCACGAGAGTTTTAGCCTTGCAGATGTTCTTGCGGACGATACGATCGGTGATGCCGATTTCCAGCTTCAGGAGCAGGAGATTACGGACCGGTTAATCGAAGGACTAGAGAGTCTCTCGGACCAGGAATCCCTCGTAGTCTTCTGGAAGCATGAGGAGGGCCTAAACTTCCGTGAGATTGGGGAACGCCTCTCGATTAAGGTGCCTCGTGTCAGCCGGATCTACTCGGGTGCGATGAAGAAGTTGCGTCAGGAATTTGACAACCAGTAACAGCTCGGGTAAACTTAAAGCTGTCGTTGACGTTAAGTATCTAGTACGCTAAATAAACAGGAGTAACATGTCAGATTTTCTTTCATTCCAGCTGACAGACGATTTCATTGAGCCTTACAGCGCTCTGAAACCAGACTGGGGATTTTCAATCGGCGGGGGTAACTTCCTCTCCGAACTTGTCTATGTAAATAAATATTCAGCTCTTAAGGACGATGGGTCTAAAGAGCAGTGGTACGAAACATGTCGTCGCTGCGTCGAAGGTATGTATTCTATTCTCAAAGATCATTGCAAAAAGAATAAGACACCTTGGAACGATCTGAAAGCACAGAAGTCGGCTCGTGATGCTTACGACCGTATGTTCCATTTTAAGTGGACGCCACCGGGTCGTGGACTTCAGCATATGGGTCGTGAAGCTATCCACTCTCGTCAGGATTCTAGCTTCCTTCAGAACTGTTTTTCTGGTTCGGAACTCTTTGTCACAGAAGAATATGGTCCAATTTCATTTTCTGAAGTAGTCGGAGAAGAAATTCATGTTCTTACAGAAGAAGGTTACAAGCCTGCTGTGGTGCAAGAATTTGGAGTTCAAAATCTACAGGATGTAGTTTTTAAACCATATGGTTTACGATCTAATTATCGTGTTACCGTCCGAGTAACACCAGATCATCGCTGGATTAAATCAGATGGTTCAGAAATAACTCAGCTTGTGGTAGGCGACACGATCAAAGGTCAAATTGGTAATCCTGAACTAGATGATTCGTATTACCGAGGAATACAACATGGTCTTATTTTTGGTGACGGTGTGCGTATTACACATCGTTATCGTAATGACGATTGGGGATATGAAATTCGTGGATGTGATGAACGTGTCCGTCAGATGATTATTCATCCAGAAGTTAAATGTCTCTGGGATGACATCAACTACGATCGTCCATCTGCTAATGGTGATCCGATTGCAAAAATCCGTACTCATCGAGATCTGAAAGATTTCCCACTACTTGATGATTACACTTCATATAAGCGTGGATTTATCGATGGTTGGCTCACAGCAGATGCCTCCATTGCGGGCAATACTTATAAACTTTGTTCACAACATCCGTTGGCAGAAGAGTGGTTACGCATTAATGCTGCTGAAGCAGGATATTCGATTACTGGTACCAACTTTGATCCCGTTACTACAACTAACTTCGGCGAGCGTAAAAATCCAATGCGTCGTATTTCGTTAGTGCCTACCGCAATCAATTGGACTGTAGTTTCCATAGATTCATTAGATGAACCTGAGCCAGTCTTTTGTGCTGTTGTTCCATCGGTTAGTAGATTCACTCTTGTTTCAGGTGTATATACGGGTAACTGCGCCTTTCTCACGACAGCTAAGCTTAGTGCTCACTCTGTTTGGGAAGCTACAGGACCATTCACTCGCATGATGGAAATGAGCATGTGTGTTGATGGCGATACATGGGTTATGACCACAGAAGGCCCCCGTAAGATTAAAGAAATTGATATGCCCATGGATCTCTTTGTTTCAGGAGAAAAGCACGCAGCCCCCCATGGGGCATGGCCGACCGGCGTCAAGGATACGGTGCTTATCGAAACAGAAGAAGGGTACGCTATGCGACTCACTGGAGATCACAGAGTGCGGACCGTTAGTTACGGTCGCACTACCAATAATCGTGTAACCGAATCATTCGAATGGGTCGAGGCTGGGCAGCTTAAGCCAAATGACAAAATTGTTTTGTCCGATCAGTATGGTATCGATTGGTTTAGTGATGGTTCATGGGATGAAGGTTATCTTACTGGGGCCTGTTTGGGCGATGGTTGGAAGAATACAACATCCTTTGTCGTTGCAGCATATAAAAAAGATAGTGCTTACGAAAGTATTAAAACACAAGCATTGTCTAGTGTGGCGAACGTAAGTCGTCGTGCAATAGCTGGTGGGTGGACTGAAAAGAATAAAGATTGCGATACTCTGACAATCGGTACATGGGTAGGCGAATATCTTGATGTTTCTCCAAAAATGATGCGTGATAAAATTGAACAAGCTTCTAAAGAATTTTATCAAGGATTTCTTCGGGGACTGTTTGACGCTGATGGTGGGGTTACTATTGCTGGAAAATCTAATATTGTTAGTTTGTCTCAGTCTAATCTCGATACTCTGCAGAGAGTGCAAAGAATGCTTCTTAGACTCGGGATTAAAAGTAATATCCAAGTTAAACGTGCTGAAAGTACTCCGACGACCATCCTTGGGGTTGATACAGTCTCGGGTCCAGCTTGGACTCTAGTCATTTCTTCTGATGCTATTCTAAGATTTGCTGACGTAGTTGGCTTCTCGGACGGTCCGAAATCTGAGGCATTGCAAACATTAACCGAGCAAGATTTCTATCATTCATATATGAACACTCGGGTGAAATCGGTGCTTCCAGCGGGCGAAACACTTACATACGATATTAGTGTTCCATCTTTAGAAGCGTTCGATGCTAACGGACTCTATGTGCATAATTGTGGTATCGGTGTAGGATTCGATACTCGTGGGGCTAATAATCTAGCACTTCATGAGCCGAGTCTAGAGAAGAAAGATATCTTCGTCGTTGAGGATAGTCGTGAGGGATGGGCTGAAGCTATCGGTGTCCTACTCGAAAGTTATTTCTTTAAGAATCGTAACTATGTAGAATTTGACTATACTCAGATCCGTCCTTCAGGTGCTCTACTTAAAAGCTTCGGTGGTCGTGCTTCTGGTCCTCAGCCGCTTATTGATTGCATTGAGCGTGTCCGTTTCCTGCTTGGAGAACGTGAAGGCGAAAAGCTGACATCTCGTGATATCGTTGATGTAATGAATCTGATTGGTAAGGCTGTTGTTGCTGGTGGTGCTCGTCGTTCTGCTCAGATTGCCTTCGGCTCAGTTGACGATGATGATTACACTTCTATCAAGGACTGGACTCTACCTGAGAATCAGCTTCGTACAGACCCCGATCATGGTTGGGCTTGGAATTCTAATAACTCAGTTTTTGTAGAGGGAGAAATTCCTAAAGAACTTATTGATAAAACTGTGCTGAATGGTGAGCCTGGCTACATGTGGCTAGATCTTGCTCAGCAGTATGGGCGTATGGTAGATCCGCCTAACGGTGCTGATTACCGTGCTATGGGTGGAAATCCTTGTCTTGAGCAGACACTAGAGCCGTGGGAATGCTGTACCCTAGTTGAAACTTTTCCGACGAAGCATACAGATTTTTCTGACTATCGTGAGACATTGAAGGCTGCGTATCTCTACGGTAAAGCTGTCACACTATTGCCTACTGCATGGCCTGAGACAAACGAAGTCATGGCACGTAATCGTCGTATCGGTTGCTCTATGTCAGGCGATGCCGAGTTTGTAGAAACTCGTAGTTGGGCCGAACTTCAGGAATGGCAAGATGAAGGTTATAAATTTATCAACCACCGTGACAAGAAGTACAGTGAATGGCTTGCTGTACGTGAAAGCATTAAGAAGACTTCAATTAAGCCATCAGGTACAGTGTCGCTTGTTGCTGCTGTAACTCCTGGCGTCCATTGGCCTGTAAGTGCTGGATCTCATATCCGGCGTGTACGTTACTCTGTGAATGACCCGCTCGTAGCTAAGCTCGAAGATGCTGGTTATCCGGTAGAGCCTATGATTGGTGATCCTAAAAATACCGTTGTTGTTACATTCATTACTCAGTCTGCGCCGATTCGTGATGAGCGGTCTGTGTCAATTTGGGAGAAAGCCGAGCTTGCAGTTATGGCTCAGCGTTGGTGGGCTGACAACCAAGTTTCTGCTACTGTTACATTCCTTCCATCAGAGGAAGGGCAGATCGCTCCACTACTTGCTTCAAAGAAGGGGCAGATTAAGGGGATCAGCTTCTTACCTCTACGTGACGACGAGGTTTATCCTCAGGCTCCTTATGAGCGTATCTCGGAAGAAGACGCTCAGAAGATGCTCAGTAAAGTAAAGCATCTCAAGGGAATTTACAAGAAGGGACAGGAAGCCAGCGGAGATAAATTCTGCGATAATGACAGTTGTACGATCTGAGCTGCCGTTAGATATAAAGAGAAACGTATTTAGGAAAAATATGGCTAAACGAAAATACTCCACAATCATTGACCGAGAGCCTGTCCCTGAGGGGCAGAGAGGTCAACGTCCATATAACCGTGAGCAGATCTATCGTTGGCTCTACAAGAACTCTGATAGCCGTGGGATTGTAGTATATTCTCAGCAGGATATTTCTAAGTTTCTCGAAATCGGGTATCAGAATCTATCAACTATTTTTACTGACTTCGTAACCACAGGTCATCTCAAAAAGTATGGCCGTAACTATGAAGTTGTATTCGACCCAGATGATCTAGATTGGGGCGAAAAATTCCGAAGTGTACACGCAGAAATAAGAAAAGTGCATCAGCACCCACAAAAAGGAGATAAAGAATGAATGATTTTCTAAGTGCAGGAAGCTGGCTTCCTTACGTTGCACTATTCCTACCACTACTAATTGGTCTACTAGTAAAGTCAAGTGCATCTGAGAAACTAAAGTCTGTAACAATGATTATTATTACAGGTGTTGCATCTCTAGCTTATAAGGTAGATGCGGGCGGTGGTATCCTTACAAAGGAAATGGCGGGAGCATGGGCCATGTCTATGATCATTGCTGTATCTTCATATTACGGCGTATGGCGTCCCCTCGGTGCAGGCAACCTAGCCCCTGATAAAGGTATCGGTTAATGTCTGGTGAGCAGACTGATCACCTGCTCACTAAAAAATGTTCAAAGTGCCAAGAGTATAAATCTTTAGATGAATTTCATAAAGATAAAAGTTCTAAGGACGGACATTTTTGTTATTGCAAAGTATGTAAACGTAATATAGCTAAAATTTATTATGATTTGCATACTGAAGCTGTAATTGAACGGTCATATAATTGGCGTAAAAATAATCCTGAGAAAAAGCGGCTTCAAGCCAACACCTGGAACCGAGCTAATCCTGAGGGCGCTCGTAAAAGAGCCAAGGAATGGGCTAAAAATAACCCGTTAAAAGTTAAAGTCAATACTCAGGCTCGTCGTGCTCGTGAATTAAATGCTACAGGTTTTACGACGGACCAGCAACTTGCTGATCGGATGGCCTATTATGGCTTTCAATGTATCTATTGTAGTGGACCCTTCGAGCATGTAGATCATTTTGTTCCCTTAGTAAGAGGTGGAAGTAATTGGCCTGCCAATCTCGTACCATCTTGTAGTGACTGTAATTGGTCGAAAAATGGCCGTGATCCATGGGAATTTATTCGATCGTTAGGTTAAACTAATCCGTTTTCGAGGGGACCTTCGGGTCCCCTCTTGCATTTGTATGGAGAGTGTGGTATAATATAATTATGGACGATCGAAATATGCGAGAACTCGTGCAGAAGACTTCCGACGCTTTAGAAACTCTCGATATTCACGTATGGGATGCTAACGTCTTCGTATATGATTTTCATGGGTACACATATGAGAATTATTCGATGCTAGTTGATGCAGTTAAACAGGGTAGGGCCATGGCGTATGTTGAAATCGACGCTATGCTAGGAGACAAGGTATGGGAACTCATTGAAACCGGGAACAGCTAAAGCTAAAGGTTTAGATACAGAAAATCGATTTGTCCGATGGTTGATTGAAGTCTGGGGCCTTGTTAATGTCGAACGGCGAAGACTTAATGGTATCCTAGACAAGGGTGATATCAGTGGCTGGGTTCGCCAGGACGGCACTAAGGCTGTTTGTGTTGAAGTAAAATCTGGAGCAAGTCTTGATTTACCTGGCTGGTTACGTGAACTCGCTGCAGAAAAAGCAAACGCTAAAGCTGATGTAGGATTTGTGACAGTCCGACCTAAGGGCAAACCTAATGTTGATGACTGGTATGGAATCATGCCGATGCCAGAGTTGATGGTACTTCTAAGAGAAGCCGGTTATATCAATGGTTAACATAATCGCTGGTTGCCCTGCTGCAGGCAGAGCTTGGATTTTACCACAATGGAAGGAAGCGGTTGACAGGGCTTGTCCTCACGATGTAGAATTATCGTATGCGTTATCGATCCCTAAGTGGGATACTGACACGTTAGACATTGTGTCAAATTGGTCCGGTGCTCATATCATGGTCACTGACGAACAGCCACGGCTGGATCAGAGAGACTGGAGTAGCCAGGATAGATATCATGACATGGTAAATTTGCGCAACAATCAGCTTCGATATGTACGTACTGCAATGCCTACGTACTATCTCAGCCTTGATTCAGATATCCTTCTTGCTCCTAAAGCGCTTGAAGAAATGATCGAAACATTAGAACTAAATCAAGCAGATGCTGTCGGGAGCCTGACATATCTTGACCCTGTAGACCCCACTTGTACTAATCTTGCTACATGGGTCAATCCTGATGCACCTGGAGTCTTTCGTCGGGTAGAAGCTCCAGGTCAACATCCTGTGAATGTCTTAATGGCTATTAAACTAATGGGTAACCTAGCTTATAATATTAACTATGAGTATCATCATTATGGCGAAGATTTTGGTTGGTCGATTGCAGCCTATAAAGCCCGGGCACGTATTTTCTGTGATGGTCGTTCACCAAGTAAACATGTGATGAGCCCAGAGTGGCTCGATCGAGTAGACAAGAGGGTTGGTTATTAATGAGTTTACTGAGCGTAGTTGTAAATTATAAGACCGACGATCTTCTATATGAATTTCTCAGATCCTATCGAGAATTTGTTGATCAGGATTATCGTCGTTTAGTCGTTGTAGATGTTGAGGGTGATCCAGCAAGAAGCTTTGAATCTAGATGGCGTGACATGCCAGTCAGCAATTGGCTGACCGATACTGAAAACTGTGGCTATGCTACAGCCGTAAACTGGGCTATTGATTCACAGTCCGAATCTGATTTTGATAACATTGCTATCTTTAATGCAGATACAAAATTTATAGACCATTTTATTGTAGATTCTTGTGTTGATCTTCTTGATTCGAACGATGATATCGCTGTTGTTGGCCCTATGCAATTTGATAGCCAAGGCAGAATCACACATGCAGGTATTTTTGGGACGAATGATAAACCATTCCATAGAGCTTGGTTATCCCGAGATAAAGATGCTCATAGGTATGTTGCGGACTGTGTATCAGTTTCGGGTTCAGCTTACTTTATTAAACGTAAAGTGTGGGATGAAATGTTTAACTGTCATCTATATAAAGAGATAGATCCAGATAGTAAGGGAGCGATGCTCCAGACTCCTCACTATTATGAAGAAACTTATCTTTCTTATCATGTGAGAGAACATGGATATAGAGTAGTATATAATGGAGAAGCTGAGATGATTCATGAGTGGCATAAATCATCTCCTGTAGATGGAGAAGTAGATTCTAAATTTATGCCAATTTCTCAATCTATTTTTAGAAAAGCATGTGATTATCACGGTATTATTCATGACTAAAATCTGTAGTAGATGTAAAGAAGAAAAATCTATTAATTTATTTTACAAAGTCAAGAAACATAAAGATGGATTAGATTATAATTGTAAATCTTGCGTTGGCGAATATAATAAGAAAAAATATAGAGAAAAATGGGCTGGACAAGAAAAAACTGGACTTTTACGTGAACAAGCAAAGTCTTTAGGATTAAAGAGATGCCCAAAATGTTGTGAAAATAAATCTTTAGATCAATTTTCAAATAATAAAAGAACTTCGGATGGTAAGCAGACCTACTGTAAGGAATGTTTATATCCAATGTCAAAAAAATGGTGGTATGAAAATCACGAACGCCACTTAGAAATCGGTCGTGAATGGTATAAAGCTAATCGTGAAAAACATTTAGAAAATTCTCGTCGTTGGTCTGCTAATAATCTAGATCGCAAAAAATACGCCAGAGCGAAACGAAGAGCCTTGGAAGCGGCCGCCCCAGGTAGTCCAACATTTGAAGAAGTTATGGCTCGTATGGCCTATTATGGTTGGAAATGTATTTATTGTGGTGATGAATATACAGACGTTGATCACTTTTTCCCACTGTCTGAGGGCGGAACAAACTTTGCATCAAATTTAGTTCCTGCATGTGACAGTTGTAATAGTAGAAAATTAGCTTGTAATCCCTGGATATTCATTAGGAGAAATTTATGATAATCGGAAGTATGATCGTAAAAAATGAGGCAGATCGCTACCTGCAGGCAAGTCTATCTCGCCTAGTCGCTGTCTGTGACAAGGTGTTCGTAGCTGATGACCAGTCCACTGACGACTCAGTGCAGATTGCCAAGGATCTTGGTTGTACAGTATGGGTTCGTCCAGATGATGTTCCTACCTTTGCTGAGCACGAAGGTCAGTTTCGTCAAGCAGCTTGGACTCAGATGGGTAAAAGCCTGAAGGTTCGTGAAGGCTCATGGATACTCTCTCTTGACGCAGATGAATGCTTTACTGGCACGCAAGCGCAACTTAAACAGTTACAGCGAGATGCTGGTTCACGTACCGCTTTTGCTTTGAAGTTTCTAGAGGTGTGGGAGGAAAATCCACTACAGATCCGCATTGACGGTTTCTGGCGGGAGAACTTTAATCGCCGGATTCGTAAGTGGACTTCAGATCCTTTCCTTGATGTCCCAATGGGTTCAGGGTCGGTACCTCCAACTACACTCGTGACAGAGATCCATAAAATTTCTGTCTTACATTACGGCTATGTTGATAAGGATCGTCGCCAACAGAAATATGACTTCTACAAGTCGTTACCTAATCATGGTCATAACGAAGGTCATATTGATTCTATCATTGCTAAACGCCCGACACTAGAGGCTCTGGATATGGATGTAGATTTTTGGAAAGGTGTACGATGAGTACTGTAGGAGTTGTGATTGCAACATTCGGTGAGAATATTTGGAGGCTTGCTGCTGAAGGCCATGTAGCTATAGCTAAAGATTGCTATGGAGCAGACGAAGTTATTCATGTGCATGGCTCGGATCTTGCTAGTGCCCGCAATCAAGGTGCTAGAGAAATTGGCACAGACTATATCGTCTTCCTTGACGCAGATGATAAACTATGTTATAATTATTGTGGTATCTTGAAGGAGAACCTAGAAGAGGGTAACATTCTGTATCAACCGCAAACGATGGCGATGAAAAATGGCCTATACGAGGGTGAGCCGAATTTCATCCCTGATCGGGATATGAATGTCTCTAATAATCTCGTTATCGGTACAGCTATCACAGCTAGATATGGGGTGGAGTTTGATCCGGTTCTACCGGCCCTAGAAGACTGGGATTTCTTTCTGAGAATGATTAGCCTTGGAGCTAAAGTGAAGCAGGTGCCTGGCATGGTATACTATGTTGGAATTTATGATTTTTCTCGTAATTCTCCTAGTGGTGATCACGATCAGGCTTATCAAATTATTCGCCGTAAAGGCATTCAGGTTTCAGACTATCTATGGGAGTATAAATGAAGATCGCATTTCTAGGAAATTTTGGCGTGGATTTCAGTTCAGAGAGCCACCATAAGAAGACTCTCGAAAATCTTGGCCATGAAGTGATCCCGCTTCAGGAGGCTCAGGTCACAGGTGAGCAGGTACTTGAAGCCGCTGAAGCCTCTGACGCTCTTATCTGGGTACATACCCATGGCTGGGATACACCAGGTCTGAGAATGGCTCAGGTGCTATCTACGTTGAAAGAGAAAAATATCCCGACATTAACTTATCATCTAGATCTATGGTTCGGACTACAACGTCAAAACGATATGCGCTCAGATGATTATTGGAATATCCAGCATTTCTTCACAGTTGATAAGAAGATGGCTGACTGGTTCAATGCTGAGACAGATGTAAAGGGACATTATATTCATGCTGCTGTCTACGATGTTGAGTGCTATTGGAATCCGAGAGCGGCTGAACGTGATCTCATCTTCGTCGGCTCAAAGGGATACCACCCTGAGTGGCCGTACCGACCGCAGTTGATCGAGTGGCTGCGCAATAACTACGGCGATAGATTCACTCACTTCGGCGGGGACGGCGCTGGCGTCATGCGTGGTAACGATCTCAATAACCTCTATGCTTCTACCAAGATTGCGGTTGGGGATAGCTTGTGTATAGGGTTCGACTACCCTTATTACTGGAGCGATCGAGTCTATGAAACTCTTGGTCGTGGCGGATTCATCATTCATCCCCGTATCAAGGGCATGGAAGATGACTTCGAAGATAAGAAACATCTTGTATTCTACGAATTCGGTGACTTCGAACAGCTAAAACGTGAGATTGATTTCTACCTGGAAGCTGATGATCTTCGTGAAGAGATCCGCCGTCAAGGCCATGAGCATGTTAAGAAGAACCACACCTACCTTAATCGGTGGACAACTATTTTGGAGAGTCTATGACAGACATGGTAATGACAACACTGAATGGGAGCTGGGATATTATTCTTCCAGAGCACCGTGCAGCACGCCCTGAGTGGACTACTGGTTGGGAGCGAGAACGACTAGATGCTCTAGCTGGTGAAGTTGATTGTCAGTTAGACAACAAGATTATTCCTATAGTCTATGATATTGGTACAGAAGAAGGTGACATGACGGGCCTCTATTCTCAGTGGGGTGCCGAAGTCCACGCCTTCGAACCCAATCCCCTTGTATGGCCTAATATTCGTGCTATCTGGGAAGCAAACAAACTGAAACCTCTCGCTGGGTATTTTGTCGGGTTTGCCGCAGCTGATACAGAAACTCGCCCCGAGAATATTGAACCTATTATTGCTGAGCCAGATCGTGATGGATGGCCAGCTAGCGCATACGGAGAACTGATTGGAAACCATGGATTCAGAACAATTTTCGAAAGATCTGGGGATACGCCCAGGATTAGGATTGATGACTATGCAGCGACCCACACTGCGCCAACGATTATCACTATGGATGTTGAAGGTGCGGAGTTTGAAGTACTCAAGGGTGCGGAGCAGACTATTCTAGACCACAAGCCAGTGATTTTTATTTCAGTCCATCCAGAGTTCATGTTTGCTGGGTTTGATACCTACGAGGCAGACATGCATCTTTGGCTTCGTCAACATGGTTACGAGGGCGAGCATCTTGCCTACGATCACGAACACCATTGGGAGTACAGACCAGTATGATTCCTGTAGTTTTTAAAAGTTACAAAGATGAGTTTCCAGCAACCGGTTATTGGGATCAAGACTTTGTAAAAATGGCTTTGAGAGATGTCTTGTGGCAACCTGTTTCTGGATACGATTTTCATCAAGTTGAGGATTTAGAACACGTTGATGATGGCTGTGTGCTAGTTATCCCAGCGGGATCTCATGCTGATAAAATAGATGAAATTAATGAGAGCATCGCTAGATTACGTTGGGTAGTGCTTATTCTAAGTAGTGATGAGCAGAGTGTTTTTCCAGTAGAGCAAATTGAGCATCCTAATAAGATCATTTATCTAATGACCCCTGATTTCGATAAGGATCTAGGTAATGTTGACCGTTATATTGGGGAAGGGTTTCCGCTACAAACAGATAATGCTTCTGCTAGCCTAGAAAGTGAAGACGCTAGTTTTGATCCGTCTATAGATGTCTTTTTCTCAGGTCAACGCACTCATCGTCGTAGACAGGAATGCCTTGACGCTATTGAACCTATGGAGATCAAGAAACGCCTGATTGCCACAGAGGGGTTCGCACAGGGGTTAGATGCCGAAGATTACTATAATGGTATCATTGATAGTCGTATCGTTCCCTGTCCGTCAGGCCCCTGTACTGTGGATTCCTTCCGATTCTTCGAGACACTTGAACTGGGACGAATTCCTTTAGCTGACACCTTAACGCCAGAGGGCAAAGGTGATCGCTATTGGCAGCGTCTCTTCGGACAAGAGGAGCTGCCGTTTGAAGTCATTCGAGACTGGGAACATGTCGGTGGAAATATTATGAAAGTTCTTGCTAACTGGCGTCACTATTCTAATGTTTGCTTTGCTTGGTGGCAAAACTACAAACGTCAATTTGTCTATAACCTACATGAAGACGTCAAACTAGTATCTGGCGTCCCAGCTGAGAGTAATTATCTACTGGATAATCTGACAGTACTTGTATGTACTAGTCCGATTCGTAGTCACCCAAGTCTGGCTATCATCAGAGAGACACTCGATTCGATTCGAGATCGTCTACCTGAAAGCGAGATCATTGTGATGGTGGACGGCATCAGACCCGAGCAAGAGTATCTGCGTGACCAGTATGAGCGTTACACAGCTAATCTCCTTTGGATGATCAATACTGAATATGAAAATGTGCTTCCGATGGTCTTCGAAGAACACATGCATCAGACTGGGATGACCCGTGAAGCGCTAACTAAAGTAAAGACCCCAGCTATTCTTTTCGTAGAACACGATACACCCCTGTGTGGCGACATTGAATTTACAGGAATTACTGAAGCCGTACTTTCTGGTGCGGCTAACGTCGTTCGTCTACACCATGAGACTCATATCCTTGTTGAGCACGAGCATATGATGCTTGATACTGGGCCAAGCGATATTTGTGGCGTACCCCTGATGAAAACTGTCCAGTGGAGCCAGCGTCCGCACGTCAGCACTAAGGAATTCTACGAGCGTATCTTGCACGACCATTTCAGTGAGAACGCAAGAAGTATGATCGAAGATGTGATGCATGGAGTTGTACACGCTCCGTACTGTGATCGTGGACGAGCAGCATGGTCCGATTTTAAACTCTGGATGTACACACCAAGTGTTGATGATATGAAGCGTTCCACCAACCTCGATGGTCGTGGTGACGAAGAAAAGTATGGGATGGTGTTCTGATGAGAATAGGACTTATAGCACGAGCAGACAAGACTGGACTGGGTATTCAGACGTACGAGTTCTATCGTCATATGAACCCTGATAAGGTTCTCGTTGTAGACCTGTCGCATTGCTCCGGTCAGCAGCCAAATATGGCTATGTATCCTGGTGCGACAATTTGGCATGATAAGCGCTATCCTGGCGTAGAGATCTTTCACGATCCAGTGGTAGATGAATTCCTGAAGGATCTGGATATTGTATTTACATGCGAGACACCGTATAGTTATTACCTCTATGTGAAGGCTCACGAGATGGGCGTAAAGACGGTACAGCAATATAACTACGAGTTTCTTGATTATCTATGTAATCAGGGATTGCCATTCCCAGATCTTCTAGCCAGTCCTTCAACCTGGCACATTGAGGATGTCAAGAGATTCCCTACTCGTGTGGAACATCTACCTGTCCCGGTGAATCGTAACCTTCTTCCTTTCCGTCGTCGTGATCGCTTGACGAAGATTTTACATACTGCAGGGACTCCTGCTGTAGAAGATCGTAACGGCACCTATCTGCTTGCTGAGGCGATGCGTCTTGTCAAGTCTCCAGTTACGTTAGAAATCAAGTCACAGAAACCTCTAGAAATCCATGGTTTACGCAACACTACTATCAACTACAGTAAGCCTGATAGCTATGCAGATTTATATGGGGACCATGATGCTTATGTGATGCCTCGTAAGTTTGGTGGGCTGTGTCTACCGATGAACGAGGCAGTATCTACTGGTATGGTCGTGGTTAGCTCTCGTATTCCTCCTCAGACAAGTTGGCTACCTCCGCAATGTCTTGTGGGTGGTCATGTCTCAAAGCAGATCATGACTAAGACAATGATTGATATCTTTGAGACAGACATTGTAGAACTTGCTGATAAAATTGACGAGCTAGCACAGGACGAAACCCTCTTCGGTTCGCTTTCAGATCATATGAATGCCTTGGCCGAGAATCTCGATTGGAAGGTGCAGAAGCAACGATACCTCGATGTATTCGAGTCACTATTTTAAGAAATAATATGAAATAATCGTTTTTTCTGTCGATACATGTAATATAGGCTATCCAGAGAGGTACAATGCCAAAACCTAAGAAGACAAGTGGTGACTTCGATGACTTCGAATTTGCTAAAGAGCCAGTTGATATTGAGGTGTTCGGAACCGTCAGTCCTTCGGGTGCCCCAGTACCATTGATGACGCAGGACGAAGTAGATTTCTATAACGACAAATCAGACCGATACCAGAGTGACAATAAGTTCAGTAACGTATCAGATTTGCTCGAATTAGACCGTGTTCTCCTGCATGAGCTGATGTGTTTCAGATGGGGACAGTGGATGCTGGCGGGTGGCCTAGACTATAATGGTAATCCGGCTTTGAAACTAGAGCAGATGGTACAGCTTTACTCTAAGGAGATCCGTGACCTGAAGTCTTCACTCGGTGTAGATAAGAAGTCCCGTGATGCTAGCAAGGGCGCTAACGCTGCTGACTTCATCCACAACCTTACTCTACGAGCTAAAGAATTTGGCATACATCGTAACGAACAGGTCATCAAAGCCTATACCTTATGGAAAGAATTACAAGGATTTATTACTTTACATGTCAATTCTAATGAAGCAGAACGATCTGAATTCAACTGCCGTGAGTCGGATGTTATTGCATGGATTCAGGAAAAACTTCTTGAATTTGATGAAATTGATGAACTGTTTCGTGCTAATAAGCAAACCTACTGGATTCGAAGTGAATTGAATGACTGATACTAAATGGGATAAAAAGATCCATAGACTACGGGAAGAATTTCCAGAGATTCGTAATATTAACTGGTCTGAGATTCTGAACTCCGAGCCTGAGGTCTTCCGTTCTCTCGCTGGAGACGTAGCCAAGTCGAGTGCTCCCAAGAAAGAGAAAGCTTCTAATTCTACCGGAGCACAAGGGTTAGCACAGTTGACTAATGTCGACTACTCCGAGCTATGTTTCCTAGATGCTCTAGAAATACTTTGGGGCGACCGCTCGATCAGCGATATGGTCTATAAGACTGGGATCTCTCGTCAACTCATCTATAATATGAAACGTGGATTACGAGAGCCATCGTTCGAAGAAATGGAACAGATCGCTAAAGCTTTTGGCAAAGATCCATCTTTCTTCCTAGAATATCGAATTGGTAAAACACTAGCTGCTATCGATGGGTTTCTACAGCGTTCTCCTGAGACAGCTACAGCATGGTATCTACGTGTGCTTAAAACTGAAGGTATCACACTTAAATGACAATCTATGAAAAACTAACAGAAGAAGAATGCTATCTATATGCTTTGATTACTGATGAGAGTGGTATTGATCTTGCTGAATTCTGTTTCATTGATGAGTCACAAGAGGATGGATGCTTTCGAGCCTGGCCATTTCAGGTTCCATGGTTCCGTAATCAGGCGCAGAAGCATATTGATGCTGCTTCTCGATCATGCGGAAAAAGTTTAAGTATTAAGCTCCGAGCGTTTGCCTTTCCTTTCAATTACCCTGGTGAAGAAATGGTGATCACGGCTCCAGAGGCTGTCCATCTACAAGCTGTAACAGATAACGTCGAAGGTCTTTTCACACGCAATAAGTTAGCTCGTGAAATGCTGCAAGGTCAGATTAAGCACCGACCTTACCATATGAACTTTGTAAATGGTTCTCGTATTATGGGTCGTATCCCACAGCGAGATGGTACTGGTGTGCAGGGTTCTTTGGTTGCTGGCACATTGATCTTGACTCGTGACCGTGGTCTAATTCCTGTCGAACAAGTAACAACAGATGACTACGTATGGTCACATGAAAAGCGCTGGAGCGAGGTATGCTCAACTTACGAGCTGCCAGAGCAGACTAGATACAGGGTTAAGGGGCAGGGGGCATTTGAACTCTCTGTGAATGCAGATCATCGCTTCTATACTCGCAATGATATTTCATCTATGCCTGGCAAAAAGAAGCGTAAGCTTGGTGAATTCACATGGGAATATGCTAACGATCTTCGCAGCTCAAAGTATCAAGCGATTAACTCTTATTGGACCGGAGCCACAGACTTTGGTCAGCCACTAGGCGTCCCGATTATCGATTTCTCTAAAGCGGACACCAGTTTTACCCTAGATGAAGATTTCTGGTGGATCACGGGCCGATATATTGCAGACGGTTCTTCGAATCGAGGCTGCGTAGATATTTTTGCTCATCCCAAGGACCATGATGAAATTACAGATCGTTTAGATCGCATGGGAGCTACATATTCGATCAAAGAACGAGAGCATAGTTCGGCTGATCGTATCCGCATCACAAATATGCCTTATGGCAAATGGCTCCGTAAATATTTCAAACATCATTCCACAACTAAAGAGCTACCAACTTGGTGTTTAACAATGCCTGCTCAGTGGCGGTCAGCGCTTCTAGATGGTTATCTTTCTGGTGACGGATCTGATAATCCTCATGGTAATCAAGTCCGCCGAGCGTCTACTTCAGTCTCAAAAAAGCTTACGCTTGGCATGGGCTTACTTGCTGGATCCCTCGGTTACAATATCGGATTTGGTCACAACGACAACGTGAAAACTACTCATATTTGTGGCACAGAATTAAAGAATCCTGCTCGTGATAAATATCTGCTTCGGCTGAATCGTCAGGGTGAAGGAGTGTTTGATCGTGATGGGTTCTCATCCTATAAGATTCGCTCAGTAGTAGAAGATGGCACTGCGAAGTTCTATGGTATTAGCGTGGCTGACGGTTCGTACTTGGCTGATGGTGTATTCCATCACAACACACATCCTCTTATCCTAGAGCAAGATGAGGCGAGTTCTTATCCTGAAGCTGGCTGGACCGAAATCAAGGAGACTGTAAAGATTCAGAATCCTCGTGCCCGTTGGCGTTGCATTGCGGAAGACCAAAATGTTCTCACTAAAAAGGGATGGAAAGTTATTCAACACGTTCAAATTGGCGATGAGGTTTGGACGCATAAAAACCGTTGGCGTAAAGTGTTAAATGTATTTGACAACGGATATGCTGATTGTGTTAAGATTGTTGGCCAAGGTATAGATGGGTTGATTGCAACTGAAAATCACAAATTATACACTCGAACAAGGAAGCGTAAAGGTGGGCTTTTTGAGGATTCTAAATGGATAACCTCTGAACAAATTATTAAAAACAAAAATTATCAAACTAGTTGGGCTAGTCCTGTATTTACTCCAGACCCAGATTTGGCCCCCTCCATGGAAAAACTTAGTTCTAATTCGGTGATTGACAATACTAACGATCATGTCTGGCTATGGCTTTATGGTCTGTTTATTGCAGAAGGTTATACCACCGATTTCAAACACGGTCACAGCCGTCATCGACGTGCTTACTGGTGCTTACACGACGATGAAGCTCCTTACGTAGCATCACTACTTCAATCTCTGGGACTAAAAACTAGCTATGACAGTGGCAAGGGAAAATCAACTAAGGTTTGTGTGCAGAATGCTTCTGTAGCTCAATGGCTTAAAGATGAAGCTGGTAGTCTAGCTAACAATAAAGGTATTGCGAGATGGGTCTACGGACTAGATAACCATGCTCGTCAGCAAGTTTTAAATGGATTAAATTATGGGGATGGTTCATTCTCTGAAACACGAACCCGCTGGGAATATTTTACAGTGTCTCATAAATTAGCGCTTGATGTTAAGTTGCTAGCTCAATCCTTAGATTATGTAGCTAATATTCGGTATGTCCCCTCACATCTTGGAGAAATCGAAGGCAGAGTTATTAACTGTGCTGAAGGCTGGACGGTACAGATGAGAAAATTATCTGAATATAAATTACCTCAAACTTTTAAATTGAATGATAATCTTTTTTGGTCACCTATTGAAGCTATTGAGCAATTAGAAAAATATCATGTATATGATCTCGAAATAGAAGAAGATCATAGCTATGTAGTCGAAGGTATTATTGTTTCGAATTGCCATGGGGTATCGTTTGGTATCGGTGGTACGTTCAACCAGAACATTTCTGGTAAGAATTCTACTTGGACGGTCACTCGTCTGCCAGCGATGTATCGACCTAACTGGACTGAGAAGGAACGTAGAGATAAGATTGAAGAATATGGTGGCTATGATTCATCAGGCTATCGTCGTAATATTCTTGGTCTTCCTGCTGACGCTGGTTCGCCAATGTTCGTAGCTCACCGTCTTATGGCTGTGACAGATTCTAATCTTGAGAGCGAATACAATACTATTGACTATTACAATAGAACTATTGATGAAGCTCAAATTCGTGACTTGATATCTGGAAATATTGAAGATCTCATTAAGATTCCAGTACTTCATGGAAGATATAAGAAGACTTGGATTGGGATGGACCTTGGCTGGACTGAGAGTCCAAGTTCAATCGTTGTGTTTGCAGAAGATAAGCATCCCAAGAAGCAAGAGACAGTATTAAAATTAATTACTAGACTTCTTCTACGTAAAGTCTCTCCAGAAGATCAAGTTAAAGCAATTATCTACTTAATGAATCTATATAGGCCAATGGCTTATGCCCTCGATGCTACTGGTGCTGGATTCCCATTGATCGATAATCTGCGTGCTCAGGTTCGACAGAATGATGAGCTTTCGTATATGCTTGGTCGTATTAAAGACTGCCAATTTTCTACTAAGGTGATCGTTGGTTTTGATCCAGATATTGAAATTGATGAATATGATCCTGAGGGATATCTCAAAGCTGCTATTATGCGTCCATTTATCGAGGCATCAACCGATGCTATTCGATTACTGGTAGATAGTGGAAATATTATTCTTCCATATGATAGAGAACTTATTGATGAGCTCCAGGCTACACCTGGCACGACTAAACAGATCGGAAATACCCTTGATGCCTATGGTCGATCATCGAGAAAACAAGGGATGCACAATCTAGATGCTATGAGAATGGCTCTATTTACTTGGCAGACACATTTCATTGATGAGATGATTGAATCTCACAAGCAGATATGGACCCCGCCAGCAATGATTACATACTAAATTGCCGTTACCTAGAGAGAGAAGAGAGTTACTTTGAGTTCCGATCCAGTTGAAAGCCAGATTGAAAAGTACACAAACGAGTTAATCGGATATTTGAAAGACGTGTATGATTTCCATACAAATGAAGATCTCGTAGAGATTCTTCGAGCAATTTCAGCATATAGGGCAAGAGCTAGTCTCATTCGCCAGGGGATTGTGAAGTCCTCTAATCCAAAATTTAATCGCTTTAGGATCGATTCACTCGACCCATTCCTGGCCGAAATGGCCGAACAGTTCAAGATTTTCAGTAGAGTAAATTCAGTCGAGGAATTGAATTGGCAGACTTCTAAGGGGTAACAATGTTTGAAGACGAAGATCTAGAAGAACTAGAGGGTGAAGTTGGGCTCTTAAACGAGTCCGGTCTACCGAACGAAGTTATTATCGAGGCTCTAAAAGAGCGCCGTGAATTTGCTCGTGTAGAACGTTGGGTAGACTCTTGGAAGGGTTCTTCTCGTCGTCGTAACAGTACTCCGTTTAATCAAGATAAGTACTCTATCCCTGAGAATATCTACGATCAATTCCGTGTTGCTGCAGAAGCGGCCAAGTACGATGATGTGGTCAGTAACGCTGTCGAGGTTACAGAACAGCTCGCATTCAAACGCCTTGGTATTGAATGCGGTGACGATGACCTGAACAATATTGCTAAGCAGATCCTAGATCAATTGGACCTCACTCAGCGTATGCGAGAGATCTGGCGTGAACTTTTCACTATCTCACAGTGCTACGTAGCTGTGCAGTGGGGTCGTAAGGAATTCAAAGTCAAGGGCACTCAGCCGTCTGGACGCCCACCTAAGAAGAAGTATAAGCTCCTTGTGCCAACTGGTATGTCTACGCTTGATCCGCTGAAGATCATTCCGGTGGGCAACTTCTTGTTTGGTAACGAGCAGCTTGTGTATATCGCTGATGATATGTATGAGGCCAGACAGATTGAGAACAGTCTTGTTGGCCTGAACTCATCAGATCTGATTGTGAAATCCCTCTTCGTAGGTCCCTACGTCCCCGCTAATGAGTTTGAGCTAGCTGACTTAGCAGATTTGATTGGTCGAGACATCGATCTTGCTAACCGTCTTTTCGTGTTGAATCCTGAGAACGTATGGCGGATTACATCATCACGTCCTTCATATCAGAGATTCGCTGATGTCCGTATGACGTCTGTTTTCGAACTGCTCGACCTGAAGCACAACCTTCGTGAGTCGGATCGTTCAGATATTCTAGGTAACTTGAACTGTATCGTGCTCGTTAAAAAGGGTGACGATAAGAAGCCCGCTACCGATCAGGAGCTACAGGGCGTTGCATCTCAGATGCGTTCCAACTCTCGTAACTCCTTGATGATCACGGATCACCGTATCGATATCGAAATCCTGACGAAGAAGACAGATCATACTCTGCAGCCGGAACGCCATAATGCTCTTGATTCTCGTATTACGGCTCGTCTTTTCCAGATTCTACAGACCGGTAACTACGCTGCTGGTACGGCTGTCGATGATTCTAGTAAGCTTTTCAAAGTCATTGCTGCCAGCATGGAAGCCCGCCGTGACAATATTCGTGACTCTGTTATGGATAAGGTAATCGAAAAGGTCTGGGAGAAGAATGACGAATTGAAAGGTGACCCTGTGATGACGTTCTATCCTCGTCGCATCGCCCTTGACTTCGACCCTAACTACAGTGAACTGATTTGGAATCTCTTTCAGGCTGACTTCATCTCTCAGCAAACGATGTTGGATGAGTTGGATATCGATCTTGAACAAGAGGCATACCGTGTCGAGCGTGAGAAGAAACTTTACAAGGATATTTTTGGTGCACGGCTGATGCCAGGCCAGGGTCCTGCGGGCGCTGTACCTGGCGCTGGCGGTGGTAATGCAAATGGTGGCGGTCAAAACCCAGCTAGTGGTAAGCCTAGCCCATCGAACGAACCTAACTCTACACGAAAGAGTGACGTTAAGAAGAGTAAGGCAGAACTAGAAGATGAGCAACTGCCAGAAGACGAACAGGAGTAATTATGACGATTCTTACTGAAGGGCAAGAAAGTTTCTATCTTACTGTACCGGCAGCCGTGCTTGACACTAGTCGAGATATGGCTTCTTGGGCATCTAAACATGTTGTTGAGAACGCTAACTATAAGTGGATTCTTGCACGCTATGTAGAGGCTGACAATGCTAACTCTAATGGTCAATACTGGACATATGAGGATCTTCAGGTAAGCCGTCCGTCTATTGAACATTCACCTATGAACGTTGACCATCACGCTCATGATATTGTAGGTCACTGGGCTAACGCAGAGATGATGATCCCTACCGAGGCTAGTTCAGTTCTAAATCCTTATATCGAGACACTCGGAGTATTCTATCAGTACTACTTCCCAGAATTGATGAAGGAAGTTGCTGATGCTTATGAAATGGGCCAACTCTTTGTCAGCATGGAATGTGTCTCAGAAACAGTTACGTGTGCTGGTGATAATGGCTGTGGCCAGGAATTTGCTTATGCCGGACCTAACTCTAAGAGCTACTGTGAACATATTCAGGAGCGTTCTAGTTACCGTCAACTAAATAAGCCAGATTTCAAGGCTGGAGCTTTGATTATGCCTGGTAATCGTCCTGGTTGGACACAGGCTGATGTAAAAGAGATCTCCAAGCTAACGACAGATTCTGAAAAAGAAAAGATCCTTCATGACATTGCTACAACTAATCCTGAAGGTACTGAAAAAGACTGGGAAAACTTGATGTGGAGTCTGCAGATGCAGTTTCTCCAGACTCACGCTGCCCTAAAGTAAACATTATTTAAGAATAAGACGATAAGTTTTTTAGACAGGACTAAGGAGCAACTATGGACGATCTCATTAAAGCACATGATGAACTTCTGGAAAATGCTCCAGCAGATTTCGATCTCGCAAAACACAAGACAGAGTGTCCTGTATGTAATCCAACCGTAATTAATGAACCCGATGAAAGGGGTGAAGTGGACAAAACATTTACTCAAGAACAACTTGATGCTGCAGTCGAAGCAGCCCTTGCCCCTATTCGTGATGAGCTTAAGGCATTCAAGGATGCCGAAGCTGCCGGTGAGGTAGATTCAAAGATCGCTGCTGCTAAGGCTGAGGCCGAGAGCAAGCTGGCTGAAGTTCAGGACAAGCTTGATGCTGCTGAACTTAAGGCAACAAACGCAGAGCAGCTTCTAGCTGATTCTCTTGCATGGATTCAGGCCGTCGTAGACGAGCAGGATACAGCGGAGAAGGCCGAAGCTGTCAAGGAGAGCCGCATCGCAGTTCTCAAGGAAAAGACATCTTTCTCAGATGAGAAGATCGCAGAGCGCATTGGCGACTGGGCACAGCTCAGCGACGAAGCATTCGCAGATCGTCTAGTAGAGTGGGAAGAGCTTTCAACAGCTAAGACCGGAACAGAAGACGCAAGTCGTGAGACAGCAATGCGTACACTCCGTAAAGATGCAGGAAAGAATATTTCCTTCATCGAAAGTATTCGAACAGTAACTGAACAGGCTGAAGCTGCTGGCATCAACCTGAAGAGCCTCTGAAGGGGGGATAAGTAATGGCAACTCGTAATTTCGTTTTTCGTAAGTCTCCCCGTAATGGTGAGCGTGGCGCTCGATTCGTTCTTGGTGGGCCTACCCAGCTAACAACTGGTGTCCCAGTTCTCATTGATGGTAGTAATGATGGCCTTGGTCGTCTAACTGTCACACTTGCAACTGGTGATCAGGCTAAGCCTAAGGTCGGTACAGGCGGCATTCTAGTATTTGAAAACATTGAAGCAGTAGGATTCGATGGTCGTACCATCACATTCTCAGACGTAGATCTCGCTACTCCAGGTGATGCCGTACAGGTTGTAACTGGTGGTAACGGTCGTGTCAAGGCTGCCTTTATTAACACACCAACAGGCGCAAGCTACGTTGGCCGTGCGAACTATCCTAAGGCCCGCATTATGGTAGCTGGTGTAAGCCAGGCGACTCCTTCTGTAGCTGTCGGTGATTATCTCACACCTGGTGATGGTAATGATGCTGCAGGCTACTGGAAGGAAACTTCTACCGCAGCTAATGGCTGGTGGGTTGTAACATCCGTTGATTCGACAAATGGTGTTGTCGAAGCAGAGCTTAACTTCTAAGGAGGCATGTAATGTTTAAAGTAGACGACAACAAGATTAAAGACCTCCAGAACCAAATTAACGCTCTGAATAACGAGGCCGCAGATCTAGTTCACGATCCCGCTTGGGTGCGTGAGGTTGGTCAGCAGATCAGCGATGAAGTATGGTATGGTTTTAATCATGCTAACCTTATCGAGATCATGTCAAACGTGGAGCGCAAGGGTCTTGCCGAGCTAGCTACTATCGAGACTGAGGTTCGTGGTCTTACCGCTTTCCACATCGCTCGTGGTGGTTACATCGAAGAGTCAAGTATTCACGCTGAGACAGCCTACGTTCCGAAGGACCAGATTGGTATCCACGTTGTAGAGCAGGTTGACCGCCTTGAGACAGGTTTCGTACCTACCGCTCAGAAGGTTGTAGCTCAGGCTCCAGTCCGCATCGATGCAGAAATGAATCGTCGTTGGCTTAAGCTTCTACAGGCTGGTATTCCTTCATCTTCAGCATACTACACAGCAACAAGCAACCTTACTTTCACTCAGGTGAGTAACGCCATTGATGCCGTGAAGGATGTCGTAGAGCCTAGCGTAGATGAGCCTGTTGTAATCGTTGGTCGTTCGACCATGATCAACAAGCTTCGTAACTCGATTACGAACTCTAACACTTTCACTTCGTTCCTACCTGGAACAAACGAGAAGCTCTTCAATAACCGTACCCTAGATACTTTCCAGGGTGTACCGATTATCGAGCTTCGTAACTTCACTGACGAGTACGGTCGTTCATACTTCCCTGGAAATGAACTCTGGATTGTTGGTAAGTCTGTCGGTAAGACAGTTCTCTACGGTACACCTCGTACAGCCTCATGGGTTGAAGAGGAAGCAGAGTACTGGCACTGGCAGCAGCGCTTGAACTACGGCATGACTGTAGTTCGCCCGAGCCACGCTCGCAGAATTGTTGATTCATCTGTAGCTGCATAAGCTTCTACCCGTTTTGTTAAGAAACCGGCCTTCGGGCCGGTTTCTTGCGTTGTAGCCACTTTTGTGATAGGATATATTTATGCAACTTTACGAAGCCTTTGGGGAATCTAAGTCGTGGGCACTTTGGCGTTCTGATCCACGGTTCGTAGCTAATCATCGTACTGTGCGTACCCGTCTTGCCTCAGGTTGGGATTTCGAACGAGCTATTACGCAGGGGCCAAAGCCGGTTCCGACTCATACAGCCTTTGGTGAAACTAAGCGTCTTAAAGATTGGATCAGCGACCCTAGGTGTCAGGTCCTAGGGGCCACTCTTCTGTCTCGTCTTCAGTTGGGTTGGTCCTTTGAGGATGCTTTAGTTACGGCTCCTGATGCCCCAATGCACGAAGCTTACGGAGAGTTTAAATCTCTCACCGCTTGGACACGAGACGATCGCTCACAAGTTAAATCTTATAAGCTTTTACAGCGTCGTCTTGACGAGGGTATGACTCTAGAAGAAGCGCTAGCATTACCTGGAGATCGCCGGTACTATGCATTCGGAGAGATGAAGACATTTCGTTCCTGGCTAGAAGATGAGAGATGTTTAGTGACAAAACAAACGTTACGCCACCGGATGGAAGATGCAAAGACTAAGCATGGTGATGATATTGAAGATTTTCTTATTCGCCCGGTCAATAATATCCCAGTTTACGAAGCATTCGGAGAAGTGAAAAGCCTATCTGACTGGGCTTTAGATTATCGATGTATCCATCATGATAGAGAACTTCTGGCTAGTCGACTATTGCAGTACGGATGGGATTTGGTTTCAGCCATGAACAGTGATTACTATCATAAATTTAATACACCTCATTACTCTGCATTTGGAGAAAGTAAACCTTTAGTAGATTGGTTAAAAGATAAACGTTGTAACATAGATAATATCTCTACTTTACAATCGAGATTTCTTGAACATAAATGGTCTTTAGAAGATTCTTTAACTAGGGGTAAATTATTATTTGTTTCTAAACTTGAATCCGATCTTGCTGATTTTATCGAATCACATATTCCCATCGAACGCTCAAATCGATCATTGATTGCACCGAAAGAACTAGATATTTATATTCCATCGAAGAACATGGCAATTGAATTTAACGGACTATATTGGCATAATGAGCAGCGAGTTGGCAGACTCTATCACCGTGATAAGTATCGAGCCTGCAAGGATAAAGGCGTCCGGCTTATTCAGATCTGGGAAGATGATTGGCTGTTCCGCCGACCGATTGTTGAGTCGATGCTACTGAACCGTCTTAGACTTTCTAGCTCAGATAAGATTGGCGCACGCAAGACCGAGATCGATCGAGCGGTCCCTCTCGCAGAGGCTAGGGAATTTCTTGATAGTTATCACGTCCAGGGGTTCACATCGGCCAGCTACCGTTACGGCCTGAGATATGAGGGCAAACTCGTGGCCCTTCTGAGCATGAAGTCTGTCTCAGACCAGGATGCTGACTGGGATCTTGTACGATATGCTACCAGTGCTTCGGTCCCAGGTGGCTTCACTAGGCTTCTGAAGGCATTTAGAGCTGATCACGATGGACCGGTTAAGACCTTTGCCGATCTTACCCTATCAGATGGTGATCTGTATTACCAGACAGGATTCAGAGAAGTTGAGATACTTGATCCAGACTACAGCTACGTTCGATCAGGTGGTCGAGTGCGTGAACATAAGTTCGGTTACCGCAAGGCCCGATTCGAGTCAGATCCAGAATTACAATTTCACCCAGATATGACCGAGGCTCAGTTAGCAGAATTGAATAGTCTTCACAGAGTCTATGATGCAGGAAAGATCAAGTTCATTCTTGACTGACTTGCCGTTATAGTATATAGGATGATATACACAAAGGAGAAGGTAATGTCAGAAATAGAAGAGCGTGAAGTATGGACGAATCTAAATCTGGGCGAAGTATATGTTGACCTATGGGACCCATACACCCCTAATATTCGGAAGTCTCACCGCATCGGACCAGGAGAGCGAGTTAGCATGACATCAGAAGAGCGCCGCTTCAATCAGACAAAGGTACCTAAGGGTCCAGGTACAGAATTCGACCTCTTTACCAATGGAACTCTTACACCTGTAAAGCTTGTAGATACTGCTGCTGATTTTGAGGAGATTGCCCTTTCACCTAACGTAAAGAGTGAATCGGATCTTCGTGAGATGTTTGCTCAGTCTATCACAGCCTTCAAGAAAAGCATTGCCGAGATTGACAACGTTCGCCTTCTTGACCGTCTAGCGGAATTAGCAGAAGAAGATGGTATCGAAGCAAGTCTTGCCCAGAGCAAGGCTATCGCAGCTCAGCGTGAAAAGGTCGGCCCCGATCTTGAACTAGAGCGTAACCTCGGAGATCAGACAACTAAGACACTTAAGGAAACTAAACTTTCTCAACTATAAGGAGTAGACTGTGGCCTCTCTCGACTTGACGGATCTTATTCCTGATCTTCAGTATAACCTGAATAGTCCCGGTGAGGACGCTTTCGCTAATGTTAGCGAGGAAGAGTGGACGAGCCGTCTTCGTGATGGCTTTTGGAATGCCTGGAACGACGGACTAATACAGGATTATATCGAAGTTGATGGTGTTGTTAGTCCTCGCTCAGGTACAACCACAATTTCCAGAGATCAACAGCAAATCATTCTACTCTATACGAGTATTGCGGTTCTCTTCCAACAGATGTTGAGATTGAACACTACATTCCGTGCTAAGGCTGGACCGGTAGAGTATGAGACACAACAATCAGCACAATTATTGAAGGCGTTGTTAGACGATCTGTCACAACGTAGAATTTATCTTCTGGAACGACTGGCAGAGACTGGAGTGACAAGAGCCTTCTATCTCATTGACACATATCAGTCCCGCCAGTCTGCCTTGAATGAAGGTATTTCGGTGTGGGTTGGTAACTAATGGCCCAACCGTCTAATCCTTCATTCGGTGCTGGCTTCAATGAGCAAGCGTTCCGTGATGCTATTCGTTCAACCATGCAAATGGGTATGCCCACATCCGTAGAGGAGCGGGCTACATTTGTATGGGAGACTCTAGCTACATTCGCTAACCCTAATTCAGCTGGTCGCCCGTTTGATTTTAATCAAGCTCCGTTAACGATTGATCAGCATGACGAGGTTCAAGTTGATTGTGTCTATGAGTTTGTTGAACGTGGTGCACATGGTACGGCTATTGGTGAGTTTGAGAATCCTAGAGTGAAGATCACTGTAATGGACGAAGACTATATTCTTATCAAGGGAGCTAATAAGGTTCGCCTTGGAGGCAATATGTACACGATTAATTTCGTGGAACCCCCTATCTCACTATTCTTGCCAACTGTGTACACAATTTGGTGCTCGGCGGATGATGAATCATGAGTAATTATGTCGGAGGTAAACGTCTAGCTTGTATTCAGGACTCCTTCTATCGGATGGTAAGTGATTCTATGGCTGACCTTGGCTGGCTTACAAGTAATCCTGGTACTCGTTCTGACGTTACGATTCTTGCTGAACAGATTAATCCTGGCACAGAGATCAAACCGAATCAGATCGGTATCTCATCAGAGGATCTAACCGAATCCCCTTGGGAGATGGGTAGTACGCTCGCTGAGAATCGCTGGGATATTTTCATCGATATTTTTGCTGAGAACGAGTTTGTCGGGGTAGCCCTTTCGGGTGACATCTTTGATATTCTCAGAGGTAAGATGAGTGCGATCGGACGTACGGGTACGCTCTTCCCAGTCTATGATTATGAGGATAATAGTGTCATGTTTAATTGTTCCCTAGAGAACATCGAGATCAATAGGGTCCGTGACTGGGATCGTCCCTATAACAAATACTGGTGGATCGTGGCATGTCAGATCGTTGACTACTACACTGATGATCAGGACGAAGGTCCCGTTGACGATATCGATGGTGGTGACGCTTTCGGAGCTTTTGACGTAATAATTGATGGTGGCGATTCCTCTGGACTATTCGAGGATGAAATTGATGGAGGTGGCGCATAATGGCCCAGAAAATTCAAGTTCGTAGAGATACCGTAGAAGCCTGGGCAGATGAGAATCCTATCCTCGCTCTTGGTGAGTGGGGCGTTTCTTATACCGAGGATAGCATTGTTGCGATTAAGATTGGCAATGGTAATGATGATTGGGGTAGTCTTGATACGGTCTACCCGCACGTCGGCACCACCGCCGATCTCGTCTCCGTTGATTACGAACCGGAGAACTACACGCTGAGCGGCGGTGATGGCAGCAACTCCGTCGCCAACCACCTCGCAGGCATCGACAACGCAATTGGTGAACAGTTTCTCGGATCATCCGA
>CALCZR010000063.1:0-2500 GCA_937903325.1 uncultured Candidatus Saccharibacteria bacterium
CTAATAGGCTGAGTACGAACTCCACGGGCCGCTAGCTCAGTTGGTTAGAGCACCGCTCTGATAAGGCGGGGGTCGGAAGTTCGACTCTTCCGCGGCCCACCATGATTAACTCAAAAAAACACTTTCGGATTAAAACATCGCTGAGATGTTTTTTTCCTTGGTCTTTGACAATTGCATAGAAGAATGTCCAGTTTCTAACTGGTAAAAATTCTTTTTGAGCAAATTAGGAAAATGTAAGTAAATGTTAAGCTACTAAGAGCTTATGGTGAATGCACTGGTATTGAGAGATGATGAAGGACGTGGATAGCTGCGAAAAGCTTCGGGGAGTTGCTAAACAAATTGTGATCCGAAGATTTCCGAATGGGAAAACCTGCTAGAGCAAACCTCTAGTGTCATGCAATGAATACATAGTTGTATGTAGTGAACTAAGGGAACTGAAACATCTAAGTACCTTAAGGAGAAGAAATCAAAAGAGATTCCCCCAGTAGTGGCGAGCGAACGGGGAACAGCCCAAACCATCCATGTTACGGCATGGGTGGGGTTGTAGGACTACGCCGTTGCATGAAGACATCAGAGAAGAACTTTCTGGAAAGAAAGACCATAGAGCATGACAGTTGCGTATTCGAATGTTGTCGAAGCATAGTAGTATCCTGAGTAGCGCGGAGCACGAGGAATTCTGCGTGAATCTGCCGGGACCATCCGGTAAGGCTAAATACTCCCGAGAGACCGATAGCGAACCAGTACCGTGAGGGAAAGGTGAAAAGCACTTCGAACAGAAGAGTGAAATAGTTCCTGAAACCGTGCGCCTACAAGCGGTCGGAGCTCGTTAATGAGTGACGGCGTGCCTTTTGCATAATGAACCTACGAGTTGCCTTTGCCGGCAAGGTTAAGTGTGACGACACACGTATCCGAAGCGAAAGCGAGTCTGAAGAGGGCGTATAGTCGGCAGTGGCAGACGCGAAACCAAGTGATCTACCCTTGGCCAGGTTGAAGGCTGGGTAACACCAGCTGGAGGACCGCACCAATAAGCGTTGAAAAGCTTCTGGATGAGCTGAGGGTAGGGGTGAAAGGCTAATCAAACTTGGAGATAGCTCGTACTCCCCGAAATGCATTTAGGTGCAGCCTTGCGGGTTACTGATGTGAGGTAGAGCGACTGATAAGATGCGAGGGCTTCACCGCCTATCAAGTCTTGACAAACTCCGAATGCGCATCAGTTTTACCTCAGGAGTGAGGGCATGGGTGCTAAGGTCCGTGCCCGAGAGGAGAAGAATCCGGACCACCTGCTAAGGTCCCGAAATGACAGCTAAGTTAAACTAACGAAGTCAGATTGCTAAGACAGCTAGGATGTTGGCTTGGAAGCAGCCATTCATTTAAAGAGTGCGTAACAGCTCACTAGTCGAGGAGTCGGGCGTGGATAATAATCGGGTATCAAGTTGTCTACCGAAGCAGTGGGATCATTTATATGATCGGTAGGGGAGCATTCCAGTCAGCGTCGAAGGCGTACCGTGAGGTATTCTGGAGCGTCTGGAAAAGCAAATGTAGGTATAAGTAACGATAAAGGGGGCGGGAAACCCCCTCGCCGAAAGACTAAGGTTTCCTGATCAACGCTAATCGGATCAGGGTTAGTCGGGTCCTAAGGCTCAGCCGAACGGTGAGGCCGATGGCAGAACAGGTTAATATTCCTGTACTACCTTAAGGAGTGACGTGGAGACGGAGGAGTGACAGCGCCGCGGACTGACGGAATAGTCCGTTGAAGGGTGTAGATGTTGATTATCCCAGGCAAATCCGGGATAAGAGTCGAACCTGATAGTATGGAGCGTTCTTAGAACAATCCAATAGTGCGTGTAATCATACTTCCAAGAAAATCCGCTAAACTTAATCCTGCAGGTACCCGTACCGCAAACGGACACACGTAGTCGGGTTGAATATACTAAGGCGCTTGAGTGATTCACGGTTAAGGAACTAGGCAAACTGACCCTGTAACTTCGGGATAAAGGGTCCCTACCCTTTTATGGGAGGGCGCAGAGAATCGGTCCAGGCAACTGTTTAACAAAAACACAGGGCTGTGCCAAATCGAAAGATCCAGTATACAGCCTGACACCTGCCCGGTGCTGGAAGGTTAAGAGGAGATGTCATCGATAAGAGAAGCGTTGAATTGAAGCCCCAGTAAACGGCGGCCGTAACTATAACGGTCCTAAGGTAGCGAAATTCCTTGTCGGGTAAGTTCCGACCTGCACGAATGGTGTAATGATCTGGACGCTGTCTCAACCGTGAGCTCAGTGAAATTGTAGTATCGGTGAAGATGCCGATTACCCGCGATGGGACGAAAAGACCCCGTGAACCTTTACTACAGCTTAGCATTGACCTTGGTCATCCGATGTGTAGGATAGGCCGGAGGCTTCGAAGCGGGAGCGCCAGCTTTCGTGGAGCCATCCTTGAAATACGGCCCTTTGGCTGTCTGAGGTCTAACGCGTGATACGCGGACACTGCTTGGTGGGTA
>CALCZR010000064.1 GCA_937903325.1 uncultured Candidatus Saccharibacteria bacterium
CGCCTGTTCAAGTTCCTGCGCGAAGAAGGTTTGCTGATGCGGGACAACCTGCCCTACCAGCAACACCTTGACGCAGGGCACTTTCGGGTGGTCGAGAAGCAATACAACGACGTACGTGGCGAGAGCTATACCTACACCCGAACCTTGGTGACGGGGAAGGGCTTAGCATACATCCAGAAGCGCCTACACGGCCTGAAGGCGGGAGCTTGAACTCGAAAGGAGAGAGTAATAGGACACTTTGTAAAACACACAAACTGCCCTGCGTGTGGGAGTAAAGACAACCTTGCGGTGTACGATGACAGCTCCTGTCATTGTTTTGGTTGTGGCTACACAAGATTGTCTCTCGAGGAGCGAAAACGAAGAGGAATTGAAATCACCGAACAAGAGGAGGATTACTTGGAAGCTGCACCAACTACAAAACAGCCGATGAATAAAGACGAATGGAACACAATCTGTGCCCGTACAGGAACCCACCCAAAAGGGTGGCGAGGGCTGCGGGAAGATATTTGTAAGTTCTTTGCCAATCGCTTTGAGTATGATCCTTCCACTGGTGCTCCAGTGAAGCACTATTCACCTACTACCATGGCAGGCAAGTTCGTAGGTTCCAAAACGCGCAAATTTCCGAAGGACTTCACTAGCCCTGTTGGAGTTGTCGGTGGCGATTGTGACCTGATTGGCCAGTGGCGATTCCCTACACCAAAAGGGATTGTGCTGATCGTCGGTGGAGAAGTTAAGCAGCTTGCAGCATATCAGATGCTTTTGGATGCACAGAAGGACAAGAAGTATGACGCAGTTGCTGTAGTAGCCCCAACAACAGGCGAGCCAGCTGCACATAAACAATGTGCAAAGCAATTTGCATGGTTCTCTCAGTTCAGTAAGATCATCGTCTGTATGGATAATGACGAAGCTGGATGGAAAGCAAACGAAGAGATTTCTAAAGTAATGCCGAAAGGTAAGACATACATCATGGGCATGCGTTACAATGACCCAGATGAGTATCTTACCAAATGCTGTGCCAAGGAGTTTATCAATGATTTCTGGGCAGCAAAACCTTATGTGCCTGCCGGAGTTATGACAGCGGCTGATGCGTTCGATAATATTGGTGAAGAGCTCAATCGACCACGTTTGTCTCTCCCTGCATTTATGGCTAACGTGCAGAAGATGACTGGCGGTGGTATTCTACAAGGACGGATTGTGAACATCGTTGGTGACACGTCAGTGGGCAAGACCACTATTGTGCGAAGATTGGTGTACCATTTCATCTTCAACAGTCCGCTAGTACCTACCATTGTCAGCCTAGAAGAGACTGCTCCGCAGTATATGCTTGAGCTTCTTGCTTTGCACATGAAGCAGAACCTGCGATGGAACTATTCAGATGACGAGCTGAGTGACTTGATTCAATCTGATCTTGGTCAGAAGATGAAGCAGGAGCTTTGCTTCAAAGAGGATGGTAGCCCACGATTCTACCTGATTGATGAACGTGGAGCATCACCGAAAGAAGTTGAGGGTAAGATGGAGGAGATGCGGGCTGTTTACGGCTCTAATCTGTTCATTATGGATGTCCTGACGGATATGTTGCGTGGTAGTCTTGAGTCGTATGCTGAAGACCACCTAACATTCCAGAAGGGCTTCATCAAGAGTGGGGCTACAATCATCAATGTTCTGCACACGAGAAAGCCGCAACAGGACAAGGAAGGGAAGATGCGCAAGGTGACGGAGTATGATGCGCTAGGAACGGGTAGTTTCGTTCAGAGTGCTGCGTACAACATTCTCATCAATCGTGACAAGCTTGCTGATGATGAGCTAGAAAAGAATACGACTGAGGTTGATCTTCCTAAGTGTCGCGGAGGAAAGACTGGTCCAGCAGGCCACTGGTATTATGACTTTGAAACTGTTACAATGTATGACCGAGACCAGTGGTTAGAAAGTAAAGCTGGTGAGGATAAAGAGCAAGTGCAACAAAATCCGGCTAAACAAGCGCCATTCTGAGAGGCGGAAAAGTTTTTAGTAATCAGTTTACTGGAAGTCGTGCAATGATGCGAAGTTGTCATTACATGTTGGGCATCGAGCGGAATAAAGACCCTGAACTATCTGAGAAGGAGCGAAGCACCTCCACAATCGTTCTACTAGAGGATCGTAAGTATGGACGTGCTGGTTCATTTAAGTTGTTCTACGACATCGCTACAGGGGACTACACAAGCCGCCGGAGGGTTTTCTTGACAGCGAAGAGCCGAGTATCTCAAAATATTTATCAACAAAACGATCATTCTAAGGAATTAAAATGGACTCAAACCTTATTGACCCAAAAGCAATTGCACAAACATGTTCACGTAAGCATATCCAGTCTGTAATTGAGAACTTGGTTGATATTATCAAAGCTCAGGAGCACTTAGCAGATAAAGTCCTTTTTCTTAACCCACGTTGCGGAGAGATTGGGGAAGGGATGTTGACACATCTGCAATCACTTGCATATGATATTGTTAACAAGCAACATCATAAAGTGTAGTATAGTCCACACTTTAATAAACATGTGTTGATCAGTGGGTACTTAGATTACCGTAGAACTATTGACACATGTTTGTATAATGAGAATGTTGCTAAAGAGTTATCAAAAAAGCTGCTTCAATTACTTTAAACTGTTAAAAATGAGTATATGCTATGCTAAAAACTACAAAATCTTTTGAAGACTTGGTTATAAACCATAATATTAGAGAATGTGTATCAGCAAGTATTGCAAAACTGCGATATGAGGGCCAGATACGACTTGAAGACTCCCTATATGCTGCAGAAAAAGCCCTTTTTTCTGAAGCAAGAAAAAGTGTTTGCAATTCACTATTAAATAATAACGGTTTAATTGCATACATTGAGATTAAGTTTAATTTAATGACCATTGACTTTGATTCAAGGTTGGATGATATTAACTGGCTAGGAGTGCGTTTGCATGGTGACTCTTTCAGTGGTTATGTTTTAACAACAAAAGAGTTTAATTTATGCAACGGAATTGACCATACATTGTTAGAGGATGTGGAAAACAGTCTTAATATTCTTTGCACTTACTTTAAGGATAGGCATCTTGATAACAGTTCTTTAATTATCCGTAGCTTGAAAGATAACGTTGTCAAAAACTTGAAACACTGTACTAATCTTAACGAATATGTAAACATCTACAACGATGTTTTAGACGAAGAAGCCGCTAATGATACGTCTTATATAAAGTATCACGTAGTATTAAAAGACACTATTTGTGTAGAATTACCTGTAGTGTAGTAAATTGTAGAAACAGAGTAGCTTAACGAAAACAAAATAAAGTGAAAACATGACCAATCTGAGAGGAGCCATATTGTTTTCAAAGGTTGATGATGCTGTCTATATTGGCGTAGCAATGGCACATGCAAGCCTCTCTAAGGCTACCCGGTTGAAAGTAGGGGCTTGTATCGTTACCACTTCTCGTGTTATTATCCCAGGGGTTAATGGGCTTCCAAAGGCTCTTGGAAATACTTGCGAGCATGACGGGGCTACTAAGCCATCAGTGGTGCACGCAGAACTTAACTGCATTCTAAAAGCTCAACGAGAGGGGATCAGCATTGAAGGAGCAACTCTCTATGTCACGCATAGCCCTTGCGAGCATTGTGCTTCGTTGATTATCATGACAGGGATTAAGAGGGTTGTATATGTTGATGAATATAGGAGCTCGCAAGGACTTCTAAATCTGGCAACTGCCGGAGTTGAGACAAAACAAATTGAGATAAGC
>CALCZR010000065.1 GCA_937903325.1 uncultured Candidatus Saccharibacteria bacterium
AGATCAGCCTGTTATCCCCGGCGTACCTTTTATCCTTTGAGCGATGGCCCTTCCACGCAGAACCACCGGATCACTATGACCGACTTTCGTCTCTGTTCGACTTGTAGGTCTCACAGTCAAGCTAGTTTATGCCATTATACTCAACAAGCGATTTCCATCCGCTTTGAACTAACCTTTGTAAGCCTCCGTTACTATTTAGGAGGCGACCGCCCCAGTCAAACTACCCACCAGACATTGTCCTGAATGAGGATAACTCATCGCAGTTAGTAACTCAAATATTCAAGGGTGGTATCTCAAGGATGGCTCCGACTCTACTTGCGTCTAGTCATCATAGCCTCCCACCTATCCTGCACATGAATATCCAAGCTACAGTGTCAAGCTGTAGTAAAGGTGCACGGGGTCTTTCCGTCTTTCCGCGGGTAGGAGGAATTTTCACCTCCACTACAATTTCACTGGATCCCTCTTTGAGACAGCTCCCATCTCGTTACGCCATTCATGCAGGTCAGTATTTAACTGACAAGGAATTTCGCTACCTTAGGACCGTTATAGTTACGGCCGCCGTTTACTCGGGCTTCAATCAAATGCTTCGCTTGCGCTGACATCATCAGTTAACCTTCGAGCACCGGGCAGGCGTCACACCTTATACATCCACTTACGTGTTAGCAAAGTGCTGTGTTTTTGGTAAACAGTCGGGAGGGACTCTTTGTTGCAACCTCTCTAGCTTTTTGGAGCAAGTCCATATACCAAAGTAGGCACACCTTATACCGAAGATACGGTGCTATTTTGCAGAGTTCCTTAAAGAGGGTTCTTCCACGCGCCTTAGAATACTCATCCCACCCACCTGTGTCGGTTTACGGTACGGGCAACATATAATAAACTTAGTGGCTTTTCTTGGCACGACAGTATCATCGATTCTCCATCTCCTCCGAAGAGTGTCAAGAGCCTGTAAGATCTCGGTCTAACGTTAAGCGGATTTGCCTACTTAACAACCTACATCCTTCGACCCACTATTCCATCAGTGAGCTCGACTAACTCTATGCGTCCCCACATCGCGCTTATATGTTGGTATTGGAATATTAACCAATTTGCCATCGTCTACACTTTTCAGTCTCGACTTAGGACCCGACTAACCCTACGATGACGAGCATCGCGTAGGAAACCTTGGGTTTTCGGCGTTAAGGATTCTCACCTTAATTATCGCTACTCATGCCTGCATGCTCACTTCTATCCGCTCCAGCACTCCTTACCGGTATACCTTCAACGCTGAATAGAACGCTCTCCTACCACTCAATTAAAAATTGAATCTAAAGCTTCGGTGTACATCTTAGCCCCGTTATATTTTCCGCGCAGAATCACTAGACCAGTGAGCTGTTACGCTTTCTTTAAAGGATGGCTGCTTCTAAGCCAACCTCCTGGTTGTCACAGTAACTCCACATCGTTTTCCACTTAGATGTAACTTAGGGACCTTAGCTGTTAGTCTGGGTTGTTCCCCTCTTGACGACGGATTTTATCACCCACCGCCTGACTCCTGTGATTCCACATATAGTATTCATAGTTTGATAGGGTTTGGTACCGCGGTAAGCAGCCCTAGCCCATTCAGTGCTCTACCCCTATATGCTACAACACAAGGCTATACCTAAATATATTTCGGAGAGAACCAGCTATCACGAAGTTTGATTGGCCTTTCACCCCTATCCACAAGTCATCCCAAGACTTTTCAACGTCAGCGGGTTCGGTCCTCCACTGGCTCTTACACCAGCTTCAACCTGCTCATGGATAGATCACTTCGTTTCGGGTCTGCAGCATCTGACTATTTCGCCCTATTAAGACTCGCTTTCGCTACGGCTTCGCACTTGGCTTAACCTTGCCAGACACCACAACTCGCAGGCTCATTATGCAAAAGGCAGTCCATCACCCTGATAAATCATAGGGCTCTGAATGATTGTAAGCTAATGGTTTCAGGTTCTATTTCACTCTGCTCGCTGCAGTACTTTTCACCTTTCCCTCACGGTACTTGTTCACTATCGATCTGTAAGTAGTATTTAGGATTGGAGGGTGGTCCCCCCAGCTTCAGTCAAAATATCACGTGTTCCGACCTACTCAGGATACTATTAGTATTATTGAGAATTTTAATTACAGGAGTATCACCTTCTATGCTCTAGTTTTCCAACTAATTCATCTATTCTCTTTAATTACACATTATAGTCCTACAACCCCCAATGCAAGCATTGGGTTTGTCCTAATCCCAGTTCGCTCGCCGCTACTATGGGAATCTCATTTGATTTCTCTTCCTCTGGCTACTGAGATGTTTCACTTCACCAGGTTCGCTCCCCGTAGGGTAACATATATCTCTATATGCTGGGTTGCCCCATTCGGAAATCCTCGGATCAAAGCTCTTTGGCAGCTCCCCGAGGCTTATCGCAGCCTAATACGTCCTTCATCGCCTCTTACAGTCAAGGCATCCACCATTAGCCCTTAATAGCTTATAATAAAATCTAAATAAATTTAGATTTCTTTTCTTGCCTAGAGTAATTAATTAAAATTACTCTAAATTTGATAATATTCTTTGGCTACTATCTTATTAAACATATATACAAGTACATACTATAATAAGTTAGTTGTGTTATCTATAGTTAAATTTAACTTTTACATTAAATTTTAGATATGAAATTTTTTTATTTAAAATTAAACATTACTATTTAATTTTACGAAAAAATTTTAAAGACTTTAACATTATATTTTTAAATATCATATTACTTAAAATAACTAAAGTTATTTCAAGGTAACGTTTCTGATTAAAACCAGATATAAACTCTTATATATAAAAGCTTATATCTAATTTTATTCTTATAGTATATGGTGGAGAATAGCGGGATCGAACCGCTGACCTCCTGCGTGCAAAGCAGGCGCTCTCCCAGCTGAGCTAATTCCCCATGATGGTGGGCCTATCAGGACTTGAACCTGAGACCTCACGATTATCAGTCGAGCGCTCTAGCCAGCTGAGCTATAGGCCCATATTTACCTATAAATTATTTGTAGTTCTTCAAATAATCTTTACAAACTAAATATATGTTGTTAAAAGTAGTTTTTTCTTTTTATTTATATATTAAGAAACAAATCTTAATAATATTTCTTTGAAAGGAGGTGATCCAACCGCAGGTTCTCCTACGGTTACCTTGTTACGACTTCACCCCAGTCGCCAAATCCACTGTGGAAGGTAGCTATTTTAGCATCCCCGCTTCGAATGAGTTCGACTCCCATGGTGTGACGGGCGGTGAGTACAAGACCCGGGAACGTATTCACCGTAGCATAGCTGATCTACGATTACTAGCGATTCCAACTTCATGTAGTCGAGTTGCAGACTACAATCCGAACT
>CALCZR010000066.1 GCA_937903325.1 uncultured Candidatus Saccharibacteria bacterium
CCAGGAGGTTGGCTTAGAAGCAGCCACCCTTGAAAGAGTGCGTAATAGCTCACTGGTCAAGTGATTGTGCGCCGATAATGTAGCGGGGCTCAAGCACACCGCCGAAGCCGCGGCAATCAACATTTTGTTGGTTGGGTAGGGGAGCGTCCTGCATCCGGTGAAGCCACAGGGTGACCTAGTGGTGGAGGGTGTGGGAGTGAGAATGCAGGCATGAGTAGCGATAAGGCAAGTGAGAACCTTGCCCGCCGAAAGACCAAGGGTTCCTGGGGCAGGCCAGTCCGCCCAGGGTGAGTCGGGACCTAAGGCGAGGCCGACAGGCGTAGTCGATGGACAACGGGTTGATATTCCCGTACCCGTGTGTGCGCGTCCCTGATGAATCAGAGGTACTAACCGCCCAAAAGGTTGCTGATCGATCCCTTCGGGGAAAGACGGTGACCGGCTGCGCGGGACCTTCTCTGGTAGTAGTCAAGCGATGGGGTGACGCAGGAAGGTAGCCGTACCAGTCAGTGGTAATACTGGGGCAAGCCCGTAGGAAGAACAGTAGGTAAATCCGCTGTTCACATATTCCGAGAGGTGATGCATAGCCGAGTGAGGCGAATTCGGTGATCCTATGCTGCCAAGAAAAACCTCTAGCGAGTGCACACATGGCCCGTACCCCAAACCAACACAGGTGGTCAGGTAGAGAATACTAAGGCGTACGAGTGAACTATGGTTAAGGAACTCGGCAAAATACCCCCGTAACTTCGGGAGAAGGGGGACCTCCTACCGTCAACATCCTTGCGATGGGTAGCGGTGGGGGGTGGCACAAACCAGTGAGAAGCGACTGTTTACTAAAAACACAGGTCCGTGCGAAGTCGCAAGACGATGTATACGGACTGACGCCTGCCCGGTGCTGGAAGGTTAAGAGGACCTGTTAACTCCTTCGGGGGTGAAGCGGAGAATTTAAGCCCCAGTAAACGGCGGTGGTAACTATAACCATCCTAAGGTAGCGAAATTCCTTGTCGGGTAAGTTCCGACCTGCACGAATGGCGTAACGACTTCTCAACTGTCTCAACCATAGACTCGGCGAAATTGCACTACGAGTAAAGATGCTCGTTACGCGCGGCAGGACGAAAAGACCCCGGGACCTTCACTACAACTTGGTATTGGTGTTTGGTTCGGTTTGTGTAGGATAGGTGGGAGACTGTGAAACCCGCACGCCAGTGTGGGTGGAGTCATTGTTGAAATACCACTCTGATCGTATTGAACCTCTAACCTCGAACCGTGAACCCGGTTCAGGGACAGTGCCTGGTGGGTAGTTTAACTGGGGCGGTTGCCTCCCAAAATGTAACGGAGGCGCCCAAAGGTTCCCTCAACCTGGACGGCAATCAGGTGTTGAGTGCAAGTGCACAAGGGAGCTTGACTGCAAGACGGACATGTCGAGCAGGGACGAAAGTCGGGACTAGTGATCCGGCACCCCCGAGTGGAAGGGGTGTCGCTCAACGGATAAAAGGTACCCCGGGGATAACAGGCTGATCTTCCCCAAGAGTCCATATCGACGGGATGGTTTGGCACCTCGATGTCGGCTCGTCGCATCCTGGGGCTGGAGCAGGTCCCAAGGGTTGGGCTGTTCGCCCATTAAAGCGGCACGCGAGCTGGGTTTAGAACGTCGTGAGACAGTTCGGTCTCTATCCGCCGCGCGCGTCAGAA
>CALCZR010000067.1 GCA_937903325.1 uncultured Candidatus Saccharibacteria bacterium
CGAGCGAACAGGGAATAGCCTAAACCACAACGATTTCGGTCGTTGCGGGGTTGTAGGACCACGACGTGATTATATTATCTTAAGCAGAAGAATTCTGGAAAGTTTTACCATAGTGGGTGATAGTCCCGTATGCGTACAGTTAATATGATCTAGTGGTATCCTGAGTAGTGCGGGACCAGAGAAATCTTGCATGAATCTGCCGGTACCATCCGGTAAGGCTAAATACTCCCGAGAGACCGATAGCGAACTAGTACCGTGAGGGAAAGGTGAAAAGTACCGCAAGAAGCGGAGTGAAATAGTACCTGAAACCATGTGCTTACAACCGGTCGGAGCCAATTTATTTGGTGACGGCGTGCCTTTTGCATAATGAGCCTACGAGTTACTCGTCATTGGCAAGGTTAACCTATAATGGGGAGCCGTAGCGAAAGCAAGTCTGAATAGGGCGTATAGTCAGTGGCGGTAGACGCGAAACCTGTGTGATCTACCCATGGGCAGGTTGAAGGTGTGGTAACACACACTGGAGGACCGAACTGATAAGCGTTGAAAAGCTTCCGGATGACTTGTGGGTAGGGGTGAAAGGCCAATCAAACTGGGAAATAGCTCGTACTCCCCGAAATGCCTTTAGGGGCAGCGTGGTGGTAGAGTCTGTTAGAGGTAGAGCTACTGATTGGATGCGGGGGAAGCGATTCCTACCAAGTCCTGACAAACTCCGAATGCTATAAGATATACTCTGCAGTGAGCCCGTGGGTGCTAAGGCCCACGGACGAGAGAGGAAGAACTCAGACCAACAGCTAAGGTCCCCAAATCTATACTAAGTTGATATAACGTGGTCCGACTGCATTGACAGCCAGGATGTTTGCTTGGAAGCAGCCATTCATTTAAAGAGTGCGTAACAGCTCACTGGTCGAGCGGTTGGGCGTGGATGATACTCGGGCATCAAGTATAGTACCGAAGCTTTGGGATTGCATGAATAATGTAATCGGTAGGGGAGCATTCTAACTGCGTAGAAGAAGTTGCGTAAGCGCTATTGGAGCGGTTAGAAAAGCAAATGTAGGCATAAGTAACGATAAAATAGGCGAGAAACCTATTCGCCAATAGACTAAGGTTTCCTGAACAACGATAATCGGTTCAGGGTTAGTCGGGTCCTAAGGCGCAGCCGAACGGCAAAGTCGATGGACAACTGGTTAATATTCCAGTACTTGTATCACTGCGATGGAGAGACGCAGGCGCGTAAGGTCAGCGAACTGACGGAATAGTTCGTTTAAGTGCGTAGGTTTAGGTTATGTAGGCAAATCCGCATAGCTTCTGAAACACGAAAGTAGCCAGAGTCGTCAGACAAAGGCATTGACCCCAAGCATACTGCCAAGAAAATCTTCTAAGCTTCAGGTGAATACAACCCGTACCGCAAACCGACACAGGTAGTCAAGTAGAATATACTAAGGCGCTCGAGTGATCCGCGGCTAAGGAACTAGGCAAATTAACCCTGTAACTTCGGGAAAAAGGGTGCCACCAGCAATGGTGGCCGCAGAGAAATGGCGGTGGCGACTGTTTAACAAAAACACAGGGCTTTGCAAAACTGAAAGGTGAAGTATAAGGCCTGACACC
>CALCZR010000068.1 GCA_937903325.1 uncultured Candidatus Saccharibacteria bacterium
AGGAATTTCGCTACCTTAGGACCGTTATAGTTACGGCCGCCGTTTACTGGGGCTTAAGTTCACACCTTCGCTTGCGCTAAGTGTTCCCCTTAACCTTCCAGCACCGGGCAGGCGTCAGCCCCTATACATCAGCTTTCGCTTTAGCAGAGACCTGTGTTTTTGCTAAACAGTTGCTTGGGCCTATTCTCTGCGGCCTGCTCTCGCAGGCACCCCTTCTCCCGAAGTTACGGGGTCATTTTGCCGAGTTCCTTAACAATAGTTCTCTCGCTGGCCTTAGGATACTCTCCTCACCCACCTGTGTCGGTTTACGGTACGGGCGCCTTTAAACTCGATAGAAGCTTTTCTTGACAGTGTGAAATCAGCTACTTCGCCCCGAAGGGCTTCCCCATCACATCCTAGCATTGTCCAAACGGATTTGCCTATTTAGACTGCCTCAATGCTTAGCCGTACATAACCAACAGTACGGTTAGCTTATCCTACTGTGTCACTCCATCTCTCAAACGCTTATTGGCGGTACAGGAATATCAACCTGTTGTCCATCACCTACGCCTTTCGGCCTCGGCTTAGGTCCCGACTAACCCAGGGCGGACGAACCTTCCCCTGGAAACCTTGGGTTTACGGCCCGTGGGATTCTCACCCACGTCTCGCTACTCATGCCAACATTCTCACTCGTATACTGTCCACATGTCCTTACGGTCATGCTTCAGCCTGCATACGAAGCTCCCCTACCCATCATAAATGATGCCGTAGCTTCGGTAGTACGTTTTAGCCCCGGAAATTTTCGGCGCAGGATCACTCGACCAGTGAGCTATTACGCACTCTTTAAATGAGTGGCTGCTTCTAAGCCAACATCCTGGTTGTCTGTGCAATCCCACATCCTTTACCACTTAACGTACATTTAGGGACCTTAGCTGACGATCTGGGCTGTTGCCCTTTTGACTATGAATCTTATCACCCACAGTCTGACTCCCAAGTAAAAGAAAACGGCATTCGGAGTTTGATAGTCTTCGGTAAGTGCAATACCCCCTAGGACATTCAGTGCTCTACCTCCGTTTCTCTACGCTTGAGGCTAGCCCTAAAGCTATTTCGGGGAGAACCAGCTATCTCCAGGCTCGATTGGAATTTCACCGCTATCCACAAGTCATCCCCGAGCTTTTCAACGCTCGTGGGTTCGGTCCTCCACGAAATTTTACTTTCGCTTCAACCTGCTCATGGATAGGTCACCCGGTTTCGGGTCTACGCCAAGTAACTTAATCGCCCATTTAAGACTCGCTTTCGCTACGGCTCCACACCTTAAGTGCTTAACCTTGCTACTTAACGTAACTCGTTGGCCCGTTCTACAAAAAGTACGCGGTCACACAAGTAATGTGCTCCCACAGCTTGTAAGTGCAGGGTTTCAGGTTCTATTTCACTCCCCTCCCGGGGTTCTTTTCACCTTTCCCTCACGGTACTATGCGCTATCGGTCACTAGGTAGTATTTAGGCTTGGAGGATGGTCCCTCCTGCTTCCCACAGGGTTTCACGTGTCCCGTGGTACTCTGGATCATACTAGTAGCTTTCTCGTTTCAACTACAGGGCTATTACCTTCTATGGCGGAGCTTTCCAACTCTCTTCATTTACGATATTGCATCCATGTTGTATGTCCGCAACCCCAACGAAGTAAACTTCATTGGTTTGGCCTGTTCCGCGTTCGCTCGCCGCTACTTACGGAATCGAATTTCTTTCTCTTCCTCCGGGTACTTAGATGTTTCAGTTCCCCGGGTTCCCCTCGCTAAGCTATGTATTCACTTAACGATACTTAGACATTACTCTAAGTGAGTTTCCTCATTCGGAAATCTTCGGATCAAAGTTTACGTGCAACTCCCCGAAGCTTATCGCAGCTTATCACGTCCTTCATCGGCTCCTAGTGCCAAGGCATCCGCCCTGCACCCTTAATAACTTGACCAGTTATTAGAGTTGTTATTTTAAAGACTTTTCTTGTCTATATATGTTTAAAATGATGTCATATCACTAAATGTTATGCAGTTTTCAAAGTACAAACATGGTGGAGATGAGGAGGATCGAACTCCTGACCCCTTGCGTGCAAGGCAAGTGCTCTCCCAGCTGAGCTACACCCCCATATTTATTTTTACA
>CALCZR010000069.1 GCA_937903325.1 uncultured Candidatus Saccharibacteria bacterium
CCATTCGTGCGGGTCGGAACTTACCCGACAAGGAATTTCGCTACCTTAGGACCGTCATAGTTACGGCCGCCGTTTACTGGGGCTTCTATCAGGTGCTTGCACACCATCAATTGACCTTCCAGCACCGGGCAGGCGTCAGACCCTATACTTCATCTTAATGATTTAGCAGAGCCCTGTGTTTTTGGTAAACAGTCGCTACCCCCATTTATGTGCCACCTATTACCGCTTGCGCAATAATAGGCCATCCTTTTCCCGAAGTTACGGATGCATTTTGCCTAGTTCCTTCAGTGTAGTTCTCTCAAGCGCCTTAGTATTCTCAACCCATCTACCTGTGTCGGTTTTGGTACGGACTTAAAGTGGGGCTATTTCCTGGAAGCAACTTCGCTGCGCCTTCAATCCAATAAGAAGACACAGAAAAGTACGCTCCGTCACTCACCACCTGGTTTGGGAATATTAACCCAATTTCCATCGACTACGCCTTTCGGCCTCGTCTTAGGTTCCGACTAACCCTGCTCAGATTAACTTTAAGCAGGAAACCTTAGATTTTCGGCGAACAAGTTTCTCACTTGTTTTATCGTTACTCATGTCGGCATTCTCACTTGTGATACCTCCAGCAAACCTGACGGTTCACCTTCACAGGCTTACACAACGCTCTGCTACCACTCCTAGGCACAATGCCTAGGAATCCACGTCTTCGGTATATCACTTTAGCCCCGTTACATTTTCGGCGCAAAAAGACTTAATTAGACCAGTGAGCTATTACGCTTTCTTTAAAGGATGGCTGCTTCTAAGCCAACCTCCTGGTTGTCTGTGTGCTTCCACATCCTTTACCACTTAGCAACGACTTTGGGACCTTAGCTGGCGGTCTGGGCTCTTTCCCTTTTGGCCATGGAACTTAGCTCCCACAGCCTGACTCCCGGACTAAATGTCGAGGCATTAGGAGTTTGGTTGGGTTTGGTAATCTGGTAAGACCCCTAGCCCATCCAGTGCTCTACCTCCACGACTCAATTATCCGAGGCAATACCTAAATATTTTTCGGCGAGAACCAGCTATCTCCCGGTTTGATTAGCCTTTCACTCCGATCCACACCTCATCCCCTACATTTTCAACTGTAGTGAGTTCGGACCTCCACGTGGTTTTACCCACGTTTCATCCTGGACATGGATAGATCACCGGGTTTCGGGTCTACTCCCAGCGACTGAACGCCCATTTCGGACTCGCTTTCGCTACGGCTTCGTCTAACGACTTAACCTTGCCGCTGATAGTAACTCGCAGGCTCATTATGCAAAAGGCACGCGATCAGACATTCCCTTGCGGGCATAGTCCTTTCACGGCTTGTAGGCACACGGTTTCAGGGTCTTTTCACTCCCCTAGCGGGGGTTCTTTTCACCTTTCCCTCACGGTACTAGTTCACTATCGGTCATCAGGTAGTATTTAGCCTTGGAAGATGGTCCTCCCAGATTCCCACAGGATTACACGAGTCCCGTGGTACTTGGGGTACGGCTTCGAGACAGTTCAGATTTCGCTTACGGGGTTATCACCCTCTTTGACCAGACTTTCCAGACTGTTCAGCTATCCGACTGTTTTGTAACTCTACTTATGCCGCCCCACGACCCTACAAGTGGATTAGACTTGCGGTTTAGGCTGTTCCCCGTTCGCTCGCCACTACTGAGGGAATCTCAATTGATTTCTTTTCCTGCAGGTACTTAGATGTTTCAGTTCCCTGCGTTCGCTTCCAAGGACCTATGTATTCAGTCCTTGGATAACCAGGCATGACCCTGGTTGGGTTTCCCCATTCGGGAATCTCCGGATCAAAGCCTGCTTGCGGCTCCCCGAAGCTTTTCGCAGCTAACCACGCCCTTCATCGCCTCCTGATGCCAAGGCATCCACCGTGTGCCCTTAGTAGCTTGACCATCTTAATTGGTGGAAAAGCAGATGTGTCTGTAGGCAGAACCTACGGACACACGATGCTTTTCTGCAACTCTTATTGAAGACCAAGATTCGGTGCAGCTTTGAATCTTGATTCAAGATGGTGCTAATCTAAGACGTTACGCGATATACACATTATCTGTGCTCGCAACTTACGCAGCTATTGAATTGATAAAGAGCTTCAACGACCGTTGGTCGCTGAAAACTGAATAGCGAGTAGAGAGAATGTAGACTTCCGGAGAAGTCTAATTTTTCCAGAAAGGAGGTGATCCAGCC
>CALCZR010000070.1 GCA_937903325.1 uncultured Candidatus Saccharibacteria bacterium
CGTAATCTTTTTCTAAAGCAGCTAAGTCTTCTCTGGCTTCTTGGAATTCTCCTTCCTCCATACCTTCTCCTACGAACCAATGAACGAAGGCTCTCTTAGTGTACATAAGATCGAATTTATGGTCAAGTCTTGAGAATACTTCAGCAATAGCAGTAGAGTTAGAGATCATACATACTGCTCTCATGACTTTAGCTAAGTCTCCTCCTGGGACTACAGTAGGTGGTTGATAGTTGATTCCACATTTGAATCCAGTAGGGCACCAGTCAACAAATTGGATAGTTCTCTTAGTTTTAATTGTAGCAACGGCGGCATTGACGTCTTTGGGGACAACGTCACCTCTGTACATCATACAGCAGGCCATGTATTTTCCGTGTCTTGGGTCGCACTTTGCCATCATAGATGCGGGTTCAAAGGCTGAATTGGTGATTTCAGCAACTGAGAGTTGTTCGTGATATGCCTTTTCAGCAGAGATGATTGGGGCATATGATGAAAGCATAAAGTGAATTCTGGGATAGGGTACTAAGTTGGTTTGGAATTCAGTAACGTCGACGTTTAAGGCACCATCGAATCTTAAAGAAGCAGTTAAGGATGAGATAACTTGGGCAATTAGTCTGTTTAAGTTGGTATAGGTGGGTCTTTCAATGTCTAATTGTCTTCTGCATAAGTCATAAACAGCTTCGTTATCTAACATAACAGCGACATCAGTGTGTTCTAGTAAAGAGTGAGTAGATAAGATTGAGTTATAGGGTTCAACTACAGCACTGGAGATTTGGGGTGAGGGATAAATGGTGAATCCTAATTTGGATTTCTTTCCGTAATCGACTGATAATCTTTCAAGGAGTAATGATCCTAATCCAGATCCAGTTCCTCCTCCGACAGCGTTGAATACAAGGAATCCTTGGAGTCCGGTACAGTTATCAGCTAACTTTCTAATTCTGTCGAGTGCAAGGTCGATAATTTCTTTTCCAATGGTACAGTATCCTCTAGCATAGTTATTGGCGGCGTCTTCTTTTCCTGAGATTAATTGTTCAGGGTGGAAAAGTTGTCTGTAGGTTCCGGTTCTGACTTCGTCGACGACAGTGGGTTCTAAGTCGAGGAAAACAGATCTTGGTACGTGTTTACCAGCTCCGGTTTCTGAGAAAAAAGTGTTGAAGGCATCATCACCTCCTCCGATGGTTTTATCAGAGGGCATTTGTCCGTCAGGTTGAATACCGTGTTCTAAGCAGAAAAGCTCCCAACAGGCATTACCGACTTGAATACCAGCTTGTCCAATATGAATGCAAATGACTTCTCTCATTTTTGTTTATATTAATCATATTGGTCTGGATTTAAATACATCCC
>CALCZR010000071.1 GCA_937903325.1 uncultured Candidatus Saccharibacteria bacterium
TCTGCGCCGGGTACATAACGGACGCCGATAGTATTTATAGCGTCGGAAGTTTTTCGGGGTTCACAGCGGAGGTATACATAAACCCCGTTAGCCTTTCCGTGGATACTACTACCGGGGACGCCGTAGGGGCGGCTATTTTCCTATCCCCCCCATCGCTATCTATTTCAGCTACTACAGAAAATAGTATCGGGGGCGCGGTTTTTCGTTCCGGCAATGTTATTTCCATAATTGGTACTACAGACTCCGTTACGTCTACCGCTGTATTCGGCAATGGTGCTTCGCTAGCTATTAACACCAGCACGGATAACGCCGTAGGCGCTGCGTACTTCTTAGCGGTCCCCGGTCTATCTATAGCGGCTATTACAGAGGATGTGGTTGCCGGTAACAACATAAGTTGTACGTATGTGTATCACCCAGACCACGACTCTTTTACGGAGTATACGGAGTTCCCGTTTAACTCTTACGCTCGCATAGGCGGAAGTTATTTTGCTGCTAGCAGTGACGGGCTATATCTGCTTGGCGGCGGCAGCGATAGCGGGGTGAATATCGAAGCCCACATTCTCACCGGTATGCTCGATTTTGGCGGGCATATGATGTCGCGTACCCCTCGGATGTACTTCGATTTCTCCGGGGATTCCGGGCTTGCCGTCTCCGTGTATACTTCCACTGACGGGCTTCGCCGAACGGAAGCGTTTACCCTCTCATTGCCCGCTGCGCCGGTTGACAGGTCAGCGTGTCTCCCTCTCGGTCGCGGGCTGCCTTCGCACTTTTGGCAATACCGCGTATCGAATGTAACTGGTGGGTCGTTGGAGTTTACACGCTGCGCCCCACATGTAATCCCTCTGTCTAGGAGTGTGTAATTATGGCTCTCGGTTTCGCTACTACCCTCCGTACTGCCCGGGCTGCGCAAATCGTCGCCGCTATTGACGCCGGCTCCGGCCCCGGGAAGTGTAGGATTTACAACGGTACGCGCCCGGCTACCGGCGGCACGGTCACTACCCTTCTCGCGGAACTTACGTGCTCCGATCCGTGCGGCACGGTTACTAACGGGGTGCTTACGCTTTCTACTATCACCGCAGATTCTAGCGCGGATAACTCCGGCACGGCTACGTGGTTCCGAATCGTGGACTCCGCGGGTACGTTCGTCATGGATGGGACTATTACTGCTACCGGTGGTGGGGGGGATGGTACTATGAACTCGACTACTATCACAGCGGGAAACCCTGTCAATGGGATTAGCGTTGTTATCACAGACGGTAATGCGTGATGGCTGCCTCGGTTCCCGTAGCACCTAATGCCCCAGTATTAGGAATACCGACTACTGGGGCCGCAGCGGAAACAAAGGCTCTGTTCGGGGTCTTGCTCGACCGTGGGCAAGACTTTATAAACAAAACCATCTCCGCGCTTAACGATTTACAGACGCTCCCGTCGTCCATTATTCCGACGGCGCTCGACACATCTTGGGTAGACCCTACGTTTACTCGACCTGTTTCTTTGGCAGGGGCACGGCCTGCGTCGCCAAATATCCCCGGAGCGGCGGCAACGCAGATCATCTTCGATTGGCTGTCAGACCCTGACCCGGTAGTACGGCGTGCGTACGAGGCGGCTACGTTCGCCCGCGCGGCTGATAGGGCCGTAGCTGAGGGCATGCGGCTGTCTGACGAGGCCGCCTCCCGCTGGTCTGCTGCGGGGTTTAGCCTTCCGCCGGGTATGCTCAATGCGCAGCTTGATCGCGTTCAGCAGGAGGTAGCTAACGCTACGTTGCAGGCTAGCTTCGAGGCAATGACTCGCGCCCAAGATATGCAGATTCAGAAGTACACGTTGTGTATTCAGCAGGCGTTAGGGGCGATTACAGACATCTATAAGGCGGAGGCGTCGATTTATATAGGGGACCGTAACGCTGACGCAGAGAGGCCCTGAAGGCGGAAGCCGATGTGTTTGGCGCTAAGGTCCAGGCGCTTGTTCAACGAGTCACGATGGAGCTACGTGGGTCAGAGATCGAAAACAACGTGATGATTGCGAACCTTCAGCTTATAGAAAAAGCTATGGGGGAGATCGCACAGACGTATGCTCAGTTGGCGGCGGGCGCTACTTCTGCGCTACACGCAAGCACTGGGTTTGAAGACCGCGCTCAGTACACGAACAGCCAGGGTACGGACTGGCGCGTGGACTGGAGCTTCCGGGCGGATTACTGAGGGTTACGATTATGGCTGATTACAGACCGATGCCTCGTGGCGCGTATGATGCGAACGGCCGCCCGATCGGTCGTTGGCCGGAACCTCCGGAGCCTGTAGCTCCGCGGCAAGATTTGCTGCCTACTCCTGCGCCGGCTCCTGCTCCTGTACAGCGTACTTCTCCTGGAGGAGTGGGCTGGATGCCGAATACGCAAGAACGTGACATGATGCAGGATTTGTACCCGGAGTCTACCCCGCGTCCTCCTACCCGCTTGGAGAAGTTCTTTCAGTGGCTATCCGGGTCTAGTGATGCGGGGGCATCGGTTAACTACGATCCGAACGCGCGCGGGTTTGCGTTGCAGGGCGCTACTATCCCGACGGCTGCCATACCTAGTACACCGGCGGCGACCCTTCCGGCGAACCCTGAAACTGGGGTGCTTTCTTACCCGATACAAGAATGGGCGCCTGTTAGCGGGCCGCGAGGTAGCTTACCTATAGATAGGGCGGCCTTATATGAGCGGTCTATGAATCAGGTAGGGGGGCAACCGGAGGCCGGCGTCCGCGCTGCAAACCGCCCGTACGAGGACGCGGCTGTTACTCGTGACGCAGCGGCGCAAGGAATCGCTGCTATTGGACGGGTATTGGCTCACCCGGTAGATGCTAGAGACTACATGATGGGGTATCCCCGTAGAGATAACGTGTTTATTAACGACGGGCCGTATCCAGACCATCATTACGTTCCTACTGGGGTTTTGGCTGCCCCGGATAATAGTGCGCCTCCATCCGTGCCAGTTACTACCTCCCCCGAGATAGCCGTTCCGTACGCTGGAGGCACGTATTACCGCAATGATTCGTCCGGCGTCCCCGTGCTTAGTACCGTTCCCGGAGGTACTTCCGGTATCGGGTTCAATTCCGCCCCAGCGTACGCTATGGGTACAACGCTTGCGGCTCAGCGGCCGGATATCTACAACCCGGACGGCACCCCACGGCAGACTACATTTGGTGGGCAGGCGGTTGACCCGGGGCTCGCTGACACAGTAGCTACTGTGTCTCAGATTACTAAGGACATGCAGGCGCTTAATCCGCGCGGCGGCCCTCCGCGGATCGTCGGAGAGGAAGACCCGTTCGATGCTGCCATCCGCAGCGTTCGTTCTTCGGGGTTGTCTAAGAACACCCAAGCGAAGTATATCGCCGATATTACGCAGCAGCGGGCTAACGCAAGTCAGGCGGCTGCTAGGGACGCTACCAGCTTAGCCATTGCTCGGATCGGCGCCGATTCTGATAATGCTAGGCTAGCGGCAGAGGATAAGCGAGAGGCCGATCGCCTCGACCTCGGACGCGCTAAATTAGCTGCGGATGTCGCGGGTAGAGGTAGGGTTACTACGGAGGAAGTGCCTGTTGTGTTTGGTAAGATAGCGGGTAATCCTACTCCTGAAAATAAAGCGGGTATCATTCATACCGCGGTACAGGGGAAGTACGTCGGATCGGGGGTTACTCCCGAAGCTGCGTCGGCCGCCCTACGCGCGAATATCACATCAGATATAAACCGATACTTTGACGCCGCTATGAGTAAGCCGGAGGAGAGGGCTAAGCTCGAAGCTGAGTTCGGCACGTCTGACGAGGCGAAGCTACGTGAGGAGTATCTACTCCGCGCATACCGCCAGAGGACGACTCGTCAGCGAACCACGCAACCTACTACCGGAATCGGCGGCACATCGTCAGAGGAATAATACGCATGGCCTCTACCATGTTCGATACGATTATGGCCCGCATGGACGCCGGCACGCTCGATGACCAGACGCCCGCGCCTGCCGCCCGCGTTGCGCCCACAGGGAGCGACGTGGTGCAGGGCGCTACCTCTGGTCTCGGGATGACGGTGCAGGGCGCTGGTGCGCTTGGGGAGGCCCTTAGCGGGGGGGCTGTGGGGGCGGGCCTGCGTCAGGCCGGAGCGGGGATTTCGGAGCGGGCCGCCGCCGCTGCACCGGGTGCGCAGCCCGGGGCCGGGTACGCCGATGAGACGCAGTTCAATATCTCGCAGAGCCTGGCGTCTTCCGCCCCGCTGTCGGCTGCGGGTGCGCTCGGAGGGGCTGCGATCGGTCGCGGGATTGGTACGGCGATCGGAACCGCTGGCGGCCCTGTGGGCGCCTTGGTCGGCGGTACGATCGGTGGGTTCCTTGGGTCCACCGCGGCATCGTTCTTGTCCGAACTCGGGCAGATGCGGCAGGAGCAGGTGGCCACGGGCAAGGGAGGGCAAGCGTCCGATCTTCTCCCCTACGCCGCGGCTTCGGCGGCGCTCGAACTTGGCAATGACGCCCTGGATACGGGGGTCGGAGCAGTGGCCGCTGCGGCGTCGCGGCGTCTCCCCGTGGCGGGTCCGGTGATCGGCCCGGTGGTCAACGCGCTCGCAGGCAAGCAAGGCTCGACTCGGCGGGCGCTTACCGCAGGTGTCGCCGCTGGCGCTGCAACTAGCGCTATCACGGAGCCCCCGATTGAGGCGGCGCAGGAATACTCGCAGGTACTCGCGCGGCAGACGTACGACCCGGAATACACCGTGGATAGGCCGGAGGTGCAGCAGAGGCTATCCGACGCCGCGTGGCAAGCCCTGAAGATGGCCCCCTGGATGGGCGGCGGGCTAGGTCTGCTTGGCGGCGTCGGACATGTGGCGCAGAAGCGCGAAGCTGATCGGGTCGATCTGGCTACGCGGCTGGCAGAAGCTACTGGTATTACCCCGCAACTCGATCGCGCACCTACTGTGGCTGATCTGACCCCGGTGTATGAACAGTACGCGGCGGCTAACGGGGTAGATATCTCCGGTATTAAGTCTTCTGGGTCTGCTCGGCTGCTAGACATTTACGGGGTAGTTACGGACGCTATCCGTGCTAATGAGCAATCGGATGTAGCCGCACGACAGACTGCGGAGCAAGCACGATCTCAGTTAGAAGCCAGCGCCAACGCTATTGGCGTGCCTACGCAGAACAGGACTTCCACGGACATTCTTAAAGATATTCTCACGGTTACTGAACGTCGTAGAGCGGAGAACGAATCTGCGGCAGTAGCCGTAAACCCCGTCGTGCTTAAAGGAGAAGTCGCTCGCGTGCTTGGCCTTCAGTACGCAGATGATACGTCTCGTAGTGTATTGTTCGGAGGTACGGCGGACGAGCTAAAGAAGGTTATTGCGCATCTTACTTCCGTTGCCACGAAATTAGGTCTTGACCCGAAGCAGGTAGAAGGCGCAGGCGTAGATAAAGCGCAGGGGCTATATACCGCGGTGGTTGACCGCATCGCGAACAACGTCCGGCAGACCTCGCTTAACACTCGGTTAGGACTAGGAGAGGTCGATACGGCAGCGCGAGCGCAGCGCAGACAGGAAGCTACCGACGCAATTAAGAAGATTGGAAATATCCCCGTTCGCAGTATTACCGCAGAGACTGTTACTAAGGCGCTCAAACAAATTAGTAAGATTGATCCGTTACACCCGGCTAACTTCGCTACTGATAGTCGCGCAGTGATGCCGGACACTACGGTTATGTTCGTCAATAGTACGGCGGCTACTACGTATCACGTAGATGCGATCGACGCGCAGGGCAACGCGAAACTCACCAGCTACGCCACTGGGGATTCGTTCGTCGTGCCTAGTGATCAGGTTCAAAAGGTGCTGGCCCCGATCAACTTAGCTAAGTGGAACGCCGCAGTTAATGACGTAAGCACGTCTGTAGCAGACCGGACCCGGCTCATTGTTGCGTCTACCGACCCGGATGCGATAGCGGAGAAGGTTAGAGAGTACAACGCTGCTCCGACTGCTCCGACTGCTCCGACTGCTCCGACTGCTCCGACTGCTCCGACTGCTCCGACT
>CALCZR010000072.1 GCA_937903325.1 uncultured Candidatus Saccharibacteria bacterium
TAAAGATCTACCAATGCCGACCCCAGATATAATTGCATTCGTACGCAATGTTCAGCGCTCCCGAAAATCTGAGAAGAAAGCAGTTAAGAAGGATCCAATATTAAGTTTAGAGTTTGAATAAGAAAAATCCCGGGAATAACCCGGGATGCTTATTTGTATTATATTTAGAGACGAGATTTAAGGGCTTCTGTGAGTATACGACCTAGCTCTTCTGGAGATATTTCTTTGAGTAGTTCTTTGATCTCGGCTGAGATTCTCACTCTAACTGTATGTGATATTTGCCCTTCGTTGAGTGTACCGTACTTCTTGATAGTTGGATTATTCTTAAGATTCTTTAGACTATTGGGATTCATTTCATCTCTCCGATCAGCATTTCTAAAACTTCCCTAGGATAGGCGTTAACCTTACCATGCGTTACAGACGGCACTTGGGCAATCTTGATACCGTTCTCTTTACAGTGTTTGCTAACCCGCATACCTAATATTCTAATCTCCTCTTTCGTCTTGTTTTTTATACCACTGATAGAAAGAAATCCAGCTATGGTCACAAAGGCTGCATCAAGTTCGGCAGCTGCCTTAACAGCGGTAAAGTCATCACGCAGAGCACCGACTACGCGTTTTAATTGCTGCGTCTCAGCTTTCTGTTCGTCTATAGCCTGCGTGGTCCTACGTTCCACTTCTACCATTTGTCGTAGGGTCTCAAGATGCATCTCTAGCGGAGTCATCTGTTTGCGAATCTGGTTAAGCTTCTTCTCGCAGGATATGAAATACTGCCTTACCTCATCGCCCTTATTATTGTTCTGTACCATCGCAATACTTTTGGCCATATCAAGCGTAAGTGCGTAATCCTTTGATGGCTTTGGGTTGTAATGCCCGTTCCCCCGATCGGGGGAACCCTCCAGGACTATATAATCTATTCCTTCGACGAATCTATACTTCTTAATCCTATCCTGGATCCAAGTGCTAAAATCTCTGGCAACCTCTAGAAAACCATGGAGCTCTCTTGCGTCAACCATCCGCTCGCCGTTATGTTCGCTAATATTAATCATATTCATTCTCCTTTTATTACGGTTATGACTATCGTAAAATCCTTTGCTGGACGACCTCCAGAGTTTTCCCCTTTTAGGGGGAAAACTACCTCGTAATGAATCCCGTCTACCATGTCCATTCTGTCTACTTGGTTTAAGAACCAAGTAGAAAAATCTTTTCTAACACCTAGCCATTCGTGAAGAGCTCTAGCATCTACCGTGAACAGGCTGCCCGTTTCCCTAACTGTCATTTCAAGACTATTCATATTGCTCCTCTTTAAACATATATATTCTAGTCTCTCTAGCTCTTCTCTGCCTCGATAAAGTGCTTCCGAGCCTCCTTGCCCCTGGATGTGTTTGACATCATTGAGATGTGCTTGGCCGCATCTAAGGTGAGAAAGTACTCCTGTCTGGGACGACCTCTTGAATTATTCCGGATTTCCGGAAATATTTGCTTGTCAAAACCGGCAAGCCTTTTAGGACAAACTTCTACAAATTACTATGTCTTATTCATGCTTCCTCCTTGAAATAAGCATACCATGCGTAACACATGATGTCAACCCTTGGATTTAGTGATTCTGTAAATACTGTCTGGGACGTTAATCCTCTCTAGGTTAGTACATAAAAGATATAAAACACAGTAAAAGAATATAATACTAATTAAGTACTATATATAATATAAATACCTAAGGCCTCACTGAAATCTCATAATTAGAATCCAATTAACTCTGGAAACTCCTGGGGCTATATGGTATAATTGAAGAGTCCTAAGGACAAAAAGGAGAAACAAAATGATTATCGAACAACCACAACAAAAACAGAAAGAAAGAATCCCAGTTTTGCAACCAGGCGTATATGAGTCCAGATTGATCCGTATCATCGATTTAGGCACTCAACCATACGACATCCAGGAACAAAAGGATCCACAAGGTAAAGTGGTAAGAGAGAAAGGCATCGGTCACCGCAGAGAGTTAATCCTCTCGTTTGAGACACCCGAAGAACTCATCCCAACTGGAAACTTTGGTGGCAAACCATATATCGTATCTCGTAGATACGCGGCATCATTAGCCCAAACGAGCAACTTGTTCAAAACCCTTAAGACATGGCAGGGCGAACAATTCGTTACATCTGGTCCAGTAGATTTAGGGGTGTTGCTTGGTAAGCCCGCACTTGTAACCACAGCACTTACAAAGCCTCTTAATGGATCTCAAGGTGGAAACCTTAAGTTAGAGGCCGTGCAGAACGTCTCTCGCAAAACAGTAGTAGGCGATGCAGTCAATCCACTTATTAAGTTTAGCCTTAACCGATTGGATTTTAACCCAGATACATTTCATATGTTGGACAAATGGGTGCAAGCAGTTGTAATGCAGTCACCGGAGTTCCAATTGGTCAAAGATCTCTTAGATGAGACTGCACCCTTCGAAGACGAATAATCTGTTATACTAAGTAGACAAGACCCGCCAAGCCTCTGCATGCAAGCTCAAACCGGCGGGTTACTCATTTTCTCAAACTGTGCTATAATAGACGAAAGAAAACCCGTGAAAGTATCACGGGCGAACCAATTAAGCCGTACAAAGGGAGTAAAAGGTAACATTATGATATTACAAAAACCAAAGTCAGTTTCGTACTCATCAATCCCTCAGGAACTAAAAGAACTCCGCAAATGGGTCACATGGATTTACACGACGAAAAATGGAACCAAACGTAAGTTTCCGGTCATGCCAGGTACAGACAACCATGGAGCCAGAATTAACGAACCCTTAACATGGGCATGGTTTGACGCAACCGTTAACCAGCTCGAGAAGCGCAAGCACTACGGTCTTAAGTTTGCACTGACTGGCGACTATACATTGGTTGACCTAGACTGGAAGGGTACAGACCAGTATGAAGTCCCTCAATCTGTGTTATCGCTCTTAGAGTATTTTGATTCGTACACAGAGGTATCATCATCTGGTCAGGGCTTGCACATCCTGGTAAAAGGGGATCTGCCTGAAGAATATAAGCATAGATTTACACTCCCTGGAGTTGGGGTGGAGATCTATAGCCGTAGTCGTTTCTGCTCGATGACAGGAGCGGTCCTGCCAGGATTTGAGCAGATTAAAGACGGCCAAATGCTTATCGATAGCTTTGGAGATTACATTAGCGCAACATTTAATGTAGACATATTTCGTCCAGCACTGATAAATGATAGGCCTAAAGATAGGACCCCTATTGATCTGGCTGACCAAGAAATCCTCGATAGAGCATTCCAAAGCAAAAACGGTGAGGCATTTAAAAAGTTGTACGATGGAGATCTCTCCGACTATAGCTCAACCGGTGAAAACGGACGTACACCTGGAGACATTAGCCTTGTGCTTAAGTTGATGTTTTGGACCAATGGAGACCATGAGCGTGTAGATCGCATGTTTCGTAACTCTGGCCTTATGCGTCCTAAGTGGGATCATGTCCATAGCGGGGATGGTCGCACGTACGGACAGATCACAATCGACTCAGCAGAGCGTATGTGGGATGGCACAGGTTATAAACCTGGTAAGCCTAAGTTGGCTTACGTTGAGGCCACAGATAAATTGATTGAGCAAGGCCTTAAAGTGCTTACATTGGCCCAAGGTAATGGCCCAGCAAAAGCTGCATATAAATCACTCTGGATGTATATCTGTGAGCTAATCAAAGACAACAAGTTTAGTAGCAACGATCAAGGTAAATATCTTATCCTTGGCGGACTCCGTAATGTAGCTCATGCTATCGGTGGCACCCCTGATATGATCTCTGCGCGCCTCAAATACTTGTCATCCATGGGTTTTATCGGTCA
>CALCZR010000073.1 GCA_937903325.1 uncultured Candidatus Saccharibacteria bacterium
CGTGCTGGTGATAACCTGATCGGTACATGGACTAAATCAAGTTACAACTATAAATGGATTCGAGTAAAAGAATGAGTACACTAGGTGTAATCGTAGGAAGATTTCAGGTTGATGATCTACACATGGGTCATCGATCTATCTTTGAATACCTGAAACACAATGTCGATGAAGTCCTAGTAGTCCTAGGCGAAGGACCTCTTCCCACTACGGCTAACAATCCTCTTGCTGTGAAATCAAGGCAGTACATGATTGATTCTTACCTAGCTGAGCTAGACGTCAGTGGGATCTCAGTATCTCTGAAGGACCATCCTGATGATAAGATTTGGTCACAGAATCTCGATGATCTTATCGATCGATGGAATGATCACGATGAAGCAGTCATTTATCACAGTCGGGATACTAGCACAGAGGCTTACACCGGGACCCATGAGAGAGCAGTACTTCCGGCTGTTGCGGGACTATCCTCAACGATGAGACGTGAAACCCTTGGCAAGTCAGCGAGTAACCCTAGCGTAGATTTTCGCCGTGGGGTTATCTGGGCTAACCAGAATCGTTTCCCTACAGTCTACTCTTGTGTAGATGCAGCAGTAGTGTGGAATAAATATCACGGATCTTTCTATCCCGAGTCCTGTCACATCCTTCTTATTACCAAAGATATTGTGCCGGGGCAGTATATGTTCCCAGGAGGGTTTGCGGAACTAAATTCGACTGATGAAGAGGATGCTAAACGTGAAGTCTTTGAAGAGACAGGTGTTGATATCTTCGCCGAAGAGGGCGAGTGGCTCGGTAGCTTCACGCAGGATGATTGGCGTTACCGTTCAGAAGTAGATGAGATTCGTACACGACTGTTCAAATTTGAAATTGACAGCTTAGATAACCCACCCACTCCGACAGCCGCAGACGATGCAGCAACAGCACAGTGGGTTCCATTCGCAGACCTGACGGTGGACGACTTTAACAAGTGCCACAGAGCACTATTTGAAAGGCTATTAGAAGAACTATGAATCAAGAACTAATTGACCAACTACAGAATAATATTATCCTATGTGTAGACCTATACAAACCTTCACATTGGGCTATGCAACAGAAAGACCTAGAAAACCAGGTACTTTACTGGGAAATGCGAGAAGGCGCTCAATATCCTGAGGCTGTAATGGTCGGCCTCCAGGCACAAATCCTCAAGCACTTAACTGGGGTACGAGTGGACGCTCAGAAGATTAAAGAGGCTAAGCTTTACATCGACGCAGCTATGGGTCCTGGTATCTTTAATGAGGAAGGTTGGCGATACATTAGCAAGGAACTACACGGCCTCTTGCCTCTTCGAATTCGAGCAGTGCCCGAAGGTTCTATTAACCCTGTCGGCAACGTTCTCTTTACAGTAGAAGCAACTGATGAGAAATGTGCTTGGCTAGTAGAATATGTTGAGACGATTCTCAGTCAAGTATGGTATCCCTCAACCGTAGCTACTCTTTCTCGTGAAGTGAAGAAAGATTATGCTAAATACATGACTGAAACCCTTGGTTCCACAAAGGGTATTGAGTTTATGCTCCACGACTTCGGTTGTCGTGGCGTTGGTACGATGGAAACAGCGGCGTTAGGTGGCCTCGGTCACCTGGTGAATTTTGTTGGTACTGATACTGCACCAGCGCTCAAAGCTGCTGTTGATTACTATGAAGCCGATATGGCTACTCTAGG
>CALCZR010000074.1 GCA_937903325.1 uncultured Candidatus Saccharibacteria bacterium
CGGAACTTACCCGACAAGGAATTTCGCTACCTTAGGACCGTTATAGTTACGGCCGACATTCACGGGGACTTAGGTTCAGAGCTTCGCCTTGCGGCTAACCCCTTGCCTTAATCTTTCCGCATTGGTCACGTGTCACATCGTATACTTGGACTTTCGTCTTGGCACAATGCTGTGTTTTTGATAAACAGTCGGTTGTCCCCTTTCACTGCGACCCTCCGAGGAGGGCATCCCTTCTTCCGAAGTTACGGGACTAGATTGCAGAGTTCCTTAACGAGGTTTCACTCTTTCGCCTTGGTATATTCTACCCACCCACCTGTGTCGGTTTGCGGTACGGGCGGCCATGGAAAGGGCCAAAACGCTTTTCTCGGTGGTCGGATCAAAAGACCGGATTTGGGTTGCCCCGCCTCCTTCTGCCACTTTCAGCCGGCATGCTTTCTCAATTTCCACGAACGTCCTGGTTTAACCATAGCCGGTTTGGGAATATTAACCCAATGTGCATCGCCGACGCCATACGGCCTTGACTTAGCTCCCGACTAACCCTGGGACGAAGATCGTTGCCCAGGAAACCTTGGGTTTACGGCGGGGCGGGATTTCACCGCCCTTAACGTTACTTATGTCTGCATCCTCACTTCTGTGAACTCCACGGTCAGTCGCCTTCACGCTTCGACGCTCACAGAACGCTCCCCTACCACTGAACGATCCGTAGACCGTTCAATCCAGAGCTTCGGTATGCCGCTTAATCGCCAATCATTTTCGGCGCGAGATCTCTCGATGAGTCAGCTATTACGCACTGTTTAAATGGTGGCTGCTTCTAAGCCAACATCCTCACTGTCAATGAAATCTCACTTCCTTTCCACTGAGCGTTATTTGGGCACCTTAGCTGCAGGGCTGGGCTGTTTCCCTTTCGACAATGAAGCTTATCCCCCACTGTCTTACTGCCATGCTACATTCGAGGGTATTCGGAGTTTGATTGAGTTTGGTAGACGGGTATGTCCCCTAGCTCATTCAGTGCTCTACCCCCCTCGATCAGCGCATGACGCTGCACCTAAATACATTTCGGGGAGAACCAGCTATTACGGGGCTTGATTAGCCTTTCACTCCTACCCACAGCTCATCCGAGAACGTCTCAAGGTTCACCAGTTCGGTCCTCCACGTCGTATTACCAACGCTTCAACCTGGCCATGGGTAGATCGCCTCCGCTTCGGGTTCAGCCCGTGCGACTTGTCGCCCTGTTCGGACTCGCTTTCGCTCCGCCTCCGTCCCAGAAGGACTTAGGCTTGCCACACAGACTGACTCGCAGACTCATTTTGCAAAAGGCACGCCATCACCGGACAAGCCGGCTCTGACACCTTGTAGGTATGTGGTTTCAGGTACTATTTCACTCCGCTCACGGCGGTTCTTTTCACCTTTCCCTCGCGGTACTTGTTCACTGTCGGTCACTAGCGAGTATTTAGCCTTATGCCGTGGTCGGCACATATTCATACGAAATGCCACGTGGATCGTATTACTCTGGGAATCCCTAGGCGTTGTCAAGTTTTCGGTTACGGGCCTCTCACCCTCTTTGGAGCGATTTTCCATTCGCTTCACCTAACACTTCAACTGCCACATCGGGCCCCGAACCCCGGAGGTAAACCTCCGGTTTAGGCTGTTCCGCTTTCGTTCGCCACTACTGACGGAATCGCATTCGCTTTCTTTTCCTCGCCCTACTGAGATGTTTCACTTCAGGCGGTATTGCGTGTCCGCTCCTATGTATTCAGAGCGGAACGTGACGAGATGAATCGTCACAGGTTAT